>UBTY01000025.1 GCA_900468535.1 Hyphomicrobiales bacterium | reverse complement strand
CAACCTTTCTAAGTCAACAAGCATTTTTCGACATTTTCATTTTTTTTGCGCATAACCATTTTCGGCCAGCAATTGCACCGTATCCCGCACACGAGGAGATCGTTGCGCCTCGCCTGAAAGTCCGCCTATTCTGGTTGTGACCACGGTGGTGGGCAGATCCAGCGGAATAGACATGTCAGTCACCTTCGATTTCGATATCGCCATTATCGGCGCGGGAGCAGCCGGTATCGGCGCAGCGCGCCGCCTATCCGGCAGCGGACTTTCAATCCTGATGATAGAGGCCATGCCGCGGCCTGGCGGACGCGCCTGGACGGTCCGGTCCAGCGCAGGTCCTCTCGATCTCGGATGCGGCTGGCTTCATTCGGCGGATCGCAATCCGTGGACTGCTCTGGCCGGCGAGCTCGGATTTTCGGTCGACCGGCATCCCTCGGCTTGGGGCCATCAGTTCGAGGACCGCGGATTTTCCATTCAGGATCACACGGCAGCGTCGAATGCCTTCCAGAGTTGGAACGAGGGTTTGCGCCGACTTGGTCCTGGCCATGATCGGGCCTCCGATGCGCTTGCTCCAGACAAAAGATGGAACGCCTATCTCCAGGCGCTCAGCGGTTACATCTCCGGCGATGAACTGGAGCGCATTTCGGCGGAAGACTATCTTGCCTATGACGATGCATCCACCGACTGCAATTGGCGGGTGCTCGGGGGCTACGGATCGATGATCACGTCAGCCCTACCCGCGAGTGTCGATCTTCGGCTTGGCGTTCCTCTCGAACGGCTGGAGCTGACCAGCGGCGGCGTTCGGCTGTCAACGCCGCAGGGATCCTTTACAGCGCGAGCGGCAATTCTGACCATGTCCTCGTATGTCCTGGCAAGCGGGACCATCGATCTACCCCCTGCGCTCGACGACTGGCGCCATGCGGCATCCCTGCTGCCCCTCGGCAATAATGAGAAGTTGTTCCTGGAAGTCGTCGGGCCGAGCCCGTTCCAGCCAGAGACCCACGTTATCGGCGACCCCAGCGATCCGGAGACCGGCAGCTACTACATCATGCCGTTGGGGATGGCGGTGATCGAATGCTTCCTTGGGGGAGCCGGCGCCCGGAGTGCTGCCTTGATGGGGGCGGAAGCCGCATTCGCCAGAGCCGTCGATCAGCTCACAGCTCTCTTCGGTGCATCCGTCCGTTCCTGCCTCAAGCCTCTCACTGCTTCCAACTGGGCGGGCACCGCATCGATCGGCGGCGGCTATAGCCACGCACTGCCGGGGCACGCCGGCGCTCGCAAATTGCTGGCGCGGCCCTATGACGACCGGATCTTCTTTGCGGGAGAAGCAACGCATAAGAGCGATTTCTCGACGGCGCACGGCGCCTACGCCACCGGGCTCCGTGCCGCCGAGGAATTTCTGGCAACCCTGCGGAGTGCTTGACACGAATGGCCGGGCGATTTTAAGAACCGGGCACGGTAATGGATTCTGCCGGGCCGTGGTGGCCGAACCGCTTGCTTGCAAGCTGATGACTCCTACTCGACAGAGCGCCTGGCAAGGCGTCAAGGAGTAGGGCTGTGCGCAAATTTCATCTCGTTTCCAGAACATCGTGGTTCCGCCTGGGATCTATCCTTTCGCCACTTCTCAACCGTCCCGAGGTCAGACAAGTTCTCCGCCTTGGCAGGTGGGTTGGCTTGACCGTTCCGATGGCTGTGGTCGTCGGATCTCTTGTCGCCTTCTTCTTGTGGTCGCTCGATCAGGCGACTGCCTTGCGCTTCGCATTTCCCTGGCTGATCTATCTGATGCCGGCCGCAGGCTTTGCGATGGTCTATCTGTACCAGCGCTTCGGCGGAGCAGCCGACGGGGGGAATAATCTGATCGTCGACCAGATCCACGAGCCTGGTGGTGGTGTTCCGCTTCGCATGGCGCCCTTCATCCTGGTCGCAACCGTCCTGACGCATCTGGTCGGCGGATCCGCCGGACGGGAAGGAACGGCCGTCCAGATCGGCGGCAGCCTGGCTGGCGCTTTCGCGCGCCTCTTCGGCCTCAAGGCGGGCGATGTGCGGATACTGCTGATGACGGGAATTGCCGCCGGTTTCGGCGCCGTCTTCGGCACGCCGATCGCCGGAGCGATCTTTGCTCTTGAAGTGCTGACGATCGGTCGCATTCAATATGAGGCGCTCGTGCCCGCGTTAATGGCTGCGATCACCGCCGACTGGGTTTGTCAGGCCTGGGGGATCACCCATACCTCATATGTCATCAGCTATGCCGGTGCCGTGATGGACGGGGCTTCCGCTCATCTCCAGCCCCTGCTGCTGCTCAAGGTCGCGATCGCCGGCGCGATCTTCGGCCTCGCCGCCTACATGTTTGCCGAGACATCGCATCGCCTGTCCTCGTTCTGGAAGGCTACCCTGCCCTATCCGCCATTGCGACCCGTTGTCGCCGCGATGATCCTGCTGGCGCTCACCGCTCTTGTCGGCAGGCAGTATCTGGGGCTTGGTGTCTGGTCGGCAAATCCCGGCGACGCAACGATTGCCGGCTTCTTTCGTCCTGATCATGCCGATTATACCAGCTGGCTCTGGAAAGCGCTGTTCACCATCCTGACGCTGAGTTCGGGCTTCAAGGGTGGCGAGGTCACGCCGCTGTTCTTCATCGGAGCAGCGCTCGGAAATGCCCTCGCGAACATCCTGGGAGCACCGGTCGACCTCTTCGCCGGTCTTGGATTCGTGGCCGTCTTCGCAGGCGCCACAAATACCCCCCTCGCCTGCATCTTCATGGGTATAGAGCTCTTTGGCGCGACGAACGCGCTTTATATCGCTGTGGCGTGTTTCGTCGCGTATCTCTGCAGCGGCCACTCCGGCATCTATCTTTCCCAGCGCGTCGGCGTGCCCAAATCAGCCGCCGCGCGGATCCCCTCCGGCACGGCGTTGCGCCATGTTCGCGAAGTGCGGAAGGAACCGGTCACCGATCATTCGCGGTAGCGGTCCCTATCACGCCCTCGGATCGTTGGGGACAAACCGCGCGACGCTATTGATCATCGCACGAAGCTCAAACACACTCTGCTAAAATGAGGAGCGCTCAATATGCAGCAGGGTTTGGGGACGATTACGATATCGGACGACGGATTGAGCGAGCATGTGGCGTTTGAACTCAAGGATCGAACAGGGCTCCTGTTTGCCCGCCAGGAACTCCTTCTTCGCGCCAAGAATGCGAAGGACGTGCGTCTGTCGCTTCTGACGGCCCGTTGCCAGCATCTGATCCGCATCGGCAATATCGATTCAAGCTGCGCGAACTTCTCGATCATCCGCGATCTCTGACGACCAGATGCATTAACGTCGTTTCGCGCGCTCGTCGATGCTGACCCTCCTATCGATATGGCTTGCTAGCCTGCCGGACTGCAGGCAATCTGAAGAGATCAACGCCGGGAGGCCAACGGGACGGGGCATGAACTGGATGTCTTTGGCGATCGCGTTGTCGCCATTCACCAACGAGCGATTTCCAGGATGAGCGGCGACTCCATCCTTTCGGAAAAGACGGGGTTTGCGGCTCTCCTGCGGCAAGAATGGCTCCTGCCTGTGTCCATAGCGACGGGCGTGATCTTCTTTCTGTTCGGCGATACGCTGTTCGAGCATCTCTCCAATCCTATCTGGTTCGCTGCGATCTTCATCAGCCTCTTCGGGGTCGTTCTGGCCTCGGCACTTTCGGTCGTCCGCCACGCAGAGCGCCTCGCCGAGCGGCTGACGGAACCCTACGGCACGCTGATCCTCACCCTGACCATCACCTCGATCGAGGTCATGGCCATTTCCGCGGTCATGACGCATGGTGAGAACAACCCGACGCTGGCGCGCGACACGCTGTTCGCCGTTGTGATGATCATCCTGAACGGCATGGTCGGCCTTTCGCTGTTGCTCGGCGCCTGGCGCCGCCCTGAGCAGCAGCACAACCTGCAGGGTGCGAATGCCTATCTCGGCCTGATCGTTCCAATGGCGACGCTGAGCCTTGTCATGCCAACCTTTCTGGCTGGTCCAGACGGGCAGCATCCCGCAGCACCGCGCCAGCTGATCCTTGGCATCATATCCGTCGGGCTCTACGTCACCTTTCTGCTGCTTCAGACGGGACGCCACCGTCATTTCTTCGCCGAGGAAGGCGATACGGGCGCGCAGCACGAGGTCCAACGGTCGCGCGGAGAGGTATTGCCGCACACCATCCTGCTCTTTTCCTATATGGCACCGGTCGTCTTTCTCGTGGAGCAGCTCGCCCACCCGATCGACTACGTCATCGAGACGCTGAACGCACCGACCGCGTTCGGCGGTGTCGTGATGGCTGTGCTGGTGGCGACGCCGGAGGCCATCAGTGCGGTGCGCGCCTCGGTAGCCAATCACCTTCAGCGGGCAATCAACATCTTTCTCGGCTCGGTCTTGTCGACCATCGGGCTGACGGTTCCGGCGATGCTGGCGATCAGCCATATTATCGGCAACCCCGTGACGCTGGGGCTTGAGCATGAAAACCTCGTCATGCTGTTGCTAACCCTGGCCGTCAGCATCATCACCTTTTCGAGTGGCCGCACGCATTTGCTGCAGGGTGCCGTACACCTCGTGCTGTTCCTCGCCTACGTGCTTCTACTTTTCCAGCAATGATCCCTCGAAGCGTTTCGTTGGCGGGCAGCTTAATTGCGTACTGACGAGCTATTGCATTTTCTGGCGAGGGCGCGGCATAGTAGCACATGCCTTGAGCTATCGCGGACCGGGGGTCAGTGCCGGGGCGCGCATGAAGACTGGTACTCGTGAACCGCCGAGGTAGCAGCAATGCGTGTGAGTCTACATCAAGGTCCGCTGCTTTTTCTGGCGCTCCTTCTTATGGCCGGGCTCCTCGGCTGCGACGGAAACAACAACACCTACGTCCCTCCACCGCCACAGGCCGTCCGGATCGCGCAGCCTGTCGTGGAGCCTATCACGCTCTATTTCGAACTCACCGGGAATACCGCGCCGCTGAACGCCGTCGACATCGAAGCGCGTGTCCAAGGCTACATCGAAACGATCAGCTATCAGGATGGCACGCCCGTCACCAAGGGCACCAAGCTCTTTGGTATCGAGCCCGATACCTATCAGGCCCAGGTCGATCAAGCGAAGGCGTCTTTAGCATCGCAAAAGGCATCCCAGGTCGGCGCTCAACAGGAATATGACCGCCAACTCAATCTTATGAAACAGCAGGTCACGACGCAGACTGCCGTCGACAGCGCAAAGGCAACGCTTGACGAGGCGAACGCGGCGATCCTGAATGCGCAGGCAAACCTCGAGCTCGCGACCATCAATCTTGGCTATACCGAGGTCACAGCACCGTTTGACGGCATAGTCACAAATCATCTGGTGGACATCGGTGCTCTTGTCGGGGTGTCCGGTCCGACCAAGCTCGCAAGCATCGTCCAGTCCGACCCGCTCTACGCCTATTTCAACGTCAGCGAGACACAGGTCTTGATGATCAAGCAGGAGCTGGCGAAACAGGGCCGCACGTTCAAGCAGACTGACCTGCCGACCATTCCCGCTGAACTCGGTTTGCAGACGGAAGAGGGTTATCCCCACAAGGGTCATCTCGACTACGTTTCCCCGCAGCTCGATGCATCAACCGGAACATTGCAGGTCCGGGCACTCTTCGAGAACAAGGATCGGATGATGCTTCCCGGTCTGTTCGTCCGCGTTCGAGTTCCCGTCGGCCGCAACGACAAGGCGCTGCTTGTGCGAGACGATGCGATCGGAACGAACCAGCAGGGAAGCTATGTCCTCGTTGTCGGCAACGACAATGTCGTTGTGCAAAAGCAAGTAAAGACGGGACAGCAGGAAGGTCTGCTCCGCGTCATTGAAACGGGTCTTGAGGCGACCGACTGGGTGATCATCGAGGGTACTCAGCAGGCGGTTCCGGGCGCGACGGTCGCCCCGGAAAAATCGCAGATGAGCGACTCGCCTGCAGGCACTGGTGGTGATGCAAAGCCGACGGTCACCACGCAATAACTCACTGGAAAGCGCTATCTGAACCTCTGAGGACAATGGCATGATCTCGCGCTTCTTCATCGAGAGACCCGTCCTGGCCAACGTGCTGGCGCTGGTTTTCGTTCTGGTCGGCGCGGTGGCGCTGTACAACCTGCCTGTCGCCCAATATCCGAACGTCGTTCCGCCGACGGTGCAGGTCACGACCCGGTTCCCGGGTGCCAGCGCCAAGACCCTGGTCGACACCGTCGCGCTGCCCATCGAGCAGCAGGTCAACGGCGTCCAGGACATGATCTACATGCAGTCCACCAGTGCCAGTGACGGGACCTATTCCCTCACGGTGACTTTCGCGATTGGAACCGACCCCGATCAGGCGCAGGTGCTCGTGCAGAATCGCGTGGCGATTGCTCTTTCCTCGTTGCCGGAGGCCGTGCAGCTCCAGGGCGTGACCACGCAAAAGAAGTCGACGGCGATCCTGGGCTTTGTCAGCCTGACCTCCGACGACGGACGCTATGACAGCCTGTTCCTGTCGAACTACGCTGTCATCAATCTTCAGAATGAGCTGTCCCGACTGCCGGGGGTCGGTAACGTCAACGTCTTCGGCGCCGGTCAGTACGCGATGCGTATCTGGATGGATCCCAATCTCATGCAGGCGAGAGGGCTGACACCGCAGGACATCGTCAGTGCCGTACAGCAGCAGAGCCAGGAAGTTACGGCCGGGCAACTTGGAATTCCGCCGGTCCCGAAGGGACAGACGTTTCAATATACGCTGAATGTCAACGGCAGGCTCAACGAGGCCATCGACTACGAGAACATCATCGTCAAGGTCGACGGCGCAAACGGCGGTCGCGTAACGCGTATCCGTGATATCGGGCGGGTCGAACTCGGCGCCCAGACCTACAGCCAGACCTTCATGCAGAACGGCCAGCCTGCGGCTGGGATCGGGATCTATCAGTTGCCCGAGGCCAACGCGATTGCCGTTGCGCAATCCGTCAAGACCAAGATGGCGGAACTGGCGAAAAGCTTCCCGCCCGGCCTTCAATACCATATCCCGTTCGACACGACCAAGTTCGTGAATGCCTCGATCGATGAGGTCTACGTGACGCTGATCGAGGCGGGCGTCCTCGTTCTCATTGTCATTCTCGTCTTCCTGCAGGATTGGCGAGCGATGCTCGTGCCCGCAACCACGGTTCCGGTGACGATCATCGGTGCCTTCGCAGCGATGGCGGCGCTCGGTTTTACCGTCAACCTCTCGACCTTGTTTGCGATCGTCCTTGCAATCGGCATCGTCGTCGACGACGCCATTGTCATTGTCGAGGGTGTCGCCCGCCACATTGAAGCCGGCATGTCCGGCAGGCAGGCGGCCGAGAAGGCCATGGAAGAGCTGCTCGGACCGGTGATCGGGATCACGCTTGTTCTGATGGCCGTGTTTATTCCAGCGGCGTTCCTGCCGGGATTGACGGGACAGCTTTATCGCCAGTTCGCGCTGGTGATCGCCGCAACCGCCCTGATCAGCGCGATCAACGCCGTCACCCTCAAGCCGACGCAGTGCGCCCTGTGGCTGCGCCCGCCCGTTCCGCCCGAAAAGCGCAACTTCCTGTATCGGGGCTTCAACGCCGTCTACGATCGCGCCGAGCATGGCTACACGCGCCTTATATCGGCGATGACGCACCACAGCGGGCTGATGGTGGTGATCGCTTGCATTCTGATGGGAACCGCAGCCTGGGGGCTTGCGCGCCTGCCGACCGCATTTCTGCCGATCGAGGATCAGGGTTACGTGCTGATCGGCGCGCAATTGCCTGACGGCGCCTCGAAGGAGCGCACTGATGCGGTCATGCAGGAAGTCGGCAAGATCGCTCAGGCGACCCCAGGCGTGGAAGACGTGCTGACGATCAGCGGCATTTCCGTGCTTGATAACAATGCCAGCCTCCAGAACGCTGGCGTCGCCTATGTCGTCCTGAAGGACTGGGACGAGCGCGGGAAGGCCGAGGGCCAGAATCTGTTGTCGATCTACGAGCATCTTCATACGCAACTGCAGGGCATCCTGAATGCCAAGACGCTTGTCATCGTTCCACCGCCGATACAGGGCGTCGGCAACGCCAGCGGCTTCACGATGCAGATCGAACTCCGGAACGGTATTGCAGATTACCCGTTGCTACAGTCGCTTGCGGATTCCATCGTGAATAACGGCAATGCCCAATCGTCGCTGCAGCGGCTCAGCACGTCGTTTCGGTCGAATGTTCCGCAGCTGGAAATCGTGGTCGATCGCATCAAGGCGGAGACGCTTGGTGTTACGGTGGGGCAAGTGTTCTCGGCTCTGTCAGGCTACGTCGGATCGACCTATGTCACGCAGTTCAACAAGTTCGGACGCACCTTTCAGGTCTATGCGCAAGCCGCGTCAGATTTCCGAATCCGCCCTGACGATATCCGCAATTTGAAGGTCAGAGCCGGCGACGGGACAATGGTTCCGCTTGGCACGGTGGTTTCCGTCACGGCAATGCAGGGACCTTCACTGATCAGCCTCTACAATCTCTACCCGACGGCCACGATCGTCGGCGGCCCGGCCGCAGGCTTCAGCTCCGGTCAGGCACTCAATGTGATGGAGCAGATCGCCAACAAGACGTTGCCTTCGGGCACAGGGTTTGATTGGACGGCACTGTCGTTCCAGGAGAAAGCCGTCGGCACGCAGATCTATTTCATCTTCGCGCTTGCCATGCTTCTCGTCTACTTCGTGCTCGCCGGTCAGTATGAAAGCTGGATCCTGCCGCTGGCCGTGATCCTCGCCGTACCGTTGGCGCTTCTCGGCACCGTCGGCGCCCTTATGGCGGCGGGCGTCGCGAACAATCTCTATACGCAGATCGGGCTCATCCTTCTGATTGCCCTCTCCGCGAAGAACGCGATCCTCATCGTGGAATATGCGCGCGAGAAGCGCGAAGAAGGCATGCCGATCCTGGACGCCGCCGTCGAAGCCGCACGGCTTCGGTTCCGGCCGATCCTCATGACCTCCTTCGCCTTCATCCTGGGTGTCCTGCCGCTGGTTCTGGCAAGCGGGGCCGGCGCATCGGCGCGCAAATCGATCGGCATCTCCGTCTTCAGCGGAATGATCGCCTCGACCTGCCTCGCGGTGTTGTTCGTGCCGTCATTCTACGTGGTACTGCAGCGGCTCGAGGAATACAGAAGGCGCCGCGGAACATCCGCGACGCCCATCGATGACCAGATGCCAAACGCGCAGCCCTAGGCCGCTACTGCACGATAACCTGCACGTAGACGCCCCCGCTCTTGGCGTAGTAGAGCGAACCGCAGCGATAATAATAGCCGCCGTAATAAGGGCCGTAGAGGCAACCAGGCGGCAGTACGGCAATCGTCGTTGCCGTTCGCCTCACCACTCGACGGGTCGTCCTGCGGGCGACCCCTGCGTAGGAGAGCGGGGTCAGCGGCCGTCCGATAACCGCACCGGCCGGTGTCGCGAAACCGATCGACAGTGGAAAGATGCCCTGTTTCTCAATCTCGACATCCGAAAACACAAGGACTGCGGCCAGACCGACTGCGACGATGATCTTCTTCGAGTTCATTGCACCCCTCCCGTGCCGGTCGGCGCCGGCAACTCGTCGATGGATTCCATTTCGCTGAGATCGACCTTCTTGGCGCTCGCCGGAATCTCGATGTTGTAGGACACGCTGGCGACGTCGGAGCCAGTCTTGAAATCGTTGATCTCAAGCGTGTACTCGGGCGCCTGCACCACATGTTTGCTGGTGATGACATAGCGGCGCGGGATCGGTTTCGGGCCGGCCTCGATCCAGATCTGCCAATCAACCTCGGGAGTGCGGAATGCGAGATAATCGCATTCGACGCCGTTCACGAAAGCGCTCGAAATGTGCTTGGCTTCGGTGACGTCAGTGATCAACTCATCGTACACATCCGACGACAGGAGATCTGCGCCCGGTGCTTCAATGCCGGCATTCTCGAGGCGATCGATGAGTTCGTCGAGCGTACCTTTTCCGTCTATCTTGGCGTAGGCGTCGAGGTTCTTGCCATGAACCGTCAGCGCCGAACCGTCGAAGCTGACATCGAGATCCGCATATCCACCCGTCCGGGACAGCCGCAGCTTATCCGGCCGCGTCAGGGTCGCCTTGCCGGAGCTGACAAACTGCAGCTTCTCGAAATCCGGCGTGACCGCTTCGAGCGAGGACTGATAGTCGAAGGACATCGTCTTCTGTTGCGCAAGAAAGTCGGACATCTTCTTGAGCAGGGCCTTGGCATCATCCGCCCACGCCGAGGTCGGTATGACAAGACTGGAAATAATGGAGGTAAAGATCAGTACCCGCCTCAGTCGCAGAGGTGTCGATGACATGACGATGCCTTTCCTTGATCCGTCATAGATTTTGATGGAGGGCGCGGTCATCACGACCTAGTCTCGACAATCGCGCCGGCAGTGGCGCTATAGGCCCGAAGTCAGAACCCGATGGCATCCGGGAGAGACGCGCTGGAGGTTATCGCGCAGGCACGCGATCCCCCGCCCACCACCGAGCGGCACCATTCGGCAGAGTGCACGAAAATCCGGCCCGCAGGCTCGGCGAAGGATAATGGCCTCCTCGCGCGGTGAAAACGCCGGCATCGCCATGTTCGCCCCAGGAGCGGGTGCCGGCACGGCAGTAGCGCCCGGCGTCGCAACCGAACCGGTTGTCGTCGAAATAGCGCTGACCGCCTGCTGGCAGGGAGCGGAGAGGTTGGCGCTTTGCTGCTGCAGGCAGGACAAGGCTTCCTTTCCACCGGGTTGCACGCCGGGGCATTGTGCCATGAAGTCCCGCTGGCAAGCCGACTTGATGGCGTTGCGTTGGGCCTGTGTGGGCGGGGCGGAACCGCCTTGCGGCGACGCTGATGGCGCAGGCGTTGCAGCGGCGTTGCCGCTCGGTTGCGCTGGTTGTGTGGAGGTTGACTTCGGCTTGGTGCTTATCGCCGAAACAGCCTGCTTGCACGCGGGCGCAAGCGTCGCCTCGTGCTGCTGCAAGCAGGTCAATGCCTCGATTCCTCCCGGCTGAACACCTGAGCATTTCGCGATGAAATCCGAGCGGCAGGCGGAGCGGATCGCGTTGCGCTGTTCGTCCGTCGGCGCCTGCGCGGCAGCACCGAAAGCGAAGAGACATGCGATCCCAATGCCGCACAGCAAACTTAGCCGAAACAAAGCGAAACGCTGGCGGGTGCTTCCCGCGAATAAGACTCGGTTTTGCATGATCCCCCCAAGGAATTCGTCTGAACAAGCGGTGTGAGAATTGGATCTCTACTTTGTCGAGAAGACTGCGTTGCTGTACGGAATGCGGTGCCGAATGAAACGCCGGGATACACAAGCTATATTAGCATTAAATAATTTATGGCGCTAGAAACAACTGCAGCTAGCACGAACTAAACCCGAAGGTCGGACGTGCCGTGCAGACGAGTGGAGGAACAAATTATCCTGAAGGGTGTTGTTGTCGCGCCAACGCACGATGGGGCCTTCATGACGCGACAACAAGCATACGAAATCGAAGCCGGTGACTTTACGACTCTGGGCGCGACGCCTACCGAAGACGGTGTCAACTTTGCGCTCTTCAGCGCGCATGCAGAACGGGTCGAACTCTGCCTCTTCGATGAGAATGGCGGTCAGGAGGAGCGGATTCTCCTGCCAGAGTACACCAACGAAATCTGGCATGGCCACGTGCGTGGTCTCAAACCCGGCGCGCTCTATGGCTATCGTGTTCATGGAGCTTACGATCCGGAACACGGACACCGCTTCAACCCCAACAAGCTGCTCATCGACCCTTATGCCCGAGAGATCGTCGGCGAGGTCAAATGGGGACAGGCGACGTTTGGTTATGACATTGAAAGCGAGGAGAAGGACCTGTCCTCCGACGAAAGCGACAGCGCTTCATCCATGCCAAAATGCAGGGTGATCGATCCTTGGCGCCTTATCGACAAGCCGGAGGCCAAGCCCGGAACATCGTGGCCCCGGACCATATTCTACGAAGCGCACGTGAAAGGGATGACCCAGCTGCACCCGGCAATTCCGGAACAACTGCGCGGAACATTCGAGGGTCTCGGGCATCGCAATATTGTTGACTATGTGAAAGCGCTCGGAGTGAGCTCGATCGAACTGCTCCCGGTCCATTACTTCCCCGACGACCCCCACCTGCTCGACAAGGGTCTCAACAACTACTGGGGCTATAACACGATAGGCTTTTTCGCCCCGGCCACACGCTATTACGGACCCAACGGACTGGCGGGCTTCCGCGACATGGTCCGCGCCTTCCACGATGCGGGCATCGAAGTCATCCTTGATGTCGTCTACAACCATACGGCTGAGGGAAACGAGCTCGGGCCGACGCTATCCTTCAAGGGGATCGACAATTTCTCCTACTATCGAACGCTGCCGGACCGATCACGCTACTATGTCAACGACACCGGCACCGGCAATACCGTGAACACCTCGCATCCGCGCGTGCTGCAGATGATCACGGATTCCCTGCGCTATTGGGCGGAGGTAATGAATGTCGACGGCTTTCGCTTCGACCTCGGCACCATCCTCGGCCGAGAGCCCGAAGGTTTCGATCAACGCGGAGGCTTCTTCGACGCGGTTGGCCAGGATCCGGTGCTATCCCGGCTGAAACTGATCGGCGAACCCTGGGACATTGGCCCCGGTGGATATCAGGTCGGCGGTTTTCCGCCGGGATGGTCGGAATGGAACGACAAATACCGCGATACGATGCGCGACTACTGGAAGGACGAGGACGGGACGGCCGGCGACTTCGCCGCCAGAATGCTCGGGTCGGGCGATATATATGATCTTCGCGGGCGCAGACCGTGGGCGAGCGTGAACTTCGTCACGGCTCATGACGGCTTCACGCTGAACGATCTTGTGTCCTACGACGCCAAGCACAATGAAGCCAACGGCGAGGAAAACAACGACGGTCACGACCACAACCGGAGCTTCAATTATGGCGCCGAAGGTCCGACCGATGACGAGGCGATCAATGAGATCAGGGAGCGCCAGAAACGCAATCTGTTGGCAACGCTTCTATTCTCGCACGGCGTACCGATGCTTCTCGCTGGGGACGAATTGGGGCGCAGCCAGATGGGCAACAACAATGGCTATTGCCAGGACAGCGAGCTGAGCTGGCTGCACTGGCAGGACCTGCCGGACAGCGCAAAGAAGCTTTCGGATTTCACGCGCCGTCTCATCGATCTTCGCCAGGCGCAGCCGCTCCTTCGACGGGAGAACTGGCGCGACGGGATGGTAATCCGCTGGCTCAACCCGACCGGTGGCGAACAGACCGAGGATCATTGGCAAGACGAAGGGAGCACGACGCTCGGGCTTCATCTACTCCATGAGCAACCGCAACCGGACGCCGAACACTGGAACGAGGTCCTGCTCCTGTTCAATCCCCATGATGGCGAAGTCGTGTTTCACTTGCCGGAACATGAGGATAGGCCTTGGACCATCGAACTGACGACCGCAGATCCCGATGCAGAGTCAGGCGTGATCCATGAGGCTGCGGATTATACTCTGCAACCGCGAAGCCTCGTGCTGTTGCGTCCGGCGCACCCAGATTGAGCCGAGCGCGATCCACGCCACCATCGGCAGAAAAACCAGAAATTGTGGAACAATGACAGCGTCCCTCGGTTTTCCATGCCAAAGGGAGGTCGGGAGATGAGCAAGACGCCTTCATTGGAACGTGCCGAGGAGTACATCCGGCTTGGCGGTCGGTGTCGATCCAAGATTGACGACAACATCATCAGCTCTCGGCCTTGGGAAAAGGAAGCGCCCGAGTCCGAAGCCTTCCGGCGTCCGAATATCGAGGCGCTCGATGAAAAACACCGGCAGCAGGCTGAACTGCACCTGCCATCGATTTCGGACAGATAGCGCGACTTGCCACCACCCGTTGAAGCCGCCGGCGTGGTGCGCCGGCAAGAGGTTCTCATGGACAAGAAATGGACAAAACCACTTTCCTACGCATTGCCCCAAACCGGCGATTTCAAGACGATTGGCAGTGTCGGTGAGGCGATGGTGGCGTTGCGAAGCAACTGGCCTGTGGTCGCCGGCCGCCAGCTACGAGAGGCGCGCAAGATTTGCGTCGAGGCCCTTGAGGGAAAACGGCCGGCAGCCGAGGCCCGGCGCGCGTTCATTGCCGCCGCTGTCGAAGCTCATGTGTTCGTGAAGGAGAAGTAGAGCCGGTTCTGTCCGCGAGGTCAAAGCTTGCCTTCGCGGACATCGGCCTATGTTTGATCCGGTAGACCCTTTGAGGAGAGTGGAAAGGAAGAAGAAATGAAACCGATCGCGATCTTGCTTGTTGTTACTGGGATAGCTGCCGCCAGCGGCTGCACCCCCACAGAGAAGGGCGCCGGCATTGGAGCAGCTACCGGAGCCGTCGTAGGCGGCGTGGCAACCGGCAACGTCCGTGGGGCAGCAGTTGGCGCAGCCGTTGGTGGCGTTGCCGGCGCTGTGATCGGCAATGTCGCCGGTCAGCCCGGGCAGTGCTACTACCGAGACCAGTATGGCCGCCAATATGTGGCAGCCTGCCCGCGATAGGGGCGCATTTTTCGGCAGATGGCATCCGTGTCATCTGCCACCCCCCAACCAAAACGGGAAGCGGACATGCCGATCGGCGAACAGATTGTGGCCGCAAGAGCCTTGCTGCGATGGGACCGCGACGAGCTGGCCGATGCATCCGGCGTCCCGGCGTCCGTGATTGAAGCGCTGGAAGCATCCGGAGAAGAGATCGGCGTCTTGAGCGGAGGACGCATACTTCTCGATGCGCTCGAGGCAGCTGGGGTGTTGGTTTTTGATGAGGGCCCCGTCGACGGCGGCCCTGGCGTAAGAATGCTGCGTCGCACCTCCGCGAGCATCGACACCGACACGACCCAAACCGTTCAGTACAGCGAATATCTTGAGAACGATGCGCCACCCGGAGCCGGCGGCTAAGGCTGCACACGCGAACCCGATACCCTCTCAGCCATGCATTCTCGGAACCAAGTCGGCGCGCCGCAGTTTCGCTAGCGCCGCTCGAGAAGCCCTGCGGCAGCGCAGCCAATCCGGGGATGTTCCATGCCTATTCCGACCGCGACCTATCGGCTGCAATTTCGCAACGGGATCACTTTCGCCGACGCGACCGCCTCGATCCCCTACCTGAAATCGCTTGGTGTTAGCCATCTCTATGCCTCGCCTGTTTTCACCGCCACAAGCGGATCGACCCACGGCTACGACATCATCGATCCAAACAATGTCGATCCCGCGATTGGAGGCAAGGAAGGCTTCGATCAGCTTGTCGATGCCCTGAAGTCGTCGGGACTACAGCTCATCCTCGACATCGTCCCGAACCACATGACCGCATCGCTGGAAAACCCGTGGTGGGAGAGTGTCCTGCAACTCGGAAGAGCCAGCCCCTACGCCGCCTTCTTCGATATCGACTGGAGCAGGCGCATTACCCTGCCCGTGCTTGACAGACCCTTCGAGGAAGCAGTGGGGAGTGGTCTGATCGGGATTACGCGCCATCAGCCAACGGGCGAACCTCGTCTCGCCTGCTACGACCAGTTCTACCCGCTCGATCCACAAAGCGTCGCGGAAGAACGTCTGGCCGGAGGCGAGCAAACGCCGGGAAGGCTCTCAAGCGACGCCTCCCTTCTGAACGCGCTTCACCAAAGCCAGCATTGGCAGTTGATCAACTGGAAGGACGCCGCAGCGCAGTTGAGCTATCGGCGCTTCTTCGAAGTCACCGGGCTTGTCGGAGTGCGTGTCGAGGATCAGGAAGTCTTCGACCGCACCCATCGTCTGGTTATCGATCTGGTGCGGTCCGGCAGCGTGCAGGGGCTTCGGATAGACCACGTAGACGGGCTGGCCGATCCGGCAGGTTATCTTGCCAAGTTGCGCGCGGCCGTCGGCGAAGAGATCTACATCCTGGTCGAAAAGATCGTTGCACGTGATGAGAACCTACCCGCCAATTGGCCTGTCGCAGGTACGACCGGCTATGAGGTCATCGCAAGCGTCGGCCCGCTGTTTATCGACAGCGAAGGGCTGGAAACCCTCAATACCGCTTATCGGGCGGTTGCGCCGGCTCAGGCAGATTTCGCGGCGGTCTTGAACAAGGCCAAACAAACGATGGTGCGGCAGAATTTTGCCGGCGAGCGCGCGAGGCTATGTGAATTGGCAAGCGCTGCGCTACCGGATGTTCCGCGCGAAACGCTGGACCGTGCCATCACCGACATTCTTGTCGCGTTTCCAGTCTACCGCACCTATGGCACAACGGGAGGCCTTGAGGGGAACGACCGCGATCTCTTGGAAACGGTACTCGGTAAAGCCGGCGCGGCTTCTGATGTGCCTGACGTCATCAACAGCATTGGGCGCATCCTGCTCAACCCCGGCGTCGAAGCCACGACCGAACTGCGTCGTCGCATGCAACAGCTTACGGGACCGGTGATCGCGAAGGCGATGGAGGACACCACCTTCTATCGCTACAACAGGCTGCTTGCCCTCAACGAGGTGGGCTGCGATCCCGACATGACAGGCGACGCGCTTCATGGCTTCCACGAAGCGATGCGAAAACGTGCACGGACACAGCCACATGGTCTCACAACGACTGCGACGCACGACACCAAACGCGGTGAGGATGCCCGCGCGCGCCTATACGGACTGACAGAGCATGCCGAACAATGGGTAGCGGGGTTTGAACGGTGGCAGAGAATAAATAGGCAGCTTGTCTCGAGCTCGACGGATCAATCCTGGCCTGAAACCAACACCCAATGGATGCTCTACCAAGCGCTTGCGGGAGCGTGGCCCGAATATCCGGACACGATCGACGACAGCTTTCGCGACCGGTTCAAAGCCTATGCAGAAAAGGCAGTTCGCGAGGCCAAGACCCACACCGACTGGGGCCAACCAAACGAGCACTATGAAGCCGCCGTCCTGAATTTCGCCGCCGGCCTTTTGAGCGAAGAGAATATGACGTTCCGGGCGGACTTTCAGGATTTGATGACGCTGCTAATCACCACGGGGCACCTGAATAGCCTCTCCCAGACGTTGATCAAACTGACAATTCCAGGCGTTCCAGACATCTATCAAGGCGCCGAGCAGGCTGATCTCAGTCTCGTCGATCCCGACAACCGCCGACCCGTCGATTTTCAGCGACTTCAGGCGGATCTCCATAGACAGCCAACAGGGCATCGCTCTCCGTGGCAGCGCAAGCAGGCGATGATCGCAACGATACTCGCACTCCGTCAGGATCGCGCGGAATTGTTCTCGCGCGGGAGCTACCATCCGCTCGCTGTTAACGGCCCCCGACACGACAATCTCGTCGCTTTTGCTCGCCAAGATGGCATGCAGTTCAGCATCACCCTCGCACCAAGGCTGATTTCTCGCCATGTCGATCCGAAGACGCTGAAAACCGCACCGGACTTCTGGGCTGACACACGCCTCGAACTGCCTCCCGCGATCGCGGGACGGCGACGCGATCTATTTGGCGATGCCGGTATCGTCGACGGGCGCACCATCGATTTAGGTGATGTGCTCCAGAACCAGC
Organism: Hyphomicrobiales bacterium; assembly: GCA_900468535.1. GTDB lineage: Bacteria > Pseudomonadota > Alphaproteobacteria > Rhizobiales > Rhizobiaceae > Rhizobium. Next base: position 112,769 of record UBTY01000025.1, on the reverse strand, counting down.
CCTACGCACTGCTGATCTCGGTCGATTGACCGCACGCTGGCACCTTTCTAGCTGCTGAATGCCCAGCATACATACCATGGCGGCATGGTGTCATCAGGCTGATGTGTACGCCAGATCACCGTGTCGAATTGCGGCGGTTTTACCGGGACGGTCTTCGCGGAAAGATTGGCAACGAGGCACAACCGTGTCCCATCGTCGAGTTCCCAATCGATGTCGATGAACTCGGTCGAGCGGGCGAAATTTCCGCCTGATGAGATGCCGGAAAGCCGGGGGATAACATGATCTCGACGCAACGCTATGAGCTGGCGGTATAGTTCAAGATGCTCGCGGTGAAGTCCATGACTGGCTGCTTGCCAATCGAGCTTAGCCTTGAGGAAAGTCGAGAGAGCCGTCGGATCGGGAAGCTTGTCGGCGTTCTCCTCGTCAAAGCCCGGAAGCCGGTGCAGTTCCTCGCGCCTTCCCTTGCGCACGGCCGCGTTCAGCTCCTCGTCGAAGTCGCAGAAATAAGGGAAATCGGATTTGCTCTTCCACTCCTCGCCCATGAATATCATCGGGATCTGCGGCGAAAGAAGGTAGATTCCGGCGATGGCCTGCAAGGCAGCCTGCGAGGCGATCTTGTGAATGCGGTCGCCAAAGGCTCGGTTGCCAATCTGATCATGGTTCTGAATGAAGGAAATGAACGACGTTGGAGGCAGGTGGCCACTCGGTTCACCGCGCGGCTCCCCTCTGTAGGGCATTTCCTCTCCCTGGAAGACGAAGCCTTGCGCAATGGCGCGGGCAACCGCGTTCGGAGCGCACGAATAGTCGGCGTAGTAGCCGAACGCCTCGCCTGTCGCCGCTTTGTGCAACACGTGGTGAATGTCGTCATTCCACTGCGCAGTATAGAAGCGCGGCTGCCCCTTCGCATCCCTTTCGAGAAGAGCGGCGCTATTGTGCTCGTTCTCCACGATCAGATGGCAGTGACGACCAGGCGTGGCCTGCTTGACCGCTCGTGCGATCGTCGCGAGCAGATGTTCGTCACTGTCGTCCTTGATCGCGTGCACCGCATCCAGCCTGAGCCCGTCGGCGCGAAATTCCTGTAACCAGTAAAGCGCGTTCTCGACAACAAACCTCCGGATCATACCGGAATCCTCGCCATCGTAGTTGATGGCAGCACCCCATGGTGTCTTGTGGTCCCGGTTGAACAGCGGCGCATAAGAAGTCAGGTAATTTCCTTGGGGACCAAAATGATTGTAGACGATGTCCAGGAAGACCGACATCCGCCGCAAGTGAGCGGCATCGATGAAACCCTTGAGCTCCTCCGGGCGCCCATAGCTGCTGTCGGGCGCATAAGGCAGCACACCGTCATACCCCCAGCCGCGCCGCCCCGGAAAATCATTGATCGGCATGAGCTGAATCGCGGTGATCCCCAAATCTTTCAAGTAATCGAGACGCTCGGTAGCGGCAGCAAACGTCCCTTCGTCGGTAAAAGTCCCGACATGCAGTTCATAGATGATCGTTTCATTCCACGGACGACCATTCCATTCGTCCTGTTTGAAGACGTAGCGGCCGCCGTCGATGACTTCACTCGGACCATGAACATCGTCGGGTTGATAGCGTGAGGCTGGGTCCGGGACCTGCTGACCATCCTCCAAGACGAAACGATAGCGGCTACCATGACATGCGCGCTCCGAGACAATCGTAAACCAACCACCGGCTTCGCTGGCCATCATCGTCGCGGGACCATCATCGATGGTGATGGCCACCTTCGTTTGCAGCGGCGCCCACAAGCGAAAGCGAACACCTTGATCCGTGAATTGAGGACCGAAACTGAACATATGGAAGAACCCCAAGCGGCATTCTTCCTAGAACTTCGCTTGGAGGCTCGATGTTCCGGTCCCTTATGCCGATCTAGCCAATTGCTCACATTCGGCCAATCTCATCGCCACCGAAGCTTTCGGCTGAAACTCAGGCAGCCAGAATTTGCGCGACCCTTTCGGACAGCACATCGAGCTGGAAGGGCTTCGTCAGAATTTCCATGCCCTGCTCAAGCTCGGCGTGATTGAGAACCGCGTGTTCCGCGTAACCCGTAATGAAAAGAACCCGCAGGCCCGGTCGCGCCGATCTTGCAGCCTCGGCCAGTTGGCGACCGTTCATGCCCCCCGGCAGGCCGACATCGGACACGAGAAGACCTATATTCACGTCCGATTCCAATATCTGCAAAGCCGAACGACCGTCATCGGCCTCGAGAACCGTGAACCCAAGATCCTGCAGATGCTCGACAGTCATCATCCGGATCAAGGCTTCATCGTCGACGACCAGAACCGTCTTCGAAGCGGTTTGCTCCGAAGGAATCCCGCCATCCACCTTCACGAGCACGTCGTCGCGGGCATCCCCATCGAACCGTGGAAGGTAGATCGAAACGGTGGTCCCCTGCCCCGCCTGCGATTGAATTCGAGCGGTACCGCCGGACTGGCCCGCGAAACCGTAGACCATGGAAAGGCCGAGCCCCGTTCCCTGTCCTGCAGGCTTGGTCGTGTAGAACGGATCGAAGGCCCGCAGCATCACGTCCGGCGCCATTCCGCTGCCGGTATCCGACACGGAAAGACGAACGTAGTCCCCCGGAGGCAGCGCGTCATCAGTCTCTACCCTTCGATCGAGTACGACGTTGTCGGCGCCGATCACCATGCGGCCGCCGCGCGGCATCGCATCTCGTGCGTTGATGCAGAGGTTGAGAAGCGCGTTCTCCAGCTGCCCGGCGTCGACGCAGGTCGTCCAGACCTCCGGCATGGTTTCGATGGAAAGTGCGATATGCGGCCCGACCGTCCGTCGAACCAATTCTCGCATGCCATCAACCAGCGTTTCAACACGAAGCGGCGTCGGATCGAGAGTTTGACGCCTCGAAAAGGCGAGCAACCTTTGGGTTAGCCCCGCAGCACGTTTCGTCGCGGACATTGCATCGTTTATGTAGCGATCGATCTCGCCGGTGCGTCCCTGAGAAAGACGCTTGCCCATGATTTCGAGACTTCCGCTGATGCCCGCGAGAATATTGTTGAAGTCATGCGCCAGACCGCCGGTCAGCTGCCCGACTGCTTCCATCTTGTAGCTGTGACGCAGTGCTTCCTCGGCAGCGAGAAGCTTGGCGCTACGGCTCGCCACCTCTTCCTCCAACCCTGCATTAAGCTCCTCAAGCGCTATTTCCGCCCGCCGGCGCGCGGTAATGTCCTGGAACAGGACAGCAACCTGCCGGCGGCTCGACGGCTCGATCCGAATTGCCGCAAGGTCGAGGAAGCGACCGGTTGCAACCAGTTCCTGCTGAAACCGGACCTGCTCTCCGGAAGCCAGGACGGCGCCATATCTCGCCACCCAAGCGTCTGCTTCGGCAGGAACCATTTCGCGTAGTTTCTGCCCAACGACATTAGGAATACCGGCATGTTTGGCATAGGCAGCGTTTGCGGCGATGTGAATGTAATCGCTGTTCGGACCATGCGGGCCATCGAAGAACTCGATGACGCAGAAGCCGAGGTCGATCGCATCGAACAGCTCCTTATAGAGCGTTTCGCTATCGCGTCGCATGCGCTCTGCCAGAACTCTCTCCGTGACGTCAGCACCTTCGACGAAGATGGCCCCGACCGTTCCTTCCTCATCCCTGACCGGCTGATAGACAAAATCCAGAAATCGCTCGCTGACCGGTCCGCCGGGCTCGCTCTGCGCCACGAAGGCTGCACCCACCGCCGTATACGGCAATCCGCTCCGATAGACCTCGTCAAGGATATCAACGAACCCCTGGGCGTGCGCGTCGGGAAGTGCCTCAGCAACGGTCTTGCCCAGAATTTCGCGATGGCCCACGAGATCCATGTAGCGTGGATTGGCAAGTTCGAAGCGATGTTCCGGGCCGCGCAACAGCGCCATGAACGTGGGGGCCTGCTCGAACAAGAGATTGAGAAGGGGGCCGAGATTTCCGGCGCTATACAAGGAGGCTCTCCGAAGCAGGTATTGGTTGGGAATCGGCACTTTTCAGATGTCGAAGGATGACGCGAAATTAGGCTTTTCGCCGCGCTCTTCAAGTCGGTCCACCACGTCTGGCCCGCGATGAATCCGGTATTGCCGCACTAGACGCGACGGCTGAGTTTTGCCGCGGCGGAACCAAGTCTTTGCCATGGAGTTTTCCGCGTCATGGATCAGATGTCGACAGACCGTTACCAACTCAGAGAAAATCATCCCGCGAAAGGATCAACCGACGTCGTCTACAGTCCGCAGATCGAAGACGGAATTACCCGAAGGATTGGAAAGCGGGGCTTTCTCTACTACGGAGTTGACGGAAGGCGGATCCTCGACCGGTTGGAAATCAAACGCCTGAATGCGCTTGCCATCCCTCCTGCCTACACCGACGTCCGCATCAACGCCAATCCACTGGCGCACCTGCAGGCGACTGGCATCGATGCGCGCGGACGTAAACAGTATCGCTATCACCCAGACTGGCTCCCGGGACGCGNNCCCAGACTGGCTCGCGGAACGCGAGCGCGCCAAGTTCGAACGCCTTGTCGAGTTCGGAAATCGGCTACCGGCGATCCGGGAGCGGGTCGATAGCGACCTGACGGCAAAAGGCTTGTCGATGAATAAGGCCTTGGCAACGGTCGTCCTGATACTCGACAAACTCTACATTCGCGTTGGAAATCAGGCCTATGCTGAGGCTAACGGCTCATTCGGCCTGACCACACTACGACGCCGGCACATCAGAATAGACGGCTTTACCGTCCGCTTCCGCTTCAAGGGAAAATCGGGAAAGGAATGGAACCTCGCCCATGCTGACCGCCGCATCGCTGGCGTCATTCGCAGGCTGCAGGACCTGCCGGGGCAGCACCTGTTCAAATATCTTGGGCCGGATGGAGAATACCGGCAGATCCTGTCGCAGGACGTCAATGCTTACATTCGCGAAGCTGCGGGAGAAGACTTCAGCTCGAAGCAGTTCAGAACATGGGGAGCGACATGCATGGCGGCCGCGGCTCTCGCCCCTGTTGCTGTTGGAAACTCCAAACGGGAGATCGCCACCCAGATCAACATGGCAATCGATGCTGTCGCAGCCAAACTCGTCAACACCCGCGCCGTGTGCCGTTCCTCTTACATTCACCCGGCCATATTTGATGATTTTCGCGCCGGGCGTCTGGCTGAGTTCACCAGCATGCGACAATCCAGCAGCAAGAAGCTCACCACCTGGATGGACGACGAAGAAATCAGGACGCTGCGATGGCTGAAAGCGAGAAATAGACCTGTCTCTGACGGCGTAAAGGCGTCCACCGTCGTCGGTCATTCCTGAGGAAAGATCGCGCCCCGGTGGACGCGATCTCAGTGAAAACTCAATGCACGATCGGTTTTGCCGCGGTTGAACGACGTGCCTTCGGTGACTTCTCGGAGGCAATGGCTGCCTTTGCCGTCTTCTTGTCCTTGTCGTCACGCGGCTTGGCGGTCACAGGCTTGACTGCCACAGGCTTCGCGGTCTTGGTTTCCGCGGCGGCCTGGCTCCGCCGGGCTTTCTTGGGCGGGGCGCCTTCCGCAGCGATTTCCTCGAAGGCCTTCAGCCAGTGTTTCATGTCTTCGCCGTTGGGACGCCCTTCCCGCTCCCAGATTTCATAAGCCCGCTGACGAATTTTCTCTTCGTGTTCGCTCATGTTTCTCGTGCCGTTGTTGGTGTGGGACGAACACTAAGTGTGGCGGATTTTTCAGGAAACAAGAGGCAGCGGCGCAAGCGATGATTTCGGCTTGCTCCCGTCTATTTCAGGAAATGAAGGGAACGAGAGACTTCTCCGCGCGTTAGGGGAACGCATCGATGGTTCGGGGGAAGACGAGATAGATAATGAAAGAATTTTCCGGCGATCGCCGCAATCACGAAGCACCTAATGACCACGGGTTTCAAGCAAACGTGATCGAGTATCAAATCGATCCGCCTTCGATCATTCGGCCAGGATATAACAGCTGGAAGACTGGGACGGTTTCCAAGGCATCATTTCTGATCGACGGCGCGGCTTATTTCAGAGCGCTGGATCACGCATTGCGGCTCGCCCGACAGACGATCTGGATCGTCGGATGGGACTTCAATCCTGACATCAGGCTGAGACCACGCGAAAGCTCTGAAACGCTCGGCGAGTTGCTGCTGACCTTGACCGAGGACAATCCCGATCTCCGTGTCCGGATCTTGGTTTGGGGCATGGGCCCGGTCTACTCCGGCAAGTCGCTAAGGCTCTTCAACCACCCGCAGTTTTCCGACCACCCGCAGATCAGCATGCATTTCGATCTTCGCCATCCGCTCCGCGGCTGCCATCACCAGAAGCTGGTCGCGATCGACGACAGCCTGGCATTTCTCGGCGGCATCGATCTGACCGCGCGACGCTGGGACGAACCGGACCATGCGCCCCGCAACACCTTCAGACGATCCCCCGACGGCACACCTTATAGTCCGGTGCACGACATTCAGCTGCTCGTTTCAGGCGAGGCCGCCACGTTTGTTGCTGATGTCGCGAGACGTCGGTGGAAAAGGGCAACTGGTCAGAAAATTCCGGCGAGTGAAACCCTTGATACGGCCTGGCCGACCATGGTGACACCCCACATAGCCGACGCCCGGGCAGGTATCGCGCTGACCGAGCCAGGCCCGATCGGACGACGTGGCCGCCATGAAGGCGTTCGCCTGACGCGGGCCGCCATCCGGTCGGCACGACACAGCATCTATATCGAAACACAGTATCTGGCATCGTTCGGTGTCGCGCGGTCAATCGCGCAGCGCTTGCGCGAACCCGATGGGCCGGAGATCGTCGTCTTGGTGACCAAAAGCTCGCACGGTTTTATCGAGAAGCTCACGATGGGAAGCAATCGGGACCGCGTGATCCGGCGATTAAAGCGCTTGGATCGTCATGATCGCCTGCGTGTGATGTATGCAGTTGCTCCCGACGGTAACGGCGGGTCCCAGGAAATCGTGGTCCATTCAAAGCTTGTTATCATCGACGACCAGTTCATCCGGATAGGCTCCTCAAATCTGAACAACCGTTCGGAGGGGCTTGATACCGAGTGCGATCTGGCAATAGAGGCGTCGTGTCCTGCGCATCGCGACGCGATTGCAGCTGTTCGCTATCAGCTTATGGCGGAACACCTCAACACCACGCCGCAAGTCGTGAAGCAGGCGCAGGCTTCGGCAGGTTCCATGATCAAAGCGATTGACGGCCTCAATCGTTCGCTGCGCGGGCTGCGCCCCTTCGCGGTCGATCTGGCCAATGGAGAGACAACGCCGGTGATCGGAACGACCATTGTCGACCCGCATCGCCCCTACCACCCGCTAAGACGATTGCGGTTGCGTCTCGCATCGCTCATGCGAGGTTTGGCCGGCGGTGGAGCGTTGCCGCATACGCAGGAAAATCTCGCCAAGAGCGAATGAGACCAGCCCGAACAAAAGTGGGATCAAGAAGTAGGTTACACGGGAGGCAACCAGTGCGCCGATTGAGGCGCTGGGGATCAGGGCCGTCACAGTCGCCTCAAGAACGCCAAGCCCGCCAGGAACATGGGTAAGCAGGACCGCGACATTCGCCAGCACGAATGCCGTAGCGGTTTCCATGAAATGCGCATCAGGGCCAAGGAGCTGCTGCAGGCATGCTGCGACCGCCATGAAATTGAGCGTGCCAACGACGATCTGGCCAACAGCAAGCTGGAAAGCCGGCATCCTGAATCGCCACCGCCATACCGAAAGAGGCACGCGGACAACAAGCGTTAACAGCAGATAGCCTCCGATGGCCGCCAGGCAACCAGCCCCAATAGCTACCACACCCGCCGCAGGCAACTCGATGAGCGCCGCAGCTGCTCGCGAATTGGAGACGAAGGCAATTCCGCAGAGTGATACCAGGCCGATCCCGACTGTGGCGCCGCAAAAGACGATAACGCGTGCAACCTCTTCGCCGCTCAGCCCCCAGCGCGAATAGCAGCGGTAGCGCACGGCGCCGCTGCTCAGTGCAGCTAAACCGAGATTGTGGCCGATCGAAAGGCCGGTAAAGGAGGCAAGCGCCGCTTTCGGATAGCTCAACGGACGACCGGCATAGCGCAGCCCCATCCAGTCGAAGACCGTCAGGCAGAGGTAGGACATTGCCGCGAAGGCAAGACCGGCCGAAAGACGCGATGCGGGCAATCCGTCGACCGAAACCCTGATCTCGGCAAAGGAGTATCGGCTGAAAACGCGCGGTAGAGAAGGTAAGCGGCCAAAGCCAGACCCAACAATAGCACCGCGTTTACAAGCAACTTCTTCGCCGGCATGAATGATCCCGTTTTCGCAGACATGATGTAGCTGGAACGAAGAGGCGTGTTTGCGGGTTCCCTCAGCGCATAGATGGCGAGGGAAATGCATGGAAAACCAGCTGCGCGTTCTGACCTACAATGTGCATAGCTGCGTGGGGACTGACCGCAGGCTGGACCTGTCTCGCATTGCGGAGGTCATCGCCAGCACCGGCGCGCACATCGTAGCGCTTCAGGAACTGGATGTCGGGCGTGTTCGAACTGGGGGTGTCGACCAAGCCCGCCAGATCGCCAGCGAACTGAGAATGGATGCCCATTTCCATCCTGCATTGACGGTAGCGGAGGAGCAATATGGCGACGCCATTCTTTCCGCCCTGCCGATGCGTCTTTTGAAGGCCGGCCCCCTGCCCTCGATCGGCGAAACCCGGGGCGCGCTGCTGGTCGAAATAGAGATCTCGGGAAAGAAAGCGATCGTCCTCAACACCCATCTTGGGCTACGCGCAGGCGAGCGGGTTACGCAGGTCGCGACACTCCTCGGCGAGGATTGGCTCGGCAACGCCGATCTCGCGGTAAACCCCATCATTGTCTGCGGCGACCTCAACGCCGTACCGTCGTCAACGGCATATAAGATGCTGGCGCAGCGTTTCATCGATGCCAGATCCTTCCCCGGCACAAGACAACGCGCCACTTATCCGTCGCGGATGCCGTTTTTGCGCATCGACCACGTCTTTGTGTCTGAAGGCATCAAGGTGCGAACCGTGGAGGTCGTGAACGGCGTCAAGGAGCGGCGAGCATCGGACCACCTGCCGCTTCTCGTCACGTTGGACCCGATAGGATGATGCCGCGTCGCGAAGTCCCCTTGTTTGCTAGGACACCGAGACCGGTTTCGATCTGAGGCGGCTTGCCGTCGCCGGATCCGCACGCCTGCAAAGTTGCGGCGGCAGTCCACGCATGATCAGTTCGGCATCTGCAACCGCCATCGATCCCAGAGCAAAGAAGGCATCGCGGGTGCCCCCTGTGCGGTGTGCCGACAGGAGGACATCTGGCATCGTGCGGACCGGGTCGTCAGCAAGCACCGGCTCAACCGGAAAGACATCGGTCGCAACGCGGATATGCCCCATTTCGGCAGCCTTGAGCATCGCAGGGAAATCGACGACCGCGGCGCGGCTCATGAGCAGAAAGGCAGATCCGGGCTTCATCAGCTGGAACTCGCGCGCACCGAGAAAACCTTCGTTTTCCGTGGTCACGCTCGCAAAAACGAAGACCACCTGGCTCTCCGACAGTAACTCGTCGAGCGTCGCCGGAATGCAATCGGCCGATCTGATGATCTCCGTTGGAAGCCACGGATCGAAGACGCGAACGGTGTTCCGAAACGGGCGAATGAGTTCACGCAGCTGCCGACCGAGATCACCAAAGCCGATGATCCCGACGCTCGCACCCGCAAACCGAAACGTGTCCCGGTTGCCCGCCAGACCGTATTCCTCGACGCCGGCGCGAAACTCCCTGTCCGCCTTGGTGATGCCGCGCGCGAGATCAAGCGCCATGCCGAGAGCCGCCTCGGCGACCGGCGATGCGAATGCGGCGGCCGGCGTGATAACCCAGATCCCGCGCTCGACGCAGGTCTGATAATCGATATTGGGGAGGAAGTTGGACTCGACGTTGATGATCGCCTTGAGCTTTGCCGCCTTGGCAAGGCGCTCCTTCGGCATGTCCGTCTGTCCGAAAATTAGAACCGTCTCGGGCAGGAGTTCTTCGACCTGATCGGCCGGCATTTGGCGATCCTCGCTGATCACGACGTCTCCCAGCCGTTCCAGCCTTTCGCGGACGTCGGGAGCCATGATCAGATCGAGTGTGCGTGGCAACGGGTCGACCAGAATAATACCGCGGCTCATGCTTCCTCCCTCGCGAGCTGACAGTTGCCGCGATTGTATCGACTGCGCTTCCGATTGAAAGCGCCTATCTTGAGGAAGCGATGTGGCCCGGCGCCTGGAGCGCCGGGCCACAGGATAATCAGGCCTTTACGAATGCGAGAAGATCCGGATTGATGACGTCGGCATGCGTCGTTAGCATGCCGTGCGGGTACCCCTTGTAGATCTTCAGCGTGCCGTTCTTCAGCAGCTTGATGGAGAGCTCAGCGGAATCAGCGATCGGCACGATCTGGTCGTCGTCGCCGTGGAGGACGAGCGTCGGCACCGTGATCGCCTTCAGGTCATCCGTCTGATCGGTTTCCGAGAACGCCTTGATACCATCGTAGTGAGCCTTGGCCGAGCCGATCATGCCCTGGCGCCACCAGTTTTGGATGACACCCGGATAGACCTTCGCATCAGGCCGGTTGAAGCCGTAGAACGGACCGGTCGGGACATCGAGGAAGAACTGCGCGCGATTGGCGGCGAGCGCGTTGCGGAAGCCGTCGAAAACCTCGATCGGGAGGCCGCCCGGGTTGGATGCGGTCTTGAGCATCAGCGGCGGAACGGCGCTGACGAGAACAGCCTTGGCGACGCGGCCCTGGGGCTGGCCGAATTTCGCAACGTAGCGAGCAACTTCGCCGCCACCCGTGGAATGGCCAATATGGACAGCGTTCTTGAGGTTCAGATGTTCGACGACCGCAGCGGCGTCAGCGGCGTAGTGGTCCATATCGTGACCATCGGACACCTGCGACGAGCGGCCATGGCCGCGGCGGTCATGAGCAACGACGCGGTAGCCGTTCTGAACGAAGAACAGCATCTGGGCATCCCAGTCGTCGGAGGAGAGCGGCCAGCCGTGGTGGAACACGATGGGCTGGGCATCCTTCGGACCCCAATCCTTGTAGTAGATCTGTACGCCGTCTTTGGTCTGAACGAAATTCTGGGTCATTGGCGGTAGTCCTTCTTTCTTTGCGGAAGACGTTTTGGAAAGAGCAAGCGATGGCACTGCCATGGCTGCCGAAATCGTCGCTCCAGCCAGCAGTGCCTGCCTGCGCGAGAACATGATTTCGATGGGGTTCTGAGACATCCGGTTCCTCTTTATTTGGACCTGCACTTCATAGTCGGCGGCGAGAGGCCGCTCTTGTCGGATGTTCTCGCCATTTGGACGAAGCGGAGGAGAAGTTTTCTTTGACGCGATGACGAACTTTCAGGGCTCGGCGCGCGCATGGATTTCGGCGACATAGCCGCCGGGAAATTCAACGATCGCGGCACGGCGACCGTCGGAAACATAGGTGGGCACCAAGATAGCCGCGCCGGTCTGAACCGCCTTGTCGAGAGCAGCCGGAAGGTCCTTCACCTCGTAGCCGGTCGTTTCGTGGCCATATGGGAAAGGGAGGTGACCATCGGTGGCGAGCACGGTCATCTTGCCGAAAACAGATTCGATCCTGACGCGGCGGTAGCTATCGGCGGGACGACCAATCTCGACACCGGCAGCTTTTCTCTCTTCAGACACGACCTTGCCACCCGAGAAGCGAAGAAAGTCGCGTACGAAGATTGATACGGCATCGGGCGAAACGTAAACCCGGTTCTCGGGCACGCTCTCGAAGGCTGGATAGTTCGGCTTGGCGGTATGCCAGTAGAGCTGCATGTTGACGCCGCCCGGCCACTGAATGACAGCATCCCGTCCGATCGGATCAGGGAACGGCGAAACGACGACGTTCGCTCCCGCCTTCTTTGCCGCCGCAACGGCCAGATCGAGGTCGTTGACCAGATAACCGGTCCGCTCCGCGCCAAACGGTGCGGGGATCGGCGTCTTGAACCCGAAAAGAGATACGGTACCAACAGGCGTTTGAAGCAGCTGCGAGCTCGTGCTGCTCACCGTTGGCGTCACGGTTACGACTACCTGCTTCGTGCTCGCGCCACCGAAGGTCGCGAGAAAGCTGTGGGCGAAAGCATCCACCTTGTCGGGCGCGACATAGACGTGCGTCGTGTCGTATTGCGGGGCCACACCGATCTGCGCCGCCGCCAATGCTTGTCCAGCCGAAAAGGCAAGCACGGCGGCGAGGATGATAGCTCTACGTTGCATGATATGGTCCCTTTGCCTGGTAGCGGGGAAGAATCCCTGGCGTCGATTTCGATGGGTGACGCCAGGACTGTTTCTTGCACCCGGCGCATAAACGCGGCGATCATGTCGAGGGTGACGACCGCGTTCTTGCTGCTTAGTCCTGTGCCTTGAACATTGGGATCGTTCCGGCACCGCAGATTGCGCAATGCCCGATCAAAGGTCTCGTCGTGTGGTTTCGAAAAGGAACCAGCGGCGTCGTTCGGTTTCGTCGATCCAGTTTTCGATCAGGCTCGTGGTAGCGTGATCACCGTAGGAAGATGTCAGCTCGTGCAGCTGGCGCAGGATCGAAACGAGCTGCTTGTTGTCGTCTCGCAGCTCAGCCAGCATATCGTCGGCCGTGACGAAATCGGCATCGTTGTCGAGAATACGCTGCAGCCGGGCGACGTGGCCGATCGAGCGCAGCGTCGTGCCACCAATCTTGCGGGCCCGCTCGGCAATGTCATCGGTCATGGCAAAGATCTGGGCTCCCTGCTCGTCGAGCAGCAGATGGTAGTCGCGGAAATGCGGGCCGGAGGCATGCCAGTGGAAATTCTTGGTCTTCAGGTAGAGCGCAAACACATCCGCCAGCAGGGCGGTCAGGGCCGCGGCAATATCGCGCGTCGCGTCCGCGCCAAGATCCGTCGGGGTTGCAAGCGCAGCTTTGCGAGGTTTGATTGCCGGGCGGGTGTCCATTCTGGCTTCTCCTGGGTGCGGGCCAACTCACTGGCCGGTTGATATTCAGGAGAATAGAAGTACCAAGCGGGCGCTGAAATCAGCCGCTCGTTCAGGATAAACCATACTTTGGTGCAGGTCATCGGGCGCCGGCCACCCGAGGCGCGGGCGCGGCAGTTCCGATGCCGCTTGGCCGTCATCGGCAATGGTCACAATCCGGTGAGGACTTTGACAATCGTGCTCGCATATGAGCAATTGGTGCAGTGCAAAATCGCCCTCAGCCGCCGACAAGAATGGTATCCGTGACAGACAGCACTTCCTTGCCTGCCCAGACAAAGGTGGACGGATTCGGCTGCCAGTTGGCGAAGCTTGATGACGACACGCGATTCTTCAGCAGCAATATTTCATTTCACCGCAAGCGGTCGGCAGACCCGTATTTCGGCCAAGTGGCGACGGAAGGCAGCGATCGAGGATTCCTGATCGGCCTGTCGCTTAAAGGACGGCACAGGCGGCGAATTTTTCACGCCTCGAATAGATCGAGCCTCCACGACTTCGAGGAAAATTCGATCTACGTCCGCAACTTCGCTGACGACTACAAGGCCGATCTCGACGGACAGTTCGGGTTCGCGCTCATGGAGATTTCACAAGCCGGGCTCGAGGAAATGGCTGGTAGAGCCGATCTGCCCGCGATTTCGGAGCTCGCTGGTGAGACGACCCACCGCGATGCGATGCTCGGGGGCATGCTGAATGCCATCTTCTCGGTGGCCGACAGCAAGAACTCGTCCAACTCGCTTGTGGTCGACCAGTTGGCCGCGGCAATTGGAGTGCACGTGATGCACGCCTACGGCAAAGCACCGGGCGTACAAGATACGAAGAAGCGCCGACGGTTGTCGGCATCGGAAGAGAGCCGATCGAAGGAGCTGCTCGCAAGCCGCGTGAACGGGATCGTTGCGCTCGACGAACTCGCCGAAGCCTGCGGCCTTTCGCGCGTCGCCTTTATCCGCGCCTTTCGCGAGACAACAGGCTCCACGCCGCACGAATGGCTGACCTGCCAGAGAATAGAGCTCGCCTGCTCACTGCTGCGAGCCTCGAAGCTGCCCCTTTCGGCGATCGCCGCGACCTCGGGCCTCGGCGATCTCTCACATTTTACACGCGCATTCATGAAGGCGACGGGCGCTGCTCCAGGCACTTGGCGACGCTCCAGCCAGAGCTGACCTCAGTCGCCTTCTGGAGTTGCGACGTGCGCGACAAAAGCGAAGGCTGCCAGCACTGGCGGAAGAACGAAGCACCAGCTCGGCGAGACGATGTAGGCCGCTGCGGCAAGACCGCATCCGAGTGCAAAAGCACCAACGCTGACGCTCATGCGCAGCATGCGGGCGCGGGCGGCGGCAGTGTCTTCGCCATTCACGCCGGCGATCATTTCACCAAGATCGATCATGATCTGCGTCGTCGTTCCGGTCATCAGCGTTGACGGTGGCGACTTGGCGAGGTGGACGCGGTGCAGCGCATTCTGCGTTGCCATGGCGGCAATCAGCATCAACCCCATCAGGAGCGTGGCGACACCGTTCGGATCGGTGAATGGTCCGTGGTGTACGGCAAACGCACCGGCGGCAATAAGCAGCACCAGCTTGATCGCCAGAAGCGGCCTCAGGACAGGAAGCTGGCGCCGATGAAGACACACGCCGACAATACGGATCAGCAGCACGATAAGGCAGAAGAACGGTAAAGCGAGCAGCTTCGGCAGAGCGCCGGCGTTGCCTGTCGCAACGGTCGCCCCGAGCGTCACGAAGTTGCCCGTCACATGCGCTGTGAACAGCCCCTGCAATGCAAGAAAGCCGGCCGTGTCGACGTAGCCGCCATTGAGGCTGAGGAGGATCGGTAGCGGGATATTCTTCATTGTTTATTACTCCTGGCAGGTGCCGGATAGATGAGTGGCGAGCATCGCCAGCGATTGCCACGCCAACGCTTACGAGCGGGCGGGCTTTTTGAGAAGATCGTGCCACGCGACGAGCAGGAACGCGCCCACAAGCCCAAGATGCTCGAAGAAGCCGTTCATTGCCATCACACGCTCCATCCCGACAGGCAGTTCCCAGAATCGGAGCGCGATGAACGTCGCAAGCAGCGTGAAGATTGCCAGTGCACCCGCGGCCGCCCAGCGAAGGAAACCAGATATGACAAGCGCTGAGGCAACCAGTTCGAAGAGGATCACGCCAACCGCCATCAACGGCGCCGGCGACAGGCCGAAATGATTCATTTCGGCGATAGCCGCGGGAAAGTCGGCAATCTTCACGATCGGCCCCTGGATGTAGGCGGAGCACAAGAGCAGCAAGCCAAGGGATGGGATGAGCTTCAGGCGGCGCGAAGAAGAACGCTCGGAAGCGCCGAATGAAACGCCTTGCATATTTACCTCATGGAAAGGGCTCAGTCTCGGTACGATCCCGAATGAATCGCACGCTGGGCCATTATGGGAATAACTGCCGCTCCGGCTCTTGTTGGTTAGGAGCGTGGATTTAACGTTTCTATCGTCTTGATGCGCCGCTGCGTTTCTCGGGAAATTATGGTTGAGCGGTGCCGGAACGCGTGCCGATGCGGTTATAGCGGCGCCAGTTGCCCGGCGGCTCGCCGGCCACCTCGGAGAAAACACGTGTCAGATGGCTCTGATCCGAAAAGCCGCAGATATTCGCAACCTCCGCGATCGACGCCCCCGAAATCAGCAGGTCCTTTGCCTGAGCAACGCGATACTCGGTGAGCCATCGATAGGGCGTCTTGCCGAATGTCTCCTTGAACGCCTTGATGAAATAGCTTCTCGAAAGATTGCATGCCTGCGCAAGCTCTGTCACGGAGAGTTGCGCGCCAAGATGCGCCGATAGAAATTCCGTAGCGCGCTTTTCCTGCCAGGGGGCAAGCGCGCCCTTCCTGCGGATCGGAATATGCACGCCGCCGTAGGTCTGGCCGAGATGGGTGAGAACGGCCAGGCTGATCTGTTCGAGGAAAAGCGGGCTTGAAAGTCGGGGCTGTTCGAGCGCCGGGATAAGCGCTTGCGCCAAACCCAGAATAACCTCGTCACGCGTTTTCAGTTTGCATTGCAGGTCTGTGAACTGCGGGCGGCCGACACCGGCCGCAAAATCTCGAATGGCTGACAACGGGATGGAAAACTGCAGGCAATCGAAAGCCGACAAATGCTCCAACCGCCATTGCTCCCTGCGATCGGCGATTATCAGTTCGCCCCGCGCCCAGGCTCCATCGTGCACTAGGCTCTCGCCGTTCCGCAAGCGAAGGCCTTTGACGTCTTGGAGATGCATGATGACATCGAAGATTTCCGCGCGCTTTGCGACCGGCAACGAGAAAGGTTCGCCCCCTCCTCCGTTGAAACGCGTGATTGTCATCGTTGCAACGTTCAACGTTGCGCACCGTGCGACGTTCTTCTGGGCAGCCTTTGTGGTCTCTTTAAACACGCGCGCTTCCGAACGATCCCCAATCAGTCGTGCCACTATAGCGGCCCCTTGGTAAAAAGACACCCGCTTTTTAAAGATAGTACGCTTTAGTGTATCAGTTTAGCCAGGCCGAGCGCCACGTCGCCGGCGTCACGCCGGTTTGGCGCGAGAAAACCTTGGTAAAATGGCTCTGGTCGGTAAAGCCGCAATCGTCGGATATTGCCTTCAAGGGCATGGCGCGTTGCTGAAGCAGTTCCTTGGCGCGGTCGACCCGCATGCGCGTCAGCCACTGGTGCGGGGTAAAGCCAGTCGCCCTTCGAAACTCCTGTGAGAAATGATTGACCGAAAGGCCCACGGCCGCGGCGATCGCCGGGACGGAAAGCTCCTTGCCAAGATTATCAAGCATGAATTCCTTGGCGGCCTTCTCCTGTCCCACGGAGAGGGAACTGTCGGCAACGCCGTTTCTAAGCGTCTCGTCACTGTAGTCGTGGAGAAGATGAGCGCAGACAGCCGCCGCCAGGTGCTGCAGCAATGCCGGAGGTGACATGTTCGCAGTTTCGAACAGCGGCAACAGGGCCACGGCAAGATTGCCGAGAACCGAATCCGGCTCCCCTCGCCTGCAGCGCAGCCGATGCAGCTTCGTCGAAGTCGAAATGTCAGCGACCTCATCGAAGAGCGAGCGTGGCAACACGAAAGCCAGAGCGTGCAGATTGCTGTGCAGGGTGATGGCGGTTGGGTTGCGAAGATCGACCAGACAGATCGATCCCTTCTCGTAGAGCCGCACGGGCGCGCGCGAACCATCCGGCCTTATATCGGAATGCCAGGCCTCATCCAGATACAGCATCAGGAAATAGGAATTGGACGCTGGCAACTCGACGTCAACAGTTTGCTGGTCGCCAAGTTCCCTCCTGATTTTCGTTACAGAGAACGATGCGGACCTTATCGGAATTGTAGTCAGGCATGGCGCTTCGGGTGTTCCGAAGTAGAGCCCAACACAATCAAAATCCTCTTCAAGTAAACTCAAGGCACCCATCCCAATAGCGCCCGAACCCGTGTCGGGGTCAACGCCATACGGGCGGTAAAATAGTACAACCGGCAAGATCAGGCAACGGACGTCACCACTGAAGTTTGCTGCAGGGCAGCATGGGCTGCGCCAAAGCCCTGTGCGCCTGTCATTGGAATGCAATCCGGCGCAAGTCGCCGGATTGTTGGTGTGCGGATCAGAAACGAGCCCAGGATATCGTCAGGGCGTAACGGTCAGGCGGGCTTGCATCCCGGCTTCGTAATGACCCTTGATATTACAGAGCAGGAGATAGGCCCCCGGAGCAAGTTTTGCCTTCAACTGGCCATCTGCGCCGGGTTTCAGGTCGGATACTTCACCAATGCTCTTCAGTTTCTTCTCATCTATCCGATGCTTGGATTTGATGACGGGCACGACCTGATCGGCGGAGTTGAGCTTCACGAGCACCATTTCGTGCTCTTCGGTCATTGCGTTGTTGTGAACCGTAAAGACTGTCTCCCCTGCCGGGACACTCGCTTTATCGATCTTGAGCGACATCGCGCCGCCGCCTTCGCCATCCTCTATGACCTTCACCGTTTGCTCGGCGAAGGCGGGAAGTGCAAAGAATATGGAAGCAACGACAAGGGCGACACAAGCGGCGGACTTAGACATTGGAACAGACCTTTTGGCGATTGATGACGCCGGAGTGTCTAGCCCGAGGCCCTGACATAGAACTGAATGCCGAACGTGTTCAGACTGTTCGAGCAACACGAACGCAGCCAAGCAAGTTGAATGGGCGCGCTTGCCTTAGAACGACAGATCGAGAGCCCGGCCCTCGAAAAGGCGCCCCTGCGAACCCTCGAGGTGTGCCTTCATCAAGGCGCGGGCCTCATCGGCATGCCCGTCCGCGATCGCGCGGTAGATCTTGTTGTGCTCTTCGTAGACCTCTTCGAGGCCCTGGCGCGGGCCGAGCAGCGATAGTCCGTGCAGATGCATGCCGACCGCTATGTGAGCCTTCAACGCGTCGATCGAGGCCGTATAGTAATGGTTGTTGGCGGCTTCGGTGACCGCGCGATGGAACATGAAGTCGGCATCGGTGCGGTGAAGCTGATGACTGGTCGCCTCGCGAAGATCGGCGAGTGCCGCGGCAATCTTCTGGATTGCGGCCTCGTCGCGGCGCTTGGCTGCGAAATAGGCGGCGGCTGGTTCAATCGTCAGGCGAAATTCGTAGCAGCGCTGAATATCCGCAATGGTCTTCACCGGCGAATAGGAAAGCTGGGCCGTCGGCGAACCGTGGGCGCTGACAAAGGTGCCGGCCCCCTGGCGGGCATAAACGATACCCTGATCGCGCAAACGCGCCAGCGCATCGCGCACGATCGGGCGTGAAACACCGAGCATCGACGCAAGCTCGTGCTCGCCGGGAAGACGCGAATCCGGCGGATAGTTTCCGGAGCGAATGCGCTCCTGCAACTGGTCAAATACCCGATCGACCAGTTTCACGGCCTTGCCGCGCTCCGGCTTGGCTGCCGGGGCCGACTGGGCTTTCGCCGATACACCGCTTGCTTCGTCCACCTTCATTCTCCCCGCCGGCATTGTCTATGCCGCCTGATTCTGCGCAATCAGTCTTAGCAAACTATCAGAATTCCCGAAGCCCCCGGACTTCACTGCACAGCGAAGACCAAGGCCATCGGCCGTCGTGACATCGAACCACGGGATCCCCGCCTCGACCTCGCCTTTCGGCCTTAGAACGCGAATCCCCAATTCGCGAAAGACCGCCAGAGCCGTATCACCGCCGCCAACCATCAGCACCTCTGGATGCGCAGCTTCCACGGCTGATTTTACGCCTTTTGCGAACCGGTCGGCAACATCAGTCGCCCTGCCGGTTATTTCGCCCGTGCAGCGGAGCAGAACCGGTAAGTCACTCCCCATATCCGAAGGCAACGCACCCATGGGCGCATCAATAGACGCAGCCAAGGCACCTGACGCCTCGAGCGTCGTCATCTGTGCTGCCGTGATGGGGTCACGAGAGCCGAAGGCAAACATCGTACGGGAAGACGCCGCAATCGCTTTGCCCGCCGGGTCAGGCCGGCCAAGCCTGCGCGCAAGCGCAAGACCGATCCCGCGCGCGCCAACCGCAAGGTTTCTCGTCCAGTCAAACTCGCTGACCACGCGATCGAGATCGCTATCGGTTTCAGCGTCACGCACACAGACCGGCCGATCATGCCCGTCGAAGAGATCAGCGATTGGCAAAGGCGCATCAACACCGCGACCGACCACGCGACCGTCACGGGTCAAGCGCTCCTGATCGGGAATAGCCGGTGCCACCACGATCGCCTCGTGGCCGAAAACGGAGGCCAGTGCCACGCTTTCGGCACCAACATTGCCCTTGAGGCGCGAGTCTATCTTTTTCAGCACGATGCGAGGCGAGGCGGCAAGAAAGGCCTCCGCCGCAGCGCTGACCCTCCTTGCCGCATCCTCCTCCGGGAGAGCCCGTGAAGCCGTATTGACGACAACCACATCGCAACCGCTGGCGAGAGCGTCGGCAATTGCGTCGACCTCGATCGCGACCGCCACCGATAGCCCGGCGTCGACAAACGGTGTTCCCGTGTCGAGCGCGCCGGTCAGATCGTCAGCGATGACCGCGACTTGCAGCGTCATGCAACCTGTCCCGTGTTAACGGCATGGCACGCAACGAGATGGCCCGGCTTGGCTTCCTTCCACTCCGGCACGACCTTGCTGCACACATCCATGGCGATCGGGCATCGCGAATGGAAGCGACAGCCACTCGGCGGATTGAGCGGGCTGGGAACATCGCCCTGCAATATCTGCCGGGTGCGGGTGCGCTCGAGTTCCGGATCGGTTTCCGGAACTGCCGACAGCAGCGCTTTGGTATAGGGGTGCAGCGGGTTTTCGAAGAGTTCCTCGCGGGTCGCGAGTTCCGCCAGGCGGCCGAGATACATGACGCCGACGCGGGTGCTAATGTGGCGGACGACCGCCAGATCGTGGGCGATGAACAGATAGGTCAGACCGTATTTTTCCTGCAGGTCGAGCAGCAGGTTGATGATCTGCGCCTGGATCGAGACGTCGAGCGCCGAGATCGCCTCGTCGCAGACGATGAACTTCGGCTGGCAGGCGAGCGCGCGGGCAATGACGACGCGCTGGCGCTGGCCGCCGGAAAGCTCGTGCGGATAGCGCTGCGCGAAACGGGTCGGCAGGCCGACGTCGGTCAGCAGCGCCGCGACGCGGTCCTTCAGCTCGGCCTTGGTGCAGAGCTTGTGGAACAGGATCGGCTCGCCAACAGCCTCGCCGATCGTCATGCGCGGGTTGAGCGTCGAATAGGGATCCTGGAAGACGATCTGCAGGTCGCGGCGGAAGGGCCGCATCTGCTTTTCATCCAGCGTCGCCAGATCCTGGCCCTTGTAGACGACCTTACCCGAGGTCGCCTTGTATAGGTTGAGGATGGTGAAGCCTGTCGTTGACTTGCCGCAGCCGGATTCGCCGACGAGCGAGAGCGTCTCGCCCTCCATGATGTCGAGATTGACGTTGTCGAGCGCATAGACCGTCGCCGAGCGCTCGCCGAAGGCGCCGAGCTTGACGTGGAAATGCTTGACGAGGTTTTCGACCTTGAGCAGCGGTTGGGCACCCATCACGCGGCCTCCTGCATTTTCTGGACGACGAAACAGGCGGTGCGGTGGTTTCCGGCGCCTGAAATAGGCTCAAGTTTCGGCACGCGCTCGTGGCAGACGGCTTCCGCCAGCGGACAGCGTGGAGCAAAGGGGCAGCCCTTGGGACGACGGCCGGGCTCCGGCGGTGTGCCGCCGATCGAGCTCAGCCGGCTTGCCGGCGCATCCGACAGCTTCGGGATGGAGGCGAGCAGGCCGCGCGTATAGGGATGGCTCGGGCGGGCATAGAGCTCGTCGACCGGCGCATCTTCGACCACAGTGCCGGCGTAGAGCACGGCGACGCGGTCGACGAGACCGGCGATCAGCGCCAGGTCGTGGGTGATCCAGACGACCGACATGCCGAGCTTGGCGCGTAGGTCCTTCACCAGATCGACGATCTGTGCCTGGATGGTGACGTCGAGCGCTGTCGTCGGCTCGTCGGCGATCAGGAGCTTCGGATTGCAGGCAAGACCGATGGCAATCATCACGCGCTGACGCATGCCGCCTGAGAGCTCGTGCGGATAGGCCTGCAGCCGCTCTTCCGGGCCTGGGATGCCGACGAGGCGCAGAAGTTCGACGGCGCGGGTGCGCGCCTCGGCCTTCTTCATGCCGCGGTGGTAGATCAGCGGCTCGCAGATCTGGTCACCGATGCGCATGACGGGGTTGAGCGAGGTCATCGGATCCTGGAAGACGAAGCCGATATCGCCGCCGCGCACCTTGCGCAGTTCCCTGTTCGACATCTTCTGCAGGTCGTGGCCGTCGAAACTCGCCGAGCCCTTGGTGACCTTGATCTTGTTCGGCAGCAGCCGCATCAGGCTCAGCATGGTCAAGCTCTTGCCACAGCCGGATTCGCCGACGACGCCGAGCGTCTCGCCCTTGTTGACGTGGAGGTCGATGCCATCGACCACGACTGCCGGGCCGTTCCTGCCGTCGATCTCGACGGTCAGGCCGCGGACATCGAGCAGTTTCTCATTGGATCGCGTCGTGTTCATCACTTGGAACCCCGCGGATTGAGTGCGTCATTGAGGCCATCGCCGAGGAAGCTGAAGGCGACCGAGGCAAGGCCGAGGACGGCGGCCGGCGCAGCCAGCAGATGCGGATAGTGTTGCCAGACGCGCAGGCCGTCGGAGATCATGTTGCCCCAGCTGGGCGTGGGCGGATTGACGCCGACGCCGAGGAAGCTGAAGGCGCTTTCCAGAACCATGGCCGTGCCGAGACCGGCGCTGACCGAGACGATCAGCGGACCAAGCGCGTTCGGAATGACGTAGCGCTTCATGATGATCCAGTTCGACAGACCGAGAGCCTGGGCGGCCGTGATATAGGGACGGCTGCGGATCGACAGGACCTGGGCACGGACGAGGCGCGCATAGGGTGGCCAGGAGATCAGTGCCATCGAGCCGAAGACCAGCATGAAGTCGACCCACACGGTCTGGCGATAGAAAGGATTGAGGGTCGCCAGATACTGCGCTTCCATCCACTTGGCGATCGGCGCCTTCAGCGAGGCATTGATGACGACGACGAGCAGCAGGTTCGGCACTGACATGGTCATGTCGGTCAGCCACATGATCACGCGATCGAACGGATTGCCGAAGAAGCCGGCGATGGCGCCGAGCAGCGTGCCGATAAACACGGCGATGACTGTCACTATGACGGCGACGAGGAAAGCGGTGCGGGTACCGAAGACGACGCGGCTGAACACATCGCGCCCGAGATCATCGGTGCCGAAGAGATGCTGCAGCGACGGGACAGCGTTACGGGCCTGCAAGTCCTGGCTCAGATAGTCGTAGGGCGTCAGATACGGGCCAAAGATCGCGGTGAAGGCGAGGATCGCCACGACGATCAGGCCGAAGACGGCAAGCTTGTTGCGTTTCAGGCGGTACCATGCGTCACGCCACAGGCTGACGGGCGCCTCTTCCTGTTGGGCGACGGGAGAGAGAGGGATGGCGGACATGGTCAGCGGCTCCTTCTTGCATCGTTGGCGCGCGGATCAAGCAGTGGATAGAGAACGTCGACCAGAAGGTTCGACATCATCACCAGGAAGGATCCGATAAGCGTGATCGCCAGAATGACGGGATAGTCCGAATTGGTCAGCGCCTGCACGGTCAGGCGGCCGAGGCCGGGCAAACCGAAGACGAGCTCAACGAAGATCGCGCCGTTGACGATGGTGATCATGATCAGGCCGAGCTGGGTGACGACGGGTGTCAGCACCGGGCGCAGGATATGGCGAAGCGCCACGACCATTTCAGGTACGCCCTTGGCGCGGGCTGTGCGAACAAAATCCTCCGACAGCACCTCGATGACAGCGGCGCGCGTCTGCCGCACGATCAACGCGATCGGCTGGAAGGACAGGACAATCAACGGCAGCAGGATGCGGACGTCGAAGACCCCGCCCCAACCATAGGGCACCTTGATCATCGGCATCAGCACGATAAGGCCGACCATCAGGAGCGGGCCGGCGACATAGGCCGGGATCGCCCAGAGGAAGAGTGCGCTGCCGAGGATCGTGTAATCCAGGCGGCTGTTCTGGTTCATCGCAGCGATCATGCCGAGCGGAATGGCAATGACCGTCGTGAGAATGATGGAACAGAGCGCGAGCTTGAAGGATACGGGCGCAGCGGCCGAGACCATGGCCCAGACCGAGCGACCCGACGTCAGCGAATTGCCGAACTGTCCGTGCAGCAGGTTCCAGATGTAAAGGCCGAACTGCTCGATGAAGGGCCTGTTCAGGCCGGCGCTTTCGCGGATGGCCTCGATGCGCTGCGGATTATAGGCGACGTCGCCAGGTGCACGCAGAAAGATCAGCTTGATCGGATCGCCAGCACCGTAGAAAGCCAGCGCATAGACGGCCAGCATGACGATCAGGACTGACGGAATCCAGATGGCAAACCGGGTTAGCACGTAGCGTAACAAGGTCACCTCCCACCGGTTGGTAGACACGTTTCCGCATCAACGCGGACATGCGATGTCTTCTTGAAACTTGCGCGAAGGCCTTGCGGTCTTCGCGCGGTTGCTAAATTGCCCGAAGGCTATCTGTTTTCAGGTTTCGGACCGGCTCAGCCGATCGAAATGTCCCAGGGCGCCACGACCTGCCAGTCGAGGTTCTTCTCCATGCCCTTGACCTCTTTGGTAGCCCAGCGCGACATCGCCTGAGAGTACCAAGGAATGAAGGCCCAATCTTCGCGGAATGCCTTCTGGGCATCCTGTGCGAGCTTGATGCGATCGGGATCGTCGGCCGCTTTGGTCGCGGCTTCAGCGAGAGCTGCATCGACCTTGTCGTTCTTGTAGCCGCCGAGCTTGTTCTGGGCGTTCGACGAAGTCGAGGCGATGCAGCCGGCGAGATAAGAGACGGCATCCGGCACGCGGGTGCCGACGTCGTCGCGGAAGATCTGCACCGCGTTCTGGTCCGGACCGGCATAGCTGTCCTGCTGCGGCTTCATGTCTACGGCCGTGATGCCGAGATTCTGACGCCACTGCTCGGCGATGAACTGCGCTGCGGCCTCGATGGCCGGAGCGGAAATGCCGACGAAGAGGATCTTCGGCAGGCGTTCGGGACCGCCATAGGTGGATTCGGCGAGCAGCTTCTTGGCAGCAGCCGGATCGTACGGATAGGGCTCGAAGCCGGAATTGTCCGCACCCGGAACCGAGTTTAGGATCTGGTCAGCCTTTTTGTGCGGCCCGTCAGGATAGGACGCCTTGAAGAGACCATCGCGATCGATCGCCATGATCAACGCCTGGCGAACCTTCGGATCGTCCATCGGCGCGCGGGTAACGTTGAACCAGAAATGCTGGCTGGTTGGAATCAGCGGGCCGGCGGAGAATTCGGGGCCAAGGTCCTGGATGATCGTGGACGTGACAAGTTCCGTGTGCGCGTTAAATTCGCCCGATTTGATGAGCGATGTGGCGGTGACGTTATCCTCGATCGAGGTGATTTCGATGCGCGCCAGCTTCGGCTTCGGACCAAAGAAGTTTTCGTTCGGCTCGAACACCAGCTTGCCGGCGTCGATATCGATGCTGGTGAGCTTGAATGGGCCGGAATAAACGGCGCTGCTGTCGGGCTTGTACCAATCCGTCACTTCCTCGCCGTCGCTGCCACGAGACTGCGCGGCCTTGGTGATCGGTGCGATGTGGTTGGCAAGACGCATGAAGAAGATCGGATCGGCTTCCGTCAGCGTGACGACCACGGTGCCGTCATCAGGCGTGGCGACACCCGTCAGCTCGTTGCCGGAACCGGCGCCGATTTCCTTGTAGCCCTGAACCTTGCTCAGCACCTGGTCGGCGCGCTGGCTCTTGGTGTTGGGCATGGAAGCAACTTCCCAGGAGCCCTTGACGTCGGCAGCGGTGATCTTGCTGCCATCCGAGAAGGTCGCCTTCGGGTCGATCTTGAAGGTCCAGACCTTGTTGTCGGGCGATTCCCAGCTGATGAAGACGTAAGGCTTGATCTTGCCTTCGCTGTCGAAATACATCGGCGAGGCCCACCAGATCGAGTTCCAGCGGAACGGAACACCGCCACCGCGCAGCGGTGACCAATCCTGGTTGAACGCCGGATTGGCAACCTTCAGCACTTGCCCGTCATCAGCAAGCACGATGCGTGCGTTCAGGCCGAAAACGGTGAGGCCAACGCCTGCGGCGAGGCCGAGCTTCAGCGCCTCACGGCGCGACATCTGCGTTCCCTGCGCAGATTTCCCTTCATTGCGATCAGTCATGTTGTCCTCCCATGGCAAAATCAATGACGTCTCCACTTTCCACTCTATCCCGAAAGTGCGTCACGACATGCCGCAGACACTCGCTCGATAATGTAAATATGTCAACATAAATTAATCCATCACTTCACATCTGAAAAAGACAAAATATTTTATATATATTTTTCAATACGTTAAAAAATCAAACAAGAACCTTCTCTTATTGTCATATTGACAACATGCTCTGCTGGGATGAAGAAACCCACATCTTGCGGGGCTTTGGCTCCCGCCTTTGCCGCTATCCGTGCGGCCTTCGTCGAGGAGGACGATATGAACGATCACAAGATTACAGGCGTTTTCAGTGCGGCGGCAACGCCACTCAATGAAGATGGCAGCCCGGATCTCGGCTTGTTCACCGAACATTGCCAGCGCCTGCTTGAAGAAGGCTGCCATGGGGTAGCGCTTCTCGGCACTACGGGCGAAGCAAACTCTTTCTCCTCAAGCGAGCGAAGGAAGATCCTTGAAGCCGCGCTGAAGGCCGGCGTACCGGCCGATAAACTCCTTCCGGGAACCGGCGTGGTCGCCATTCCGGAAACCGTGGAATTGACCAAGCACGCCCTCGAACTCGGCGTCACGAAAGTGGTGATGCTGCCCCCGTTCTACTACAAGGGCGTGTCGGATGACGGGCTTTTTGCCGCCTATTCGCAAGTCCTGGAAAAGATCGCCGACGCCAGATTGCAGGTCATTCTCTATCATATCCCGCAGGTTTCAGGTGTCCCGCTTTCCGTCCCACTGATCGGCAGACTGATCGAGGCTTTCCCGGACACCGTCGTCGGCATCAAGGAATCTGCAGGCGATTTCAATAACATGCAGGCGATCATCGCTGCCTATCCCGGCTTTTCTGTACTGGCAGGCGCCGATCCGCTGCTCCTGCCCCTTCTGAAAGCAGGCGGCGCAGGCTGCATCACCGCGACATCCAATCTCGTCGCGGACTCCCTGCGTACAGTCTACGACAAGGTCCGCGACGAGGCGCACGCCGGCGAAGTCGAAACCGCGCAGGCCCGTATCAATGCCTACCGAACTCTCTCCAATTCCTACGTGCAGATCCCGACGATCAAGGCAATGGTGGGCCTCAAGACCGGCAATGCAGCCTGGCGGCGCACTCGCGCACCGCTGATGCCGGTCAACGACGCCGACTATGCCGCCCTTTCCGAAGCCTATGCCAAGCTGCCGTAAGGAGCGAAACCATGAGCTTTACAGGTCTACCGCCTGAGGCCGTGCCGGCACTGATGACCGGCGACCTCACCCAGCATGCAACCGAGAAAGGGCGTTTTGACGCCTATCTCCCCTCCCCGTGTATTCAAAACCATGCAGCCAATCTCGCCTTCCTGCCCGATGGAACGCTGACCTGTGTCTGGTTCGGCGGCACGATGGAGGGAATGGGCGACATCTCGATTTACATGTCGCGCCTTGCTCCGGGAGCGACCCACTGGTCTCAGCCTGAGAAAATGTCCGACGACCCGGCGAAATCGGAACAGAACCCGTTGATTTTCAACGCACCCGACGGCAAGGTCTGGCTTCTTTACACATCTCAAACGGCAGGCAACCAGGACGGCTCGGTTGTCAAATGTCGAACCTCGTCGGATGGCGGCGTAACCTTCGGCGAAGCGTACGTTCTCTGCGAGACGCCGGGCACTTTTGTGCGGCAACCGATCATCGTCAACAAGGCCGGCACCTGGCTTCTACCAACCTTTCGCTGCGTTGGCCTGCCTGGCGAACGCTGGACGGGCGATGTCGATACCGCCGGCGTTCTGATCTCTCGCGACCAGGGCAAGAACTGGCTCATAACGGAGGTTCCTGACAGTATCGGCGCAGTTCATATGAACATCGTGCCCCTCGACGGCGACGATCTCGTGGCCTTCTACCGGAACCGTTTTTCAGAATCGGTTCTGTCCAGTCAGTCGAGCGACGGGGGCGAACACTGGAGCGCCCCAAAACCAATCGACCTGCCAAACAACAACTCGTCGGTCCAGGCCGCAGGCCTGAAAAACGGCATAATCGCAATGGTTTACAACCATTCGAACGCATCGATGTCGGATGCGCGCCGCCAATCTCTGTATGACGAGATCGAAGGCGACGAAGAACCCGAATCTGCGCCGGCGCAGGCGAGCGATCGTCGCAAGGCTGTATGGGGCGTGCCACGCGCACCGCTCAGCCTTGCCTTCTCGAAAGACGGCGGTCGGACATTCCCGCAGCGGCAGGACCTCGATACCGGCGATGGATACTGCCTCAGCAACAACTCGAAAGACTCGGTCAATCGCGAGTTTTCGTATCCGTCAATCGTCCAGGGCGCCGATGGCACCCTGCATGTCGCCTACACCTATTACCGGCGAGCCATAAAGTACGTCAGGCTTCCCCCCGAAGCGATCGGTTGACGGAAAAACGAGTTGTTACTTGTGAACGGAAAGTGATCCGGCGCAGCGTTCTAGAACGCATTTGCGCCGGATTGGCCCGCCCTATTAACAACTTACGGCGCTCCAGCACACAGCAGAAACAACAATGCATTCGTTTGCGAGGCGGCAGCCTCATTCTAATTTACACAATATAATCAATATTTTGTTCAATACGGCACTTCGCTCATTGGGGCTCAGTTCGGTATTTTTTTCCAGCGACACAACGTCGCGACTTGCCAAACGTCGAAGCATTGTATAACAAATTTACATCTTAGCGATGCGATCGTCGCAACACTTGCAGGGAGGAGTGGTCCAGTGCCCAGCTTGGATTCACCTATCACAATCATCCGTCCTCATCTCATCGAGTTCGGCGTCGGTACCGCGGAGCGCCTCGGCAAGTGGGCGAGCGACAAGGGATACAGCCGGATCCTTGTGATTTCCGACGCCTTCAACGCAACGCGCGTCGACACACTTGCTCTGAGGGGTGATGTCACGGTCTTTGCGGACGTAACTCCGGAACCTGACATCACCAACCTCGACAAGGTGCTGGCGGCGGCGAACGCAGCCGATGCCCAGCTCGTCGTCGGCTTCGGCGGCGGTAGCGCCATGGATCTTGCGAAGCTCGCTGCGGTGCTCGCCGGCTCGTCGCAGACGCTCCATGAGGTTGTCGGTCCGAACAAGGTCCAGGGGCCGCGCCGCGTTGCCCTCGCACAAGTGCCCACCACCTCGGGCACCGGAAGCGAGGCCGGTATCCGCGCACTCGTTACCGACCCGAAGACGATGGCAAAGCTTGCCGTCGAGAGCATGCACATGCTGGCCGACATCGCGGTTGTCGATCCGGCGCTGACCTTCAGCGTACCTGCCCGCACGACCGCGGCAACCGGCGTCGATGCGATGGCGCATTGCGTCGAGGCTTTCACCAACAGGAAGTCTCACCCGATGATCGATCTCTACGCGATCGAAGGTACACGGCTTGTCGGAAAGTATCTTGCCCGCGCCGTTAAGGATGGGTCCGACGCGGAGGCCCGGGCCGGCCTTTCGCTGGCATCGCTCTATGGCGGTTTCTGTCTCGGTCCGGTCAATACAGCCGGCGGCCATGCACTCGCCTATCCGCTCGGCACGCGCTGGCATGTCGCGCACGGTGCTGCAAACGCCCTGATCTTCCCACATGTGCTCGCGTTCAACACCCCCACCGTGCCGGAGAAGACCCGCGCCGTCATGGAAGCGCTCGACCGCAGGACCTCCGACGAAATCGGATCCGTGTTCGATGCCGCCTATTCCTTCTGCGCCGACCTCGGCATCGAGATGAAACTGTCAGGCCTTGGCGTGCCGGAAAGCGATCTCGACGCCATGGCCGACGACGCCTTTGCCATTCGTCGACTGCTCGACAATAATCCGCGCGACCTGTCGCGCGCCGATATCCGCTCGATTTACGAAGCAGCCTTCTGAGGCGTGCGTTTCATCTAAGAAGGACCGTGAGTGATGGACAGGAATGCGAAAGTCGCCGTGACGCTCGGCGATCCGGCGGGCGTCGGCCCGGAAGTGATCGTCAAGGCGCTCGCCGCCATGCCGGAGCACGAGCGACGCGATTTCGTCATCGTCGGCAACACCGAAGCGCTTGAGCGGGCGAACCGCACCGCGGCGACCGGGCTCTCCTTCGCGCTCGCAAGCGAGGCAGGCGCCGGCAAGATCGCGGTCGACGAAGTGGACATCGGTGCTGCGCTGCCGGAGATCGGCAAGGTCAGCCCGGTCGCAGGCGACGCCTCCGTGCGCTACATCAGCCGCGCAGTCGATCTTGCCATGTCGGGAGATGCCGACGTTATCGTTACGGCGCCAATCAACAAGGAGGCGATGAACCTCGCTGGTCATCACCATGACGGACACACGGGCCTGCTGGCGCACCTGACCGGTTCGAAGAGTTCCTTCATGCTGCTCGCCTCCGAGCGTCTGAACACCATTCACGTCTCGACTCATATCTCGCTGAAGGGCGCGATCGAGCGCGCGAAAACCGAGCGCGTTCTCGCGACGATCGAAGCAGGGCACAATCACTTCATGCGTCTGGGCAAGAAGGCGCGGATCGCGGTTGCCGGTCTCAATCCCCATTGCGGCGAGAACGGCCTGTTCGGCACCGAAGATAGCGAATTCCTGGCGCCGGCGGTCGAACTGGCACAGGCAAAAGGCATAGACGTTGTCGGCCCGATTTCCGCTGATACCGTTTTCGCTCGCGCCTACAACGGTGCGTTCGATCTCGTGATCGCCCAGTATCATGATCAGGGCCATATCCCGATCAAGCTCATCGCCTTCGATACCGCAGTCAACGTTTCGCTCGGCTTGCCGATCGATCGCGTGTCGGTGGATCACGGCACGGCGTTCGATATTGCCGGCACCGGGAAGGCAAACCACGTCAACATGCTCTCGGCCATCGCCTACGCGCGACTGATGGCACGGTCTCCCCGCCGTCAGGCGGCTTGACGATCGAAAGGCTTTCGACCTCATCGACGGCGCGCTAACGCGCCGTCTGCCGCTTTGCTCGTTGGAGGAGATGAGCGATGGAAAAAACTGTTGTCATTCTGGGTGGAGAACTGGCGCCTGAAGGCCGCGCAGTTCTGGAGGACGCCGGCGTGAATGTCGTCGCCACACCGCCCTATATCGACAGGCAGGCCGTCATCGAGGTTATGGGCCGCCATCGCCCCGATGCCGTTATCGTGCGTTTGCTCACTGACTTGCTTGGACCCGAAGAAATGCAGGCAGGCGGCCGCCTCCGGCATATCGCCAAGCACGGCGTCGGGACCAACGATATCGATGTCAAGGCTGCAACGGCGCTTGGCATTCCGGTGTCTATGACGACAGGCAGCAACGGTCACTCCGTCGCCGAGCATGCGCTGGCGCTGATCATGGCGCTGGTCAAGGATCTGCCGCGTCAGGACGCGCTGATCCGGGACGGTATCTGGGACAAGAACCAGTACGGGGGTCGTGAACTGCGCGGCCACCGCCTTGGCCTTGTCGGTTTCGGCTTCATCGGGCAGACGCTTGCCAAAATGGCGGGCGCCATCGGCATGGTCATTTCTGCCTTCGATCCCCATACCCCGGATAGTGCCTTCGGCGACGACATCAGGCGCGAAACCGATCTCGATACGCTGCTTGCCAATTCGGACATCGTCAGCCTTCACTGTCCTCTGACATCAGAGACACAGAACCTGATCGACGCGCGTCGTATCGGCTTGATGAAACAGGGAGCGTTTCTGATCAACACGGCGCGCGGCGAAGTCGTCGATGAGAAGGCATTGATCGCCGCTCTCGAAGAAGGCCATCTCGCGGGAGCCGGCCTCGATAGCTTTGCAATCGAACCGCCGGGCATCGACAATCCGCTCTTCCAATTGCCGAACACCCTGGTGACACCACACGTGGCCGGCGTCACGCTCGATGCGAAACGTGCCGTTTCGGTCATGTCCGCGGAGAACGTGCTCGCCGTACTTGGCGGCGAAACGCTGCACCAGCGCTTTCTGGCACGCTGATCCGGCAGACCGCCGTCAATGAATGGAGAAGACCATGGCCGAGATATCAGAGCATCGCTTCGCACCGGATACACTTCGCCGATTTGCGCAGGCCCTCTTTGCGGCCGCCGGGCTCGAAGAGGAAAAGGCGACCGCCGTGGCACATTATCTCGTCGAAGCCGACCTCATGGGGCACACGACGCACGGCCTGGCGTTGGCCGGGTGGTATCTTCAAGGCATTGCCGATGGCGTGATGACGTGCGAAGGCATGCCCGAGGTCGTGTCCGATCGCGGACCGGCGATTGCATGGCGTGGACGCCGCCTTCCGGGTGCATGGCTAACCTCGGAGGCCGTGAAGCTCGCCTGCGAGCGCGCGGCGACCTACGGTACGGCGACGATCGCGATCGCCGACAGCCACCATATCGGCTGCCTGGCTGCCTATCTTTCCATCGCCACCGATCGTGGCTTTATGGTCAGTATCGCCAGCTCGAGCCCATCAGGAGCGCAGGTAGCGCCGTTTGGTGGCCGAAAAGGTGTTTACACGCCAAATCCGGTCGCCCATGGCATTCCGACGCCCGGTGATCCGATCCTGATCGATATCAGCGCCTCGATCACGACGGTCAACATGGCTCAGCGCCTGGTTCGCGAAGGCCGGCAGTACGAACATGAATGGCTGATGGACGAGAATGGAGAGCCCAGTCGCGATCCCCGCGTTATCGAACGCGGCGGCACGCTGATGCCGGTTGGCGGGCTTGATCATGGCCAGAAGGGTTATGGCATGGCGCTCCATGTCGAGGCATTCACACAAGGGCTTGCCGGACTTGGCCGGGTCGACGAGCTCAAGGGCACGAACGCAGCGGTTACCGTGCAGGTCTTCGATCCCGAAGCCTTTGGCGGCCGCGATGCCTTTCTGCGGCAAACCGGATGGCTGGCCGAGACCTGCCGCAGCAATCCGCCTCGCCCCGGCGTGTCTCATGTACGCCTGCCCGGCGAGAACGGCCTGAAGCGCAAGCGCGAAGCGGCGGTTGACGGCGTCCGGCTTTTCGCCGGAATTCTCGATCAACTCGTTCCTCATGCCTCCCGGCTGAACGTGGAAATGCCAAACCCTTTGTAATTGGCTGGATATCCGCGCGCCGAACCCCTATGCGATAAGGATCGCGTTGCCTGCAGGCGGCGCACAATCTGTCGCACAAGGCGGAACCATGAAGGCAATTGCAGGCACCAACCTCGAGCAGGCGAAATCCCATAACCGTCGCGTCGTGATCGAGGCGATCCGGACGAATGGGGCCCTGTCGCGCGCCGCACTTGCGAGGATGACGGCACTCAGCATCCAGACCGTATCGAACATCGTCGAAGAGCTGGTGAGTTCCAAACTTCTCAAGGCGGAAGCACCACAGAAGATCGCCCGTGGGCAGCCGATCACACCGTATTCCATCAACCCCGATGGCGCCTATTCCATTGGCCTGGAGCTTGAGAGGGATCATGCCGTTGGCGTCCTGACAGATCTCTCGGGACGCGTGCGCGACAGAATTGAAAGGCCGGTGGATCGACCGACCCCGGAGCAAGCCATGCCGATCCTCGCTGGCATCGTCGAAGCCCTGCAAGCGAAGGTCAGTTTCGATCGCGATCGCCTGCTGGGCGTCGGTATTGCGATGCCCGGGCGCTACGCCGCCGAAGGCGTTACCGCGCTCAGCCCGGCCACCCTGCCGGGGTGGCAAGAGTTCCCCGTTGCTTCCGAGCTTGCGCGCCTGGTCGGCGTTCCGGTTCGGGTCGAAAATGATGCGACAGCAGCGGCAATCGGCGAGCGGCTACACGGTGTCGCGCGCGGCTTGCATAGCTTCGTTTATCTTTTTCTCGGCAGAGGGGTCGGCGCGGGCATGTTCCTGGATGGTCACCTCTATCGGGGGAGCCACCAGAACGCCGGGGAGATCGGGCACATCATTGTAGTGCCGAATGGCCGCCCCTGCCCCTGCGGCAAGCACGGATGCCTCGACCGCTATGTCTCGCTCGGCTCGGCCTATGAACATCTCGGTATCGAAGTTGCCGGCAAGCAGTCAGCAGAAGAGATCGAGACGCTCTTGAATGCAAACCGCGAGGCGACGGATGCGTGGATCGAGGCCGCGGTCGAGCCCATGCGTCAGACGATCGACTTTCTGGAACTCGCTTTCGACCCACAGGCAATCGTGTTGGGAGGCTCGATGCCACCTTCGCTGTTGAACCTGCTTGCCGATCGCCTGGAGCCTCTTTACCCGCCCGTCGATCCCGCCGCTGACCGCGGCTTGCCGCGCATTCTGATCGGCGCGAGCGGTGGAGACACCGCGGTCCTCGGATCCGCGGCGCTTCCAATTTTTTCCGAGACAAACCCGCAGTTCGAGATACTGCAGAAACCTCTGGGCTGACGCTTCAGGGATAGGCGTAGAGCACAGGCATCAGGCCGGCGACTGCCCGGAAGCGTTCCCAGGATTTATCGGCCGGTCTCGTCCACGCGCTCTCGGCAAGTGCCGAGATACGGGGGAACACCAGCCGATCGAAGACGGCTCGATCGGTCATCGGTTCCGACCAGATGCAGGCCTGGATACCGCGCAGGTTCTTCTTCTGATCATCGCTCCAGCCTTCGACAGGATCGAAATTATAGAGCGTCTCCGGTTCCGACCACCCGGCCCAGCTCGCACCTGGCTCATCCCAGTCGGGGCTGTTTGCCATGTCGAGGTAGTAGACCTGCCCGGGGCAGACGACCATCTCATAGCCTTGGCCGGCGAGAGCAGCCGAGACTTCGACACTGCGCCAACCGCAGAGATAGCTCTTCGTCTTGTCGATGACATCGCCATGCGCGGCTTCTTCCCATCCGCCCGTAATGCAACCCTGTTCGGCAAGGAACTTCTGGACCCTTGCAAGGAATATCGACTGCAGGACCGCAGCGCCCGATCCGTCGATGTCGTCGGCACCGTGCGTGTTGGTAATGACGTTGAGACGTTTGGCGTGGGCCTCGGCCATTGTATCGCCACCGATCTCTCGCAAGCGTGCCAGCGCTTCGGGTGAGCCCGACCAGGCACCCAGCGGCACTTCGTCGGCACCGATATGGATCGTCTTGAATGGGAACAGCTCGATCAACTCGCGCAGGATCGTCTCCAGCACCTCATACGTCTTCTCGCGAACCGGATTGAGGCAATTGTCCGGGAAACCCTGGACCGAGTAATAGCTTCCGGCCTCCTGCGGGTCGCGCAGCTCCGGGATAGCCTGCTGCATGGCAAAGCAGTGGCCCGGCACATCGATTTCAGGCACGATTTCGATCCCAAGCTCCTTGGCGTGAGCAACAATCTCGCGCACCGTGTCCTTGGTGTAGTAGCCACCGGTACGGGCCGCGCCGGACCCAAGCAGCGGCGGAATAGCCAGGCCATGTCCACGCCAGGCTCCAACCTCGGTCAAAGCCGGATAGGCATCGATCTCGACACTCCAAGCTTCATCGTCGGACAGGTGCCAATGAAAGCGGTTCACCTTGTTCCAGGCGAGAACGCTGAGCAGTTTCTTGATCTCAGCCTTGCCGTAGAATTGGCGGGCAACGTCGAGGTGCAGGCCGCGCCAGCCCATAGACGGTTCATCGCGGATCTCGCCTTCGACCGGAAAACGGAACGCATTCGGATAGAGATGCGCTCCGCGCCAGACCTGGCCGAGTGTGATCAAGCCGTAGAGCAGACCGGTCTGCGTGCTGGCCGCAATGCGAACAGCATCGGCGGCGAAGGTGATGCGATAGGCTTCCGCCGAGAAGCCATCGACAACCTCCAGAGCGACGGGCATTCCGCCTTCGGATGACGATCGCACGATCCCTTCGACGGAAAAGAGCTGTTCGACGAGGCCGATGAAGGCAGCTGCCGCGGCCGTTGCCCGGGGATCAGTGGAGTTGATTGCAAACCCTGGCGGAACAGAGCGCTTGCCCGACACCGAAAGCTCGTTCGGCCACGGGACGATCGCCACAGGCACCGGCGGATTGGCAGGAACAGGATAGATCTCAGCGCCACGCTTCAGCGGCGCATTGTTGGCAAGCGAGCGCGTCGGCTCGACCGCGAGGGACTGCGTGCTACCGTCACCGAACGCCACATAGGCGCCGGTCGCACCATCAGTCCAATGCTGGAACGGCCAGCTGAGGGCCGAGATCGTCAACGTCCATGTCTTGCCGGCGCCGAGCTCGAAATTTTCGGGCGGCAGAAATTCGGTGAAATTCGACAGGCGGCGCCCGACCGTCCCTCCTTCGATCAGAACCGCTGGATCAACCCGGCCCGGTCCGCTGATACATAGCGTAAAGCCTGCGATCGGTTTTGAGGACAGGTTCTTCAGATGGAGCGTGTAAGCCTGGCTTCGTCCCTCCGAAGCCGGGAGCCACGACGTTTCCAGCCGGAGAGCGGGCGGAAGCTTTATTGACATGTTCACCTCTTCGCGAACATCGGGATACATGGCGCCTTAAGCGGCGATGCCGCGCCTTCCCCTGAGATCGCATTTTTCGATTTCTTAAACTGGAAGATATCGCCGCGCCTCATTTACTCAATCAATTTGATTTAATCAATCGATACGTAACTGAAGAGACTTGTCCACAGGCTCCCCCGGGACGGTTCCGGACCGCACGTACGTCTCAGTGGCGCAGCCGGTCGGCGCCCCTCGCCGTTGCAAAAAGCCAAACCTATATTAGGCGCTAACAGGCCGGCGATTTCCGTCGGCGACATCGGAGACACGAATGAGCCGCGATCCATACGAGCTTCTCGGCGTGAAAAAAGACGCCACACAGAAGGACATTCAGACTGCATTTCGAAAGCTTGCCAAGAAACTCCATCCCGATCTGAACCCGGGCGACAAGACAGCCGAAGAGAAATTCAAGGAAGTCTCGACGGCCTATGAGATTCTCGGCGACGAAGACAAGCGCGCGCGATTTGATCGCGGCGAGATCGACATGACCGGCGCCGAACAGGCGCCAAGAAACTATTACCGCGAATATGCGTCGGCAGCCGGCGCCGAGAACCCATATCACAACGGGTCGGGCTTTGCCGACTTCGGCGACAGCGACGACATTTTCTCGAGTTTCTTTTCCGGCCGGTCGCGCGGCCAGCAGTTCCGCTCGCAAGGACACGACCGCCACTATTCGATGGAAGTCGATTTCCTCGACGCCCTCAACGGGACGAAAACCCAGATCCGCTTGCCCGAGGGGCCAGCGCTTGACCTCCAGATTCCGGCCGGTACCCGCGACGGGCAAACGCTGCGCCTGAAGGGAAAGGGCGACCCGGGCATGAATGGCGGTCCGCCAGGCGACGCCCTTGTCGATATCAAGGTTCGCCCGCACCGGTTTTACGTCCGGGACGGCGATGACATTCGCTTCGAGCTGCCGATCTCGCTCTCGGAAGCAGTCCTCGGGGGCAAGATACGCGTCCCGACGCCGTCAGGCGCTGTGAATGTCACGCTGCCGGCGAATTCCAGCAGCGGCAAGGTATTGCGGCTGAAGGGCAAGGGCGCACCCAAGCGCGGCGGCGGAGCCGGAGACGCATACGTTACCGTCAGGATCGTGCTGCCCGAAGCCCCGGATCCGAAACTCGCCGAGTTCATCAGCAGCTGGGCCGAGACCAATCCTCAGGATCCGCGAAAAGCGATGGGAGAATAAGGATGGACGACCTCGAATTTCGCCGGATCGTGAAGGTCGATGTCACGGTGCTGGAAATCTGGCTCGATCAGGGCTGGCTCCTCCCGCAGGCCGAGGATGGCCGGCGGCACTATGGGCCGGCCGACGTCGCACGTGCCCAGCTGATCCTCGATCTTACTCAACGCATGGGGGTCAATGACGAGGGTGTCGACCTGATCATCGACCTCGTCGACCAGATTCATGGCCTTCGCGGCACGATGCATGAAATGCTCGATGCCATGGAGCGGCAGGATGACGATATCAGGCATCGCATTCGCGATAGGCTCGACCACATCCGCCGCTTGCGCGGGCTTTGAAACGCCGGCGCTTCCGAACCACGGCGGGAGACCGTGCCTGGAAGCGCCGTCTGTGCTTATGCCGCGATCATGTCGAGGCCGATGTCGAGCGTTGGGGCGCTGTGCGTCGCCCACCCCACGGAAATGAGGTCGACCCCCGTGGCGGCGATCGCGGCGACGGTTGAAAGGGTTACCCCGCCCGAGGCCTCGCTGATCGCACGGCCGTCTATCATGGCAACGGCCTCGCGCAGCTGGGCGCAGGTCATGTTGTCCAGCAACACAGCGTCGACGCCCTCGTCCATGGCCTGCTGCAGTTGATCCAGCGTATCGACCTCAACCTCAATCTTGACCATGTGCCCGACACCCGCTTTCGCGCGACGGATCGCCTGGAGAATGCCACCGGCAATGGCGACATGATTGTCCTTGATGAGCACCGCGTCGTGGAGCGCGAAACGGTGGTTGACGCCGCCGCCTGCACGCACGGCGTATTTCTCCAGGGCACGTAAGCCGGGCGTCGTCTTGCGCGTGCAGGCAATCGACGCGCCACTTCCTTCTATGGCTTGAACGAGCGAAGCAGTAACGCTTGCGATCCCGGAGAGATGGCCGAGGAAATTCAACGCCGTCCGCTCTCCAGTCAAAACGCCACGCGCAGGCCCGCTGACGGTTGCGATGACATCACCCGGCGATACGCGATGACCATCCCTGATGTGACGCTCGAACTTGATATCAGGATCGATCAAACTGAAGGCGAGCTCTGCGGCATCGAGACCGGCGATGGTACCGGGTTGGCGCGCTACCATTGCCAAGGTGGTTTGATGGTCCTCCGGTATAACAGAGGCGGACGTCAAATCTCCGGCGAGGCCGACGTCTTCCAGCAGTGCTGTACGGACGATCGGCTCGATGATGACACGGTAAGGTGAAACAAGCGTCATCTCAGGCGCTCCTTGCAAAATTGTCGACGAGGGTATCTGCGCGGGCAAGGCCTTCTTCCAAAGTCAGGAAACTGCGCTCGGCCTTCTCCCGTTTCCTCTGAAAATCGCTGCGCGCATGCGCGCCACGGGACTCTTCCCGCAAAATGGCCGACACCGCGATCAGGAGTGCGGTCAACGCCGGATCACGGCTCGCACCGGCGGATCGGGCAAGCGGCAAGAGCGAAGCAATCGCGCTCTGGAGCCCGCAACGCTCGCGGACTACGCCGAGCTGGCGGGAAACGATGGTACGCACCGCGCCAGCGTCGGCAGCGCAAGCGACTGTCGTGAAGCGATCCGGCGTGACGTTCCGCGACAGCGTCCCGGAAATATCGTCAGCAGCACGCAATCCCATGACCGCGGCCTCCAGCAGGGAATTGCTGGCAAGTCGGTTTGCTCCATGCAGGCCGGTTGCGGCCGCCTCGCCCACGACCCAGAGGCCTCCCACCGAGCTCCGCCCGCAAATGTCGGTCGCCACTCCTCCCATGTGATAGTGAGCAGCCGGACGAACGGGAATGGGTGCCTGTGCAGGATCGATGCCGGCCTCATGGCACAATCGGTGGATTGTCGGAAATCTAGCCGCGAATCCAATGCCGAGCGCCGACCGAGCGTCGAGAAACACGCGGTGCCCCTGCGCGAGTTGTTCGGCAATGGCACGCGAAACGACGTCGCGCGGAGCAAGCTCCTCGCCATCGACGCCCACCATGAAGCGGTCACCGAGATCGTTGATCAGGATAGCGCCTTCGCCGCGTACCGCCTCGCTTACCAAAGGCATAGGCCGGCGAGAGCAAGCGAGAGCGGTCGGATGGAATTGAACGAACTCCAGGTCCGCCAGCACGGCACCCGCACGGGCGGCCAGCCCTATCGCCTGACCGATACTCGCGAGAGGATTGGTCGTCGCTTCGTAAAGCCCTCCAACCCCACCAGTCGCCAGCACAATCCGGGAGGTTGGAATGACAGCTTCGCCTGCAGGACCGAGAATCTGCACGCCCGAAACCGCGCCGTCGGTCGTGAGAACGGCTGTCGCCTCACACCCTTCCAGCAGTGAGATCGACGATTGTGCAGAAATGGCACCCCCCATAGCCTGCGTGATGGCTGCACCCGTGCCGTCTCCCCCGGCGTGGATGATGCGGCGACGTTGATGCGCGGCTTCCAGACCAAAGGCAAATTGGCCGTCGGCGTCGCGATCGAAGAAAGCTCCTGCTCGCTCCAGCGCGGCGACAGCTTGCCCCGCATCCGAAAGGATCGACCGCGCCACCGCCTCGTCACAGAGACCGTCACCGGCACGAAGCGTGTCCTGAAGATGCAGTGAAAGGCTGTCATCATCGGCAAGTGCGGCAGCAATGCCGCCCTGCGCCAGGGCGCTCGAACTCCCGCCTGCGAGTTTGCCGCGACTGACGATCACGACCGGCTGCGGAGCAAGCTGAAGCGCCGTCATCATCCCGGCAAGGCCGCCACCGACGATGACCACATGATCGCGAAACGCCTCCAGGATGTCGCTCATATCGCCAGCATCCTTTCGACGGCGCGGCGCGCTGCGACCGCCACATCGGGGTCGACCACGACTTCGTGGTGATTCTGCTCAAGCGCCGTTCGTATGTTGGAGAGCGTGATCCGCTTCATGTGCGGACACAGATTGCAGGGCCGGATAAACTCGACGTCGGGGTGATGCACGGCAACGTTGTCGCTCATCGAGCATTCCGTGAGAAGAACAACGCGTGCCGGACGCTTGGCCGCCACATAGTCGGACATAACAGCGGTCGAGCCCGCGAAATCCGCTGCGGCGACCACGTCAGGCGGACATTCCGGATGCGCAAGCACCGTGACCCCCGGATGATTCTCGCGCAGCTGCCTGACGTCCTCCGCGTTAAACAGCTCATGTACCTCGCAGTGCCCATGCCACGCGAGGATCTCGACATCCGTCTCGCGTGCCACGTTGCGTGCCAGATACTCGTCGGGGATCATCAGGACACGCGGAACGCCGAGAGACTCGACCACCTGTTTCGCATTGCCCGATGTGCAGCAGATATCGGAGGCGGCTTTGACGGCTGCCGACGTGTTGACATAGGTGATGATGGGAACGCCGGGATGCGCTGCTCTCAGCAGGGCGATATCCTCCGGCGTAATGGAATCGGCGAGCGAGCAGCCTGCAGCCATGTCCGGTATCAGCACGGTTTTATCGGGATTGAGCAGCTTGGCGGTCTCGGCCATGAAGTGAACGCCGGCGAGAACAATCACATCGGCCTCAACGTCGATTGCCTTGCGCGCTAGCGCCAGGCTGTCGCCAACGATATCCGCGACGCCGTGGAAGATCTCGGGTGTCTGATAGTTGTGCGCGAGGATGACGGCATTGCGCTCGCGCTTCAATCGAAGGATCGCCTGGACGTCGTCCTCGAACATCATCCATTCCGCCTTTGGAACGACGCGGCTTACTCGTTTGTAAAGGTCATCGGTCGTCAAAGATTGGTTCACAGTCGCTCCTCCATTATGCTCTATTTGAGCATATCATGA
This sequence comes from Hyphomicrobiales bacterium, assembly GCA_900468535.1. Taxonomy (GTDB): domain Bacteria; phylum Pseudomonadota; class Alphaproteobacteria; order Rhizobiales; family Rhizobiaceae; genus Rhizobium. The sequence goes on along the minus strand of UBTY01000025.1, from coordinate 71,686 downwards.
GCAAATAGATATTCTCACTGTGAGTATATGTCAATTACGGGAGAGAGGCAGTTTCGAACCGGCGAGCTCGCGCTCTTGGAGAACAGCATGGCGATATCGGAACAGCTTGGCCGGCCGGCCGCCGGTTTCTGCCTCGGTCTGCCCCGTTTCCTCGACAAGATCCTGCTGCTCGATCAGTCGACGGAAGTTCTGCTTGTGCAACGTCAGGCCCGCCAGCGCCTCGACGCTCCGCTGCAGTTGCAACAGGGTGAAGGAGTCGGGCATCAGCTCGAATACGACGGGTCGGTATTTGATCTTTGCCCGAAGCCTTGCGATCCCGGTCGCAAGAATGCGCCGATGATCCGCAAACATCGCGCGCCCGAAGTTGACATCGCCGCCAGCTTCAGCAACGAGTTTCGCTTCGTAGAGCAGCTCGTAGCGCTGCAGGACGAGATCCTCGTTCCAGGAAATATCGTCGAGCCCAAAAGCGAAGACGGCGCGGCGTTTGCGCTCGGCACCGCGAGCCGGATCGCTCTCGGCCCAGACCGCCAGGCCATCGACAAGCTCGTTCAGGACGGACGGGATCCCATTTCGCCGGTCCTCCCAGGGTAGATACTCGTACCAGCCATGCCAGCCCGGCCGCCCCGCGCCGGCCTGCTCACGGACAAGCCCGAGATAGCTGATCGAAATCGTCCGGCCACCCTGGATGTCATTGTTGCGGTCCCGATCCGCGAAAGTATAGAGCTGCTCGAGATAGCCGACCGGATGCGCCGTCTGCTCTTGAACCCATTCCCTCAAGCCGCTTTGCAGCGTCCGATGCCCCATTTCGAACGGCCCCGACGGCAATGCTTGGCCCGAGCGGATCGTCATGACGCGCGGCTCTCCCGCTGTCACGGCCGTTAACACGGCGATCAATTCTGCGTGGGCAAATCCAATGGTCAATGCGGGACGATTCTCGTGTTGTGGAACGATCCATCTCTGACACAACAGCGGCGGAGGCGAAAGGACTGCACCCTTGTCCGAGCCAATCAATCGGCTGCGATGCGCAATATACGTCAGCAGCGTCGCGGAAAGGCCCTTTAGCACTACAAAAACCGAGGGATATTGCGCCTTTAAGGCCCGCGTGGAGCACTCTGAAGGGCGCGCGAACGACCAACCATGGCGCTAAAAACATTTTCTTCTAATGAAGATCTATGGTTGCCGTCCCAACGTATAGGTTTTTCGTAACCAAACGACCCGTTTCAGGTGCACGTCAGGCTTTTCAGCCACATGCACCATAGGCAAGAAAATTTGAGGGGCACAATTGATCCGTTCAAATATCTTCGATAGGTTGTTTCCCTGCAGAAAAGTCGCGCCACAACCGGCGTTGGAAAGGATAGAGCCATGAAAGACGCACCACATTCAGTCGACGTCCATGTCGGAAAAACCATTCGCATCAAGCGTCTGATGCGCAAGGTTTCACAGACCGAACTGGGTGACCGGGTTGGCGTAACCTTCCAGCAGATCCAGAAATACGAGAAGGGCTCCAACCGCGTATCGGCAAGCATGCTGGTGGAAATCGCCGGCGCTCTTGAGGTCGATGTCCGTTCTTTCTTTGAAGACCTGGCTCCTCAGGGCACAGCCAACGACAATCCGACCCCGAGCGAAGAGTTTGTCGTCTCCCGTGACGGCGTCCTGCTCAATGCGGCGTTCCTTTCCATCAAGAACGAGCAGGTCCGCAAGAAGATCGTCAAGCTCGTCCAGGCTATCGCCGGCATGGAACTGGCTGAAGGCGAAGCTGCGGAATAACGCGGCCTCGCCTCACAGGTCAGTGGCAATCCAGGACGACGATGTTTTCGCGTGCGTCCTTGATCGCAATCTCGGTCTTAGCACCCATCAGCTTTTCCAGATTGACGTCCAGTTCCCGTTCGGGATCAATTCCGTCCCAATCGATGACGACTTGAAGCAGCGCCATGTTGGCGAGATGAGTCAGATTGTGCAGCTTGAGCTTCGCAGCCTCTTCCTTTGCCGCTGAAAGCAGCCGGAAGATCCTTGCGTACTCGCTGCCCGTGCCTTCGTCCTTGGTCTGAATGTTCATCAATGCCGCCTTCTCAGATGATCTGGAATCCGCTTGAATTCCAGTCCTGTGACGATGATCGAGGTCGGGCGTTACTTGAGCGTTACAGGCGTGACGGAGCGCGCAACTTCACTGCGAAGCAGCTCCCAATGAGAGGTTGCCGCAAAGCCCCAATCGCAGCTGTGTGACACCGGCTCAGCCTGATGATGAAGGTACTGCAGCACGGCTTCCGCATCGGCGCGCTTGCGCTCGACCTTGTTGGCACGAACGAGGCGCAAGATCTCCTTGGCGCGACGCTCGTCGGCAAAGCCGCAGCGTTCGATTGCCTTGGGATAGGTGCGCTCGGAAAAATGCAGCGCCCTGCCCGCGATGAGCAGCATCTTGCATTCCTTCTCGGAGATTCCGTCGGCGCGGCGGAGCATCTCGACCGTCGGCTGAAAATCGACCCACGGGATCGATAGCGGCAGCCAACCAAGCTCCTCCGGGGCGTGAACCAGCGCGACCGCCTCGTCGTCCATCAGGCGACCTTCGGCATAATCATCGTAGATGGTTCCAAGACCCACCATCCCGAAGGCGGCGCATTCGGCCGCCCGCAGCGCCCCCATGCTTGCGCCACCGGCGACGACGACATGCGCCTGCAGGGCGTAAAGGATTTCCTTGTGCCAGACGGACGGCACTTCGCCGAAATACCCGTCAACGATGCCGATGGCACGCGCGCCATCTTCCACCGCCTGCAGGATGTCCCCACGGGCAGCTGGCGGGCGAAACACGATCGACGGATAGGCCTTCCGAAGGGTTTCGAGATCGGCACCGAAACTCGGCCCTGCGAAGATCACTTTCATATCTGCATTCCTTGCATCGCCCGCACCGCACGAAGGCCGAGCTGGATGAATTCGCCGCTAACGTCCACTTCCAAGCCCGGCACGATCACGCGGACGACCGAGACGGGCAGACGCGGATGGTCGATCGGCACCGCCACCAGCTGCGTGATGCCCTTCGAAGCGAGGCGCTCAACGATATGGGAGATCGTTTGCTGGATGCTGCGTTTTGCCGGCTCCACGGAGGCGACCCAAGCTCTTGGCTGCTCGTCGCACAGCTCGATCAGCTGCTGCATCGGGCCGTTCTCGTCTAGCCTTTGGTAGATACGCGGGGAAAAATCATCGCGGCTGCCTGCAATGGCCGTGAGCCGGCTCTGCGCAGCCTCCGTGATTGCTCGCAAGATCGCGCGAACAGGATCAGGATGGCAGCCGCATCCGCCGCAGACATGCGTCCAGCGCGCATCGACGCGTTCGCCGAGATTTCCGGGGATGATGACGGCCAGGAAGCTCGGAACGCCAATGTCGGTCGTCATGTCGAGGACAAGAAGCTGCATGCCTGCGCGTTTGATGCGATCAACGATGATGTCGACAACAGGATCGCTGAGGGAGCCGGGATCGACCCGCGCTCCTTTCAGCTGATCGTATGGACGCAGCTGCATCAGTGCCCAGGCGTCTCGCTCGACGAGTTCGCAAAGCCCGTGCAGTACGGCTTCAGCCGGACGGTTGCCCGATGCGAGGCCGTCGCTCGACTGCTCGAAGCCGCTCGGCCGGATGCCGCGGTGGTCAAGCCCGACGAGCGACCACGGCACGAACACCTGCCGGTTGGAAAGAATATCAAAGCCCTCACACCAGGCGATGGGGTCCATGCCGATGTCGGAGGGTACGCAACGGGCAACCGAGTCGAGGTCGATCATCGGCGCTTTCTCGGCTCTCAAACCCTCGACGGATGCCATGATCATATTGTCCGGGCGCATCTCGGCGACACGCGTCTCGACGGCTTCCATGGCCGCGGAGGTCATGGCCGCTTCCTCGTCGATGCCTTTTCCCTGAAAGACCGAGAGCGTGTGGCTGTTCGGGCGTGTCGCGAAGGCGACGGGAATATCGAGTAGGTCGAGCGCGGTCAGCAATCCGACGCGCGTGATGCCAAGCTCGGCAAAATGCGGCTTGATCGCCGCGAACGTCTGCCCAGGCGTCAGAGATCGATCATGGTAGGCGTTAATCCCACCGGCCGAGAGACCGAGATCCGTGATCAAATCCTGCAAAGCACCTTGGGCAGACATTCGCATCGACCTCAACGGAACTTCAGCGCGTGAACGATGCTGGCCGTAGCGTTCGTGTCGAACTGAACGGACTGCTGCTTCAGAGCAGCCTGGGCAGCGGACGAAAGGCGAACGGCGGGCGCGGTCTTGATGTCTGTCGAGTTCATTAGGTTTCTCCAGCTGGAAGCAGCGCTTTGCTGCGGGCGAGGAGAAGATGAAGGCGAGGCGTTATTCCGGCGTGACTGACCTGCGCGCCAAACGGCGACGGAAATCCGGCAGGTGTAACGCTTTAGGACAGGCCGGCCAGACGGAGCCCATCGATGAGCTGGCGCGTGTCGTCGGGATTGCGATCGGGCACGAAGCGCCAAACATCATCCGTGCGGAAATCCGGGAAATTCTCCAGGACAATAGACGCGTAGTGGGCGGCCGCCTTCGCGTTCCCGTTCTTCGCGTGCGCGGCGGCAAGCAAACGCGCAGTCGCCGGACGCGACTTCACCCGATCCAGAACCTCGATCGCCTTGGCGTAGTTTTCCTGGACAAAATAGATGCCACCGAGGTTCCAGTAGTAATAATCGGGCGGCAGCGGATTGAGTTTCAGCGCCGCCAAGCTGAGCTCGAGGGCTCGGTCGCTCTGGCCGTCATGCACCAATGCATCCGCGTGATCGGCGAGAATATCGGCGTCGTTCGGGCTCAGCATCTGCGCCTCGGCGAAGAAGTCGAGGCTCTCGGCAAACCGACGGCGATACAGGGCAACAAATCCGAGCTCCCGCATCGCGCGCCCGCTGTTCGGATCCGCGTCGCGGGCATGCCAGGCAGAGCGTTCTGCTTCCTCGAGAAGCTCCGTTTCCCGCATGCCGCGTACCAGCCATTCCATCCCGAGCACACGCGCCATACCGGCATGTGCGGATGAGAAACTGTCATGCTTCGCAAGTGCCGACTTGAACCATTTGCGCGCCTGGCGCAGGTGCTGCAGGTCTGTCTTCGAGACGAGCCGCTTGCCTTCAAGGTACAAGCGGTAGGCGGACGGGCTGACCTCTTCCGCCATGTCGGAAAGTTCCCGCCGCTCGATCGTATCCACGAGGGTCAGAACGATCCGGCGCGCGAGCTGACCGAAGGAGTGCGTGACCTTCTGCATCGCCAGCGGAAGGTCGATCGCCCACAACACTTCGGCGGTCGACGTCTTGGTCAGTCGGCAGGTCGCGTAGATATCGTCCTCACGGCCGTGGATCGTCACATAGACCGTGTAGTCGAAACGCAGCTCGGGCGGCGTCGGCTGGCTGATCTCCGCCACGCTTCTATTGAGAATTTCAACGCTTGTGTGGGCGGCAATAACTTTGAAGCCACGCTGCTGGCTGAGCCCGATCGTCACCTCTTCGAGCAGCGCGCGACCGATCCTCTGCAGCAACGGGTCGGACAACATGGTCTCCGGTGGCAGGATCAGGACCCGCGGCTCGCCCACCAAGTCGGCATTCGCCAGTTCCGGCGGCATGAAGACGCTTGCCTTTGCAGCCGGCGCCGGCGGCGTGATGATCCCGAGCTCATAGGCGAGAGACTGCGTTGCAGGCTCCGGCTCCGCGCCGAACTCAGTCTTCAATTCATTCCGGCAGCGAAGATAGACCTGCCGCGCCGCCGCGGCGTCACCGGCGCTCGTGTGAGCGCGCATCAGCGCCCGGCAGGCAACCTCATTGGACGGGTCATTGTCAATCAAGCGCCCGGCGAGCAGGAGAACGTCCCGAGACGTCAGGTCACCAGCGTCCTCGATGAGCCGCGTCAGGTGCGCATCGCGCCATTCGATCGCTCGACGGCGTTCCAACGCCAGCCGCTCGTCCGCTTCGATCGTCGGCGCGCGAAATCCCTCGAGAAGATCGCCTTCGAGCAAGTCCCAGCTTTCACGCCCAAGCGGCGGCAGGGTGTCGCGCAGGATAAGGACATCGACCTGCCACTCGCGCGCGTTGAACGCTAGATCAGTATTTGTTGCGTCCAAGAGCCGTGGCAATTCGGACGGCACGCTTCGCTCGATACGCGCAAGAAGCTGCCGCAAACTGCCTGCACGCTGCTTTGCCGCGTCGGCATCCCACAAAATATCGCGCAGTGTTTCCCGATCCATCGACAGATGCGGCGAGGTCACGAGAAGAGCGAGAAGCGCGTATGCCTTCTCGGGAAGCAGGAGCTCACGCCCATCGGCGAAAAGCGATGGCTTTCCGAGCAAACGAAGCAGAAGGCTGTACTGAGCAACCAACGTCAACAGACAACTCGCGATTGGATAAGTTGTCGCGATTATACGGAGAGTCGATCCAAAGGCAAAACGAATATGGCCACTTGGTTGAATTTTTCAACCAGCGGATGCCAAACTGGGACAGAATGCCGCCAGGCGTTTCCATCAGGAAAAAATAATGCGCCTGCTAATGATCGCTAGGTGCAAAAAATCAAAGCGCCGGCCAAAGGCCGGCGCTCGATGATTCGTAGCAATGAAGCCGATCAGGCCGCTGCGGAAGCGAAGCCAGCTGTCGGAACTTCCGAGATCGTCTTCAGAACCTGGGAAGCGATCTGGTAGGGGCAACCCTGAGAGTTCGGACGACGATCTTCCAGATAGCCCTTGTAGTCGTTCTTGACGAAGGAATGCGGAACGCGGATCGAAGCACCACGGTCAGCAACGCCGTAGGAGAACTTGTTCCACGGAGCAGTCTCGTGCTTGCCGGTCAGGCGCTTGTCGTTGTCAGGACCATAGACCGCAATGTGGGCTTCGAGGTTCTTCTCGAACTGCGCCATCAGCGCTTCGAAATAGGCCTTGCCGCCAACTTCGCGCATGAACTTGGTCGAGAAGTTGCAGTGCATGCCCGAGCCGTTCCAGTCGGTATCGCCGAGCGGCTTGCAATGATACTCGATGTCGATGCCGTACTTTTCGGTCAGACGCTGCAGCAGGTAGCGAGCCATCCAGATCTGGTCTGCGGCGCGCTTGGAGCCCTTGCCGAAAATCTGGAATTCCCACTGGCCCTTGGCCACTTCGGCGTTGATGCCTTCGTGGTTGATGCCGGCAGCCAGGCACTGGTCGAGATGCTCTTCGACGATCTCGCGGGCAACCGGACCGACGTTGCTGGCACCGACGCCGCAATAGTACGGACCCTGCGGAGCCGGGTAACCGGTTTCCGGGAAGCCGAGCGGACGGCCGTTCTCGTAGAAGAAGTATTCCTGCTCGAAACCGAACCATGCATCCTCGTCTTCGAGGATGGTTGCACGGCTGTTCGACGGATGCGGGGTAACGCCATCAGGCATCATGACTTCGCACATGACGAGAACGCCGTTGGTGCGGGCCGGATCAGGATAGACCGCAACCGGCTTCAGCACGCAGTCAGAGCTGCGGCCTTCGGCCTGGTTGGTCGAGCTTCCATCGAAGCCCCAGAGCGGGAGCTGCTCGAGCGTCGGAAATGCGTCGAATTCCTTGATCTGCGTCTTGCCGCGGAGATTTTGTACCGGGGTGTAGCCGTCGAGCCAGATGTACTCGAGCTTAAACTTGGTCATTTGCGAGTCTCTCAAACAAAGATGTGAGCAAATCCTCAAGCGACCGTCGATGCCGTGGCACCAACGCCCACCTAGGGGATGCCAAAGGATATGCACGTAGCGTGCCAGTTCAAAAACAGGCTCGGAAAACAGGTCGAGAAATCCATTTCCCTTGATAGGCTCGACAGCCCGATTGTGAAGGATATTTTAACGGCCAGGCGGGCGAACAATGAGCGGAGTCAATCGTTTATCATCGAGGCGACGAAATGGTTCGCGGCTCGGAAACGTTCGCGCCGGGGCTCGGAGTCAGCGCATCAAACTTTCATCACGAATGGGCAAATGCATAATTATTAAGCATTTGATTAACATAAGGACATGACTGAATCCTGATATAATCCTAAGCAAAAGCGGAACGCTCAAGATTCCGACATTTCGTGCCTTTTTTTCAATCAAATAGAGCATTTTATAAGCATCTGTGCTATTGTCTCAAAAATGACTGAACCAGGAGGCATCACATGGCCATCGGAGTGCACCACGAGTCAGCAGTGATTTACGCGTTTCCGGCGAAGCGCTTCTCGAAGTCCGCGCGTCCGGCAATCGAGATCGAGGCTGAGCTCGAGCCGTGTGTCTATGACAGCTGCTGGTACCATGAAGACGCGATGAAGGAAGAAGCGGCTCCGACGAAGCCGAGCTTCAAACCACGTCTGGTCGACTGATCCATTGACTGCCGCAAGCCAGCCCGTTCGCCATCCGGCGGGAGGAAATCAGCTTGCGTGGAGGAACGGCGCGCGTCATGAGAAGGGCCGATAACCAGATCGGAAGCTCGTGAATGCAAAAACAGGTGGCGATATTCGGCGGCGGCCCATCCGGTTTGGCGGCCGCCGAGATTTTGTCGGAACTCGGCCACGCCGTGACGGTGTATGAGGCGATGCCGACCGTCGCCCGGAAATTCCTGCTGGCGGGCAAATCCGGCCTGAACATCACACATTCCGAGCCGTATGAGCATTTCGCGACCCGCTTCGGGCAATCGAGCGAGAGGCTTCGTAAAGCCCTTGATGCGTTCAGGCCCGAAGAGGTGCGCAGTTGGGCGGCCTCATTGGAGACCGAGACATTCGCCGGCTCCTCGGGACGAGTTTTTCCTGTCGAGATGAAAGCGTCTCCTCTCCTGCGCCGGTGGCTGAAACGCCTGGAAGCGCGAGGGGTGACCGTCCTTACGCGCCATCGATGGATCGGTTTCGCGGATGAGGGGTTTCGCGTCGAGACGCCGGCTGGCGCGGTGACCGTGCGGTGCGACGCCGCTCTCCTTGCCTTTGGCGGCCCGAGCTGGCCCCGGCTGGGATCGGATGGCGCCTGGACACCGGCGCTCGCCGACAGAGGTGTCGGCCTGCAGGCGTTCCAGCCTGCGAACTGCGGATTTGACGTCGATTGGAGCCCTCACTTCACGGATCGGTTCGCGGGTCATCCCATAAAATCGGTCGTTGCGCGTTCGCCGGCCGGATCAATTCCGGGCGAGTTCGTCATCACGAAGCACGGCATCGAAGGGAGCCTTGTCTATGCTCACTCGGCCGCGCTGCGCGATGAGTTGGCATCCGGGCGATCGACAAACCTCTGGCTCGATCTCGCGCCCGGCCGCTCGCAGGAGAGGATCGCACGCGACCTTGCACGGCAGGACGCCAAGGCCAGCCTATCCACACGGCTGCGCAAGGGTGCTGGCCTTGACGGCGTGAAGGTTGCCCTTATCCGCGAGGTTGGCGGCGAAGGATCGCCGGACGCGCTGTCCGCGCTCATCAAGGACCTGCCGATCCCGCTCGCCCGACCTCGCCCGATCGCGGAAGCGATTTCCTCCGCGGGCGGCGTCGACTGGAACAGCATCGATGATTGCTACATGTTGCGAGCCGTGCCCGGACTGTTCGTTGCCGGTGAAATGATCGATTGGGAAGCCCCGACAGGCGGCTATCTCCTGACGGCCTGTTTTGCGATGGGCCGCGCAGGCGGCAGGGGTATCGATGCCTGGCTCAGCCAAGGCTCGAAATGACCGCGCGCTATTTCCGGACCTGAAACGTATGCTCGGCGGCCGGGAAACGACCGGCTCGCACGTCCTCGGCATAACTTTCCACCGCACTCGACACCATCGGGCCAAGCTCGGCGAACCGCTTCACGAATTTCGGCTTGAAGTCGTTGAAGAGGCCAAGCATGTCATCTGAGACGAGCACCTGACCGTCGCAAGCCGGCGATGCGCCAATACCGATGGTCGGAACACCGACCGATACCGTAATTTCGCGCGCAAGCGGCTCGACCGTGCCTTCGATCACGATCGCAAAAGCGCCGGCCTGCGCGACCGCCTGGGAATCGCGCCGGATCTTCTCCGCCTCCTCGTCCGAATGCCCCAGCGAACGAAAGCCACCCGACGTGTTGACGAGCTGCGGCATCAGGCCGACATGTCCGAAGACAGGGATACCGCGCGCCACCAGAAATTCGATGGTCTCGGCCATTTCCTCGCCGCCTTCGAGCTTGACGCCGTCGCAGCCGGTTTCCTGCATTAACCTCACCGCGCTGCGGAAGGCTTGCTCCTTTGATTCCTGGTAGCTCCCGAACGGCAGGTCGACAATGACGCATGCATGCTGAACGCCACGCATCACGGCGCGCCCATGGGCGGCCATCATGTCCAGCGTCACGCCCACGGTCGTTTCCATTCCATAGAGGACCATGCCGACGGAGTCGCCCACCAGCAGCAGGTCACAATGCGGATCGAGAAGCTTGGCGATCGGCGTCGTATAGGCCGTCAGGCAGACTACCCGCGCCTTGCCCTTCATCTTGCGGATAGAGCTGGTGTTCAGCCGCTTCTGACTACCGTGCGTACTCATCAGGCAGCCCTCGTCTGGTTCGTGGCGCCGATGACGCGGTTATCGAGGAGGCGCGTATTGCCGATGCGAACGAAAAGCGCAACGAGCACCGGTCCGGCCTGCAAACTGGTCAACGGCGCCAGCGTCACGGGGTCGCGAACAGCGACGACTTCGGGGATAGCCAGTGGTTCGGCGCCGATGAACTGCGTCAATGCTGCCTCGAGGCTGGCCGGATCGTCGCAACCCTCCCGGTAAAGCCGCTCCGCTTCTTCCAGAGCCCGGGGAACGATAACGGCAGCGGCGCGCTCCTGCGGGTTGAGATAGACGTTGCGTGAGGAGCAGGCCAATCCGTCGGGCTCGCGAACGGTCGGAACCGGCACGACACGAACCGGCTGCGCCAGATCGTCGACCATCCGGCGGATCAGCGCCACCTGTTGGTAGTCTTTCTCACCGAAATAGGCGGCATCCGGCTGCACGAGATTGAAGAGCTTCGTGACGACTGTCGCGACGCCGGCAAAGTGGCCTGGTCGCACGGCCCCTTCGAGCTCCCGGCCCAATTCGGGAACGTCCACCACAGTTTTCATCGGATGCGGGTACATTTCCGAAACGGACGGCGCGAACAACACGTCGACATCAGCCGCATCTAGAAGTGCGCTGTCGCGCGCGAGATCGCGCGGGTAGCGCGCCAGATCTTCGTTCGCGCCGAACTGCAGCGGATTGACGAAGATCGATACGACAGTCACGTCGTTCTGCGCCTTCGCCTGCGAAACCAATGTCATGTGCCCGACGTGCAGAAAGCCCATGGTCGGCACGAAGCCGACGGTCTTGCCTTCACGTCGAAAATTGCCAAGGCAGTCGCGCAGTTCGGCGACGGTCTCGATAAGGCGCATGTGTCATCTCCTCCCGTTCCGGCACCAGCCGGAAGGCGGCGGATAAAACTCGATTTGAGCAAAAGCGTCAACGCGAGCAGCGCCATTATATCGATTAAGCAGTCAAAGCGGCATAGACTCTTTTCCAGATCGCAGTGAAACCTGCGCGCCAACGCTTCATCAGGCAGTCCCGATAATCGCTATCGGTGCGTAGATCTCGATAATTTGCAACGGAACGTCCGCCTGTTCCTGGCCTCCGAAGACTTTTGCGGGATCCACAGGTTCACCATTCTCGGGCGGGAAGAACTGCCCCCATGGATCTTCGAGCCATCTCTGGATATCGGCCTGCTGCAGGTTCGCACGCCCGGATCGAGCGGTGAGAATTCTGCCGATGAGTGCCTGGCCGGTAAGTTCTCCACCGGCATGAAGCGCGAACGGCTGCAAACCGACGGCTTTCTTGTTGCTGTCGTAGCCTTCCGGCGAGTGAAACAGCCCGACAAATATCTCGTCCGGTTCTCCGGACACGCTGGTTATGCTTTTCGTCACCAGCAGCAAATTGAAAAGCCCCTGGTTCTCCCGCCCCCTGACACGCTCCGAAAGCAGTCCATTCGTGCCGAGCCAGCCCCATTGCCTGCCGCCTGCGCTCAACAGCAGATTCTTGGTGTTGTCAGGATCCACCTGCATCGCGAGGCCTGCAAGCGATACGCGGCTCGACCGCACTAGCGCTGCCATGTTTGGCATGAACTGCGCCCAACGCCCTTCGGTAGGTTCGGATATCTGAAGCGATCGGCTCACCCGTAATTCGCCGGTTTGGGCTCCCTCCGCCGTCCGCGTGAGATTGACGGTCAGTTCTGTCGTCGCAGGATCGGCATCCGGAAGCTCGTCTGACTGCAGCGCATCAAACCACTCGGTTTGCCAGGCAAGCCTCCAATGCCCGCCCGAGGGCTTGACCAATAGGAAGATGTCGAACCAGGCGTACGATACGGCTCCGCCGTCGCGTTCGATCTCTGAAACGCGGCGGACGGCGACAACGCGGAGATCGAACGCCAGCGTTGGAAGCGCGAACGTCTTGTTGGCAGCGCCGTCGATCGTGAGACTGCACGCGCCGCCCGACCATTTGGCTGCAACCGAAAATGCCTTGCTGACTAGTTTCGTCCCATCCTTCTGACCGCGGGCAAGGCTTGCGGCAAAGGTGAACGTTGCCGTTGCCGTCTCTTTCTCCGGCCCCGTAGCGGGCTGGGTGATTGAAATCTGCGACGAAGTGGACTTTGCCGGAAGTAATGACACGTCCTGCCAATAGCCGTCAGTTGCCTCGGCAAGCACCAGCCGGCGGAACGAGAGCTTGGCCATCCACCAGGCATCCGGATCTTCATGCGTGAACTCAGGTGGGCTGATGACGAACGAACTGTTGAGAAACAATCCCGTTGCGGTTCCGGTGTCGAAGCTGTGGCCGAGCGGCCCCGCAACGGTCAGCGGCGCGACGTTTCGCAACTCGTCATGGCTCCTCGGTGTCTTCTTTACCGCTGGCGATGTTGAGCTCAGACCATAGGCTCGAACCAAAGGATCAGGCCCCATCTCGACCGCACTCACGCTGATCGAGGCACTTTTCTCGCGGAACGTTGTCCGCTGTGCGATGTCGACACCGCCGAGCATCCAATCGCCCAGCCCGGAATGCTCGAACCAAGCCCCATCGACCACCGCCAGCACCCCGGCAACCGGAGATGCCTCATCCCCTTCCGCCAGAGCACGCGTCAAGGGAAGAACCGCCCTGACAGTCGGAGGTGGCAGATCTCTCGTGCTGCGGGCCGGACGAAACATTCGGTACCACGGCGTCGACCAGCCGCTGGCGCTTTCCCAACGCGCCTTGACCGGCAGCACCGGAGCTCCAACCGCCCGATAGGCGGCTGCGTAGCGCGAATACGCCGTAGCCGCAAAGCGCAGATATCGGGTGCTCTCGCGCCGACCCGTCGAGTTAAGCGCGATCCGGATCGGCAGTGTCTTGGTTGGCGACGATCCGATCATCTCGGTAATGGGCACGGCCGTTGGCGTATCGTCCAACGTCTCGCCCAGCCGTTCGGCAAATCCGGCGACATCCCAAAGAAAGGGATATTCGCTGGGCGATGGCGGAGCTGCCCGCTTGCTTATGTCATCGTCGTATGGATCCGCTGGCGGCACCGACGGAAAATCATTGAAGGTTCCTTCCTTCTTGAAAGGGAACGGCGGTACGGGCCGCCCTGTCCAGCGCCAGGCCTGTGCACCGACAGCAATCGCACCGATTGCATCCATTCTTGCAGACGTCGACCGGATGAAGTCCAGTCGGAAATCGCCCTCCCGCTCATCAGGCGAGCCGCCACCGCTCACGATCGTCCCGGAAATCCGTTGTGCGATCTCTGCTGGCTCCGGCAGCTGGCTGGCAGCCGCCTCGACGGCAAACTCATGAATGCTGAACAGTCGGTATTGCCGTCCGTCGGCTGGGTCGACAACATCCACATCGCCAATCGATGCTTCCCGCACAACCTTGTCGAAGCGGCGTTCACCGGCGGGATCGACCTTGCCGGAAAACCGTTCCGTCCTGACTGCAGAGAAGAGCTGCACGACAACGACGTCACCCGATGCGACCGTAACTGTTCTGCTGCCGCTGTCGAACGCAGTTTTAGCCTCCCGCTGGACGACGCAAGTGAGGTTGATCGACGGTCGGCTGGCAAAGGGATTCTGCGCACTCGTATCGGCATCCCAGTTCCAGCCCCACGGTACGAATACCGGCGCAAAGGGTGCGCTCGAATCCGCCACAAGCGCCCCATCCCGTCGCACGCGCCGCACTGAGATCGCGAGCGCATCCACTGCGGGATCCTGGATGACAAGTTCCTTCTTGATTTCTTCAGACCTAGCCTTGAGGGCACCGGAGTCGGCACGACGCCGTTGTTGTTCCAACTCGTGGAGCTCCGCTGTCAACGCGGCATGCCGCGTTCGGACGGCCTTTCGGAAATCCCGCAACTTGAGCTTCTCGGCGCTATTCTGATTGAGCAAAGCCTCATCGAGCGCAATCCAGCGGTCGAAATCCTCGATAGGCGTGACTGGCGCCTCGATCGTGAGCACCAGTTTCCCCGCAGTCTGACTGAATGGATCGCCATCGCCGTTTGAAAGCAGGAGGGCGGTCTTCATCTTCAGCGGCCGGCTCCCGGTCGAAGCCGATGTGTTCCATGGCTCGACGGCGACCGTCGGGACTGAAATCTCTTCCGCAATCGGCTTCACATCCTTTCCAGGCAGTAAGGGATGAAATGCTTCTCGACCCGTTGCTGCAGGATCGACGCGAAGCGATCCGATCCCGGTCCGCCGCAGATAGGTGAAACGGCGGATTGCTTCCGGCGGCGGCGAGAAATGTTCCTCAGCGAGCTTCGAGGGATCGAACATGGCAGGAAAATCATTGTCTCGGATCTCGATCGGTAGACCGCCCTGATTGGAGATACCGAAAGGTGCGATCTCGTAGGTCGCGCCGTAAGCGAGAAACGGCAGCAGCGTTTCAGCCGGCGGCCTTTCCTGGACACGCGGCTGCACCTGGCGGATTATGCGTACCAGCGGAACGTCACCGGAAGGCTGGTCGTCCGGCTTCATGGCTCCCTGCGAGTCGCCGATCACCGGCCTGTTGTCATAAGGCAGGATTGCTTGCGGAGCACGTCCAACATAACCAATCGGCAATGCTGAAAGCACTGTCGGCGGAGCATTGGTAAACTCGACCGGCTTAGGTCCCACACCATAGCCGGCGTCAGGATTGATCTCCGCAAATCCCGCCGTCAGGCAACGCCAGTCCTCGGAGGGGGCCGAGCGGCGCATCATCATCCCGTAGCCCGCCATGTCGTCGTTCAGATCTGTCGTGCTTTGTGCTGCCACGACAAGACGATCGACCTGGAGCATCACGGGATGTGCATCCGCCGCCAGATTGCCCGATAGCAGCGTGTCTCCATCGCTATCGACTGTCGGCTGCGGGAACCAATCGCCCCTCTGTGCTCTGAGTATTGTGTCGACCCCGGTTGCGATTGCCTCCCGCGCGCCGGCTGGAAGCTTGCCGATCCGGCCATGGCAGCTCTCGTATCTGGCTTCGAGCGGGGTCATCCCGCTGGCGTCGCTCTCGCAGAGCGTACCGAAAAGGCTGGAGATGACAGAGTCACGAATACTTCCGCGGTCACCATCACTGTCAGCTCCGCAAAGAATATCCAGGTCTGTCTGATCCGGCGCTCCCGCGTTTCGCCAGATCCCCTCTGGATCGGTCCATGCCAGGTCGATGTTGGAAGCCTTCAGTATCCTGACAACGTTGAAACCCTGTTCAAAAAGAGAGCCAAAGGCAGTCTCGGCAGCAGAGGACCACGGTCGCAAACTCTCCTGCCCGGAAACAGCGTCGCGCCAGACGGCAATCTGGATCGCCGCTGCGTTAGTGGCGGTGATTGCCCCATCGACGACCTTGCGCAGCAACGCCGGCTCGAACGCCTCCGGTTGATCGACGTTGTCAGCCATGGCATCGGCCAGCGCACTGGCAAATTCGACTCCGTCATTTGGCAAGCCCAAAGCCGGCCCCAATACCGACGCAAGGATGTCGAACCATCGGCCAAGCTGGGCCTCCTGATCGGGCGTCTTCAGACGAAAAGCGTTGCGGAAGACGCGATCCGCGTTGGTCACGGCTGTGGCAATTGCATCCGTATCTTGCAGGCGCAAACCGTACGGCACGGCCTCGTTGACCTGCTCGATGATCGCCGCATGCACGGGTGATCCATTTGGCCCAGTCACCAGCTTCGCATCGCCGACATGCGGTGCATCCAATGCGATGCAACCCGGCCCTACGATATCGCGAAGCGCTATCAGGACGGCCTCCGACAGAAGCCCGGCACCTTTTCGCTTGTCGCCGCCAGCAATGGCGCTGGCGATCGGGGTATCCTGCGTGGCCGCGTCGTTCTCGATCGCGCCGACGAGCAACTCCGCCAGGCTGAATGCCTCTGATAGCTTCGCGGGCAGCCTCGCCATGGCGTCATCAAAGGCCACACCTTTTCTCGGATCCGACGCGTCGCCGGTATGGGTCCTGCGCACCCAGAACGTATCGCGATCGAGAAAGCTGGTGTCACTGCTCCCTGATGCCCGTGGATCCACCGCACGGCAGATCGCCTCGATCGGCAGGCCGTTGAAAGTCGTCGCATAGGGTATCGTCGCAACGACACCAGCCGGCGTGGTCTCCCAAACGATCTTCGAGGGATCGCTGATATCCGGCTCGAACACCGTGCTGCTTTTGCGCGGCTTCAGACGAGGCGCGGCAACCAGCAAGGTCCGTTCCCCCGACTGGACGTTAGGCAGGCTGTCGAGGCGGGTGAACCGGACCAGGTTGAGGCGCCCGTGCGGGATCGGCGCAGCCATCGAGGCGAGCCCAGCCAGAAAGGCCTCGTATTGGAAGCACATTTTGTCGCCGTCGATCTCATCGAGCCGCTTGCGATGGTTGCTATCGTTCAACCCCGCGAGCACGAAGGGGCGCAGATCTGAAAAGCAATTCGTGCGATCCGGTCCGCCGAGATCGCGCAGGGCCGTGTAGAGAAGCCAGCGCCAGCTTTGATCGGCGAGCTCGAAATCCGGCTCTCCTGTCTCGCTGCCGGCGGGGAGCAACAATTCCTGCTCGTCGGATGCGATGATATTTCCGCTCGGAAGGCCAGCCGAAGGGGCAGTCGCGCAGAATGACGAGAAACCAAGTTCACCGCCGATCCAGGGAAAGAGCGGGCCGGCATCCTCGCCGAGGATATCGAGATAGTCGTCCAGCCCCTGGTCGGGCGATAAGGGAAGCGGCGTAGCAGCTGCGCGTTTGAAAAGATCGCTTTTTGCCGGATCGTCCCCGGGAGACAGGCGAAGGCCGGCGCCAGAGAGGCGGATCCCGAAGATATTCTGGCCGCCGCCCGGCGCTGCGACGAGATCACATAGAAGAACGATTTTCATGGAACCCTCACGCGAAGTTGTCGAGATGGTCGCCGGAGGCGGTGGCGGCGTTTTTCTGAGCGCCGGAGAGGTAGTAGGTGATCGCTTGGCGAACCTTGATCTCGCAGCACCAGCAGATCTTGAAACTAACCTCCAGGGTTCCGCGAGCCACCGCGCTGCCATCGTCGCGGTACACAAGTTCCAAAAGCATCGAGAGGCCGATATTGAAGCGCCCGAGGATCACGACACCGCCGCGAACCAGGAAGATAACGGCAATCGAAAAGCTCTTGCCGACGGAACCGTCCGTTTCGAACTCGGCGTAGGCGCCGAGCATTGCATAGACGAAGCCGCTGCACGGCCCGAAGGCGAAATCCATGCCGACACCTGCGGTAAGGCCGATCGACACGGCGCTCGAGAGCCTTCCGCTGGTCGGAAAATACCGTGCGCGCGCCTCGAACCAGCCGCCACCAAGGAAGAGCCATACCCGCAACACGAAGGGTTCGCTTTTGCGCCCAAGCGCCATGCTGGTTGCCAGCGCGAATTCTCCCGGCCTGCCCTCGCCTTTTTTCAACGCCACCAATTCAAACGATGTGGCGAAGCGCATGCCGGTTGCCGAAAAGGCACCAAACGACAGCGGCGGCAGCGGCAGTTCGATACGCGCCGAGATACCGGCCGGAACGCCGTTCGCCTCCAGCATCTCAAGGAAAAATCCCGAGTTCGGGTCGCTGAACGACTTGATGAGATCGGAGAGAAACTTAATCGAATTATCGAGCCGCACGCGGCGCGGATCGATGTCGACATCGAGACCCTTGCCGTCCTCGAAGAAGACGCGCGTCTCTTCAAGCGTGACGAGTGGATGGCCGCTGAAAGCCAGCTCCCAGTCACCCGTGATCTCTGCTTTCGTTGTCCGTTTGGAAAGTCCCTGCGGGTCGATTGCGAAATCGGCAAGTGCCGCGAACGTGCCGGAGACCATCGACAAATTGAGGGGACCGAATTCGAATATCTCGGATCGATCTCCAAGCGATGTGCTCGCCTCGGCTTTCGCCCAGCCGCTCAGACTGGCCTTATCGAAGCCATGGCTGATCTTGATCTTGTCGCTGGCAAACGCCGGCAAATGAAAGTTCTTGAACAAGCCGTCCAGCTTGAGACCCGCGAGATCGGGAAAGATCTGGCTGAAGTCGAAGTTCTCCAACCCCTTCGGCGCGAAACGGTCGAGAATTTCGTCGGTCGGCAAGCGAATGCCCAGCGCCTTCAGATCGTCGTCGAGCCGGTTCATCAGCGCGACGACAGGCGACGTGCGGATCGCGTCACGCGCATCATCGAAGAAATAGGCTATGCGATCCCGATTGAAACTCAGATTTGGAAGGATCGGGGACGCCCCCGCAGCCCGCACAAGCGCCAGCGTGTCGCTGGGATTCTGGAAGGAAGGCGCATTCGAGAGCCGTTTGTATCCCTCCTCTAAAGCGCGGATGTTTTCTGCGACAGAGGGCGGAATCTGCTGCTGTAAGCCGCTGGCGATAGCCTTCGCCCCGTCTTCAAGTCTCTCCGCTGCCTCCTTGATCGCCCCGCCGTCCCGCCGAAGGACCGAAATACCGGCATCGATCGCCTGAATGAGGCTGCCCTCCAGCCCGGTGATCGTCGTTGTCGCAGCGACAGCGGCCCCATCGATCACATCGCCGATCGCCTTCTCTTCGTCGGCCATCGACCGACCGACGCCATCGAGCAAACCACCGAGGTCATTCATTGCGCTCTTCGTTGCGGCGGCGATCGCAAGCTTCGATGACACGGCTTTGTCCGTCAGCTTCTGAAGCTCGCCCTCGACACGCTTGCGAAGGTCATCCGCCGGCTTCCGGCATATTTCATAAAGCACCGCCAGACAGTCTCGGCAAACGTCACCGAGACCGGTCGTGAATGCCCCAAGACTCGCCGCGGCTTGCTGCCGATAACCGTCCACGGCAGCATTCAGCGCCGTCATACCGCTGCCGGCGGCCTCGATGGCATCGACAGCGCGATGGAGCGCCTCCCCCACCGCCGCACGCACACCGCTCAAGTTCGCCTCAGCCTTCTGCGCCTCGGAAAAAGCAGTGGCATGCACCTGGACGAGCGCTGTTCGCAACGCGCCCAGCAACACGCTCAACGAAACGTAGCTCGATCCGACCGGGAAGATCTTCTCGTTCATCACGACCGGCGGAAGGCCACGCCGCGCGTTGTCTAGAATGCTATCGATGGTATCCATCGTCAGGCGATGAAACTGATCATATGCAGACAGAACCTGCCCGGCATCCGGGAGCGACACGATGGTTCTTTCAACGCCTGCAGCAGAATCCGCAACGCTGCGCGCTGCATCCGATATCCCACCAAGCAACCCCGCAACGCCGCGATCGAGCTGTTCGAAGGCGGCCGAAACTCGGTTGATCCCAGTCAGCAGCTGCGACCGTGGCAAGGCTAGCGCCTGCTCGATCTGTCGGGCGACATTTTTGGCACTGCTCGCCGTTGCGCCCTCGAAGAGATGTGGATCCGCCTGCAGATCACCGAGCGCCTTGATCAAGGCATCCAGGCGGCGGTTCAACGTTTCCTCGATGGCTTTGGTCGCCGTGCCTTGAAAGCTCGCTGCCTCGTCGGTCCATTTCGATCGAGCGGCATCCAAGGCTGTCTTCGCCTCGGAAGCCGCCGCGCCGGTGGACTGTCGTGCGGAAGCCGCCCGCTGGCGGACCTCGCCCTTCAGTGCCTCAAGCTGGGCGATGGCATCCTCAACCGGATCGCCAGCACGGGACGCGTTCCATAGTCCCGCGACGATGCCCCTGGCAGTCGATATGGCTTCATTCAGCCGCGCTTCCAGGACGCGTGCATCATCAGCCATCGCCTGCAGATGCGCTCTCAATGCGATCGCTTGGCCAGGCCCACCTCCGGCTCCGGTCGGCTTCGATCGCATCATCGAGACGGTTTCGACCACGGCACCGATCGGTTCGCCGGCGGCTCTCGCTGCGATCAGGTTCGCCGGAGCGCTGCCGCTATCCACGTCGAACGTGCAGCGATCGAACATAGGATCGCGCATGCGGTCATCCGGCTGCCGCCCGTCGGGATCTGCCCGGTCGATGACCGGTCGCCCTGTGGGTGAAGGTGCCGGCGCGTTGACAAAATCCACACCCGCGACCGGCAGCCACTGATCGGGCAGATCGCCGTCCTCCTCCCGCACCGAGGTAAAGAAGACCAGCTGGCTGGGATCGCTGAGGCGAGAAAGAACGGCCGCTGACGCGCCCGTATTTGCGCTCGCCAGCCGAAGCCTGATATCCGGCTTGGGAAAGAGATCCCGATCTGCATCGCTCCTCCAAAGGGGCACGATCCAGCCGGCCTCGACATCGCGGCCCCAGCTGCTTTTCACCGGGATACGGCGGGTGGGAAACAGGCAGGCTTCGACAAAACCCCGTGCCTTCTGTCCGCCGCTCTTTTCGGGATAGGCGCGATCCGGCTCCAGAAGCTCCACATACTCCTGAACTTTACGCACCACGGGACGACCGAGATGCTGCCCCTCCTGCTCCTCGGCAAACTGGTCCGGCGGCAAGACCGTCCGCTCATAGACGATAACGTGCTTTGCGATGTTCCAGAACACGCCGATGCGACCGATGCGCTCCAACGTGTAGGTATCGGTTCGTCCAACGACCGTGTTGGAGACGATCCGCGTCTTCCCATTCGCAAAGAAGGCGCGCATAAAGCCCGAGCCGCCAAGCGCGGTGAAGCTTGGCTCGATGATCTGCCCGCGTGTGCTCGCCGGTTTTTTCATCACCTCCTGAAAAATGTTCTTCGACTCGAAGCCGCGCGTGGCTCCGCCCTTCAGATTGGTGGATTTGCTTTGCGGATCCCAGGGATCGGGATCGACTTCGGCATTCGCCCGCAATTCGAAAGCGACCTTGTCATCCACTGACAATGGGCCCTCGGTGCCCTCGCGGTAGATCCCGAACTGTGCGAGGCGCGTTTCATAGACTTTCGAGAAGCCAGCCGCGAGGTCCCGCTGGCGATCGTAGAGTTCCGCTTCCACGAGCGGCTGCCGGCTCGTGCCCGTCAGAGAACGGGCAATCCCCTTCGGGCGCGCCGGAAGCGGCGTACGCAGTCCCCCGATGCGCGCACCGATCTCCGCTAGCCGCAGGCCTGGCGATGTCAACCGGCTCGCAAGACCGTAGAGGAACTCGAACCTGGCGGTCGCCAGCCCAGCGCCTGGCGCCCGATCGCCGGCGGAACCAAGTATCCGGCGCAGGTTCCACGGTGCCTCTGCATACTGCTGCTTGAAATAGGACGATTGCAGCGACATGCGCGCAAGCGTCCCCAGTCGGTAATCGACGGTAATCTCGGCGCCTGTCGGCGAGATCGGGGGCCACGGCGCACCCTTCTCGAACGCCTCTCCCGTTGCCTGCGGCGGAAAGGACAGGTTGAAACCATCCGTGACGCCGGCGATCTCCCATTTGCCGCCGCCGAACTCCGAGGTTTCCCAGTTCGCGATCTCGCCGTCGCTGTCTTCGCTTTGCGTGAGATCGAGCCCGAATGTGGGGACGTTGGCCATTGCAACGGTCAATGGCTCCGCGTCGATGACGATCGTCCGATCTCCAGATTTCATTTCGCCCGTCGAGGGGGTCCCGGCAGTGTTTCTGAGTGGTTTACGATGCAGCACAAGCGCGAGGCGGCGATTGCTGCCGGTGGCGGTCACCTCTTCTCCGGTCAGGAAGAAGGGCGTCCGTAGCGAATCCTCTTTTGACGTCACCTTGGGCCTGTCGACGAGCACCAACGGCACATCGCGGGATAGGTTGCCCGCTATCCGCTTTTCGCGCGTGACCCTTGGGAACTCCGGATCAGAGGTGTCCACGTCGCGGCGCCTGAGCGGCTCGAGCACGGCATCGAATGCGCGTCCGCTGTCCGTTGACGCGTCCTGCGCACCCGGACGGACATCAGCCAGATCGAACTGGTCGATATGAACGACAATTCTCGGAATTGCTTCACCCGGATAGGGCAGCCGGGGGCGTCCGGCCTGCCTTTTCGGATCACGCTTGGAAGTCGCATAGTGCGGGAAAGCCGAGTCGGCGGGATCAAACGTTACCGCAAGGCGCATTTCCAGGCGACCGGCCTGCTCCTTCGCATGTCCGGGCACGTCGAAATCCAGCGCCCCGAAGCGGAGGGCGGAAGACGGCTCCTCGCCCGCATCAGTGTCAGCAACGATCTCAACCCTGATTTCCAGTATGCTGGACGCTCTAGGCAACGCGTCGAACCAGCAGAAGGTGTCTCTTATCGCCTCCCGCTCGACGCGCACCTTTACCCGGCGGCGGACCGGCAGGCCGTCATGGGTGAAAAGACCCGGAAAGACCGCATCGGCGGTGAAAACAGCCGCCGCCTGCGTCGGGCGAAGGACAGCCAGGACAATATCGCCGACATCATCGCTGCGAGCGTCGGGCTGCACCATGTCGAACAGAGCATCGAACTCTCCGCTCTCCCCTTTGGAGTTGCCGACATTCTGCAGCAGGGGGACGAAAGACGTTTCGTGAGCATCGTCGACAGTTCTCAATGCGGAGAGGTAGGGTTGTGCGACGCGCTCGTTCCAGAGGTCGGCAAAAAGGTGTGGCGACAGCGCCGTAATCTCGACGCAGGAATGAAGCGCGCTGTCTATCTTCCTGGGATCGTCGAGATCCGGCTGATTGAATACGTCGGGTATCAGGTGGAAATCGACCGGCTTCGTGATCTCGATCGCAACGCGGGAAGCGCTACGGCTGTCCACAACGATGTTTGCCGAACCAGGTTTGGCGGATGTCGGCTCGACCTGCACCCGACCGCCGAAGGTCAAGAAGTCGTTGTCGCCGTCGTGGGCTTTCCGGCGTATGCCGGCCGGCCTGAGGCCAATGGCGCGCGGTTGTTTGTATTTGCCATCCGCTTTCGGAGGAATCCGCTTTACATCCCTGAACCCGATGCCAGTTGGCTGGCCAAGCATTCGCGCCAGCAATGGATAGGCATCAGGCGAAATCGCAACCGGCGCATTTGTTGCGAATATGGCACGTTCGAAGCTGTCGGAAGGCGAAGGATTGGAAAGCTGCTTGAGTGAACGATAGCCGCTGATTTCGGCGTCATCGCCTGGAAAGGCGTCCCCAGCGTAGTTGGAAGCGTAGTATGTGAAAACGTTGAGCGAGCCATCCGCATTGAACATGCCGGTCTGGGACAGTGTCCATCTCAGCACGCAGGAAAGGCCGGGACCGTCCGGTAGTAAGCTGGCCATCTGGAACGACCTCAGCATAGCGAGGACGATCTGCTGATCTTTGGCATAGTAATGAAAACGACCGCGCGTCCGAAGGCTGAAGCGCAACTTCGTTTCATCGCCATCAAAGAGTTCAATGTATTGGAAGGTGCTGTCGGCGCCGAAGAAATTATCGAACACCAGCTTGCCCGTGATATCCAGCCCGAATTGCATCCGGCTGCGTTGGCCATCTGCGTTGATGGCATATAGGCGGCCCGCCAGCCGCGCGATGACGCCTTCCATATCGATACCCTCATCGATGGAGTGGAACACCTCGCCTGGGAGGCCATTCAGAAGTCAGTGTGACGCGCCCCTCGCAGGAGCCAGCCTGCGTCAGGAACCGAGGAACCATTGAAACGGATCGTCACCAAACGTGCCTCCGAACCCCGGAAGCATGATTTCACCATCACCGGAACTATTGCCCTCGGTGTAGCCCTTGAGGAGCATGACCTTGTGGTCGCTCTTGTCGTAGAGCCGCATGTTGTTGGAGTTTCCGGGACTGCCGAGTATCCAGTTCTCCCATTGTCCGCTGCTCTCCAACAAAGCCGAGGTGGGATCGGCCTCCAAGACCTTCCAATCGCCCTTTGTAACGAGCGAACCGCCCGCGATCGTCAGAACAATATGCTTGTGCGGCCTTACCAGGCGCAATGTGGGCATAGCAATACCTCCCGCCGAGCCGATGGCTTCGCGACAACATGAGATCATTGATGGTAGGCAAATCAGAATTACAAAGCGCCAATCGCTGGATTAGCTCGCTTTTCTATTTATGAAATCGCAGTAAACGCAGAAAAATACTGATTTTAATCAGTACTCTATTGAAATAGACGCAACAAATGCATCCGAAATGACAATTTATACATTTTAGTTATCACCACCACCTCAACAAATAAATCCTAAAAATTGCATTGGCAATTTTATGCAACCAATCACTCGCGGTTCCGGCGAACTTCGGTGGAGACAGCGTCTCGCAATGGATTCTTTTGTCCAAACTCTGCCCCAGTGATGGTAGAAGAAGGGAAACCATGCCACGGCCCGCCTCGCGGGCGCCGGCGCGATGTCCGACAAAAGCGGAGAGATAGTGACCAATCCCTACGAGATTCTCGGCGTTCGGCGCGACGCGAGCGACGATCAGATCAAGGCGGCCTATCGGCGGCGAGCCAAGTCAACACACCCCGATTCCGGCGGCGACCCGGCCGCCTTCGGCAGGGTGCAGAAAGCCTATGAACTTCTGCTGGATCCCGTGCGCCGAAAGGTGTTCGACGACACTGGCTACGATGTGGAACTGGCCGATCCGGTAGACCTCCAGGCCCTGATCGTCATCGAAAAGCTCGTCAACGAGCTGACGCTCGACGAGCGCGAGCCTGGCTCATTCGACCCTTTGGCCCGCATGCGTTCGGATCTGTCGGAAGAGATGCGCAAGGCGAGGTTCAGCAAACGCGAACTCGAACGCCACGCCGCCCGCATCGAGCATCATCTTGAGCGGCTCGAAAAGCGGCCGACGACCGACATTCTCGGCTCGATGCTGAGAGCGCGGATCAAGGCGATCACCACGGCCGTCAATGAGACCGAGGCCAAGATCAAGGCCAGCGAGCGCGCCTGCGAAATGCTCTACGACTACAGCTATGAAGTTGACCTTCGGGAAGGCGACGAAGCCTCGATCGAAGGAGAGGACGCGGTTGCTACGCTCTCTCCAAAGCGGGAAGAACGCCCGCTTTGGGTTGTGCCGGCCGCCGCTGCGCAGGAGGGCTAGAGCGCCCGGCCGGTTAGGCCGCGCGCTGCTCGGTTCCCTGGATGGCCGCGAGCTTCCAGTCGTTGCCGGGCTTGCGCACGAATGTCCAGACCTCGGTCGTTTCCGTCGGCGACCTGACGTCACCGCTGACGACGCGACCGCTTGTGCGCTCGACGAGCGCGTCCACCGATGAATATCGCATCGCGAGCGTGGCGTAGTCGGCGCCATCCTCCCGCCAGGCTTCGGCAATATCGCCCTGCAGCAGCTTGACGTCGGAGACCTGGTTGCGAACGCCGTTGGTGGCATTCTCTCCCAGTTCCTCCGCGAGGTATGACATGGCCTCCGGCGTCGTAAGTCGACGCAGCGTCGGATAATCCTCCGAGCCGTAGGCGGTCTGGACCTCGGTCAACAGGCCCTCGAAGCGGTCGAGATCGCCCTGCTTCAGTCCGATCTCGTCACTTGGGCCTGAGTTTGCCTGGCTCTGGCCGTCGCCGGCTCCAGAACCGATGGACGGGATCGTGAAAGACGATCCGGCGTTCGGCCTTGTGTTGTATGATGGCGCGGACGCAGCCGATCCGTAGGAAGGTTGGCGTCGATTGGCGAAATAGCGCAGGGCAAAGGATGCAGCCATCGCGATCAGCGCGATCTGCAGCAACATACCGAGGAAGCCGAAGCCGCCGCCGAAGCCATGGCCAAGCAACATGCCGAGCAGGCCGCCCGCAACCAGGCCGCCGATCATCGACCGGCCGAAGCCGCCGCCGAAGAAGCCACCGGGACGCTGGGCTGTGGAAGGCTGTTGCGTGCTGTAAGGTGCATTCGTCTGCTGCCCGGGCGTCATCGACCGCTCGATCGGGGCCGCGGTAGACGGTGCCGTTCGGGTCACGGGAGGCGCCTGAAATGTGCGCGTGCCGCGGCTTCCAAATCCGGAACCACCCGCGCGCCGGGCATCAGCCTCTCCAATCGAAGCGAACACCGTAGCGCCCGTCAAGACGGCAATCGCCGCGATCTTGGCAAAACGCGAAACAGCAGCAGGCATCTCAAATTCTCCTTCCGGTGGAAACAGCAGTCCCGACCTATATAGGTAGGATTTCTCCCGTTTGAAGCAGAAAGCGAGTTTTGCCTATTGGCAGACATCCACCCAGGTTGCGTTGGTGAGTTCCGCCAGGCGTTCCGTCGCGATGCGCACCGCCGAATTGGTGGATCCGGCCGCTGGTACGACGACATCGAAGCGGCGCAGCGACACATCGCAATAGACCGGCAAGGGCGTCGGCAGACCGAAGGGGCAAACGCCACCCACGGGATGACTGGTCACCGCAACCACCTCCTCGGCCTGCAGCATGCGTCCTTTCGCGCCAAAGGCGTCCTTGAACTTCCGGTTATCGAGCCGCGCAAGACCGCCCGCGACGACGAGGATCGGTTCGTCGCCGACCCGTAGGCAAATGGTTTTGGCGATCTGCGAGGGATCAACCCCGTGCGCCTCAGCGGCCAGCGCCACCGTCGACGAACTTTCGGCGGTTTCGATGATCTCGATATCAGGGGCGTTTGCGCTGAAGAAAGCGCGGACTGTTTCAAGGCTCATGGCAAGGGATCGCAAAATCGTTAAAGGGAAAAGCTTACTCGGCCGATTGCATGGATTGCAACCGCCTGTCGGTCTCGATCAGTCGCACACCATTCTCCCGACAAAGATCCTGGATCGAATCGATCTCGCAGTGATCGGTGATGAAGGTATTCACCTGCGACAACTGCGCGATCCTGACCGGCGCCGTGCGCTCGAACTTGGTCGAGTCGGCAACCAAGATGACATGGCGTGCATTGGCGATGATGGCTTGAGCCACTTTGACCTCGCGAAAGTCGTAGTCCAGCAACGCGCCATCCTGATCGATCGCGGATGCACCGATCACGGCATAATCAACCTTGAACTGACGAATGAAATCGACGGCGGCCTCGCCGACGATACCGCCATCGGATGCACGGACCACGCCCCCGGCGATCACGACTTCCATCGACGGCAGCAGCCTCAGCCGATTGGCGACATTGATATTGTTGGTGATGACCATCAGCTCGCGGTGATTGATCAGCGCCTCGCCAACCGCCTCCGTCGTGGTCCCGATGTTGATGAACAGCGAAGCGTTGTTCGGGATGAGCGCCGCCGCAGCCAGGCCGATCGACTGCTTTTCACCGGCCGCGATCTGCCGGCGTGCCTCGTACTTCACATTCTCGGTACCGCTCGGAAACAGCGCCCCGCCGTGAACCCGCGTCAGCACCTGCGCGTCGCACAGGTCGTTCAGATCCTTCCGGATGGTTTGCGGCGTAACCGAAAAATGCGCCGCCAGATCTTCGACAAAGACGCGTCCGTTTGCCTTGGCCATATCGACGATTTCGGTTTGGCGATCGCTGAGGAACATTTCCAACAGCCCTTTCCGGTCTTGCGTGCCCATGTTTGGGAGACATGCATATCAGAGGCTGCAAGTGCTAGCAAAGCCGGTCCGTTCTGCAAGCAACCGGCGCGCCAGAAACTCCTCGCTTCGACATTCACCGCGCGATAGGGTCGCGCCATCTGCAGCGGGCCCTACCGGCCGGACTGTGTTCGAGCGTCTCTTGGCAAGGTAATCATTGATGAAAAAGATCGGCTTTCTCTCCTTCGGGCATTGGATGCCCTCGCCCCAATCCGAAACGCGCTCCGCGTCAGACGCGCTCCTCCAATCCATCGATCTCGCCGTCGCCGCTGAAGAGCTTGGCGCGGACGGCGCCTATTTCCGCGTCCACCATTTTGCCCGCCAGCTGGCGTCGCCCTTCCCGCTGCTTGCGGCAGTCGGCGCCAGGACCAGCAGGATCGAGATCGGCACTGCGGTCATCGACATGCGTTACGAAAATCCGCTCTACATGGCCGAGGACGCCGGTTCCGCGGACCTTATCGCGCGAGGTCGGCTTCAGCTCGGCATCAGCCGCGGCTCGCCCGAGCAGGTGATCGACGGTTGGCGTTACTTCGGCTATCAGCCCGGCGAGGGAACGACCGCATCCGACATGGCGCGGCACCATACAGAAGTGTTCCTCGACGTCCTGAAGGGCGAGGGTTTCGCCGAGCCGAATCCGCGTCCGATGTTCCCCAATCCGCCCGGCGCCCTTCGTCTGGAGCCACATTCGGAAGGCTTGCGCGAGCGCATCTGGTGGGGTTCGAGTTCCAATGCGACGGCCGTGTGGGCGGCACAGCATGGCATGAACCTCCAGAGCTCAACCTTGAAGGACGATGAAAACGGCCAGCCCTTCCATGTGCAGCAGGCCGAGCAGATCCGGGCCTATCGAGAAGCCTGGAAGGCTGCCGGCCATCAGCGAGAGCCGCGCGTCTCCGTCAGCCGCAGCATCTTTGCGCTCGTCAGCGATCGAGACCGCGCCTATTTCGGCCGTGGCAACAAGGAGGCCGACACGATCGGCTTCATCGATGATACAACCCGGGCCATTTTCGGCCGCAGCTATGCGGCGGAGCCAGATGCCCTCGTTCGCCAGCTTGCCGAGGACGAAGCCATTGCGGAAGCAGATACTCTGCTCCTGACCGTGCCCAACCAGCTCGGCGTTGCCTACAACGCCCATGTCATTGAATCGATCCTGACCCACATCGCTCCGGCGCTCGGCTGGCGATAACGCCGCCTAGGCGGGGGGACAGCTTTGTACCCAAAGAAGGCCCCCGCCCGCCCATGGACATCACGGCAGCATTCTTTAGATGCGGAAGCCGTACGGATGTGCTCCGTCGGCTCTCTGCGACGGTTCCCCAACAACCGCTACATTGCTTGGCTCGCCGTTTCGGCGAGCCTTTTTCTCCAATCCGCGTGGTGGTTTCTCTCGTGGCCGCATGAGAAACGCGTACGCCATGTCAAAGTTAATTTCGGCGCCCCGCCAACACGACTAAGATCCGCCTCTTGGGCCGCTGGCGGCCCCTATTGCAGGCCGTTCCGCAGAGGAGCGTGAACGGGATCTCTCTGATGACAATGGTCGGATGGATCGAAAGCGCTGCCTGCGCATTGATGCATCAGACAGTCGCGAAGCCCGAAGGCGCCGACAAGCACCATCCGGCAACGCCGTACGCAACGAGGAGGCAAAGATGGTAATGCGTTTCGATGGTTACGAACAATCCAGAAACAGCGCCGAAGCGGGCCACTGCTCGGCGGCGACCAGGGCTGCGGTGCGTAGCGCCCTAGAGGCGGCGGCCGAATTCGATAGCACTCAGATCATCGTCTCGATCCTGGGTGATTTCGTTGTTCTGGAAGGCTTCGTGCGCTGCCGCGGCGACGACGAGCTAGCGGTGGACGTGGCCGCCGCCGTCGTTGGACCCGCCTATGTTCACAACCGATTGATCTGTAGGGGCGCGATCCGCAATCCACACTGACGTGATGCCGCTAGCCATTGATGATCAGGCCGGACCCCAAAAGCAAAAAAGCCTGCCGCGGGAGGAGGTGCGGCAGGCTTTCCTTGAATGGTCGAACAGCAACGGGAGGAGGAGGTTGCTGTTCAGCAAAAGACCTTGGGAGGAGGAGTAGGTCTCTTGCAGAGCAAAGCGACGCGGGAGGAGGTGCATCGCTTCGATGCTTTTGACTATACACGATCATCGCTCAATTCGTAGGCAGAAATTTGCAAGGCAGCCATGCGCTATGCGATTGCCGGGATGCTCGTAGGAAACAAAAAAGGCGCCCGCATTGCGGACGCCGACAGCGGAGCCGATAAGGTCCAGCCGAACTTAGCGGGCGATAGCAGCCCGAGCAACGCTGGGGATGTCAGCGCGTGCGATACCAAGATCGTGAAGTTCGCGCGTGGTCATGCGGCCCAGCTCGGAGACCGTCTGACGATACTTGCGCCAATTGTTGAAAGAGCGTGCTACGTTCATGATAAATCCCCTTTCCGTGGGCTTTCGAAGCTCAGCTGCCAGTCCTTGGCGCTTTGTTTGCTTCGATGACGCTCATATAGGCGCAATCCCCTCCGTCTAACAGCAGCAAGTCGTCACGCCACCTATGCGGGGAATGCATAACGACTGACGCTGACGATCAAATTCTTCAAAGAGGGCTCACGGATCGTTTGCTCTTGCATGCGGGAAAAAGCGAGACAGTCCCCCATAGGCATGGTTAAGTCGTTACTTGAATACCCGGGCTCCGTAGCAGCTGCTATCGAGGCAGTAGAAAATAACGAAAAACTGCGGCGCGGTTTGCGATTAGCCGACGGTTCGCGTGGGAGAAAACAATCAGGATGAGTGGGAGAACCTGATGCTGATCGGAGCCCGCAGACGCGGCATGTGGGCTCCCGGAAATCTCGCCGCTAAGAAAAAGGGAACCAGAATGAATAAGTTGCTTGCATCCACATGCCTCATGTTCAGCCTACTGGGAGGCATCTCCGTTGCCAACGCCGCCGAATGCGGCACCGTCACCATCGCCAGCATGAACTGGCAGAGTGCGGAAGTTCTCTCCAACATCGACAAAATCATCCTCAACGAAGGCTATGGCTGCCAGGCTGAGATCACCGTTGGCGATACCGTTCCGACCATCACCTCCATGGCGGAAAAGGGCCAGCCCGACATCGCGCCTGAGGCCTGGGTCGATCTTCTTCCCGATGTGGTCAAGCGCGGCGTCGATGAGGGCAAGCTCGTCCAGGCTGCTACCGCCCTTCCGGATGGCGGCGTTCAGGGCTGGTGGATTCCGAAATACGTTGCCGACGAACATCCCGACATCAAGTCGATTGGTGACGTCCTGAAGCACCCTGAACTGTTCCCGGATCCGGAAGATTCCAGCAAGGGCGCGATCTACAACGGCCCGCAGGGCTGGGGCGGCACGGTCGTAACGGCGCAGCTTTACAAGGCGTTCGACGCGGAGAAGGCCGGCTTCACGCTCGTCGACACGGGCTCGGCGGCTGGTCTCGATGGCTCTGTTGCCAAAGCCTATGAACGCAAGAAGGGATGGGTCGGTTACTACTGGTCCCCGACCGCTCTGCTCGGCAAGTACGAGATGGTGAAGCTCGAAGCCGGCGTTCCGGCGGACGCTGCCGAATGGAAGCGCTGCAACACGGTTGCCGATTGCCCGGATCCGAAGCCGAATGCCTGGCCTGTTGACCACGTCGTGACCCTTGTCGCGAAGCCGTTTTCCGAGAAGGCCGGTCCTGACGTCATGGGCTATCTCAACAATCGTTCCTGGAGCAACGAAACCGTCAACAAGCTGATGGCCTGGATGACGGAAAACCAGGCGAGCGGCGAGGAAGGTGCAAAGCACTTCCTCAAGGAGAGCGCCGACGTCTGGTCGAAGTGGGTCTCCCCGGCGGCTGCGGAAAAGATCAAGGCTTCGCTCTGATCGAAGCGGTGGCGGCGCGTGAAAACGCGCCGCACTGATCGCCGAAAAGATATATAATCGCACGATCTCGGCTTCTTATAAAAATAAAGGGGAACCGGATGGAATGGCTATACAAATTCCCGCACATGGACGACGATTCCCTTCGGAATCTCAAGAAGGCCATTGATGATGGTTTTCGCGCTTTCACGCGCACTTACGGCGATGGCATCGAAGCCTTCTTTTCGCCGCTGCAGAAGTTTCTCATCGCGTCGGAACGTTTCATGACGCAAACGCCCTGGCCGATTATCACGCTGATCATCATGGCCATTGCTTGGGCCGCGAGCCGAAGCGTCAAGGTCGTCCTCGGCTGTCTTTTCACGCTGCTGGCAATCGGCTACTTCGACATGTGGGACGATACCATGCGGACGATCTCCATGATCTTCGTCTGTACGATCCTGTCGATTGCCATCGGCATCCCGATCGGCATTCTGATGTCCCGCTCGGATCGGTTCCAGCGCATCGTCAATCCGCTGCTCGACGTGATGCAGACGATGCCGAGCTTTGTCTACTTGATCCCCGTCGTCATGCTGCTCGGCATCGGTAAAGTCCCCGGCTTGATCGCGGTGGTCATCTACGCCATCCCACCGATGATCCGCCTGACCAACCTGGGGATCCGGCTGGTCGACAAGGACGTTCTGGAAGCCGCCGATGCATTCGGCTCCTCGAACTGGCAGAAGCTGAAGAATGTGCAGCTGCCGCTGGCGCTTCCGACGATCATGGCTGGCATCAACCAGACGATCATGATGGCGTTGGCGATGGTCGTCGTGGCCTCGATGATCGGTGTTCAGGGCCTTGGCCAGCCCGTGCTCAAGGCAATCGCCAACCAGTACTTCACGCTCGGAATATTCAACGGGCTTGCCATCGTCGGCATTGCCATCATCTTCGATCGGGTCAGCCAGGCATACGGACAGCGACTCCAGAAACATCGGGAGATCGTTCATGGCTAATCCGGCATTCGACGGCATCAGAGTTCGCAATCTCTACAAGATCTTCGGCCCGAATGCCCAAGCCTATGTGGAGGCGGTCAAGAACGGCATGACGAAGGCCGAGCTGAACGCCAAGGCAGGGCTTATCCTCGGCCTGAAGAACATCAATATCGACATGCCCGCCGGCTGCATCCAGGTCATCATGGGCCTTTCGGGTTCCGGCAAATCGACCCTGATCCGCCACATCAACAGGCTGATCGATCCGACCGCCGGCGAAGTGCTCGTGGGCGGTGAGGATGTGGTCAAGATGAACCCGACGGAGCTTCGCACCTTCCGCCGCCATCAGACAGCGATGGTGTTTCAGAAGTTCGCACTGCTGCCGCATCGCAACGTCCTCGACAACACCATCTACGGCCTCGAGGTTCAAGGCATACCGAGGTCAAAGAGCATCGACATCGCGATGAGCTGGATCGAACGGGTCGGCCTCAAGGGCTTTGAAAAGAAGTACCCGAACCAGCTGTCCGGCGGCATGCAGCAGCGCGTCGGCCTGGCGCGCGCGCTATCCAACGACGCCCCCGTGCTTCTGATGGACGAGGCCTACTCGGCGCTTGATCCGCTGATCCGCATGGACATGCAAACGGTGCTTCTTGATCTTCAGAAGGAGATCAAGAAGACCATCGTCTTCATTACTCACGACCTCGACGAGGCGCTTCGGCTGGGCGACCAGATCGCCATTCTTCGCGACGGCGAGATCATTCAGCAGGGCACGAGCCAGGACATCGTGCTTCGCCCTGCGGACGAGTACATCGCCAATTTCGTTCGCGAGGTAAACCGCGGTCGCGTGATCCACGTCGACGCCGTCATGGCGCCGCTGACGCCGGGCTTCCAGATGAACGGAACAACCGTGGCGTGCGGAACGACTATCGAGGAAGCGATCCGCGTCCTTGCCAAGACACCGGCGGTCGACGTGGCAGTCACCGACCAAAGCGGCCAACCGATTGGTCTTCTCAACCTGCAACGACTGGCAAGCGCCGTCGTGGCTCCGCATTAGACCCGCTTTGTGCAACAGCCTGCGCCGTTCCGTTAGGCGGCGCCGGTTCCATCTCGGATGACCCATGGTTGTCTCGGGATTCATCATGTCGAAAACAACTCGGCCGGTCGACCTAGCGCGCGCCGTTTTCCCCGAAGATTGCTATTGACGAAAAGCCTTCAGACCGTTGAATTGCCAAGGACAATTACGGGAGGGCGGCCTCTTTGCCGAATAACGACAGGGCAAGCGAGATGGCAGATGCGTTCTGCAACCGCAACTGGGCTGAAAGCGGCCTGGGCCCGACAGAGACTTGGCCGGATTGTCTCAAGGTGGCCGTCGACATCATGTTGTCGGCCGATGCCCAGATCGTGATGTTCTGGGGGGAGGATTTCATCGCCCTCTACAACGACGCCTACCGGCCGACGATCGGCAGCAAGCACCCACAAGCGCTCGGCCGCCCGGCACGGGAAAACTGGGGCGAGTTGTGGAGCGATCTGGAGCCAATGCTTCGCCGCGTTCTCGACCATGGCGAGACGGTCTCGGCGAAGGACCGACCGTTCTACATCGAACGACATGGCTACCCCGAGACCGTCTATTTCGACATCTCCTATTCGCCGATTCGCGATGAAACGGGAAAACCGCTCGGCGTCCTTTGTATCGTCAATGAAACGACCGAGCGGATCAGATCCGAGATGGCGCTGCGCGAGAGCGAGGAGCAGCTTCGCGCGATCTTTTCGCAAACCGCAGCCGGCATCGGACAGTTGGATCTCGAGGGACGCATCCTTCTCGCTAATCGCCGCTTGTCAGAGATCGTCGGCTATACGGAAGCCGAGTTGCTGACGATGCGGATACAGGATCTGACCCTGGCGGAGGATTGGGAGGAGAACGCACGCCTGTTGGAGCAGATGCTGGCAACCGGACAGAGCTTCGAGATTGAGAAACGCTATGTCCGGAAGGACGGAAGCCTTGTCTGGGTGTCCAACTCGGTGTCGGCCCTGCGGGACAGCACAGGAAAGATCCGTCAGGCGACGGCTGTGATCGTCGACATCACCGAGCGAAAGCGCGCCCAGGAAGTCGAACGCAGGCTGGCTGCCATCATCGCGTCGTCGGATGACGCCATTCTCAGCACCGACCTGAACATGAACATTACCAGCTGGAATATTGGCGCCGAGAAACTCTATGGCTACCGAGCCGACGAGACGATCGGCCGTTCCGTCCTGATGCTCGTGCCGGATGACCGTCTCGACGAAGAGCCCGCGATCATCAGGGAGATCCGCGCTGGGCGCAAGGTCGAATCCTATGAAACCAAGCGGCGGCGCCGCGACAGCAGCCAGGTCGATGTCCTGCTCAGCGTATCGCCCATCTATGATGCTTACGGAAGGATCGTCGGCGCGTCGAAAATCGCTCATGATATCAGCGCGCGCAAGGAGGCGGAGCGCCTTCAATCCATGCTGGTCGGGGAGCTTAACCACCGCGTCAAGAACGTGCTGGCGACCGTCATGGCAATCGCGCGCCAGACCTTTGGAAGAGACGAGGCCTATCGTACGGGTGTCGACGCCTTCGAAGAGCGTCTGGCGTCGATGTCGCGCGCCCACGACCTTTTGACTCATGCCAACTGGGAACGCGCAGCTCTCGCGGCCGTCGTCGAGCAATCGCTGTCACCATATTCAGCGGAGCGTTTCAAGATCACCGGACCGCACCTGCAGGTGGCCCCGAGAGCCGTGGTCTCGATCTCGTTGGCACTCCATGAGCTGGCGACGAATGCCGCAAAGTACGGAGCGCTATCGGTCCCGAGCGGCCAGGTTTTCCTCTCGTGGTGGATAGAGGCGGGAGATCCGCCAAGATTGCGCCTGCGCTGGCAAGAGGCTGGCGGCCCGACTGTTGTGGCCCCGTCAAAGCGCGGCTTTGGCTCGCGCCTCATCGAAAGTTTGTTGGCTGCCGAGCTGAGAGGCAAGGTGACAATAGTCTATGATCCCGACGGCGTCGTATGCGAAGTGGATGCCGAAATGACGGACGCGTGGGACTACGATCCAAACGCGCTAACGTAACGCAACGCACATGTGAGCTCTGGCAAGAAGACCGAAATCAGCGCCGCCAAGGGCGACGCTGATTTTAAGGCATTCCGACACCGACAGCCGGTGTCAGAAGCCAAACCGGGTCAGGGGACCGATGATCTTGCGAAACAGCATGGGGGGCGTGACTTCCTTCAGCAGCTCTCGCCGCTGCTCCGCGTAGTCGCGCTTGTCCTTGGAATTCGGGCGCGGCTTGAAAAGCGTAGAGTGTGACTTGCGCGTATCGTCCCATGTCGCCGTGTAATAGTAGAGCGCGATGGAGAATCTCGAGCGCCCGTCCGGCTGGGCAACGACGGTAGGGTTGCCATGGAAGGACTCAGATGTTGTCGAGAAGGCGACCATGCGGTTGAAGAGCGGTACGAAACCCTTCACCTTGCCCTTCATCTCCTTGTCCCAGACTTCGAACGAGCCGCCCCACTCCTCGCGCCAATCCTTGTTGAGATAGATCAGCACGTTGATCCGCCGTTCGAGCTTCATTTTCGAGTGAAGATTGAAGTCGGCATGGATATCGAGATGGCCACCATTCGCAACTTCGTGAATACCGGCGCCGAAGAAGAACGGGTCGGGGATCAGCCCCTCGATGCCGGTGAGGTCTTCCAGGAAAAGCAGGAAGGGCCTCGAGTTGAGGGCATAGAACAGGTTCTTCGTATAGCTGGGCAGCCGCTCAGGCAGGTACGACGTCTTCTTGTTCTCCTGCGCACGAGCGAAGCTGCTCTCGGCAGCCGGCAGCGAGGAAAGATCGGCAAGCACCTTTTCCAGAATATCCGGCGGTAGGAAGTTGTCGATGCAGATATGCGGATATGGCTCGTTGTGCTGATAAGCCTCCGAATAGGACTTCGCCACGGCACGTGCAGCATCCGTATCGGTCAACAAGCTCTCGGAATTCATTGGATATACTGGATCTGCCATCTTTCCCTCCACTGGCGCATCAGAATTGTGGCGAAATCGTGAACCTTGTAAATGCCAGGTTCTGCCCGCAATTGGGATGAAATTTACACCTTTCGAACGAGGCAGATGCTCAGACCCGAGGCCAATCCGGCGAACGCAGCAATCGCCGAACTCCGATCGCAGCCGTTGCTTTTCTGAAAAGAGAAAGCCGCAAGCCTTCGTGGCAAGCAAAATTGGTGGCCAGAAACGAAAAAGCCTGCCGCGGGAGGAGGTGCGGCAGGCTTTCGAAAATAACCGAACAGCAGCTGGGAAGAGGAGTGCTACTGTTCCCACAGGCGCCCTTGGGAGGAGGAGTAGAGCGCTTGCGAATACGAAGGGCTGCGGGAGGAGGTGCAGCGCTTCGATGAAAATGAGAATACAGGATTTTCGCCCAAATGATAGGCACGAACCTGCAGGGCAGCTATGCGCTATGCGCGTAGCGCGCAGCTGAATGTCGACTTTGCGCTGTTTTCCGCATTGCACGACCTCTCTTGTCGAAAATAGGAGAATGATCGTGCGGATCGTGACACCGGCTTTGGAAAACGGTTTCTTTTCTGCTAGGAGGCGCCAATCAAAAGGGACATCGAGCATGGCTGCGGCGCGTTATCGTGAATATGTTTTAGACCTGAAGTCGCGTATCGAGGCGCTTCATGCCGAGCCGGAGCGCTTCCAGACTTATGAGCTGGCAATGGAGCTTCTCGCCAAGCAGAACCTCATCAGCTATTCGCTGAAGAAGCAGCGCGGCGTGAGCGACAGTCTTTTCTATCGCCGCGACACCTCGACCGGTCAGGGCGTCCAGATGCAGCAGGAAACCGCTTACAAGCTTTTCTCCGGCTTTCTGGGCCTTGGTGAGTTCTTCGCCGCGACCGGCCGAACCGACGGGCTGAACGAGGAAGCCTTTGCCGAGCGGCTGACGCGCAACTGGCAATATCCGAGCTGCGCCGTGCATCTCTCCTACCGCAAAAAGGGAAGTGAGCGGTCAACGTCGATGAAGATGCTGTTCATCGGACTGAATGGCGAGGCCGATGCGACAACCTACGAGAACGACATGGAGGATCCGACGCTTCTCGTGCAACAGCGCCCCTATTCGTCAGCCGTCCTTTGGGAATGGAAGTAGCCGCCGGGTTTCAGCCAGCTGCGCCTGCGCGCAGCCGCGTTTCGGATTGACCGTCAGGCGCTTCCGCAAGCAGGTCCTGCGCGACGTCGCGCACGAGCGCCGCGACATCCTTCAGGAAGCCTCCCATGGCCGAGCCACTTCTCCAGAAGAGCGCGAGCTGACGACTTGGCGAAGCATCTTCGAAATTGAGAAGGCGGATATTGCCGCGAACCGGATAATGAGTCGCCAGTTCGGGCAGGAGGGTTATTCCGACATCGGCGCTGACCATCTGGCGCAAGGTTTCCAGGCTGGTGGCGCGGAAGGACGCCCGTTCCGATGCGCCTGACAGCCGGCAGACATCGAGCGCCTGATCCCGCAGGCAATGACCGTCTTCTAGAAGCATGAGATCAAGCCCCTGAAGCTCGTTCAGGGAGAGGTGAGTACGCTTCGCAAGGTGGTGAGCCGCTGGCACGGCCAGCAGAAATCGCTCCTCGAAAAGCAGCTCGGATTTCAGCCGCTCGTCATTGACAGGAAGAGCAAGGATAGCAGCATCGAGGGTGCCATCCCGCAGCCGCATCAGCAGGCTATCGCTCTTTTCCTCCGTCAGCAGGGTTTCGAGATCCGGGAAGGCTGCCCGCAGCCGCGGAACGACATGCGGCAGGAGATACGGCCCAAGTGTCGGGAATATCCCGAGCTTCAGGGTGCCGCAGCCCGGATTCTGGCTGCGGAGCGCCGCAGCCTTCATCTCGCCTATCTCGGCCATGATGCGGCGAGCCCGCTCGACTGCATCCTGCCCGAATGGCGTCAGCATCACCGCGCGGGGCGTCCGTTCGATCAACGGCGCTCCCAGCGCCTCCTCGAGCTTGCGTATCTGTGTCGAGAGTGTCGGCTGGGTGACAAGGCAAACTTCCGCCGCCTTGCCGAAATGCCGGTGCTCCGCCAGGGCGATCAGATACTCAAGCTCTCGAAGTGTCATTCTCTATCGCTGACGTTAGGCGGCCTTAACCGCATCGGCCGTCGTCTCCGCGTGGCGGATCAGATAGTCGAACGCACCGAGGGACGCCTTCGCGCCCTCGCCCAAGGCAATCACGATCTGCTTGTAAGGCACTGTCGTGCAATCGCCGGCGGCAAATACGCCGGGCACCGACGTCTGGCCGTGATGATCGACGACAATCTCGCCCCGTGGCGAGAGATCGACAGTGCCCTTCAGCCACTCGGTATTGGGCAGGAGGCCGATCTGGACGAAGATCCCGTCCAGATCCAGCGTGTGTCGCTGCCCGGCAATGCGGTTCTCGTAGACGAGACCCGTTACCTTCTGGCCATCGCCTAATACTTCGGTTGTCTTAGCCGAGAGCAGAACGTCGACGTTGGGCAGGCTCTCAAGCTTGCGCTGCAACACCTCATCGGCGCGCAGCTTCGAGTCGAATTCGATCAAGGTCACGTGCTGCACGATGTTGGCGAGATCGATCGCCGCTTCCACGCCGGAGTTTCCGCCGCCGATGACTGCCACCCGCTTGCCCTTGAACAGCGGACCGTCGCAATGCGGGCAATAGGCAACGCCCTTGTTACGGTAGCTGTCTTCGCCGGGCACACCCATCTGCCGCCAGCGCGCGCCCGTGGCGACAATGACGGTCTTCGATCGAAGCACGGCTCCGTTCTCGAGTTCGACGGACACAAGCCCCTTGCCGGCAACCAGCTTGCTGGCGCGCTGCAGGTTCATGATATCGACATCATAGTCCCGAACGTGTTCCTCCAAGGCAGCAGCGAAGTGCGGTCCCTCGGTATGACGCACCGAAATGAAGTTCTCAATCGACATGGTATCGAGCACTTGCCCGCCGAAGCGTTCCGCAGCCACACCCGTCCGGATTCCCTTTCGCGCCGCATAAATTGCAGCAGCCGCGCCGGCAGGACCGCCGCCAACCACAAGAACGTCATAGGGGGCGCGATCGTTGAGGCGCTCGGCCGCGCGCGCGGCAGCATTCGTATCCAGCGTGGAGACGATTTCCTCGATTTCCATGCGGCCCTGCCCGAAGACCTGACCGTTGAGATAGACCGTGGGTACCGACATGATCTGCCGGCTCTCGACCTCCTTCGGGAAGAGCGCGCCGTCGATGGCGACATGCCTGATCCGCGGGTTCAATACGGTCATCAGATTCAAAGCCTGAACGACATCGGGGCAGTTCTGGCATGACAGCGAGAAATATGTTTCAAACGTCAGGTCGGTGTCCAGATCCCTGATCTGGTCCGCAATCGCCTGTTCGACGCGCGGCGGATGGCCGCCAACCTGCAGCAGTGCCAGAACAAGCGATGTGAATTCGTGTCCCATCGGAATGCCCGCGAAGCGCAGGTTGATGTCATGCCCAGGGCTCGTCAGCGCAAACGAAGGCGCGCGCTCGTTCTGGCCATGCAATTCCGTCACGGAGATCTTGTCGCAGAGCGACACCAATGCGTTCAGAAGCTCCGACAGCTCGCGTGATTTCGCGCTGTCGTCCAGCGACGCCACGATCTCGATCGGGCGGACAACGCGTTCCAGATAGCTTTTGAGCTGGGATTTCAGGCCTTCGTCGAGCATTGCGCACTCCGCTAAATATATTCATCCGCCGCGCATGCGGCATAGTCGTAGCGAGCCGCCTCCAATCGAGGAAGCGGCTCGCTGATCAATCAGATCTTGCCAACGAGGTGCAGTGACGGAGCGAGCGTCTTTTCGCCCTCTTCCCACTTTGCAGGGCATACTTCGCCCGGATGTGCGCGGACATACTGGGCTGCCTTGATTCTGCGCAGCAGATCCGCAGCGTTGCGTCCCACACCTTCTGCCGTCACTTCCATGGCCTGGATCACACCGTCGGGATCGACGACGAAGGTGCCGCGGTCAGCAAGGCCTTCACTTTCGCGCATGACGTTGAAGTTGCGCGTGACGGTGCCGGTCGGGTCGCCGATCATGGTGTACTGGATCTTGCCGATCGTCTCGGAGCTGTCGTGCCACGCCTTGTGCGTGAAATGCGTGTCGGTCGAAACAGAGTAGACCTCGACGTCAAGACGCTGAAGTTCGGCGTAGTGGTCGGCGACATCACCGAGCTCGGTCGGGCAGACGAACGTGAAGTCCGCAGGATAGAAGAAGAAAACCGCCCACTTTCCCTTCGTGTCGACGTCGGTCACTTCGATGAACTTGCCCTGCTTGTAAGCCTGGGCCTTGAAGGGCTTGATAGCGGTATTGATGAGGGACATGCGGACTCCTGTAAATTGCTGCGAAGCGAGATATCGCTTTCGCGGCGCAACATAAACAGGCGTCCGCCATAAATGAAATAGATAAACTATAAAATTCCGATAGAGATCATCTATCGATCCCTATCGGAAAAAGCAGGGCGCGGCGCCGGTTTCGCCTCAGACCGAACGCCCCAGGCCACCGTCGACGCGGATGTTCTGGCCAGTAATGTAGCCGGCGCCTTCCGACGCGAGGAAAGCGATGGTAGCGGCAATCTCCTCGCTCGTTCCATAGCGTTTCATCGGGACGGATTCGCGTCGCTCCTCGGTGCCCGGCAGGCTGTCGATCCAGCCCGGCAGCACGTTGTTCATACGGATGTTATCGGCCGCATAGGTGTCGGCATAAATCTTGGTGTAGGAAGCGAGGCCCGCACGGAAGACTGCTGAGGTCGGAAACATCGCGGCGGGCTCAAACGCCCAGGCTGTGGAGATGTTGACGATCGCGCCGGACTTCTGCGCCTGCATGATCGGCGTGACGATCCGTGTCGGTCGGATCACGTTCATCAGGTAGACATCGAGCCCCTTGTGCCAATCTTCATCGGTGATCTCGATGATCTGCGCCCGCGGTCCATGGCCCGCGCTGTTGACCAAGACATCGATCCGCCCCCAGTTCGACATGGCAAGATCGACGAGACGCTGCATGTCCTCATTCGATTGATTCGAACCGGTGACGCCCACACCCTGAAGTTCCGCGGCCAATGCCTCGCCCTTGCCCGAGGACGACAGAATGGCAACCTTGAAACCATCCGCTGCGAGCCGGCGTGCCGCCGCTGCTCCCATTCCGCTCCCACCAGCTGTTACGAGCGCTACTTTTTGCGTTGGCATATCGCTGTCCTCTTCTTCAATGGAGTTCGACTTCAAGAATTTCTAAGGCCGGCGGCCTGTTCAGTGACCATCCACCGGCACCGCTTCGGCCGGGACAGTCTCCAACAGGTTCTTCCGATGGAAGATAAACAATCCCGCCACAACGATGATTGCCCCTCCCACAATCACGTACATATCAGGAATGTCGCCGAAGAAAGCGTATCCGAATGCAATCGCCCATATCAACAGGGTGTATTGCAGCGGCGCCAGCAGCGAAGCGGGCGCAAGCTTCAGCGAGCGGGTGATGAGCAGATGCGCGCAGGACGCGACGACGCCGAGCGCCAGCATGCTGCCGAGCTCGATCGGCGTGGTCGGTTGCCATGACCCGATCGACAGCACGACGCCGACGACAAGCGCGGCCAGCATCTGCCAGGTTACCAGCGTCGTGTCGCTGGTGTTGCGCAGATGCCGGTTGAGCACCAGTGACATCGAGAACGACAGGCTGCCGACAATGCCGAACAGCGATGGCAAGGATAGCATCGCCGAAGATGGACGCAGCGCGATCACAACACCGCAGAAGCCGACGAGGACGGCGAGCCAGCGGCGCCAGCCGATACGCTCGTTCAGGAAGAAGTGAGAGAGGGCGGCGACATAGATCGGTCCGGCCATATAGAACGTCATGACGTCTGCGAGCGGGAGGTAGGCAACGGCAGCATAGAAGAGGCCGACATCAAGCGTGGCGAACAGGACACGCAGGACCTGCAGGCCCTTTCGCTCGACGCGAAACAGCTTCTCCGGCCCCTGCTTGACCAGCAGCGGTCCGAGTATGATGAAGCAGCCGAGCGAGCGGATGAGAAGCACCTGCCCGAGCGAAAAGTTCGTCACCAGCCACTTACCCATGGCATCGTTCAGCGCAAAGAGAAGATCTCCAAGCAGCATCAAGGCGACCCCGACTAGGACGGCGTTCTTGACGCCCGATGCCGTGGGTTGAAGCTGCATGTCGTATTCCTCTTGTCGGCCACCGTGGCGCTGTAGTTGCCGGGGCCGTCGCTGATATCGGTGGGCGTGTCAAGTCACCCGGGCGCTATATGCTCCTGCCGCGCAACATTTCGATGATGGCCGAAAAATCCCGCCCTCCGTTGCCCTGCTTTTCGAAGAGGGCATAGAGCTGCGCGGCCTCCGCGCCGAGCGGCGTCGATGCACCCGTAGAGAGCGCGGCTTCCTGGGAAAGACGGAGGTCCTTCAGCATGAGAGCTGCGGCAAAGCCCGGCTTGTAGTCATTATTGGCCGGCGAAGCGGGAACCGGTCCCGGCACCGGGCAGTAGGTGCTGACGGACCAGCACTGTCCTGAGGATGTCGATGCAACGTCGAATAATGCCTGATGCGACAGACCGAGCTTCTCTCCGAGCGCGAACGCTTCGCAGACCCCGATCATCGATATGCCGAGGATCATGTTGTTGCAGATCTTGGCCGCCTGCCCTGCACCCGCCTCGCCGCAATGGATGATCTTCTTTCCCATGGCTTCCAAAACCGGCCGCGCCCTCCCGAATGCCTCGTCGGAACCGCCCGCCATGAACGTCAGGGTCCCGGCAGAGGCCCCGCCCGTGCCGCCGGAAACCGGAGCGTCGAGCGACAGGCATCCGGCTGCCCTAGCCAGCTCATGAGCTTTTCGCGCGCTGTCGACATCGATGGTCGAACAATCGATTATGAGAGTGCCGCTCGCGACCGAGGCCAGGATATCAGGCCAGGCCGTCAAGACATGCTTTCCCTGCGGCAGCATCGTCACCACGATCTCCGCACCCGAGACGGCCTGACTGATATGGCTCGCAGGCGCCACGCCATTTGCTTCCGCAGCCTGCAGAACGGTTGCGGCGAGATCGAAGCCGGTCACCTCATGGCCCGCCTTGACGAGGTTGGCGGCCATCGGCCCACCCATGTTGCCAAGTCCGATGAATGCGATCCGTGCCATGCCGTTCTCCTATCTGTTGTCTTCGAGGATCATGGCGGCCGCCTTCTCGGCAATCATGATCGTCGGCGAATTGGTGTCAAATGTACCGAAGGGATAGGTATGTCGCGGTCGCGGTCGGTCGAGAGATAGCATTCCGGTCCTCGCAGAGACGACTGGCGGGCACGTTAGCGGCGATAGACGAAGCCGAGTTTCCGACCGAGGCGCGACGCGTAGAACTCACCGATGATGCCGCGGCGGAAGATCAGCACGCAGATCATGAA
Source organism: Hyphomicrobiales bacterium (assembly GCA_900468535.1). GTDB lineage: Bacteria > Pseudomonadota > Alphaproteobacteria > Rhizobiales > Rhizobiaceae > Rhizobium. Next base: position 27,717 of record UBTY01000025.1, on the reverse strand, counting down.
CACGACGCCCGTGATGATCGTCACCGGGAATTCCGATGTTGCCAGATAGTTTTCCAGCGTGACGATGAGGCCCGCGCCGAACAGCGGACCGATCAGCGTGCCGATGCCGCCAAGCAGCGTCATCAGGATCACCTCGCCCGACATCTGCCAGGCCACATCAGTCAGTGTCGCGAACTGGAAGACCAGCGATTTCACTGCGCCCGCCAGCCCCGCCAGCGCTGCCGACATCACGAAGGCCCCGAGCTTGTAGCGCGCGACGGAATAGCCAAGCGATATTGCCCGCTGCTCGTTCTCACGGATCGACTTCAGGATCATTCCAAACGGCGAGTTGATGAAGCGCCAGATGATCAGGATGCCGACGATGAAGACGGCAAGAACGAAGTAATACATGTTGGTCGAGCTGCTGAGGTCGACGAGGCCGAACAGATGGCCGCGCGGCACGGACTGAATGCCGTCTTCGCCGTGCGTGAACGCCGACTGCAGGCAGAAGAAGAAGAACATCTGCGACAAAGCGAGCGTGATCATTGCGAAATAGATGCCCTGGCGACGGATCGCGAAGAAGCCCATGACGAGGCCGAGCACCGCTGCGCCCGCAACGCCGACGAGGATGCCGAGTTCTGGCGAAAATCCCCATTCCTTCACCGCATGTGCCGTGAAATAGGCGGCCCCGCCGAAGAACGTCGCATGGCCGAACGACAGAAGGCCGGTGTAGCCGAGCAGCAGGTTGAAGGCACAGGCAAACAGCGCGAAGCACAAGAGCTTCATCAGGAAGATCGGATAGAAGAAGAACGGCGCCAGAAGCAGGAGCAGCAAGCCGATGACGAGGAAGGCTGCCTGCACCGAAAGCGCGGTCCGGCTTTTCTCCGTCCTGAGGGTTTCGGTGATCTCGGTCATCGTCATGCATCCCGGCCGAAGAGGCCCGCGGGCCTGATAAGAAGAACAATCGCCATGATGACGAAGATCACGATGTTGGACGCCTCCGGATAGAAGACCTTGGTCAGGCCCTCGGCGATGCCGAGGACATAACCGGTGATGATCGCACCCATGATCGAGCCCATTCCGCCGACCACGACGACAGCAAAGACGACGATGATCATGCTGGAGCCCATCAGCGGCGAGACCTGATAGATGGGTGCTGCCAGCACGCCCGCGAAGGCGGCAAGACCGGCGCCAAGCGCGTAGGTCATTGTCAGCAGCACCGGCACGTTGACGCCGAACGCCTGGACGAGCGTCGCATTCTCCGTGGCAGCTCTGAGATAGGCGCCGAGCTTGGTCTTCTCGATCAGAAGCCAGGTGCCCAGGCAGACCGCCAGCGACACGACGACCACCCAGCCGCGATAGATCGGCAGGAACATGAAACCGACATTGACCGCACCGGTAAGGGCTGCTGGTGGCGCATAGGGCTGGCCAGAAGAGCCGTAGAGATAGCGAAAAGTACCTTCCACGGCGAGCGCCAGGCCAAAGGTGAAGAGCAGGCCATAGAGCGGATCAAGATCATAGAGCCGGCGCAGGAACAGCCGCTCGATCACAGCACCGGCCACTCCGACGATAATGGGTGCCAGGATCAATGACGGCCAGTAGCCAATGCCAGCATAGGCAAGCAGAAGATAGGCGGCGAAGGCGCCGAGCATGTACTGCGCGCCATGGGCGAAGTTGATGACGCGCAGCAGGCCGAAGATAATGGCAAGGCCAAGGCTCAACAGGGCATAGAAGGAGCCGTTGATCAAGCCAATCAGCAACTGACCCATGAATGCCTGCAACGGAATGCCGAAGATCATCGTCATCCGATCATACTCCCAAGACCTTGTGCAGCGTATCCATCCGTTCCGGCAATTCGCCCACCGGAAATTCCGACACCATCTGCCCGTGGTCCATAAGATAGAAGCGGTCGGCGATCTTGCTAGCGAAGCGGAAATTCTGTTCGACGAGCAGGATCGTCATGCCGCGCTGCTTCAATTGCTTGAGGACTTCACCGATGCGCTGGACGATAACGGGCGCCAGACCTTCGGTTGGCTCATCGAGCAGAAGCATGCGGACACCGGTGCGCAGGATGCGGGCGATCGCCAGCATCTGCTGCTCGCCGCCCGAGAGTTTCGTGCCCGGACTGTTGCGGCGCTCGTAGAGATTCGGGAACAGTTCGTAGATCTCGTCAGCCGTCATGCCTCCCGAAGCGACCACCGGCGGCAGCAACAGATTTTCGGACACCGTCAGCGTCGAGAATATGCCCCTCTCCTCCGGCACGAAGCCGATGCCGCGATGCGCGGTCTTGTGCAGCGGCACCTGCATCATGTCTTCACCGGCGAAGGTCAGCTTGCCCTTTCTGGAGCGGACTATGCCGGTGATCGTGCGCAGCGTCGTCGTCTTTCCGACGCCGTTGCGGCCAAGGATGGTGATCGTCTCGCCTTCGCCGATCCGCATGTCGACACCGTGCAGGATGTGGCTTTCGCCGTACCAGGCGTTCAGCCCCTGGACGTCAAGAAGTGTCGCCATCACCCCTCCTCCGAGCCCATGTAGGCCTGGCGCACCCGCGTATCGGCACTGACCGTCGCATAGTCGCCCTCCGCCAGGATCTCTCCGCGCTGCAGCACGGTTACATGCTGGCAGATGTTGGCGACGACAGACAGGTTGTGCTCGACCATGAGTACGGCGCGGTCTCGCGCCACCTCGCGGATCAACACCGAGACGACGCCGACATCCTCGTGACCCATGCCTGCCATCGGCTCGTCGAGCAGGAGCACCCTTGGATCAAGGGCAAGCGTCGTTGCGATCTCAAGCACACGCTTGCGGCCATAGGACAGGTCAGCCGCGATCGCGTCGCGCTCCTTAGAGAGACCGACCTTGGCCAGCAGTTGCTCGGCGCGGTCGTTCAGGGCGTCGAGCGCTGACAACGGACGCCAGAACTGCGTCGACAGATTGTTGGGCCGCTGCAGCGCAACGCGGATGTTGTCGAGCACGCTCAGGTGCGGAAAGACGGCAGAAATCTGAAACGATCGCACCAGCCCCATACGCGCCACCTTGTCGGGTGCCGTCCTGGTAATGTCCGTGCCCATCAAGGTTATCGAACCTGATGTTGGCTGCAGGAACTTCGTCAGCAGGTTGAAGACCGTGGTCTTGCCGGCGCCGTTGGGGCCGATCAGGGCATGCACGCTAGCATCGTATACGTCGAGATCGACATTCTTGACCGCGATGAAGCCACCGAAGTCGCGGCGCAGACCGCGGGCGGAGAGAACCACCCGCGGTGTTGCGCTCGATTGGGTTGCGGAGACCGCCATCGGTCAGTTCGCCAGAGTGCAGCCGCTCTTGGCGGGATCGATATAGGCTTCCTTGCCTGGAATGGTCGCAAGCACGTTGAAGTAGTCCCACGGTTCCTTGCTGTCCGCAGGCTTCTTGACCTGCAGCAGGTACATGTCGTGGATCATGCGACCGTTCGGGCCAACAGTGCCGCCGCGACCGAAGACATCGTCGACAGGCAATTCGTGCAACTGCTTGGCGACGGCTTCGGTATCATCCGTACCGGCCTTGTCGACCGCCTTGAGATACTGAAGGACCGCCGAATAGGTACCCGCATGGATCATGTTCGGCATCTTGCCGGTGCGGGCGAAGAACTTCTTGCCGAATTCGCGGCTCTTGTCGTCGAGGTTCCAGTAATAGCCCTCGGTCAGCGTCAGGCCCTGGGCTGCTTCAAGGCCAAGGCCATGCACCTCGGCCAGTGTGAACAGCAATGCCGCCAGATGCTGGCCACCTTGCGTAATTCCGAATTCAGCTGCCTGCTTGATCGCATTCGCAGTATCGAGACCGGCATTGGCAAGGCCGATCACCTTGGCGCCGGATGATTGGGCCTGCAGCAGGAACGAGGAGAAGTCCTGCGTCGAGAGCGGGTGGCGAACCGATCCGACCACCTTGCCGCCGTTGGCCTTCACGAAGTCGCTCGTCTGCTGTTCCAGGGAGTAGCCGAACGCATAGTCGGCCGTCAGGAAAAACCAGCTGTCGCCACCCTGCTTGACGAGCGCGCCGCCTGTGCCGACGGCAAGGGCGTGCGTGTCATAGGCCCAGTGGAAGCCGTAGGGCGAGCATGCCTTGCCGGTCAGGTCGGTCGTCGCCGCGCCGGTGACGATATCGATCTTCTTCTTTTCCTTTGCCACCGCCTGAACCGCGAGCGCCACCGAAGAGGTGGTCAGTTCCATGATCGCGTCGACCTGCTCGGTGTCATACCACTGGCGGGCAATGTTGGAGGCGATGTCGGGCTTGTTCTGATGGTCGGCATCAACGATCTCGACGGGAACGCCAAGCACCTTGCCGCCGAAATCCTCGACCGCCATCTTGGCTGCCTCGACCGAGGACTTGCCTCCGAAGTCGGCATAAACGCCGGATTGATCGTTCAGGATACCGATCTTTACCTTGCCGTCGGATGCACCATCGGCGAGTACAGCTGTACTGCTTGCAAGTAGAAATGCCAGCGACGCAATGAGACTCTTTCGCATATTTCTCTCCTCCCAGAGATTGGCCAGAATGCGGGTCTGTTCAAATTTGGCCAGCCGCCCTCCTCAAAGCAGCCAGCCCATGCCTCACGATCATGGAATTAATCCATTCAGGCAAGGCCGCTTTACAACTAATTCCAAACAGTATCTGTTCGTTTTTGAACAGAACTATCGCTCAAGCACGGCCTCCGACCCAATGAATGCAGATCGTTAGGGCGCTTTCGTTGAAAGCTAGGGCGGAGCACGGCTGGGGGCAGCCCGGGCCGCATTAGACGAAAGACGAATAACCAGCAGCGTGAGCATGCCAGTGCCGATTGGGAGCTAAGATGAACAATCCGCCGCAATTTACCTGGGACGACCTTCAGTTCTTTCTGGCAGTTGCCCGCACCGGCCAGCTGTCGACCGCCGCGCGGCAATTGCGCACCAGTCATGCCACCGTCTCCCGACGTATCGACAGGCTGGAGTTCGCGCTGAAGGTCAAGCTCTTCGAGCGCAACCCGCGTGGCTACGTGATGACGGCGATGGGTGCGCGCTTCGTCGAGACCGCCGAGAAGATGGAGCAGGAAACCGAACGGCTGCGCGCAGATCTTACCGACGGCGCGACGACGCAGCGCGGCGTCGTTCGCCTGAGTGCGCCGGAGGGCTTCTCGAACTTTTTCTTCGCACGCGTTTTGCCGCAGTTCGTCGCCCGCCACCCCAATCTGTCGCTCGAGCTGGTCACGATCCAGCAGATCATGTCTCTGTCGCGCAAGGAGGCCGATATCTCCGTCGTCCTCGACGAGCCGAAGGGTGGACCTTATTTTTCCGACAAGCTAACCGACTACCATCTCCAGGTCTACGGCTCGCGGGACTATCTGCGGCGAAGCGCGCCGATCGCCTGCCGCGACGACCTCCTTGAGCATCCCTTCATCAGCTACATCGAGGAAATGATCTTCGCGCCCGGCCTCGACTATCTCGGCGACGTGCATCCGCGCATCAGGCCGCAGTTCCAGAGTTCAAGCATCTTCGCGCAGCTGACGGCGACCCGAAATGGCCTTGGGCTTTGCGTGCTTCCCTATTTCTTCGCCAGCCGCTACCCCGAACTGGAACGAGTACTGCCCGAAGAGGTCGATCTGAGGCGGCACTACTGGATCACATGCCCTCGAGATCTTCGCCAGTCGCCAAGGGTTCGGGCGGTCATCGATTTTCTACGGGAAGCGGTGACCGGCGAGGATGTGAGGTTCGTGCCGCCCTGGGCCAAGCGTTAGATTGGCGCCGACATCTCCTGGCGAGTTGACCCTTCCAACCTGCGGGTCTATGCCCGAAGAATGTTCGCATCGGAAGGTGAAGGAGGAGGAACGACCATGCAGCATACCCGCGAGATCTTCGACTGGGCCGATCCTTTCCGGCTTGTGGAGCAGTTGACCGACGAAGAGCGCATGGTGCAGGAGACCGCCCACGCCTATGCCCAGGACAAGCTGGTGCCCCGTGTCCTCGAAGCCTTCCGTCATGAAAAGACCGATCCCGAGATCTTCCGCGAAATGGGCGCGCTTGGACTGCTTGGGCCAACGATTGCCCCGGAATATGGTGGCGCGGGCCTCGGCTACGTTGCCTACGGGCTGATCGCCCGCGAGGTCGAGCGTGTCGACAGCGGCTATCGCTCGATGATGAGCGTGCAGTCCTCTCTCGTCATGGTGCCGATCGATGCCTTTGGATCGGAGGCGCAGAAGCAGAAGTACCTGCCGAGGCTTGCGACCGGCGAGTGGATCGGCTGCTTCGGTCTGACCGAACCGAACCACGGTTCGGACCCGGGCTCGACGGTGACGCGGGCACGCAAGGTCGATGGCGGTTACAGCCTCTCCGGCGCCAAGACCTGGATCTCCAATGCGCCCATCGCCGATGTCTTCGTCGTCTGGGCGAAGACCGAGGATGGCATCATCCGCGGCTTCATCCTCGAGAAGGGCTGGAAGGGCCTGTCGGCGCCGGCAATTCATGGCAAGGTCGGTCTGCGCGCGTCGATCACCGGCGAAGTCGTGATGGACGAGGTTTTTGTGCCGGAAGAGAACCTGTTGCCCAATGTCACCGGCCTCAAGGGACCGTTCACCTGCCTGAACTCGGCCCGCTTCGGCATTGCCTGGGGCGCTCTCGGCGCTGCCGAGGACTGCTATGCCAAGGCTCGGCAATATGTGCTTGACCGCAAGCAGTTCGGCCGGTCGCTGGCCGCCAACCAGCTGATCCAGAAGAAGCTCGCCGATATGATAACCGAAATCTCGCTCGGCCTGCAGGGCTGCATAAGACTCGGCCGCATGAAGGAAGACGGGCATCCGCCGGTGGAGCTGACCTCGATCGTCAAGCGCAATTCCTGTGGCAAGGCGCTGGATATCGCCAGACTTGCCCGCGACATGCTGGGCGGCAACGGCATCTCCGACGAATTCGGCATCGCCCGTCACCTCGTCAACCTCGAGGTGGTCAACACCTACGAGGGGACGCACGATGTTCACGCGCTGATCCTCGGCCGCGCCGTGACCGGCATTGCAGCCTTTGCCAATTGACCAAGGCCATGCGCTCATCCATTGGGCCTCCGCCCTCAGAGAACACTCGGAACCAAAACGCGTTTCCCGCGTTTTAGGGGCTGATGTTCAAGCTATCGTCTTCCTTTTCGCCCCCGCCATAATGCGGGGTTTTTTCTTTGGCGGCGCCCTTTCGGTGTCCTTATCTCCTTCAGCGCAAAGGCCGCGATAGCTCTCCTCATGGCTGCGAGGCCGATCACCCAGGGGAGATATGACATATGTTACATTATGTGCCGCGGGAGTTAACTGTAACGTACTTCCCCAGCGGGGCGTATCAGCCGCATAGTCCGTGGACCGAGTGACCAAGCGCAAAACCGCTTCGTTGGGGGACACAGGATGAAATCGCTTCCAAAATGTCTGGTTCTGGCAGTTGCCTTGTCTTCGTCGTATCTCCCTGCGTCAGGCGCCCTCCCGAATACGGCTGCCCCTTCGGAGAAGCCCGCACTTATTGAAAGACATGTCATCGATCTCGACGCCATGAAGCAGCGCCGCATCGTTCGCGTGCTCGTCCCCTTCAGCAAGACGATCTACTTCGTCGACAAGGGGCGCCAGTTTGGCACCGCAGTCGAGTTCGGCAGCGAACTCGAAAAGGTACTCAACAAGGACCGGAAAAAGCAGATCGATCGCGTCAACGTCATTTTCGTGCCGACGCCGCGAGACCAGCTGCTCTCCGCTCTAAACGAGGGACTTGGCGACATTGTCATGGCCAATCTCACGATCACGGACGAGCGAGCCAAGGAGGTCGATTTCACCGATCCGCTCTATGCCGATGCGAAGGAAGTCTTGGTGACATCGCCAACCAGCCCAAGCGTGGCCAACCTTGATGAGCTCTCAGGCCAACACGTCGCGGTGCGCAAGTCGAGCAGCTATTACGAGCACCTTCTCACTAGAAACGAGGAACTCGTCTCCAGAGGAAAGAAGGAGATCATCATCGATCCGATGGATGAGAGCCTCGAGGACGAGGACCTGATGGAGATGGTCAATGCTGGCCTTCTTCCTTTCACTGTCGTCGACTCCTACAAGGCAGCAATTTGGACCCATGTCTTTCCCGACCTGAAAGTACGCGACGACGTGGTGGTGTCCTCGGAAGGCAAGATCGCGTGGGCGATCCGCAAAAACAGCCCACAGCTGAAAGCCGAACTCAATGCCTTCGTGGCAGCGCACAAGGTCGGCACGACATTCGGCAACATCTTGCGCACGACCTTCTTCAAGCAAGACAAGATCGTCAAGCGCGCCTATTCGCCGTCTGATGTGCAGCGGTTCCAGGAGCTGATCGAGATTTTTCGAAAGTACGGCGAGACATATTCGTTTGATTACCTGATGCTGATCGCGCAGGGTTATCAGGAATCCCAACTCGAACAGTCGCGGCGCTCGCCGCGCGGTGCCGTCGGTATCATGCAAATGCTACCTTCGACCGCCAAGGACAAGGACATCGGCATCAGCGGCATCGACAAGGATCCTGACCGGAACGTGGAGGCCGGCGCGAAATACCTGCGCCACCTGATCAAAACATATATCGACGATGAGAATCTCCAACCCAAGGACCGGCAGCTCTTCGCTTTCGCTGCCTACAATGCCGGGCCGGGAAATCTTCGCAAATTCCGCGAGAAAGCAAAGACGATGGGGCTCGATCCTGACGTCTGGTTTGGCAACGTTGAAAATGGCGCGGCCGCCATCGTCGGACGCGAGACCGTTCAATACGTCAGCAATATCTACAAGTACTATGTCGCCTACTCGCTGCTCGTGGAGCGCATGGACGAGCGTAAGCGTACAGAATTTTTGCAGCAGAAGTAACCGCATGCCCGACTATTGTCGGGCTTATCCCCGGCCGTACGGTCCTCGCCTTCGGCAATTGCGTCAAGTAGACCATCGCGCAAATTGAAACCTGCGCGACAATATGCAAGCCTCCCGTGACCGCGATTGAATTGCACGCGGCATGGGGGATTGCACATGCTTTTGTTTCTCGCATTTCTGATTGGAATTATCGCAGGACTCAGAGCCATGATGGCGCCGGCCGTCGTTGCCTGGGGCGCCGCTCTCGGCTGGTTTGACGTTTCGCAGACACCGCTTGCCTTCATGGGATATCGGTGGACTCCATGGGTGTTCAGCCTGCTTGCCGTCGTCGAGTTGATTACCGACCAGTTGCCCTCGACACCGTCCCGCAAGGTCCCGATGCAGTTTGCCGCTCGCCTGATCATGGGCGCGCTGACGGGCGCCACCATCGGAGCATCCGGTGGCTCGCTGATCGGCGGGCTCATTGCCGGCGTTGTCGGCGCCGCGGTTGGCACCTTCGGCGGAGCGGCTGCCCGCGGCAAGCTTGCCGCCGCCTTCGGCAAGGATACACCGGCCGCGCTGATCGAGGACGCGGTTGCGATCATCGGCGCGCTGATCATCGTGGGAGCAGTGTGATGCCAAGTTTCGACGCCATCGTGATCGGAGCCGGCCAGTCCGGTCCCTTCCTCGCCGCCCGCATGGTCGCGAAGGGCATGAAGGTGGCGTTGATCGAGCGCAAGTTCCTCGGCGGCACCTGCGTCAACGCCGGCTGCATGCCGACGAAGACACTGGTGGCCAGCGCCCGCGCCGCCCATGTGGCCCGACGTGCCGCCGACTATGGGGTGCTGATCCCGGGCGCCATCGGTATCGACATGACGGTGGTGCGCAAGCGCGCCGAGACCGTGACGATGAACGCCCGCAACGGCCTGATCAACTGGTTTGCCGGCATGGAGGGTATGACCGTCATCTACGGCCACGCCCGCTTCGAGGATGCCCATACGGTGAGCGTCAATGGCGAGAGGCTGACCGCTCCGAAGATCTTCCTGAATGTCGGCGCGCGGCCGACCATTCCCGACATGCCTGGCATCAACGATATCGACTATCTGACGAGCACCTCGATCATTCATCTCGACCAGCTTCCACGACATCTCGCAGTCATCGGCGGCAGCTACATCGGGCTCGAGTTCGCACAGATGTATCGGCGCTTCGGCGCCGAGGTGACTGTCATCGAGCGCGGCCCGAAGCTCGCGTCGCGCGAGGACGCCGATATCTCCGATGCGATCGCAGATATCCTGCGAGCGGAAGGTATTGCCGTCCACACGGATGCCGATGGTATCGGCTTTTCAAAGACGGCAAACGGGATCGAAGTCCGCATCGGCAAGGGGCAGCCGCCGATCGAGGCAAGCCATGTGCTCGTTGCCACGGGACGCACGCCTAACACCGATGACCTCGGGCTCGAGAAGGCCGGCGTCGCCATCGACAAGCGCGGTTACATCACCGTCGACGACAAGCTTGCCACCAATGTCGAGGGCATCTGGGCACTCGGCGACTGCAATGGTCATGGGGCCTTTACTCATACCTCCTACAACGACTTCGAGATCGCCGCCGCCAACCTGCTCGACGGCGAGGACCGCAAGCTCAGCGACCGCATCCTCGCCTATGCGCTCTACATCGATCCGCCACTCGGGCGTGTCGGCATCAGCGAGAAGGAAGCGCGCGCCACCGGCCGCAAGATCATGGTCTCCACCCGCCCGATGAGCCGCGTCGGTCGCGCCAACGAGCGCGGCGAAACCAAGGGTTTCATGAAGGTGATCGCTGACGCCGAAACACAACAGATCCTCGGTGCTGCGATCCTCGGGATCGAGGGTGACGAGGCGATCCACGGCTTCATCGATGCCATGAATGCCAAGACCCCCTATCCGGTGTTGAAATGGGCGGTGCCAATTCATCCGACCGTGTCAGAGTTGATCCCGACGCTGCTGGGAGACCTGACGGCGGTTTAGCGCAGCCCGCAAGAAAGCGCCCGAAGCCGCCACCCGGGGGCATTCTTAATTCTTCTCGCGCCTGTTGAAGCCGTTCGGCTCGCCAACTGCCTTTCCGATGGGAAGCGTATTGCCAGCAGATCTGATGGCCGGCGGGGAAATATCGGACGGAAAGTCAGTGTGCAATTGTTACTTGAGGGCTTCAACGAGTTCCGGACGCAGCCCTTCACCGCGTCCGGCGGCGATGACATGTAGTGCCAGGAAGAAGGATGACATGCTACGTTCCTCTGTCTTGAGAACGATATGGTCGACCGAGACGGCTGCGTTAGCCACCCGATTCATGCAGCGATGCGCTCCGCCATTCGATTTTGCGCGCTGCATCTCGACGGCGCTGATGCGGTGTCCCTCGCCTTCCATCCGGCTTGCCCGCAACCGGGCGGAGTTCATCGAATGCGCCTGATATAGGCACGGCTTCGCTTCACGCGGCCGGTTCGGCCCGTGGGTTTGCTCCTGCATGGCACTCGGACGGGGCGCTGGAAATTGCCTCGCTGGAGTAAAATAATATGGCGCCTCCCAGCGCCCCGTTCGGCGGTTTTTGTTTGCAACTCCGGCCCCTCTGCCGCCTTCGGTCGGCGCTTTCGCGCCGCCGCCGACCATGTGTGCCACACAGGCACGTCCGGGGCTCAACTCGACGCCGCATTCGCGCGGGCCGCCGTCCCCGGAGGGAGACCATTTTCTGCAAACCCCCGATGCGGAAGCTCACGTCCTTCCTCCACATCCGGCGCCGGTCCCGCCTCGCCGCAACGCCTTGCGGTGTATCCGTGACGGGACGGCTCATTATCGCTATGATCGGCACCGCGTGAACGAAAGCTGGCCTAACCGGTTGACGCCATTGAGGGACACGGCGAGCCGGTCCCCTTTCATCAGGCGCTCAGTCGGCGTTCGGGGTGGGCAGATCGTCATCCAGTGTCGCCAATATCCGGTAGGCGGCTTTGACGCGTTCGCCGTTCGGATAGTTCTTGTTCGCGAAGAGTGCGATACCGATGCGCTTGGATGGCACGAAGGCGACGTAGGCGCCGAAGCCGTTGGTCGACCCGGTCTTGTTGAGGAGCGCGTCCTTCACCGGCGGCCGTGGCGGCGACAGCTTCTCGATCTCGTTGGCCTTCAGGGTCATGTCGGCCGAGTTGCCCGCCAGAAGCTGGTCGAGGGTCGTCGGGTACTGGTACATTTCCCAACCGAGGCCCTGTGTCATGCCGCCGACCTTGTAATAGCCCGTATGGGTCGCAGCAATCGCCGATTGCATTGTCGTGTCGAGATCGGAGCCGTCCATGTTGGCTTCGACGAAGCGGAGCATGTCGCTTGCCGTCATCTTCACACCGTATGCCTCCGAATCCAGGACGCCAGGCGAAACACGGATAGCCTTGTCGGATTTTGAGTAGCCGTAGGCATAGTTGTCGTTGTCAGCCTTCGGAACCGAGATGAAGGTATGGCTGAGGCCGAGCGCCGGAAACAGCTTCTGCTGCATCAGATCGTCGAACGGCCACCCCATCGCCTTGGCGGCGGCATAGCCGAACAGGCCGATGCTCGGATTGGAATAGACACGGCGCGTTCCCGGCGCATAAGCCGGCTTCCAGCTCTTGTAGTAGCCGACCATCGCCTTGTGATCGGTCACGTCGTCGGGGAACTGCAGCGGCAGGCCGCCTGCGGTGTAGGTTCCGAGATCGAGCATCGTCGCTCCGGCAAGGCGACTGCCGGTGAGTTCCGGAAGGTATTTAGCCGGGCTGTCGGCAAAAGCCAGATCGCCGCTCGCCTGGGCATAACCCGCAAGGGTCGCGGTGAAGGTCTTGCTGACCGAGCCGATTTCAAACAGCGTCGCGTCGGTCACCTTCCGCCCGTCGGCTTTCGATGCCACGCCGTAATTGTAGATATACCGCTTTCCGCCGACGGTGACCGCAATCGCCATGCCGGGGATATTGTTCTCCGCCATGAGAGGAACGGCAACGGCGTTCACAACGCGGGCAAGCTCTTCATTACGCTCCGCCGCGTGCGCGCCGACGCCAATAAGGACTGACGCCGCGGCGAGAATTCCAAACATGGATTGCGAAATATTTCTCATAACAGATATGGTGCCTCGGGGTTCGTAGGATTGCCGCAGCGCCGCCGCCGCGGGCTGATCGACCAATGCAGCTGCCTGCATCCCGCAGAAAATCCCGCAATTTTGCGATCTCGGCGACGCGGATGGGTTCAGACGGGTCTGTATACGAACGCTAGGCAGCCGCCTCAAACGACGATATCTAACATGAGGCATTAGAAAAATTGGGGGTGACATGGTTCGTCCGCATCTGCCGCTGAACGCGCTCAGAGCTTTTGAAGCATCCGCTAGGCACCTCAGCTTCACCAAGGCGGCGATCGAGCTCTGCGTCACGCAGGCTGCCGTCAGCCATCAGGTCAAGAGCCTGGAAACGCGGCTGAACGTGACGCTGTTCGAACGACTGCCGCGCGGATTGATGCTGACCAGCGAAGGCGAGACGCTGCTACCGGCGCTCCGCGATGCCTTCGACCGGATCGCCGGCACACTGGAGCAATTCGAGGGTGGGCACTATCGCGAGGTGCTGCGCGTCGGCGCCGTCGGCACCTTTGCGGTCGGCTGGCTGTTGCCGAGGCTGCGGGCCTTCCAGGCACACCACCCTTTCATCGACCTGCGGCTCTCGACGAACAACAACCGGGTCGATATCGCCGCCGAAGGTTTGGATTATGCGGTTCGTTTCGGCTCGGGCGCGTGGCACGGCATCGAGGCGTTGCGGCTGCTCGAAGCGCCGCTGTCGCCGCTCTGCGTGCCCGAGATCGCGACACAACTGAACTCGCCGGCTGACCTCTTGAAGCAGACGTTGCTGCGTTCGTACCGCGCCGATGAGTGGTCGCAGTGGTTCGCATCCGCAGGGCTGGAGGCCAGCCTGCCGCCGTTGAAGAACATCGTCTTCGATTCCTCGCTCGCCATGATGGAAGCAGCACTGCAGGGCGCGGGCGTTGCCTTGGCGCCGCCGCTGATGTTTTCCCGGCACTTGCTTGCCGAGGCAATCCGCCAGCCCTTCGACATCACGGTCACCATGGGCAGCTACTGGCTGACCCGCCTGCAGTCCCGGTCGGAGACGCCGGCGATGTCGGCCTTCCGTGTTTGGCTATGCGAGGCAGCGGCTACTTCCACCGTATGACCTGACGCCCCGCGCTGTGGACCTCGCGATGGCATCGGCGTAGGATACGGCCAATGCTGAGGGGCTCTCCGAAGGACGCACGAACGTGGCTATCTTCATGGACCGGCATGATCTTGCGGGTACCTCCGCTGAAGACATAGCCGATGCGCATCGCAGGGATCTGGCTGTCGAAGATCGGTACGGGGTGAGGTTCCTGACCTATTGGTATGACCAGCGGCGCGGAACGGCATTCTGCCTGATCGATGCGCCGGATGCGGAAACGGCGCAATGCGTGCATCGCGAAGCACATGGCTTTATCGCCGGCGAAGTGGTCGAGGTCGCGCTGTCGGCGGTCGAGGCATTTCTTGGGCGCATCAATGAGCCGGAACAAAAGGCCGGCGAGACGGGCGTCGAACGGGATGCCGGTCATCGGGCAATCCTGTTTACCGACATTGTCGGGTCAACCGAGATGACCACGCGGCTCGGCGACCGGATGGCAGCCGAACTGGTACGGGCGCATGACGCCATCGTTCGTCGCTGCCTGGCGCAATGTCAGGGCCGAGAGGTCAAGCACACCGGAGACGGCATCATGGCTGCTTTCATTTCCACGCACGCGGCTGTCGGCTGTGCGATGAGCATCCAGCGCGAATTCAGGACCTACAACAGCGGCACACCGGAACCCATCCATGTCAGGATCGGGCTTGATTGCGGCGAACCGATCGAGGATAGCCGTGACCTCTTCGGATCAACCGTGCAACTGGCCGCTCGGCTCTGCGCGGAGGCCAACAGCGATCAGATCCTCGTATCGGAGAATGTCTTTCGGGAACACGGCGCGGCCGACCTCTTCGCCAACGCATCGCGGCGAAGTCTCAAAGGATTTGCGAAGCCGGTCCTGGCATTCGAGTGCGCGTGGGCCGATGCCGACGAGGCGCGGTCGAACTGACGCCGTCATATCTTAGGCTGAAGACAACAGAGGGACGAAGGATGATCTCGATCGCACCGGCGCGAACTGAAGAAGACTTCGAGACCTGCGCCTCATTCTGTCGGGCGCTTGGCGAGTTGGATGTGGCTCAGGGCAAAGCCTTTGGCGTTCCGGCGGACCTGATCATCGGCCTCTATCACGGCCAGACCGGCGATAGCCTTGCCGAGAAATTCGGCTCGGCGAATGCATCGATGCTCATTGCGAACTGGAACGGCACGGCGGCCGGCTGTATCGGTCTCGCCGCCTTTGATACGGAGGCGGGCGAGATTCACAAATTCTATGTGGATCCCGCCTTTCGCGGGCGACGCATCGGCCATACCTTGATGGCGGCGGCACTGGAGGCGATCAGCAGGGCCGCTCACCGAAAGGCACTGGTGCACACGGCGATCTACATGACACAGGCCGTCGCCTTGTACGAAGCCTTCGCCTTTCGACGTTGCGAGCCATTCAGACCTATTCCCGAAGAGATCCGGCACACGGAAATCTTCCTCTGCCGCAGCATCTGATTGGTCTGGCGGCTCTTGCTGGAGCCGCCCCACCTGGCATCGGCGTCGCGTTACTCCATGACGATCTGCAGCTTCACATCGTCAGGACGCGCCTCGACGGCGCGATCGAAGGCCTTGATGGAATCCTCGAAGCCGAATGTCTCCGAGATCAGCGGCTTAAGATCCACACGGCCGGAACCGAGCAGCGCGATCGAACGCTCGTATTGGTGGGCATAACGGAACACCGTCTCGATGCGGATTTCCTTCGTCGAGGCTGTCGAGACATCGAAACCAACAGGATTGACGGGCAGGCCGACGGCAACGATGACACCGCCCGGTCGTGGCAGCGTCATGATGGTTTCCCAGGCCTTCGGCGAGCCGGAGCATTCAAAGATCACATCGGCGCCCCAGCCGTCGGTCAGGCGCGCAATTTCCTCGACGAGGTTCTTCTCGCGGATATTGACCGGAATGACGCCCTGATACTGCGCAGCGATATCGAGCTTCGGCTGCGCAAGGTCGGCGACGATGGCGCGGGCGCAACCGCCGGCGAGAGCAGCGATCGCCACCATCGTCCCGATCGGGCCGGCGCCGAGGACGACGGCGGTATCGCCGGGCGCAATCTTCGCTTTCGTCGCGGCCTGCATGCCGACCGCAAAGGGCTCGACCATGGCGCCTTCTGCGAAACTCACGTTATCGGGAAGCTTGTAGGTATAGTTGGCGGGATGGACGACCTCCGGTGTCAGGACGCCATGAACAGGCGGCGTTGCCCAGAAGGTGACAGCGGGGTCGACATTGTACATGCCGAGCCGGCTCGCCTTGGAGTTCGGATCAGGGATACCGGGCTCCATGCAGACACGGTCGCCGACCTTGAGATGCGTCACGCCTGCGCCGACCTCGACCACGGTGCCGGCCGCTTCATGGCCGAGCACCATCGGCTCGTTGACCACGAAGGGGCCGATCTTGCCATGCGTATAGTAATGGACATCCGAGCCGCAGACGCCGACCGTGTGGATCTTGATCTTCACCTGGCCGGGACCGGTGTCCATCGGTAGATCGATATCGCGGAGCGCGAGTTCATGCTGGCGCTCGAGCACCAGCGCACGGACTTTGGCCATTGTTCTGCTTCCTTCCCGTTGCCTCCCCGCGCCGATCAAATCAGCGCGGCTTTGGAATGACTATAAGACCCCACGCGTTCGAAATTCAATCGCACTTGAATAGCTTTTGCTCATCAAATGATGAATTGCCCATAAAGCGACATTCTGGGGATGGCTGCGGCATTTATGCCTCCTTTATATTTCCCGACCCCGCACCCCCTCGACCATTTACCCGAATTGAACATATGAACGGCGAGCGTCGCGCGAGCCATCGCGTGGCCAGCAGACAAGCAGAGAATTTCTATGGACTTCACGAAGATCATTCAGCCGGCACACGTGTTCATCGGCGTTTCCGTAACGACGAAGTGGCGTGGGCTGCAAGCGATCGCGGAAAAGGCGGCGCGCGCATTCGGGATCGAGGAGAAGGCGATCCTTCATGCCCTGGAAAGCCGGGAAAGCCTGGGCTCGACGGGCATCGGCAACGGTGTCGCCGTGCCGCATGCAGTCGTGGAGGGCATGACCCATCCTCGCGGCCTGCTGTTGCGGTTTGCGAAGCCTGTGGATTTCGAAGCCGTCGACGACCTGCCGACCGACATCGCCTTTGCCCTTCTCTTCGGCGAGCCGCAGCGCGGCGAGTATCTGAACGCGCTCGCAGCAATTGCCCGCCAGCTACAGTCGCCAGGCATCCTCATGGCGATGCGCAAGGCAAAAACCTCGGAGGAACTCTACTCCGACTTTCTGGCCGACTCCCGGACCTGACAGCCCCTCACGCTCTCTAGACCTCCCGTGCAGTCATGAGAGATGCGAGCAAGTTCATTTCAAAAGCCGGCCCGAAATGGCACTCCATTCCGGCTGGCAGCCGCGGAACAGAAACAATCTTCGTTTCATTATACGACCAACTTGGTAGAGTTTGGCTCATGAACGAAGGAGGTTCCCGATGAAATCAGTACGGATTACGCGGCTTCTGGCAGCCGCGGTATTTGCAGGTAGCGTAGCAATCAGCGCTGTTGCGCCCGCGTTCGCGGACCAGGCCCTCTTGAACGTTTCCTACGATCCGACGAGGGAACTCTACAAGGATTTCAACGCCGCATTCGCGAAGAAGTGGCAGGCGGACACGGGCGAGACCGTTACAATCCAGGCGTCGCACGGCGGATCCGGCGCGCAGGCCCGTTCGGTCATCGACGGCCTTGAGGCCGACGTCGTTACCCTCGCTCTCGAAGGTGACATCGACGCGATCGCCAAGAAGACCGGCAAGATCCCGGCCGACTGGAAGACCAAGTTCCCGAACAATTCCACGCCCTACACCTCGACGATCGTATTCCTCGTCCGCAAGGGCAACCCGAAGGGCATCAAGGACTGGGCCGATCTGGTCAAGGACGACGTTCAGGTCATCACCCCGAACCCGAAGACCTCGGGCGGCGCCCGCTGGAACTTCCTGGCTGCCTGGGCATGGGCCAAGCAGGCCAATGGCGGCGATGACGCCAAGGCGCAGGAATACGTCACCAAGCTGCTTCAGCACGTTCCGGTTCTCGATACCGGCGCGCGCGGTGCGACGACGACCTTCGTACAGCGTGGCCTCGGCGACGTGTTGCTTGCCTGGGAGAACGAAGCCTACCTCTCTCTCGAAGAGCTCGGACCTGATCAGTTCGAGATCGTGACGCCGAGCTTCTCGATCCGCGCGGATCCGCCGGTTGCAGTCGTTGACGGCAACGTCGACAAGAAGGGCACGCGCAAGGTGGCCGAAGCCTACCTCAACTATCTCTATTCCGACGAAGGCCAGAAGATCGCTGCCAAGCACTTCTACCGTCCGACCAAGCCGGAAGCTGCCGATCCTGCCGACATTGCACGGTTCCCGAAGCTGACGCTCGCAACGATCGACGACTTCGGTGGTTGGAAGGAAGCCCAGCCGAAATTCTTCGGCGACGGCGGTGTATTTGACCAAATCTACAAGCCGGCCCAATAATACATCGCATGACAGCACATAGCCCCTCACGGTGGCGGTTCAGGCGGCCGAGCGTCATTCCAGGATTTGGAATGGCGCTCGGCCTCACCTTGACCTGGCTCACCCTCTTGATCCTCATCCCGCTCTCTGGCCTTGCCTGGAGGTCGAGCGAGCTCGGCTGGGCGAGTTTCTGGGCCATCGCACTCGATGCGCGCACGCTGAACGCTCTGCGCATCAGCTTCGGAACTGCCTTTGCAGCCGCCTGTGTCAACGCCGTGTTCGGCATCGTGCTTGCGTGGGTGCTCGTCCGCTATCGCTTCCCCGGCAAACGCGTGATCGACGCGATGGTCGACCTGCCCTTCGCCTTGCCGACGGCAGTGGCCGGTATTGCACTCGCCACCCTCTATGCGCCGAACGGCTGGGTTGGACAGTTTCTGACACCGCTCGGAATCAAGATCGCATTTACGCCGCTCGGTATCGTCATCGCCCTCGTTTTCGTCGGCCTGCCCTTCGTGGTTCGAACGGTCCAGCCTGTCATGGAAGAGATCGACAAGGAAGTCGAAGAAGCCGCGGCCACGCTCGGCGCGACGCGCCTGCAGACAATCTTCCGTGTTCTGCTGCCGGGGCTGGCGCCCGCTGTATTGACCGGCTTTGCCCTCGCCTTCGCTCGCGGCGTCGGAGAGTACGGCTCGGTCATTTTCATCGCCGGCAACCTGCCGTTCAAATCGGAAATCGCGCCTCTGCTGATCGTGATCAAGCTCGAGGAATACAACTACGCAGCCGCGACAGGCATTGCCGCAGTCATGCTGGTGCTGTCGTTCGTGCTGCTGCTGGTGATCAACCTCATCCAGGGATGGAGCAGGCGGAGGTACGGTTATGGCGCTTGATGGCACCATCACGACAACAAAGGTTCGCTCCGTCGTCACCGAACATCGGGTGGCGCGCTGGACGCTGATCCTGGCGTCGCTCGTCTTCCTGACCTTGATCCTGCTCTTGCCGCTTGCGGCCGTCTTCGTCGAGGCGTTCCGCAAGGGCGGAGCCGCATTCTTCGACGCACTGCAGGATGCGGAAACCTTTTCCGCAATCAGGCTGACGCTGATCGTGGCGGGCATCAGCGTTCCGCTGAACCTGGTCTTCGGCGTTGCTGCCGCCTGGGCAATCGCCAAGTTCGAGTTCAAGGGCAAGGCGTTCCTGACGACCCTTATCGATCTGCCGTTTTCGGTATCGCCTGTCATCGCCGGCCTGGTCTTCGTCCTGCTGTTCGGGGCCAATACCTATCTCGGCAGCTGGTTGAGCGCGCACGACATCAAGATCCTCTTCGCTGTCCCGGGCCTGATCCTCGCGACGATGTTCGTCACCTTTCCCTTCGTGGCACGGGAATTGATCCCGCTCATGCAGGAACAGGGAACGGGCGATGAAGAGGCGGCGATATCGCTCGGCGCCAATGGTTGGCAGACGTTCTGGTATGTCACCCTTCCGAACATCAAATGGGGGCTGCTCTACGGCGTATTGCTGTGCAACGCCCGCGCCATGGGCGAGTTCGGCGCGGTATCCGTTGTTTCGGGCCATGTTCGCGGCCAAACCAACACGATGCCGCTGCAGGTCGAAATCCTTTATAACGAATACAATTTCACCGGTGCCTTCGCTGTTGCCACGTTGCTTGCCCTGCTTGCTTTGGTCACGCTCGTTTTGAAGACGCTCCTCGAAATGCGCTACAGCGAAGAAATCGCCGCAAGCCGGCGGCATTGAAGGAAATAGAATGGAAGTTCGCGTCCAAAACATACGCAAGGAATTCGAGCGTTTTCCGGCTCTTCACGATGTGTCGCTCGATATACGGTCTGGCGAGCTCATCGCTCTGCTCGGGCCATCCGGTTCTGGCAAGACGACGCTTCTGCGGTTGATCGCCGGCCTTGAAAGCCCGACCGATGGTAAGGTGTTCTTCGGCAACGAGGACGCCTCCAGAAAGACGGTACAGGAACGCAATATCGGCTTCGTCTTCCAGCACTATGCATTGTTCCGGCATATGACGGTTCTCGACAACGTCTCGTTCGGCCTCAAGGTGCGCCACGGAGCACGCCGGCCGCCGAAGGCGGAAATCCGTCGCCGCGCGCTCGAACTCTTGGAGCTGGTGCAGCTTTCCGGTCTGGAAAAGCGCTATCCCACGCAGCTTTCGGGCGGTCAGCGTCAGCGCGTCGCGCTGGCGCGCGCCATGGCGGTCGAGCCGAACGTGCTGTTGCTCGACGAACCATTTGGTGCGCTCGACGCCCAGGTCCGCAAGGATCTACGCAAATGGCTGCGTGAGATTCACGATCGCACTGGCCACACGACCGTCTTCGTGACGCACGACCAGGATGAAGCGATGGAACTGGCGGATCGCGTCGTCGTCATGAGCCAGGGTGCGATCGAACAGGTCGGAACCCCCGATGATGTCTATGACAACCCGAACTCGCCTTTCGTGTTCGGTTTCGTCGGCCAGTCCAACTGTCTGCAGGTCCGGATTGCGGATGGCGAGATATGGTTCGAGGATCGCCCCCTCGGATTGAAGGCCGAAGGCGAGCCCGATGGCGAGGCGCAGCTTTATTTCCGCCCGCACGACATTGAACTCAGGGACGGCTGCGGCGGCTGCATCGCGGGACTGATGACGAGCAGCAGGCGCGTGGCTGGTACCCGTCACATCGAACTGAACATCGGCAAGGACCATCCGCCGATCGAGCTGGAGCTTCCTCCTGCCCAGATCGACAGTCTCGACCGCAGCCGGATCGCTTTCCGGCCAACGCGCTGGAAGCTGTTTCGCACTGCATCGTGACGCCAGCCAACTGGCGGCACGGGCAATATCGTGCCGCCAACGTCAATCTATGGTTTACCAATCGCTAGTAAGAGTTGACGCAATCTCCCGATCAGGCGCGCGCCTCGACCGCGCTTGCGATTGACGCTCTAGCGGTGACCCCATGACAGCTGACTCGGCCGACACTGACGTTTTCGATCTGGCGCCAATCGCGATGTGGATCGAGGATTTCAGCGGGGTCAAAACCCAGTTCGATGCCTGGCGTTCGGCCGGCGTCGAAGACATCCGCTCATTCCTGAGGGAAGATCCGTCACGGGTCGCAACCTGTTCCGCGCAGATCCGGGTCCTGCGTGTCAACGCCAAGACGCTCGAGCTCTTCGAAGCCGAAGACATCGATCACCTGACGAGCAATCTCGGCAGGGTGTTTCGCGACGAGATGCTGGAAAGCCATGTCAACGAATTGGCGGCCCTCTGGGAAGGAAAGACGGAGTTCAGCGGCAGCGCCGTCAACTATTCTCTCTCCGGCCGACGGCTCGACATCCAGCTGCGCGGCGCGGTGCTTCCCGGACACGAGCAAACGCTGGCCCGGCTCCTTCTGACGACCGAGGATGTCAGCGACCGGGAACAGGCGCGGCGGAACGAGCGTGAGAACCGTCAGTATGCCGAAGGCATATTCGAGCACTCCCCGGTCTCGCTCTGGGTCGAGGACTTCAGCCGCATCAAGACCCTGCTGCAGGATGTACGCGATCGCGGCATCGTCGACTTTCGCGTGTTCACCGACGTCCACCCGGAATTCGTGCGGCAGTGCATGAGCGAGATCAAGGTGATCAATGTCAACCAGGCGACGCTTGACCTGTTCTGCGCGCCCGACCGCAAGACGCTTCTCCAAAGCCTGAACAACATTTTCCGTGACGAGATGGAAAAGCATTTCCGCGAGCAACTGATCGAGTTGTGGAACGGAAATCTGATGCACCAACGCGAGGTCATCAACTATGCGCTCGACGGCTCCGAACGTTTCGTTCTGCTGCAATTCTCGGTTCTGCCGGGACGTGAGAAGGACTGGTCGCTGATCCAGGTGGCGCTCACCGACATTACGGCGCGCAAGAAGGCGGAAGCCTATCTGGAATATCTCGGCAAACACGACGTGCTGACGAAGCTGCATAACCGCGCGTTCTATGTGGATGAGCTGAACCGACTGGAGCGCAAGACATTGCGGCCCGTATCGGCGATCATCATCGACCTCAACGGCCTCAAGGACGCCAACGACCAGCTTGGCCACGATGCCGGCGACGCACTTCTACGGCGGCTCGGAGAGGTGCTGAACGGCGCCGTCTCGCTTCCCAACCACGCGGCCCGCATCGGCGGCGACGAATTCGCCGTACTGATGCCCGGCGCGGATCGACAGGCCGCAGGTGCAATGATGGATACCATCAACGAGCTGCTGAAGATCAACAACCAGTTCTACTCGAATGCGCCGCTGAGCATATCCTTCGGCATCGCGACCAGCGATTCAGGCGAGACGATGGAAGCAACGGTTCGGCGGGCGGATCTTGCCATGTACGAGCAGAAGCGCGCTCACTACGCCGACAGCAAGCGCGGCTTGTCCCGCGTCCAGGCTATGTGACCTGAGGAGCGGCTGCGCGGCCGATGGCAGCCGCAACGTCGCTTAATTCACTCCTTCGGCCTGTCGGAGAAATGCTGCAGGGCGTATTCGGCTGCTTTCTGGTTGGACTGGCGGGCATCATCCAGCCAGAATGGGAAGAGCTGCCATTGGTGGGTCATTCCCGGCCATTGCTGCAAGGTAACATCGACGCCGGCCTGCCGGGCTTTCTCGGCATGCTGCAGCGTGTCGTTGAGCAAAGCGTCATCAGAGCCAACCTGGACCAGAAGCGGCGGAAAGCCCTTCATGTCGGCATAGAGTGGCGACACCCGCGGATCGCTCGGAGACCGTGCGCCGAGATAGGCCGAACGGGCGTCGTCCGACAGGAAGCTGGCAGTCAATGGGTCGGAGGCGCCGTCCCGCTGGTCCTGCGGCAGCAGATTGACCACAGGGCTCATGGCGATGACGGCCGCAGGCAATGGCCCTCTCAAAGTGATCTGTCGCAACACGGCCTCGATCGCCAGGGTGGCGCCCGTCGAGTCGCCGGCGATGACCACGTTGTCGTTCTCGTAGCCGGAATCCAGAAGCCACTGATAGGCCGTCAGCGTGTCATCGATCTGGGCGGGAAACGGATACTCCGGCGCAAGTCGATAGTCGATCAGGAGAACATCTGACGATGCCGCCTTTGCCAGCGAACCGGCGAGCGCCTGATGCGTCTCGGGTGAGCCGGCAAAGAAACCGCCGCCGTGAACGTAAAGGATCACGCGCTTGCCCATGGGGTGATGCAATCGCGCCGGCCAGATGAGTTCGGCATCCACGCCACCCGCGTCCACCTGCCTGACCTGAATGCGTGACGCTTCCGGAGCCTGTTCCATCAGGTCGTCAAACGCGAAGCGTCGCTGTTTCAGGCTCTTGGCGCCCGCATAGCCCGTCTGCAGCTTCTTCAGCAAGTCGCTGACTTGCTGCTTCGAGGCATCGCTCTGCTGGGGCAGGTCGGTCGCATGTGCCGTCGTGAGCCCGATGGCCGACGACAGGATCGCCGATGCGATCAACGCCGTGCCGCGTCGCACGAGCTCGCGCAGTTTCGGTTTTCCTGGCGCATGCGGCCTCGGCATGGTCGAGCCTCTCCAATGCTCAATCGAATGCCGCTGAAACTGCCATGTCCCGCTATGGAGTCAAGCGTCTGTCTTTGCTGCAGTTTGCTCTGCTATCATCGGGCATGGCCGGCTTTTGGGCGAGAGGCTTTGCCAACCACATTCTCCTCCTCGCCGCTCAGGTTAACGACCGCCTTGATCGGAAGATGGTCGGAGGCAATGCGTGCCAACGGCGTATCATGCGCCTCGACGGTCGTTACCACACCCCTGCGATTTGCCATGATGCGATCCAGCGCAAGAACCGGCAGACGGGCGGGAAAGCTCGGAACGGCAACGGGTTGAGGTCCGAAAACGGATTGGAACGTGTGCAGCGACGACCGGTCGCCGAGGCGCCATTCGTTCAGGTCTCCGAGGAGAATGGTCGGCGTATCGGATTTCTGCCCCATCAGTTCAACGAGAACCTTGGCCTGCTGCGCCCTGGAATGTCGGAGCAAGCCGAAATGGGCGGCAATGATGCGCAACGCGCCGCCTGCCTCCAGTTCAAGTTCCGCGACCAGCGCGCCGCGCGGCTCTAGGCCAGGCAAGTTGATCTGGTGGACGTCTCGCACGAGACCCTTCTTGAAGAGGACGACATTGCCATGCCAGCCATGGGCCTTGCTCATGCCGGTCACCGGGACCGGCAGCAGTCCGGTTTCCCTCTCCAACCGGTTCAGATCGAGAATCCCGGTTCGCTCCCCGAAGCGCGTGTCCGCCTCCTGCAGCGCAATGACGTCGGCGTCGATCTCGTGGATCACACGGCTGGTTCGCTCCGGATCGAAGCGCCGATCGTTGCCCACGCACTTGTGGACGTTATAGGACGCAATGAGAGTGCCTTGCGCGCGCGGCGCTTTCTCCGGATGCAGCGCGGCCAGCCTTTTCTTGCGGTTTCGGATCGAGGCAAGAATGCTGGCGGGGAGGCTATCGTTACGGGCATGCATTGCGGTGATGAGGTTCCGTTAAACAGGGGCACCTATGGCAGTATAGGCGCCCTGCTGAAACTTGCCATGTCCGATCGCGGAAAAACTGTCACAGGTACGGTGATCCAAGCCACAAAATCTTGTCCAGCAGCCGCACGGGAAATGGGCGGGATCGCAACCCATTCAAGGTGACGGGTGACGCAGACTTGATCGCTTCGTCGATATGTTCGTCGATCTCATTGGCGAAGCCCTCATTGAGCACCTCCAGATCGATCTCGAAATTCAGGCGCAGCGACCGCGGATCGAGGTTGGAGGATCCGACGTAGGACCAGACCCCGTCGATCGACAACAGCTTCGAGTGGCTGAAGGCACCGCTCGCCCGCCAGATGCGGCAGTAATTGGCGACGATCTGGTCGAACTGCGCGGTCATCGCGCGATCGACCAGCACCAGGTTATTGACCTGCGGGACGACGATATCGACCTCCACACCACGGCGCGCCGCCGTCGCCAGCGCGCTGATCAGTTCGCGATCCGGCAGGAAATAGGGCGACATGATCCTGATCGATTTGCGCGCGACCGAAAAAGCCCCCATCAGCATCTTGTGGTTTGTTTCGATGCTTCTGTCAGGCCCGGAGGCAACGGCGCGGATAAACACGGGATCGCCCACGGCCCGTTCTGGCGGCGCTATCCGCCACGCTTCCGTCGTAAGCTCCTCTCCCGTCGTGAAGCGCCAGTCTTCGGCAGCGACGTTGAAAATGTCCGCAACAACAGGCCCGGTCACCATGAAATGCGTATCGCGTGCGAAACTGTCGCCCACGGTCTCCCGCGAGAAGCCTTCGCGGATGTTCATGCCACCCGTCAGCACCAAACCACCATCGACGACGAGGATCTTTCGGTGGGTGCGGAGATTGGCGTAAGGCAGCCGCAAACCCATGATGACGTTTCCGTTGAAGACCGCCACCTGCACGCCACCTTGATCGAGATGGCCGAGAATGCTCGGGACCGAATAGCGGGCGCCTACCGCGTCGATCAGTACTCTTACCTCAACGCCGCGCTTGGCCGCGGCAATCAAGGCGTCGGCAATGCGGAGCCCAATGCGGTCGCGGTCGAATATGTAGGTTTCCAGGAGGATGGAGCGTTGGGCGTTGTCGATCGCCGACTGCATGGCGTTGTAGCAGTCGTCGCCGGTTTCCAGCATGTCGATGGTGTTGCCGGTCGCGATCGGGTTGCGGGCGACGCGATCTCCCAGCGTCTGCAAGGCTGCAAACCGCCGGCCGAAGCCACTGATGACAAGCTCCGCATCCGCATCGAAGCTCTCCAGTTCGTCGAGATCCGCCTCGGGTATCAGGGCGTCGCGGCGCAGACTAAGCGAGGCACGGCGAATGCGGTTTATTCCGGCGACGGCATAGACAATCGCGCCGACGATGGGCGACAGCAGAATGACGCCGACCCAGCCAAGTGCGGCGCGCACTTCCTCCTTGGTCATGGTGGCGTGTATTGCCGCCGCCGCTCCCATGGCAATCGAAAGAACGAATAATATATGCGGCCAGTAGGTCGATATCAGATAAAACATGCGCGAAATATAGCGGGTACGGCTCGCCATTCAATTGCATCAAAAGGACGGCTCTGGTCCGCGCCGGAGCCCGCGCTCAAAATCCCTGATATTGCGGCGCAAATATATTGCCGCAGTGCATCAAAAATAGCTTGAAAGAGGGTGATTCGTCTGGAACTCTACTGTTGGTATCGCGTTAGACATTCGCATCCTTGCACTGGAGATCGGCGATGACGGAAACTCAGGAAGAGTGGATCAAAAAGCGCGCCTATGCGCTTTGGGAAGAAGAAGGTCGCCCAAGCGGCCGGGACTACCTCCATTGGGAACAGGCCAAGCGGGAACGCACGGCGCTTGAAGGATCGGCCGCCTCGGTCGACGGCAAAGAAGTAAAGAATCGCGCCAAGCGTGCAGCGAGTGCACCCAAATCGAACGGCGCCGCCAAGGTCGTTCCGAAGACGGAAGCGAAGCGCGCTTCGGTTCGAAAGTCCGCCTGACGCACAAGGTTGTTGTTCATTTCCAAGGGCGCCGATAGGCGCCCTTTCCTAGCCCGTCACACGCCTGAAGCAATCGCTCTCTATCGTTGTGATCGGCGCGTTCATGACATGATTCCAACTCGCAGAAAATTCATCTCGGCTCGACCGTGGATGGAACAAAAATCGGGCTCGAATGTTTTCTGCGTGCATCGATGGAGGATCGTCATGAACAGAAGCTATTTTGACGCCATTCTGGTTTCCCTGATCGTGGCAGGGTGCTACCTGTTCATCGCCCCCGTGTGAGATGCAATGTACCTCGTGGTTTTCGCCGCAATCTCCTACCTCGTCCTCGCCATGGTCCTTGTGATCGCGGTGGATAATATGGTCGGCCTGTTCTTCCGCGAAACCAGCCAGATTTCAGCACAGCGCCTGTCGATAGTGGCGCGTGTCATTGCCGTTTCCCGCAAATATTACCGTCCCTAAATCTGCGCATTCCAGCGCCGAAAGAGCGCTCGGAACCTTTCGCCCGCCTCGTCATTGACCTTCTTTCAACGAAAGGAGATCGACATGCCTAGAGGCGACAAATCCGCTTACACGGACAAGCAGAAACGAAAAGCCGAGCATATCGAGGAGGGCTACGAGGATCGCGGCGTTTCCACCAAAGAGGCCGAGCGGCGCGCCTGGGCGACGGTCAACAAGGAAAGCGGCGGCGGCAACAAGTCCGGATCCGGCAGAGGCAAGGCCGATACGCACGAGTCCTCCGAGAAGGGCGGGCGAAAGG
>UBTY01000039.1 GCA_900468535.1 Hyphomicrobiales bacterium | reverse complement strand
TTTCTCGACAATCCGAGCGCCCGGCTTGTCATCGACGACTGGGCCGAGCGGCTTGCGATGAGTCGTCGCGCCTTCACCCGCTTCTTTCGGAAGGAGACGGGAATCAGCCTCTCGACATGGCGTCAGCAGGCGGCGGTCTTCACGGCGCTGCCGCGTCTTGCAGGCGGAGAAACAGTCACCGCTGTCGCGCTCGATCTTGGCTACGACAGCGTCGCCGCGTTCACGACGATGTTCCGGCGGATGCTCGGCGCCGCGCCTCGCTCCTACTTCAAGACCGGTGAGCAGTCCTCCTCATAAGCGCTTTCGTTTGACATTCGTTTTGTTTTCGTTTTATGTGTAACGACTTTCAAATGCCGCAGGCTTTTGTCAATATTAGTTCCAGGCTCGGAGGAATACGTGGGCCAGCACGTTCATGATCTTTTCGTTATCGGTGGTGGCATCAATGGCTGTGGTATTGCGCGAGATGCGGCGGGACGCGGCTATTCCGTGGCGCTTGCGGAGATGAATGACTTTGCCTCCGGCACTTCATCCGGCGCGACGAAACTGATCCATGGTGGCCTGCGCTATCTCGAGCACTACGAGTTTCGGTTGGTACGCGAAGCGCTGATGGAGCGCGAGGTTCTCTGGGCGATGGCGCCGCACATCATCTGGCCGATGCGCTTTGTTCTCCCCTATCACAAGGGGGGTATTCGCCCTGCGTGGCTGATCCGGCTGGGTCTCTTCCTCTATGATCATCTGGGCGGACGGAAGCTCCTGCCTGCTACCGCGGTCCTCGACATGCGCCGCGATGCTGCTGCAAAGCCGTTGAAATCGTTGTTTACGAAGGCCTTCGAGTACTCGGACGGCTGGGTAGATGATGCGCGCATGGTCGTGCTCAACGCGCGCGATGCCGCCGATCGCGGCGCGCTCATCATGCCGCGCACGAAGGTTACTTCGGCTCGCCGTGAAGGCGATCTCTGGTCGATCGAAACCGTCGATGCCGTCAGCGGCGTGCAGACGACGCACAAGGCGCGGATGTTGGTGAACGCCGCCGGTCCATGGGTCGATCATGTCATCCGCGAAGCCTTCGGGCAGCATGAGGCCCGTCACGTCCGGCTCGTTCAGGGCAGCCACATCATTGTCAGGAAGAAGTTCGATGGGCCGCGCGCTTATTTCTTCCAGAATCCTGACAACCGGATCATCTTTGCGATCCCTTATGAGCAGGACTTTACGCTGATCGGTACGACGGACCGGGATTATGCCGGTAACCCGCGCGATGTGAAGATTTCCGAAGAAGAGATTGCCTACCTCTGCGGAGCAGCCAGCGAATACTTCAAAGAACCCGTGCGCTCCGAGGATATCGTCTGGACCTATTCGGCCGTTCGACCGCTGTTCGACGACGGCGCTTCCAAGGCCCAGGAAGCGACGCGCGACTATGTACTGAAGGTCGAAGGCGAGGGCAGTGGTGCGCCTGTTCTCAACGTGTTCGGCGGCAAGCTGACCACTTATCGCCGGCTTGCCGAGCACGCCCTGGAGAAGATTGCCGACGCCATCGGTTCGAAGGGCGGTTCCTGGACCGCCGGCAGCCGTCTGCCGGGCGGCGATTTTCCGGCGACCGGCTATGATGCAGAGGTCGCGAAGCTGAAGACGGCTTATCGGTTCCTCACCGAACCACATGCCCGCCGTCTCGTTCGTCGTTACGGGACGAGGGCAGCCATGCTGCTCGGCAGCTCGTCGCGGACGGAAGACCTCGGCTATTGCTTCGGGGCGGATCTCTATGAGGTCGAGGTTCGCTATCTCATCGATCACGAATGGGCGAAGACGGCGGATGATATCCTCTGGCGGCGGACCAAGGACGGACTGCGCCTGAGCAAGGAGCAAGCCGCAATACTGGCGGATTACATGGCCGGGCAGCCCGCGCGCATGGTGGGCTGAGTTCGATCAGTTTGCGCGGGACGCTCTGCCGGTTGTTGCTTATGGCTTGACCTCGGGCGGCATCACTGGTTGCTAAGCGCAAATGCAGCAGACGATGCAGCGGGAACACATCATGTTTTTGACTGAGCAGGAACTCCAGCGGATCACCACATTTCGCCGGGATCTTCACCGGTACCCCGAGGTGTCGGGCGACGAACGCGAAACGGCGGGCCGGGTAACGCGGGCGCTTCTTGAAACAGGCCCGGATGAACTTGTCGAAGCGCTTGGCGGTCACGGGGTAGCGGCTGTCTACAAGGGCACCAGCGATGGGCCGACTATCCTTATCCGCGCGGAATTGGACGGCCTGCCGATCGAAGAAATCTCGGATGTGGCGCATCGCTCGCTTGTCTCCAGCAAGGGACATCTCTGCGGACATGACGGCCATATGGCCATATTGCTTGCCTTGGCGGCCGGACTTGCAAGGAAGCGCCCGGAGAGGGGACGTGTCGTGCTTCTCTTCCAACCGGCGGAAGAGAACGGAGCAGGTGCGGCCGCCGTCCTCGCCGATCCAGCCTTTGACGCGTTGCGGCCTGATCTTTCCCTGTCGCTGCATAATTTTCCCGGCGCGGCGCTGGGTCATGTGCTCTTGCGCGAGGGAGCTGTGAATTGCGCGTCGCGCGGCATGAAAATCATCCTTCGCGGTAAGACCTCGCACGCATCCTATCCGGAGGACGGGATCGCGCCGACCTTTGCTCTCGCACGCCTGCTGAGCGGCTTGACGGCGCTCGGAAACAACGCGCCGCTTGGTCCCGATTATACGCTTGTGACCGTAACCCATGCCCGCCTCGGGGAGCCCGCTTTCGGGATCAGCCCCGGCTACGCGGAGATATGGGCGACGCTGAGAACGCTGACAGACGACAAGATGGCGGAACTGGTCGAGGCTGCCGAGCGTCTCGCCGGCGAGGAGGCGCGGGCCTGTGGCCTGCAGCTTGAGATCAGCTACGAAGATGTCTTCCGGCAATGCTTCAATTCCCCTGAGGCGACTGCTGTTCTCAATCAGGCACTTGCGGACGAAGGTGTGACCGTCGAGACCGCGAGTGCGCTGTTGCCGATGAAGGCATCCGAGGATTTCGGGCTTTTCCGGACGGTGGCGCCTTCCGCGATGTTCTTTCTCGGTGCCGGCGAAGGCCATCCACGCCTGCACAACCCGGACTATGATTTTCCCGACGAGCTGATTTCGATTGGCGCGCGGATATTCATGCGCGCCATCAGGAACACGCTTGGATGAGCGCCGAAATGAAATCCAGGGCTGCATCCTACCGCTAAAGGTGCGATTGCATCGCTCTCCCTGGCGGTCGAAAGTTGTGCTGTCGATCGAGTTTCGAGAGGATGGCCCACGTGGATTCGCCCTTGCCGTCTGCCCAGCGACTGGCTCGCACCCCGCAGGTCCGGCGGTGGCTGAAGAATTGTGCGCTGATGGTTCTTGGCCTCGCTGTTGCGGGATCGAGCAGCCCGCCGACAAATGCGGGTCTTGCCAAGTTCGAAGCCCTTTACTCGGATCCGTTGCCGGCACCTCGCGGACCCCTTCGGGTCTTCCACCTCGGCCACAGTCTGGTTGGACGAGACATGCCGGCAATGCTCGCCGAATTGGCGCCGAAGGGGCATGCCTATGAAAGCCAGCTCGGCTGGGGTACTCCGCTAAAAGCGCATTGGGGGCCGAGCGACGGCATCAATGGATTTGCCGCCGAAAACAACCACCCGCGCTACCGCGATGCTCGGCAGGCCCTGCAGAGCGGTGACTACGACGTGTTCGTAATGACGGAGATGGTCGAAATCCGCGACGCCATCCGCTACTTCGACAGCCCTGAATATGTTCGCCGCTGGGCCGATCTGGCGCGCAAGTCGAGGCCGGATATCCGCATCTATCTCTACGAGACGTGGAGCCCGTTGGACGATCCGGAGGGCTGGCTGCAACGGCTCGACGCGGATCCCGGTCGCTACTGGGAAGGCGAAATTTTGCTCCAGGCAGGCATTCCGACCGGCGGCCAGCGCCCGATCTACGTTATCCCGGCAGGCCGCGTGATGGCACGTGTCGTCAGGGCCATCGAGGCCGGTGAGGTCGAAGGCCTATCCAAGCGCGAAGACCTGTTCCGCGTCGACAAGCTCGGCAAGCAGGACATGATCCACTTCAACGATTACGGCGCCTATCTGGTCGCCCTGACACATTATGCGGTGCTCTATCAATGCAGTCCCGAAGGCATGCCTTACGAGCTCCGGCGCGGTGACGGAACACCGGCCGCACCTCTGACGGCGGCGGCGGCGTTGCGCATGCAGCAACTCGTCTGGGACGTCGTGACCAAGATACCGCAGACCGGCATTGCCCCCGGGGCCGCAAGGGGCGAGCGCGAAGCCGCCGCTTGTCGGGCCAAGCTGACGGCTGTGCGGTAGAGCGGGGCCCTTCTGTGGGCTGAGCGATGGCATAACTGGCGGTCGTCAATTCTCGATCGCTCGATGCACAACGCTCTCGTGCATTTTTGCCGCTCAAAGTTGAGCTTGACCTGATCGACACCTCGCCGGAATTGCGCAATAGTCAGTCGGCAGGGCCGGGCGGGCACTCCGTGCCATCGGTCGGGACTGCCTCCTTTCGACATTGAAGGCAACGGGATTCATCATGTTCGCGCAAGACCTTATGAATACGAACCTCACGACCATCAGCTCCGACAGCAGCGTTCATCAGGCGATCGACCTGATGGTGGCAAAGGACATCAGCGGCCTGCCGGTCGTCGACGGCGACGGCAATCTTTGCGGGATGCTGACCGAAGGCGATCTGATGCGCCGCATTGAATTCGGAAGCGGGACACATTCGGGAACGCAGGGTCAGGCGACGTCGCTTGTCGATTACGACACCTACATTCGCAGCCTCAGCTGGCGGGTTTCCGACCTCATGACATCCAGCATCGTCAGCGTCGCGCCGGATGCTCCGGCAGCGGCCGTTGCCGAGGCGATGTTTGCTCACAAGGTCAAGCGGGTGCCCGTCGTCGACGGCAAGCGACTGGTCGGCATCATCAGTCGCGTGGACCTGCTGAAGGGGATCGCCGGTGTTCCGGCAAACAGCATCGCGAGCGGCGACGATGCCTTGGGCCGCGCTATTCGTGCGCGACTGCAGGCCGACCTTGGTCTCGACGGGGATCATATCAAGGTATCGATTGAGGATTCTCGGGCCATTCTGGAAGGGACTGTCTCGAGCGAACTGGAGCGCCGGGCAATACGCGTGCTGGTCGAGAATGTGCGCGGTGTTGCCGGCTTCATCGACCGGCTGAGCGTCGCCGCCTGACGGCTGCTCACCCGGGCTTGCGTAAAAGCCGTTTGGCGTGCGTCGCCATCACGCGTTCTTCGTTCGTCGGAATGACCAGGACCTTGAAATCTCCAAGGAAACGCAGGCGATCGAGGATCGCCTGCCGTACTGGTTCGGCGTGTTCGCCGATACCGCCGGTAAAGACGATGCCGTCAATGCCACCCATCGAGACAGCCATGACCGCGGCGAATTGCGCTGCCTTCAACGCGAAGTAGTCGAGCGCGAAGGCTGCATTTTTATCGTTGCTTGCCAATAGCTGCTCGACATCGCTTGTAATACCGGAAAGCCCTTTCAATCCGGATTGCTCGTAAAGCGTCTCCTGGATGCTCTCGGCACCGAGCCCGAGGTCATGAAGCATGTAGATCACCGCGCCGGGGTCGATCGAGCCGCTGCGTGTTCCCATCGGCAGCCCGTCGAGGGCCGTCATGCTCATCGTCGTATCGATGCTGACGCCGCCCTTCATCGCGCAGAGGCTGGCACCGTTCCCGAGGTGGCCGACGACGACGCGGCCTCGATGCAAATCCGGATGCTTTTCCGCCAGTACGCCCGAGATCCACTCGTAGGAAAGGCCGTGAAAGCCGTAACGACGAATGCCCTTGTCGCGCAGTTCGTTCGGCAACGCAAAGCTGCTTATCAGGTCATCGTGGCCAGCATGAAATGCCGTGTCGAAGCAAGCGATGTCCTGGGCATCGCCAGCCAGTTTCGCCGATGCGGCAATGCCGGCGAGATTATGGGGCTGATGCAGCGGTGCCAGGGGTATGAGTGCTTCGAGACGGCGCATGACATCAGGCGTGACGACGACCGGCTCCGTAAATTCTAGACCGCCGTGAACCACGCGATGGACGACGGCGAGCGCATGCCAGTTCTGGCTATGCGCGCTCATGAGGTCTATGACGGCGCGAAGTGCGGCGTCATGATCGGTGCCGTCAGGCAGGGAAGTTTCGGTCTTCTTGCCGTCGGGCAGATCGGCGCGAAGCCTGGGTTCGGTGCCGATCCCGGTGATCTTGCCGCGCAGGAGAACCTCGAGGTTCTCTTCGCGGAATACCTGAAACTTCAGGCTCGACGAACCGGTGTTGAGAACAAGCAAAGTATCGATCATGGATGTCTGCCGATGTCGTTCGGAACGGAAGGCAAGCCGGTCACCATAGCGACCGGCCATACAGCTTGGACGGAGAGCGCCCTACGCATCAGGCCTGATACGCAGACTCAATAAGATAAAGCGTCCTTTGTGCGTCCTTAAGGGCGTACGGCGCTCTATCGCTTCCATGTCCAATCTCGAATTTCCGGCATGTCCTCACCGTATTCGCGGACATAGGCGTGATGTTCGACGAGCTTCGCCCGCAGTTTGTCGAGTGCTGCGGCCGCCTTGTCCTTGAGGCCGGGGATACGTTCGATCGCCTCGATCGCCAGATGGAAGCGATCGAGTTCGTTCAGCACGGTCATGTCGAAGGGCGTCGTGGTCGTTCCTTCCTCGATATAGCCGCGAACATGGATATTGCGGTGGTTCGTTCGCCGGTAGGTCAGGCGGTGTATGAGGTAGGGATAGCCGTGGAAGGCGAAGATGACCGGCCTGTCGACGGTAAACAGGCGATCGAACTCCTCATCGGTAAAGCCGTGGGGATGCTGCTCTTTCGACTGCAGCGTCATCAGGTCGACGACGTTGACCACGCGGATCCGCAGGTCCGGAACGAGTTCGCGCAACAGGTCGACGGCGGCCATGGTTTCCAGCGTCGGCACATCGCCGGCGCAGGCCATGACGACGTCAGGCGAGAGAACATTGTCGTCGTTTCCTGCCCACTCCCAGGCGCCGGCACCGGCCTCGCAGTGGCGGATCGCCTCATCCATCGACAGCCACAGCGGCTCCGGCTGCTTGCCGGCGACGATGACATTGACGCGATCGTAGGTCCGCAAGCAGTGGTCGCCGACCCAGAGAAGCGTGTTGGCGTCCGGTGGAAAATAGACGCGGACGATATCGGCCTTCTTGTTGACGACGTGGTCGACAAAGCCGGGATCCTGATGGCTGAAGCCGTTGTGATCCTGCCGCCAGACGTGCGAGGTCAGCAGATAGTTGAGCGACGATATCGGTTTGCGCCACGCAAGATCGCGGGTCACCTTCAACCACTTGGCATGCTGGTTGAACATCGAATCGACGATGTGGATGAAAGCTTCGTAGCAGGAGAAGAAGCCGTGGCGCCCGGTCAGCAGGTAGCCTTCCAGCCAGCCTTGGCAGAGATGTTCGCTCAGAACCTCCATCACCCTGCCTTCGGCTCCGAGACCGACGTCGTAGGGCTTGATCTCCTCCATCCAGACGCGGTCGGTGACCTCGAAGACGGCGCCGAGCCTGTTCGATGCCGTCTCATCGGGGCCGAATATGCGGAAGTTCGACGTGGCGTCGTTCAGCTTCAGCGTGTCGCGAAGATAGTTGCCGAGCACGGCGGTTGCCTGGACCTCGGGCTCGCCGCGAGAGGTCATTTTCACCTCGTAGTCCCGAATGCTCGGAACGACGAGTTCCTTGCGGAGCAGCCCGCCATTGGCGTGAGGGCTGGCGCTCATCCGCTTGTTGCCGGTGGCGGCGAGCGCCCGCAGTTCCGGTTGCAGGCGACCGGATGCGTCGAAGAGTTCGTCCGGCCGGTAGCTGCGCATCCAGTCCTCCAGGATACGCCGATGTCCGTCGTCGCCGCGGCAATTGGAGACGGGAACCTGATGGGATCGCCAGAAACCCTCGACCTTCAGACCGTCGACTTCCTTCGGGCCGGTCCAGCCCTTGGGGCTCCTCATGACGATCATCGGCCAGCGCGGCATCCCGGTTTGGCCCTTGCCGGAGCGGGCCTCCTGCTGGATCGTCCGGATGCGGTCGAAGACCGTGTCGAATGTCGCCGCCATCGTGTGGTGCATCGCGGCCGGGTCGCTTCCTTCGACGAAATACGGCTCATAGCCATAACCTAGGAAGAGGTGGCGAAGATCCTCGTCGCTGTCGCGGCCAAGCACAGTCGGGTTGGCGATCTTGTAGCCGTTGAGGTGCAGGATCGGCAGCACCGCGCCGTCGCGGGCCGGATTGAGGAACTTGTTCGACTGCCAGCTGGCAGCCAGCGGCCCCGTTTCGGCTTCGCCATCGCCAACGACGCAGGCGACGATCAGATCGGGATTGTCGAAGGCCGCGCCGTAGGCGTGAACGAGCGCGTAGCCGAGCTCGCCGCCTTCATGGATCGACCCGGGCGTTTCCGGCGCGACGTGGCTTGGAATGCCGCCCGGAAAGGAGAACTGGCGGAACAGCTTGCGCATCCCGTCAATATCCTCGGAGATATCGGGATAGACCTCGCTGTATGTGCCTTCCAGATAGGTATTGGCAACGATGCCGGGACCGCCATGGCCCGGACCGCAGACATAGATGATGTCAAGCGCACGGGCGCGAATGATGCGGTTCAGATGCGCATAGATGAAGTTCAGCCCGGGTGTCGTTCCCCAATGGCCAAGTAGCCGCGGCTTGATGTGCTGAGGTTGGAGCGGCTCGCGGAGCAGGGGATTGTCCAGCAGATAGATCTGGCCGACAGAGAGGTAGTTCGCTGCACGCCAATAGCGATCAAGCAGGGCGAGTTCGGCGTCGTCGATCTTCGAGTCTGTTGATGAAAGCGCATCGTGTTCCAAGGTAATTCTCCTTGTCTCGCAATAAACAATCTCGGTGGAAGCTCGGGTGGCTCTTCGATCCTCGGCCGCAAGGTTGATCGGAGCGAAATATCGGTGCGGCCTGGCTTGGTCCTCGCGGTGTTGCGGATGCTCCCTTGGGTTCCTCGTGGTGCCAGCGTCGGCAGGTTGGCGGCATCGCCAATCGCTGTCAAATTGTTCCGTGTCACAATTTCGCGCATGACGCGTTTTTTGAAGCCGTTCGGACGCGGCTCAAGCGTTTTTGTCTTTCCTGCCTGCGATTATCGCTCTATCTACGGCTGGTCGGCTCGGAGGCAATCTCCCGCTTCGCCGGCTTCGAATTTCTCGCATTCCTCGTTGGCAGTTTCATGACCGCGGTTGAGACGATCGATAAGACAGACGATGCGCAGGCGGCGCGTCGGGCGAAGATAGTGGCGCTCGTCGTCGCCGTTTCCTTCTTCATGCAGATCCTGGACGGAACGATCGTCACGACATCGCTGCCGCAGATGGCCGCGAGCTTTGGCGTGCAGCCGGTATCGATGAGTATCGGCATTACCGTCTACATGTTGACCATGGCGGCGTTCATCCCGCTATCAGGATGGATTGGCGATCGCTACGGCGCACGCCGCGTCTTCATGGCGTCGATCGCCGTGTTCACATTGGCGTCGCTGTTTTGCGGCCTTTCGCACGGCCTGACCGAGTTCGTCGTTGCGCGCGCCGTTCAAGGCGCCGGGAGCGCCTTGATGACGCCGATCGGGCGCATCATCGTTCTCAAGAACGCACGCAAATCCGAGTTGGTGCAGGCGATCGCACTCATCACCTGGCCGGCTCTGACTGCCCCGGTCGTCGGCCCGCTGCTTGGAAGCTTCATCACGACCTATGCCAGCTGGCACTGGAATTTCCTGATCAACCTGCCGATCGGCATTCTGGGAATGGCGCTGGTGTGGCGTTTCGTTCCCGAGCAAAGGGAAGAGAACGCCGGAAGGCTCGATGTCCGCGGGTTCGTCCTGAGTGCCGCGGGATTGACGTTGCTTCTCGCCGCCCTGGAGCTTTCGGTGAAATGGGACGGCGGCCTCGCGCCCATTGCCCTGATGCTGGTCGCTGGGATCATTCTCTCCGTGATGGCGACCCGACATTTCCTGAGAGTGGCCAATCCGTTGCTAGATCTCTCGGCGTTCAAGGTCCACACCTATGCGATCTCCACATTGTCAGCGGGTACCGCGAGCCGTGTCGCGATCAATGCGACACCGTTTCTGCTGCCGCTTCTCTTCCAGCTTGGCTTCGGCTTGAGCTCGATCGAAGCCGGCGCGTATCTGCTCGTCTACTTCCTCGGCAATCTCGGCATGAAGGCGGTCACGACGCCTCTGCTGGCCAAGCTCGGTTTTCGCACGGTGCTGTTTTTCAACGGCATGATCGCGGCGTTGTCGATCCTTGGTTGTGGTTTCCTGACGCCCGAGACATCGCGTACGGTGACCTATGCCTTGCTGCTTGTCGCCGGTCTCTCGCGGTCGATGGAATTCACGGCACTGAATACGCTTGCTTTCGCCGACATCAATCCAGCGCAGCGCAGTTCAGCCTCGACGCTGTCGAGCATGCTTCAGCAGGTCTCCATGCTGCTGGGTGTTGCAATCGCTGCCGCTGTACTCAATGTTTCGGTTTCGCTTCGTGGTCTGGATGGTCCCGGTCTCATGGATTTCCGGCTGGCCTTCGCCGTGATCGGGGCGATCGGGATCCTTTCTTCTTTCCGATTTTTACAATTGGCGCGTGATGCAGGGGCGGAGGTTTCAGGCCATAAGCGCGGTTAAGGCCCGGTTCGCCTTTCTGTCGCCTTTCTCCTATGAAAAGCAGGCGCTCACTCTGAAAAACAGACCCAGGCGGGGACATTTTGCGGCTGACAAACATTCTCGTTCGGAGCTTTTTCTTTCTCGCCGTGGCTGCGGCCGGCGCGGGCCTTATCCATGCGCAGACGCTACAGCCGCAACCTGCGCCGTCTCAGGCCCAGCAACAGCAGCCGGTTGAGGCGGGCAAGCTTGCGAGCACGGCGGTAGAGCAGGCGGCAAAGGACCTGGAGAAGGCCAAGGCCGATCTCGCTTCGTTGCAGAGCGCCGTAAAGCAGGCGTCCGACGATGATGACGCGCTTGTTGCGAGTGCCGGCAAGGCGGATCAGCTCAACCGTTCGGTCGTCGCGATCGCGGGCGGTTTCGGTCCGAGGCTGGATCAGATCAAGGCACGTCTCGCCGAGCTCGGCGAGCCTCCCAAGGAAGGTCAGCCAGCTGAGGCTGAGATCGTCACGACGGAGCGCAATGCTCTAACCGCGGAACGGGCACAGATCAATGCAATCACCGGCGATGCCGATAATCTGACGGCAGCAATCGGCAAGCTGATGAACGAGGTCGTTCAGATTCGCAGGACGCTTTTTGCCGACACGCTGCTGCGTCGCACGGATATTTCCGCATCAGTTCTCGAAGATGCCGCAAGCGCGTTCACGCAGGAATGGACGGCGTTTTCGCAGGCTCTGACGAGCTGGCTCGGCTTTGTTTTGAAATTCAAGAGCATGGCCTTTCTTGCCGCGATCTTCATGTCGCTGGCGACGGCGCTCATCCTCCTGTCCGGGGGCTATCGGGTTTTCGGCCACTATCTCCAGCGCAAGGAGACCAACGAGCAGCCGTCCTATATCAGCCGTCTGTCCATCGCATTCTGGTCGACGCTGATCAGAAGCTTCTCGCTCGCGGCGCTGCTGGTATCGTCCTATTTCTTCCTCAACAGTTTCAACGTGCTGCGGCCGGATATCGCGCCCGTCATCGCTTCGCTCTTTGCCTCGATCGGTCTCGTCTATTTCGTTCGCCGCTTCACGAATGCGGTGTTCGCGCCGGCCGAGCCGCACTGGCGCCTGGTCAAGCTGTCGAATCGTGGCGCAAGTTCGCTCGGCGCATGTCTGCTCGCCATGGCCGTCGTCCATGCCCTTGATTACTTCCTGGGCAGCATCAGCGAGGCGATGGGCTCTCCGCTGGTGCTGACGGTCGTTAGAAGCCTCGTGGCTGCGCTGATTATCGGATTGATCCTGATCGCGGCGTCGTTCGGCCGGCCGATGCTGGCGCGGGACGGCGACCCCGATGCGCCGGGACGCCATTGGCCGCGTGGGATGGCGATCATTCTGCGCGTACTCGGCGGCGGGTTGATCATCGCGGCGTTGACCGGTTATGTGGGCCTGGCGCGCTTCGTGGCGTCGCAGCTGATCGTCACCGGAGCGGTCGGGGTTACGACCTATATCGGCCTGCTATCCGGCAAGGCGATCTCGCGGACGGAGACATTCGGAGACACCACACCGGGGCGCTACCTGGCGCGGCGCTTCAAGCTTGGACCGGTTGCCGTCGATCAGGTTGGGCTTCTTGTCGGCTTCCTGATCTACGGCGTCGCTCTGGCGACCGGAATTCCGCTGATCCTGCTGCTGTGGGGCTTCCACGTTCAGGATCTCGTGCTGATTACCTACCGGCTGTTTACCGAAGTGCGGCTTGGCGGGATCACGATTTCCTTGCTTGGTATCGTGACCGGCATCGTGCTGTTCGCTTTCGGCTATCTGATGACGCGCTGGGTGCAGCGCTGGCTCGATGGCAATGTCATGGCGCGAAGCCATGTCGACCTCGGTGTGCGCAACTCGGTCAAGACGGGTATCGGCTATCTTGGCGTCGGTATTGCCGCCTTGATCGGCGTGTCGGCTGCCGGCATCGACCTTTCAAGCTTTGCGCTCTTCGCGTCGGCACTGTCGGTCGGTATCGGTTTCGGCCTGCAGAACATCGTCTCGAATTTCGTTTCCGGTCTCATTCTTCTGGTCGAGCGGCCGTTCAAGGTTGGCGACCATGTCGTATCAGGCACCGCGGAAGGTATCGTGAAGCGCATCTCCGTGCGTGCGACCGAGATTGAGACCTTCCGCAAGCAGTCGATCATCGTTCCGAACTCGGAACTCATCAACGCGCAGGTCGGCAACTGGACGCATCGCAACAGGATGGGGCGCTCGGAGATTCCGGTCTCCGTGAGTTATCATTCGGATCCGCAAGCGGTGATGGATATCCTGCTGGAACTCGTGAATGCGGTGCCGCTGGTCTTGCGCAATCCCGAGCCGCATGTCGAATTCCTGCGCTTCGGGCCGTATTCGCTCGATTTCGAACTGCGCTTCATGCTCGCCGACATGGGCGACGGTATGAAAGTGCGCAATGATCTGCGCATCGCGATCTTGAAGCGCTTTCGTGCCGAGGGGATCGAAATCCCGCTGCCGCAGAGCGACGTCGTGTTCCACCGCCCGCCCAATGTTACAGGCGCGGAGCCGGATGCTGCCGATATCGAGAAGCAGGAGCCGGAAGCGGAGATCGGCGAGGACGACGGTCGTGTTCGCCGGTTGCGGAGCAAGACAGCCGATGGCAACGCCAAGAGCTGATGGCTGCCCGGCTTTTCGGATAGCATAGTATTTTAAGCATGTTTTGAGGAAACCTGCGGCGGCCCTTGTCGCCGCTGTTTTGTCGCGCGTTCTGCGAGCATCAATTAATACTTATTCAAGCCGGCTACGATACCGATTTGGGACGGGACAGGAGTTTCATTAAAAGGTTTGGAAATGGCGTTTCTGGGAATTTCGGGCATGCAGTACTCCGCCAGCATGTTTGCCGATGCACGCATTGTCCTTGCTGAAGATTCGAACGTTTTCACGTCGATGGTCAGCAAGCGATTGAAGGAACTCTTCAATATCGACGTAGAGATCTGCAGGGATTTCGAGGAGCTGCAGCTCTGCTACGACAAGTCATCCCAACCGATCACGCTTGCGGTTTCGAACATCAACCTGCCGGGCGCCGAGAATGGCGAGGCGCTTGAATATCTCGTGGACCTGAGCATCCCGACCATCGTCTTTACCGGTACCTTCCAGGAAGGCATGCGCGACAAGCTGATGGCGAAGGATATTGTCGATTATATCCTCAAGGACAACGTCTTTGCCGTCGATATGCTCGCTGAAGCGATCTGCCGCTTCCTCACGAACCACCGCCATCACGTTCTGATCGTTGATGACAGCCCGACGGCGCGTGCGTTGCTGTCGAGCCGCCTCAAGCGCTACAATTTCCGGGTCAGCACGGCGGAAAACGGCGCCAAGGCGCTTGAGACGCTGAAGGCCAATCGCGACATCGGCCTGATGGTCACCGACTACAACATGCCTGATATCGACGGCTTCGAACTGACGCGGCGCATTCGCGCCAGCATCGGCTCGCATGAGTTGCGCATCATCGGCGTCTCGTCCTCGTCCAACCGGCTGTTGTCGGCGCGGTTCCTCAAGGCTGGTGGCAACGACTTCATGTTGCGTCCGTTCATCGATGAGGAATTCTACTGCCGCATCAATCAAAACCTGGATACTCTTCTGCAGATCCAGCAGATGCACAAGCAGCGCGCGGTCGCGTAACCCGCCAATTTCTTCCTAAAACCAACATAGAAGCCGCTTGTCCGCACGGGCAGGCGGCTTTTTCATTGCGATATACGGCATATGACTGTGCAACACCGTGCCGGCGCATCGAGATTTCTACAATTGTAAGTAATGCAACGGTCCAGCCGCTTCACCTAAGGGCACCTGTAAGTTATCGTCTATGAAAGCTGGTCGTTTTTCCCGATTCGGGTGCGAACCAAGCACGGGGCGGGATTGGATGACGTTTCAATCGGAGAGCGATCGGGGAGGCGCGGGGCCACGTTTCGGTGCGCCTACGATACTCTTGGTTGAGGATTCTCGCATGTTTGCGACAGTTCTCGCCCATCGCTTCCACGCAGAGTTGGGTCTCAACGTCAAAGTCTGCTCGACCTTGAAGAGCATGAGCGATGCTATCGCCCATGACCATCACGGTTTCATCATGGCGGTACTTGATCTGAACCTGCCTGACTCGCCCTACGGCGAGGCACTGGATTGCGCGATCGCGCATGGCGTCCCGACAATCGTCTTCACCGGTACCTTCGATCTCAAGACCCGCAGCAAGATCATGGAACGCAGGGTCGTGGACTATGTGGTCAAGGATGGCGAGTTTGCGCTGGACAATATTGTTGCTGCCGTGCGGCGCGCCCTGGCGAACAGGAAAATGCGCGTCCTCGTCGTCGATGATGTCAGGTCTGCCCGTGAGACACTGACGAGCCTGCTGCAGTCACAGCAGTACATGGTCGTCGAAGCGAGCAGCGGCGAGGAAGCGTTGGCGGCGCTACAGACCTATGGCGACATCGAGCTTGTCATAACTGATCACCATATGCCCGACATGACCGGCTATGAGCTTACGCGCAAGATCCGGCGCCGCTTTGGTTCCGATCGGCTGCGGATCATCGGAGTATCATCCTCTGATGACCCGATGCTCTCGGCGTGTTTCCTGAAGGCAGGGGCATCGGATTTCATCTACCGGCCCTTCGTGGCCGAGGAGCTCCAGTGCCGGGTTGCCAACAACGTCGAAACCTTGACGCAGCTCAAGCAGCTGCGCGCGGCGGCGGCCTGCGACTACCTTACGGGTCTTTATAACAGGCGATATTTCTACGAGCTCGGGCCGAAGATCGTCACCGATTGTCTGCGGCAGAAGGCGGTGAGTTCGGTCGCGATCATGGATATCGATCACTTCAAGCGGCTGAACGACACCTATGGCCACGAGATCGGCGACAAGGTCCTGACGGCGGTGGCGCGACGTCTCGCCACGATATTCGAGGGAAGCGACAATCTGCTGTCGCGTCTCGGCGGCGAAGAGTTCGCCATTCTCTTTCCGATGCTGGATTCCAGCGCGGCGACCAAGCTGTGCGACGAGATACGGTCCGATATTTCGCGCCTGAAGGTTACGGCCGATGACGAAGATCTGTCGGTAACGGTATCGATCGGCGTCGCCGAGATTTCCGACTATGAGACGTTCGACAATTATCTGAATGCTGCCGACCAGTTTCTCTACATGGCGAAGCAC
The DNA here is from genome assembly GCA_900468535.1 of Hyphomicrobiales bacterium. Classification (GTDB taxonomy): domain Bacteria; phylum Pseudomonadota; class Alphaproteobacteria; order Rhizobiales; family Rhizobiaceae; genus Rhizobium. The sequence goes on along the minus strand of UBTY01000039.1, from coordinate 42,481 downwards.
AAGGGGCGAAATCTGGTCTTCTCGGATGTGAAGCTGACAGGCGAAGCGGCGCAGTAGCCGCTCCGCCTTTTGTATCTCAAATCAGGCCGCGATCGCCTGGCGAGCCGTCGCCATCGTCATCTTGCGCTCGGCGCGCTCTTGCTGCGGCGAGCGCTGGTAGAGTTCGCGATAACACTTCGAGAAGTGCGAGGCTGACACGAAGCCGCAGGCCACGGCGACTTCCACCACCGGCATCGACGACTGCACGAGCAGGTGGCGCGCACGGTCAAGGCGGATTTCGAGGTAGTAGCGGGCAGGGGAACGACCCATTTCCTGGCGGAACAGACGCTCGATCTGGCGCCGCGACAGGCCTGCACCATCGGCGATTTCAAGCAGCGACAGGGGCTCGGCGAGATTGCCTTCCATCAGTTCGATGATGGAGAGCACCTTGCCGTTCTGGACGCCGAGGCGAGCGCGCAGCGGCAGGCGCTGGCGATCGTGCGGGCTGCGGACGCGGTCGGTCAGATGCTGCTCGCAGACGCGATTGACGAGCGTTTCTCCGAAGTCCTGGCCGATCAGGTTCAGCATCATGTCGAGCGAGGCCGTGCCACCGGCACAGGTGTAGAGGTTGCTGTCGACCTCGTAGAGATCGGCATAGACTTCCGCCTGCGGGAAAGCCTCGGAGAAGCCTGGGAGGTTTTCCCAGTGGATCGCACAGCGCTTGCCGTTCAGGAGACCTGCCTGGGCAAGCACATGTGCGCCCGTACAGAGACTACCGACCGCGACGCCGCGATTGTAGGATTCACGCAGCCACGCATTGACGGATTTGTTGTTGAATTCCTCAACGTCGATGCCGGAACAGACGAGCACCATGCTCGGACGGTTCTCGCCACCCAGATTGCGACGTTCGTCAGCAAGTGACGTATTTGCTTCCACGCCGATGCCGCAGGAGGAATAGACCTTTTCGCCATCGACGGAGGTCAGACGCCATGTGTAGGCCTGGTAACCCAGCATGCGATTTGCAATCCGCAGCGTATCGATCGCCGCGGAGAAGGGCAGCATGGTAAACTGGGGAACCATGAAAAAGACGATAGAGCGTTTCTTATGCGGCATCTTGTTCATGAGACAAATCCATGATCGAGGGCGGATGCTCTATTGGTTGCTTGGAATGCGTCCCTTCGATGTTCTGAAAGCGACATTGGCATGGATATCTGCGGCCGCAAAGAGTAAATTTGCGACATTGCCAGGCTTGATGTTTGTCAATTGATGATCGGGGCGGACATTTGTCGCGCCTGTAGTGCTGACGCTAATAGATGTCTATGAAATTCAAGATTAAATTGAGGGTGCCTAAAATAGTGAAGGCGGCGCTGGCAAGAAGCCGGCTGCCGCCTTCATCCTGGGAGGTATGTCGCATCCATTACATCGCCTTGCGCTCGTCCGCATCGTCAGCCGACGGCCAACCAATATCCTTGCGAACGTCGAACGGCATGGACTCGATCTCGCGGGCTGCCTGCCACTGGTGCCAGGCGTGAACCAGCTTGCGGGCGTAAGTAGAGATTTGCGGATAGAGTTCTGAGTGGGAGGTCTTGCCTTCCCTGTAAGTAATCGTGGTCATGTCGGCTTTCCTTTTCTCTTCGCACGACGGTTAAGAACTTGACCACTGATATGGGCTCTTCTTGCCCATCAATCAAACGAATAGGGTTTATGGATATCATCAAAGTTTTTGAATGGATCTGTCGCGGATGGACTGGTCGGCATAGCCAGGTTTGTTTGCGTTTTCTGAAACCACGCTGATTCCGCTTCTTGTGCGAAGTCTCAATACAGCATCCGCGATCGGGAAGGCTGGACGCTACCATTTCATGGTGGCGTCCAGCCGTAAGTTCGGGCGGATCCAATCGGCGCCGTCCCCAACTCTCGCGCTTCGGCTTCTTTGTGGGCTTATTCGCATGGCTCAGTCGATCAAAGCGCCCATGCCGTAGTCGTCATCGGAGACCTTTTCGAGCCAGGTAACAACGCTTCCCTGCAGGGCTTCCGCAATGGCGAAATGGGTCATCGCCGTATCGCTGGTCGCGCCGTGCCAGTGTTTTACTCCCGCCGGGATCCAGACGACGTCGCCCGGGGAGACCTGTTCGACGGGGCCGCCTTCCTTCTGAACCCATCCCTTGCCGGACACGATGAACAGTGTCTGGCCGAGCGGATGCGTATGCCAGGCCGTCCGCGCGCCGGGCGTGAAGGCGACGGTCGCGCCGCCAATTCGCGCGGGTGCGTCCCCCTTGTAGAAACCCGAGGTCTCCACGGCACCGGTGAAATACTGCTCCGGTGCACTCGCCCGCCCTTCGCCAGCACGGGTGACCTTGATATCCGCCTGCGCTGGCTCGACCACTGCGGCATCGCGGCCTTCAAATACGCGCTGAACGACGGGAACCGCCGACATTGCACGTGGCCAACCGGCGTAGAAGGCGACGTGCGCGACGACTTCGGACGCCTCGGTGCGCGTCAGGCCGTTGTCCATTGCACGATTGGCGTGGAAGGGAAGTTGCTCGGGCTGCCCGACTGCGATGAGGGCGGCCATCGTGGTCAGGCTGCGGTCGCGGGCGCTGAGATCGGGCCGCTTCCAGAGATCGCCGAACAGAACGCGGTTGGTCAGTTCGGCAAGCGCCGCTGCTGTTGGCGCCACGTTCGCATTGACAGTCGCCTTGCGCGCGGCTTCGGCCGCTGGCTCCAGTTCAATGGGCGCAGCGCTGCTGTCGCTCACGGCGCCAATACCGCGTTCTTCGAAGATCTTTTTGGTTTCGGTCACCGCCGACACGGCGTTCGGCCAGCCCGAATAGAAGGCGAGATGCGTGATGAGTTCGCCGAGTTCTTCCGGTTTCACGCCGTTGTCCAGCGCCCGGCGCACGTGACTGCTGATCTGCGCGATCTTTCCCGTTGAGACGAGGGTTGCAACCGTCACGAGGCTGCGGTCGCGTGGCGGAAGTTCACCGCGTTCCCAGACCTCACCGAAGAGCACGTCGTCGGTGAAATGGCCAAGGCCGGGCGCGACCTCATAGACTGCCGACGGCGCGACGCGGGTGCGAGCTTCCTGAGCATCCACGCCAGTGGCGGCAAGGGCGGAGATTGCGACGGTGGCTGCGATCTTGTTCATTTGAAGCCTCTTTAGTTCGGTGCTTGGGACAGCGGATGCCGCCCAGGCTTTAGCAGAAGGAAAACAGCAAGCCGGCCGGGCTTGCCTGGTCGGATGCTCAGACGCGAAGCAGCGTCTTGATGGCGCGGCGCTCGTCCATCGCCCGGTACCCCTCGGCGACATCCGCGAGCGGGATCTCAAGGTCGAAGACCTTGCCGGGATTGATTTCCCGGTTAAGCACGAGGTCCATGAGGTATGGCAGGTATCGGCGAACCGGGGCGGGTCCGCCGAGCAGGCTTTTCTGCTGGAAGAACAGGTTCTGACCATCGAAGGTGACGCCGTGGGGCACGCCGACAAAGCCGATCTTGCCGCCGGGACGGGCACAGTTGATTGCCTGCGACATGGATTCTTCCAGGCCGACGCATTCCAGGACGGAATCAGCACCGACGCCGTTGGTCATTTCCTTGATCCGGGCAATTCCGGCGTCTCCGCGCTCGGACACGATGTCCGTGGCGCCGAACTCGAGTGCTAGGTCCTGGCGCGCCTTGTGGCGGCTCATGGCGATGATGCGACCCGCACCCATCTGCTTGGCGGCAAGCACGCCCATGAGGCCGACGGCACCGTCGCCAACGACGACGGCCGTGGAACCTTCCCGCACGCCTGCAGCGTCCGCCGCGTACCAGCCGGTGCCGAGAACGTCGGAGACTGCGAGCAGGGACGGGATGAGATCATCGGACGGCAACTCGGCGGTCGCGACCAGGGAGCCATCGGCGAGGGGAATGCGGGCGTAGGGTGCCTGCGCGCCAACCATGAATTCGCGCTGCTCGCACGACGACTGGAAGCCGAAGCGGCAATGCGGGCAGGTATTGTCGGAGAGGCAGAACGAGCCGACGACAAACTGGCCGGGCTTTACTGTCCTGACGTCACTGCCGACTTCGACGACCACGCCGCAGTATTCATGGCCCATGGCCTTCGGCTCACTGGTGTCGTTGGCGCCGCGGAACGGCCACAAGTCGGAGCCGCAGATGCAGCTTGCCGACAGCTTGATGATCGCGTCCGTTGGCTTGAGGATTTTCGGTTCGGCGACTTCCTCGCAGCGTACGTCGCCGGGGCCGTAGAGAACTGTTCCTAGCATGTCTTTTCCTTTCGAGGAGGGGCTGCTGGAGCCTTGGCGCTCACTCTGGCGCAAGCTCTCCGTCGGCGTATGAAGCAGTCATGCCGTCGATCGGGCGTGGCTGCCGGGATGGTCCGTCCGATCCTGCGATCGTGGTTCCCTATGGCTTGGTCGATGGCTAAGCGGCCAATGCTTCAGGTCGCTCCGACTGCAAGCACGGTGAGACTGGGCATCACGATGTTCTTTCGGTTGTTGAAGGAAACATAGCGCCGGCGGATTGATCTGATTAGCCGGTGTCGGCGGCATGCGCTTATGCTCGCTATTCATAAATGGCGCGACGGTGTGCGGTCTCTCACGTTGCCTGTCCCCGACGGCTCGCCTCCGGGGGATCCCTCCCATTCATGAATCAGATTCATGGCTGCATGCCGATTTAACGGCCTAATCGCGGCGTTTGCTTGCGGCTATGTTCCAGCCAGTCAAAGGATTGGAGTATCGATCATGAAAAAGCGACTGCTTGGACAAGGATTGGAAGTGTCCGCCCTCGGGTTCGGATGCATGGGCCTCAACTTCAGCTACGGCCATGCGCTGAGCAACGAAGAGAGTGTCAAGCTTATTCGCGAGGCGGTCGATCGCGGCGTCACCTTCTTCGATACCGCCGAGGTCTATGGGCCGTTCACCAACGAAGAGATCGTCGGCGAGGCGCTGCGGCCGGTGCGCGACAAAGTCGTCATCGCCACGAAGTTCGGCTTCAATATCCAGGATGGCAAGATGGCCGGCGTCAACAGCCGTCCGGAGCACATCAAGGCCGTGGCCGATGCCTGCCTGAAGCGTCTCGGTGTCGACGTGATCGATCTTTTCTACCAGCATCGTGTGGATCCCAATGTGCCGATCGAGGATGTCGCCGGAGCGGTGAAGGAGTTGATCGTAGCGGGCAAGGTCAAGCACTTCGGCTTGTCCGAACCGGGTGCGCAGACGGTGCGGAAAGCGCATGCCGTTCAACCCGTCACAGCCCTCCAGAACGAATATTCCCTCTGGACGCGCGGACCCGAAACGAACGGGATCTTGCAGGCTTGCGAAGAGCTAGGCATTGGCCTCGTCGCCTACAGCCCGCTCGGCAAGGGCTTCCTGACCGGCGCGATTGGCAAGGACAGCAAGATTGCCGAGAACGACTTCAGAAAGATCCTGCCGCGCTTCACCCCGGAGGCGATGGAGAAGAACCAGGCGCTGATCGATCTCATTCGCCGCGTAGCGGACGAGAAGAAAGCTACGCCGGCACAAGTCGCGCTCGCATGGTTGCTGGCGCAGAAGCCTTGGATCGTGCCGATCCCCGGGACCACCAAGCTGCATCGCCTCGAGGAGAACCTTGCCGCTGCCGATGTCGAATTGACCGTCGCTGACCTTGCCGAGCTCGATGCCGCTGCCGCGAAAATCCAGGTCGAAGGGGAGCGATATCCGGAGCATCTGATGCGGACCACCGGTCTCTGACAGTCATCGAAGGCGCCGCGAGGCGCCTTCCTCTATTCGAAGGAACTCCATGTCACAAGAAATTGCTTCAACAGCGTACGGCGATATCGTCGCCGAAGAGCAGCGGAAGCCGCAGCGGGTGCGCGTGCTCGCGGTACTGAGCGCCCTCATGGGTTTCGCTTCCATCTCGACCGATCTCTATCTTCCGGCGATGCCCACGATGGCCAGGGACCTCGGGGCGGACGCCGGAGGGATGGAGCTTACCGTGTCGGGCTTCCTCATCGGGTTCAGCCTTGGGCAGCTCCTCTGGGGACCGCTCGGCGACCGATACGGCCGTCGAATTCCCGTGGCCGTCGGCCTTGTTCTGTTCGTGATTGGCTCAGCCGGATGCGCGCTCTCCGGGAGCGCCAGCGAGATGATCGCGTGGCGCCTGGTACAGGCGGTCGGAGCCTGTTCCGGCGTCGTGCTTTCCCGTGCCATGGTCCGCGACCTCTATGAAGGGAACCGCGCAGCGCAGATGCTGTCAACCCTGATTACTGTCATGGCCGTGGCTCCGCTGCTGGGACCTATGATCGGCGGGCAAGTCTTGGCGATTGCCGGGTGGAGGATGATTTTCTGGCTGCTGGTCGTCGTCGGTCTCGTGACGCTGGCCGCGCTCTTCACGATCCCTGAAACACTATCGGCGCAGCGTCGCAACCGGGCACCCCTGCTGAGCGCGCTGCAAGGGTATCTTGATTTGCTGTCGAGGCGGCGCCTGCTAGGCTTTGCCGCCGCGGGCGGCTTCTTCTACGCGGGCATCTATGCCTATATCGCCGGGACTCCTTTCGCATTTATCGAGTTCTATCACGTGCCGCCGCAATTCTATGGCGTCCTCTTCGCGCTCGGCATTGTCGGCATCATGCTCGCCAATGTCGCGAATGCCAGGCTGGTCACGCGGTTCGAAAGCCGGCGCCTTCTTCGGATCGGCACCGCCGGAGCCGCGGCATGCGGCCTCGCGCTGCTGTTCACGGGAACGACGGGATGGGGCGGGCTTATGGGCCTCGCGCTGCCACTGTTCGTCTTCGTGTCCTGGTCGGGGCTGATCGTTGCCAACTCGATCGGAGGTGCGTTGCAGGATTTTCCGGAGAGGGCAGGCGCCGTCTCCGCCCTGGTCGGCGCCATGCATTATGGTTGCGGGATTATCGGTTCGGCTGCCGTCAGCGCACTGGCTGATGGCACCCCCACGCCGCTGGCATTGGTGATTGCCATTGCAGGTATTGGCAGCTTCGTCAGCCTGTTCCTGATTCCGGCGAAGCGTTGACCAGTCGCTCATTGCCTGCTTCAATTTCACCAATCAGTGTGAACTCATATTCGAGGATCATGAATGAGACGAGAAGAGCTGGTTGATCTGAACGCGTTCATGACCGTCGCCGAAGAACAGAACTTCACCCGAGCCGCAGCCCGGCTCGGGACGTCTCAGTCGTCGCTCAGCCATACGATCAGGCGGCTCGAAACGCGGCTTGGTGTCCGTCTGTTGACGCGGACCACGCGCAATGTTGCGCCGACGGAGGCCGGCGAGAGGCTGCTCGCGACCCTTCGCCCCGCCCTCGACAGCATCGGCTCTCAGCTTGCCGCCCTCGGTGAACTTCGCGATCGGCCCGCGGGGAACATCAGGATTACGACATCCGAGCACGCAGCGACAACCGTTCTGTGGCCGGTGTTGCGCAGGTTGCTGCCCGACTATCCCGACATCAACGTCGAGTTGACAATCGATTCGAGTTTCACCGATATCGTGTCGGAGCGGTTCGACGCGGGAGTGCGGCTTGGGGAAGCGCTTGCGAAGGACATGGTCGCCGTTCGGATCGGGCCGGATCTGCGTATGGCCGTCGTCGGTTCTCCCGAATATTTCTCGAAATATCCAATGCCGGTGACACCGCAGGATCTGGACGCGCATCGTTGCATCAACTTGCGTATGCTCAGCGGCGGCGGGCTCTATGCCTGGGAGCTGGAAAAGGCCGACCGCGAGCTGCGGGTCAAGGTGGATGGACAGCTTGCGTTCAGTAGCCCCAACATGGTCGTCAGGGCGGCGGCGGATGGCTTCGGGCTCGGATTCGTCATGGAGGATCATGTGGCGCCGCTTATAGCTGCCGGTCGTCTTGTGCGGGTTCTGGAAGATTGGTGTCCCTCATTCGCGGGGTATCACCTGTATTATCCGAGCCGCCGGCAACCCTCGGCCGCCTTTTCCGTTCTGGTGGATGCCCTGCGATACAGAGGCTAGAAATACCGAAAGCTGATGGGAAAGTGGGTGTCGGATGAGCATGCAAGATCCGGACGTTGAGATCAGACCCGCAACCGTCGACGACGCTGTCGTGCTCGGCGGTTTCGGTGCCGAACTGATAGATCTTCATCACGGCTGGGATTCAGCCAGGTTTATCTCGACAGGGCCGAGCACGAGCGAACGCTACGCCAGATATCTCGGGGACCAGCTTGGGAAGCCCGATGTCGTGGTGCTGGTCGCTGTGCAGGCCGGTAGCGTATGCGGATATACGTTTGCGGCCGTGCAAGGCTACGACTACATGGCGCTTCGTGGCCCCGCAGGTGTCATTCACGACATCTTTGTCGAGCCGCATCGGCGAAGGCAGGGGCTTGGGCGCATGTTGCTCGATGCGACCGCATCCGCGTTGCGAGAGCGAGGGGCAACACAGGTCGTGTTGTCGACGGCCTATCGGAACGAGGCCGGCAGGCGGCTCTTTGCTACGGCGGGATATCGTCCGACGATGGTGGAGATGACACTGCAGCTGAACGCGGACGAGGTGGGTCCGGATGTCGTGCGTTGACCGTCTTTGAGGAAAAGCGTGCAATCGAGCGCGTAATCTCAGTGGCGTGACGGATATCCTATCATCTGGTTTTGACCATCGATTCCGCGAGGAGTGCGGAGCGTATTGATCTACGCTCCGCGGGCTCTTCAGGCTTTGTTGGCCGCGCGGCGTGCCTTCACGCCCTGTGCCAGTGTTTCAAGGGTCTGAACGGTCGTCGGCCAGTCGATGCAGCCATCGGTGACGCTCTGGCCGTAGACGAGCTGCTTTCCGGGGATCAGGTCCTGCCGGCCGCCGACGATGTTGCTCTCGATCATCGCGCCGATGATCGCATGGTTGCCGTCGGCGAGCTGCTGCGCGACGTCCTCAAGGACGGCGGGCTGGTTCTCCGGGTTCTTGCGGCTGTTGGCGTGGCTGGCATCGATCATGATGCGCGGGTCGAGCTTGGCTTCGATGGAGGCAGCCATTGCTGCCGCAACGCTCTCGCGATCATAGTTCGGCTGCTTGCCGCCGCGCAGGATGATGTGGCCATCCTCGTTACCGCTTGTCGATGCGATCGCCGCGCGTCCGTCCTTCGTGACAGCCGGAAAATGATGCGGCTGCGAGGCGGCCATGATGGCGTCGAGGGCGATACGGACATCGCCGGTCGTGCCGTTCTTGAAGCCGATCGCCGAGGAAAGGCCGGAGGCGAGCTCTCTGTGGACCTGGCTTTCGGTCGTGCGGGCACCGATGGCACCCCAGCTGACGAGATCGGCAATGTATTGCGGTGTGATCGTATCGAGGAATTCGCAGCCTGCCGGCAGTTCGAGGTCATTCACGTCGAGCAGCAGCTTGCGGGCGATGCGCAGGCCATCCTCGATCCGGAAGCTGCCGTCGAGGCCGGGATCGTTGATCAGGCCCTTCCAACCGACGGTCGTGCGCGGCTTTTCGAAGTAGACGCGCATCACGATCTCCAGGTCGCCTTGCAGCCGGTCGCGCTGTTCCTTCAGGCGCTTGGCGTAATCGATCGCCGCCACCGGATCATGGATGGAGCAGGGGCCGACGACGACGAGAAGCCTGTCGTCCTTCTTGGTCAGGATATCATGGATGGCGCTGCGTGCGCCGAGCACCGTCTTGCTGACAGTCTCGTCACGCGGCAGCTCATCGATGATGCGCGCAGGCGAGGAGAGTTCGACGATGTTGGTTATGCGCAGGTCGTCAGTCGGGTTGGTCACGGTATTGGTCTCCAGGAGGTCATACCGGGCGCATAAAAAAACCGCCAGGTAGCCTAGCGGTTGGTCGGATAAGATTGCGTCTTTCTTAGTTACGCACTTTCCCGCTTCCGCACCGAGGCACGGAAATAATAAAATCGGGAAACATATGCGCAAGCGATCGACATGACCGCTTGCTACAGCAATGCGAGCGAGTTGTCACTACCCATCTTGAAACTCGCCTGCAGTCAGGCAGCAATCACCGTGCTGCCGCACGAAGGTCGAGATCGTCAGGAATGTGGCCGGGGAGGCGTGCCACCTGTTTCATCGCGCGCTTGCGTGCAAGGTGAACGCGCTGGTGCTCAATGAGCTCGAAGAGGCTGCTCCAAAGCGTGCTGAACGTCATTGTCCTACCTCCTGATAGTGGACGTTTTGCTCTACACGTCTGACGGTAGGCCTTGATTGACTTTCAGACAAACAAAATGATATGGTGCTTCAGATCAGAAAAATTGAAAGATGAGACGATGACGTTCCCCATTCGCCGTCCCATTCCTTTGCTTGACAACGATGTGCTGCGGACGTTTGTGGCCATTGCTGAAACGGGCAATTTTTCGACCGCCGCGGAGGCTGTGTTCCGCACGCCCTCAGCGGTTTCCATGCAGATCAAGAAGCTCGAGGAGCAGCTTGGCGCCACGCTTTTCCTGCGCGACGCCCGGTCGGTTTCCCTGACGCAGCACGGCGAACTGCTCCTTTCCTATGCCCGCAACATTCTGGCGCTTTCAAACGAGGCGGTATCGCGCTTCGTCATGCCCGAGCTCAGCGGTGTCGTTCGCCTCGGTGCGCCCGAAGATATCGGCGAGCGGCTGCTGCCGAGCATCCTTCGCAGCTTTGCCGAGAGTTTTCCGGGCATCATGGTCGATGTCACGATCGATATGAGCCTCGGCTTGAGAAAGCGCCTGGAAGAGCAGCGGCTCGACCTCGCGCTTATCAACTGCGCAACGCGGCCCCTACCGACGGATGGCGAAATCGTCTTTCGCGAGCGTCTCGTCTGGGCCGGCGCGAAATGCGGGACTGCGCACCGGCGCGACCCATTGCCGATTTCCATCTGGGAGGAAGGGTGCATCTGGCGATCGGAAGCGCTCTCGCAGCTCGAAAGAATGAAGCGCAGCTATCGCGTCGCGTTTCTGAGCGGCCACACCATGGCGCAGCGGGCGGCTGTCATTTCCGATCTCGCGATCGCGCCGCTTCCGCGCTCCTATGTCGGCGAAGACATGGCGATCCTCGGGGCGCAGGAAGGATTGCCGGAGCTCGGCTCGTTCGATATCCGTCTGTTGACGGCAGCCCAGCTCACGCCGCCGATGCAGGCCGTGGCCGACAGCATCCGCTTTGCCTTCTCCGAAAAGGCCAAGGTGCTGGCCGCCTGACAGCAATATTCGGTGAAACCTTTTGTCGATCAGTGCGTTAAGGATGCGGCAGCGGCATGGCCGCTGCATCGAGGGATCGATTTCATCAAAAAAGGATTTCCAGAATGACGACCACAGCCAAAATCGCTGCTGCCTGCATGGTTCTACTCGCACTGTCCTCCTGCGCCAACACGATCCGCGGTGTGGGCAGGGACACTGCCAATGCCGTCAATGCGACGCAGGACGCCGGCCGGTCGGTGGATCGCGCGGCCAAAAGGTAAGACCTGTCAGATCTTTGCCGGCGGATAGGCTCTGCTTAGTCCGCCGGACGAGGTCAGGCCGTTGCGGAATGCGGCGTAAGCCGGGTGCTGGCTCGATTTCGCCAGTTCCATGAGACGGATCTGGAGGCGTGCCGGGGCAGCCTCGCCGATCCATTTTCCAAGGTTTTCGAGTTTGAGCGAGTTCAGGAACGATGCGCGATACGCATTGTTCAAATGGTGCTCGAGCCCTTCGACAAGGCTATCGTCCTGTGCCGGGTTTTCGAGCAGCAGCGCGATGTAGGCCTTGTCCTGTTCGGCAAGTGCTGAAAAGCGGGTGGCGATCGTTTCGCGATCGGGGAAGGGCGCTGATGTCATGACGCTTCTCCATGTATTCGACTCGTTCCGGCCAGCTTATAAGCGAAGGCGGCCCGTTCCGAAAACATCCAAGCTGCCATCGCGGCGAAGCTGATCAGTTTCACGAAAGCTACTGCTGATACTCCGATCATACTTCGGACGGGGACTCTGAGCGCCTGACAGGCGTATCGAGTCGCAGGGCGAAGCTTTCGTATCGCTATTCTTCCAGGGTGAAGCCATGACCGAGCAGATTGTCCCGAACGTTGCAGGAACGCTGACGGACCTTTCCGCCCGACTCCAGACGCTGGAGGAGCAGCTTTCCGCGATTACCCAGAAACTGCAGATTTCCGAGGAAATCCAGGTCGAGACCGTGCAGTTCTTCGTCAATCTGCACAATGAGCAGCAGCAGGGCTTTGCCATCTTGCAGGAACAGGTTCGTGCCACCGCCGACCAGTTCGGCGAGGTGACGGTCAATACGATGACGGAGCTCAACGAGTCTCTGCAAACCGTTCTTCGCGAATTCGGTACGTTGCTTGTTCGCACCGGCAATGGCCTTCATTCTCAGATCCATCATGTGAAGCAGACCGCCAATCTGGTTCTTAGGAACATTCCCTCGCGGCAGGAACGCATCCGCTGCCTCTTCCTCGTGCAGTCGGTGACCATGTGGGACGCCTTTGCTGACGTTTATGCGCGGATGGTGGAAGAGCCTCTCTTCGATCCGATCGTCTGCTCGCTCAATGTCAGCCAGTTGGGCTCGGCCAACTTTACCGGCGAGGCGGATGTCAGCGAATTCCTGAAGTCACAGGGAATCCCGCATCTGCGGTTCGGCATGGAGGATTCTTTCGAGGCGCTCGACATCATGAAGAGCCTTCAGCCCGATGTAATCTTCCGCCAGCAGTTTTGGGAGGGTGGCGTTCAGCCGGGCTTCCAGACCGGCGAGATCACCTTCGCGCGCCTCTGCCTCATTCCGTATGCAGCCTTGATCATCCAGACGCATAACGACGGTCCTGAGGGTTCGGACCTCTATTCGCCGGCCTGGTACGATCAGTTCTTCCACCGCATGGCGTGGCGCATCTTCTGCGAGAACGCCGAAATGCGCGAGACATTCCTGAAGCCGCGCCGCCATGACGCCGGCAAGATCGTCGTATCGGGATACCCGAAGTTCGAGAAGCTGCTGAAGGCGAAGGGGCAGGGTCAGTGGCCAATTCCGGAGCGCGGCGAGCGGGCTTATCGCGTCGTCTGGGCACCGCATCATTCGGTGCGCGGCGGCCTTGGCTTCGGCGTGTTCGACCGGATGGCGATGGAAATGCTCGCCTGGGCTCGTTCCCAGCCGGATATCGAATTCGTGCTGAAGCCGCACCCGGCGCTGACCGAAGGGCTTGTGCGGGCGAAGGTGATGACCGAGGAGCAGGCGCGCGATTATTTCAAGGCGTGGTCCGCGCTGCCGAACTGCACGATCTGCGACGGGCTCTACGGCGAACTTTTCGATGCCTCGGATCTGATGATCACGGATGGCATCTCCTTCCTCACGGAATACCCGCTGTTCGACAAGCCGCTGGTTTACTTCGAGTCCGGATGCCACGTCCCGTTCAACGCGCTTGGTCACAAGGCCAATGCCGCATCGCATGTCGTGCGGGATTTCGCTTCGCTGAAGTCGGCCGTTCTTTCTTACAAGGGCGGGGCTCCCTGGAAATTTGAGGCGGAACGCGCCTCTCTCAAGGAAGCCTTGTTGCCGGGCGGTCGCTCTTCCGTGGACATTATCATCGAAAACATCGCCGAGGGCATCAGCAGCGAGCGACAGGCCATTCGCTCGGCCGGTTGAGGGAGCGGTGCTGCGAACTGCTGTCCTTTGGTCAGCTGCGACTTTCATTCTGAGGGGCAAGTTATGAAACGAATTATAACCTTTGGTACGTTCGACGTTCTGCATGTGGGGCACATCCGCATCCTGCAGCGTGCCAAGGCGCTTGGGGATCACCTGACAGTGGGTGTCTCCACGGACGCCCTGAACTTCTCCAAGAAGAGCAAGATGACCGTCTATCCGGAGGATCAGCGTCTCGAGATCATCCGGAGCATCTGCTGGGTCGACGATGTCTTTCTCGAGCACTCGCTCGAGCTGAAGGGCGAGTACATCAAGCAATTTGATGCGGACGTCCTCGTGATGGGTGACGATTGGGTCGGTCGTTTCGACGAGTTCAAGACGCTGTGCGATGTCGTCTACCTGCCGCGCACCGAAGGCATCTCGACGACGATGACACTCGAAGAAATTCGCCAGTCGGCCTGAGCTGCCTCGATATCGATTGCCAGCGGGTCGGTTCGGTCGGCCCGCAATAACTGTCGCGTCCGCAGGCTGTGGATGCACACCAAGGATTGAATAATGAGCTTCGACCCATCTTCCGCGCAGGCAAATCTGGCGGCGTTGAACGACCAGACGATGGCGATCGAATTTGCGTCGATATCCCAGCGTGTGCGCAAGCGCCGGCTGGTGCTCTATTTCGGCAGAGAGACCTTTTCCGACAACACCAAGTACCTCTATCTCAGCGACATTGCGCGCAAGCGCAATTACGAGGTGATGTGGTGCAGCTTCTCTTCGCAGCTCGTCAATTCTCTGGCGGCCCGCGGGTTGCCCTGCATTGACCTGTCGCAGAATGTCGACAGGTCGATCGATCTGCTCCTGCATGCCGCCGTTGCCGTCTTCTCGGTCAATCCTAACGAGAGCCTGCGGGGCGCCTACGCATTGAATGCCTGCCTGGCGGGGGCGAAGAAGATCCAACTCTGGCACGGCATTTCGGTCAAGCATCTGGTGCTCGAACTCATTCCGCATCTGACGCTGCGAAACAGCGAGATACGCCGGCCATTCTACATGGCGTCGCAGACAGATTACATTCTCAGCACCTCGTCATTCTTCGATCGCTACTGGAGCGGCGTCTTCGGTTGCCGGAATATCCTGCGGGCAGGGTTTCCGAGGAACGAAGTGCTGCTTCGCCCGATCAAGCCGTTCGACACGATCGGCTGCGAATACGACATGGATCTCGACATGTCGCTCAGCGCGCGCCGAAAGAATGTCCTGATCCTGCCGACTTGGCAGCGTGGCCAGGAAACCTACCTGATGACGCCGCGCTTCCTGCAGACGCTGACCGCGATCGCGCAGCGCGAGGACATCAATTTCGTTCTCAAGATGCATCCGATGTATAAGCTTGTCGGCGCCGATACGATACGGCAGGGCGAGGGCTTCACCTTCATCGATGCCGGCGTCGACGTCTATCCGCTGCTGCAGCGGTTCGATGCCCTCGTCACCGACTATTCATCGATCATGTTCGACTTCCTGCTGACCGGGAAGCCGGTGCTGACGCTCGATTTTTCAGACAAGCCGCATCAGAATTTTGAGCCCGACTTCTCCTTGGTGCCGGATCTGCCGTACCGCCATGTGTTTACGCCCGATACGTTCATCGAGCAGCTCGGCAAGGCGCTCTACCGCGATGAACTCCGGTCTGAGCGAGCGATCATGGCCTCCACAATCTTCGAGACCGATCCAACGCAGGCCAGCAACCAAATCCTTGAGTTCATCGATCAGCTGGTGGACGAGCGCGAAACATCCGACGGCGAATTCGTGGTGCACGGTCGCGGCTAGGCGACAGCATCCTCCTGTTCACAGAGACGATTTGACCTTGTCTGCTACATTGGCCGGCACCCAGGTTGTCCAGAGGTCCGCATAATTGTGCAGGAAATAGACCGCCGCCGCCCGGTTGCTTTCGTGGTGGTCGTCCTGCCAGGCAAGCACATCGTTGATGGTGCTGTTGTCCCAGGCGCGCTTCTTCAGATAGTCCCAGGCAGGTCCTGCCCTGCCTGCAAACGACTTTGAAACAACCGTGAAGGCGCGGGAAACGGGATAGGAATTCGGCTCCGGTCGGGGGCAGCCAGGGACAGATGTGCAGCTGTCCCACGCCGCCTTGTCGTGACTGACGCCAAAACTCAGCCGCGTCATGTCGTATTTGCCAAGGATCGCCGTGGGTGCCCAGTAATATCCGAGCCAGCCGACCTTCTTCTCGAACGCGGCTGCGATGGAGTCATCCAGGCCCTGCGGCGAACTCGCGTCGACGAGATGGAAGCCGTTCTTGTCGGCATTGAGCGCCCGGAAAAGATTGGCCGTCGATATCTGGCAATTCCAGCCCGGCGGGCAGTTGTAGACAGCACCCGGCGTGCCGTCCGGTCCCGGGAACAGATCCGGACGTTTCAATGCATCCTCGACGCTGCGAATGTCGGGATTGGCGTCGGCAATGAATTTCGGGATCCACCAGCCTTCGACCGCGCCCTCGGAGAGGATTTCCGCTCCCTGAACGAGGCGACCCTGCCTCACTGCGTCATCGAACTCTATGCGTACGGCGTTGATCCACAGTTCGGAAGCGACATCCGGCTTCCCTGTCTCGTTCATCGAGGTAAAGGTGGGCATGGTATCGCCTGGAACGATCTCGACCTTGCAGCCGTAGCCGGATTCCAGGATGATCTTGTCGATATTCGCGGCGATCCCGGCCGATCCCCACTTCATTTCCGCCAGGGAAACATTGCCGCAATCTTCGGCGAACGCGGTCGCTGCCGCAAGCAATCCGACAGCAAGCGCGATGGACGCGCCAAGAATTCTCATCGCTCATTCCCGTTCCCGCGCGATTGCTCCGATAAGGGGCAGTCGGCGCTTTTTCTCTGGTGCTTGAAAATGGCGGCTATGCTGACGCCTTGACATCGAGCCTACGCGCTGACGATCGGAAATCAATCGCTTTCTCGCTATCCGTGCAGAAATACTAAGCGACTGATTTAGAATAGTTAATGGCAAAGCCCTCGCACCATTTTTGGGTGCTACGGCAGTCGCTTCGGCAGCATGCGGAAAAAACTCAGGAAATACGAAATTTCGTTGCGGCGGCATGCCGCACTAACTCTCCGGTAAGAATGTGGCGCTATAAATTGCGGCGTGGCGGGGGACATCCGCTGCTTCTCCGGATCAGGTATTGCGTCCCGGAGAACGTGAGTGTCGCCGTGTTTGGGTGATGCGCCAGCGTATTCGGCAGGCCGCGCGATCTTTTGATCGGCGCGGCTTTCGCATTTTTACGGCAATGCGTTGACCATTGTCCGATCCCCGGTGTAGGCCCGGATTCAATCCGGAGATTGACCATGACCAAGGCCATCATGCTGCAGGGGACCGGCTCGGACGTCGGCAAGACCATGCTCGTCGCTGGCCTCTGCCGTCTTGCTGCGAACCGCGGGATTGCCGTGCGCCCCTTCAAGCCGCAGAACATGTCGAACAACGCAGCTGTCTCTGATGATGGCGGCGAAATCGGCCGGGCTCAATGGCTGCAGGCGATGGCTGCGCGCATCCCATCCTCGGTTCATATGAACCCGGTCCTGCTGAAGCCGCAGTCGGAAAACGGCAGCCAGATTGTTGTCCAGGGCAAGGTCTGGGGGCAAGCCAAGGGCCGGGATTACCAGAGGCTCAAGCCGCAATTGCTGGGACATGTCCTGGAAAGCTTCGCGACCGTCTCGGAAGGTGCCGACCTGGTAATCGTCGAAGGCGCGGGCTCGCCCTCGGAGATCAACCTGCGTGCCGGCGACATCGCAAACATGGGGTTCGCCACGCGGGCCGGTGTGCCTGTCGTTCTCGTGGGCGATATCGACCGCGGCGGCGTCATCGCGTCGCTGGTAGGGACGCATGCAATCCTGCCTCCCGACGACCGTGCCATGATCACGGGCTACATCATCAACAAGTTCCGTGGCGATATTTCGCTTTTCGACGATGGCATCGGCGCGGTCGGGCGGTTTACCGGCTGGCCATGTTTCGGTGTCGTGCCGTGGCTCAAGGCGGCGTCGCGGCTTCCGGCGGAAGACTCCGTTGCGTTGGAGCGGCTTGTTCGGGGTGAGGCCAAGGCGTTGAAGATCGCCGTGCCGGTACTTTCGCGGATCGCCAATTTCGACGATCTCGACCCGCTGAAGGCAGAGGCCGATGTGGAGCTGCAGTTCGTGCGTGCCGGGGAGCGGCTACCTGCCGACGCGCAGCTGATCGTGCTGCCCGGATCGAAGTCGACGATTGCCGATCTTGCCGATCTGCGCGCCGAAGGATGGGATGACGATATTGCCGCGCATGTGCGTCGCGGTGGGCGCGTCATCGGGATCTGTGGCGGCTACCAGATGCTTGGCCGAACTGTCCACGATCCTCATGGCATCGAAGGAAGTGCGGCAGAGACGCCGGGATTGGGGCTGCTCGATGTCGAGACCGTCATGCAGCCGGAAAAGACCGTTCGCAACAGCTCCGCCATGTCAGTCGAATATGGCGAAAGCCTTTCCGGCTATCAGATCCATCTCGGCAAGACGCAGGGCAGGGATTGCAGCCGCCCCTTCGCCATTGTCGATGGCAGCCCGGATGGTGCCACATCGCCCGACGGTCGGGTGATCGGCACTTATCTGCACGGCGCCTTCGGCAGCGACGCGTTCAGAGCGCGCCTGCTTGCGAGCTTCGGCCTGTCCGGGGAGCGGCGTAACTATCGCGCCGGTGTCGAACAGGCACTCGACGATGTCGCCGCCGAGCTCGAATCCCGCCTCGACAATCAGTGGCTTTCGACGCTGCTTGGCTGATGGTCGTTAGCTAGATCTCGCCTGAGATCTCGCGGCGCCGGCGGTCCAGTTCTTCGCTGTAGCGGCGCAACGTATGGGCTTCGCTCAACTGCCCGACGACCTTGCGCTCGACAAGATTGTTGACGACGGCGAGCGCTTCGCTTTCCGTCTTGTCGAAAATTGCCGCTGCCTGCTTCGCGTTCATCTGCGGCTGCAGGAAGTCATTCCGGTAGCGCAGGAAATCATCCAGGGACTTGCTGGCGTCGTCCGTGTCGGTAAGGCTGGCATAGATGTCGGGGACGAGAACGAGGCCGACATACTTGCCGTTGTCGTCGACGAGAATGACACGCTGGGCGGAGCCGATCGGGAACTTCTCCTTGAATGCCTCCAGCGTAGTCCCTGATTTCGCGGTCTTCACATCGGCACGCATGAGCTTGTCGACCGTCAGATTGCGGATCCAGCCGACATCATGGGCGCTACGGATGCTCTCACCGCGGAGATGGAAGCGCCATGTGGCGAAGGAGTAGCCGAAGGTGCTGCGCACGACCAGCGACGAGGTGATGACAGCCGCCAGAACCAGAGCAGTGATCGGAAAGTCGCCGGTAATTTCAAGCGCAAGAAACGTCATCGTCAGCGGGCCGCCGATCACGGCGACGGCAAGCGAACTCATGCCGACAACCGCGTAGATGATAGGCGTCAGCGTCGCATGGGCGAAGTATGGTGCAGAATAGGCAAACAGCTTGCCGAGAAGCGCGCCCATGAACAGTGACGCGAAGAACAGGCCGCCTCGGAAGCCGGAGCCGATGGAGATCGCCGAAGCAAAGGCCTTCAGAACGAACAGGCCCACCAGTACGGGTATGGCGACATCGCGGCCAAGATTGAGATGCAGTGCGCCATGGCCAGCCGACAGGACCTGCGGTGTAATCAGCGCGAAAATGCCGACGACGATACCGCCCAGCGCCGGCCGGAGCGGCGGCGCGATCGAGCTCTTTCGCGCCAGTTCCTCGACGAAGGCGACGCCCTGCATGATCAGAATACCAATGCCGGCGCAGAAGGCGCCGAGGAGAATGGCCGGGACGTAGTCGGCCGGCATGACGGTTCCGAAGTCGCCGACGTCGATCAGGAAGTCACCGTCGGCGAGCAGCCTTGCAACAACGGTTGAGACAAGCGCGGAGACGACGACGGGTGTCAGGGAGACGATCGTGTAGGAGCCGATGATGAGCTCGAACGCATAGAAGGCGCCCGTCAGCGGGGCGTTGAATGCGGCGGCGATCGCGCCGGCCGCGCCACATCCGACCAGCACGCGAAGGTCCGAGCGGCGGAGTTGCAGCTTGAACCCGAGCTTCGACGCCAGGCCGGCCGCAAGCTGGGTGTAGCCAGCCTCCAGTCCCACCGACGCACCAAAGCCGTTGGAGATGAGGTTCTGGACGGCGACGAGGATGCTATCGGTCAGCGATAGCCGTCCGCCATGCAGCGCGTTTGCTTCGATCGGGTCGACCATCGGCTTCTTGCGCGTCTTCGCGAGGATGAACAGCAGCAGGCCCAGAAGCGCACCGCCGCAGACCGGAGCGGTCAGCAGCAAAAGCTTATTGTCGATCTGCGACGAACTCAGTCTTTCCACGTCGCTGATGCCGAAAATCAGGCTGTGCATCTCTCGCGAGATGAGGCTCATGGCTGTTACCGCCAGGCCGGAAATGACGCCGACGATCGCGCCGGCAATGACCATTCCCATTTCGCTGCGGCGCAAAAGAGCGCGCATGCGCCCGATGTCGAAAAGGGTGTGGAGCAGGCCAAAACGGCGGAAATGGATTTTCAGAAGCATATCAGAAGAACTAGGCGGACGTGGAGCCGATCAAGAGCGATGGGAGGGGGAAGTCAACGGCGCGATCCGCTTGCAATGCAATTGCGGCAAAAGACCGGCATTTGCAACAATAATTCATGACGTAAGTAACTGATTAAAGACGATAAATTTGGTAGAGATGGTCGTGTTGAGCTGGCGTGTGCGCCTGCTTGCAATTGACTTCGCCAAGACCCTTGCCTAACGATGGCTCCATAACGGATGGTTCCGGACCGGTTGAATCGGTGCGGATGAAAAGGGAATGTGAAGCGGTGGACCCAATCCGGGCACCGTCAT
Organism: Hyphomicrobiales bacterium; assembly: GCA_900468535.1. Classification (GTDB taxonomy): domain Bacteria; phylum Pseudomonadota; class Alphaproteobacteria; order Rhizobiales; family Rhizobiaceae; genus Rhizobium. The sequence continues at coordinate 22,070 of UBTY01000039.1, read as the reverse complement.
CATAGCCGACCCCGCGACTGTAGAGCGGTCAGGGTTTTCCGTCCGGCGTTGTTTTCGAGTGGCTGGCAGCCTGCAATGGTGCAGGCGGGCGGCGCGGAAGTGGCGACGGAAAAGTCACTGGCAGTGCATCATGATCAACCAGGGCAGGACGCCTCTGACGTCTACGAATCGTCCGCCTTTTCATGAAATGCAGCCGGGAAGGCGAGGAAAATCCGCTGGCACGATCTGGGGCGACCGGTTTTCGGTCTGCCCCGATCGCGGCCAAGACCCGCGAGCCAGGAGACCTGCCAATCGTGCCGGGCGAGAAGCCCATCCCTGGGCTTGTGCCCGCTGCCAGCACGGAGGTTGTCATGGCTGAACAGAAGAGTTTTCGGCTGCGTGCAGCCGCCATTCCGGCTCCTTGCGGCAGCGTTCCGCGGATCGGATATCACCTGCCATGAGCCAGATATCATCCGGCGTGACCCTCGTTTTGGGTGGCGCGCGGTCGGGAAAATCGCGTTTTGCCGAACACCTGGTCGTTTCGAGCGAGCTTGAGCGCCATTATGTGGCGACTGGTCGCGCTTGGGACGAGGAGATGCGCGCCCGGATCGACAAGCACAAGGCCGATCGTGGCGAGCTCTGGCACACGCACGAAGAGCCTCTTGATCTGGTCGGTTGCCTGCGGGCGATCGACGGCGAGGGGCGGGCGATCCTTGTCGATTGCCTGACGCTTTGGGTCACCAATCTGATGATGGAGGAGCGCGACATGGAGGCCGAGTTTGCTTCGCTTGCCGCGTATCTGCCGACGGCGCGTGCGCGGCTCGTCATCGTTTCCAACGAGGTCGGTCTTGGTATCGTTCCTGAAAACCGCATGGCGCGGGAGTTCCGCGATCACGCCGGTCGCTTGCATCAAATGATCGCGGCAGAGGCCGCGGACGTGTATTTTATCGCGGCAGGTCTGCCGCTGAAGATGAAGGGTTGAATTTCATGAACCAGCAGAAAATTCCGGCGACCGTGATCACCGGCTTCCTCGGCGCCGGCAAGACGACGATGATCCGCAATCTGCTTTCCAATACGAACGGCAAGAAGATCGCGCTTATTATCAACGAGTTCGGCGATCTCGGCGTCGACGGCGACGTGCTGAAGGGCTGCGGCGCGGAGAATTGCACAGAGGACGACATCATCGAGCTGACCAACGGCTGCATCTGCTGCACGGTTGCCGACGACTTCATTCCGACGATGACGAAGCTCTTGGAGCGCGAGCAGCGCCCTGATCATATCGTCATCGAAACCTCAGGCCTGGCGCTGCCGCAGCCGCTCGTTGCCGCCTTCAACTGGCCCGATATCCGCACGCAGGTCACCGTCGATGGCGTCATCACCGTCGTCGACAGCGCCGCCGTTGCCGCTGGCCGCTTTGCCGACGATCACGATGCCGTCGAGGCCCGCCGCGTCGAAGACGAGTCGCTCGACCATGAGAGCCCGATCGAGGAGCTTTTCGAGGATCAGCTGACCTGCGCCGATCTGATCGTGCTCAACAAGACCGATCTTCTCGATGCCGCCGGCCTTGGCCGCGTGCGGGATGAGGTCGCGTCGCGTATTGCCCGCAAGCCCGTCATGATCGAGGCGCGCAACGGCGAGGTTCCGGCAAGCGTCCTGCTCGGGCTCGGCGTTGGGACGGAAGACGATGTTGTCAACCGCAAGTCTCACCACGAACTCGAGCATGAGGACGGTGTTCCCCACGATCACGATGAGTTCGACAGCTTCGTGGTCGAGCTTGGCCCGATTGCCGATCCGGCAGCCTTCGTGGATGCGCTGAAGGGCATCATCGGCGAACATGACGTGCTGCGGCTCAAGGGCTTCGTTGATGTTCCCGGCAAGCCGATGCGTCTGCAGTTGCAGGCAGTGGGCAGCCGTATCGACCACTATTTCGATCGCGCTTGGGCGCCCGGCGAAGCGCGCGGCACCCGTCTTGTTGTCATCGGCTTGCACGAGATGGACGAGGCAGCGGTGCGCAAGGCGATCGAAGCGCTGGCATAAGGCAGTCCGATGCATCTGCTTCTGGCACAGCAGGGAACGATCAGCGACGGCGAGGAGGCGATCGATCTCGGTCAGTCTCCCGGCGACGTCCTGTTCCTGTCGGCCGCCGATACCGAGCTTGCCGCGATCGCTGCCGCCTATGACGAGGCGACGGCCGGCTTCTCGCTGCGGCTGGCAAGCCTGATGAGCCTCAAGCATCCGATGTCGGTCGATGCCTATGTCGAGCGGACGGCCCGGCATGCGAAGCTGATCGTTGTCAGGGCGCTGGGTGGCGCCAGCTATTTTCACTACGCGCTGGAGGCGCTTCATGCGATGGCGGCGCGATCCGGCGCGCTGATTGCGGTTTTGCCGGGAGATTCGAAGCCGGATGCGGGTTTGACGCCGTTTTCGAATGTTCCGCTTGAGGATCTGAACGCGCTTTGGGCCTACCTGATCGAGGGTGGCGACGGCAATTCACGCGCGTTTCTTGGGTATGCCGGCGCGATGTTGTCAGGCGCGGAAAAGCCGGAGGCGGCATCGCCGCTGATGAAGGCCGGGATTTGGTGGCCGGGCAAGGGCGTCGTTGGCGTTGAGGAGTGGACGTCGGCGTGCGGCGAGCGGGTTCGATTCCTGCAGGGGGTGTCACATTTTCCTGTCGTGGCAGTCAGCTTCTATCGTGCACTCGTGCAGAGCGGCGAGACAAGACCGGTCGAAGCATTGATTGATGCCTTGCTCGCTGAAGGTATCCGACCGCTGCCAGTGTTTGCCTACAGTCTCAAGGATCCGGTGTCGAAGGGCATTCTGGAGAGCGTCTTTGATATGCTCAAGCCTGAGGTGGTGATCAACACCACAGGCTTTGCCGTGTCCGCACCGGGCGCGGATCGCGAGCCGACCGTGCTCGAGGCCAATGACGCGGTCGTGCTGCAGGCGATCTTTTCGGCCTCGTCACGTGAGGCGTGGGCCGCGTCTTCGCAGGGGCTTTCGGCGCGCGATCTCGGCATGAACGTCGCGTTGCCCGAGGTGGATGGGCGGGTACTGTCGCGTGCCGTCTCCTTCAAATCGGCCGCCCGGTACGATACGAGGGTCGAGGCCAACATCGTCGGCAGCGAGCCCGATCTGGAGCGGATGCGCTATACCGCCCGGCTTGCCGCAAATTGGGCGAAGCTGCGCACCACGACCGCCGGCGAGCGGCGGATCGCGCTTGTCCTTGCGAATTATCCAAACCGTGACGGCAGGCTCGGCAATGGGGTCGGCCTGGACACCCCCGCAGGCACGGTTGAGGTGCTCAAGGCCATGTGCGCAGCCGGTTATTCGGTTGCAGACGTGCCTGATGATGGCGATCAACTGATCCGGCGTTTGATGGAAGGGCCGACAAATTCCGGTAGCGACGGCAAGCTTATCCGCGAATCGCTTTCCTTGAGTCGTTACAAGTGCTTCTTCGAAAATCTTCCGAAAAAGATTCAGGATGAGATCGGCGCCCGCTGGGGTGCGCCGGGGGCCGATCCCTATGTCGTGGATGGCGCCTTTGCGCTGCCGTTCATGCGGCTTGGGGAGGTGCTGGTCGGCATCCAGCCGGCACGCGGCTACAACATCGATCCGAAGGAAAGCTACCATTCTCCGGATCTCGTGCCGCCACACGGTTATCTCGCTTTCTATGCTTTCCTTCGCCATGAGTTCGGCGCTGACGCCGTCATTCACATGGGCAAGCACGGCAATCTGGAATGGCTGCCTGGCAAGGCGCTGGCGCTGTCGGAGAAATGCTACCCGGAAGCCATCCTCGGCCCCATGCCGCATCTCTATCCCTTCATCGTCAATGATCCCGGCGAGGGAACGCAGGCGAAGCGTCGCGCCGGCGCGGTCATCATCGATCATCTGACGCCGCCGCTGACACGTGCCGAGAGCTACGGGCCGCTGAAGGATCTGGAAGCGCTGGTTGACGAGTACTACGAGGCGTCGGGCGGCGATCCGCGCCGCATCCGGCTTCTCAGCAAGCAGATCCTCGATCTCGTCGCCGACATCGGCCTCGATCGTGATGCCGGCATCGACAAGGGAGAGAGCGAGACCGAGGCGTTGAAGAAGCTCGACGCCTATCTCTGCGATCTCAAGGAGATGCAGATCCGCGACGGCCTGCATGTTTTCGGCGTCTCGCCGCAAGGCCGGCTGCTGACGGATCTGACGGTGGCGCTGGCAAGGGTTCCGCGCGGGCTCGGCCAAGGTGGTGACCGCAGCCTTCAGCGTGCGATTGCTGCGGATCTCGGCCTAGACCTCGATCCGCTTGATTGCGACATGGCCGGGACTTCGAGCGCGGCTCTTCCCGATATTCTTGCGATCGCCACGGATGCGATCTGGCGAACGAATGGCGATACGGTCGAACGAATCGAACTGCTTGCGGCACGATTGGTCGCCGGTGAGGTCGCTTGCCCAGAGGATTGGGAGGCCACGCACGCGGTTCTGACCGAGATCGAAACGCGGCTCAAACCTGCTATTCTCGCCTGCGGCGCTGCCGAAATCGAAGGCCTGCTTCGAGGGCTCGACGGCCGTTTCGTGGCGCCGGGACCATCCGGTGCTCCGACACGGGGCCGGCCGGACGTGCTGCCGACCGGACGCAATTTCTATTCGGTCGACAGCCGGGCCGTGCCGACGCCGGCGGCCTATGAGCTCGGGAAGAAGTCCGCTGAACTGTTGATCCGTCGTTATGTGCAGGATCACGGCGAATGGCCGGTGTCCTTTGGCCTCACCGCCTGGGGAACCTCGAACATGCGCACCGGCGGCGACGATATCGCCCAGGCGCTGGCGCTGATCGGGGTGAAGCCGGTGTGGGACATGACCTCGCGGCGCGTCACCGGCTATGAAATCATTCCACCCGCACTGCTGCGTCGCCCGCGTGTCGATGTGACGCTGCGTATCTCGGGCTTCTTCCGCGATGCCTTTCCGGAGCAGATCGCTCTGTTCGACAAGGCAATTCGCGCCGTGGGCGCGCTGGAAGAGGATGTTGCGGACAACCCGATTGCCGAGCGTATGCGCGGCGAAACCGCCCGTCTTGAAGCAGCCGGACTGGATACAGCGCAGGCGGGCCGCCGCGCCGGTTATCGCATCTTTGGTTCGAAACCGGGAGCCTATGGGGCAGGGTTGCAGGCACTGATCGACGAGAAGGGGTGGGAGCGCCGCGCCGACCTCGCCGAGGCCTATCTTGTCTGGGGAAGCTATGCCTATGGCGCCGGCGAAGAGGGCCGGGCGGAGCGTGGCGTTTTCGAAGAACGGCTGCGTTCGATCCAGGCGGTCGTGCAGAACCAGGACAATCGCGAACACGATCTTCTCGATAGCGACGACTATTACCAGTTCGAAGGCGGCATGGCGGCTGCTGCCGAAATGCTCGCGGGCGACCGGCCATCGATCTATCACAACGACCATTCAAGGCCCGAGAAGCCGGTGATCCGGTCTCTGGAGGAAGAGATCGGACGTGTGGTGCGCGGTCGTGTCGTCAACCCGAAGTGGATCGATGGCGTCATGCGCCATGGCTATAAGGGTGCCTTCGAGATTGCCGCGACCGTCGACTACCTCTTTGCCTTCGCGGCGACGACGGGTGCAGTCGGCAATCATCATTTCGAAGCCGTCTACCAGGCTTTCGTGGTGGATCCTGATGTCCGCGATTTCATGATCGAGAAGAATCCGGCCGCCTTCGCTGAGATGAAGGAGCGTCTGCTGGAAGCGATCGATCGTAGCCTCTGGACACCGCGCAGCAATTCGGCGCGGTTCGACCTTTCAGACACATTCAGCTTGCATCGGGGCAAGCTTGCATCCGGGGAATATTGAGATGACCGACGAAACCACCGAAGCCGCTGGCCACGATGACGCCCGCCACGCCGAAAAGATGGCGAAGAAGAAGGCGGCCCGCGACAAGATCATGGCCTCAAAGACCGACGAGAAGGGCCTGATCATCGTCCACACCGGCAAGGGCAAGGGCAAGTCGTCATCCGCCTTCGGGATGATCTTCCGGCATATCGCGCACGGCAAGCCTTCGGCCGTCGTGCAGTTCATCAAGGGTGCGATGTGGACCGGCGAGCGCGATCTGATCGAAAAGCACTTCTCCGACATCTGCCAGTTCCACACCATGGGCGAGGGCTTCACCTGGGAGACGCAGGATCGCGCCCGCGATGTGGCGGCGGCCGGTGCCGCCTGGGAGAAGGCGAAAGAGTTGATCCGCGACGAGCGGAATTCGATGGTGCTGCTCGACGAGATCAACATCGCGCTTCGCTATGACTACCTCGACATCAACGAGGTGGTGGAGTTCCTGAAGAACGAGAAGCCGTATATGACTCACGTCGTTCTGACGGGCCGCAACGCCAAGGACGAACTGATCGAGATCGCCGATCTCGTCACCGAGATGGAGCTGATCAAGCATCCGTTCCGCTCGGGCATCAAGGGGCAGCCAGGCGTGGAGTTCTGATGACGCAGAGCTGGATTTTCTGGGCGGTGCTTTCGGCGGCTTTCGCCGCGTTGACGGCGATCTTTGCCAAGATCGGCGTCGCCGGGGTCAATTCCGATCTTGCCACCCTGATCCGTACCGTCGTCATCGTTTTCATCATCAGCGCCATCGTCGCCGCGACCGGACAATGGCAGCCCTTCGCCAGCATTTCCGGCAAGACGTGGCTGTTCCTCTGCCTTTCGGGAGCGGCAACCGGCGCCTCGTGGCTTGCCTATTTCCGCGCGCTGAAGATCGGCGATGCCGCACGCGTCGCCCCGATCGACAAGCTGTCGATCGTTCTCGTCGCGGTCTTCGGCGTCGTCTTTCTCGGCGAGAAGCTCAATCTCGTGAACTGGCTCGGCGTCAGCCTGATCGCAGGCGGGGCGCTGCTGCTCGCTCTGTTCTAAGCTGCACTGCCGACAGGCGCCGCCTGGGTCAGATCGCCAGCCAAAGGCGGATCGGATTGGTGGGGTCGGCCAGCAGCTTGACCGTGAAGGCGATGCATACGATCACGAGCAGCGGCTTGATCAACCGCGCGCCAGTGCGCATGGCGAGGCGCGAGCCCAGTTGCGCGCCCATGAACTGGCAGACGCCCATCATCAGGCCGATCTTCCAAAGCGTCGCTCCGAATGAGACGAAGACGACGAGGGCGCCGATATTCGAGCCGAGATTCAGCATCTTGGTGTGCGCCGTCGCCTTCAGCATGCCGAATCCTGCAAGCGAGACGAAGGCAAGCATCAGGAACGAGCCGGTGCCCGGCCCGAAGACGCCGTCATAGAAGCCGATCGCGGGAACGAGGGTGAGGCCGAAAACGAAGGGCGTCATGCGCCGGTGCTTGTCGACGTCGCCGAGGTTGGGCTTGAAGGCGAAGTAGAGCGCGATCGCGATCAGCAGGACCGGCATGATGCCTCTGAGCACGCTGCCTGGCACGATCGTTGCCAATGCCGCCCCGAGCGCTCCGCCCATCACGGCCATCAGCGCCATCGGCAGCTGTTCGCGAAGATTGACGTGGCCCTTTCGGGCATAGGCGATCGTCGCCGAGGCTGCGCCAAACACCGACTGCACCTTGTTGGTGCCGAGCGTCTGAAGGGGCGGAATGCCTGCGATCAGCATGGCAGGAACGGTAATCAGGCCGCCTCCGCCAGCGATGGAATCGACGAAACCGGCAAAAAATCCCGCTGCTGCCAGCAGGAAAAGAAGATGTGGGGCAATATCGGACAAGGCGACAGACTCTGGAAGGCGAAAAGACGGTGCATGTTGCATTTCCCTTTCCGGGCTGCAATGGCTTGCAGGTCACAGGAAGTCATCATTCGTATCCGCATGAACAAGGTTGAATTCGACGATAGGCGCAGGTTCGTGCTCGGCCTCGGTTGCGAACGCGGGGCCTCGCCGGCGGAGGTATTGACGCTCGCCAGGTCTGCCCTGCAGCAGGCCAGAATCACAGCTGATGATGTTGCCGTCGTCGCTTCGATCGCAGCGCGCGCCGAGGAGCCGGCAATTCTGAATGCGGCGCAGAGCCTTGCCGTACCTGTAATCTTCTTCGAAGCTGATGTGCTGGAGCGCGAAACGCCGCGCCTCGCCAACCCTTCCGACCGCGTCTTCAAACTCGTCGGCTGCCACGGTGTTGCCGAGTCTGCGGCACTTGCGGCGGCAGGCGTGGCGGCGGCCCTCATCCTGCCGAAAACGAAATCGCCGCATGCAACGGCTGCGATTGCAAGGACGGTGTTGCAGAAAGAGTAACCGGCGCTATGTTGGCCGGCCTTGCGGCGCCGCGAAGCGGCCCGCAACAACGAAAGCGATAAGGAACATCCATGCAAAAGGTCATCTATGATACGGATCCGGGCGTCGACGATGCGATGGCGCTGCTGTTTCTGCATCGTCATCCCGAAATCGACTTGATCGGCATCACGACCGTTTTCGGCAATGCATCGATCGAGACGACCACGCGCAATGCCCTGTTCCTGAAGCGCGAGTGGAATATTTCGGCGCCGGTTGCGAAGGGTGCAAGCGTCACCATCGACCCTTCCCGCAAGGAAGGCATGTGGCCGACCTTCGTGCATGGCGATAACGGCCTCGGCAACATCGATGTGCCGGAGACGATCGATCTGCCGCTCGATCCGCGTCCTGCCTACCGGTTCATCATCGAAACCGTTCGTGCCAATCCGGGCGAAGTGACCCTTGTCGCTGTCGGTCGCATGACCAACCTTGCGCTGGCGCTGAAGGAAGACCCTGAGATTGCCGGCCTCGTCAAGCAGGTCGTCATCATGGGTGGCAATTTCTATGTGCCGGGCAACGTCACGCCTGTCGCGGAAGCCAACATCCATGGCGACCCCGAGGCTGCCGACATCGTCATGACCGCTCCGTGGAAGGTCGTCGTCATCGGTCTCGATGTGACCGCGATCACCACGATGAGCCGTGGTTTCCTCGGTGACATCGCCCGGAGCGGCGACGATGCCGTGAAGCTGCTCAACGATCTTTCGCAGTTCTACATTGATTTCTACAAGCACGCCGTGGAAGACGGCATGATGGTGCATGACAGCTGCGCCAGCGTCTACGTTGTGGCGCCGGAACTGTTCACGTCGGTCACCGGCGCGGTTCGCGTTGTTTGCGGTGGTATTGCCGACGGGCAGACGATCGTGAAGCCCGACGGACGGCGGTTCCCGCCGGGCGACTGGGATGGCCTGCCGAGCCAGATCGTTTGCACCGGAATCCAGTCCGACAAGGTGCTCGATCTTATTCGCACCACGCTGCTGAACGCCTGAGCCGCATACTCTTCTCGACAAGGCATTGACCGAGTCACGTCAATGCCTTGTCCGCCGATCCTCATGTTCTGAATCCGGTCCTTCATGCCTGGATATGGTTTTGCCGAAGAGGCTGATTTCGTGAAGCCCGTCGGCGTTGACCTCGGGCCGAGGTGGGCATAGATCATCGAAATGATCGAAGCTGCGCTTTCCAAACTTCCCACAATCGAATCCGGCAGCGTCTGGCTAGTCGGCGCCGGTCCGGGCGATCCCGGTTTGTTGACGCTTCTGGCGGTGAAGGCGCTCCGCGATGCGGATGTCGTGGTGCACGATGCGCTCGTAGACGAAAACTGCCTGAAGCTCGCGCGTCCGGACGCGCTGCTCGAATACGCCGGAAAACGCGGCGGTAAGCCCTCCGCCAAGCAGCGCGATATCTCGCTTCGCCTTGTCGAACTGGCGCGGATGGGAAAACGCGTTCTGCGTCTGAAGGGCGGCGATCCGTTCGTTTTCGGAAGGGGCGGGGAAGAGGCTCTTACGCTTGTCGAGCACAATGTTCCGTTCCGCATCGTCCCCGGCATCAGCGCCGGCATTGGCGGGCTGGCCTATGCGGGCATTCCCGTCACGCATCGCGACATCAATCATGCTGTGACATTCCTGACTGGACATAACTCTTCCGGTCTGGTTCCGGATGCCATAAACTGGGACGCAATCGGCAAAGGATCGCCGGTTATCGTCATGTACATGGCCATGAAGCATATCGCGGAAATCAGTGCGAACCTGATCGCTGCGGGACGTTCTCCGTTGGAGCCGGTGGCTTTCGTTTGCAACGCGGCGACCGAAAGCCAGCGGGTGCTGGAGACGACGCTCGGTGAGGCTCCGGCAGCCGTCAAGGCATCCCGCCTCGAGCCGCCGGCGATTGTGGTGGTCGGAGAGGTCGTTCGCCTCAGGGGATCGCTTGATTGGCTTGGTGCTTTGGCGGGACGCAAGCTGCAACCTGATCCGTTTCGTCAATCGGAGAGCAAGGAGACGGCATGAGTGGTCTATTGATTGCGGCTCCGTCCTCCGGGTCGGGAAAGACGACTGTTACGCTCGGCCTGTTGCGCGCTTTGCGAAAGCGCGGCGTAGCGATTGCTCCGGGAAAAGCGGGTCCTGACTATATCGATCCGGCTTTTCACGCGGCCGCCAGTGGCGTCGCCTGCCTGAACTTCGATCCGTGGGCAATGCGACCGGAGCTGATTGCGGCGAATGCGACGCTGCATCGCTCGGGAGACCGGCTGCTCGTCATCGAGGCGATGATGGGACTGTTCGACGGGGCGGCGGACGGTCGGGGGACCGCTGCCGATCTTGCGGCTATGCTCGGCCTTTCCGTGGTTCTCGTGGTCGACGCATCGCACATGTCGCAATCCGTTGCGGCGCTGGTCGCCGGGTTCGCCGGTTTTCGCGCGGATGTGAGAGTGGCGGGCGTCATTCTCAACAAGGTCGGCGGCGAGCGGCATGAAATGATGCTCCGCCGCGCGCTTGAAGCGATCCGCATGCCGATCATTGCCGTCGTTCGTCGCGACAATGAGGTAGCGTTGCCGGAACGTCACCTCGGCCTCGTGCAGGCGGGAGAACATCAGGCGCTGGAGAACTTCATCGAGCATGCAGCCGAGGCCGTGTCGGAGGCCTGCAATTTCGAGTTTCTGCTTCGCGTGGCGCGGCAGGGGCTCAACAAGCCCTCGACGGCTAATATCGCGCGCCTGCCGCCGCTCGGCAGCAGGATCGCGGTTGCCCGCGACATCGCTTTTGCATTTTCCTACGAGCACATGCTCCTCGGCTGGCGCCGGAGAGGGGCGGAGATCACGTTCTTTTCGCCGCTCGCCGACGAGGCGCCGGAACGGACGGCTGACGCCATCTATCTGCCGGGTGGCTATCCCGAGTTGCACGCCGGACGCATCGCCGCCGCCTCTACGTTTCGATCAGGAGTGCTGCGGGCAGCCGAGAGCGGCGTGCGCATCTATGGCGAGTGCGGCGGGTATATGGTGCTCGGCGAAGGGCTGATCGATGCCGGCGGCGAGCAGCACGAGATGCTCGGCCTTCTGCCATTGGTCACCACCTATCAGGATCGCAAGCGCCACCTCGGCTACCGCCGGGTTTCGCCACTCAACGGCTCGTTCTTCGAACAGCCGATGACGGCGCACGAGTTTCACTATTCCGCCGTGGCGGCGGAGGGCGAGGCCGAACGGCTTTTCCAGGTCAGAGATGCCCTCGACAATGACCTCGGCAGCGCTGGACTTCAGCGCGGGCAGGTGGCCGGTTCCTACATGCACCTGATCGACCTTGCGGGCGAAGCGGCATGAATGCACCGATCGTCCATGGCGGCGGGATCACGGCTGCCGCGTTGCTCTATGGAGGGCAGCCTGAGGACTGGCTGGATCTGTCGACGGGCATCAATCCGCAACCGGTCGCAGTGCCTGAGATTTCGGTCCGGGCGTGGCACCGCCTGCCGGATGCGTATCTGGTCGCCGCTGCTCGCGAGGCTGCGCGAGACTATTACCGAAGCGGTACCATGCTGCCGCTGCCGGTACCCGGGACGCAGTCGGTCATCCAGCTGTTGCCGCGCCTTGTCCGGGTTGGAGCGCGCATCGCGATCCTCGGGCCGACCTATGGTGAATATCAACGCGCGTTTGCGTCCTCGGGCCATGCGATCGATATGGTCGTGAGCCTGGAAGAAATCGATCAGCGACATGCCCTGGTCGTCGTCGTCAATCCCAACAATCCAGATGGCAGGACGTTCGAAATAGCTCGGCTTTCGGCGCTCGCCAAACGCATGGCCACATGGAATGGCGTCCTCGTTGTCGACGAGGCCTTTGGTGATGCTGAGCCTCAGAATAGCATCGTTCCGGAGCTTGCCGGGTCTGCGAACGTGGTCGTGTTTCGCTCCTTCGGCAAGTTCTTCGGCCTTGCCGGTCTGAGGCTCGGTTTCGTCATTGCGCCCCCAGAGGTTCTCGACAGGTTCGAGGGTTGGCTGGGGCCCTGGGCGGTGTCCGGCCCGGCTCTTTCCGTCGCCGCGTCGCTGCTGCGTTCGGATACGACCGCAATCAGGCAGGCGATCACAGAGCGCAGCCTGGCTTTGCGCCGGACGCTGGAGGCAGGCGGTCTGAAGATTGCGGGCGGGACGAGCTTGTTTTCGCTTGTCGATCATGAGGCTGCCGGTCGTTTGCACGCGCATCTTTGCCGATCCCGGATCCTTGTCCGGAAATTCGACTACGCACCCGACTGGCTTCGCTTCGGGCTTGCCGCCGATGCGGCGGGCGACGCGAGGCTTCTGGAGGCTCTTCAGAGTTATGACGCATGACGTTTGAACTGAACCTACTTGTCCTGGTCCTTGCGCTGCTTCTCGACCGGATCGTCGGTGATCCGCCCGCCCTATGGGCTCAGGTGCCGCATCCGATCGTGCTGTTCGGCCGCGCCATCGGGTGGTTTGAGGGATGGCTTAACGGCAGCACGCTGACCAAGCGGCAAAAGCGTTACAACGGTATCCTGTGCATTGTGCTGCTGCTTCTGGCGAGCGCACTTGTCGGTCTGATCCTCCATTGGTTCTTCGCGTTATTCGGGCTGGCCGGGATATTGCTCGAGGTGGTCTGTGCGACGGTCTTCTTCGCGCAGAAGAGCCTCGGCGATCATGTCGACGCCGTGGCGGCGGGGCTGAAGGAAGACGGATTGCAGGGCGGGCGGCACGCCGTATCGATGATCGTCGGACGCGACCCCGAAACGTTGGACGAGCCTGCCGTTTGCCGTGCCGCGATCGAAAGCCTTGCCGAGAATTTCTCGGATGGCGTCGTCGCGCCGGCGCTCTGGTATGCTGTTCTCGGCCTGCCCGGGCTTTTCGCCTACAAGATGCTGAACACGGCAGACTCGATGATCGGGCACAAGACAGAGCGCTACCTCGATTTTGGCTGGGCTTCGGCGCGGCTCGACGATCTGGCCAACTGGCCGGCCGCGCGCCTCTCCATCGTGTTGATTGCCGCGGGCGCGTGGCTGCGGCGGGGCAGCGATGCATGCCGGGAGGCATTTCGTATTGCCATGCGCGACGGCGGCCTGCACCGTTCGCCGAATTCCGGTCGCCCGGAAGCGGCGATGGCAGGGGCGCTGAATGTCCAGCTTGCCGGCCCGAGGGTCTATTCGGGGGTTGTCGTCATGGAGCCGATGATCAACGGTGCAGGGCGGGATACGGCAACTGTCGGCGATATCGAGGACGGCCTGTCGGTTTTCTACGCCAGTTGCTCGGTGCTCGCCTTCGTCATTCTGGCCCTCTTCGTCGTGCTTCTGTAACCGATGTTATCCTCTTGCTTACCATGATCTTTAAGCTCATGTAATTCGTCAGGAAATACGTTCCTTTCCATTGGGTCGTCGAATGAGACGGAGAGGGACGATGAAAACTATACTTGTCGGAGCGGCGGCAATTCTTCTGCTGCAACTATCTGCAGCCGGCGCGAGCGCTGCGACTCTGGTCGCCGAGATCAGTATCGGCGCCCAGACCATGACCGTCAGCGAAAACGGCTTCGTGAAATACCATTGGAAGGTCTCGACCGCCCGCCGTGGTTACGTCACTCCGGTGGGGTCCTGGAGTGCCAAGTGGCTTTCCCGCGACCACCGTTCAAAGAAGTATGACGATGCGCCGATGCCCTATGCGGTGTTTTTCAACGGCGGATACGCCGTGCATGCCACATATGACCTGAAGCGGCTTGGCCGGCCGGCGTCGCATGGCTGCGTTCGTCTTCATCCCGAGAATGCCGCGCAGTTCTTCACCATGACGCGCCAGGCGGGGCTTGCGAATACCCGCGTGGTCATCACCAATTGATTGCTGACCCAGCTAATGTCATCTGCTCGCGCAGAACGGGCCTGCATGCTGTTTGAGCAACAGTGGAGTTGCAAATTGCGCATTGCAACAGGCGAAGGCATTGGCTTTTGAAATGGATTTGCCTATGAGGGGGTAAATTCTCATCTCAAGAGGTACAGGCGTGACCGCTACATTCGATAAAGTTGCCGACATCATTGCAGAGACGAGCGAGATCGATCGCGACACGATCACGCCGGAAAGCCATACGATCGACGACCTCGGTATCGACAGCCTCGACTTCCTCGATATCGTTTTTGCGATCGACAAGGAATTCGGCATCAAGATCCCGCTCGAAAAGTGGACGCAGGAAGTCAACGAAGGCAAGGTTTCCACGGAAGAATACTTCGTGCTGAAGAACCTCTGTGCCAAGATTGACGAGCTGCGCGCCGCCAAGGCCTGATCGGCACAACCAAATTTTTTCTCCGCCCTGCCGCCCTTCATCATGGCGGCCGGGCGGTTTTGTTACTAAGTAGGCCTAGCCGCCGGGTGTGTTGCCTGCGCGGCCGGAGGATCCGATGCTGCTGGAATACTTCCAGATGATTGACCGTATCGAGGCGGTCGACCTTCAGAAAGCAACGCTCAGGGCGCGTTCCGTCGTGCCCGCGAAGAGCCCTGTGTTCGAAGGTCATTTTCCTGGCATGCCGCTTGTACCGGGCGTGCTTCTCATCGAGACGATGGCGCAGGCATCGGGCATGCTCGTGCTTGCCGCGACCAATTTTGCCGCCATGCCGTTCCTGATGTCTGTCGACGGCGCCAAGATGCGCACATTCGTCGAGCCTGAAGCGGTATTGGATATCGAGGCTTTTCTCGAACACGACGGATCCGGATTCGCTGTGACGAAGGCGAAGATCACGAGCGCCGGCAAGAAGGTCTGCGATGCGCAGCTCAAGCTCCGCACCATGCCCTTCAGCGAAGTGCCGCTCGGAGATATCGTCAAGAAACGGGCCGGCGAAGTCGGGCTTTTGGATGCGATCGCTGCGCAAGGAGTGAACGGATGAGCAAGGCTCATAATGATGTCGTGATCACGGGCGTCGGCATTGTCACGTGCCAGGGCGTCGGCAAGGATGCGCATGTCGCGCTGCTGACGGCCGGCGAGGCGCCGAAGACGGTTGTCGAAACCGAGAAGTTCAAACCCTACCCGATCCATCCGCTGCCTGAGGTCGATTGGTCGCAACAGATCGCCAAGCGCGGCGACCAGCGACAGATGGAAAACTGGCAGCGCATCGGCGTGTTCGCTGCCGGCCTCGCGCTCGATGATGCCGGGTTCAAGGACAATGCCGAAGCCTGCGGCAGCATGGACATGATCGTTGCTGCCGGCGGCGGCGAGCGCGACATCAACGTCGATACGATCATCGTCGACGAAGGCCTGAAGCGTAACGACCGCGAAGTACTGCTGAACGAGAAGCTGACGACCGAACTGCGTCCGACGCTGTTCCTCGCGCAGCTGTCGAACCTGCTGGCCGGCAACATCTCCATCGTGCACAAGGTGACCGGATCCTCGCGAACCTTCATGGGAGAGGAATCCGCCGGGATTTCAGCCGTTGAGACCGCGTTCTACCGGATCAAGTCCGGAGAGTCGTCGCATGCGCTTGTCGGCGGTGCGTTTTCGGCCGAGCGGCTCGACATGGTCCTTCTCTTCGAAGCAATTGGCTCGCATTCGCGCGACGAATGGAAGCCGCTGTGGTCACGCGACGACGGCGGGATCATTTCGGGATCGCTTGGCGCGTTCCTGGTGCTTGAATCCCGCGCCCACGCCGAAGAGCGCGGCGCACATATCTACGGGACGATCTCCTCCATCGAAGGCGATCGCGGCAATCGCAATGCCGGCAATTTCGAGAACCGTCTCGAGCGCCTGCTTGAGCCGACGGATGGGCTAGCGGCCGAAAGCACGGCAATCTTTTCCGGCTCCACAGGTATGCCGGAACTCGCACAGCGCGAGAAGGCCGTTCTTGAGCGGCAATTGCCGGGCGCCGCGATTCGCGGTTTCGGCGGTGTCACCGGGCACGGGATGGAGGCGCACTTTACCCTCGGGCTCGCACTCGCGGCATTGGCTGTCGACAGCAAGGCCGTCATCCCCCAGTTCGACCCCACCCATGAGAAGCCGATGAGCGCGCCGACCAAGGCAGCGATCGTCACCACGGTTGGCCACCAGCGCGGCGAAGGCGTCGCGGTTCTGTCCGCGGAAGCGTGAGGAGAGAGCAATGACAGATTCTGCTTACAGGGATCATCTCGGGCGCCCCATCGTCGCCGTAACCGGCGTTGGCATCATCACCTCGCTCGGCCAGGGATTGAAGGACAACTGGGCTTCGCTGACTTCAGGCAAATCGGGGATTCACGACATCAACCGGTTCCCGACCGATGGTCTTTCGACGCGCATCGCAGGTACCGTCGATTTCATCGATATCCCGGCTGACAACGCTGTCGAGCGCTCGTATGCGTTTGCGCGCGAGACGACCATCGAAGCGCTTGCGGATGCCGATATTTCCGGCGACTTCAATGGTCCGCTGTTTCTCGCAGCGCCGCCGATCGAGCCTGAATGGAATGCGCGTTTCGAACTCGCCGACCGTTCGCCGCCGGCCACTCATCCGGGCGACGCCTATGAGCGTTTCCTGGCGGCGATGCGCCAGCGTCCTGATCCGGTCTTCCACGAGGCGGCCCTGTTTGGCGCGATCTCGGAACGGCTTGCCGACCGGTTCGGCACGCGCGGCCTGCCGGTGACGCTGTCGACGGCCTGTGCTTCGGGTGCAACGGCAATCCAGCTCGGCATCGAGGCGATCCGCCAGGGTCGCACGAACCGCGCTCTGGCTGTGGCCACCGACGGGTCGGTCAGCGCGGAGGCCTTGATCCGCTTTTCGCTGCTTTCGGCCCTGTCGACACAGAACGACCCGCCTACCAAGGCTTCCAAGCCGTTCAGCAAGGATCGCGATGGCTTCGTCATCGCCGAAGGTGCTGCAACGCTGGTTCTGGAATCTCTGGAGTCGGCTATCGCACGTGGCGCGAAGATCCTGGGCATCATGAAGGGCGCCGGTGAAAAGGCGGATTCGTTCCACCGCACGCGTTCCTCGCCCGACGGTGGCCCGGCGATCGCAACGATCCGTGCAGCGCTTGCGGATGCGGGCATGAACGAAGACAGCATCGGCTACATCAACGCCCACGGCACATCGACGCCTGAAAACGACAAGATGGAATATGCTTCCATGCTGGCGGTTTTCGGCGAGCGTCTTGCCTCGATCCCGCTGTCGTCGAACAAGTCGATGATCGGCCATACGCTGACCGCCGCAGGCGCCGTGGAGGCAGTCTTCTCGCTGCAGACGATGCTGACCGGGACGCTGCCGCCGACGATCAACTACAATACGCCGGACCCGACGATCGTCCTCGACGTCGTGCCGAACAAGAAGCGTGACGGGCAGGCGAACGCGGTCCTGTCGAATTCCTTCGGATTCGGCGGGCAGAACGCCAGCCTTGTCATGGCGCTGGAACCGGCTTAATCGGTTTTCGATCGTAGTTTGAGAAACAACTGGCGCTGTGTCCGCCGCCCTCGCGGTTGCGATGCGGGTGCAGCGCCCATTCATAAACTGCGCGTCGGCGTCGGCCGATGCGCTTGCCCAAGGACTTTGCCATGCGCGCTTTGCAACTGATCGACGACCGCAAGCTTGAGATCACCGATCTGCCCGAGCCCGATGCTCCCGCTGCCGGTGAGGTGACGCTGCGCGTCAAGGCCGTCGCCCTGAACCACATCGACGTCTGGGGCTGGCGCGGCATGGCCTTCGCCAAGCGCAAGATGCCGCTGGTCATCGGTGCTGAAGCGTCCGGCGTGGTCGAGGCGATCGGCCCTGGCGTTGCCAATGTCCTGCCGGGACAGCTGGTTTCGATCTACGGCGCGCGCACCTGTGGCCTCTGCCGTCCGTGCCGTGAAGGCCGCGACAATCTTTGCGAACACGTCTCCGGTGTTCATGGCTTCCATCTCGACGGCTTTGCGCAGGAAAAGGTCAATCTGCCCGCGCGCCTTCTGGTGCCGGCTCCCCCCGGTGTCGATGCGATCGGCGCTGCGCTGGCTCCGGTGACCTTTGGAACTGTCGAGCACATGCTGTTCGATAATGCCAAGCTTGAGCCCGGTGAAACCATTCTCGTGCATGCCGGCGGTTCCGGCATCGGCACGGCTGCTATCCAGCTTGCCAAGAAGATCGGCTGCACCGTCATCACGACCGTCGGCTCCGACGACAAGATCGAGAAGGCCAAGGCACTCGGCGCCGATCACGTCATCAATTACCGCACTGACCGTTTCGAGGGCGTTGTCCGCAAGCTCACCAAGAAGAAGGGCGTTGACGTCGTGTTCGAGCACGTCGGCAAGGACACCTGGGCGGGTTCAATGCTTTGCATGAAGCGTGGCGGCCGCCTCGTTACCTGCGGATCGACGTCGGGTGTGTCGACCGAGATGAACCTGATGATGCTGTTCCAGCAGCAGCTGAAGCTGCTCGGTTCGTTCGGTTGCCGCATGGAGAACATGGCGGATGCCATGCAGAAGATGGGCCGCGGGCTGGTTCATCCGGTCATCGACACCGAGGTCAGCTTCGATGATATCGACCGGGCGCTGGAGCGTATGGAATCGCGCCAGATCTTCGGCAAGATCATCCTGAAGATGGACTGAGCCGTTGAAGCTCTTCATCACCCGCATCGTGCTCAAACTGCAGCATTTCCGCCAGTGGCTGATTGCGCAGGTGATGTTCGGATTTCTGAATTTCCTGAAGCTTTTTCCGGCCGATGGGGCGATCAACTTCATCGATTGGCTGATGCGCAGGATCGGCCCGAAGATGCGTCGGCACAAGCTGATGCTGACCAATCTCCGGAATGCCTTTCCCGACAAGAGCGACGCTGAAATCAACGAGATCGCGCTTGGAAGCTGGGCCAATATGGGCCGTCTGGCGGCCGAGTATGTGTTTCTCGATCGGCTGTTCGATTTCGACCCCGAGCAGTCGAAGCCGGGCAGGGTGGAGGTATCGGGCATTCCGATCTTCATCGACCTCCTGGAAAATCCGCGGCCATTCATCGTGTTTACGGGACACACGGGGAATTTCGAGCTGCTGCCGGTCGCGGGTGCCGCCTTCGGCCTCTACGTCACGGTTCTCTTCCGTCCGCCGAATAACCCTTACGTGGCGCAGAAGGTCTTCGACTTCCGAAGCGCGCGCATGGGCAAGCTCGTGCCGTCGCATGCCGGCTCGTCGTTTGCGCTGGCGCGGCAGCTCGAAGCGGGGCAGGGCGTTGGCGTACTCGTCGACCAGAAGTTCCAGAAAGGCCTGAAGACCGAGTTCTTCGGGTTGCCGGTGCAGACCAACCCGTTGCTTGGAAAGCTGGTTCGGCAATTCGGTTGCGAGGTCTATCCGGCGCGATGCATCCGGCTGCCGGGAAATCGCTATCGTCTGGAGATCGAACCGCGCATGGAAATGCCGCGCGATGCCAACGGCAATCTCGATCTCACGGCAACCGCACAGCTTTTGAACGATAAAGTTGAAAGCTGGGTGCGCGAATATCCCGAACAATGGTTGTGGTATCATGATCGCTGGCAGATCAAGCACAGCGTATTCAAGTAGATCCTACATCTTGCCATTGAAAAATACCTGCTGTTCTTCATTGAATATGAACAGGTGTCATGTTACCGCCTCTACTAAGGCGAGCGCCTTTGTGGTTTCGGCTTTGATTTGTCGCAATCCAAGGTTCAGCTGATCTGTGAATGTTTGTCACCGGGTCTGCATCGGAGGCGTCTTGCTAGGGCTTTTTCGAGCGTTTTCGCTGCGCTGTGCGCAGATCAACGAGGCGATACGGATCGGTGACGACTCGCGCGTCAGCAGCCTCGATCGCCAGCTTGACGGGCTGGTCGAAGCGATCATCGGCTATCGCGCCGAAAACCTTCTCTACATACACATGCAGTTGCAGTTTGTTGGCTGCCTCATCGATCAGTACGCCGACGACAGCGACTATGTGCGCGAGCACGTGAAGCTGCTTTCGCATCTGATGGAGCAATATTTCGGCGCGCCCTTGCCCGGCTGGCGAATAACTACGCCGGTGCCGGAACCGATCTCTGTTCCCGGCGCATATGTCCCCAACACCGACAACGGGAATTTCCTCAACGCGGCCATCCTCGAGGCGATCCCTGACCGCGTGGCGGTCCTGACCCGAGACTACCGCTATCTCTATTCGAACGCCGCCAACTCACACTATCTTGGCAAGAAGCCGATGGAGATGATCGGGCGCCACATCATGGAGTTCATCGGCGAGAAGCGCTTCAATGATTGCGTGAAGGCCAAGCTTGATGCCTGCTTTGCCGGCGAGGGCTCCGAGCATTCCTACGAGCGGAAGAGCAGCACGCTTGTCGAGGACATGCGCTGCCGCATGTCGCCGCTTAGGGACGCATCCGGCAGCGTTATCGGCGCGCTGATCATTCTTGAAAAGCGCGGCGCGAAGGCGGTTACGCTGGCCGCCTGATCAGGCGCGTGTCCACACCGCGAGCTCATAGCCATCGGGATCGCCGAAATGGAAGCGACGACCGCCGGGAAAGCCGGTAATCGGTCGGATGATCTTGCCCCCGGCGCTTTCGACGCTTGCAAGCGAGGCCTCAAGATCATCGGCGTAAAGGATTACCAGCGGTCCGCCCGGGCGCGGCTTCTCCAGATTCGTAAACCCTCCGGTCAGTCGTCCGTCACTGAACTCGCAGTAATTTGGGCCGTAATCCTTGAACTGCCAGCCGAAAGCGTGGCCATAGAAGGCCTTCGTCGCTTCGATGTCGGTCACATTGAATTCGACGTAGTCTATCCGTTGCACGTCGCTGGTGGTGCTCATAGCGTGTCTCCGTTTTCCGTCAGCGACCGCAGGCTCTCGAGGTCGCGTGCGACATGCGCCGCATCTGCCTCGAACTGCTGGTCGGTCATATCAGGCAGGCGTAGCAGCGTGAACATGACGACACAACCATCGCCGTTCGGGACGACGCGCAGGGCGTTGTAGACCCGCAGGCCGCTTTCGATCATGACCGTGTGATCGATCACGCCGAAGGCATTCTTCGGCGCGAAGCTGACCCGCGCTGCGCCAAGAACGCCTTCGGCGATCCAGTCGTCGCCATCGGGTTCCAGGCCGGATGCGAGGCCCGACGCCCAAAGGGGCATGTTCACGGGCTCGCTGGCGAAGGCGTAGACGTCCTGCCAATTGCGGTCGATGGATTGGTGGATAATTCTGACTGGCATTGTGGTCATTGTCGTTCTCGCATGGATTGATGGATCGTGGCGCTGCGCGTTCGTCGCTGCCTTGATGAAACGGTCACGGCGCCTGGGAGTTCGAAATCGGGCTTTTGCGGGGATATGGCGCAGTTTGTATTGCGCGCAATACGAGGCTAATTCGAAGCCGAATCGAACTTGCCGTTTGCGCCAGACAGTGCCACAACACCGGTCCAAAATGACTCATCGGAGGTGTATCGTGGAAAAGGCAGAAATCGGGCTTATCGGCCTTGCGGTCATGGGTTCCAACCTGGCGCTCAACATTGCGGAAAAAGGCAACAAGATCGCGGTATTCAACCGTACTCCCGAAAAGACGGATGAATTCTACGAAAGCGCCGGTGATCTGAAGAAGCAGATCATTCCGTGCAAGACGATCGAGGAGTTCGTCGAGGCGATCCGCCCGCCGCGCCCGATCATCATCATGATCAAGGCCGGTGAAGCCGTCGATCAGCAGATGGAGCTTCTGCGGCCTTACCTGTCCAAGGGCGACATCATGATCGATGCCGGCAACGCCAATTTCCGCGACACGATCGCCCGCTTCGACCGGCTGAAGAATACCGAACTGACCTTCATCGGCATGGGTGTCTCCGGCGGTGAGGAAGGTGCGCGTCATGGCCCCTCGATCATGGTCGGCGGCACCGAAGACAGCTGGAAGCGCGTCGAGCCGGTGCTGACCTCGATCGCCGCCAAGTACAAGGGTGACCCCTGCGTTGCCTGGCTTGGCA
>UBTY01000056.1 GCA_900468535.1 Hyphomicrobiales bacterium | reverse complement strand
GATCCGGCGGCGGTGGGCAAGCTAACGGTGGAGATCGCGCGCCTCTTCAACAAGGGGGCGCGCAGCCGGGAGGAGCTTCTCGCGGCGGCAGCTGTCGAGTCGACTATCCCTCCGCAACTGCCGGCCCCCTAAGGTCGCGTAATCTGGCGAAACGCAGGCGCGATGGATTAAGACATCGACTGCGTTTGGCCGTCCGGAACCATTCGCACCGCGATAGCTTGACAGGCGAACGCCGAGTTTGCCTATTGTCGGTGACTTGATGGACTGCAGAGTTCAGCGCGTGCGGCAGCAGGGGGTGGTTCACCTCGTCCGCGCGATTGATGAACTGACCTGGGTGGGGTCAAACTGACTCCTACAACCCGATCTGCTAGTCTGCCGCAGATAAGGGTGGCGCCGGACGATCAAGGCCTCGTCTCGCAAGGGCTTTCCGGCTTGGGCGCCGAATCCCTGTCTCGTACATGGGCGTTTCGGGGAGCGCTTTTCGCGAGCTCCATCTGCCAAGATTTGCGTGAGCTTCATCGCATCAACCGGGACCCGAGGACATGCGGGCTGGAGTGGATGCGCGCCCAACGGGCTTATGATCCGACGTTGCGATCACTCGGGCGCTTCGCGACGAGGGGAATTTCCTCAACATTCGCCAGCATGCGCCGCTTTATCAAAAACCGACGGATGTTTTCCCGGATCGCCGATAAAGGGAATATTCCCTGCGCGGCCAGACGGCACGCCTTTTCAAGCACCTCGTAGGTGGCGTCTCTTTCTCCCTCCGGCCAGTCGTCGAGGAAGTCAAAGACGTCCTCGAGGCTGGCGAGTTCTTGAATGTAGTGCCGTCTTCTCAGGAAGAGTGGTGAGTCAAACAGGTGTTGCACCATCGTCATCTCCTTTCCTGGACGCGTTTGACGGCCCATATTTTAGAAAACGACGTCGTGAATTCAAGACCTGTTTTGCACCAAGTTGCCCATCTCGATTGGCGGACAAGTTGGGATTCCCGCAGCCTCAATGGCACTAGAAGAGTTGCCCGGAAGTCTCCCGGCTCGCGGCGGCTCTGCGGCTTGCGATCAACACCCCGTTATTACGCGTCCCAGATGGACACCCCCGACCGAACAGCCGCCCGAGCTGCGGATCGGGCAACGGTCATCCGAGGGGGACAGCCCCGCTTGGGGCTTGCGATCATTGTTAAAAATGCAGACTTGGGTGCCCGAGCAGTCGAACGCCCGGCGTGTTGAAAGACGGTGGTAGAACGCTTTGGCATCTTAATTACAAGTTCGGGACTCAAGGAGGTGGGGCGTGGTAGAGCTCCACAGGCGAAGTGCAGACCGTAGCGAGCGTCAAACAGTGGCGTGAGTAGCAAGCATGCTCGACGGAACAACGAGATCGAGACGATGTTACCCGGGGTCAACCACGCGAAATCCTGAAGAGGGAAACAATGCGTCTGATCTTGGCTACTACAATCCTCGCAGTCGGCCTTGCTGGCTCTACATTTGCTCAATCTAACCCCGCACCTGCCGGGTCTACCATGGACAAAAACCAGTCCGACACCGGCGTTGGCGCCAACGCGGACGTCAAGAAGCCAATGGTGATCGACTCGAACCAAAACTGGCAGCACTGAGCGCCGATAGCTGAGTTTCGTCAAATTGAGTCCATGGAGCCGGAGCGAGTCGGAGGCGCAAATGATTACCTCTCGCCATCACCCGCCCAGTAAGTTTTAAAGCCTACCGAAGCTTTCGCTCAATCCTCAATGTCGCGAAACGATTTCCAGTCGAGCACCCCTCAAGGTGTAGTGCGCGCCACCCACGCCGAACTCCCAAGGTTCTGGAAGTAGTTCCAAAATGCTTTCGCGCGATCCAGGCCTGAAGATCGCTTTCGGGCGAACGAAGGCAATCAGGAGCGGCTGGATTTTCATTCATACCAGACCAAAGTCTGACGTCTCTCATACTGAGGTCCGACTCCGGAACCTGTGGCCACAAAGCTCGTTTTTCTCCCAGCGACAGAGCGTCGCAATAAAGGAGATGAAGATGTCAATCAAACTTGCAGCGACTGCGATCGCAGCTATCACCCTCATGTCGGGCGGTGCGATGGCACAGTCTGGGACCGTTAACGGCGCGGCGGGCGGTGCGGTCACCGGTGCTATCGTCGGGGGTCCCGTCGGGGCAGCCGTCGGCGGCGTTACGGGTGCCGTGGTCGGTTCCATCATCGATCCGCCTCCGTCCAGCGTGGTCACCTATGTTCGGGAAGCGCCTGCACCGGCAACGCCCGTCGTCGTGCAGGAAAAGGTCGTCGTCGGGCATGCCTTACCTGACACTGTCGTGGTCACGCCTGTTCCAGAAAATCCGAAGTATGGCTACGCGATCGTCAACAACGAGCGGGTGATTATCGAACCTTCGTCGCGCAAGGTTATCCAGGTGATCGATTGATCGCGACTTGCTGGGTGGGGTGGCGCGCCGTGCTGCCCAACCCGACTGGACGAGTGCCGGCGACATGACGGCAGCCCAAGGTTACACAGGAATGGATGAGGAAGATGAACGGGCTCGCACGCGTCGCGTTCGGAATTGCCATGGTGGCCGCTGTCACGGTTACGGCATCCATGGCTTCGATCGGCATGGCTGAGAACACAGAGGAAGGCTTGCGCGGTCTTGGAGATGCCGATCTCTGGACATCAGAGCCCAAGCGCGTCGACCTCGCGCTTCAGAGGTATGAGCGATTGCCTCCCGCGCTGTCGACATATGCAGTAACAAACAACCATAAGGTTGCCGTGGAACCGTCAGTTGCGGCCGCGTCGTTCCTCGCGGACAGGCCCCGGGCATCGACCGACGTTTCGCCTGAGCACGTGAAGTGGTGCTCGTCGCGCTATCGGTCCTATGACCCGACGACAAACACCTATCGCTCATTCCGCGGACAAGTTCGCGTCTGCCAGCCGAAATCGGCCGACAGCGCCTATCTGTCGTCTGCCCAGGCAATCTGGTGCGCGAACAGATACAAATCCTATCGTGCGGAAGACAACAGTTATCAGCCCTATGGCGGCCCTCGCATGAAATGCACACCGCCGATGGAGATCCAGACGTTAGCCGCTAACGAATAGTCGAGCCATGTCGGACCAAAGCCCCTGTTCTCGGCGGGCTTAACATGGTTCGTTTCCTCGACATGACAGGAGAGGCTTGATGCTGTCAAAAATGACATCCGACATTCTGCAAGGCTGACGCGGCCTGCAGTGGATGACTTCCGATTTGCGGATCGAACTTCTGTTGCATATTGTGCGAACGGCAGGTGATCAGGAGCGACGTCTTTTGCCGTATGCACGGGGGGACGAACGTATGGCTCGACGCCCTCATCGCACGAGCGTGCTCGGAGGTTATACAGATCACTGCCATGGATGATGAGGAATCTCAGATGGGACTGACCGAGTTGATGCAAGCAAACCTTCCCCTCGCTACCTGCCCATTACAGTAAATTAGGTGTGAAACATGCGTGTTCTGATTGTTGAGGATGAGCCGGCTGTCGCGCTTGTTGTGGAAGACATGGCGATAGCCGAAGGCTTCGAGATCGCTGGGATTGCTCGAAATAGTGCCGAGGCGATCGAACTGGCGCCGGAGACGGATATCGCAATTATTGACGTGCGCCTTGCAGACGGACTGACCGGTCCGGAGATTGCCAAGCAACTCGTCGAGCGTTTTTACGTCGGCATCGTCTATCTTACGGGAAATCCAGACCTTATCGCGGAGATGAACGGTCTGCACGTCATCCTAAATCCGCCGACCGCCCGACGCGTTATCGACGGCCTACACCAAGCCGCAGCCTTGCGTAGCCGGCGTATGCAGCAGCCTCATGCACCCGATGACCCCGGCAATGCTGCGTTCAGACCCCAAGGCTACTAACAGGAGAATGTGGTGACGAACGTTCGAGCCAGACACGAGGGTCGCTTGGTTGACGAGCAACTTAACGCTGCCGAGATCATATCGGGCGCTTCTACGCCATCACGGAACGGCCCGCCCAATTGCAACGACATGGCCACGCAACTGGAGCGCGGCTTCGATCTGTTGTTTTTCGTCAGGGAAATGGACGTCTTAGCCGATGGTCTTGCGATGCTAGCCCCATCGATGGAAAGAACCGCACTGGAGCTACGGCTGGCACAGATGCGGCAGGTGGTTGAGCTTCGCCACAAGCAGCTGACAGATCGTGCAGAGATCGAATAAGCGGACCAAAGATCTGCGCAGGGGAGATCCCGCGGGGCATCATTTGCGTATACCGTCGACAAAACTGAGAAGGGCGGCTTATCATGCTTTCAAAGCGCGGGTTGGCACTGGTATCCGGGGCAACTGTCGCCCTTGTTACCTCGGCGATGCCGTTGACGCTGAGCTTCGGCCTGTTTCTGGGGCTGACGACGGATGCCGCGCATGCGAAGGAGGGCAATAACGGCAACGGTGGCAATAATGGGAACGGTTCCAGCAATGGGAACGGCGACGGCTCAGGCAACGGAAGTGGCGCGGGCAACTCCGGGAGCAGCTCCAAGGCCGGCAGCGGGTCCAGCAACGCAGGTGGTAATGGCAGCGGCAATCGTAATGGAGGTATGGGTGAAAGCGAGAACTCTGCCACGGCCGGCGGTTCGTCGCAGTCCTATCTCTCACCATCGTCCGCCTCAGGCGTTCAGGCCACGGAAGGTGCTGATGGCAGCGTTGATGTCCGTCATCGCAATGGCATAACCGAGACGCTCCGTCGAGGCCGCTACATCATGCGGGATTCGAAGGGCCGAACGATCGTTGACAGGCAGGCCACGGGCAATGATATTAGTCGCCTCAACCGGTTTTTCCGCTAGAGGTCGCTCGCTTTAACCCTTCCCACGCCAGAGCAAGGCAGCCTCGGTCCGATTTGAAACGCCCAATTTCGTCAGAATCTGCGTCATATGATGCTTGACCGTCTTTTCCTGCAGATCAAGGCGCAGGCCGATATGCTTGTTGGAGAGGCCTTTGCCCACAAGATCCATCACTTCGCGTTCGCGTGGCGTCAGGACGGTCTTGGATGGCTCCCTTCCCAGTGACACGTCTACCACTTTCGCTGACATGGCTGGCGAAACATAGCGGGCTCCTTTGAGAATTGTCCTGATCGCCTCCGAAAGCCCCCTGGAACCAACGCCCTTGAGAACATATCCCATCGCGCCGCGTTGAAACGCGCCCCGAAGGGTATCGATCTCTTCGGACGCAGTCAGCATCAACACCTTCGTCGACGGGCTGTGCTGGAGGATTTCGCTGATGGCGCTCAAGCCACCGCCCGGCATGGACACATCGACCAGCATGACATCGGGATGTTTGTCAGCTGCGATCATGGCGGCGTCATCACTGCTTGAGCCCTCTCCCACGACCATGAAGCCGGTAATCTCCGAAAGGCTTCGCGTCACGCCCTCGCGAAACAACGGATGGTCATCCACGATCCCGACAGTAATGGACGTCATCTCTGCTCTCCTGTTTCCATCGGTTCAAAGCTCATCGTCAAAATCGTGCCTTTGTCCCCGGTCTTCACTTCAAACTTTCCACCAAGACTATCGACCCGCTCGCGAAGCCCGACAAGCCCCAGGCTGGACGGCCTGATCTGGTTTGGATCGAAGCCCTCGCCGCGATCACTGACCTCGATTGTGACGTAACCGCGATGAAGGGAGGCCCAAACGGCCTGCTGGATGCCTCCCCCGTGGCGATGAGCGTTGTTCAAGGCTTCCTGAATGAACCGG
Organism: Hyphomicrobiales bacterium; assembly: GCA_900468535.1. Classification (GTDB taxonomy): domain Bacteria; phylum Pseudomonadota; class Alphaproteobacteria; order Rhizobiales; family Rhizobiaceae; genus Rhizobium. Next base: position 9,966 of record UBTY01000056.1, on the reverse strand, counting down.
TAGACGCAGATCTTGACAGCTGCGACCGGTTCTGACGCGTCCTGCTCGATTACGGTGTTAACGGTTGTATCGGTTCTCAACTTATGGGCTTCGGCGACGCGATTGACGATTTCGGCAAACGAGGCCTTTTCGATCTCCGGAAGCACCAGTCCCTTGCAGATGTCTCTGATCTCGGTAATCGCCTCGGCAAGGCTGGAACGGATCCAGGAGAGCTCCTTTTCGCGCTCGACGGGCAGCGTTTCTGCGCTGATCAACAGTTCGCTGTCCAGCCGCAACAAGGCGTATGCGATGTGTTGCGCCGGTCCGTCGTGAAGATCGGCGCCGATACCGCGCAGATATGTCTCGTTCAAAGATGCGGCACGTTGGGATGCCCGCTTCAGCCGACCCTGCAACCCCTTGTTTTCCGCAAGCAATGCAGAGAGTTCCGCAACCCGATTGGCGAGATCCCTTTTCTGGTCCTCGATCGTTCGGCTCCCGCGAAAGACTAGCCCAGACAAGGCCGCGAAGAATATGGAGGTCAGCCCCACGACGCCAAACCAACTCCACAATCTTGCCCGTGTCAGGCTCTCGCCCAGCCCTTCGGCCGTCTCGTAAAACTCAAGGACAGCGACGGCCCGGCCGGACCAGGGCTGAAGCACGGGGTTATAAATTTCCATCAATGGCTTGCCGAGCGAACGTTCCGTGGTGCTTTCAGGGTCGTCAGCGATCTCGTAGCGCGCAACCAGCGTCCCTGCGAATGCCTGTCGAAGCTTGTCGTTGATGGCAAACTGCCTTCCGACAACCGCCTTATCATTGGAGTAGAGAATTGTGCCGTCTCCACGCCACAGCTTGAACGACACCAATCGGCGTCCAAGTGCGCCTTGACCCAGTGTCTCATCGAGCGCCAGCGCGCTCGCCTCGTCTAGCGGTAACGCCGTCTGCATATCTGGAAGAAGAGGAGCAACGACACTGTCCACATAAAGAGCGGTCGCCGCGCCTGAATTATGGATTACAGCATTTTCGATGACTTTCGACACCAGATAGCCGACGACGAACATGGCCGCCAAACAGATCAGTCCACCAACCATGATAAACTGTAGGGCCAGAGAGCGAGGGTGCCAGCGGGAAATCCAGTTCATGATCGACCAGGTGCGTAAACATCACCGATACCTATCGCTCATTTTAAACTTTTCCAGGCGTCAACGGTCGAATTGGATCGAACCACAACCCGCGCAAAATCTAAACTTTCCAATGTTCTACCGACCGCTCTTACCCTAGACGAGTTTTCCTTAAACAGGCCGTCGAAGTCGTCGGCGCTTGAAATCAACATCTGGTCGCGAGTTGCCTAGCGCGGCGTGTCGACGACGCACAGCATGCCCCGCGACGCGCCGCATTTTTCCCATTTCGTAGCGGCGAAAGGGGTGGAGCGGTCCCGTTCCTTAAACTTGCTCCACAAGTCTCACCCGACACAAATATCTGATGCTGAGGGATATTACGATTTTTGGCGCCGTCATATCCGCGACGAAGCTGGCGCGACGGAATTCTTGAGTAAGCCTGCAGATGCAGATGCGAATAGCAGGTATATGGAAGAGTTCGGCAAAAGCACAAACGATATACCTTGTTGTCTGATCCGCGGTTCGAGGGGTTCGTAATAACTTGGTTCCTTGCAAAACCCCACTGCAGTGGAACCGGCTCCGTACCCCGGGAGCTGACGCGGATCAATTTCGGATCCGCAGGGGTCGGCGGCCCCTCCGCCGGCCCTGTCCGGGAAGAGGTCATCCATGAACTATCCGCCAGTACAAGCATTTCTCACGATCGGTTCAAGAGCGATCGTTGTTTTTCGTGAGAGAACTACGATACTGGATGGTCATGTTGAAAGTGCCCTCAGTGGTGTTGCCGCAGGGCTTTGCGGTAAGCCCGGTTGGCGCTCGCCCGCGCAGCATGCCGAAACACGGAAAAATATGAAGTAGATCCAGAAAGTAGTGAGCATAAGGTTCGCTGGGCAAGCTCAATGACATCACAGGAATCAGTATTTTATCGATTGCTCACGTTCATAGCCCCGCTCGGCTGCTGGAGGTCTGAGATTGTCACCGTTGCCGGGCCACTTGACTAGCGGGTGGCCCTGCCAATGCCTTCATTGACCGTCATAACGCGGGCGCCGACAATTCTAATTTCCTGCCCACCGCCATCTTCCTTTTGGCGGCGGTTCTGAACATTACGCCCTGTGGCCAGCGAGCATCTTCGTAAGCTCTGTCGTGCTATCAGTTTCGAAAAGCCCCTCGTGGTGCATCTTGATCGGCAAGAAAACCGTGAGACCCTTTTCGAAAGGTCGACAAAGTCCCCCGCTGGTTGAGGATAGAGAAGAGTATCCTGCGGTCGTTCGAGCTAGCGGTTTTCGCGACAATGTTCTTGTCCTCACACATCGCGCCTCCACCGACCTCTGGTCTGGCAGCTTAGGCAGCCATGCTTACCTCTCATCTGGCCAATGCCGCAAAGAAAGGATCAGAAGTATTTTCATGATCGTCTCCCTTAAAGTCCGGATTTGTGCAGGGTGAAGGTTTGACAAATGATCGCTGATCCGGTTCAAATAATTGGCACAAACGACTGGAATTACAGTCGTTTACGCGCTGAGCACTTGACGTGGGGGGCCATCAGATACCAAGCAATGGCTGTATCAATCGCAAGAACCTGCTCTTGAATCGAAGTGGCGCTTCTGTAACCGCAAGACATATACAGTCTTTATCGGCGTCAGCCTTCGGCTGATGCATCAGGCTGTCGTCCGCCATTTCCACATCGCCTCGTGCAAATGTCGAAACCTCATCGCTGAAACTACCATCGAGCACCAGCGTCAGCTCCACTCCACGATGGGAATGCTCCGGGACAGGTTGACCGGCCGGAATCTTGAGCAATCGCACTGTCGTCGTTTCGTCGCGGGTCGGTATCATCATCTGGGCAGCGCCGCGTCCAAGCTGACGCCATTTCAGGCCACCGGCTGCCTCGATATACGTCCTCAAAGGCTCGGGGTAAGTCCGATCCGAAGACAATCGCTTTTTAATGGGAACAACCTTGTCGATTCGCCCTGCATCGATCTTTTCTCTGAGGCTCTCCCAGCTTTTCGATACATCTGTATTATCAAAAGTTTCGTTGTCGATAAAATATCCACCAACGCTTTCCAATACCGAGAGCGCGGATCGGCATGTGGGGCATAGGGCGAGATGAGTTGCCACAGCAACACCCCAGCCCTCTGCTAGGGTCCCGGCCGCGTATTGCTGGAGCATATCGTCGTCGAGGTGATGTTGGATCATCTGGCTTCTTCCTGAAGCACTGTGCGCAGTTTCTCGCATGCAAGTCGTATCCTTGATTTCACCGTTCCAATTGGGATGTTCAGTTTTTCGGCGATCGTCGAATGTGTGAGACCCTCGAAAAACGACATTCTGAGCACTTCTGCGTATCTTGCGTTCAAAGAAGTCATTGCTCGACCCAAAGCGGCAGCATTCTGCTGTCGCTCGATCTTAATATCGGCGGCCACGAGCTCATCTGGCACAAAGGCCGGATCATTGGGGTCAAGGGCGGGTTTTAAACCCCTGCGGACTGAGTCGATCATTTGATTTCTGGCGATCGTAAATATCCAGGTCGAAGCCTGCGCCTTCGATGCATCAAATAGTGCAGCCTTGTTCCAGACGCGAATCATGGTCTCCTGCGCCAGTTCCTCGGCCAAGATATTGTTCCCCCTCGTCATCCTAATCATGTAGGAACGCACGCGGGGGTAAAAGTGCCGATAGAGGATCTCGAACGAGCCGACATCGCGCGAATCTGCGACCGCGGACATCAACACTTTGATCCGTTCGGGATCTAGACGAAAGCGTTGTTCCTCCAAATTACCAACCTCTCGCGCCTCACCTGGCGTCGGCCTCACGATTGCCTTGGCGCAGGTGGCTCGGCGTAATCCCAATCGGAGCGGCAGTTGCATGTTCATGGCGTAACCTACGGACCAGCGTCCTGTTGGATCAAAAAAGAACCTAAATTTGCCTTGGGGTCTCTCTGTTGGCCTTGATAGCAACGTTCAACCAATGTCGGCGCCCCTGTCAGCTTCGCGCAACAGCACCGAAGATCCGCTGCGTGACCCAAAACCCGGCGCCAGACGCAATCGCCGACAGGACAGTTCCCCATAATAGATCGATCAGCGTCAAGACAGTGGACCAGTTCCTCAGAGTGGACTGGTTGGTCAGATCATAGGTGGCGTAAGCCATGAACCCTACAGCGGCACCGTAGATCACGGCCGTCGTCATTGACCCTGACATCAGTCCTGTTCTAACAGCAAGGAACGTCAGACCAGCGGCAAAGATCAGATAGAATGCCACTGCCGGCACCAGTCGGAACTGTGGAGCGAGCATGTCGTCCAAGGTGGGTCGATAGAGCCGGTCTGCCATGCTACTCAGCCAGACAAAATCGATTGCAACAAAAGCGATGAGCGTTGCAGTGTAAGCGGTCAGGTAAGCTTTCATATGACCTCCTGAATGGTTTTTTCGGGCCCTAGTTAATGCGCGTCCAGTCCACGCCCTTGCAGATCAGACCCGCGATAACACACCCCTTCGTCGTCATCCTGTCGCCATCGATCTTGACGGTTAACTTGTAGCTTAGGTCACGTTGCGGATCGAAAGCCGTGCCGAAGTAGCTGCCGTCAGTGCCTTCCTTAATAGACATTACCAGCCTGTCTCCCTCCCGTTCCTTCGCCGTACCGGGCCTTATCCAAGTGTTGACCGCGCAGATATCAGCGCCGCATGGAGCAATCCGGACACGTGCTCTGCCGTCTCCGCGTGCCCAATTGCCGTTTATGTCTGATGCTTCAGCCAGACCGGCCGTTCCGATGAGTAGGGCGGGGATTGCCCACGCAATCGATTTCACGCGGTGCTCGGCAAAGAAAGCCGTCTTAGACATGTTCGATGGTGTAAAATCCGACATTAATACTCTCCTCCTCAAACCCCGCCTCGCAGTAACAGAAATAATAGTGCCACAGACGCTTGAAGGTTTCGTCGAACCTGCGACTGGCGATAGAAGGCCAATTCGCGTGGAACCGCGTTCGCCACTCCCGAAGGGTGCGCGCATAAGATTTGCCAAAGTGCTCGACTTCGGTGAGTTTAAGCCCGGCGCGGTTGACTGCGCTTCGCAGAGCTTCGTCGGAGGGCAGAAATCCGCCCGGAAAGACGTATCTCTGGATGAAGTCGATGCTCCCGCGATACGCATCGAACCGGCTCTTTTCGATCGAGATCACCTGCAGCAAGGTTCGCCCTCCGGGGAGCATGCACCGTTTGATCATCTCGAAATAATTCTTCCAGTAAGCTTCTCCGACGGCTTCGAACATTTCGATGGAAACGATACGATCAAACTGACCTTGAACATCACGGTAGTCTTGAAGCCGCAGTTCAACCTGACTGGCCTTCCCTGCCGAGGCTATGGCTTGCTCCGCCCACTCGAACTGTGCAGGCGACAGCGTCAGGCCCACCACATCGACATTGGAATGGGCGGCGAGATCGAGCGACAGCGCGCCCCATCCGCAACCGACCTCTAGCACGCGTTGGCCGTCCGAAATGTTTAGCTTTTCGCGGATACGCTCGAGCCGATTTTGCTGCGCCGCTTCAAGTGTCTGCGTGCGATCCTCAAAGAGAGCCGAGGAGTAGAGCATCGAGCGATCAAGCCATTGCCTATAGAACTCGTTACCAAGATCGTAGTGCGCTTCAATATTGCGGCGGCTGCCGCGCCTGGTGTTGGCGTTGAGCATATGACGCAGGCGGCCAACCAGTCTTGCTGTCCATGTCCCCAAAAGAGCTGGCGCCAACACATTGGCGTTTTTGGCGGCCAAACGGATGAGGGACGTCAGATCAGGTGTGGTCCAATCTCCATGGATATATCCTTCCGCCGCTCCGAGATCGCCCGACACCACGAGCCTGCGGAGCGCACGCCATCGGTGGATGATAATTGTCGCGTCATGTCCATTCTCAGTTCCTGCCTTTTTGATCACTCCCCCGTTCGGCAGGACGACCGTCAGTTGGCCGTGCCGAAGTGCCTTGATCAACCGACTAAACACAAGGCCACCAATGCCAACCCTCGGCTGCTCGGCTGGACGATCAATTGTGGAGTTTGCGGCTTCGTCAAATTGCATCATGCATTCCAGTCTTGCCGGGATCGAAGTTTACATGGCACGCGGTGGAACCGCCTGTATGACGTTGCCTGCAGGACCGCGAGCTTGTTATTCTCATGCAAGCGCCTCCTGGCCAGCGGCCATCCGGTCCAACGATCGCGTCACCGGGAAGCGGACGATCCGCCCGCTGTCATGCCCGACTGCCCACGGGCGGCGCACGCCCCCAATATCTTCGGCAACGGCGAGCCCTGCCTGAATTCCATCTTCATGGAAACCGGAGCCGAAGTACGCGCCACAAAACCATGTTCTGCGTGAGCCCTGAAGCGACCATATTTCTCGCTGGGCTCGTTCTGTCGCGAGATCGAACACCGGATGGTCGTAAGTCTCGGTAGCGATGATCGTACCGGCGCGCGGCAGACGGGTCGGATTGAGAGTTACAAAGGTCGGGGGCGCTGCCCCAAGCGGCTGCAGCTTGTTCATCCAATAAGTGATCGACGGCTGCATGTGATCCTGCAGGGACGAACCGCTGTTGTTTGCCACGTAGTTCCAGCTTGACCAGGCGGCACGGCGTTTCGGCATCAGGCTGGTATCGCCATGCAGAACCGCTTCGTTCCGCGAATAGCGAAAGCTTCCGAGTATCCTCCGCTCGTCATCGCTGGGATCAACCAACATTCGTAGCGCCTGATCCGCATGTGTCGCTACGACGACATCGTCGAACAGATACTCTTTGTCGAAGCCGTCGCGGATCGTCACGTGACCACCAAAACGTCGGATCTCTTTTACTGGCGTCGAAAGCCTTATCCGGTGCGCAAACCCGGCAATCATTCGCGCTACGTATTCCCGACTGCCGCCCTTGACAGTGCGCCATGTCGGTCGATTCCAGAGGTCGAGAAGTCCATGATTGCAACAGAATTTGACGAAGCTTGCGGCGGGATAGGCACCGACTTCCATTGCGGGGGTCGACCAGATCGCCGCTGCCATCGGATAGAGATGAGCTTCGAGAAACGCGCGCCCATAACCGTTACGCGAAAGATAGTCGTCAAGAGAAATGCCGCCCATCACCGCGAGGTCGCGTGGCGCGCTGCGATAGAATCGCAAGAGATCGCGCATCATCGACCAGAAGCGCAGGCTTGCAACGTTCGACCACTGTGCGAACAGGCCAAGCCCCGTGCCACCCGAATACTCGAAGGCCCCTTCGTTCAGCGAGACTGCAAAGGACATATTCGAGGCGGTCGTCGGAACATCGAGAACCTCGAAAAGTGCGGTGAGATTGGGATAGGTCGCTTCATTGTAGACAATAAAGCCGGTATCGACCGCAACCTCGCCACTCTCTGCCGCAAATTTCACCGTGTTGCTGTGGCCGCCAACACGACCTTCAGCCTCGAATACGGTCACGTCATGGCATTTCGATAGAAGCCAGGCGGCGGATAGACCTGAAATACCGCTGCCAATAACGGCGACGTTAAGACGGCGCGACCCGGCCGCGCGAGTTCCAAAGTCCATGGACACCCTCTCGTTGTTCCAATGTTCCATTTGGCGATTTCTACGGATGGAATTCGCTGCGGTTTTCTAAAGCGCCGATTTTTTTGTGTTTCTGGTCGTCATGCGCAAACCGAGTTGCCGAGGCCGACGTACAGGCATGCATGACAGAAATCTTTTCTCGAGAATGTGATGGAGATTTACTTTTTAGTGATCATCACGATCGGGCTATCGGTCGCAATGGCTGGCGCCTGGGCTATACAGCGCCTGACTGGGCTCAGCGGCTGGATAGACACGATCTGGTCCTTGGCGGTGGGAGCCGGCGGCGCCCGGCGACGATTGTCGCAAATGGCAGTCTTGAACGTCGCGCGATTGTGCTTTTGCTCATAACGCTTTGGTCGCTGAGGCTCGCTGGCCATATTGGTACACGCACCCATGGGTCAAAAGAGGATCCACGCTACGGAAAACTCATCGGCGAATGGGGCGATCGCGCTGCATTGCGTCTTTTTATGTTTCTGCAGGCTCAGGCGGTAGCGGCCTTCGTGCTTGTACTGACCGTGTATCTTGCGGCATCCAATGACGAGTACCTATTGGGCCCTCTGGATTTTCTAGCATTTGCGGTCGGCTTCATCGCCCTCGGCGGCGAAGCGGTGTCGGATGCCCAACTTGCACGATTTCGTAAGTCCCTCGGCGCAGAAACACGAGTTTGCGAGCTGGGCCTATGGCGTTATTCCCGCCATCCGAACTACTTTTTCGAATGGCTATTCTGGTGCTGCTTTCCGCTGTTTGCGCTGGGCGGCCCACTGTGGAGCTGGCTTTCAATGATGGCCCCGATGATGATGTATTGGCTGCTCGTTCACGTCTCCGGGATTCCGCCGCTGGAAGACTATATGCTGGCGCTCTCGCGGTTCAAGCTTTCGTGAACTGCAGCAGCGCGTCAACGCTTTTTTCCCTGGTCCACGCCGCAAATCCTCCTCCACTTTCAACGGAGACGCTTGATGAATATGCTGGCCTTTGCCATCAACACGGCCGAACGTGCACCGATGCCAGACGGCATATCGCTTGCCGCAATCGACTTTTTGTGCAGTCGGATGAAACGACGATTGATCTCGACGACCGACGACGCGGAACAGGCTTTCGTGGACGCCCTGGACCGCCTGCCTGTCGCCATTCATACGCTCGAAGCCAACCGTCAGCACTACGAGGTCCCTGCAGAATTCTTCGCGCAGATCCTCGGCCCACAGCGGAAATATTCCTGTTGTCTCTATCCTCATACCAAAGCAACCCTTCTCGAAGCGGAAACACTCGCGCTTTCCGAGACGGTCAAGCACGCCGAAATCGAAGACGGTATGTGCATCCTCGAACTTGGCTGCGGCTGGGGCTCGCTTTCACTATACCTTGCAAGGAAATTCCCAAACGCACGTATCCTCTCGGTATCGAATTCGACGTCTCAGCGCTCATATATTCTCGGCGTCGCAAACGCATATGGCCTGAGCAATCTCGACGTCATCACTGCGGACATGAAAGAGTTTGAGACTGGTCAGAGCTTCGACCGCGTCGTTTCGGTGGAAATGTTCGAGCACATGTCGAATTGGCGCGCCCTGCTCCGTCGTATCCACGCTTGGACCAAGCCGGAAGGGAAGCTCTTCCTTCACGTCTTCACCCACAAGAACAGATCCTATCGATTTGACCGCGCGGATCCTGCTGACTGGATCGCACAACATTTCTTCACGGGCGGGATCATGCCGGCTCACGATCTGCCCCACCGGTTCCGCGATATCTTCCAGGTGCAAGCGGAGTGGCGCTGGTCTGGCATGCATTATCGCCGCACCGCGTTGGATTGGCTCGCCAATTTCGATCGACGCGTCGAAGAGGTCCGTCCGATTTTTGCAAGGGTGTATGGAGCGGATGCCAGACTCTGGCAGCGTCGTTGGCGGCTGTTCTTTCTCTCTACGGCGGGGCTGTTCGGTCACGACGCCGGCGATGTATGGGGTGTCGGCCACTATCTGATGGCGCCAATCCGATGAGCGCGGTTGGCGATCGGCTAGACCCGTTAACCCAGGCGACTGTCACTGTCGCCTGGGTGATCATTTTCAACAAGCCCTTCTACCCGATTTATGTCTGGTACCTGATCGGCAACGGTGCGTCGGCGTCACTCTGGACGCTGGTAGCCACCCCGCTTTTTCTGACAATCCCTTCTCTCGCAAAGCGCTCGCCGCTCGCTGCGAGGGCCGCGCTACCCCTTATTGGAACGCTCGATACATTGTTCGAGACAAAGCTATTCGGACAACAGTCCGGGACAGAATTGTTTTTTGCGGCCTGCGTGATGTTGGCTGCGATGTCGTTCCACGTCGAGGAAATGTGGTGGC
>UBTY01000024.1 GCA_900468535.1 Hyphomicrobiales bacterium | reverse complement strand
CTCTTTGACTGGGGGGCGGGTGGGAAGCGGTTGAGGGGCCGGTGGCACGACAGGATCGCTCGGGTGACCGGGTTCAGTGGGTAGGATGGTCATTCTTGAACTCCTTTTGCAATACTCGGTTGGGAGGCAAACTCGCAAAGGTCGCGAGCTAAACCCTGATGACCACCTTGCCGGCCCGGCGGCCGGTCCAGCACTTGCACGTATTGCGACTTCCGTTTGGGCTAAGGCGATCGTTTTCCGTCTTCAATGCCAGCGCACACCAATGAAAACTTGATTTCATTGCGGCTTACCGACCGTCCTGCATCCGCAACACCGGCCTCGACCTCGGATTTTTCGAGAGGCAATAACTCAATATCGGACTTTCCCGCCACGAGGGTGTCGGCTCGCCATAGCGCTCACTCCTCGTCTCTAAGCAACTTTAGTTAGTTCGAACACCATAGATCGCCTATTGTTCCATCATCTGGTTTGCGCTGCACGATAGCGCCTCCGCGATCTGAGTGGATGAGCAAGCTTGAATTCATGACCGAGGAACTTTGTCGAAAGCGGCAGGTTAGGCTGACATTCGCGGTCGGCACAGGAGAGGATAATGCTTAAATCATTTCTGAGGGAGATCATGGGGTCTGTGCCTGATAGTGCCAGTTGCGCGAAAACTTTACTGGCGTTTAGAGGCGAATGCCGGGTGCTCGTTCTTTTCGAAGGCGCCGCTGACGAACGGCCGGAGGTCCAGGAAGACTATATCGCCAACCAGCAGGATGTCTTATCGAGACACGATATCGTGCTACTGCGGGTGGTCGGGGGAGGTGTCTTTTCCAGCCTCGACAATCCCGTCGACATCGACGTCGATGATCTGCGAAGCGACTTGAACGGCCCGTCGCCGGAGGAATTTGAGGCAGTTCTGGTTGACCGCGACGGAGCTGTGATATTCCGCTCTCCACTGCCCGTTCCAGTGTCCGCAATCCTGTCGGCGATCGAAATCATTCCCGGTCAGCGCAGCTGACTTGGGTACCCCGCTCCCGAAAATATTACCGGTTCTGCCAAGGAGCGCCACCATTGGGAGTAGGCCAGTGACACAGACCTCGCCAGCGCATTGCTGGCCATCCCATACGCAGGCGAACGATTTCTGCTTAGACGCCCAAGAGGAAAGTAGCGGGAGCCAGAACTTAGTCCGACCCGTCACATTTCTCAACTTACTGCGGCTCTCGCCCGTGCCGCGGTTGGCTTAGCAGGTATGAGCGGGACGAGAGAAATGGGAGTAATTTAGTCCAAGCTCTGTGTTCGATCGTTGTCATACGCTAGGCATCGAGATCATATTGAAAGGGCTTCTCCATAAGTCCGGGCGCCGAGCGCGCCCAGAACACCGGCGCGTGCTCTTCCATCTCCGCTTTTGACCGTTCCAACTTGGCAACGTTAGAGGACGACATAAGAAGGTCCGACATGGCGGCGTCTGGTCAGGAACGTGTTACGCATGATCGTGAATGTCCAGAATTTAACATTAGTTCCTGGTGTAAAACGTTCCTTGTTTGCGAGCGCCTTTAGGAGTGTTTCCTGGACCAGGTCATCAGCATCGTGAGAGGTCTTTACCAGCCGAAAGGCAAAGGCTCTCAAGGGAGCAGTGCAACGAGTTCATGGTCCATGACAAACGCTCCATAATTAACGCAGGACAATGGACACGTCGCCAATCCGTTCCGGGTCTCCAATGAAGGGTCTGCCAGAGTACGACAGTATGGAGGAGGAGACATTCAGGTGAGCCGCCCCGTCCTCTGAGCGAGGGTCACTCGTTAGCACTGATGCCATCAGGGGGACGATGACGGCAAGTTCTGTCAGGCGCTCGGCCAGAGTGACGTTTCGGTAAGGCGAGAGCCAACGTGGTCTTAGGCACTTCGTGTATGTTTAATACGGAATGCAATTTCGCCCAATTGTCCTCTGGAATTTTTGTCCCGCATTCAGCGGGAACATTTCATAGGTGTGACGGTTCGGACCCGAAACGTCTGGGAGGCGTAAATGGTAATAGAAAAATGGCACTTTCCAATCAAGGTTCCAACAGGAAACAGCGGAAGCGAGCTTGTTGACGGTCCGTTCCAGGCCGTCATACACCTGCTCGACAATTGGCCCGATCGCAGTAGCGCTTCCTTCATAGAGGCGCGTAACGCATGTCGCGGGGCGATCGCCGGGCGTGTTGACCCCGAGGTTGCGCGCGCGAAGTTTCTTGCGGCGATTGAGGCTGCGAATATGCGGGTTAACTGATTGAACGCGTCTCGAATTTTGAGGGGCACTTCAGCTGCGTCGGAGGTAGTCCAGGTCCGTGAACCTATCACCATTGAGGTCAATACAGGACTGCATGTCACGGAGGCGACCGATCTTGCCGCACGTCGGTCAGAGCCTATCTCTCCGTCGAAAAACAGGACGAAACGCGACCCGATGACCGAAACACCGAGGATCTCGATCGAAGACCGTTACCGGCTCTTGATCGACAACATTACCGATTACGCTGTCTATATGCTTGACGTGGACGGCTATGTCAGCAGCTGGAACCCAGGCGCCAACCGCTTCAAGGGCTATACGGAACAGGAGATCCTCGGAGAGCATTTCTCCCGTTTTTACACACCAGAGGACAAGGCTGCTGGATTGCCTGAACGGGCATTGGCGACGTCGGCTTCACAAGGCCGCTTCGAGGCCGAGGGGTGGAGGGTTCGAAAGGACGGGAGGCAGTTCTGGGCTCACGTTGTCATCGATCCTATCCGGGATGGTTTTGGAGTGTTGATCGGCTATGCGAAGATTACCCGCGACCTCTCCGAGCGGAAGATTGCCGAAGATAATCTCTTGAGAAGCGAGGAGCAGTTGCGGCTTCTAGTGCAGGGAGTTACGGATTACGCAATTTTCATGCTGGATCCCCAAGGCAATGTGACGAGTTGGAACGCCGGTGCTCGCCGCATCAAGGGTTACGAGCCCGAAGAGATCATCGGCCGGCATTTCTCAGAGTTCTATACCTTCGAAGATCGCTCCCAACGACTGCCCGCGATCGCGCTGGAGATTGCCTCCGCGGAAGGACGATTCGAGCGCGAGGGCTGGCGCCTGCGCAAGGACGGGACGCAGTTCTTTGCTAACGTCATCATCGATGCCATTCATGCCGATGACGGACGACTGCTCGGATTTGCAAAGATCACGCGGGACATTACCGAAAAACGAAATGCACAGATAGCGCTGGACCGCGCGCAGCAGGAACTATTCCAGGTCCAGAAAATGGAAGCTGTTGGCCAATTAACCGGCGGCATGGCGCATGACTTCAACAATCTGCTAATGGCCGTTCTCGGCAGCCTCGAGATTGCGCGAAAACGTGCTGCAGACGGTCAATCGGTCGTCGATCTTATCGACAATGCGATACAGGGAGCAAAACGCGGCGCAGTGCTGACTCAAAGACTGCTGGCGTTCTCACGCAAACAGGATCTCACGCTCGAGAGCGTCGAGGTATTGGGACTTGTGCGCGGGATGTCGGAGCTTCTTCAAAGGGCAGTCGGTCCGTCGGTTGAGATCGTGACCAGGTTTCCGCTTGTTCTCCCTCTCGTCCACGCCGACGTCAACCAGCTGGAGACAGCTGTCCTCAATCTCGTTGTCAACGCTCGCGACGCGATGCCGAATGGCGGCATTATCACCATGGCGGCGCGCCAGTCTCCATTTCCGGGAAGCGAATCAAGTCACGGTCGGTATGTTTGTCTCTCCGTAGAAGATAGCGGCGAGGGGATGGATGAGGAGACGCTTGGCAAGGCGACCGAACCGTTCTTCACAACCAAGGGAGTAGGCAAGGGTACTGGGCTCGGCCTCTCTATGGTTCAAGGTTTGATGGAGCAAGCAGGAGGCAAGCTAGTCCTGGTCTCATCGCCGGGGATTGGAACCAGAGCCGAGCTTTGGCTGCCCTTTGCCGAGGTGGTCGAGGCATCGACTCAAGTGGAGACGGAGATTATCAAGCATGCGCCAGAACCGGCGGCTCGATCTTCGCTCACTGTCCTGGTGGTTGATGACGACAGCTTGGTTTTGATGAATACCGTCCTGATGCTAGAGGATCTGGGGCACTCGACCATTCAGGCTGCATCGGCTGCCGAGGCATTGCAAATACTCGACCAAGGTCCATTGCCCGACGTTATTATCACAGACCATGCCATGCCTCGGATGACGGGCGCAGAGCTTGCCGGGAAAGTTTCACTGCGATTTCCAGATGTTTCAGTTGTTCTGGCGACCGGTTATGCCGAACTGCCGTCCGGACAAGGAGGCGACCTCCCACGTCTATCGAAACCCTTCACCCAAGCAGATTTGAGCGAGATGCTCGCTTTCGTCCCCGCCCGCGGGATCGGGTAGCAAACAACGCGGTCAAGACATGCAGCGACTGCTTCCGCGCATCGGAACGTCTGTGGCCAACCGGTGTTTGGGCGGCTGGTCCATCCTCAATCAACATAGGCAGAAATGAGCCCGATTAAACCTCAAACAACGCCTGGAAGCCTAGGTAACTGGATACATCTTTGCGTCGATATGCAGAGGATATTTTCGGAGCCGACACCATGGCACGTCCCCTGGATGGCAAGGGTATCGCCCGAGGTCGTGGAATTGGCGGGCCGCTTTCCTGCGCGCAACATCTTTACGCGTTTCATCACTCCCGTATCGGCAGACGCCGTGCCGGGTATGTGGAAGGTCTACTACGATAAATGGACCGACATGACGCGGGAACGCCTCCCACGGGGGCTTCTCGGGCTCGTCCCGGAACTCACCGCGCTCGTTCCTCCGGGAAGGATCTTCGATAAAATGACCTATTCACCTTGGGTTGACGGTCGGCTCCATCGGCTACTGCAGAGAGACGCTGTAGCCACCTTGGTGATTACAGGTGGAGAAACGGGTGTCTGCGTGCTCGCCGCGGTCCTCGGCGCAATCGATCTTGGTTATCGCGTGATTATTGCGCGCGACGCCATTTGCAGCGCCGACGATGACACACACGACGCATCGCTCGCATTATTGGAGAACAGGTTTTCGGTTCAGTTGACCCTCAAGACAACAGATGAAATATTGCGTCTCCTCAGCTAGCCGTACTTCACCCAAATCCTGTGACGTCTCTTGGCTTCACCATGCCGGCATGCGCTTGCCGTCCCAAGGGATGGACAAGGGTGAACCCCGCGGCTTTATAAGAACCAATTTGCGCTTAAATCTCAGTCGAGATTGATCACATCTCGGAACTTTACAACCGCAACGGTAAGTCCGGCCTCGCTTCGAATTTCAAACCTCATTCCATCAACCCGATCCTCATGGAGTATTATCTCCGCGACCATTTCCCGTGCCGATCGCTCGGCTTCTGTCCTGGCCGCTTCAATCGATGGGAGATCCATTCCCTCGTGATCAACGTCGCGCCCCTGTTCGGACAGGAGGTCGAAATAAAACCGCATGCGTCCTCTCTCGGCAGGTCCATTGTTGATTTCGGCGTCAACACCGGTGTGCCCGTCTCTTCCATCGGGACCACTCCAATGCGTCAGGTTTGCTCTCGATCCCAGTCGCAGACAAAACGTCGCTTGCCTTCTACAGGTTCCCGATTAAACGTGCGGTTGTTCGGCTTTCGCCGCAACTTCAGGACATCGAGCATGTCCGGCCGGCGCTCTCCAATTGCGCGCAACCGTCTCGAGGTATTGGCCGGCACTTAGGACCGGCGACGTAAAAATTCTCAACGAGCCACATGACGACAGTCACTCTGGACCGCGAATCATTGGCGTATTCGGCTGTACCTAGCCCCCCTCGTCCGGAATGTTGAGGATTTCGCCGCAGGCCTTGCAATGCACAGCGTCAGCATCATGACGTTGCAAGCCGCACTTCGGGCAGGAAAATGTTACCTTTTGCGGCCTGACGACTGCCTGGGCCAGTCGAACAAAGAGCGAAATGCCGACAATCATTGTAACTACGGAGGTGAGTTTTCCTATTGTGCCCGGTAGGGTTATGTCGCCAAAGCCGGTTGTTGTCACAGTCGCCACCGTAAAATAAAGCGCATCGACAAAACCCTCTCCGCCGTCACGGTGATAGAAGAACGACGTGTAGACGAAGCCCGTAACCAGGAAGAGAAATACGAGCCGCGATCCAAGCGGCAACCGCGTAATCAATGAGCAGATAAGTCGGGGACGACCGAAGGTAGGGACCGAGAAGGAAGAAAGCGATGATGACTACATCGACGATCGCGAACACCAACTGAACGGTTAAGGCCCTGCGATCGTGAGGTCTTTCAAAGCCGCGCAGTCGCTGGCGAATGGTCTCTTTTCTTGACGATGTTTCTGTCAACAGGATGGGCATCTGTTAGATTACAGGCAGCGCTTGCACGCGGTTTATCGGAAGTGACCGCGGCCAGTGCCTGCGGTCCTTCGTTGGCACGAACTGGGCGATATGGCTCTGGACCACCCCGCTTCTCCAGGTCCAAATCTTGGTCGATAAAAACACCATTCTATTCGCGTTGCCCCATTTACCCTGCTTTGCTTTGGTTTGCTGCTATCCACTTCAGTCTCCCACGGCTGGTGCCTAGAAGGACTGGCTGAGCGAGAGACTGCGAGAATTAGCGGCGCGACGCCGCGCCGAGGAACAATAAAGCTGCCCGCTCGACACCGATCCACGAGGGGCGAGCGGAATGGAGGTCTTCGAGTGGCGGTGTAGTCGAGCATCGCAAAGAACGGATCGCTGTCTGCAGGACGCACTTCATGCGCCAGCCACGGCTAACGCCACTTCACCGTTTTCTTCGCCATCCCAGTAGTAGACGGAGGACGCGGAGACTTTGATCAAGACGATCCCGGGCGTGTCAATCCCTTGCGGAAACCACCGCTCAAGGCCGTCTACCCAGTGCTCCTCAAACGCCTTGCGGTCGCGCGCGAACGACGCTACGCCTTGAACCGCGACGAAGATCCCAGGATTTCCGAGCAGGCTGGGTGGTGCAGTAAAGGTCAACAAGACATCGGCTGTCCTGTCGATTTCGCGGATCTTAGTGCTGTCTTCGTATGAGAAGAACCAGGAGTCGCCGTCATACTCAACATCCCCATTGTTACTCATCGGGCGGCTTGAGATACGCCCAAACTCACCGGTGGTGCAGAGCATGCAGAAGTCAATTTTTCTGAGTTTTGAAGAAAGGTCTTCAAGTGTCATCTTGGACATCGTCGTTCTCCAGTCGATCTGCGAGGATATCGCCTTGGAGCCGGGATTGTTCCAAATTCGTTAAACCCAGGTCGCAATTTGCGCCACGCAGCGTGAGGGATGCTGCCAAAATGCGGGCTGAACGACGATCGAAGTTTGCCGGCGGCGGCAACAGAGCCCGCCTGAGGGCCGTAGAAGCTAAGTTCCAGGGCCTGACGCCGTCGGACCATTTTGAAGATTGCTCTCAGTCGAAATCGTCGTCAGGTGCAACCCCGCCCGTATTCCTTGGATGGCTCAGAATTACCGAGTTTGGTCAAACGTCGATTGCGTTAGCTGTCACAAGCTGATTTCGATTTTCGCGGGCCTGACAATAAGACCCCATCCGCTTAATCGTTCCGCGACGCCGACCGATTGTTCGGAATCGCACAATCGAGGCACGCCGAACCTTTGGTGATCAATGATCTCGCTGGTCAGAGGAAAACAGCGCAGCAGCAATCGCCCCGAGCTCCGTCGGCTTTTCGCACAAAAGATACCCACCGTATTGTTCCGGAACGTTTGATTCCAAGTAGGCCGTCGCGAAGACGAAGGGAATGCCAAGACTTTGTAGTCGTTCCGCGATGGCAAACACCGTTTCACCCTGGAGTCTGATATCGAGGATTGCCCCGTCAATCTTCTCGGAATCGATCAGCAAAAGCCCAACTTCCACGGACGGAGCCGGCCCGACGACAACAGCGCCATTTGACTGAAGCAACTGCCGGGTTTCGTCGGCGACAAAATATTCATCCTCGACGATAAGGATCTTCCTATTGAGGAGTAATTGGAGGCGTTCGTCCTGCTTCACAGATAGGTCCTCTCGCTGTCGACTGCGGCCAGCCTATGCTGGTAATTGTCTTACCTGTGCGGCTGACAACGTTGCAATGGCTAGATAAGCGACCCCTGCCGTGAGCCCCTCGCTCACGATGTTGTTTCTCAAAGCTTCCGGTCGAGAAGAATGGCCGTACTTAGTCCGCCACTAAAACATCGAGGTGTGCAGTTTGTTCCTGGTTGACAATGAACCGCTATGCCGACCGACCTGAGCCTGCCCTTTCTCACGCCCACGTGTAACGCGAATTCCCGCTTTTTGCGCGTGTTGCCGCGCTTCTTTGCTGGAAGCTCCGATGAGCTTCTTTGTTTGCAGAAAAAAATCAAGGTCTGCGCCCGCTGCGTCCATCTGTCTTTGCGGGGCTCCCAATATGCAAGATATGCGGCTAGGCGGTTTGGATGGCAAGTGGCCCTACCCAATGATGTCCTCGATCGTTGTGATGGGCAGGAACAGTCGCACAAGGATCGAAGGAAACGGTTAGAAGGCGTATGCGATGTAGAGGCCCGTGCGCCGACGCATTACTGCAGGGTTGTCGCAATCGAGTACTACCAACGCAACAACGGCCGTGCCGATTGCACCCGGACTACCCGTTCGACGCAGTCGGCGCCAAAAATGCCACTGTATCCCTCCCTTCTAAATTTGCGACCGACAGCGAAGAGGTGCGCGGCAGGAGTGATGGCCCGCCCCCGATGAAGTGATGACGTTACCAAAGGGATTTTGCACGCGGTGTTGGGAGACATGAAGCGACGAGGGCGGGTGCGGAGAGTGCAATTCTCTGACAAGTGTCGAAACGGAAAATCAGTCATCACCAACAACGCCGAGGTATCGCCGAGGGCAGCGAGCGAAATGGCTTTCCTCGACGATGTAGCTTTCCTCGACGATATAGCTTCTTGGTCGAGAGGCAGCCGGGGCAGGGATTCGAACCCTGCGTCACAGCCCGAAGGCTGGAAGCAACTCCGGCAAGCCCGGAGGAAATGGAGAGCACCGCGCTCCGATTACGCTTACGCCCGACTGCCCAGATAACGCCAGAGGCGTAGGTCTTGTTCCTGACGTCCCTACGGTGCCGGTCGCGCCCTGTTATCACGCGACCTGTATCGAAAGTGCGTCCGCGACCTCGGCGGCCTCCAAGGCAGCCTCAAGCCGAGCGGAAGTCTTGTATGGATAATGTTTCCAACACCACCAATCCTGGTGATCTCCCTTGTCGAAGCCGAATCCAGCCAAGTCTCCACACTGGCACTTCCGCGCCATGAGTTTCGGAGCACGCTGAAGCGTCTGGCAATCAATGTCACTCATATCTCCTCCCTAACCGAATCCGTCTCGGGCCGCTTCCGCTGTCCGGCGAGCTCAGTCGACATGGCCTGCTTCTCGAACAATTTCGTAGAAAGTCTGTAAGGCGTCGCAGGTATCGCTCGCATACTGGAACCAGACCGGCTTGCGCATCGCTACGTTGGTGCCGACTGAATTGAAATAACCACACGCTCGATGTGTGACCGGATCAAGTGCGATGTCGAAGTATCCAAGCGGCCCTCCTGAAGCCATGTCGTAGACATCAGTGGAATGGAGGCGCCACCGCTCGTAGTTTGGCAGCATGATCAACAGCGCCATGAGAAGCGGATGGATCTCTGCCATGGTCGCCTCCCTGGGAGGCGTCCAATAGGTGCCCGTCATTTCGTCAGCGCGCAACCGTGCGATCGGCATGTTTGGCATGACCGCGGTCCTTCTATGGTGATCAGATGTTCCTATTATGTTCTGTTTTGTGACCGAGTCAACATTCAGATCGGGCGAGGCTATGAGATTGCATTTAGCCTACGATACGACATTCGGGAGAGAGGATCGGCCTGGGCGAAAAGCGGCCTTGTGGATTCCTGTCGAAGCCGAGCGGCAAGGTGCCGTTACTCCATGCGATTTCGGATCTATGGGGTTTCGATGCGTGACGGGATACGTCTGGCCTGATCCATTGCAACGCGCGGAATGGACGAAAACCCGTGAATCAGCTTAGCATTCGCTAATCAATGAAAGCTAGTCGCTTTCAAGCTTAGAGCGGGGTGCAATGTTCGGGTTCTTTAAGCGAAAAAGGCATTCTTCATTTTCACCTGAAGTTCAGTTGCTTTGGACTGAGTTGGAAAAGTTTCGCATCCGGTGTCGAGGTAAGGGTGCTTCAGTAGAGAAGGCAATCGATACGGTCTCGCACGATCTCTTCAGGCAACTGACAGATCAAGGTACTTTCGCAACGGACCTGATTTTGAAAAGAGGCTGGTCCGTAGGTGATGCCGCGAACATGATGATTGCCGAACATGTTTCGGGCGAGATTCTTAGTGGTGAACTGCATAGCTATCGCGGCATACTCAGTGAGCAGGGCAAGGCCTACTTGAAGCTCTTCAAAATCTGCACGGAGAGGATGATCGGCTCGGGGAGGATGCCTTCGCAGCAGGGCTACGAAGGAATAAGAGCCTTCGAAGACGAGATCGCTAAAATTGGATAGCGCGACGACCGTGCTCAAACACAGGCCCATGTTGATCTCTTCGCAAAAGCGTGGCCGACTGACAACGGGTTCACGATTTCGGAATGAACCATCAGTGCGCGGCACGGCACGACGACTGCCAGGTCAAGGCCCACCAGGCGATGGGCTCTCATCCTGGAGCGTTAGAGCGAGCTGCGGGGGTATTCGCGTGCCGCAGGGCAGGTACTCGATTCCCGGTGTTCCTTAGCCGGAGCTAATCGTCTACACCGCCGCGTCCAAGCACGAAGGAATACGATGCAAAGCAAGCTCAACTCCTTGGAAGCGACAAGGGACTGCGTCCTGACAGCTCGCCCGTTCAGGGGCGCCTTGATGTATGTCGCAGTTGCCGCCGTTGCGGTGACCGTCTGGTCGGTGACTGGGGCACACAAAGCCTCGGCCCCAAGGGACGAGCGGGTCGCTACCATCATTCACTAGCTTTGATTTCAGGCGCCCACAGGTTGGATCGGGGATCGGAGCAGATCTCGGAAGAACTTTGAAATAGTGCCGTCGCGGCTAGCGTCTTCGGCTTCCCAACCAAATTTCCAAGCATCGTGACGCGCCACCCAGTCGCCAACTGCTACCGGATCGCCTTTTGGTAGGCGATCAGGCCTGAGGTACGGATTTTCGTAGGCCCTAAGACCCAGAATTCGAGCTCGTGAGCCTTCTTCCTGGAGGTCCATCAACTCCTCGATCGTCATCCGCTACTCCCTACACCCCACATTAACGCTATCTGGCGAAGTGAAGTCGCGCAAGAAAATCCTAAAGTAGAAATGTGTGGTTGGGGGGACGAACTGCGTTGCATTCGTACCTCAAGCATCGGTCCTGTACTCCGATTACTTCAGCATTGCCGGCTTGATTGCAATCTGCAATCTGTGCCTGGGCCCCGTCACTACTTGGTGATCGCAGAAGAAGGTGATTGCATGTTGCATCGGCACTCCTAGCTTCCCAGAGACGAAACCGGATGGAGAGACGCAGTGACGAGGATCGCAGTGTTGGGGATGGGAGCCATGGGGAGTGCCGTCGCAAGGTTGCTCCTCCGGTCCGGCGCGGAGGTGTTCACTTCTGTCGAGGGACGATCGACCGAGACGCGCAGGCGGGCGGCGGCGGCAGGTATTGGCACTGTTGACCTGATGTCGGTGGTTGACGCCGACATCATTCTATCCATCGTGCCGCCGTCCCAAGCAATCACGGTTGCCCGGCAGGTTGCTGAGGCGACGTCCATATCCAGCGCCAGCAGGGTATTCGTCGACTGTAACGCTGTCTCGCCGAAAACAATGACCATGGTTGCCAGCGCGTTCGCAGGGAGCGCAGTAAGGGTTCTTGATGGCTGCATAATCGGAGGACCACCACCGGAGGCAGGAGGAAGTCCGCACGTTTACATCAGCGGCGGCGGAAACGATGTGGTCCAACTGCTTGCAGGATACGGTCTCGATGCTCGTGTGTTGGACAGCGGGATCGGAGCGGCTTCCGCGTTGAAAATGTGCTACGCGGGTATCAACAAGGGGCTTGTTGGACTTGGAACCGCGATGCTTTTGGCTGCTGCGAAAAGCGGAGCTGACAAGGCATTGATGGCCGAGTTGGCGGAGAGCCAGTCCCAGCTCGTCAGAAAGTTTTCCAAGGGTATTCCGGACATGTACCCCAAGGCCTACCGTTGGGTGGCGGAGATGGAGATCGCCGCATTTCTCGGGCAGGACGAACCGGCTTCATCGGTCTTCCTTGGTATGTCCGGGCTTTTCCAGCAGATGGCAACCGCCCAAGCAGGACGCGGCGTGTTGGCTTCTACGCTGTCTGAGATGCTTGACGGCATAGATGGTACCGCGGCGCTTCGCCACTGAAGAAGCTATCGACCCGAACCAATGATTGCCCTCCAGGTAAGACGGAGCGCCTGGAGGCGAGGGTGAACTCGATCACCAATCGGCGCCTGTATGCCATTGCGGAAATCAGCGAGGGCTTGTGCTTCCAACTTCGTTGGGTGGACGTCACGACCGTTGACGGCACGTCCGGAGGTACGGTCGATCACAATCCAGTTGTCGCCCGACTGCTCAATTTCATATCTTTTCATGTGGAAGCCCGCAAATTGATCCGCATGAATGCTACGGCGGGAGCCCTTAACCAGTGAAAAAGATGAGCGATCATCGCGTCTTCTTTTATGACTTTGGTGAAGGCGGGATTAACCCGTATTGGCTTCCATCCGGTAGAGCAGCCCCCCGGCCGCAAGTTAGAACTGTCAGCAATATTCCTTTCTATTGGTTGGCCACTAGTTGATCCAAGATCGTTGCGAGAAGACTTAGTCGAATGATCTCGGGGAGGTGAGTGGTGGCGGATCGCATGTCGGAACGGGCGAAATCCAAGATTGACCGGATCTTGCAGCAACTGAATTCCGTTGCCCCCGAGATCGACCGGATTGCGCGAGACTGTGAAATCGCCTTGAGTGCCAATCTGGAAGCGCAGGGGGACTACATTTCTCCACGGACAATCAAGTCTCTGTCGGAAATCAGGAGCGCTGTTGCCGCACTTTATTCGGCTGGGCAAGGCTTGCTCATTGAACGCGACCGTTTCTTTGGGCCGCAGTAGCGGTCGTTTATCCAGCGATGAGTTCAGTTTGGCATGTTGGCGGCTGCTTGCAATGGCGCTGACCTAGGCGCGTTCAGAAGGATGCCAGAGAGTAGCGGGCCCCTTGGTTTGCTGCAGCACAAGTATTGCCTCACCAAAGACCTCTCGACGCCGTAGAGAGCGAGCGTTCTCTGCGCGGGTCCGTTCCATCTCCGATCTTCGAAGCGTCGGCCAGCGAAGCTTCGTTTTCCACCATGTCGATCAGGAGGTTGCGCATCACCCCATTCTCTTCCCTCAGGCGCAACAACTCGGCGTGAATTGGTGATTTCGACAGCTTGCGTTCGATCGTCTCCTCGATCGTC
Organism: Hyphomicrobiales bacterium; assembly: GCA_900468535.1. Classification (GTDB taxonomy): domain Bacteria; phylum Pseudomonadota; class Alphaproteobacteria; order Rhizobiales; family Rhizobiaceae; genus Rhizobium. The sequence goes on along the minus strand of UBTY01000024.1, from coordinate 122,350 downwards.
TTTTCCACCAGACGAGCCTTCGCCGTAAAGAAGCGCCCGATAAAGAACGCGCTGATCAAAACACACAGGGCGAAGGCGAGGGCGGCGTACAGCATCTGTCAAACTCCAGTGATGATACTGAGATTGTAACTTTGACCGCGGGTTTCAATAAGGCGCGACAATTCCTCAGTTGATAATCGGGATCAGGTCAGCACACGTCGGTTTCGACGAGACCGGGAGCGTGTGCAGGCAGTTGAGAGGCGGGGAGATGCAACGTCGTCAGAGAGGCTTGAACTCCAACCTACGGCGCTAGGGAGACTAGTGGCGTCTATCTTCTACGTCGGGATAGCCGTGACGCGGCCAAGGTTCGATTAGCTATCCGATGCGCCTCCGCTTCGGCCCGGCGGCGCGCCGCTTGATATTGCCCGTAGTCATGATCGGAGAGTTGTTCGGACGCCCAGTCGTGCATCGTACGATCGAATGACGCATGGAAGGCGATATTGTACTCGTTCTCTCTTTCCTTTCGATCGAAGAAATAGAAGAAAACCAAGAATACAACGCCGAACACTATAATGAATTCGTCACCAGACATAGGCTCCCCAGCCTTTAAGCGCACATGTATTTTTTATACTATGATCTGATCACCGTTTGCACGTTAGTAAAAAGAATAGTGCGCGCGGTTCCTGCCGATAAGAGGCGGGCGGGGCGGTGCTGCGGACAAGCGGCGCGCTGTCAAATCAGGCCGGATCCGACGCGAGGTTGTTGCTCATTCTTGCGAGACTGCCCAGGCAGTAGTTGCAAGAGCGCACGCAGAAACAAGGCAGAGAAGCAAAAGCCGTCAAATCTGGCCGTATAATCCGAAGGGGTGAAGTTGGATGCGTTGGTCCAGCGATCGCTTACGTTAGGAAGCAATGCATGTGTCACATGCTTCTGCGCTCGCGAGGAGCGTACAACACCAGCGCGCGCAATAAACCGCCGGGTAGGCCCCGCGGGCAACACGCGGGGCTTTATTTCGCGATCACTGCAGCAGTACGTTGGCGACATTGATGCATTCCCCGGTGGCATCGCAAGTTGACGTGCCGGTCAGCGCTCGATCTCAGGTCAATCGGAGCGATCGCCATTGGTACGGGGAGCACCGAGGGTCAAGTAGATCCTCAGCCGCCGCAAAGGTTATCGGCGCTTTTGTCATCATGTTGGCGAGGATGTAGAAACCGCGCGTTCCGTCAGGCCGTCGGCCCGAGACGACGCCGATTGTGACCGCCGCCATGTGCTGGCGTGCACCCGGGACGCCTTCCGCCACGGATCGTACCGGGTTTACGCCGAGGCTTTCGCCTGGCAGGAACTGGACCCAGTAGAATTTGCCGGCGAGTTCGGACTTCATCAGTTCAAATCGCGAATTGTTGATGTCTGAAGTGGATAGCGCCTCGTAAACTTCCGGCAAGACGCAGCCAATATGGATGTGGAGGTGGTCCTGCGTTCGGTTTATGGCCGCGTTGATGGCGAGAGCCGAATGATCAGCCCCCGTCGGTATTGTTATGGATCGCGCATTCCATGCCATGGCAAAATAGTTGGGCGCATCCACCTCCAAGAGGCGCGGGTCCTCGATCCCGCTTATGTCGGCCAATGGCGAGAAGATCGTCCGTCGCGCGGGGGTAGGTTCCCGCAGAATTGCGTAGGAACTGAGCGGCAGAGGTGATTCCACAATCTTCAGACAGGGAAACGCGACGCCCCAGCGATCGTATCCGAGTTCGCAGGTCTTGAGCACGGTTGTGAGCGCGGCGCGGCTTGATAGAGGAGCTGCGGCCAATCCCAATAGGAAAACGAGAATTGTCGGATAGAACAGCCTGGCCGTCATGTAGCGCTTCACCGACCGCATTATTCATCACCCGGTGGTATAGGAAGCGTTGCTACGAGGACTGCACGCAATCCGACCGGGATGCATTTCGGCATATTGCATTTGATCCATCGGTTTGCCTGCCTGTATCGAGCGACGAGCCACTCCATCGGCACAGGCTTTGGCCTGAGATGATCAGTCATTGTCGAGTTTGACATTCGTGCCACTCAGAGCTTGAGGTTTGTCAGTTTGGCAAGCTCGGCCCGTCTTTCCTCGGACGTTCCCATGCCCTTCAGCACACGGTCGAACTCAGCAACCTTTACGCCAACCAGAAAGCGATACCAATAGCCTTGAAGGAAGTGGTAGATCAGTCCTTCGCGTCCGTCCAGGAAACCCAGCTGAAGGATGTAGCGATAAAGGAAGTATCCAAGTGTCGAGATCGGGAACGGTATCTGATTATAGATCCGCTGTTTGACGACACGCTTTGCCGAAGCCTGAAACGACGAGCGGTCGCTCTTGAGGCGGTCGTCTTCGGGGAAGAGGCCATAGCGTTGGTTCAGTACATCGACAGCTTCGCGGGTCGCATATTTGTTGTGCTTGTCGGTAAAGAAGCCGAAGTCATTGAGATTATGGTCAGCGAATGGGGCTTGGAAAAGCACCGTACGTCCGCCCCACACGATCATGTGTTCATCCATCCACCGGTCTTCGATCCGGCCATTCCCGCGACGCCAGATGCGGGTCAGTATCAGGGGATAACGGCCGCCATGACGGATCCATCGGTCAAACACGATATGTTTGCGTTTCAGGTTGACGGCTACCACCTCTGGCCCGAGGGCAGGCAGTTTCTCCCGAATTTCCCGAACGAGGTCTGGCTCGATGATTTCGTCGGCATCAAGGCGCATGATCCAATCGGCAGTTATCGGCGCATTGTCCAGACCCCACTGAAACTGCCTGGAATAGTTCGTCCACGCATTTGTCAGGACTGTTGCGCCTTTTTCGCGCGCGATCTCTACCGTCTTGTCCGTGGAAAATGAATCAATTACGAAAACCTCGGCGGCAAGCGGAGAAATTGCGTCGAGTGCCCGCCCGATGTGCCTTTCCTCGTTGTGCGTAAGAATAACGACTGCCAGGTTAATCACGGACCGCACCATCGAACTTGCGCCTCCGAATGGGGCGCGCCGGGTTCCCCGCGTAGATTGTGTATGGCGCTAGGTTTTTAACCGATACCCCTCTTGCACCGAGGACGGAACCGTCGCCGACAATCACGCCGGGTCCTACAAAGGCGCCGGCTGCGACCCAGGCATTGGCCCCTATCACAATCGGCTTGCTGATCAATTGAAAACTCGGTGCGTCCACATCGTGCGTACCGCCGCAAAGATAGGCGCCCTGGGAAACGAGCGCATGTGGCCGCAGCTCTATCTTGTCCATACAGTAGCAGACGCTGCCGGAAGCCAAGCAGGAGTACTCGGCCATTGTCAGATTTCGCGGATACCAGATGTCGGCACTGGGATAGACCCTGGCCGTTCGATGGATGTCAGCTCCAAACATCGTCAGAAGGAAGCGGCGCCACCCGTGGAAGGGCACAGGGCTCCACCGACCGAGGAGGGCCCACGTCAACGACCACGAGGTTCTGTAGAAACGGTGTCGCAGGGAAAAGCTTGGTCCGCCCATCCTGGGTTTGGAGATGTTTGCGTCCAAAAGGGCCATTTTCTTTCCCAAGGGTTTATCACGTGGGAGGATAGCGGCTTGATATCTTTCGGCACAAGTAAATAAAAAGGATGTGTTTTGCAGTAGTCGGTAAATGTATCTTTACCATGAGGGGCCAATAGTTGAAAATGTTGCGTACATGCAACATTTAAATCTTTATGCGTTGCGTTTTAATTTGGGCCATTGCCGATTTCTCAGTATTCTTTAACAGATCTGCAAATAAACTATTTGTGGCCTCAGTTCTTTGGGCCGGACCGCGCTGCTACGTACTTAAGATCTGGGTTTACCGATGCGTCTTAGAAATAGTTCGGTGTCTACGCAGGAAATCCGCTGGCCAACCCCCACGGTATTGCAAGCAATACGATGCGCTGTGTTCGGGGCGATCGCCATCTCGGTCGTGGGCTGTACAGGTTTCCCCAAGGAGGGACCGAACTCCGATGCGATTGCATCCAGCGCCACGGTAAAAGTTGCCGCAGAGAAATCGCAGACAATCTTCAACTACGTCCTGATCGATATTGATCAGAAAGCAATTTCAGACTTTGGCGCAGCGCGTAGCAACTCCCTTTATGGTACCTTCGGCAATGCGCCGACGCGCGCGCCTGAGATCCGTTTGGGCGTCGGGGATGTTGTCCAGGTGACGGTGTTCGAAGCACAGTCGGGCGGCTTGTTTGTTCCAATGGATGCCGGAGCTCGCCCGGGAAACTACGTGACTTTTCCATCCCAACAGATCGACGGAAGGGGTGAGATCACGGTACCCTATGCCGGCAGCGTTCGTGCTTCTGGCCGCTCGATTGGGGATGTCCAGGCCGAGATTGTAAAGAGGCTCGCGAACCGGGCGATCGAGCCACAGGCTCTGGTAACGCTTGCCACTCAACGGTCGAGCCAGGTGTCGGTCCTTGGGGATGTCAAGGCCCCCGCGCGGATAGATGTAAACCCGGCCGGCGACAAGATTATTGACGTTCTGGCACGAGCCGGCGGGCCATCGTACCCGGGCTATGAAACGTTTGTCACACTGGAGCGAAATCAGCGGCGGTCGACCGTTTTCTTTGACGACATAATCGCAAATCCGCGCGAGAATATTTTCGTTCGTCCCGACGACGCGATCTACGTCCTTCGCGACCCTGCATATTTCATCGCGTTCGGAGCGACCAATGCGAAGTCGCTCAACACCTCCAGCAAGGTTGACTTCGGTGCAAGCCATCTGAGCCTGGCTGAGGGGCTGGCCAAGGTCGGTGGCATTGACGATATGCGCGCAGACTCTCGGAAGGTCTTTATCTATCGAATGGTGGATCGGGCAGCGCTTCAGCGTGCCGGGATAAATGTTGCCAGGTTCTCACCGGTTCAAACCAGCATTCCCGTTATCTTCCAGGCGAATTTCGCGAACCCGAGCGTCTACTTTGCGGCCCAGAGCTTTGCTCTGAGGAACAAGGACGTGCTCTATGTCGACAACTCAGGCTCCTACGAGGTCACGAAGTTCCTCACGCTGATATCGAGCGCGGTTTCGCCGGCGGCCAGCGTTCGAAATACAGTGGATTGATTTGACGCACGAGCCTGAAAGTCCGACTTAGATTTTCACGCGACGCGTGCAGCAAGGGTCGGAGTACATCTCGGAAAGGCAGCGACCTTCCTTGTGTATTGCTGTAAGTATTTTGGCTAGTATTGAAACCTCTACTTAATGCTATACTATCTCAAGCAAATTCCGTTTTCGGAAAGGCGACGAGTGACGAGCATCTCTCACGTTCGTGTGCTGAAATGATCGATGGGGTAGCTTTTCAGTATGGTTGAGAGCAGTGTCTCGGAAGATTGCAAACCGCGTTCGATAGAAAACACCCATGGCGACGGTGATGAACCGCGCAAGGGTGATGTCGGACGGCTACTGACGTTCGAAAGGCAAGAGCACGCCGAGATAAGTGCTATTTGCCTGCATGAAGCTTTCGTTGCTCAAGTCCGGCGATCGCCCGAAGCCGTTGCAATCATCTCAGATGGAAACCAACTCAGCTACCAGGAGCTCGATCGAAGATCTAACCGCCTTGCCCGTTACTTGATGGAGCTTGGCGTCGGGCCCGGACAGCTTGTCGGGATCGCGCTCGATCGCTCTGCGGAAATGGCCGTTGCCATCATCGGTGTCCTTAAGGCCGGCGGGGCATATGTCCCACTGGATCCCTCATATCCCGCGGAGCGCATCTCATTCATGGTGGCCGACGCGGACCTCGGTGTCGTATTGACGCAGGAGCGTTTCCTGTCGCGTCTGCCCCAAGGCATCAATACGGTTTTTCCTCTGGATCGGGACTGGTTCCAGATCGATGTCTTTCCGGATACTGTCATCGAGTCTACTGCCACACCCGATGACATAGCCTATTGCATCTATACATCCGGATCGACGGGGACGCCCAAGGGCACGCTTGTGACCCACAATGCGATCTACAACACCCTGCACTGGCTCGTCGACTATCTGAACCTGACGGAAACAGACCGTGTAATCTCGATTGCTGCGTTTAGTTTCGATGCGTCGGTATGGGAGTTTTGGCCCGCTCTATTTGTCGGCGGGATCAGCGTTCTTGCCGCACCAGTCGCATCGCGAAATCCGGAATTGCTGTTTCACGAAATTCGTGAAAACAAGGTCACGATCATGACGATCGTACCATCGCTGCTTGCGATATTACTTGACCGCCAGGATACGCAGGCTCTTGCTTCGCTACGCCACGTGTTCTCGGCGGGCGAGCCGCTTCCGTCTGCAGTCAAGGATCGTTTTTTCGACGTCTGCCGAGCCAATCTCGACAACGCCTATGGTCCGACCGAAACGGCGGTTTGCGCAACCTGCGGGCCTTGCCGCCCCGGCTCCTTGGCTCACAATGTAAGCATAGGCAAGCCAATCAGGAACGTATCGATCCACCTTCTCGATCAGAACCTGTCGCGCGTGGCAATTGGAGTGATAGGCGAGGTCTATATAGGGGGCCGGGGCTTAGCGAAAGGATATCTCGGCCGCCCGAAGCTAACCGCAGAACGTTTCATCGACAATCCCTTTCCCGGCGGAAGCGACCGCCTGTATCGCACCGGCGACCTGGCACGGTGGTCAGGGGATGGTGACCTCGAATTTGTTGGTCGTGTCGACCGCCAGGTCAAGATCAATGGCATCCGTATCGAAGTCGGTGAAGTGGAGGCTGCGCTAACCGATCTTGATCCGGTACGGGCCGCAGCGGTTACTGTCCAAAACAACGCAAGTCCGCAATTGATCGGCTATGTCGTGACCGACCGCACTCGGTTGAAGGAAAGCCTGATAAGTGATCATTCTGCGCCCGAAAAAGATGCTCTTTCCCTGTTTGACGAGATCTACGGACGCCAGCCTTCGGCTCCTTCGTACGAGGGGTGGAACGACAGCTACAGCGGTGCTCCTCTAGCCGCTGAAGCAATGGACGAATGGCGCGCGGTCACCGTGGAACGCATACTCGCGCTTTCGCCAAGAGACGTGTTGGAGATCGGATGCGGATCAGGATTGCTTCTGGAGAAGATCGCACCACAGGTCGCAAGCTATCGCGGAACGGATATATCGGGCCGTGTGATAGGCGGTCTTTCAGCGTGGATTTCTGGACGGCCGGAATTCGAAAACGTCACCTTGTCCGCCCAGGAAGCGACCGATTTCACGGGGATAGAAGATGGCAGGTATGACGTTGTCGTCCTGAACTCCGTTATCCAGTACTTCCCGGATATTTCCTATCTGAGGCAGGTTTTGCTTCGCGCCAAACGCGCACTGCGTGCCGGAGGCAAGGTCTTCGTTGGCGACGTTCGTTCCGGACCGCTTCTGAATCTCCTGCACAGCTCGATCCAGTTCGCGAGGGCCGCTCCCGGCATTAGCGCTGTTGACGTTAAGGCGCGCGTCAATCAAGCGGTCGCCTGGGAAGAGGAACTCGTCATCGATCCCAAGTTCTTCTCCGCTTTGACGGGCGAGGGAGGTTTCAGCCGCTCCGAGGTGCAACTGAAGAGGAACCGGTTCGACAACGAGCTGTCGCGCTACCGCTACGACGTCGTCCTGGATACCGGTCCGGGTTACAACGATTCCGATGTGAAGAAGCTTTCCTGGGTCCCGAATACAGCGGGCTTTGACAAGGTCAGAGAGATGCTCGCGGTCGAACGGCCAGCGCTGTTAAAACTTGAGGGCGTTGCCAACCGCCGGCTTGCATATGACCTTGCGGTCCGCCGGCTTCTTCTCGGATCTGACAAAACGTCAGCTGAAGATATTCGCGAATTGGCACTACAGTTACCCCCAACCGGCGAGGATCCCAACCGGTACTGGGACCTTGCCCGGGATCTGGGATACCAGGCGACCATCACCTGGTCGGAAGACGACACGGACGGGTGCTTCGATGTCCTCCTGCAGGATATGGCCGCCCGCCATTCTAACGACTATGACCGCCCAGCATTTGGACGATCCCGGTTTCAGAACAGTAGTGAGGACTGGGAAGTCTACGGCAACGATCCGATGTTCGGTCGATTGAAGCGGCAAGCGCCTGCTTGGATACTGAATGCGCTTCGCCGCACTTTGCCCCAACATCTGGTTCCGTCACGTATTATCATCCTCGACGAGATGCCGCTTACGCCGAACGGCAAGCTGGATCACGCGGCTTTGCCTGAGGTCAGGTGGGAAGGCGGCGGCAGTTTCGATGCCAACACCGAGCAAATGAGTGTTGACGAAAGGCGCGTCGTCGGACTGATGGCAAAGGTGCTCGACATCCCAACGCTCAAGGTGACGGACAGCTTCTTCGACATGGGTGGAACCTCTCTTCTTCTGTTGAAGTTTGCCGCAGCCGTCGAACGGAATTTGGGAGTAACGGTCCCGCTGGCGGAATACTTCAAGGCTCCAAACGCACAAGCGATTGCGGCACTGGTCGAGGATGGTCGCAGCAATGCAGTTGAATGGAAGCATTTGGTGAAGATGAACCGCGAGGTCGACACGACGCCGATCTTCTGTCTGCACGGATTTGACGGGACCGTGGACGACTACCTGCATCTTGCGCGACATTTCGATGGGCATGTCACCTTGTACGGCATTCGGGTCGGCGCGCTTGCAAACCAGATCGTCAATGAGGGTGTCACCGCAGACCTGAACCGGGCTTTCGTCGACGAAATACGCTCGCGTCAGCCCAAGGGGCCCTACCGGATTTGTGGATATTCGTTTGCCGGAGCGCCGGCGTTCGATATTGCCTCTCGGTTGGAGAAAGCGGGAGAAGACGTAGTCCTTATCCTGCTGGACGCCTATCCAATCAACTCAAGTCTGAGAATGCGCACTTGGATGCCCAGACTGTACAAGATGGTCGCGGTGCGCGACGTCGTTGGCACGATAAAGCGAAAGGCCGGGCACTTCTTCAACTCGGACCTGCGATACTGGTTGACCGGCCGCGAAAGGAACTTGCGCAACGGGCTTATTCGCGCTTCGATGCGCAACAAGTACAAACCCTTTTCCGGCCGTATCATTCTCGTGAAGTCTACAGGCGCAGACGATAGCAGATCGTGGCGGTTGTCTCTCGATGGTGCGAACGGTTGGCGAAAGTACTCTAGGACCCCCATTGAAATTCTCGAAGTCGACGTCGGTCATGTCGGTATGATCAAGGAGCCGATTGTCGGTCACATTACTAGGGAGCTAAAATCGCTCCTTGGCGAGGCATGACCAAAGAAAAGCGGTGCGGCGCCGCGGCAGTTATTTGCGAAGATGCTCTATAGGTTCGTCATGTACTGGAGATGGGTTGCATGCGCGTACTTCAGATTATTGCATCGGTCGATCCACGCCACGGTGGCGTAAGCACCGGTGTCCTCCAGCAAGCCGAGTTCCTGACGGCGGAAGGCTGGGTTGTCCATATTGCTAGTCTGGATGCACCTGATGCCCCTTGGGTCACGCAGTGCAGCGCGACCGTGGTGGCGCTTGGCGAGCCGGAGGGGCGCGCGAAGTCTTTTCTGAGCCGGCGTTTGTCACGATACGGCTATAGCCCAAAGGCGGTCAGTTGGCTGAGGCGCAGTATCGGCGACTACGATGTGGTGATCGTCAATGGCTTGTGGAACTACTCGACCCTGGCGGCGCGGCGCACACTTGTCGGATCAAGGGTGCCCTATTTCGTCTTCACGCACGGGATGCTGGATCCCTGGTTCAAGAAGTACGCGCTGAAATCGATGCTGAAACAGCTGTTCTGGTCCGTCAACGAGGGGCCGCTCCTCAATCACTCGAATGCCGTTCTGTTCACGACCGAGGACGAGCGAGAAGTATCGAGAAACGCTTTCTGGCCCTACCGGGTTCGCGAGCGCGTTGTCGGTTACGGTTGCGCCGATATTGCGGGCGTTCCCTCGGATCAGATTGCATCGTTCCGATCAACTCTCCCGAAACTCGGGGATCGAAAGTATCTGCTGTTCCTTAGCCGTATTCATGAAAAGAAGGGGTGCGACCTTCTGATCGATGCGTTTGCCTCGGTGGCACAAGACAACCCTGACCTTGATCTGGTGATTGCGGGTCCTGATCAAACCGGATGGCAGTCCGATCTTCAGCAGAAGGCGCATGCTCATGGCATTGCCGATCGAATTCATTGGCCCGGGATGGTTGGCGGCGACGCGAAATGGGGGGCATTCCATGGTTGCGAGGCGTTTGTATTGCCGTCGCACCAGGAAAATTTCGGAATCGTCGTGGCTGAAGCCCTGGCCGCGGGCAAGGCGGTTTTGATCAGCAATAAGGTGCAGATCTGGCGGGAAGTCGACGATGCCGGCGCCGGAATGGTGGAGCCGGACAGTCTTGCTGGAACGACACGCCTGCTCGAACGGTTTCTTTCGCTCGGCGAACGGGAAAAGCAGGATATCGGCGCCTCTGCGCGGCGGCTTTTTATCGAAAGATTTGAGATATCGCGGGTTATGCGTTCGTTCAAGTCTACCCTGGTCGATGTGCAGGCAATTTAAGATCAATACAATCGATTATTTTTATCGCCATATTTGAGCCTAAGTCGTTTCCGTTGTTATTGATGTACTTTGGTTAAGCTGGGTAAATGTGTATCGTTATTTGGCGAGCGAATAAACAACAATCATTTAGAGGTTTCGAATGTATAGACAGTGGTGGACGCCGCATCTGAACGTGCGCTGTATTTCCATATTTATGAGGCCTTTAGGCGTAATAATCACATTTAATCTTACCTAGAAATACTAACTAAGAAGCACTTGCAGCATACATCGATTTTTGTATTATTATTTATATTGAGATTAATAATACAATCCTGCGTGGCAGCAGGATGTGTTTATAACTTCCAACTTATTTGAGGTTCTCTTGTCGAGCTTGCCCCCGAAGAATGGAAAGGTCGCTCTGATTACCGGCGTCACAGGTCAGGATGGGGCTTATCTTTCGGAGCTTCTTCTAGCCAAAGGCTATGTCGTTCATGGCATCAAACGTCGGTCGTCTTCATTCAACACAGGCCGCATCGAAAATATCTACCAGGATCCTCACGACTCCGATCCCAGGTTCATTCTCCACTACGGCGATATGACCGATTCCACCAATCTCATCCGCATCATCCAACTGTGCCAGCCGGATGAGATCTACAATCTGGCCGCTCAGAGCCATGTAAGGGTTTCGTTCGAGACGCCCGAATACACCGCCAACTCCGATGCAATTGGGACGCTGCGAATTCTCGAGGCCATCCGGATACTCGGCCTTGAGAAGAAGACGAGGTTCTACCAGGCCTCGACCTCCGAACTTTACGGCCTTGTTCAGGAGGTGCCTCAGAAGGAGACCACTCCATTCTACCCTCGCAGCCCTTACGCTGCCGCCAAGCTTTACGCCTACTGGATTGTTGTGAACTATCGCGAGGCCTACGGCCTGCATGCTTCGAATGGCATCCTCTTCAACCATGAGAGCCCGCTGCGAGGCGAGACGTTTGTAACGCGCAAGATTACCCGTGCCGCAGCCGCAATTCGTCTCGGGAAGCAGGATAAGCTGTACCTGGGCAATCTCGATGCCAAGCGAGATTGGGGCCATGCCCGGGAATACGTTCGGGGCATGTGGATGATGCTCCAGCAAGACGAACCGGATGACTTCGTTCTTGCAACGGGAGCGACGACCGAGATCCGTCAGTTCGTCAACTGGGCATTCGAGGACGTCGGCATACAGCTCGAATGGCGTGGTGAGGGGATTGATGAAAAAGGCTATGACAAGCTTAGCGGCAAGGTCATTGTCCAGGTCGATCCCCGCTACTTCCGCCCGACGGAAGTCGAACTTCTAATCGGGGACCCGAGCAAGGCCAAGGAAAAGCTCGGATGGAGCCACGAGACGCCGGTGCGCGAACTTTGCCGCGAAATGGTGAACGAGGACATCAAGGTCATGCAGACCGCGACGGTCATGAAGGAAGCTTGACGTGGCGGCTTTCTCGCTTGCTGGAAAGCGGATCTGGGTTGCGGGCCATCGCGGAATGGTTGGCTCTGCAATCGCGCGAAGACTGGCAACAGAGGACTGTGATATCCTGACGGTCTCGCGCTCCGAGGTGGATCTCACAAGTCAAGCGAACGTGCGCACTTGGCTTTCAGACGCCAAGCCAGACGTCGTTTTCGTCGCGGCCGCCAAGGTCGGTGGCATCCTGGCAAATTCGAGTTTTCCCGCGGATTTCCTCTACGACAACCTGATGATTGAAGCCAATATCATTGAGGCTTCGTTTCGGATCGGTGTCGAGAAGCTGATGTTCTTGGGCTCGTCATGCATCTATCCGAAGTTTGCGGAGCAGCCGATCAGGGAGGATAGCCTTCTGACGGGGGCACTTGAGCCAACCAACGAGTGGTACGCGGTCGCAAAGATTGCGGGGATCAAGCTGGCTCAGGCTTACAGGGTGCAACATGGCGCCGACTTCATTTCGGCGATGCCGACCAATCTCTACGGCCCGGGCGACAATTTCGATCTTGCGACAAGTCATGTTCTGCCGGCGATCATTCGCAAGGCGCATGAGGCCAAGACTGCTGGCGCGCGCAGTATTGTCGTGTGGGGAACAGGGACTGTTCGCCGCGAGTTTTTGCACGCCGATGACTGCGCCGACGCGTGCGTTCACCTGATGAAATGTTACTCCGATCTTGAGCATGTCAACGTCGGGTCTGGCAATGACCTGACCATTCTGCAACTGACCGAGCTGGTTTGCGAAATCGTTGGCTTCCGGGGTGAGATCGTTCACGACCTGACAAAACCGGATGGCACACCTCGAAAGCTCATGAGCGCCGACAAAATCCGCGCGCTGGGCTGGAGACCTTCAATCTCACTACGGGACGGGATTGAGGGCACTTATAAGAGTTTCCTGCAGTCTGAGACTGATGTCGGTGCCGCGATATGAGAAAACGTCGCCACGCCGCTTCCCCGCAACGTCCTGACGTCCTGATCTATGGAATGAATTTCATGCCGGAAATGACCGGCATTGGCAGGTATTCCGGTGAAATGGCGGTGGGTCTGACGCGGCGCGGACTGAACGTGGATGCGATTACAACTGCGCCGCATTATCCCGGTTGGTATGTGCGAGTACCTTACTCTCCCTGGAAATACAGTAGAGAGGTCGAAGACGGCGTTCGGATACTGCGCTGCCCGATGCTGCTGCGCAATGCCGGTTCTGGCATCGGCAGGCTACTGGCGCCAATCAGTTTTGCGGTGACATCCGCACCGGTCGCTTTGTGGCGGATCCTGCGCGACCGTCCACGAACCATTGTCTGTGTGGAGCCAACCCTTTTTGTCGTGCCCGTCGCGCTGCTGGCCGCAAAGATGACCGGTGCACGAACCGTACTTCACGTTCAGGACCTGGAGGTCGATGCAGCCTTCGCCATCGGCCACCTCGGTGGCAGAGCGTGGCTCCGTTGGCTCGGATTTGCCTTTGAGCGATTTCTCACCAAGCGCTTCGACCTTGTCGTGACGATCTCACAGCAGATGGCCAAACGCCTGGTCCTGAAAGGCGTTGTCGAGGAACGTGTGAGGATCATTCGAAACTGGGTTGATACCTCGAGGATCTTTCCTCTCGGCAGACCTAGTAGGTATCGTGACGATTTGCGTCTCGATCCCGACCAGTTCGTCGTCGTCTACTCCGGGCAGATTGGGCCAAAGCAGGCGCTTCATGCAGTGCTTGAGGCCGCCGAACGGCTCGCGGACGATTCGCGTATCCACTTCGTTTTGGTCGGTGACGGTCCGTACAAGTCCAAGCTCGCCAACCGATTTGGCCATTTGCGAAACGTCACGCTGCTTGATCTGCAGCCAGAGCACCTGCTGAACGAGCTGCTCAATCTGGCTGACTGTCACGTCCTGCCGCAGCATCCCTCCGTGGCCGACCTCGTCCTGCCATCCAAGCTAGGTGGCATGCTGGCAAGCGGAAAACCTGCGTTGGTCGTGGCCGACGACGAAAGCGAGCTTGCCGCCTTCCTCGGAGACAGTTGCGTCAGATTGCCCTCTGAACGATTGAACGACTTGGACACGGCTCTACTGGACATGCTCGAGAACGGAACCGGCACAGACGAGGGAAGCTGTGAAATGCGTCTCCATCTGGCCCGCACTTTGGCCATTGAAGGGGCAATATCGGCCTTCGAGATCCTTGTTGGTGTCAACAGGGGTGGGGCGACTGGAATGGGTCACGGGGAGATTCCGGGAGGGGCCTCGTGATGCTCGACATGCCGGGACAATCGGTTTTTAGTGCAGTCGGCACGCCGCGTCGCAATGATGCACGGACTTCGCCTCTCCGGGTTGCGGCAACTGAAGTCGATGTTAGTCACGTTCTTCTGATGAGGGTAGCGCCATGACGAAGCATGCCGTTGTCACGGGCGCTTATGGTTTCGTCGGCCGTCACGTGGCGCGCGCGCTGGCGCGCAGCGGGTACATCGTCACAGGGATCGGTCACGGTAAATGGCAAGCCGACGACTTTCGCGGTTGGGGACTTGCCGATTGGCATGATGCCGACGTGTGCACCGACACTCTCGCGATGTATGCCGGAAGTCCCGACCTGCTTATTCACTGCGCAGGATCAGGTTCGGTAGCCTATTCGCTTGCTCATCCGCGTCAGGACTTCGAACGTAGCGCATTGACTACATTGGCCGTTCTCGACTTCGCACGAAATCTGGCGCCGAGAACGAGGCTCGTGCTGGCGTCCAGTGCAGGCGTCTATGGCGCAGCCAAGGAGTTGCCGATCTCGGTCGATTCGTCCCTATGCCCGGTCTCGCCCTATGGCCTTCACAAGAAGATCGCCGAGGAGCTTTTCTGCTCCTACGGGCGCCATTTCGATATCCGCGTCGCTGTCGTCAGGCTGTTCTCGATTTATGGGCCAGGGTTGCGCAAGCAGCTCCTGTGGGATGCATGCTCGAAACTGGCTCGAAGTGAGATCGAGTTCGACGGGACGGGCGCAGAAACGCGTGACTGGATCCATGTCGAGGATGCCGCTGACCTGTTAATTCGTGCCGGCGAATGCGCATCGAGTTCCGGTTTGGTCGTCAACGGCGGCACTGGTGTTTCGACCTCGACGGCATCAATCGTGACGAGCCTTGCCCGGCTTCTCTCGCCGAATTTGATGCCCACGTTTTCTGGACGAATGCGCGCCGGTGACCCTCAGCACTACATGGCTGACATCGAGACGGCAAAAGGATTAGGATGGGAACCGAGGCAAGCGCTTTGCGAAGGGCTCGCTGCCTACGTAGAGTGGTTCAGGAAGGGCGCGCCATGATACGGGTAGGAATCGTCGTCAATGCCGTGGACAAAAGCTGGATCGGCGGTCTGAATTATCTGGCCAATCTCGTTCGTGCGCTAACCCTTGTCCCGGAGCCGCGTGTGCAGCCGGTGCTGCTCGTTTCAGATCAGACCCCCGCCGACATTGTGGCGATGTTCCCGGACGTTGAGACAGTCCGCAGCCGCATCGTGGCCGAGGGAACCCTGCTTCGAAAGGCCCGTAAGGTATTGGAGCGCGGTTTCGGTCGCGACTTGGTTGCCGAGCGGTTCCTGAAGCAGAACCACATCGACGTCCTGTCGCATTCTGATCAGTTGGGCGCTCGCGCTCGCGTTCCGACGATCGGATGGATAGCCGACTTCCAGCATCTTCGTATGCCTGAGTTCTTTGAAGATCATGAGTGTGCTGCAAGGAACGAGGGCTATCGGCGTCTCGTGAACCATTGCAACACCATCGTCTTAAGTAGCGATGATGCGAGGCGGGACCTCTTCGGGTTCGCGCCGGAGGCCGAGGCACGGTCCCGTGTACTGCGATTTGTTTCCGGCATTGGCGACGGGATCGAACCGACGCCGGGCGCGGAGCTGCGCGCAAAGTATGATCTCCCCGGTCGCTTCTTCTATCTGCCGAACCAGTTTTGGGCGCATAAGAACCACCGCGTCGTCGTCGAGGCGTTGGCGATTGCGCGCGCGGTCAACCCACGCATCGTCGTCGTTTGTACCGGCAAGACGGATGACGGCCGCAGACCGGAGTACTTTCGGCAACTGCAGAGCTTGATTGAGAACCTGCACGTCAGTGAACAATTTCGCATTCTTGGTCTTGTCCCGTATTCGGACGTCAAAGCGCTCTATCGGGAGTGCTTCGCTGTTCTAAATCCTTCAAAATTCGAGGGCTGGAGCACCAGTGTCGAGGAGAGCAAGTCGCAAGGCAAGCGCATGATTGTCTCGGACATTCCTGTCCATCGAGAACAAGCGCCACAACGTGCCGTCTATTTCGATCCGGGCAACGCAGAGCAATTGGCATCGGCCCTCGTGGAGATGTTTCAGCTGGACGAGATTGAAGACGATTTCCTTTTCACCTGGCGCGCAGCCGAAGAGCTCCCACGGCGATTTGCGGAATTTGGAAAAAGCTATGCCGATATAGTTCTCGAGGTTGCGAAAGGTCGCAACCCGCGATGAGCGATCCCGCAAAACCGACCCTGGCGATCTTGTTGACTTGCTTTAATCGCAAGGCAACGACGTTGACCTGCCTGGCAGCCGTGCCGGCAGCTCTGGCCGGTGTTGCGGACTACACAATCGTGCTCGTTGATGACGGTTCGACGGATGGAACGGCAGACGCCGTGCGAAACAACTGGCCGGACGCAACGATTGTTCCGAGCCCAGGAGGTCTTTATTGGAACGGTGGTATGCGATTGGCGTGGCAGACTGCCTTGCAGCAGAAACCGGACTTTTTCCTATGGCTGAATGACGACACGCTGCTGCGCGAACGTGCTATCGCCGACATGATTACCCTGCATGCCGCACAAACAGACCCACGGACGATCATCGTCGGTTGCACAGCAGATCCAAGTACAGGGGACATCACCTACGGCGGCCATCGCCGTGTTGGAAACGGATTTTTCCGCCTGAGCTTTCGGATGTTGACGCCACAGGAAGTCGACTGCGACACGATGAATGGAAACTGTGTGCTTTTTCCGGCACGAGCCGTCGCGGAGGTGGGAATAAACTCGCCCGATTACATCCACGCTTACGGCGACAATGATTATGGTCTACGCGCGCGGAATGCCGGATGGCGCATCGTCGAACTGAAACGACCCGTCGCTTTTCAGGAAGAGAATGTTCGATACACCGAGTCCACGAAGCGCCTGACTATTGCCAATTGGCGTTTTGTCCTTTTCCATCCGAAGGGTGTCAGCATTCGCGAATGGTGGAGGTTTTGCCGGATGCACGGTGGCGTACTGGGGCCGGTCAATTTCCTGGGCCGCTACGTTAAGATGATCGCCGTAGGAATCCTGCGATGATCGCGAGGGAGATCGGCCGCAATCCTGAAAATACAAAGCTCGGCTTGCCTATGTCGGTGTTAACGCCGAGCGTCTGGGTCGGGCTGCTGTTCGCGGTTGCAGTCGTGCAATATCTGCCCGCGGCAATCAGTACGGCCGCGAGCGGCGAGGAAATATACTGGTCGCTGAACCCGGATGCGATGGCTGATAGTGGCATGCTGCGCTTCGGCAAGGACGCAACCCTCCTTCTGTTTTCCATATACTGGCCCGTTCGCCTGTTGTTTCTCGCAAGGAGCCCGCCACTGAAGGATCTGGCGATTTACGCGCTTTGGATGCTCGGTCTCGTGGTACTCGGCCTTATCCCGTACGCTCTCGAGTACAATGTTCATCCGCAGCTGATATTGGCCGGCCTGCGCTGGATGCTTGTTCTACATGGCGCTTACGGAATTACCCTGTTGTTGCAGCACACGCGGGATACGAAAGCCGGGCATA
This sequence comes from Hyphomicrobiales bacterium, assembly GCA_900468535.1. Classification (GTDB taxonomy): domain Bacteria; phylum Pseudomonadota; class Alphaproteobacteria; order Rhizobiales; family Rhizobiaceae; genus Rhizobium. The sequence goes on along the minus strand of UBTY01000024.1, from coordinate 104,655 downwards.
CTTTTACAGTGGGGTTGTTGCTTGCGCTTAGCGTCGTCGACCTGCTGCTCGTTGCGAAACAGGGTGTTTCGAGCGGACTGTCGTCGTTAAGTGGGGTCCGGTTGCCCGGCGCCTTCGGTGTTGCGGGGACCGCAGGGTATTTTGCGGTGGCCGCGGCCATCGTCGCGAAGCTTTGCGATCGCGCGCCGCTATCGGCTCGAGTGGGTTTGCTGGCATGTGCGTTCCTTATCGCGGCTACCTCGGGAACGCGTTTTGCAATGATATGTATCGGACTGGTGGCGATCACATGGTCGTTTCAGCTCGTGAAAACTGCGAGAAGCCAGAAACTTCAGATGCGGGTTATCATCGCTGGAATTGCTGCCGCTCCTTTCTTGGTTTTGCTCGTCATTGCAGGGGTTGCCTCCGCCGACCGAGGCAATCCCTTCGATCAGACGGGAGACGGAGCGCGACTGTCCAACCTGGCATTGCTTGTACGAGAGATTAACAACGCGCCGATCGGCGAGGTCCTTCTTGGAGATGGTCTTGGAACCGGGACCAATGCTGGCACTGCGATGACGGATCAGTTCCCAGTTGCGCGATGGGATACGTTGATCGACAACACCATTGCGACGACTTTTTTTCAAGTTGGCGTTATTGGTGTTATCTACGTCTTTGCTGGCATATTGGTGTTCTGCACGAACCGGAGCGTCCAGCCGGACGTGCTGATCGTGATTGTTCTGAGTTTCTTCACCCAAAATCTGTTTGAGCAGTACTTCCTGATGTTGGCATTCGCATTTGCCTTCACCCAGAGGCGAGACGTGGCGAAGCACGGATCTCGGTTCTATTCCGCCAACGGTGGTCCGTCTCGGGAGTACCGGGAGACATGATCTCGCGCCGTGACCTTTTGACAGGTGGAGGTGTACTGGTCCCTTCCGCTTTGGCAGGCTTGGGCTTGACGCGTGCCGGTCTTGCCCACGCCAACCCCGACCGGGAAATCGACGCAGTCATGCTGGTGGGCTTCGATGAGCCGGGGGACCAGGGGCGCGGTGCCATCTATCGCCTCGGATCTTCGAGCGGACCAATGGCCATGAAGGATAGCGGCGGACGCTGGTGGGAACTCGCGGCGGGTGATGACATCTGGGCGGGCTGGTTCGGTGTATTGGGCAAGGGAGATGATACCGAGGCATTCCAGCGTGCCTTCGACTACCTGGACGCGAGGGGAACTGGCGGTGTCTTGCGTATTGCCGCTGGCACCTACCAGGTTGCCCGCCGCGGCGGGCTTGTGCCGATTGGTGCCGGTGACGATGGAAGACCTCCGCGACCGGACGTCGAACAGATCGCTCCGGAATTGAGCCGCTCTCAAGCATACTGCCTGAGGATACCAAATCGGGTCTCGATCGTGGGGGAGGGGGAGGTCGTGATTGCCGGCTCCTATAAGTACGGAAACGCCTCCCTTTCCGAGCTGATTTGCATGGTTGCGCCCGACGTCGATCTGATCACTGTTCGGATATCCAATGTTACATTCCAACGATATTTCATGGGTTTCGCGTGCGTAATGCGGCGTCCGCTTGCCGATTGCATTTTTGAACGGCTTCGCTTCTCGGACTGTGCGATCGGAGTATACGGGCAGAACCTCGAGCGCTGTCGTTTCGAGGACATCATCGCATACGGCACTGCCTGCGTTATAGCGGTGGGAGGGCAATGGGCGACGCGCGACGATACCTTTCACGAGGGTGGCGGGTTTGCGGACAAATGCATATTCAATGCCCTTCACAACAACTTCGGACGTGGCCTCGCCCAGGCAGAGGCCCAGATCGACCACTACTTTGACAGCTATTTCTTTCGGACTAGAAACAACGAGACGCGGCTTGTCTCCGCGAGCGACACTCCGTCGATTGGCCGCATGTTTCCCTACCTTGGTGTAAGTGGCCGGGCCATCTATATCATGGCTCGTCACGGCAGGCCCAGCAACGCCAATAAGTTCGGGCTCGTGTCCCACGCGTACGCGCCGCGGGCGGCCATTTGGCTTGACAATGCGATTGCCTGCTCGGGTGATATTGTCTACCTCGAGCGCTGTGGCTACATCGATCCCGGTGGATCCTCCGGTGCGATCGGCATCGCTGCAATCGATCCATTCCTCGGGCGCGGGCAACGTGTCCCTGCGTTCGTGCGTGGCTTCGATTGCACAGTGGACGCACAGGAGGTCGTGTCGGAGACCTTGGTCCTCGATGGCGCGATGGCTGATAAGTGGATCTATGCTTCGAAAATCGAACGACCTCAAACCCGGCAGGTATTCGCAGAGGAGATTACCACTCCGAGACTTGTCGCCACTGGGCCGAACCAACAGCTAGGCGACATGAACATCGGCAGCGTGCTTGTTCCGGCTGGCGGTTTGGTGGAGACTAGCCTGAGCGTCCGTGCTGGTGCCGGCGGGGTATTGCTCCTGGTGACGGGCGGCGGCGCGGATTGCCCCTCCAGTCTCTATTTTGTTGGCATCGTCGGCAATGTCGCACAGGCGCATCTGATGGCAGGGCCGGATACGTTGGATGCATCGATCTCACCATCCGGAAAGCTGCAGCTTTCTTCGCGTCACGCCTCGCCCCGATCAGCGCTTATCTTCGGGGCCGCCGTTGCAAGCTTGACACACTGAGGTCACGGATCGAACAGTTCTTCATAGCAGGTGCGGCTCGCCTGCTATGATTAAGTCCTGTGCTATCTGTTGCGAAAGTAGTTTCTGAGAAAAAATGAATTCGGGATGAGTTCGCATAGTGTGTAGGCGACCAGCGTCGCCCAGATCGTGCCCGAAACGCCAAACCAGTTGGCAAAAAGCAGTTTCAGGATGATCGAGACGACTCCATTCAAGATTGCTAGATAGGTTTGAATCTTGAGTATATTCGCGCCGTTGAAAAACATGGACATGGCGCCGCCCGCGCCTTCAACCACTTTCCACAGCCCAAGCCCGATCAGGAGCATGAGGGGGGGGGAGACGGCATGCTGCACCCAAATTCCAAGGACAAACGGCGAGAGCGCGATCATCAGAATCGATGCAGCGAACGCGAAGCCTGAAGCGAGGACAATGGAATTGCGCAGCGTTCGTTTCACCCACTCTTGGTCATTGCGAGCAATTGCTTCGCCATAGGCTGGCCAGAGCTGGGCCAGGAAGATCCAGGAGATCGTGGAGATCAGGCTGAAAAGCTTCTCGGGGACAGCGTATTCGGTAACGTATGATGCGCCCAGGACCTGCGCGATGACAAGCGCATCCGAGGCGAACGCTACGGCCGCGACAGCCTGAAGGAAAAAGAACATCGCACCCGTTTGGCTGATTGCTTTCAGTGGTTGGTAAGAAATTCGTTCTAGCCGCGGTGAGAGATCGCGTCTGATGACGGAGAAAAAGACGAGAGTGTTCAGTGCTGCCGCGAGAAGCGGCGCACCCATGAATGCAAGCACGAGCCAATAGAGCGAGGCTTGGATATGTATTGCGAAGAGCACACCAGCCAATCCCATCAGGCTCCCAACGCATTGCCAGATGCTGGCAGCGAAGCCCTGCTGGAGCCCGATCTGTACATTTCTGACGACGCCAAGCGGCATTGCCAAGGTGAAACAAAGAATGAAAGCGCCAAGGGCGGGCCCGGCGTCTGCCCTTGCTTGCGGGGTGGTTATATTGAATATGGCAGTCCAGGGAACATGCGGATAAATCACCGCAAAGAGTGCGATGATGACGACCGCTATGGCGCTCAACAGCGCAAAGCCACTGGAGATGATATTTCGGATCGCTTGCCGGTCGTCTCGACCGTAGAATGCAGCCACCTGGTTCAGTATGCCATTCCCGACGCCAAGGTCGGCAAATGAAAAAATCACAGCGAACGAACTTATGATCATCCACATGCCATATCGCTCCGGACCGAGGTAATGGAGCGTCAACGGAACGGAGATCAAGGCGGTGACCACGGCTATTGCCTTGGCTACCGCCGAGGCTGCTGCGCTGAGCAGGATTCGACGCTGTCGTTCATCGGTCCTTCCCTCCGGGGTGGTCGTGTCAAACGCCTGAAGTCGAACGAGCCGAAGAATGCGCCCGAGCTTCCCAAGTCCCCCCGGAGACATCATCATCCCGTCCGCCCCGATTGTAGGCTCAGTCGACATGGGCCGCCCTACCTCGGACATTTTCGCGACGAAGGAGTTTGTCCAATATGTCCTGCGCTCTCCAAGGATCGGCAGATATCCATGGTCAGGACCGTCCGAAGTATCGTTGAAGATATGCGCCGCTTGGCGCGCCTTCATATGTCCCGTAGTCGTGGAGACGGCGCAATTCCACCTTGTTCAAAACAACGCCAAGGCATTTGTCCGCAAAGTTAGGATGGTTCAGGATAAACTCTCGTATCATCGATCGAGGTGTGTCTCCCCATTTGACGACTAGAATGTACCCATCTACCGATTGATTGGCGGCCAAGGCGTCACTCAATGCTCCAATCGGGGGGAAATCCACGACAACCAAGTCGTACTTTTCCTTAAGCGCGTCAAAAGCGGATTGTGTCTGATATGCGCCAAAGATATCGGTGGTTTGCGGTCCGTGAGGACGAACCGAGCTTGGCAGAAAGCGCATGCCACTTTGCTCTTCGAGGTAAGTCACCTCATCGAGACTGGTTCCGTTGAAGACAACATCACGAAGTCCGACAGTGGGATGACCAGCCAGATCGGCAGTCAGGCTTGGATTTCGCAGATCGCCATCAACGAGAAGAACCTTGTTGCCCTGCAGAGAAGCTGCCGACGCGAGGTTTTTGGCAATCGTCGACTTCCCTTCGTCGGGAAACAACGAAACAACGCCTATGATGACGCTCTTTCGTTTGGGAAAACAGTAGTTGATTCGTAGTTTGATGTTCCGGATCGCTTCCGAGAACATTGAAAATGGCTCGTCCACGATGTGCCTCAGAAGTGGGTTTATCCTTCGCACCCGACGGATTTCACTGTGTAGAGGAAGGCCGACGAACATTTCTTTTGGTCTTGGAATTAGCGCATTGGGCAGGGTTGGAACGTTGGAAATGAATTCCAGGTTTAGCTCTTCGCGGACCTGTGTTGCCGTGCGAAAGCCCCTGTCACGCCATTCACGGATCGCGGCAAGCGCCCCTCCCGCGAAGCAGCCGGCCATGAGCCATGTCAAGGCGAGCATGAGTTTCTTAGGGCTGCTTGGCCCCGAGGGAACCGATGCGTCGCTGATCACACGCGCATTGGTTATAGGGAAAGACTGCTGCTGCTGTGTTTCCTGGAACTTCTGGAGGAATGACGAGTAGAGCGTCTTAAGTGATGCAGCCTCCTGTTCAAGCGACCGGAGCTCAACCATAGCACTGTCGTTCGACGTCGTTGTTTGTCGCAGACCGTCAATGGTATTCTGGATACTGTCGACGTTGGCCTGGGCTATCGCGGCCTCGCTTTGATATCCGGGCAACAGGTTTGTCAATTCGTCGAAGATCAGGCGCTGGTACTCGGCCATATCGGCTCTCGCCTTGATTGCGGCTTGGTGATCGGCACCATATCGTGCCGTAATTTCGCTGGCGAGCTTCGCAGCAGCAAGGTATTTTGACCGGAGGTCAGATATGTTTGACTTCCCCATCGACTCGATCAGACTTCCTGAAAGATCCTTGGAATCGATGATCATTTTCAAACGTTGGTATCGCGCGTTGGCAGCATCGAGATTTGCTCGCGCAAGCGTCAGCTGAGTTGTTGCATCTGTAAGGCGTTGTTCGTCTATCAGGCGACCCGAAGCCATCGTCAGGTTATGATCAGCTCGGTATCGCTGCACGGCTTCATCGGCCGCAAGCGAGCGTTCCTTCAGCTCGCGCATACGTCCTTCCATCCAGTTCGTGGCTCTCTTGGTGGCGTCGAACTTCGAGTTCAGCTGGTCTTCCAAATAGGCGTCCGCATACTGGGCGGCAATTGCCTGCGCCAGAGCCGAGTTCGCATCGGTGTACTCCAGCACAAGCACGTAGGTGCGCCCGGCGCGCGAGACCCGAAGATTGTTTTGGAGGATCGATCCGGCAATCCGCAGGCGCACATCCCCCGGCATGTCACGAACTGCAACCGGCGCTCGTGAGCGGTTCAACCGAGCTAGCTGCTGCCCAATAGTGCCCTTAAGGTCTCGCACGAGCCTCTGAAGAAGAGACGGTCGAGGATCGATGAAATCAACGTTGTTCTGAAGTCCAAGCCGTGTTGCCACCGCATATGCGATCTTGTCGGATGTCAGGATTTCCAGTTGGCTATCAATTGCGCCGGCCTCGAAGGCGAGGGGGTTTGCAAGCGAAGCGTCAGCTTGGAGTGCGACGTTCGCGGTGTCGATGAGAATGCTGACTGACGAGGAGTATCTTGGCGTAATCTGGGAGATATGAAACAGCGCGAGAGCCAATGCCGCGAGTATGGATATGGCAACCACCCACATCTGGCGTTTGCCGGCTGTCAGGATCCTTGCAATTGCCAGAGCCGGAGTTGAATGCTGACGCAGGTCAATATCGCTCGGCGTAGGGAAACTAAACTGGTTCATCTTGTCACGTGATCCCAACGCTTACCCTTGAAACACGGCTACTGCTGAAAGGTAAATGTATTGTCGGCCCAAATATAAGAGATGAATCTGGTTCTCTGACACTGTAATTCGCAGGACATCTTACAGCAAAGGTGTTAACTCCTGCTTTCGCAAAACATGCCGCACCACGTTTCCGCGCATCCACTCTTTCGTCGGAAAAAGTGTAGAGGTGTTTCAGGGCCATCACGTAACGTCAGCGGAAGTGCGCTGGCCCCCGGCTACCGAAATCGAGCTGTCTTCAGCTGCATTGGGCGCGGCAGCAATGAACGAAAGAACACCGTTCGTGGATATTGCTGAATCGAGGGGTTCTCCGTCAATGGCCGGGCTACTCACGTCAAGATCGGCCGGCCCGGCGCGCCATACGAAGAAGCACGACGCTTCGTCGTCTCCCGGCCCGAACGCAAACGATTGTGCGAACCACCGCTGAAAGGACGGGTGACGATCGATGGCACGCCATTCGACCGGATTGCCGTAGAGGAACAAAACCTCATGTCGTTCAGCGTGGCTTGCGAGCCTCTCCAGCAATCGATCGAGAGGAGCGTCATAGAACGAATTCATAAAGCCAATCACAACGGGACCGTCGGGCAAATCAGGAGTACTTGCGTCTCCCTCAGTGAGCACCATCGTCCTCCGCTCCGGAAATTTCGCTCTAACGATTTCCAGGTTGCTTCTGGCTATCGCAGCGAGGTACGGGCTGAGCTCGATGCCACTTATCGAAGCGTACGGATACTCCGACGCGATAATCATCGCTGCCCCCTTGCCGGCGCCAATGTCAACGAAATGCCAGCGAGAGGGTTCGGGAATGGCCTTAAGCACTGGATGGAAAAGCTCCGGCGATACGCTGCCGAACGCTCGATTGGTCTTGTCGGCGGGTTTTCCAGATTGAAGCAAAACAGGAGGAACCACGCCCTTGGAGTCGATACCATACTGACCATCGAGCGTCAGCGGACCTGTCTTTCTCTTGCCGCGCCATACGTGCGCAGCGATCAGGGCCTTTCTGACGGGCTCGAACCGCACGATTAGCCCGATCAAATTGTAGAGCGCGCTGTCTTCTCTTATCATTGCAAACTCCAGGACAAAAAGCCCCGATCAGTAAAGATCGCGATCTGTTCCTATTATTACATTGTCGCATCGCAGCAATGATATACTTTAGATGGACTTGCTATCGGACTCAGATGCACTTCCGATGCAAAGAATATACGACAGAATCCATCTTGGGCGCCACGTCGACCTTTGGTCTTTGAGTAAGGTTAAGACCGCAAACTACTTGCCCTCATCGAGAAATGATAGAAAACTTCCTCGACGCCTAATCTGGATTTGCCGCGGTTTCCCGTTGCGGCACATCTGATCCGCCGGGGTTGAAGCTTGGACGGCACTCATCCGACAAACATGCGAGACCCGCGGTCCGGTCGTGCCGACAAAAGGCTCCTGACGTGGCGTAAATCCATTCGAGCCGCCTCATGGGTACTCGGGGTCCTGCTACTACTGGCCGGTCTTGCTTTCGTCGTGTCCGACACATCGGCCTATCGAAACAGTCGCCCCACGATCGCACGCCATGACACTGTCCTCCCCGAACGGAAGGCGAGAAAGGCTTTGCCTGTCTTCACGAACAGGATGCTCAACCTCACGCGGGAAGCTCAGGTCTCGACATCGAGTAGCTTCGTGCGGACATGGCGAGGGTCGGGTCGGAGCTATTGCAACGAGATTGGCAAATCAGGCTTTGCGACAGGTGCGTGGACACCCACTGAAATTGACCAGTTGATATTCGAGTGCAACGCAGATGGCACGCCAGCCGGCAGCGCGGGTCTGGCGCCGGGTTTGCTTTTTCTCTCCATTCGCGGTGATCCTCACGGAACTGTCACCAGCGTGAGGGTGAAGATTGGTGGCGGCAGAGTTGAAGCCCTTCAGGCTCTTAATCAAGGCCTTGGGTTCTTCTTGTGCGAAGAGGGTTGGAATGACCTGAATTCGGCTCTCCTCGCTCTCCAACAGGACCGTGAGCTCGATGAAACCCGGTTTGGTATCCGGTTGCAGTTGCGTCGAGAGCTCACGCAGCGCACTAGGTACAACTTGTTGATCACGACGGTCTCCCGATCCGATGCGGAAGCTCGAACGCGACGGTTTTTCGACCGGGACAGTTGGCTTGAACTGGAGCCGATCACATCGATACAGAGATTGACAGATGTCCGACCCTGTACTCGCTAACGGCTAGAATTCAAGGCGTCTGGTTCTTCAGCTTGAAAGTTCGGCTTCTTGCAGCGTTTCCGGCAAATTTCAGGAGGGGAAGTTCGACCAGGAAATGGATGGCAACGCAAAGGCTTATGGCGGCGATGGCGATACTGACGATCACGACTTCAACCGGCGTTTCAGGCGATAGCTTTCGCCATACTGTTAGCATTGCCGACAGCAGGTGCGGATGAAACAAGTAGATCGAGAAGGACGCCGAACCGAGGAGTAGGCCAAGCGGAGACGGCGAGTTGGGTCGGCAATGTATTGCCATCAGTAGCAGCGGGGTGAATAGTGCCGATAGAAGAAGGGTATCAACGAACCCGCCCATATTGATGTCAAAATGCGCCACGCATATCCAAGCAAGGGCAAAGTAGATCACGCATCCCGAAAGCAATGCGGGGATCGTGATGACAATCTTGTGTGACCAAAGGAGCCAGATAACTCCCAAGAGTAACCCCATCCCAAACTCGATGTTGGCTGGGCTGCCGAAGTTCCAGATGAGTTGGCTGAGCCAGTGCGCTTCGTTTGAGGCCGACCCCAGACCAAAAGCCCACAACAGTATGGGGGCCGCGATCCACGCGATGACCAGAGCTCGAAATGACATCTTGGAGAGAAATGTGAACGCAAAAACAACGTAAAAGATTGCCTCGTTACGAAGGGTCCATATGTTGTTTGGCTGGATATCTCCCACCGGTAGAAGGAAGAGCGCGTTCAAATATGCGACTAGCGGAAACTCGTGGATGCTCACCCACCGCATCAAGGCATAAGATGTTATCGCAAGCCACATAAGCGGGACAATGCGGATAAAACGGCGTCGAAAGAATTCGGAAACCGTGATGACCGGATCCAATGTGCTTCTGTCTAGTGCGATAATTGAAATTATGAAGCCGCTGATCATAAAGAAGATATCGACGCCGATCGCGCCCTTTTCCAGCGCGCCGCCCAATGCCTCGTGGCCAAAGTATTTAGGGAAAGCTGCCATGGCAGATGAGTGATCCAGTACTACAGCGATAGCTGCGATTGCTCTCAGGTACTGAATGCCAACTATGTTATGCTGCCTTGGTGTCAATTTGATCTCCCATTTCGCTAGGGCAAATTATGATCTATGAAGATGTGCCTTAAGTTGAGGCCGAAGAAAATTACAGCAATGGTGGAAACTGAGGGGATCAATTATTCGAAATGCGAGCACAACGAGTCGGTGAAGAAGACATGGAGATGGGAGAACGTATCCGCGCGCTCCGACATCTCAAAGGAATAAGCCAGGTCGATTTGGGCGAAGCGCTCGGCGTTACCTTCCAGCAGGTGCAGAAATACGAACGAGGCAGAAATCGTCTTTCAATCAATATGTTCATCACCGTTTGCAAGGCCCTTGGAGCGCATCCGATGGAGTTGATCGGTAGTTATTTCCCGGATGATCCAGAACACGGGTCGACAGACCGGCTCCTTGAGAAACTGAAGGAGGCCGAGGAGCGCATACAGCAAATCAGACGGATCATTGGTTGAGGTTGCAAGGCCGGCCCGGCGTCGCGCCGGCGCGATGGCGACTCGCTCCTCTCTGTTCGAAGGGGGGCCTCGTTCAGGTGGTCATTGTCGAGAAGACGCGCCTATGACGCAGACCACCGACTTCATCGCCCAGTTCTACAACTTTGAGCGCTGGCTCCCTCCGGTGGGCGAATCTGCTGATGAACCGGAGTGGCTATCTGACGTCGACAAAGTCATTGCTCGTCAATTCAGTTATCCGGCAAAATATGTTTGCCATATTTCTTTTTGCAGCGCACAATAATCCAGTCGGCCACTGGATGTGTGACGTTGAGGATTTGTATCTATAAATCGGATGAAGTGCCTCACATCACGTTGTTTTTACGTGAAGGAACGCCTTTGCCCGCAAATGCGAAGAAGCAGCAGTGGCGACCCTTCAAGGCAGTGGCGCGGGAAGAGGTCAGAGCAGATCTTTTGAAGCGGATCGACGTTGGGAACGGCCACGTCTTTGTCCAGCTTGGCGCCCCGCAGTAGTCTTAGCCGCTCGCCACACCGCTGTCTAAAAATCTCTGCGCAGATACGGGTGGAACTCACCTAAGAGGCAACGGTACAGGGATGAGCGGAACAATGAATGCCCCGCTAGACGCGGGGCGACCATTTGCTGGCATCGGGAGTTCGATGTCATCGCTGCTCAGAAAACGGCAAGATACTTCAGCAATGAAATAATACCGATGAGAATGACGATCACTTGAACGATTTGCCTCATCTTGGCGTCGATGGGTAACCGCTGCACTAAATAGAGTACGAGGATGATGACGAGGAAAGTGATCAAAATACCAATAAGAACAGATGCTCCGACCATTCAAAACTCCTAGGATATCATTTCTACCTGTAAGAGGCTTACATAGGGTCTCCGTAAAAAATGGAAGGCCTGCATAGTATGGGCTTCTCTGACGGCTGTGACATTTGACAGCGCATGTGCGCAGAACTCTAAGGCCGGGGCGGCGTTGCGAGAAGCCTCGGTTGAGTTGGCTGCGAATGAGAGCGACGCACGACCCGGTGGGGGCGCCCCTCTGTGAAAATTTGGGGGTTGCCTCGGGTCGCCAGCGCAGCATATGTCACGGCGCGGCGGATCTGGCACCCCATCTCATTACCAGACCCGGACGTCAGAGCCCCCGTTAACGAGGCGGGGGCTCCAGTTCTCCAGAAATAGAAGAGCGAACAGTTAAGGTGCTGCTTGTCGTGCAATCGGAACGGACATGAGAGCGTCTGGCGACAGAACTGATAGCAAAAGGGCGTGAACATCGCACTTCTCCCTTGTTTCGCTACCCATCGGAGCAGATAAACGGGCTTCTAACGGCAAGTTCAACAGCTGCTGGCTAACGACAAATTGATGCGCGGAAATAAATCGATGCCTCATCGAACCCGATTGACCCTAAATTGCATGGTCCGATCGATTTCGCCCACAGCATCGCGATCTTGGTCGAAACCCATGTGGCGGCGATGGCGTGTGGCTTTAGGTGGAGCTGTTCAAAAGCCCGCAACTGGTTGAGCGAGGTAGCTTCGCTCCGCATCGGTAGAACGCCGTCCAAATGCTTTATTACGATGCGGAAAGCGACCGTACAATGCGATCACCTCGCGATGGCGCTGGGCGAAGTCGAGATACTCTTCATCGCCCAATTCCGTAAACAGCGCTACCGACCGGTCTTGTTGGACGATGCTCTCAGCATGTTCGAAAGGAAGGTAGAAGAAAATCCGGAACTCTTTTGGGACGAGTTTGTCGTCGCCGAAAAGAAGTGCTTGTTCAGCTTCGTCTAGCGCGAGCCCATCGGTTGCAAAGGCGAGCGCCGTTCCCCGGTAGATGTTTCGCGCAAACTGATCGAGCACGACGATGAGCGCTAGTCGGTTCTCCGGCGTCTGACGCCACTCGGCGCCAGCCCCTGCCGCAAGGGCGAGATGAGTTTCTCGAAATCGGGTTTTAATCTGGTCATCCAGTTCGGCACTTCCGCCGAACCAGTCGTCGCGACCGCATGTCTCGAACCAGAAACGGTAAACTTCCTCAGGCGTGCAGATCGAGTTCATGCGTCCTCCGGCTTGGTTCGGATCGTACAATAGCCGAACATGGTGAAACGGGATCCCCTATTTCTGTGTGAAAGACCTGGATGTAAAATGCGCTCCGGAGGGCGTTCCGCGGGACGGCACGGGAGGTAGGATGACGGATTGGGAAACCATCATCATCGGTGCGGGTCCAGCGGGACTAGCATGTGGAGCAGCCCTGCGTGCTCGCGGGCGAAAGGCACTCCACCTTGAAGCAACGGATCGCGTCGCCGCATCATGGCACGCACACTACGACCGTCTCCATCTCCATACGTCGAAGGCGCATTCTGCTCTGCCTGGTCAGCCCATGCCAGCCGACTTCCCTCGCTATCCTTCCAGACACCAAGTGATCGATTATCTGCGAGATTATGCCGAGTCGAACGGCCTCCGTATTCTGTTTGGCAAGACGGTGACGTCAGTTCGGAAAGAGCGGGAATGGGTGATCGAGACGAGTGACGAGGATTGCTTTCGGTCGAAGGCAGTGATTGTTGCGGCCGGGCTCTCAAACACACCCGTCCGGCCTCGATGGGATGGGCAGGAATCTTTCATTGGCCAATGTTGCATTCATCGAAATTCAGGAATGCGGCCGATCTCCATGCTCACCAGGTGCTAGTCGTGGGATTTGGCAATTCTGCTGGCGAGATAGTCTTGGAATGCGCAGATTGCGGACTTGAGGTCGCAATGTCCGTTCGAGGGGAAGTCAACGTCGTCGCACGCGAGATGTTTCGAGTGCCGAGCGCGACGATTGCGATTGTTCAGAGCCGATTTCCTCCTTGGATCGCCGATGCTCTCAATTCGCCATTCCTCCGGATGCGCTTCCCTGACCTGGAGCAGCTTGGATTGCGCAGATCGCGCCGAGGTCCTTTGACTACGATGGTCGAACGGGGCCGCACGCCGCTGATCGACATAGGGACCATTAAAGCAATCCGAGAAGGTCGCATCCGAATTTTTCCCGGGATCAAGAGTTCGGAGGGTCAGGTCGTTCACTTCGAGAACGGCAAGCATTTTCAATGTGACGCCATCATTCTTGCCACAGGATATCGCGCCGCCCTCGAGAAACTGCTGCCCGATGTCGACCAGCGGTTTCCGGATGCGGGGAAACCCAGCAGAGGCAACCTTCAGCCGGGTGGAGACGGTCTTTATTTCTGCGGCTTCAATCCCGCCACATCCGGCCTTCTTCGGCAAATTGGCATCGAGGCTAATGCCATTTCGCGGATGATCGCCGGATAGATGCGCCAGGTACCTTTGATGAAGGAGAATTTGCAGAAGAACTGACCGGCACCAAGCAACGGGAACCACACAGCGGTTCTCAACCCCGAGCCAGCGCTTCCTATGCTGGCAAGAAGTGTTGCGGATGTTCGTGACGGGTCGAGGACAGAGGGTGTCATGACTTGCTCCTTCAGTGGGATTGGATCTGAGCCGTCGGAGCAGTATTAGCAGGAGACGAAGTTAGGCGCCCTTCCAAGTGCCCCAGCGCAGTATGTATCTGACTGACCACCGCAGCACCTTCGCCGACAGCAGCTGCGACACGCTTCGTGGATCCGGCCCTCACGTCACCAATGGCAAATATATTTGGAACGCTAGTTTCGAGCGGAAGCGATCCGCGTCCCAATTCTTGCTTGATGAACGGGTCAAACGTCAGTCCCGTGACGATAAAGCCGCTCCGGTCTGTCGAAATGTGTGGGCACAACCAGCTCGTATTGGGGTCCGCACCAATAAACATGAAAACTTGACGGACATCGAGATCGGTTTCTGTACCGGACCTCAAGTTCCTGATCTTGACCGAGAGAAGCGATGGATCGCCAGACACAGAACCCACCTCGCAGCCAATATGCATGGTAACATTCGGGAGGGCGGCGATCCGTTCGATCAAGTATGTGGACATCGTCTCCGCTAGATCTCTTCGAATGACCAGATGCAGATTGCTGACCTTCGGAGCGAGGTAGGCGATGGCCTGACCGGCTGAGTTTCCGCCGCCGACGACAACGATATCCCGGTTTTCGCACCACTTCGCCTCGATAGGGGATGCCCAATAGGACACGCCAGCACCCTCGAAGTCTGAGACGTTAGATATGCCGGGACGCCGATAGCGAGCACCAGATGCAACTACGACCGTTCTCGTGAGGATCGACCGCCCATCTGTCGTCCGTAGATTGATCAGACCGCTGCGGCGGCTGCCGGGTACAGGGGGTGACATTTCAGAGATTTTGAGGGGAAGGGCGACTTCAGCGCCGAATTTTAGAGCCTGGTTAAGTGCGCGACCGGCGAGGGCTTGGCCAGATATCCCTGTCGGGAAGCCCAAGTAGTTCTCGATACGGGAAGAGCTGCCAGCTTGTCCGCCAGCCGTGCGCTCGTCGAGTACAATAACATTCAAGCCTTCGGAGGCTGCGTAGACCGCTGCCGCCAGGCCAGACGGACCAGCACCGACGATCGCGGTGTCGTACACGGTGTCAGGATCTAGTTTGGGTGTAATGCCCAGGCAGCAGGCTACCTCCGGCTCCGTCGGTCTCTTCAAGACCGTACCGTTTGGGCAAACCAAGACGGGGAGGTCATTTTCCTGGATACCCAGTCGTTCGACCAGGTCGTGGCCTTCTCCTTCGCTGGACGCGTCCAGCACCACGTGAGGGTAGCCGCTGCGGGAGAGGAAAACCTGAAGGGCGCGGAGGGCAGAGCTACCATCGTGCCCAACTAACACAGTACCTGAGTTGCCGCTATCAATCAGGGCAACCCGCCGTAGGATGTAGGCTCGCATGATGATTTCGCCGACCTCGGCCGAACCGATTATCAGCGCCTTCACGTGCGTCGCATCAAAGGGAATGGCAACGCAGCCATCATGACCAGCTCGAGAACCTGCCATGGCAGGACGTCCTGAAAGCTGGTTCAACTCACCGGAGAATTGACCGGCACCGTATGAAACGATTGCCGTCTCGGCCCGAGAACCAATCTTCCCGAACACGTCCAGTCGCCCCGAAAGCACGAGCCAAGCGGGGACATTTCGATCGCCGATCGAAGAGACTGGCTCGCCGGGACCAAATCGCTTCGCTTTTCCGCTGGCAAATCGTTTTGCGACCTCAATCTGTAGACCGGTTAGTACCGGGAAAAGCTGTGCGTGGCGCGAATGGAGGTCCATGTAATCAGCTCCGGGCTAGAGATATTGCGGGATTGGCCCGAGTTGGGGCGTCTGATCGGGCAGTTCCACCAGTGCTTCGTCGAGGTAACACCATCCCCAGCCTTCGGGGGGATCATAGCCCTCGATAATGGGGTGGCCGGTAGCTTTGAAGTGGCCGGTGGCGTGTTTGCCGATTGACTGATCACAGCACCCGACATGTCCGCATTCACGGCACAGGCGCAGGTGAACCCACGTTTGGCCCACGGCTAGGCATTCTTCGCAGCCCAACGTTTGAGGCATGACAGATTTGATCGATGTTCGATGGCTGCAAGCGTTCATCTCAATGCCCTCTGCAATGTGTTTGATGGAGAATAGCCTATTTTCATTGGCGCCTCACCTATGCGCACGAATGATGGCAGCTTCCTGCGGGAGGCTACTGCATCGAGCGGAGAATTCCGTGGCTATAGGTCGGCAATTTGCACCTCCTGTGACATTGGATCTGGCGATGTGACGAACTGCTGCTTTCGTAGCGGGAAATATTGGTTCGCATCGCTGACGCGTCGACCTATGATGCATTCCTTGGAGGATATTGATGTCAATGATTTCCCATCTCCCGCCACACAAGAGTGCTGGCCGATGGCCTGTCGAGCGTAGGCCTGTCCTTGACTGGCTCATGAACGAGACGAGTTCGCAGCGTTTCCTCGACAACCTGTTGATCGATTTGTGCGAGCGCTTGGTGGGGGAGGGAATACCGGTCGAGAGATCGTCGCTTCACCTGAGAATCCAGCATCCACAATGGCAAGGTGCCCGTATTCTATGGCAACCCGGCGTGGAGGAGGCGCATATCGACACGTTCGATTACGATGTCGATACCACTGAACTGTTTCTTCGAAGACCCGCGACAGAGATTTACAACGGCGCGACAGAGGTCCGGCAGTTCCTGGCTGAACCAAGCGCCGACGGTGTTCGCTATCCACTTTACGAGGAGCTTCGACGGGACGGCTTTACCGACTACGTCGCTTGGCCCATCGAACATACCTGGGGCAAGCGGCATGTTGTAACATTCGCGACGAAACAGCCTATGGGTTTTTCGGACTATGATATCGGCTACTTGAAGGATTTGCTGCCCGCCCTCGCGTTGGCAAGCGAAATTCGAATGAAGAACGCAATGGCCCGTACGCTTCTGGAAACCTACGTCGGGCCACATGCCAGTGCTGAAATACTTGCGGGAGCCACGACGCGCGGCAGCGGCAAGACGGTCAGCGCGGCGATCATGATATGTGACCTCAGGGACTTCACAGAGCTATCCGAGCTGTGGCCGCGCGACGATGTTATCGGAATCCTCAACGGCTACTTCGATGCCCTATGTGAGCCTGTGGAATCCCATGGGGGCGAAATCCTAAAGTTCATGGGGGATGGATTGCTTGCGATCTTCCCGTTGAGCGATCCTAACGCCTGTTCAAATCTGCTTCGAGCAATCAACGATGGCCGACGCCGGATAGAGCTTCTCAACGAACAGCTGGCAAAAGACGGGAAGCCATTGCTCCGGTACGGTGTCGGCGTCCATGTCGGCGATGTGATGTATGGAAACATAGGATCACAGAAGCGCCTGGATTTCACAGCTATCGGGCCAGCCGTCAATGTTGCTTCGCGGTTGGAGGACCTGACGAAAGCCATCAAACGGCCGGTGCTGCTTTCCTCGGATTTTGTCGAGCTACTCGGCCCCTCGTCGAAATTCAATGAGCTTGGCCCGCACGCTCTACGGGGTCTCGAAGAGCCCGTGCGCGTATTCGGGCTCGTCGAGTAAGATGGGAAGCTGATCGAAGCCGCCAACACGTTCAGGGAGACCGGTTATATGAACCCGATGCGACTGCCGAAGGAACGTCGTGGCCTTTGTGATCGTCCGCCGCACCCCCGCTATTGTCGCTCGACGGTTGCGGGCTAGGCGAACGGTGGCCGTCACAGACGATCCTGGAAAAATGCGCTTGGATTAGGCTTCGCCGAAAGTGATGCTTTTGAAACGCCACCGGAATGAATTTTCGCGGCTGCCAACAATCCGGCGCTTGGAACCGACTTTAGCCGTTTCGTTCCTAGAAATTCGGTCTTCGGTCCGTTTGCACATCGCGGCATTGTGGCTGCTTTTCTAAGTTCCATAATGTTGATTATCCTGCAAAAGTGTGTAGCCGCAAAGTTAGAATGTCCTGTTTCTGCAAAGTTGGAATGTCACACTCCCCGGGTCTGGATGATGCCTGGGAGTTTGCAGATGGGATTGATAGCGATGAGCGAGCGCGATCTGCAGCGGATCGAGATTTTGTCGAAGGTGATGGCTGGCCGGATGAGCATTGTGTCAGCGGCTCATGTGCTTGACTTGAGCGAGCGCCAGGTGCGTCGGTTGCTGGAACGGATGCGAACTGGCGGCGCGGCGTCGATCCGGCACAAGGCGATCGGACGTCCATCAAACAATCGGATCAGCGACGGGGTTCGCGATTATGCGATGACGCTGGTTCGCGAACGTTATGCGGATTTCGGTCCGACGTTGGCGACGGAGAAGTTGGCTGAGCGCGATGGCTTGCGGGTGTCGCGTGAGACGGTGCGCGGTTGGATGGTCGATGCTGGACTGTGGCTGTCGGCCAAGCAGCGGCGGACGTTTCATCAGCCGCGGCTGCGGCGCGAAGCTTATGGCGAGCTGGTGCAGATCGACGGATCGGAGCATCGCTGGTTCGAGGATCGCGGACCGCCTTGCTCGCTGCTGGTGTTTGTCGACGATGCGACCGGCAGGCTGATGCAGTTGCGTTTCGTGCGCTCGGAAAGTGCCTTCACCTACTTCGAGGCGCTGGAGCTCTATCTCCACCGTCACGGCGCACCGATTGCCTTTTATTCGGACAAGCATTCGGTGTTCCGGGTGGCGAAGAAGGATGCCAAAGGCGGCCAGGGCATGACCCAGTTCGGGCGTGCGCTTTGCGAGCTAAACATCGAGATCCTCTGCGCAAATTCGAGCCAGGCGAAGGGCCGTGTCGAGCACATGAACCGGACGCTGCAGGACCGCCTGGTCAAGGAGCTCAGGCTTTGCGGCATCGACAGCATGGAGGCCGGCAATGTGTTCTTGCCGGGCTTCATGGAGGACTACAACCAGCGCTTTGCGGTCACCCCTGCCCGTTCGGAAGATCTGCATCGGCCGCTCAACCTGGCGCCGGATCGGTTGACGGAGATCCTGTGCAAGCGCGAGCAGCGCTATGTCGGATCGCAGCTGACGTTTTCGTTCGAGCGCAAGCGGATCATGCTGGAAGAGACCGAGGTGACGCGCGGTCTGGTGGGTCGCTATGTCGAGACCTATGCCTATGCGGACGGTCGACTGGACGTGCGTTGGAGAGGCTATTCTCTGGCCTATACGGTGTTCGACAAGGACCAGCGGGTGACGCATGCAGCGATCACCGAGAACAAGCGGCTCGGTGATATCCTGGCTTATATCAAGGAGCGCCAAGACCAGCAGGTGAATCCGGTCGTAAAGAGCAACAGCGAGAAGATCGGCTACAAACCTCGGGGCCGCAAACCGGGTCCGCGGACCGATTATATGAACGACCCGAAGGTTATTGCGCGTCGCAAGAAAGCGCTGTTGAGACAGCAAGCTGCAGAGTGAATGGCCAATCGGAAGATCTCAAAGCTAAAGCCGAAGAGGTGTATTTACCACCCGCCCCGACCTGATCTTGCAACCGGGATCAGCCGCTCAGATCGGGGCTGACCGTTGTGCCGTGTGATGACCACGCGGACATTTCTACCTTGCAAACCGCCGGACATTCCAACTCTCCCGCCACAAAGTGGCGCCATATTACGGCTTTGTGTTTCGGGGAAGGTTGTCGCTCTAGCTGAGACCTAGTCTGACACCAAAGAGGGTACCGAAAGTGACCTGCTGTTCCCGTCGAGAATCTCGAATGCATAGCGGCCGCTGTCATTCAGGCTCACCGACTGTAAGCGTCCGGTTAGGCTTTTCCGAGCATGGCGATGGAAGACGATTACCAACCACGCCCACTCTGTTATAAGGCGATTTGGTCTAAGTCGTCTGTAGAGAGAAGTAACGGCCCGAGCCTGGTCCGTCCTGACACCACATCAGGCTGTCGGTAATGACGCATTGGTCAGATGCGCTGGCTCACGGTGCTCCACCCGTACCTTTTGGCAGGCCGCCTATTTGATGTAACACGATCAAATTCGGTTGTCATGAGCCTAAGTTCCAAGCCAGCAGATCCTCAACCAAACTGATTGGACGATTTGCGGTTCGGGTAAGAACGTCGCTTAGGCAGGCTTCGGGATCAAGACCGTTGCGCTTTGCGAGCTCGATACTGCCGTCATAAGGAAATCGGAAAAGCGCTTTCCAACGTGAACACGCATAGTCAATCGACTCCGCCGTCCCGGATTTTTGCTGCAGGCGTTTGAGGTTATCTTCCAGACATAGCCACAGACCCGAAGTCGTCTAGAACAAGCGTCTGGACGACATGCTTTCGATCGTCGCTGAGCTACAGGCAGGACGTGAACTGCAGCGCAGTAAGAGCGGCCCTCGCCGCACCGGTCAACAGATCATATGTTTGAGATACCGGATGGTAGCACGAGCAATGGCTACCAGAAGCGTGGTCGCAAGCCCGGTCGGCGGACGGATTACTTGAACGATCCGGAGGTGATTGCCAAAAGGCAGAAGGCGCTGACGCGGATGGAAGCGGCGGAATGACCTGAGGGATGCATTGTCTCGAAGCTAAAGCCGAAGGGGACTTCTTCACCCGCTCCGATCTGATCTTGCAACCGGATCAGCCGGTCAGATCGGGGCTGACCCGTCAGAGCCAGAACGACCTAAGTGTCGCATCTCTAACTGGCCGGCGGCGGCGCATCCCTAATCAGCTTTGACAGTGATTGTAGCGGGGTACATTCTATTTCGAAGTGCGATATGCCAATGATGTAAATCGCTTCACTTTGGAGACGTTGGCATATCCCGCATGTTGGGTTAGCTTTTCCAATCGTCCGGCTTTGGTCCGCTGCAAATCCTACCTGGCGATGTCACCACGACGATTCTTAGTTCGCCTGCTGAAGATACAGTCGGCGTTCATGCACATGGAAGTTGGGGATAAACATGGATCCGGCACTGCGTTACGTTCTCAGATCACCGATGACTTGGTGGGCGATGACACCGTTGGTCGTTGTCGTGTGTCTCACAGCTTTTGCCTACCAGTTGCCCTTGGAGAATCTCTTGGTCGACACAATTTCGATTGCCATGCTATTGCTGGCCTTCATCCTGATGGTCCTCGCGATGTTTTTTCAGGCTGCCCCGCCATCTGTAACCTCGCGTGAGGTGAAATGGGCGAATATCTGTGCGCCGTCGATGTACAACGCGCCCGTGACCTTCGAGGAAGTAGCGTTTACTCCCCCGCTTCTTACTAGGGTCGCTGCATACTCAGGTGATAGGAAGCAACTGAGAGCAGCGGAACTTCAAGCATTGAAGGCATAATTGCATCGCGGCGTCATGCGGGGGAGGCATACATCTGGCCTCCGCCAACCCGGGCTGCTCTAAGAGCCAGCATTGGTGTCTCGTTTAGTGAATGAAAGCTAGGCCCGCACGCGGCATCAATTCGCCGGGTCCATGCAGCAACGAGAGCAACCCAATCCCGCTTCTTTTGATGGCGTCCTGGACCAGGTCCGGATCTCCGTCGATCAACCCTCAAGGGGTCGGCTAGCAAGCTGCCGCCGCTCCGCCTTTGTCTTCGCGGTGATCGCGACCGTCCCTGTTCCTTTGAGGTGCCATCAGCGGGAATTGGCCCGCTTCCGATGGAGCACGCGAACATGGCACACGATCTTTCCCTCGCCCAGTCCCACGCCTTCCACCTCTGCAACGACCTGATGGTCCCGATCACCCTCTTCAAATCAGGAAACGAATTCGGCGTCCTTCCGTCCGACGAACTCGATGAGGAAGACGATCTGGAGATCGTGCACGAGTATTTCCCTCGCGGGTCTCATTGAGACCCGCATGCTCCTGCCGCTGGCGCCCTGTCGGCCGCAAGGGAAGCTTTGCCGCGGCCGGTGCAGATTTGCACCTTGATTGCCGCGCCCTTGCCCCCTCCGTTCTTCGCGGCGGGCGGAATTGTGCCCGCAGAATTGCAGGAAGGAAAAAAGGGAGGGTCGCGCTGCGACCGAAGAGAAAATGAAAAGAGAAGAATTGGAGGCGCTGCGCGCCAACGTCAGCTGCGAGGCCCTACTCGAGTGGGCCGGCTACGAAGTCGATATGAAGGAAAGCACACGCCGTGCCGTGAAATACCGGCTTGGCCGTAACATCATTATTGTGACCCATGACGGTCGAGGCTGGTTCGATCCGCTGAGCGACGAGAAAGGTGATGTCTTCAGCCTTGCCATGGCTCTCGATAGCATCCTGTTCCCGGTCGCGGCGGAGACTGTTGCATCGCTTGTCGGATTTCGACTGTCCCGACCGGAATGGCGCTCGCTTCCGTCGTTAATCTTGAACGCGGACATTGGTGACCGTTGGCGACGCCGGCGAGTACCCTCGCCCGGATCCGGTGCCTGGCGCTACCTCTGCGGGGCGCGCTGGATCCCGACGGCCATTGTGCGGCAGGCAATCCGGGAAGGTGTTTTGAGGGAGGGACCCTTGGGTAGCATGTGGGCCGCCCACGTCGACCGCAACGGCGTCGTCGCCGGGTGGGAGGAGCGCGGTCCCGAATGGCGGGGGTTCTCCACCGGTGGCTCCAAGACCCTTTTCCGGCTCGGTCCAACCGACGCGCCTCGGATCTGCGTCACCGAAGCCGCGATTGATGCGATGAGCCTCGCGGCGCTGGAAGGCCCGCGTGAGACAACCCTTTATCTCAGTACAGGCGGCGGATGGTCTCCCGCGACGGACGCAGCGCTTGCCGCGCTGGCGGCCCGCCCGGGAACCAGTCTCGTCGCCGCCACCGATGCCAATTCCCAAGGCGATGCCTATGCAGAGAGGCTGCGTGTAATCGCGGAAGCGTCTGGCTGCGACTGGCTACGTCTCAGGCCGCCGGCTGACGATTGGAACGATGTTCTGCAGGACAGTGAAAAGGAAAATCGAGAAAAGAAAACGGAGAAGAAGATAAGGCCTGCCGCATGCGCGCCGGCCGCATCAAGGGAAGCTTCGCCCGGCCAGGGCCGGCCCTTGACCCGCCCGGACACGAGGCCGGCACCACGGGAGGGGTGATGAAGGACTGAAGAGAACGGCGAGGTTGTAATGAGTGCCGCCGCTTCAGGTCCACAACCCAGAAGGATCAAGCAGATGACCTCGACAAGCCTCCCCCGCAAAATATTCCAAGGCGTTGCCAAGCGCTCGGACATGTTCAGGATGTTCGACCGACATTGTGATCGCCCCAACCGCTTCGATGGTGACCAGACCGGCGTCTACGCCGGCGAATGGTTCGAGATCGAAGAACATTCCTACACCTATATGCTCGATATCCTGCCGCCGCTGTGGATGCGTGGGCCAATCTTCGCTATGCGCGAGTTCATGACCGGGTCGGTGACGTCGGTCTTCTACGCCATCCTGATCGATGGTGCGGTCCGTCACTTCCACGCCTACTGCGACCTGTCTGATCCGACTTCCGTCGAGACAATGCGCACCGCGATCATTGACCGCGAGAGCCGACCGGTCAGGGCTATGAACCGCGAAGAGCGGCTCGAGCATATCTGGAGCACCACCGTCGCAGAATATCGCGGCTATGCCGGCGACCGTTGGCCAAAGCCGATGCAAGGTCATCGCACGGTCATGCTCTATGGCGGCAAAGAGGGCAGCTTCCTGAAACTGCTCGACACGCTGACTGGCGACGAGATCGCCGCCAAGCTTCCGGTGCATCTGCGCCACCTCCCCTCCACCCTGACCGCCTGAGCCAGAATAAACCCGCAAATCGGCGCCGCAGCCGGTCGAATGTTCGACCGGACTATCGCGCACGTCTGCTTTCCAAGGAGATTTCCATGAGCAACGATCCCTTCACCTTCGACATGTTCCGCTCAAGCGCACTTTCTTCAGGCCTCGGGCTGGGCGTGACCGCCTTCGGTGGGTTCTCCCCTACGGCAGCTAATGACGACGATCCGGATCCAGTGCCGCCTGCACCGACACCCGCACGGTCGGCCACGGCCACCCCTGCCCGGCGCGCAGGACTTCGCGCAAATTTCTATCTCGACGGCGACCGCCAGCTTGGCCCCTCCTGGAAGGATCGCGCCCGCGCCAATGTCGCGGCGATCCTCGTTGCCGACTGCGTTACAAAGCAGGACCGGCCTGCAACGCCCAAAGAGCAGGCGCAGCTCATCTGCTTCACCGGCTTTGGCGCTGGAGAGTTGGCCAATGGCATGTTCCGGAGGCCGGGCGAGGTCGATTTCCGCAAGGGCTGGGACGATCTCGGCTCCTCGCTCGAAAGCGCCGTCTCCGAAGCGGACTATGCGTCGCTGGCCCGCTGCACCCAATATGCGCACTTCACGCCCGAGTTCGTCATCCGGGCAATCTGGGCCGGGATCGCAAAACTCGGCTGGCATGGCGGCCGGGTGCTTGAACCCGGTATCGGCACTGGCCTGTTTCCAGCCCTGATGCCCGAGCCCTATCGCGACTTTGCCTATGTCACCGGGGTCGAACTCGATCCGGTCACGGCCCGCATCGTCGGCCTGCTGCAGCCGAAGGCCCGGATCATCAAGGGCGACTTTGCTCGCACCGATCTGGCGCCGATCTACGATCTCGCCATCGGCAACCCGCCCTTTTCCGATCGCTCCGTCCGCTCGGACCGAGCCTATCGATCGCTCGGTCTTCGCTTGCACGACTATTTCATTGCCCGGTCGATCGATCTCCTGAAGCCCGGCGCACTCGCCGCCTTCGTGACCTCACACGGCACGATGGACAAGGCTGATGCGACGGCCCGCGAGCATATCGCCAAGTCGGCCGACCTGGTCGCGGCGATCAGACTGCCCGAAGGTAGCTTTCGCCGTGACGCCGGCACCGATGTCGTCGTCGACATCCTCTTCTTCCGCAAGCGCAAGCTCAGCGAGCCGGAAGGTGACCAGCTGTGGCTCGATGTCGATGAGATCAGGCCCGCCACCGACGACGAAAGTGCAATCCGCGTGAACAGGTGGTTCGCCCGGAACCCGGATTTCGTACTCGGCACCCACGCACTAACCTCCGGGCAGTTCGGCGAGACCTACACGTGCCTTCCCCGCGCCGGAGAGGATCTCGAAACGGCTCTCGCCGCTGCCATCGATTTGCTGCCGGCCGATCTCTATGACGGCGAACGGACGCCGATCGATATCGATCTGGAAGACGAACTCGCCGAGATCGTCGATCTGCAGCCGAAGGGTGGGCCTGTTCGGGAGGGCAGCTTCTTCCTCGACCGGTCGAAGGGCCTGATGCAGACGCTCGACGGCACGGCCGTGCCGGTCACGGTCCGGAAAGGCAGTTCGAGCGATGGGATTTCCGAGAAGCATGTGCGGATCATTTCGAAGCTGATCCCGATCCGCGATGCCGTTCGCGAAGTGCTGAAGGCGCAGGAGGCCGATCGTCCGTGGCGCGATCTTCAGGTCAGGCTGCGAACCGCCTGGTCGAGCTTCGTGCGCGCTTTCGGGCCGATCAACCACACGACCGTCTCGATCCAGGAGGATGCCGAGACCGGTGACGTGAAAGAGACCCATCGCCAGCCTAACCTTGCACCCTTCCGCGACGATCCGGATTGCTGGCTCGTCGCCTCGATCGAGGACTATGATCTGGAGACCGACACGGCGAAGCCAGGTCCGATATTCGCTACCCGTGTGATCGCTCCGCCGATGTCGCCTGTCATCACCAATGCGGCTGACGCGCTGGCGGTCGTACTCAACGAGCGCGGCCATGTCGACCTCGATCATATCGCCGAACTGCTGCACATCGACGTCTCCACAGTGATTGCCGATCTCGGTGAGGAAGTGTTCCGCAACCCGGCTGATAGCTCTTGGCAGACGGCCGATGCCTACCTTTCCGGGGCAGTCCGCACCAAGCTCATCTCAGCGCAGGCTGCGGCCGAGCGCGATCCAGCCTATGAGCGAAATGTTCGCGCCCTCCAAGATGTCCAACCGGCCGATCTTCGACCCTCCGACATCACCGCGCGTCTCGGTGCGCCATGGATTCCGGCTGCTGATGTCGTCGCCTTCGTGAAGGAGAAGATGGAGGCCGATATCCGCATCCACCATATGCCGGAACTCGGGTCATGGACGGTGGAGGCTCGGCAACTCGGCTATAGTGCCACGGGCACGTCTGAATGGGGCACGAGCCGCCGTCATGCCGGCGACCTGCTTGCCGATGCGCTCAACAGCCGGGTTCCCCAGATCTTCGACGTGTTCAAGGACGCCGATGGCGAGCACCGGGTGCTCAACGTCGTCGATACCGAAGCCGCCCGCGACAAGCTGCAGAGGATTAAGCAGTCCTTCCAGGATTGGGTCTGGACCGATCCCGATCGCACCGATCGGCTGGCGCGTGATTATAATGATCGCTTCAACAATATCGCGCCGCGCAAATTCGACGGCTCCCATCTCAGACTTCCCGGCGCCTCAGGCGCCTTCGTTCTTTATGGCCACCAGAAACGCGGCATCTGGCGGATCATCGCCGATGGCTCCACCTATCTCGCCCATGCCGTCGGCGCCGGCAAAACGATGACCATGGCCGCCGCCATCATGGAACAGCGCCGGCTCGGTCTCATCGCCAAGGCAATACTGGTCGTGCCGGGCCATTGCCTGGCGCAGGCAGCGCGCGAGTTTCTCGCGCTCTATCCGAATGCCCGTATTCTGGTCGCCGACGAGACGAACTTCACCAAGGACAAGCGCGCCCGTTTCCTGTCGCGCGCGGCGACCGCCACCTGGGACGCGATCATCATCACGCATTCTGCGTTTCGTTTCATCGCCGTTCCCTCGGCCTTCGAACAGGAGATGATCCAGGACGAGTTGCAGCTCTACGAGGATCTGCTGACCAAGGTCGACAGCGAAGACCGCGTCTCGCGCAAGCGCCTCGAGCGGCTGAAGGAAGGATTGCAGGAACGGCTCGAAGGTCTCGCCACTCGCAAGGACGATCTTCTGACCATCTCCGAAATTGGCGTCGACCAGATCATCGTCGACGAAGCGCAGGAATTCCGAAAACTGTCCTTCGCCACCAACATGTCGACACTGAAGGGCATCGACCCGAACGGCTCGCAGCGCGCCTGGGACCTCTATGTCAAATCCCGCTACATCGAGACGAAGAACCCCGGGCGGGCGCTTGTGCTCGCGTCCGGCACGCCGATCACCAACACGCTCGGAGAAATGTACTCCATTCAGCGCTTACTTGGCCATGCAGCACTTGCCGAGCGCGGGCTGCACGAGTTCGATGCCTGGGCATCGTGCTTCGGCGATACGACCACGGAATTGGAGATCCAGCCGTCTGGCAAATATAAGCCGGTCAGCCGCTTCGCCTCCTTCGTGAATGTACCGGAGCTCATCGCCATGTTCCGGTCCTTTGCCGATGTCGTCTTGCCCGACGATCTCCGGCAGTACGTGAAGGTGCCGAACCTTTCTACTGGGCGCCGGCAGATTCTGACGGCCAAGCCGACGGCGCTCTTCAAGACCTACCAGCAAATGCTCGATGGCCGGATCAAGGCGATCGAGAAGCGGGAGGGACCGGCTAAGCCAGGCGATGACATCCTGCTCTCGGTCATCACTGATGGCCGCCACGCCGCAATCGACCTGCGCTTCGTCATGCCGGCGGCCGACAACGAGACGGATAACAAGCTCAATCTGCTCGTGCGCAATGCCCATCGAATCTGGCAGGAGACCGGTGAGGCGATCTATCGGCGCCCAGACGGAAAGGATTTTGACATCCCCGGCGCCGCCCAGATGATCTTCTCCGATCTCGGCACGATCAATGTCGAGAAGTCCCGAGGCTTCTCCGCCTATCGCTTTATCCGCGACGAGCTGATCCGACTCGGTGTGCCGGCATCACAGATCGCCTTCATGCAGGACTTCAAGAAAACCGAGGCCAAGCAGCGGTTGTTCGGCGATGTCCGCGCCGGAAAGGTTCGCTTCCTGATCGGCTCGTCGGAGACGATGGGCACGGGCGTCAATGCCCAGCTTCGGTTGAAGGCGCTCCACCATCTCGACGTCCCATGGCTGCCGTCGCACATCGAGCAGCGGGAGGGTCGCATTGTGCGCCAGGGCAACCAGCACGACGAGGTCGATATCTTCGCCTATGCGACAGAGGGAAGTCTTGATGCGAGCATGTGGCAGAACAATGAGCGCAAGGCCCGTTTCATCGCCGCAGCACTTTCCGGCGACACCTCGATCCGGCGGCTCGAAGATGTCGGTGAAGGCGCCGCCAACCAGTTCGCCATGGCCAAGGCCATCGCTTCGGGGGATGAGAGGCTGATGCAGAAGGCTGGGCTGGAGGCCGATGTCGCGCGGCTCGAGCGGCTGCGGGCCGCACACGAGGACGATCAATATGCCGTTCGTCGACAAATGCGCGACGCAGAACGCGACATCGAGGTCGCGACCCGGCGGATCGGCGACATCGGCCAGGACATTGCACGCCTCCGGTCGACGGCCGGCGATGCGTTTGCGATGATGGTGCTCGGTGAGGAGCATACCGATCGCAAGGAAGCCGGTCGCGCGCTGATGAAGGAGATCCTCACGCTCCTGCAGTTGCAGCAGGACGGTGCGGTGCATCTGGCGACGATAGGCGGCTTCGATCTCGTCTATAAGGGCGAGCGTTTTGGCCAGGGTGACGGTTACCGCTTCGAGACGCTGCTCCAGCGCACCGGCGCGGAATACGAGATTGATCTGGCCATTACAGTCACGCCGCTCGGCGCGATATCACGATTGGAGCATGCCATCGGCGGGTTCGTGGAGGAGCGGCTCCAGTACCGACTGCGGCTGGCAGAAGCCGAACGCCGTCTCGCGTCCTACCGTTCGCGAGACGGAAGCGTCTTTTCGTTTGCCAATGACCTGAAGGAAAAACGCCAGGAGCTGCGGGCTATCGAAACCCAGCTGGCCGCAGATCCCGATTATGCGACCATCGCAGCGACTGCATAGCTGCATTGCACAATAAATGTTTTCCATCTGGTCAAAAATCGGGCATAACGCCTGCAGCTGATGCACATGGCGGTCTTCTCCCAGTTCCGCTGCAAAAGCTGTTCCCCTCTGGAGACAAAGATCTCCACACCTTATGGGCCGCGGTTTTCCGTCGGCCCTTTCTTTTTGCCTACATTCGCGACACTGCAATGCGCGCGATTGCGACAGTCGCGTCGTAGCCGATCCCGTTTGTCGCAATAGCCAGGCTGTCTTTCCCCTTGAAAGCGTAAACCTTGAAGTATTGCTCCGGATTGTCGGCCAGCTTGAGGCCCCAGGCTTTTTCCCCAATATCGGGTAGCTCAATGAAAGCCTCGGATCCATTTTGATCCATCTCACCACCCACCGTTTGATCGAAATAGGCCCATTCCTGGTCTGGTTTTACACCAAGGCTCTCACCAGGAAACAGCATCACCTGCACGTAGGCGCCCTCAAGGGCACCGACCCAGATACCTAGTCTTGCGCTGGTCGCTCGGATAGCGGCAGGAGCGCCGACGAATTTCTGAAGCTCATCCGCACTCACCTTCTTGCATGCAGGACTTGCCGGATCGACGGCCGGCCTTGCGGACGTCGCGCCGTCCGCGAGGATGCGGGTGGACTGATCGACAAACACAGCAGTCCTGGCACGAAGAAGCGGTTCACCCTTTCCCTCCCTCACGGTCTGATCTGCAGCGGAAAATAGGAGAGATTAAAATGAAGGAAAGAGCGAAGGAAGGGTGATCGCAGAGCGGGCGGGGCATCGCCGCTTCGCTCAATCGTCGTCTCTGCATCCCGGCCATTCGCGCTCGCAGGGCTGCAAGCCCTGCTCCCCCGGCATTGCAGGGATGCTCGTCGACAGTTGCGTTGCCCCGCTCGTCCTGCGGTCCGGGAGGCGTCTTCGAGAAAGAATGAAGACAGGAGGGACTGGCAAGGCGCCGGTCCGCAACCCAGAAGGACAGATCCGATGCAGATCATGAAGGTTGACCCACGCGCTCTGAAGGAAAACCCAGACCGGATGCGCCAGTCGAAGTCGTCGCCGCAGGCCGATGCGCTGATGCTGGCGACGATCAAGGCCGTTGGCATCGTACAGCCGCCTATTGTGGCGCCTGAAGCCGATGGCGGCAACGGCTACATCATCGACGCCGGCCATCGCCGCGTCCAGCTTGCGATTGCCGCCGGCCTCGAAGAAATCGAGATCCTCGTCGTGGATGCGGCTAACGACAACGGCGCGATGCGCTCGATGGTCGAAAACAGCGTTCGCGAGGCCCTGAACCCGGTCGACCAGTGGCGAGGCATCGAACGGCTCGTTGCTCTCGGCTGGACCGAGGAAGCGATCGCCGTCGCTCTTGCCCTTCCCGTTCGCCAGATCCGCAAGTTGCGCCTGCTCGCCAATGTCCTGCCGGGCATGCTCGAGCAGATGGCGCTGGGCGACATGCCATCGGAACAGCAGCTACGGGTAATCGCGGCCGCCGGTCAGGTCGATCAAAAGGAAGTCTGGAAGGCGCATAAGCCGAAGAAGGGCGACACCGCGCCGTGGTGGCAGATCGCCAATGCCCTGACCAAGAAGCGCATGTATGCCAGGGACGCGAGCTTTGGCGATGATCTCGCTCACGCCTATGGCATCGAATGGGTGGAGGATCTCTTCGCACCGGCCGACCAGGATGGTCGCTACACTACCAATGTCGAGGGCTTCCTTGGCGCCCAGCACGAGTGGATGACCGGCAATCTGCCAAAGCGTGGCGGTATTTTGGAGGTGAGTAACTACGGTCAGCCGGAATTGCCGAAGAAAGCGTCTCAAGTCTACGGCAAGCCGTCCAAGTCTGACCACACGGGGCTCTATCTCGATCGCGACGGCAAGGTTCAGACCGTCCACTATCGCATGCCGGAGGCGGACAAGCCGAAAGACGGCAGTTCGCGTGATGCCGACGGCACCATCAGTGACGACACCGGTTCAACACCGAAGGCACGTCCTGATGTCACCCAGAAGGGTCTGGATATGATTGGCGACTTCCGCACCGACGCCCTGCACGATGCCCTCGGCCGTGCCCCGATCGAAGATGATATGCTGATGGCGCTGCTGGTCCTTGCCTTCGCCGGACATAATGTTCGGGTCGACTCCGGCGCAGCAGGCGGCCTTTATGGTGGTACGCGCTTCGGGCGCCATGCGGCACGCCTCATTACTGAGGATGGCAGGCTGTCTTTCGACATAAATACCGTTCGCGTTGCTGCCCGTGCCGCTTTGATCGACGTGCTCTCGTGCCGGCGCGGCATGTCGAACAGTGGTGTCGTGTCCCGTGTCGCCGGCGAGGCGATCGGTGCGGATAGCTACCTGCCGAACATGGGGTCGGAGGACTTCCTCGCGGCCCTGTCGCGTCAGGCTCTTGAAACCGTCGCCAGGGATGCCGGTCTCGATCCGCGAGCGCGCGTCCGCGACACTCGCGCGGCTCTCGTCACCCACTTCGAAGGCGATATGCACCTCGTCCATCCATCTGCTCTTTTCGCGCCGGAGCAAACGGAAGTCCTTGGTCTTCTCAACCACCTTGAGCACGATGCTGTCCCGTGGCACGAAGGGGAATGCGACGAGACTGTTGCCAGCCACGTCATTGCCGATGGCGCGCGTGTCGAGGTCGATGGCTCCTGCATAGTGGGATCTAACGAGGGTCCGGGCACGCTCGACAACCACGAGACCGCCTGCGGTATCGCGGCAGAGTAATCCCATCAGGCCTTTCCAAAACGTCCACTCCGCCGCCGGTCACCCCGGCGATGCGTAGAACGGGTTGGAGCCATATCCCTGTCGTGTCCGGATGTGGCTCCGTGGCGGTTTGTCCTTCGGTTTTGCTGCGGTCTGAACCAGCGGCCGTCCGCTTCAAGGCCGCTATCGCGCCGCGGGGCGGCCGGAACCCGCCATCCTGCGCGGAGCGGCTCCGCTCGACTTCGCTGGGCTGTTGCCCTGCTTGCTCGCAGATCGGCTCCGCTTGGCCTGGACAGGCCCGGACCCTGAAACGCCCGTCTTCCGCCGGTTCGGGTCGACCGCACCGAAGGGCAAGCCGGCACAGGGCCGGAACCCACTTCGGCTCGAAAGGAAGAGACATGGCCAAGCCCGCAACCAATCCTCGCCAGACCGCCCGGATCGTTCAGCTCCGCAAGGGCGCTACCGTCGACATGGTCCGCCTCACCTGCCCAGACACTGCCCAAGCGATCAAGATCGCCGAAAGTTTCGGCACTGCCGTCATCGACAGCGACGGGATCCGAGATCTCCACGAACGGCTCATTACCGAGACTGCGGATGCTCTCAGCGACGGCCTCGGCGAGCGGGCCATGCAAATCCACTTGCAACGGATCGTCGGCGCCTATGTCGGCTCCGCCCACGGCGCCGGCCAGTTCTACAGCAATGCGGTCACCCAGGCACGTGATGCCACCGCCAAGGCCGCAAACGACACCCGCGACGAGGACCTCGACGGTCCCGTCGGCTACGATAGTGCAGCTCACCGCAAGCGGGAGTTCGCCGCCGACATGGGTATCCAAGCCCACGCGCTGCGGATGGCAGCCGAAGGCGCCGTCGCCGCCTACAAGCACATCGTCGGTGAGAGCTGGAGGCCGTTCGATCGCCCGGTCGAAACTGAACATTCCGTGGATCGCAAGGCTGCTGCGGCCCAGATGTCCGCTTTCGACTGAGGACTTGCGCCGAGGTGGGGCTCCGGCCCCGCCTCTACGTTCCGGAATGAGCGTTGCCATGACAGTGCTCATCGCTTTCGCACAAGATCAGCCCTGTCCGTCGTCCTTGGCAAGGAGAATAAATGGGCTAGGAAACTCTGTATCGTCTGGAAGTTCGGCGATCTTCGCCGTCAGCTTACGAATCCGATCGATCGAAAAGGCGTTGTCAGCGAACCACAACTCGATCACCACAGGATCGAGAGAATCGACCATGGCGGAGGTTGGGACGGCGCAACCAGACGCCCTGATGGTGCGAATGTTCTCCTGATATCGCCGGATACGCTCTTCCATGGGAAGCTCCGGGCCGTGTTTAATAAGCTTCTCTTTAGGCCATTCTGGCATATCTGGATCCCCTGCCCCGCCAATCGCTCCATATCCGGGCTTGCGCCGGAATTGAACGTGAACCCGGTTCTAGCACATCAGTGCGGTGTTGTAGCGCTAGAGTTGCGGGCACTTGGATGATTGAGTGCCACAGCACTTGGCCCGTCTGGAGCGTCGGACTTGCAGGAGCCGCCCACGTCAGGCAACGGCTTCGCCGTCCTCCACTTCGTTTCGGCCGTTACGGTGCATGCCGTCGGCTCACGGCTCCTGCCCTTGGCCTCCGCGACGGGGCCGCGATTGGCGCGGCTCCAAATAGTGGAGATGAGAAATGACCAAGAACGTCGAAAGCCAGCGCACCGACATCTATTCCCGCATCACCGATCGGATCATCGACGACCTCGCAAACGGGGTCCGGCCCTGGATGAAGCCATGGAATGCCGCGAACACGAATGGCCGGATCACGCGTCCGCTCCGACACAATGGCCAGCCCTATTCGGGCATGAACGTGCTCTTGCTATGGTCGGAGCAGATGTCGCGAGGGTTTGCTTCGTCAATGTGGATTACGTTCAAGCAGGCGTTGGAGCTCGGGGCGGCCGTTCGTAAGGGCGAGACGGGATCGACGGTCGTGTTCGCGAGCCGGTTCACCAAATCCGAAACGGACGGAAAAGGCCGTGAGGTCGATCGAGAAATCCCTTTCCTGAAAGCCTACTCCGTGTTCAACGCCGAGCAGATCGACGGATTGCCCGAGGACTACGACCATCGGCCGGAGATCCTGATCGATCCCGTCGCTCGGATTGAGCAGGCGGATTGTTTTTTTCGCAGCACCGGCGCGGTGATCCGCCACGGCGGAAATCACGCTTTCTACGCCCCCGGTCCTGATCTCATCCAGATGCCACCCTTCGAGACGTTCAAGGACGCCGCAAGCTACTATGCCACACTGAGCCATGAGGCGACGCACTGGACTGCCGCTGAGAACCGTGTCGGCCGCGACCTGTCACGCTATGTCAGGGATAAGAGCGAGCGGGCCCGAGAGGAGCTGATTGCCGAGCTTGGCAGTTGTTTCCTTTGCGCCGACCTCGGGATAGCCCCTGAACTCGAGCCAAGGCCCGACCACGCGTCCTATCTTCAGTCCTGGTTGACGGTGCTGGCTAATGACAAACGGGCGATCTTCCAGGCGGCAGCGCATGCGCAGCGCGCAACGGCATTCCTTCACGGGCTACAGCCGGAGGCGACCAACATTCGCGACGCTGCTTGAGCGCTTGAAGCTTTGGTTCGCTTATAGTCGGTCGTCGCTCTCGGCGATTGCCGGCTCTGTCAACGTGTCAGGGGGAGCCAGATCTTCCGTAGTGCTTAAATCCAGCTTTCCCCAGATCGATGGCTTGGGAGCAGAAGGCTTCAGCTTCCGGGATTGCTTGATTTCGATGATAAACGGTTTCGTCTGCTTTGCCATAAATCCTCCAGGCGATGCCTCGCGCGGCAACTCTATCGCAGCGATTTCCTCTCGCAAGCGGGCCTTGGTCGGTCGTCATGCGAAGGATGCGCTTTCCGTGTCGTAGCTCTGACGGTTTTCTGACCAACTGTCACCATTCGCCTGGGTTTCCTGGTGCGGGCCGCCATCGCCATACCCTTTCCCTTGGTGACTGGGCTCCATTCGCGGGCTCGATGGGGCATGTCTGGCCGGAGAGCGGCTACGCCTCGCTCGTGTTCCCGCAACGGCGCTACGAAACTTTCATCCCCTGGCGGAACCCACCCCACTCGACAGGTCGAGTGGGGAACCCTAGGTCCCCGTCATTCCTCGCGAAACAAGAAAGTCTCTCCACGCCGCCCTTCACGATGTTTCGGCCCTAAGGCCCACCCCATTGCGCAAGCGCAATGGGGACCCCGGGGGGTGCGGTCCGATCGTCCCCGGCCTTTGCGACTGCCATCGAGGCCGCAATGGAGCGGCCCGAAACAACGAAAGGAATACGACAATGGCTAGCATCGGCACCTTCATCTCTACCGAAGACGGCTTCACGGGCACCATCAAGACGCTCAACCTCCACGTCAAGGCGCGCATCGCCCGCGTCGAAAACTCTTCTGACAAGGGCCCGCATTTCCGGATCTACGCATCCGGAGCCGTTGAAATTGGCGCCGCCTGGCAGAAGCACTCCGAGCAGACCGGCCGCGATTATCTCTCGGTCAAGCTCGATGACCCGAGCTTCGCTGCTTCCATCTACGCAGCGCTGACGGAAGTCGAAGGCGAAAAGGAACTTCAGCTGATCTGGTCTCGCAAAAAACAAGACTAGGTTTTCAAGGGCTCCGCCGCAGGCGGAGCCCTAAGGCTTGAAGCAAGACAGCCTCGCTCGGAGCGAGCAGTTTCGGCACAAGAAGTGGAACGACCGTCGCGTCCAAGCTCAGAGGCGAGTCCCCCGTCAGCCAGGTTGCCCGGCAAGGTAACTCAATCCTCGCCCATGGGTATTTGTTCTTGCGCTGTTTGCCATATCGTCTCAAAGACATATTCCAAAGCGCCGTGTTGACCAACAAACGACAATCCGGAAACGAAAAAGTCATGACCACGCAGCTCTCTCTCCCCCGCGACCGCATTTCGGTGCTCTTGCTGGAAGGTATTAGCCAGACCGCAGTCGACTATTTTTTGTCGTCTGGCTACACCAATCTCGTTCATCTGCCGAAAGCCCTCGATGACACGGACCTCAAGAGCCATATCGCCGAGGCTCACATCATCGGCATTCGATCCCGTACGCAACTGACGGAAGAGATTTTCGAATCCGCCAAGAAGCTGATCGCTGTCGGTTGTTTTTCCGTTGGCACAAACCAGGTGGATTTGGATGCAGCTCGGCGGCGTGGAATTCCGGTGTTTAACGCACCTTACTCGAATACGCGCTCGGTAGCGGAACTTGTGATCGGTGAGATCATCATGCTGACGCGGCAGATTTTTCCGCGTTCGGCTTCCGCCCATCAGGGTGGGTGGGAGAAGTCCGCTGTCGGTAGCCGCGAAGTTCGCGGGAAAACGCTTGGCATCGTCGGCTACGGCAACATCGGGTCGCAGCTCAGCTCACTGGCGGAAAGCATGGGCATGGTCGTGCGCTATTTCGATCTCTCAGACAGATTGCGCCGAGGTAATTCGGAATCGATGGCTTCGCTCGGCGAGCTCCTCGAAATATCCGATTACGTGACGATGCACGTTCCCGAAACGCCATCGACCCATAACATGATCACCGAAGCCGAACTCCGTCGCATGAAACAAGGCGCTATCTTCATCAACAATTCGCGCGGTACCGTGGTGGATCTCGACGCTCTAGCGAAGGTCCTGAAAGATGGTCACCTGGCAGGTGCCGCGATTGACGTATTTCCCACGGAGCCGGCGTCAAACAAGGAGCGTTTCGAGACGCCGCTACAGGGTTTGAGCAATGTCATTCTGACGCCGCATATTGGAGGCTCGACGGAAGAAGCCCAGGAACGTATCGGTGGTGAGGTCTCCCGAAAGCTGGTCGAGTATTCGGATATTGGCTCGACAATGGGCGCCGTGAACTTCCCTCAGGTTCAATTACCGGAGCGCCCGAACGGTACGCGCTTTATTCATGTTCACGAAAACCGACCCGGCATGCTGATCCAGTTGAACGAGACCTTCTCGTCGCGAGGACTGAACATCGTCGCTGAGTTCCTCCAGACGCACGGTGATACGGGCTACGTGGTCGTCGAGGCCGAAGGAATTTCCCACAATGCCGACGATATCCTTCAAGCACTGCGCGAGATACCGGGAACGATACGCACTCGCCTGGTTTACTGAGTTATAGCGTCCGGAAAGAGTAGTGAGCCTGAAATAGTTTTCCGGCGCTGGCGCAACTCCGTCCTCACCCAGGAAGTCTCGTGAGATCCGGCTTTATGAAGCGGGGCGGCCCAGTCATGTCGTTTTTGGTGCGGCGTTGTCAGACCCAAGTGGTTTTGCATTGGCGCAGCCGTCATTGATAACAATCCAAGCGAGCGACCGGGTTTGGCCTATTGCGTGCGAGGAGCCCCGCCCATCTTCCTCCCGAGAGGTTTCAGGAGCGCAAGGAAGTGTCGTTCCAGGTGTCGCTCCAAGATCGCGGAGAGGGTCAAGCAGCCGCCTATAAAGACTAAAACGCACAGCCAAGTTTCAACGAACCGCCCGGCCGTGGCAAGCAGGGCACGGCAAAGGACCGTATAGATAAGCGGCACGTGTATCAGATAAAGTGGGAAAGAGATTTTACCGAGGAAGGTACAGCTGCGATTTGAAAGCAGCCGGCGAAGTGGGGGTGACGCCAGGCAAGCGTAAACCACCAGAGCGGCGCCGATCGGATAGACGATGTCCGTTTGTTGCCCCGGATGCATAAACCGAGCAACTCCGTCGCGACCAAACAGGGGAAGCGAGCTGCTTTGGGAGCCGATAACCAGACCAGCAAGAAGCGCGGTGCGCGCGCCAACTGAACCAAGCTTGCCGGCCGCCCACGCTTCTCGCATGCAGATACCAACAACGAACGATCCTAGCATCAGGCGATGGCTTGCTATGACTGCAATGGCAAAGACAAGTGTCAATGCAACCCGGATCGAGATGCGCTGGAAATGGCCGATTGCATAACATGCGAACGAACCGACGAGTTCTGGTCTCATGGTCCAAAGGACATTGTTGAACTGAGATCCGCCGGTTACGAAATTGCCGATCAAACCATCGTAGACTGCGGATGCAAAGCTTGGTATTGGCGCTTGATATGTGTACTGAAGCCAGCGCCTGTAGGTTTGCAGGTAGAGCTCATTCGCTGCGTTCGGGATGAGTGTCAGCAGAATCCACGCAAATATCACGCTGGCCGTTACAGGCACTGCGAGCCGCAGATAGCGAATAGAAACCTTGACCCAGAGAGGCTCGGGGCGACTGATTGCAGCGTGTGAGACAACAAAGCCGCTCAATGTGAAAAAGATCGCGACAGCGAAGGGGCCGTTCCACGCAACGGCAACCGGTGTTGATGCGATCCACGACGCACTATCGGTCTGATCAGGCGTCAGCGTCGGCACAACGGCCGCCAAGACATGAAAAATCACGACGACAAGTGCCGCGATTCCCCGCAAACCATCAAGGCAACTCAACCGGCTGGAACGAGCAGTGTTTTGTCCCCGGTCACTCATGTCATGATCGCTGCTTGCGCCATCGCACTCCTTCCCTACCGCCATGATGTGCTTCAGGAAAGGGTGTGGCAATGTCGCCTAAAGAATGAGCGCTGATCGCAACGGCTTAGCGTGTGCGATTGAGAGTTTGCTTCTGTCGGGGTTTTCAGTCGCTTGACAAAACGTGCTTCAAACGTCTCCTGACCGAGTGAAAGCGTGAGGGATCAAGTCGGAACCCGGCCAGCTGTCGTCGCCCCGCGTCAGGCAGAAGAAGCAATCCCGCCGCGAGTGCAAAGGACGCGCCTCTGCGCAAGAAACTTCGATTTTCCCGATAGGCGGACTTGAGATATCGCGTTACCAATTTTCGATCAGGCCGAGATCCCGAGGCAACGACGCCAAACATTGTCATCTCGAGGACATAGGCATAATCCGGTCGGATCTTCACACTAGCTTTGATGCCGCGCGCTTCGATTAGTTTCGAAAGGTGCCGCAGACGGCCCATAAAACGATCAGAGTAGCCTTTCATGCGTTCGGTGGTCAGCGTGGAGAATGACGACAGGTTCGCGTTGTGTATCCGGTATTTGCCAAGTGGCTTCTCAATTGACACGACATTGCCGACAAAGGGAGCAAGAAGATATGGAACGCCATCGATCGCTCGTTCGTAGCTGAGGTCACCAAGGTTCTCGTAAACATCCCGACGATAGACATTTCCGGAAGTGGGAGGCGTATTATAGAACCCGCGGCGATTGATTGATTGGATCAGCGGTTGAGACTGTTCAGATGCGGTCAATCTTGGAAAGGCCTCGCCAATCACCAAACCGTTCTTGTCAATCGGTAGAAGCATGAACTGTATTTTCGATACATCTGACCGTAAGTAGGGCGCCAGTTCTGCGATCGCACTTGGGAGAAGCAAATCATCTGCGTCCAGGAAATAGACGAAATCGCCTCGTGCCAGTGATAATCCCGTCAGGGAGCAAAGGAGCGCACCGCGGTTCTCCGTCCGCTTTGACACAATCCGATCCCCGTACTCCCGGATTCGTGCCCACGAACGGTCTGTTGAACCATCGTCAACGACAATAACCTCCTTTCTTCGGTAGGTCTGCCGTAACGCACTGTCGATACATTCCCTGATGTATAATTCATAGTTAAAACACGTGATTATGATGCTTAGAAGGGGCGTGCTCGAGTGCATCGTCTCTGCTCCGCTGAAGCTTTCATCACGCGGGGCAATATATGGTGTAGCAAAACGGTAGTCTACTAACCAACGGTAACATGCAATATGTTGCAGATGTCCCTAGATCTATTTGCGAACGATACAGATGCTGACAAATACCATTTTGCGTCCGCATCTACGACGGCGTTTTCGCTTTGATTGCAGCGCTGTAAACGTCGAAAGTCTGCCGAACAACGCGATCGATGTGGAGTTTTTCAATGCCGATTTGGCTTCTCGATTTCCAAAGATCGATACTATCTGGCGCGCCCAATAGATCGAGCAGCGCGTTGGCAATCGCTAAAGGGTCATGAGCAGGGACAAGTATTCCGGCGTCTCCATTTTCTAGCAATTGAGGAATGCCATCAACCGCTGTGCCGATAATTGCGCACCTGGCTTCGCGTGCTTCCGAAATGACAAGCGGGGCGGGGTCTGCGTGCGACGGAAGTACAAAAACGTCGCCGGCAAGCATATAAGGATAAGGGTCGTTCGACGGCCCTATGAATTCGATAGAGGATGCGCTTTTCAAGGAGTTGGCCATGTCCACGTATTCTTGTCGACACGGTCCGTCACCGACGATGTAAAGCCGTATGTCAGGCCGTGCCTGAAAAACCATCTCGAACGCCTTCAGCAGGTCAGGTAATCCCTTTCGAGGATGCAGTCCGCCGACGAAAAGGATATTTGGAGACCTCAACTGTGCTGGGGTTTCGCTGCGCCGCTCGTAACGTGCTGCGCCAATGGTTCCATTTAGCACGGTGTCAATCTTCGATGACGGGATTCCTCGCCTCTGCATGGATGCATTGACTGCGTCGCTTACCGCTATCACTCTTGTTCCAAGACCCATCAACGTTGCACTTCGCTCGAACTCGTTATGCACTGTCGTGATCAATGGGATGCCAGTAATGCGACAGATCGGAAAGGCTAGAACCGCACTCGTCATCATGTGCGCGTGGACGATTGCTGGCTTGAAATCGCGCAGAAGTTTCCAAAGGTCAATGGCGCTGAAAAGCAGGGTAGAAATCCTGCGCGCGTGATCAATCGTAGCAATCGAGACCCCCTTGTCCCGGAAAAGCCGGTCAAAATCGCCTCCCCCGCTCGCGACAAAGACTTCATGCCCCAAAGACGCCTGCGCACACGCCAAATCCACAGCGACATGAACATGTCCGTTAAGGCGGCGAGTATGGTTGAGGATATGCACGACGCGCATGGATGCCCCTCGAAATCCAGTTTATGCCTGGTGTTATTTTCGTTGGCTAAGGGCGGCTTCAACCTCGATTGTAGAGACCCGGGCTGTCGGCTGGTAGGTAAATTGGCCCTGGCGTCCAATTGACTCGATTCCGAACGCGCGCAAGCGTCGGGTAGCCTCCGTCGCTCGGTCGGCAGCGCCATGATTGTAAATCGGATAAGCGCTTTCCAGTATCTGGCTGCCTTCCAGCTTGAGATCGCCTGAAAATAGTCCGTTGTTGGACACATGCGATCGGAAATCCCGCTCTGCCTGCGCAACGGAATACTCTGCGCCGCCTATGACCTCGACCGCGAAGTATTCTCTTTCCCGTACACGGCCATAAAAATCGGAGTAGACCGTTAATCGCTTCCAGAGGCCGG
This sequence comes from Hyphomicrobiales bacterium, assembly GCA_900468535.1. Taxonomy (GTDB): domain Bacteria; phylum Pseudomonadota; class Alphaproteobacteria; order Rhizobiales; family Rhizobiaceae; genus Rhizobium. Next base: position 64,152 of record UBTY01000024.1, on the reverse strand, counting down.
AATGAGAAAAGTTGTAAAGGATGGTTTGGGGGAAGCCGCGCCTGCCATCGAAGCTGAAATAGAGCGATATCAGAGTGATCGTGCGCAGTTCAGCCTTCGAGGGTAGACCACACAATTGCTCGCTGACATGTATCGGTATCGTGGAGATGATGCGAGATGCCGTTACGTTTCTCTCGGGAAAAGCTACCGTAAAGCCATTGGCTGTCTTTTCGACCGCCTGGAGTTGCGCTGAAAGCCGAAACCGTACGCCCCGTCCGTCGAGCTTCGTCACTGCCGCCTCGTAAAGGGAAGAGAATCCTGATTGCGGACGCACCATCTGGCGGTTCGTCGGCGATTTTGCCGTTTTTTTCTTCAATGCGTGACGAATGAGATTTCTCACCGACGCATATTCGCTGATCCAGAGCATCCTCTTTCTCGCGAGCTCAAGATCGATTTCCTCGGCAGGAAGGCCGTAGAAGCGCGTCATGTATGCTTCTAGTCCCGATCGCCTGAGTAAATACGGACCGATCCAAAATTGGGCGAAGTCGCGGGCGTTTCGAAGCTTGCGGGAAAACAATCGTGCAAAGAGAACGGATGAGAATATTTTCATCAGGCCGACCGGGCCGGCAGCAAGGATGTCGTCTCGAATTGAGATGGGATAGGCTGTAATCTTGCCTTGTGGATTGAGGCGACCCCATGAGGGGGACACTGGGACATAGTGGGTCAGGAGTTCGGGGAAGTGGCGAACTAACGGAGAGTCATCCTGGAAAATCAGGCTCCCCACGTCGAATGTATATCCCTCCGGCGACGTCCAATCCATGTGATTGCCACCAACGTGATCGTAGTTGTCGGCAACAAGCACACGATCTCCCTTGGCTGATAGGATAGAAGCGGCAACCAGCCCGGAAATTCCAGCTCCAAGAATTATTGCATCATAATGATCGTCGACAGGACGCGGATTGGCCTGAGAATGCACGTCATTCATCTATTATCCATGAAAGATGTAGGGCCAACTTGTGCGCGAACAATATTACGTATGTAGAGGTAAGTCTACTCCTGGAATTATATCGTGAATAACACGGGCGCGTGGTGGGTGGTTTTGGCACATATCCAGCATGGTGTCGTTTAGTAGTTGTTTTAACTTGAAGGTGTCGGCCTAATGCTGTTAACTCGCATTCAATCTCTTCTGTCGAAGGGCGACTTTTGATTGCGACAGCCGAGATACCTCTACGGCAAACAGACCTGACCGATGCGGAGGGTATGAAGTGCTGCGGCGAGAACCGAATGTTCTTCTCAGGCCACTTGATGGCATCGACCTAATATCGACTGACGTGTTCGATACACTTCTTTTGCGCCGCGCGCGGTCCAGGGGTTCTCGCCTTTTTGAGGCTGAACGGTGCTTTGGCCGGGTCCTCCGGCAGGAGGGTTTTGACAGGAGTGTCGAAGAGCAGGTCCGAGCCCGGCTGCTTGCTGAGCGATTTGCTTACAGAGCCTTGAATGTTGGTGGTGGAAAAGGAGAGGTCCGTCTCTACGACGTTATCGAACGTCAATTGACGCTCCTCGGCCTCCCCTCTCGGCTTGCTGAATACCGCGTTGACATCGAACTTGCCATCGAGAAGAAGTCTCTCGTCGCCAACGCAGCTCTTGCGAGGGCACTTGATTTTCATCGACAGGCGGGAATACGTGTTGTCGCCATTTCCGACACTGGCTTGTCTGGTGCCAACGTCGCCGAACTCATTGAGCACTTCCATGGCAACGAGCTAATCAGCACGGTCTATTCAAGTGCCGATTTGGGGTCCAGCAAGCGGTTTGGCGGCCTTTTCTCGGATGTTCTCGCATTAGAACGTGTTCCCCCATCCCGTGTCCTGCACGTGGGGGACGACGAGGTTGCGGACATGCGTATTCCTACTGCCATGGGGATCGGCACAGTTCATGTCCCGCGGTCGGGCATTCATCGCTCGATGTCCAGGTTTGATGGAGCCTGCTCGCAAGCTGCAAACCTCTTCGGACGAAAGGACTTTTCGACAACACGCTCCACCTCTCTCGTTGACGACGAACGGTATCGGTTCGGCCGCGACGTCTTCGGTCCCATCGTGGCTCAGTTCTCCCTCCATCTTTGGCTTTATGCCAGCCAGGCAAGTCAGCATGAGGATAGTGTCATGGCCTTCTGCGCCCGCGGGGGGATTGGAATGCGGGCGGCGTTTGAACGATTGCTTGGCCGGTTGCAGCTCCCGCTGAGCGTGGCGAGACACAACCTGCTGGTCTCGCGGCTCGTTGCCGCGCGCACTGCGGTCGAGACCCGGAGTGGTGCGCTGCTAGATGAGTTGTCGCGCGAATTCGCCGATGGTAGCTTCAAAGATGTGGCCGCCGCACTGGGCGGCGGAAGTTACGACCTTCCTGCAGGTTGGGATGACAGATTTGACGCATCCCGGTTTTTTGCGCTTCTCGAGACCGTTGGAGGGATGCCGGTTCTTGCCGATATCACCGAACAGAACCGGCTGTTCAAGGAGCATCTCGACGCGATCGCAAAGCCTGCCGCAAGGATAGTCCTTTGTGATACCGGATTGTATGGAAGTACCCAGCGGCTCCTTGCGGCGGGATTGCCAGGCCGCAGAATCGAGACAGTCCAGTTCGCGCGGTGCAACTACAAGGGATTGTCCGAACATCATTTTTCAAGAGTCGTTGGCCTCTCCGTGGAGCGAAACCTTTACAGTCCGCTTGCCCCAGAGTCGGTCGTCCTGCGATACTGGCAGTTGATTGAGAGCCTGTTTGAGCCTGCAGTCGCCTCGGTGCGGACCCTGTTTCGATCGCCAGATGGTTCGGTCTCGGCCAATTGCGGTCCGATTGGCTATGGAGAGCTTGATCCGAGCGCCGGAAACAGTCTCCTTTCGGGAGCGCTGGACTACGTTGATCGCGCTGATAACGGTACAGAGATACTTCGAGAGGCCGACGTGGCCTGGTCGCGACTAAAGAGAGCAATCGCAAATCCAAGTTCAAGCGACTTGACGGCGCTCAACGTGGGCGCGCGCTCTGTGGATTTCGGAAAAAATGATCTCGTTTACGTTCTACAGAAACCGAGCGCGCGAAGATTTGTAAGCAGCCTCGGCGCGATGAAGTCGCAGCTCTGGCGCGAGGGGGCGATAGCCCAGGAGTTTCCTCGTCTCAAGCCCGCATTACTTCTGGCGCTTGAAGCAGCCCACATCTTGCGTATTGCATCGGCTGGCCTTGGAAAGCGCCACACCCGCCGGCCCCCGGTATTCCAAGACGGCAGACTTGGCGAACACATCGCATCGGCAAAATCCGCTCTTAAGAGTGCCTGACAAATCCTCGTATGCAGGCCAAGTCTTGGTTGTGGCAACCTGGGAGTAAAACGTGCTTGCGTTCAAGGCTTTTCAAGGTGCCGGGTGGCTTGTTCTGTCTCGTTTCGTCGGTCGGTTGATCGATTTCTTCACGCTCCTTGTGCTTGCACGAATGTTGTCTCCTGCTGATTTCGGTATAGCGGCACTGGCGACGTCGCTGGTAGTCGTTGTCGATACGGTTCTCGAGGTGCCGGTAACCCAAGCGCTGGTCCGGCTTTCAGAGGTCAACAAGGACCATCTAGATACAGGCTTTACCCTCAATCTCTTTCGATGCGGGTTGATGGCATTCATAATCCTTTGCGCTGCCGTGCCTTTTTCCGTGCTCAACCATGAGCCATTGCTCTTGCCACTAGTCTGCGTGCTCGCGCTTGGGCCAGCCTCGAGAGCCTTTGCGAGCCCCGCGATGGTAGCCTTCGCCCGACGGATGAGTTTCAGGCAGACCTTCATGATGGAGGTTCTTGGAAAGTTTTGCGCGAGCGTCGTAGCAACCATTATTGTTTTCGCCGGCGGCTCCTATTGGGCCATCGTTGCAAACTTCGTGATCGCGTCTGTCGGCTCGAGCATTGTTTCCTACGTGTTGGCACCCTACCGGCCGGCTTTATCCCTTTCCCGGTTCTCCGATTTCGCCGGATTTATGGGCTGGTTCAGTTCGGCTCAGTTGATTTCCGCACTCAACTGGCAGTTCGATCGCTTCATGATCGGGGCTTTTTCCGACCGTGCAACGCTTGGCCGATATGCCGTGGCAAGCGACATCTCTGTTATTCCGACGCAGAGCATAATCGGACCTGCGCTCCAGCCGGTAATGGCCGCCTTCTCGCAAATCAACAGCGATCGCGCGCGTGTCGGCGCAGCGTTTCTCAAAGCAGCAAGGTTCGCGATGGTGATTTCCATCCCGATCTGTTTTGGGATAAGCGCAACGGCTGATCTCGCTACGGACATCCTCCTCGGAGCGAAGTGGAAGGAGGCTGCCCCGCTTCTCAGCATACTGGCACTGGCCGTCGCCCCAATTCCCTACTTTCAGACCCTTTACTCGGTCAGTGTTGCGATCGATCGGCCCAACGTGATTTTCCGATTGAACGCGACCGATTTCTGTATCCGTATCCTGTTGCTTCCGGTCGGCTTTTATGCGGATTCCGTCCTCGGCGTAAGCTACGCGAGGCTGGCTATCTCCCTGATCATGTTCGCCGTCTACCTGAAGAGCGCCGAAGCACTCCTCGGCCTGCCAATCACACGTCAGCTTCTAAATATATGGAAAATAGGTTTTGCCGGTCTGATGATGATCGCCTCGGTAATGTTTCTGCGACATCACCTCGCGATCGTTCACCTTCAGGATCAATTGGAGCTCGCTCTCGTAGCAACCAGTGGTGCGGGAATTTATGGCATGACATTGCTTGTGCTTGGCATCAGGTTGAGAGCTGGCAACGGGAGGCTTGAGCTGTTCGATCGACGATGAGTTTCAATGTGTTGTTCCAGCTTGAGCAGCATTGTCTGCCTGTCGGTTCTGTATCGCAGCTACCGCAGTCGTCCCGCACCTACCTTAGCTAGCCTCATGATGTTATCATGGTAACGATTTGTTTTAATAGTGTACTGGATGAAGTGAAAAATCTTTTTTGGCAAGTGCGATCCGCTCGTCCGTTTCCAGAATGCAAGTGTAATCGAGTTGACGAGAGAAAGACTGCATTCGATCGGGCGGCGTTATATAACGCCATGTTGTAGTGGCACGCGAATTGCTTGTTTGACACGCGTGAGCCTTTCAATTTATGTTAGGCGTCTAGGCAGAATGTCTTATGAATTCTGTCCGCTCTCGACGAGAGCGTTAAGACACGCCAAGTCGCACCCAGGGTATCCAGCCAGAGTGCGCGCAAACGATACGCTATCCGGCGTGGCTTCGGCGTGCTGGTTCTCTGATCCATTCAAGGTCATGGAACGAGACGTTTAAAGCTGCGACTGGCACATCGTAATGGCCGTTTCCGCAAGGCACACAGGCATCGCAAGAAGCAACGGGTCTATCGCTGATGGCGGCATGAGAGGCGGCGACATGATGCAAGCGCTTTACTCCCAGTTCATGAACATCCCGCAGCTGGCAATCACTTGGGGAATATTCTTCGGTGCCGGTCTGCTGACGTTTGCTGTCCATTTGCTGCGCAACCGCGACCGGTTCTCGTTGACCGACCTTTTGCACCATTGCGTGCCGTTCAATCCGATAAGATCAAAGAGTTTCCACATGGATGTGATCATCTATGTCTATCGAAAGCTCACGGATTTCATCTTCGTCGCGCCTGGATTGGCAATCCTCGCGCTGGCGGCGGCAGGCATAAACGGGTTCCTGTCTGGAGTTGCCGTAGGCCACACGCCAGCGCAGGCGACGTTTCTCATTACCTGTTTTTGCACGATCACCATGTTTCTCGCAGCCGAGTTTGCGGATTATGTGGTCCACTATCTGGAGCACAAGGTACCGGCGCTATGGGAGCTTCACAAAGTCCATCATTCCGCCGATTTCCTAAATCCCCTTACCTCAAAGCGTGGCCACTCGTTACCGATACTCTATGGAGGCGTCGTCGCGGGTGTGTTCACCGGGATACCGGCCGGCATCTTCATGTTTCTTTTCGGCTTCAGTCTTCCTGAAGTCCTGATCCTGAAAGGCGTCGCCAGCAAAATCTTTACCGTCTGGACACTCGATCCGCTAAAGCATTCGCACATCCCCATTGGTTTGGGCTGGTTTGATAGCCTCTTTATCAGCCCTCACATGCACCAGATACATCACAGCAAGCTGCAGCCTCACTGGGATAAGAATTTCGGCACGAACCTATCGATCTTCGACTGGTTTTTCGGGACCGGGTACAAGCCCGCAAAAGGCGAGAGGATCGAATTCGGCATATCTGGCTACAGCGATGATTCGTTACAAAAATTCAATACGTTCACCGGCGCCTTCGTCACGCCGGTGTTGAAAAGCGCGGACATCATCGCAAAGCTGTTCGGTCCAAAAGCGGCCGCCAAGCTGCTTGGGGATGGCGTCCATTCCAGATTCAGTCGAACCGCCGGCGCCATCGCCCCTGGAGATCTCCCGAACGGCAAGCCGGCGGAAACGTCTTTCAAAAAGGAAACGTAACGCCTGGTGGCAACAGGCAAACCAACCCATGATTTCTCAGGTCGTCGAGGCAGTACAATGTCCTATGTTTCGAGTGCGCCTTCCCGGTTGGAATCATTATCCGACCATGACATGCGGGCAATTGTTGAAAAGATCGATGCGGACGGCATTTTTTGCATGCCGTCCTTTTTCTCTGAACTGAACCTCGCGAAAGCGCGCCAATTCGTGGCCGAGAAGCTAACCCAACAGCAACATCAGACTGTCTCATTGTCTCGAGACGAGATGGTGGGATCCGGCCTGGAGGCTTTGGGGGATTCGATACAGTTCAAGGATTTTTGCGCCCGTCTCTATTCAACAGGGTTTCACGCTGACGCCCCCGAGGTAAAATTTTACCAGATACTTCGGTGCCTTACCGGTCGAAGCGCGCTTCGCCATTCGCTGAGGTTCCATTATGACTCGTACTTGATCACCCTTCTCATTCCCATCGAGATCCCGACTGAGGGACCACGAGGTGACTTCCTGATCATTCCGAACACACGAGGCGTCAGATCCAACTACCTCCTTAACCTGGTTGACAAAGTTCTGGTTGATAGTGCCGTCACCCAATGGCTTCTGCGAAGGCTTCACCGTCATCGGTCAAGGTGGATCCGTCATGTACACTTAATGCCCGGGAATCTTTATATCTTTTGGGGATATCGCAGCATTCATACCAATGAGCCGGTGAATGAGCGTGCGGTCAGGGCCACCGCTCTTTTTCATTATGTCGATCCTCATGATGGCAGCGCATTGAAGAAGAGACTACGGGGGAAGTAGTCAGCCTCCCCGTTGCCAATTACACTCAAATTGGGAAGCATCTGGTGGAGCATCGCGTTTCAGTAGTTTTGGCGACTTACAACGGGGAGCGCTTTCTTGAGGAGCAGCTCCACAGCCTTCGTTTGCAAACCTCCCCGCCGTTTGAACTGATTGTCAGCGACGACAACTCGCAAGACGGAACAGATGATATTCTTTCCTCGTTTGCGACCCGCGCTCCTTTTCCGGTAACTATCTTGAAAAACCCGAGTTCGCTGGGGTTCCGGGAAAACTTCCTCCATGCCGCGTCCAAGGCAAAAGGTGACTGGATCGCCTTTTGCGATCAGGACGATATCTGGCATCCGGAAAAACTCAGAACCTGCGAACGCTTCTTCTCAATCGGAACTGTCACTCAGCTCGCCCACCGGGCTACCTTAATCGATCCGGCGGGGACGGAGATTGGGGTCTTCAACCAGTGCATTTCGAAAACGCGTGTCCGTGCACCGCTTTCCTACGACGTCTGGAGCACATTCTTTGGCTTCTCGATGATTGTTCGCCGCGATGTGCTCTCCGTCGTGCCCCCGTCTCAACGCTTCGTGGATTACGTGGATCCCAAGCACTTGATTGCCCATGATCGATGGGCATTTTTTCTGGCGCAGACCTTGGGATACACCGTTGAGATCGCCGAACCGTTGGTTGCCTATCGCCAGCATCCTGGAAACTTGTATGGCGGTCGCCGAAGTCGGAAGGCATCGCCTGATCCGCGGACAAAAAACCTTGGGTACATCGCTGCAACACGCGAAATGGTCGAGATCATTCAGTCGCTACCCATAGGTACGGAGAGAATGTTCCCCGCCTTCAGACGTGATGCTGCTGTCGCAATCTATTCCTCAGCCCTGCGGCAGGTGGTGGCGCGCGGTAGCGTGTATGAGTTGGCTGCATATCCGGCATTTGTCCGAATGCTGCGGCATATTTCTGCCGGCCACTATCACAGTGCCGAGAACGGGAAATTTCGATGGCGATCGGTTGCTCGCGATGTTGCCTTTTGCCTTGGCATCTAGTTTGCACTTTGATCGACCACAAGCTCTGTCCAGCGAATGCGGGACGACGTGAAGAAAATTTTCAATTGGCCCCAGCCAGGCCCGAGCAGCGTTACTTCGTCCGGCAGGAGCCGTAGGCTATTGGGCGGTTGGCAAAGGGGACTGCTGAAGCGGTAGAAAAATGTTGGATGACCACGCCACGCCACTTTCGATCGTTCGCGCTTGGATCATGCCCGCCAAGCTTCACGTCAATTTAGAGCGGGCAGTTTTTTCGCGGTTTCAAAAGATCTTCTATGTGCTGAGTGGCACGACACTGAACGACCGCGAGATCGAGTTGGTCATGCGCGAGCTGTCAGAGCAGGAACTCCGCAGGAGGCTCGGGAAAATTAACAAACAAGGCGGCTGATACGGACAATACCTTCGATCGTCCGCTGCGTCAGCTTTTCCGTCAACGTGCTTGGTGATATTTAATCTTCCTGCTTCCATGTCGAGAGGCGAAGATCACCAAATTCCGCTTCTCATGGTTTTCGCGCGGTCTGATCGAGGAAGGTGTTGGGTTCTATAGCCCTCAGTTTAACTCGGGCTCACCTGACCGAGGAAGGTTTTGCGATTCCGAGGGCACCCTCAACGAATCTGTGGAAATTCACCCTTCCGTGCGATGCCTTCAGGATATGTTAATGACAGCTTGCAACGCAGCTGCCATCAATTTTTGGCCAAGATGCGGAGAGAAACATGACAACCACAAATGAAATCGCTGACAAGATCGCAAGCGACCACAACCTCACGAAGGCGCAGAGCAAAACAATTGTCGAGGCGGTGATTGCGTCGATCACGGCGGCAGCTGTTGCCGGCAACGAAACGTCGCTTCCGGGATTTGGGAAGTTCAAGGTCAAGGAAACGCCGGAGCGCGAGGCTCGCAATCCCTCGACGGGTGCGACAATCAAGGTTGCTGCGGCAAAGAAGCTGGCATTCACACCGGCGAAGGCACTCAAGGATGCGTTGAACAAGTAATTGCTTCAGCGACCTAACTGAAAAGCCGGGCCCCCGAACATCCGGCTTCTTCACATCGCAAGCCAACCGCACTCGCTAACGTCGTGTGCGCGAGTTCCAAGCTCTCTTTGGTAACCGGGCGCCAGCCGCTTAATCTTATCCTTGCTACACCGTAGCTGCCTGTGGCACGCCTTTTCAACTGCGCGGGTTAGGTCTGACGGGCGTTCATTTCGTAGTCAGAGCGGGCGCCTGATACCCTCCTTTCGGATGCAAGACCGTGATACGACGCAGTTGCCCCGTATCCCGAAGGCGCCCTTGCGCCCGATCGTTCCCTTCTCGGTCAAACTACGCTGGACGGACGGTTGCCCCAATGAAACGGTGCGCCTCCCAGCTTGCTCGCCACTTCCGCGATGCGGAACGATCTGCGCCGAGAATTGTCCATTCTCACGAACTCGATCAAACCCAGAGTTCCAAGTATCGGTCGGTCGCCGTGTGTTCGCATGCGCGCCGCTCGCATCTCGCTTGCAGGATTCTACAAACGACGCGTGACCAGACTGTCGGTAGGGTGGTTCATCGACGGGACGGTTGCGCCACGTCGTTGAACGGAGGTGACAATGAACCGATAGCTCGATCTCGATGATGCGATGTGTATCCGGCGACCAGCCATGTCCCCTTTCCTCCTGGGTGGTTTGCGGCGCCCTTTCCGCGTTCTCGATGGGGCATGTCTGACCGGAAAACGGCTTCGCCTCGTTCGTTATCCCGCAACGGAGGCCAAAAACTTTCTTCCCCTGCCGGCGGAGCCGACATTCCCCGCGCAATCAAGAAAGTGATTGGTCCTCCGTCCTGCACTTTGTTCCGGCCCCTCAGGGTGCGGTCCGATCGTCCCCGGTCTTTGCGACAGCCATCGAGGTCGCGAAGGGCGCGGCCCCGAAACAGCAAAAAGGAACTTGAACATGGCTACCATCGGCACTTTCACCGCTACCGAAAACGGCTTCACCGGTTCGATCCGCACACTTGCGCTCAACGTCAAGGCTCGGATCGCCCGCGTCGACAACCCCTCCGACAGAGGACCCCACTTCCGCATCTACGCAGGCGCCGTTGAACTCGGTGCGGCCTGGCAGAAGCGCTCGGAGCAGAACGACCGCGACTACCTCTCGGTCAAGCTCGACGACCCGAGCTTTTCGGCTCCGATCAACGCGACGCTCACGGAGGTCGACGGCGGGGACGGCTACCAGCTGATCTGGTCCCGCCCAAACCGAGACTGAGCAAGATATCGGCCCCGCCGAAAGGAGGGGCCTCATTCTGCTGCTAGCCGGGTCAGGCATCGAGCCTGTGCTCGGCTTTTTCTCGTGCCAAACGAGAGGTGTGGGGTATGCTCAGTCACAACGATTGTGACGCGGGTTGCGCTCAGCCTCAAGGACGCGCGGTTCCTCCAAAATGCGGTTGCATTTCGGCTCCCCCACGCGCCGCGTCGCGGTCGCTACAGCGATCCTTGACCCCGCCCACTTCCCGCGCCCGGCAACGCCATCTTTCTCAAACACAAGGAGATGACGACGATGACGAACGAACAACACATCGAGGAACTGCGCGCCGAACTGCGGAATACTTGCGATGCCAACGAACGCCGCGTGATCCGGGCCGAGCTTGACTGCGCCGAAGCCGAACTGGCTATGATCAACGCAGAACAAGATGGTCGAGTTGACGCGGTGCCGCCGTTCTGAGGAGGGCCACCGCTTTTCGTCTTAGCAGTTCGTCATGACGGACCCTAGGCCGGGACGAAAGGATCGACGCTCAGCGCGACGGAGGATTGCGGGGACGATAGCCCTTCGCACGCTTCGTTCGAAGAAGCGCAAGGAACAGATCAACGGCCTGCTCTTCCCGCTCGAAATGGTGGTCCATGCTTTTCCCGCGGTAACCAATCCGCCCCCAAGTCCGCGTCAGACATGTGTTGCCGAAAAGGGTCGTCGTGATTTCCATTGCGTAGTACCTCGCCATGTTCCTCCCGGCATCAGTACGTTCAATGTAGAGGTGGTAGGGTTGTGCAAGCATGGCAGCAGAATCGGAAATTCCATCAACCCAGTCCAACGAGACTTATGAATCGGTTCGGGGCAATCGATTCATGTTGTTGATGTGATCTGAAGGGGACCGCTTCCGCCTAGTGCTGATGTCGGAACAAACAGGCAGGAATGGCATTTGTCACGAAGAGGTGGTTCGCCTCGACCTATCCAAAGTCGCAGCGCTTGCCCCACCGCTTGGCGGGGTGGTTTAGCGATGGCAACTGAAATGTTCTTTACGGAGGATGTTGTGATGTCTCGCAAGATTTTCAGCCGGCATGACCAGCCACTGAGCTCGGATGACCTTCGTACCTGTCATCTCGTTCTGGATGCCACGTGCAGGGATTTCGCGATCGAGCCTGGGTCGGAGGAGTCCGATCGGATCGCGGCGATTACGATCGAGCTTTATCAGCAGGGAGTGCGTGACATCGGACAGCTCACCCTGCTTGTCGATGCCGCACGAGGCTTCAAACTTGACCGAGACGCCCCTGAAACAACGGTGCTCGCCTAGCCGATCGTGCCAGAGTGGTTGTCTCCCTCAGTAAAGGTTAGCGGCCGTCCCATTCCTGGCTAACTTGGGTCATCCGCTTCATGTAAACGCCGATCGAAGACGGATGTTGTCATATCCCTGCGCCGGAACCAGATCGCACGGCCACATCTGAGGGGAGGGTTGCCTGATGTAAAGATGATCTGTTCGTCGGCACGCATTCGGAGCACCTCGTGTGGCTGGATCAACGGTCGAGCCGACAACTGTGCCGACCGTGTCCGCGACGATCCACGTGAATGCACATTCCGGCTGATTTGATCGGCTTCCACCGTCGTCATGCCGCAGCGGCGTGAGATATACTCGGCGGTCTCAGGGTCGTTGATAGTGGCAAACGAGATCCAGCTTGCGCTCTCGAACCACTTGCTCGATGCGTCGCGCCCACCGTAGGTTTCGCGCAACTGGCCAATCGACTGGTAGATCATCGTGAGGGTGATACCGTACTTGCGTCCGGCATCGCGCGCGGTCTCCAGGATCCGCATGTAACCAAGTCGTGCTACCTCGTCGAGCAGGAAGAGCGCCCTGCCCTCCATCGCCCCGGAGCGGTTGTAGATCGCGTTCAGGAGCGCACCGATGATCACCCGAGCAAGGCCCGCGTGAGTTTCCAGTGTCTTCAGGTCGATAGCGATGAAAACGTCGGTGTGACCTTCGGCCAGAGCGTCGGTCGTGAAGTTCGATCCCGAGACAAGGGCGCCATAGTTGGCGTAGCTCAGCCAGTGGGTTTCCTTGATCGCGTTCGCATAGACACCCGAGAAAGTCTCCGGCGTCATATTGACGAAAGCGGCGACGTTTTCCTTGACGAAATCCGATTCCGAATTGTCATAGATCTCCTGCAGCCGCGCCCGCAGCTTTGGCTCGGGCTCCGACAGATTGGCGCGCACCTGCCGCAGCGTCTGATCCTTTTCGGCCGTGTGTCCGGAGAGGCAAACGTCGGCGATCATCGCGGTCAGCAGTTGGAGGCCGGAGGCGCGGAAGAAGTCGTCGCGCACACCGATCGCACGTCCGCTATCACTCATGATCCAGGAAGCGACAGCCGCGATATCCTCTTCCTTCGTTCCGCCGTGACGGCCAATCCAGTCGAGGACGTTGAAGCCGGATTGAGTATTCTTCGGATCAAGGACAACGACGCGGCGGCCCGCCTTGCCTCGATGCCCTCTCACCATCGGCGCCACCTCGTTCGAGGGGTCGAGGACGACCAGTGTTCCCCCCCATTTGAGTGCCGTGGGCACGGTGACGGAGGTCGTCTTGAAGCCGCCTGAGCCGGCAAAGACGATCCCGTGAGAAGAGCCGAAGGACCCGTCGAAGCACAACAGCGGTGACTTGCCGCCGCTGCCCCAAGTCGAGGGATCACTTGGTCGGAACGCCACTGCGGCAACACTGTCGCGATCGACACGATACTTCTCGCCGATGACCATTCCACCGTCTTCGGGAAACAGCTTCGCTGCCTCCGGCATCTTCATCCAGTCGGCCTCTCCATGGATCGCCCTTCGGCCTCGCATTCGCTTCGGCTCGCTCCGGGCAAAGGCGGCATTTCCCTTCATGGCGACCCTGAGCGCGAACGCTCCAGCAACGGCGGCAGCTCCGCTTCCGATCACTATCGAGCGGTCGGCGTAGGACAGCAGAGTTCGCCCGGCCGGCAGCTGTCCGCTAAAGCCGTCAAGGCGGGCTCCTTCCCGAATGAGCGCAATGGCCACCACGCCAAATGCGCCGCAGGTCACACCCCACCCGACCGCTTTGATGCTAGGTGACCCTTGCGCTGCAAACAGGATGATGACGCCCAATGCCGCCGCGAGCGCGTTGAGTGCCGCCAACCCGATCCATAGGAGGGTCAGCCCGGCTTGCTCCGATTTGCAAAATGGCGCCAACCAGTTTTCGATGCCCGGTAGGATCAGGCAGATCGTCATCATCAGCGTCATCGGCATGAAAAAGAGGAAAACCTTACTGCCCGTCATTGCGAAAGATCTCTGCTCCGATTGTCGCCAGGCGCGCACGCTCGCCTGCGTCTGACGTCAGTCGGTGGCGCAGTTCAATGAGTGCACCGAGTAGTATCGCTCGCTGTTCGAAGCGCAGACCGGCTTTCACGATCAAGCCTCCGAGCTCGATCTTTTCTCGCGTGTCCTTCTTGCGGGCGTCGGATGTTCTGGTTCGCGCCATCCGCTCAAGCCTCGCCAAAGCCGCGCGGGATCTTGACAGGCGTGATAGCCGAGGCGTGTCCTCCCTCCGCTCCGTTTTCCACTCCCCCGCCCTTGCCCTTCGGCCCGGTCGCATCGCCTTGAAACCGCCCGGCCACGGCCTCGAGTGCGACCTGTAGTTCGTTCTCGTCGATGTCGATATCGCCAAGTCCGGCTTTGAGCGCAATCCGTCCGATGCGCTCGGCTTCGCGGGTCTCGGCTGCCTTGAGCGCCTCTTGCAACCTGGCTATTTCTTCTCGGATCTTCGAGGATGCCTTCTTCATCGTCTTTGTCTCCTCAGGATTGGATTGCTCGCGTTCCAGGCCGATCGTCTCAGACCGCAGCGCAGTCGGCACTACTGTCAATCCTACAATCGCCAGTAGCAGCGCTTTGGTGAATAATCCCGACCGTTCCGAAGGAGCGGATCCGAAGGGCGCAATTATACGTCGCTGATGCGACGCTCTGCCTTTGCGCAGACGCGCGTCCTTCCGTTCCAGACGGCACCGTTGGATTCGTTTGATCGAAGGAGCACCTGCCACAATGGCCGTCCCGCATTTTTCAGTCAGCATCGTTGCCCGCGGCTCCGGCCGCAGCGCCGTGATGTCGGCGGCCTACCGGCACTGTGCAAAGATGGAATACGAGCGGGAGGCGCGGACGATCGATTACACCCGCAAGCACGACCTCCTCCATGAGGAGTTCACGATCCCTGATGATGCGCCAGACTGGGTGCAGGCGATGGTGGCTGACCGGTCTGTCTCGGGAGCGTCCGAGCTTTTCTGGAACAGGGTCGAAGAATTCGAAAAGCGATCTGACGCCCAACTCGCGAAGGATGTCACCATAGCCCTGCCGATTGAGCTGTCTACCGTGCAGAACATCGCGCTGGCCAGGGATTTCGTCGAGCGCCACATTACCCCCCGCGGGATGGTTGCCGACTGGGTTCTTCACGACGCGCCCGGCAATCCGCATATCCACATGATGACCACCTTGCGCCCGCTGACCGACGACGGTTTTGGCGCGAAGAAGGTCGCAGTCCTTGGCCTCAACGGGAAACCACAACGCAACGATTCCGGCAAAATTGTCTACGAGCTTTGGGCGGGCGGCGCCGATGACTTCAACGTCTTCCGAGACGGATGGTTTGCCTGCCAGAACCGGCATCTTGCTCTGGCGGGTCTCGATATCAGGGTCGACGGTCGCTCCTTCGAGAAGCAAGGAATCGAACTAACGCCGACCATCCATCTCGGCGTCGGGACGAAGGCGATCGAGCGGAAGGGGGCCAACGGAACTGACGCAGCGGAGGAGAAGGTTGCGCTCGAGCGGCTGGAGCTACAGGAAGAGCGCCGCACGGAGAATGCCCGGCGGATCCAGCGCAATCCGGAGATCGTGCTGGACCTCATCAGCCGCGAAAAGAGCGTGTTCGAGGAGCGCGATGTCGCCAAGGTGCTCTACCGGTATTTCGACGATGCGGCGCTCTTTCAGAGCCTGATGGCGCGGATCCTGCAGAGTCCGCAAACGCTCCGGCTCGACCGTGAGCGTATGGATCTCACCACCGGCGTCTGGGCAGCGGCAAAATACACGACGCGTGAACTGGTTCGTGTTGAATATCAGATGGCCCATCAGGGGATCTGGCTATCGGAGCGATCTTCTCATGCCATAAAGCCAGCCGTATTGAGCGGGGTGTTCTCTCGCAACGATCGCCTGTCGGACGAGCAGAAGATTGCGATTGAACATGTTGCCGGTCCGGAGCGCATCGCCGCTGTGATCGGCCGCGCCGGCGCCGGCAAGACGACGATGATGAAGGTGGCGCGCGAAGCGTGGGAGGTGGCCGGTTATAGAGTCGTCGGTGGTGCGCTTGCCGGCAAGGCGGCGGAAGGACTGGAAAAGGAAGCGGGGATGACCTCCCGCACGCTATCGGCCTGGGAACTGAGATGGGATCAGGAGCGAGACCAGCTCGATGAGAAGACCGTCTTCGTCCTAGACGAGGCAGGCATGGTTTCGTCCCGGCAGATGGCGCGCTTCGTCGAAGCAGTCACGTTTTCCGGTGCCAAGCTCGTCCTGGTCGGGGATCCTGAACAGCTTCAGCCCATCGAAGCCGGTGCCGCCTTCCGCGCCATTTCCGAGCGGATAGGCTATGCGGAACTCGAGACGATCTACCGTCAGCGCGAGCAGTGGATGCGCGATGCTTCGCTTGATCTGGCCCGTGGAAACGTGTCGGCCGCGCTCGACGCTTACGCGCAGCGGAATATGGTGCGGACCGCCTGGACCAGGGACGAAGCGATCACAGCTTTGATCGCCGACTGGGACCAGGAATACGATCCGGCCAAGGCAACCCTGATCCTCGCGCATCGCCGTGTCGATGTGGGGCTGCTAAACGAGATGGCGCGCGGCAAGCTGGTCGAGCGAGGCGTGATCGAGGCCGGCCATGCGTTCAAAACTCAAGGCGGGACCAGGCATTTTGCGGCCGGCGACCAGATAGCCTTCCTGAAGAACGAGGGATCGCTCGGCGTCAAGAATGGCATGCTGGCCCGCGTGATCGAAGCGCAGCCCGGGCGCATCGTTGCGGAGATCGGCAGTAGTGATGACCGGCGTCGGGTCGTGGTCGAACAACGTTTTTATGCCGATGTCGATCATGGTTACGCCACGACCGTTCACAAGAGCCAGGGCGCCACCGTCGATCGCGTCAAGGTGCTGGCGTCGGGCACGCTGGACCGGCACCTCTCCTATGTCGCCATGACCCGCCACCGCGGGACGGCGGAGCTCTATGTCGGGCTGGAAGAGTTCGCGCAACGGCGTGGCGGCGTGCTGATCGCCCATGGCGAAGCGCCCTACGAGCACAAGCCTGGCAACCGGGGCAGCCACTTTGTGACGCTCGGTTATTCTGATGGCCAGGAGCGCACCGTCTGGGGCGTCGATCTAGCGCGAGCGATGAATGAATCGAAAGCCGAGATCGGAGATCGCATCGGCTTGAAACACATCGGATCGCAGCGGGTCACGCTTCCCGATGGGACAGAGGTCGACCGGAACTCCTGGAAGGTGGTGCCGATCGAGGAACTGGCGATGGCTCGGCTCCATGAGCGGCTCTCTCGGGCCGGATCGAAGGAAACGACGCTCGATTATCAGGGCGCCTCGCACTATCGCGCTGCGCTTCGATTTGCCGAGGCGCGTGGCCTCCATCTCATGAATGTCGCTCGGACCATCGCACACGACCAACTCCAGTGGACCGTCCGTCAATCGTCGAACATCGCCGAACTTGCCGCGCGTCTCGTCGCCGTCGCGGCAAAGCTCGGCCTTGGCGGGGCGAGGTCCAGTGCATCGACAACATCTGCAATCAAGGAGACAAAGCCCATGGTCTCAGGCATGACGACCTACCCCAGATCGATCTGTCAGGCAGTCGAAGACAGGCTGTCTGCCGACCCAGTCCTGAAGGACAGCTGGAGACGAGTTTCCGATCGCTTCCGTCAGGTCTTTGCGGATCCGCGGGCCGCCTTCCAGGCAGCCAATGTTGACGCGATGCTGGCGAATGGGGTGGTTGCGGCAACGACGATTGTGCGTATTGCCGAGCAGCCGGAAAGCTTTGGTGCGTTGAAGGGGAAGGCCGGTCTGTTTGCAGGCAGCGCAGAGAAGCAGGTGCGCGATACAGCACTTGTCAACGCGCCAGCCCTTGCCCGCGATCTGCAGGGCTTCATTGCCAAACGCGCCGAGGCGGCCAGCCGCTATGAGGACGAAGAACGCGCGATCCGCACCAAGCTCTCGCTCGACATCCCTGCCCTCTCCGCATCCGCAAAGCAGGTGCTCGAGCGCGTGCGCGATGCGATTGATCGAAACGATATCCCGGCTGGCCTGGAATACGCTCTGGCCGATAAAATGGTGAAGGCCGAGCTCGACGGTTTTGCCAAGGCCGTGTCGGAGCGCTTCGGGGAACGGACGTTCCTTCCGCTCGCGGCAAAGACAACAGACGGGAAAGCGTTCGAGGCAGCGTCCGCGGGGATGCAGCCGGCCCAGAAGAACGAACTGCGATCGGCTTGGGATACGATCCGGACGGTTCAGCAGTTGGCTGCGCATGAGCGAACGGCTGTGGCGCTCAAGAAGGCGGAAGCAATGCGGCAAACCCAGACGAAAGGGTTGTCGCTGAGATGATGTGGCGTATCTCCTCCACCCCTGCCGTGTCGCGCCAAAGGCGCCCGGCCCTTGCTCTCCTCGGGGTGTCATGTGGCCTTGCCCTCACGATAACTATCAGCGGGGTATTCGGCGGCCTGCGGATCAACACGACGCCCAGCGAACCGCTCGGTCTCTGGCGTGTCGTACCCCTCGATCGCCAAGTTCAGGTCGGCGACATGGTGTTCGCCTGCCCGCCAGAGATCGACACTATCTCAGAGGCATTTGGTCGAGGCTACCTTCGCTCGGGCCTGTGCTCAGGCGGCTTTGGTCCAATGATCAAAACGGTGGCGGCTGTCGCGGGGCAGCGCATCGAGGTCGCCGGCGGCGTCATGATCGATGGGCGGCTCATCGCAAGCTCGAACCTCGTCTTACAGGATGGCCACGGGCGGCCCTTGCGCGCGTACGCGGGAGGGACCGTCCCGGCCGGCTTCCTGTTCCTCTACTCGCCATTTTCCGGTTCCTGGGACTCGCGATACTTCGGGCCAATCCCTGCCGCCGGTGTCCTAGGTCTTGCAAAGCAGGTGCTAACCTATGCGCCCTGATTGGTTCCAGCCGCTTGCCCTTGCTGCGGCTTCTGCCGCGACTGGATACATCGCCTGGAGCGGACATGTCCTGACCCTCCCCGCGGCGATCTTATTCCCGGCGCTGTGGTCGATCGCACGCAGTCGTCGGACCGCTAGTGTCGTTTCCGTCGCCTATTTTCTGGCTGCGTCGCGCGGCTTGCCACAAGGGGTTGCCGCATTCTATCGAGCGGATATCTGGCCGGGGCTGATCTTGTGGCTTGTCGCCTCATCCGGCTTCGTTTTCGTTCACGTCGTGCTGTGGTCGTGCCAGCCCGGGCTTCGTAAAGCGCTGTGCTATTTGATCGCGATGATCCTCATGGCCGTTCCACCTTTCGGCATTGTTGGCTGGGCGCATCCGATCACCGCGGCAGGCGTTCTCTTTCCGGGATGGGGCTGGGCGGGACTGGCGGCAATGGCAGCCGGTCTCGCGATCATGACGACACGCTATCGACCGGCTGCGGTCATGTCGCTCGTAGGCTTCTGGCTCTGGTCCGCCGCATTCTGGACAGCTCCCGACATAGGGCGTGGTTGGCAGGGCGTCGACCTGCAGCTCGGAAATAGTCTCGGTCGCGATAACAGTCTTGCCCGGCACAGCGATCTTGTTGCAACGCTTCGCTTACAGCGTCGGCCAGACACGGCCCATATGCTCTTGCCTGAAAGCGCTCTCGGCTTCTGGACGCCATCGGTCGAACGCCTGTGGCGGCAGCAGCTGACCGGGACAGATGTGAACGTCATCGCCGGCGCGGCGGTCGTCGGGCCGGAAGGCTATGACAATGTGCTGGCTCGCGTCTCGGCCACCGAAGGCGAGATTCTCTACCGCGAACGCATGCCAGTGCCTGGCTCGATGTGGCAGCCCTGGCTGCCTCTGGTTGGAAGGAGCGGCGGAGCCCGAGCCGACTTTTTCGCAAATCCGATCACATCAGTTGGCGGCCAGCGCTTGGCCCCACTCATCTGCTACGAGCAGCTGATCATCTGGCCGATCTTGCAGTCGATGCTTCATGATCCTGACCTCATCATAGCAATCGGGAATGGCTGGTGGACCAAAGGAACCTCCATCATCGCCATCGAGCGTGCCAGCACACAAGCTTGGGCACGGCTGTTCGGCAAGCCTTTCGTGATGTCTTTCAACACCTGATCCTTGGAGCCATCGTCATGGACGCTGCCTTTATCAAACAGTGCGCCGATCCGGCGCTCAAGCCTGCTATTGTTGAGCAGTTCGTGTCTGCGGTCGGCTCCGGCGACCCACTCGCTGTCAGCGTCAAATCGGGCGGACGTCTCGTCCTAGTCCCCAAGCCGAAAACGCCTGATGAGGCCATGGGCATCGTTCGGCAGTATGTCGGCCAGGCGATGGTCCGTGTGGGGGTGACGCAGTTCCCGGCTGGTATCGGCGTGAAGGATACCTCCGAGATAACGTCCGATCTGGTCAAGCCCTGCGAGAACCTCCGCAAGGGATCGACCATGTTCGCTAAGATTCTCCGGATCGTGAGAAAATGGTATGGCAACCCCACGAGTGCTGAGGCCTTTCCGCAAATCTTCGCCGATGCGGTCTACGCGTGGAAGACAGGCCAGTTCGAGGGGCAAGCCGTGTTTCAAGCCCAAGATCCGGGTGGTGATATCGCCGAAACGAGCGTCGAGGTGAAGGCAGCGGAGGCGGAGTCTGCCGATGACGCGGCAGCTGAAAGCGAGGCCGGGTCTTCAAATGCAAACGATAGCGAAGCGGCGGGTATCAGGATTGATCTCTCGAGGATCGGCGGTCAGAAATGAATTATCGCGCGACGCTGAGCGAGGCGAGTTGTGATGCAAACCTGCGATGATGTTGGCGATCAGATCAACGCCATGGCGGGCGGCTCGACAAGAGAACCGGAGTGGATCGCGCACGAAGTAAGGAAAAGAGCCCGCTTTATTCAATAGCAGCTTTGAAGACGTCCGCGTCAAACCTTGACGCTCCAACACGTCAGATGGCAATCGATCCCGGCTCGCCTCTGGGCGGGGAGAATTTTCTAAGCTGGTCTTTCGTTTTCGAGCAGTGGCACAGGCGGAGGCCCTGATCGCCCACCTCGAAATTCCGTGGGACAGCATTGGTCGGACGAGGAGGCGTTCGACATCAAAGGGAGGTACCGGCGGGTTCACCATCCCCCAACGTATGGGCTGCGTCAAGCGATCGGTCCTGTTGATTTCGGAGGGCTTTGGGGATGTTCTGGTAGACAGGTTTATAGGCAGACCGGAATGCAGCGCTACCAGATTGAGCCTCTTGACGATGGAATGTGGGCCGTTGTCGATTGCCGCAATGGCAAACCGATCAACGACCCTTCCGGACACAGCAAATCAACCCCCCTGGAGGCGCAGGCCCTTGTTGATTTTCGCAATGCCATTGCAATTCCCCTTCCGAGCGATCGGATCTCGACGCGACTGCGAACGCTTCGCCGTGCCTGGGCTATGTTGTCGGCACGACACCACAACTGATCCCTCCGGGATCCAATAACGCCAGAGTCAATCCAGCCGCCTCGCGCTCACCCCGGTTGGGGCGGTGGCATGCAGATCGCCTTGACGATTTCGGCCAGAGCCAGCATGCCTGGATCGTCGAGTTCCATGCTTTGCTCAGGCCACATGCGCGCCCGCCCGATCCTGCATGGTCTCCCCTTGAATTGGCGTATCGCTTCTTCCGCTGCGCGGCAGGGGTCGGATCCGCTTTCAAGCGCACAGGCCACTGCGTGCAGCCCGTCTACGATTGTCTTGTCGCCAAGGTGCGAGCGCCCGAGCGACAGCATCTCGTCCCGGGCGACTTCTACGACTGTTGCAATGTCCTCAGGCGCAAGCTCGACCCTGCCTGAGAAGCGCGACCCTGCCGATAAAAGCCCGGCGCTGAGAAGCGTTCCGAGACTGGAGCCGGTGCTTGCTGCCGCTGCCATGGCCATTGCCTTGAAGGTAGCGCCGACGTCGTCATGAACGGGCTCTGTTGTTTCGACCGCGGTCAATAGGCGCGCAAGCATCGTGCCCGTGTCCCCGTCGCCAATACGGCTGTCGGCCGCATTCAGGTTTGCTTCCATCGCTTTGGCAGCAAGGGCGGCGCGGCGCGCGGCGGCAAGGAGGTTCTCTGGCGTAGCACTGGTCATTGCGCGCTCCAGAACGGTGCGCGCGCAGGCGCCTGAAACAACGGCTCGAGCTCATCGTCGACAAAACAAAGACTGATCGAAATCCCACCCATTTCCATCGCCGTGGCGAAGGTTCCGACGTAAGAGCGAGCAATCGCAATACCCCGTCCTGAAAGGATCTGGTGGGCCCTGTTGAAAGCGATGAACAGCTCATCAACAGGCGTGCCGCCGAGGTTGTTCAGCATCAGTATGACGCGATCAGAGAGAGCTTCTTCGCTGCGATCGGCAAGGATCCGTTCGATCATCTCGTCGACCAGCGCATTGGCGGCTGCCATCGGTTTTCGCCAGATGCCCGGCTCCCCATGAATGCCAATCCCCATTTCGACATCGCCGTTCCCCATGTCGACAATAGGCTGATCCACCGATGGCAGCCTGCAGCCACTCCAGGCGATGCCGATCGATCCCGTTCGGTCGACCGTTTTCTGCGCCATCCGGGCAACTTCGTCCAGGGGAAGGCCCACTTCGGCGGCTGCTCCGGCTGCCTTGAACGCAAGAACGATGCCGGCAACGCCGCGCCGCTTGTGGCGCTCGGCGCGCTCGGCGCTTGCGATATCGTCCGTGCCAAGCACGGTGCGGACATCGGCGCGCGCCATTTTCGATGCCATGTCGAAGTTCATCCGGTCGCCGCCATAGTTTCCGAAAAGAAGCAGAACGCCGGATCCGTTGTCGGCCATGTCTATGGCGTCGATGCAGGCCTGTAATGCGGGGCCTTCGAAGACATTGCCGACAGCGCAGGCGTCGAGCAGGCCATCCCCAAGATAGCCGCAGAAGAGCGGCAGATGCCCAGATCCTCCACCGGTGACGATTGCCACCTTGCCCTCTCTGACGCCATTGCGTCTGACGATCGTGCGGCCGGTCTTTCCGGCGCGCACCAGGTCAGGATAGGCAAGCGCCAGTCCGGATAGGCTGTCGTCGACATAGTCGGAAGGGCTGTTCATTAGTTTCTTCAAGACATCCTCCTTTTGAAGGCTCAGGCGGGCTGAGCCAGTAATTGCTTTGCGGCGTCGCGCGCGCTCTTCGTCGCGGTCCCATACGAAAGGCGTTTCTCGATCAGCCTGACAGCCAGGGACGCCGGCCATGCCAGTGCGAAGTACAGAACCGCGGTCAGGGCGAAGACGTGCAGGGGCAGGAAACTCTCCGACATGATCGCACGCGAGGTCAGCGTCAGTTCCGGAACGGCGATCAGCGCGCAAATCGAGCTGTCTTTCAGGAGTGAGATCAGGTTGACCAGAAGAGGTGCCAGCATATGGCGGATTGCCTGTGGCAGCAGCACGAGGCGGAACGTCTGGCCAGGCGTGAGGCCTGCTGCCAGGGCAGCTTCTCTCTGCCCCCTAGGGATGGCGCTCAGCCCAGCTCGAAAGACCTCGGACAGGTAGGCGCCATAGACTAGCCCGAGACCAAGGCTGCCGGCCGCAAAGGCCGAAATCACGATGCCGCTGCCCGGCATGCCGAAATAGATGAGATACAGGATCACAAGGATTGGAACGCCGCGCGCGACGACGACATAGAGCGCTGCGGCAGCTCGGATTGCGGCTGATGAACGTGTCCTGAGATATTCGAGCAGGAGCCCGAGGACGAAGGCCAGCGTGAAGCCTGCGCATGTCAGCGCAAGGCTCATGACCAGCCCGGCGGCAAGCCGGGGACCCCAATCGTTGAGGTTGGCGGCGACAGTTTCGATGAAGTCCATATCAATACTCCAGTCGACGTTCAGCCAGAACGAACGCTCGCCCGACAACGAAAGTGAGTATGAGGTAGAGAAGGGCAGCTGCTCCGTAGACGGTAGCGGTCGCGAAGGTCTCGTTGACGATCTGGCGCGCGTTGAACATCACCTCGGGTGCGGCGATCGCGGCAACGAGCGAAGTATCCTTCACCAGGCCGACCGCATAGTTTCCAAGCGATGGCAAGGCAAGGCGAAGTCCCTGCGGAAGGACGACGAGGCGGAACGCCGCAAGCGGTCTGAGGCCGATGGCTGCAGCAGCCTCCCGTTGGCCTGCTGGAACAGACCTGAAGCCGGCGCGGAGAACGTCGATCACCACAGCGCCGCCAATCATGCCGAGCCCGACAATGGCGGCCGCCATCGACGTCATCCGCAAGCCCGCCGATGCGAGGCCAAAATACAAAAGGAAGAGGAAGGTGAGGCTCGGAATGTTGCGGAGAGCCTCGACATAAGTCCTGATAAGGAACCTTGCCGGACCGTTGTCGGATAGGTGCTCGATCGTCGCCAGCACGAGGCCGATTGTCATAGCAACAGCAAGCGCTCCGAGGCTGACCTTTACCGTAACGACGGATCCATCCAGAAGCGCCTCAGTTATCCTCGTCAACAGGGCCTCGTTCATGGCCGGGCCTCCTCTTTCGAAAGACTGGAGAGGAACTGCCTGAGACGCGCCTCGCGCGGATGGTCGAGGACCTGACGGGCAGGACCTTCTTCAACGATGCGGCCGCCATCCATGAAAATGATCCTGTCGGCAACCTCACGCGCGAAAGCGATCTCATGCGTGACCAGCAGCATCGAGCGCCCCTCGCCGGCAAGTTCCTTGATGACGTTAAGCACTTCCCCGACCAGTTCAGGATCGAGGGCAGAAGTCGGTTCATCAAAGAGCAACAGCTTCGGTTGTTGCGCCAAGGCACGGGCGATGGCGACCCGTTGTTGCTGGCCGCCCGAAAGGCGAGACGGCATATCGCCAGCCTTGTGGGCGAGATGGACCTTGGCCAGCAGGCCGGCGGCCAGTTCCGCGGCGCGCTCAGCCGCCAAGCCCCGCACCTTGCGCGGCTGCAGCGCGACGTTGGCTTCGACGGAAAGATGCGGCCAAAGATGAAAGTGCTGGAACACCATGCCGATTTCGGCGCGCTGTGGCGCGAGCTCGGCATCGGTCATGCGCCGGCCGTTGGCATGACGACCGATCAGTTGGCCGTCTATCCTGATGTCACCGCTGGTCGGTTGTTCTAGGAAGTTGATTGCCCTGAGACACGTCGACTTGCCCGATCCGCTCGGGCCGATCAAGGCAATACGCTCGCCCCGCCGCAGTGAGAACGAAACATCTTTGAGGACGGCAAGAGGGCCGTAGGACTTGTTGAGTTTGTCGACGGTCAGGAGAATGTCGGCGTCGGGCATTTGAACCTCCATGGCGCGGGATGCGACCGGCGAGCCGGTCGCTGATATGGTCGTTAGCGAGCGCAGACAGGCGGCTTCCAGTCCGCCGGCCGGTCGACGCCTGCTCGGAAATTCTGTGGCGACGGCGTGTAGTTCGCTTCGCTGACATTGCCGTATTTCTTGCCGATGACCTTGACCTCGCAGCTCTCCCAGAGTTTGCGGATTTCTCCGCTGATGGCGTCCGAAAGCGCCTTGTTGTCCTTCGAAAGGCCGAAGACGTATTGCCGCCCAATCCCCGTCAAAAGCGGGAACTCCGGGTTGTTGTCGGTGAATGGCAGGTTCGCGAGCCCCCAGTCCGGATTCTTCGAGATGGCGTAATCGATGACTGGTGGGTCGCCGACCAGGGCCTGAATTCGACCGGTGACAAGATCGCGCAATGCGGCATCCGAGCTGTCATAGAGCGACAGTTCCAGGCCTTTTATGCGCCTCAACTCCGGCAGAAACGAAAACCCGGTCATCGAGCCGACTTTCATGTCTTCCAGATTTGCCAGGCTGTGCCAGCCGGTTGTCGTCGGCGCCGTGATGCCGTTCTGGAAATAGCCGCTCGGGTCTGTCAGCGAGAGCGTTCCTGCCCGTTGCTCGGTCCAGGCGACATTGCCTCCGATGATGTCGACGCGGCCAGTCTGAACGGCTGCGATCGCGCCTGACCATTCCATTGGAACGGGCTTGATCGCGAGGCCAAGATGCTCGGCGGCAAGCTGTAGGATCTCACCATCGTAGCCGACCAGCCTTCCATCACGCGCGACAAGGCCGGGCATGTCGCCGGTAATCGCGACCGAAAGCGTTCCCGGTTCGACGAGCTTGAAGGCGGCAGCGTCGTCGGCCGCCGCTGGTAACCCGCCGGGCCCGGCAAGGAGCGCAAGCGCAATGGCTGCCATTCCAGCCAATCTTACTGTTTTCATGATCGTTGTTCCCTTTCTTGTTGTGAAGTCGATCAGGTTTTACCGGCAGCGAGAGGCGCAGCCGGATGCGTGGTCGGCGGATCGAAGCGGGTCATCGACAGGCCATCGATCGGCGTCTCGGTCTCTCCCCGGAGGCAGAGTTCCGCGAGAACGGCACCGACGGCGGGACCGAGTTGGAACCCGTGCCCGGAGAAGCCGAAAGCGTGAAAAAGGTTGGATAGTCGTGGGCTTGCTCCAACAACCGGAAGCCCGTCCGGCGTGCGTCCCTCGATGCCGGTCCAGCTGCGTACCAACAGGACGTTTGCAAGTGCTGGCACCATCTCGATCGCCGCTCTCGCCGCCTCCATGGTAACGTCGGCAAGTGGGCGGGCCCGCAGGGCATCGCGATCGGCGGCGCCGAGCCCGGACCCGAAGATCACGCTGCCATGGTCTCTGGCCTGCCTGATGTAAATGCCGCCCCCGCAAATGCCGAGATTGGGGCCGATCAACGGAGGGATCGGTTCAGTGACGCACATGTTCGGCGCCATCACATCTTCGCGGACGGTGTCGCCGAACCATGATGCTACGCGTGAACCCCAGGCGCCGGCCGTGTTGATCAGGCGCCTCGCCCGAACGGGCTCGCGTTCGCCTGAGGCAAAGAGATCGAAGCCGATATCGGAGGCGACGGCACGTTCGATCGCGCAGTTTTCGCGGACGACGGCACCGATTGCCCGCGCGGCGCGGGAGAATGCCGGTGCAACGAGCCTGGGGTTGGCCTGGCCGTCCTCAGCGCAAAGAGACCCGCCGTAGAACTGTTCTCCGAGATAGGGATAGCGACGTCGCAGATCGGTCCGGTCGATGATCTCAAGCGAAAGGCCGAGGCTGCGTGCGATCGCCTGATGTGCGACGAGATCCCGCATGTCGGCGTCGTTGCGCGCCAGCTTAAGGTGGCCAGTGACGGCAAACTCGCAGTCGTCTCCGACCAGATCGGCAAGCCTTGCCCAGATGGAGCGACTGCGCTTGGCGAGCGGCAGCTCGGCCGGGTGGCGCCCCTGTTGGCGGACGCCACCATAATTGACCCCGCTTGCCTGCGCACCGCATCGCCCGCGTTCAAACAGTACGACGGAGGCGCCCATCTGACGGGCGTGAAGTGCTGCGGAACAGCCGGCAAGGCCACCGCCGATGATGGCAATGTCATAGACCGTCATTGGTGTCTCCCGCGAGTAGGCAAAGCGGAATGGGCTTCACCGGCGCCTGACCGCGCATGCGTCCAACCTGGCGAATGTCGGTTCGGGCTTGCGCTGCGACAACTTCGGCTGCTGCCGACGCGCAGACCCGTCCCTGGCAACGCCCCATGCCAAGGCGTGTAAAGGCCTTGATGCGGTTGATGTCGCATTCACCTGACACGGCCATCGCCTCACGTATGGCATGCGCGGTCAGCCCCTCGCAGCGACAAATCAGGGTGTCGTCGGACAAGTCGGAGGACATTCGACGTGGAAACGGGAACAGCGTATCAAGCGCGCTGCGAAACCGGTTCATGCGCGCAATGCGACGCCTGAGTTTTGCGGACCGCGCCAAATCTGGCTGCCCACAATCTGCAAGCAGCGCCAAGGCCGCGAGCTCTCCGGTCATTTCCGCGACCTCGCTTCCACGGATCGAAAGCCCGTCTCCGGCAAAATAGACCCCGTCGATCGAACTTCGGCCGTCTTGATCTACGTTCGGAAGCCACTGACGGTGCTGTTCGACGAACTGAAAATCGACGCCAAGAAGATCGGCCAGCTGTGTCTCCGACTTGAGACCCTGGCCCATGCCGACGCCGTCGCAGGCAAGGGAGGTTGCATGCTTGCCAATGCGGTAGCGCAGCCCCGAAACCTGGCCGCTCGCAGTTCGGGTAATTTCGATGGGCTCCACGTCGGTAAGGAGCGGGATCCCATGAGCCTTCAGCCAGGCGATGAAATAGAGACCCTTCGCCAGGATCCGAGCACCGGCGGCAAGGCCCGCAAGAGGAGGAAATCGATTGAACGGCTTCCCGGTTTCAAGGACGGCGACAACCCGGCCGCCAGCGCGGGCATACTGATAGGCGACAAGGTACAGGAGTGGCCCACTCCCGATGAAGGCAGTCTCATGACCGATCAGCGAAGCCTGGGCCTTCAATGCGATCTGCGCACCGCCGAGAGTAAAAACGCCAGGAGCTGTCCAGCCCTTGACCGGCACGATGCGATCCATCGCACCCGGCGCGACGATCAGGCGGTGCCATGGTTGCCTGACGGTTCCAGCCTTGCCGGAAAGGTGAAGCACGCCAGGCTCGACATTCCAGATCAGGGTTTCCGGAAGGTAGGTCATCGATGGCTGGATGCGGGTGAACCGGTCGCGCATCCTGCGTGCCCGCGCGGCGTCGAAACCGTAGAGCTCCTTGTCAGACCTTTGAAGGGGTGCCGGCGGACGGCGAAAGATCTGGCCGCCCTCAAACATCCCCTCGTCGACGAGCACCGGGCGATGGCCGGCTTCTACAAGAGTGTTGGCCGCGCTGACGCCTGCCGGTCCCGCGCCGACAATGACAATCTGTTCCTGGCGGCTCATGCTCTCTGTTCCGGTGCTGAGGTCGACAGCGTCATGCCCAGCTCGACGAGGCTGGTGCACGCGCGCACACGTTTGCCAGTTGAGGTCCACAGCCAGCAGTCCTGGCAGACACCCATGAAACAGAAGCCCGCTCTTCGCTCGTCCCGAAACTCAAAGTTGCGAACATGGCCGAGCGTGGCGTTCAGCGCAACGAGGATCGTTTCGCCTTGACGGGCCGGCACGCGAACTCCATCGACCTCTATGTCAATCTCCGGGACCGCATGAGGTTCCAGTCTCTTGAGGCCTTGCCGCGCTCCATGTCCCGTTACCATCTTTGCGTTCCTCCCATTGCGACTTGATCTGGAATAATCCATAATATGGATGTGAAGTTGGAATCAATTTCAAAAAGAGTTACTTCCCGGCACGGCTGTTCGAAACTTGAAAGCCACCTGGGGTAGCAGCAAAGGGAAACCCGCAATGTCATTCGCCATTACCAAGCTCGCGGCCTTCTGCCGGTCGGTCGAAGCCGTCGACACCTCTGTGGCGGAGGCTGTCCGCAGGACGCTTCAAGACACGATCGGGGTTGCCGCCGCAGGCGCTGCCACTCCCGGGGGACAGGCCTCATTCGATGCCGCGCCATCGATCTGGGGAGTTGGGAAATCGAACGTATGGTTCTCGGCGGGTCGCCTGCCCCCGGCAGGTGCCACCTTCGTCAACGCCACCTATGCGGCATGCCTTGATCTCGACGATGGCCATCGAGCTGCCGCCGGCCATCCCGCCGCCGCCATCGTGCCGGCAGTGCTTTCGCTTTCTTCTGTCGCGACCATCCCAGCTGAGAGGTTGTTGACCGCCGTTGCCCTTGGATACGAGATCGCGGTGCGGATTGCGGCATCGCGCGACATCAACGCTCTGCGCACGACTGATACCGGACTCTGGTGCGGCTACGGGACTGCTGCCGCGACGGGCTGGCTACTTGGTCAGTCCGCTTCGGTCATTGCCCATGCCATGGCGATCGCGGGACAGACCGCAACGAGCCAATTTGCAACGGGCTGGACACGGCTTGGCCACTCCGTAAAGGAGGGAATTCCATGGGCGGCGGCAAATGGTGTTCAGGCCGCCTTTCTGGCCGCGGCCGGGCATACTGGTCCGCTCGACCTTCTCGACGATCATGAAGCCTTCGACAGGACGCGGCTTCTCGATGGCCTGGGTGAGGACTGGCAGATCGAGCGGGCTTATTTCAAGCGCTACAGTTGCTGCCGTTGGGCGCATGCGGCGATCGATGCGGTATTGGAGCTGAAGGCGCGGCACCGCCTTGTAGCGGAAGCGATCGATGAGATTGTGATCGAAACGTTCGAGAGAGCACTGACCTTGCCGAACCAGGCGTCACCAGCCTCCAACGAGGCCGCGCAGTACAGCATTCCATTCTGTGTTGCTGCCGCTCTTTGCCATGGGGAGGCGGCATTGCTGCCGCTTGTGGATCGCCATCTTTCCGACCCCGACATTCTTGCACTCGCTGGGCGTGTTAGGTTGAAGGCGGAGCCGCGATATGCGGGAGCGTTTCCGGCGGCGACGCCCGCCACCGTCGTCATAGTCGCGAAAGGCGACCGGTACTCTCACGAAGTCTTCTATCCGAAAGGCGAGCCGAACAATCCTTTGAGCAACGAGGAACTTACCGCCAAGTTCGAAAGCCTGTCTCGAGCACTGCCATTGGAGCGAGAGCATGCACAATCGATTCACGATGCGATCACCCGTCTCGGTAAAGGCGCGACTCCTGCCACTCTGCTCGACACCCTTTGCAAACCCTCCTAGGCATTCTACAAAACGGCGATCCGGCACAAGGAATTGCCGGAACGGGCGAGAAATGGGTTTGAAATGGCAAGTGACGAGACCGCGGCAACAGGCACACAGCTTCTCGACAGAGCAGTCGCGGTCTTGAAATTTCTTGGCGAGGCAGGACAAGGCGGCGCAACAATGGCGATGATTGGGGAAGCCCTCGGCCTGAAGCAGCCGACGGCCCACCGCATCATAACCGCGCTCGAACGGCACGGGCTCGTCGATCGCGAACGGGAAACCCGACGCTATCGCCTGGGTCTGGCGCTTTTTGCAATGGGTGCGACTGCGGCGGATGGCACAGGGTTGCGGGTATTGGCGCGCCCCGCGCTGATGCGTCTATCGGCCGCCTCAGGAGATTCTGTGTTCCTGATGGCGCGAGCCGGCTTCAACACGGTCTGTGTCGATCGTCAACAGGGGTCCTACATGATCGATAGCCTGACGGGTCATATCGGTGGCCAGATTCCGATGGGAGTCGGCCCTGCAAGCCAGGCAATCCTTGCATTCCTGCCGCCGGCCGAAGCCACGGTGATCGCTTCGACGAATGCACCGCTCTACCGTCGGTACGGGTCGCTGACGGAGCGCAAGGTCAAGGATGCACTGGATGGGATCAGGCATAACGGATATGCCGTTGACCATGGCGATCTCGTCGCTGGCATATCGGCAATCGCGGTTCCGATCCTGCCTCCGGGTCGCGACGCGATCGCTTCGATTGCGATCAACCTGACGACTGCGAGGCTCTCTGAAGAACGTCTGCCTGTTCTTGTCGACATGATCAAAACGGAAGTTCGGTCAATCGAGGCGAGCCTTAACCCGCTCGAGGACGCGCGTCTCGGATCTGTTGCAGCGGCCATGATCCAGCCACGACATTAACTCCAGGGTCTCCTTCCAGAAAGATCACTCAGCCCGTGCGAAGGCACGCACGACGAATGTCGGTCGGTGCTGCCTGTTGCGCAGTGCTGCGATCTTATTCCAGGGCACACGTCCCTCCTGCCGATTGAAAACCAGATGGCCGTCGATCCCGGTCAGCACCAGTGCCGCATCGATGCCGGCGGCGTTGGCGCCCCGGACGTCGGTT
Organism: Hyphomicrobiales bacterium; assembly: GCA_900468535.1. Classification (GTDB taxonomy): domain Bacteria; phylum Pseudomonadota; class Alphaproteobacteria; order Rhizobiales; family Rhizobiaceae; genus Rhizobium. The sequence goes on along the minus strand of UBTY01000024.1, from coordinate 32,769 downwards.
TCAAGCGCATCGCCAACGGCGAGGATGCGCTTTGCGGGTATGCCGAGACAGGAGAACGCTCCGTCGTAGGCCGCACGATGGGGCTTCCCGAAATACCAGACTGTGCCCCCCATCCCTTCATAGCGCTCGGCGACCATGCCCGCGCAAGCGATGGTGTTCTGGCCAATCATCACGCTGCGATCGGGATTGGCGCAGACCATGACGAGCTTTCTTTCGATCGCCCTCGCAAACGGATCGCGACTGACTGATGGTCCATGGCCGATACCGGTGCAGAGAAGGAAATCGGCTTCATCGATGTCGGCCACAGGGCTGCGACCACTTCCGTGGAGAAGCCCGGACAGCTCGGCGGGGCCGATGTGAAAATAGCGATCGCCAAGACTTGATGAACCTGCAGCCAATGCCTCGAACACCATCTCTCCAGACGTTATCAGGCCGCAATAGAAGTCGTGTTCGAGCCCCATCCGGTCGATCTGTTCAACGACCTGAGCTCGCCGTCGCGGGGCGTTTGAAAGAAGACAGATGCGAATATGACGTTGGTTGATGTCGCGCAGTGCCCCGAGCACGCCCGGAAGGAGATCAATGCCATCGTGGAGGGTTCCAAAAAGATCGACGATCAATCCGTCGTACTGGTCGGCAAGGTCACCGATGCTGCCGATAATGCGGTGTCCCTGTCTCATGGTGTGCCTTTCGGCGTTTGCCGCATCCACGGGCCTCTCTCCGCGCTGCGGTAGAGGTTCAGAATGCCGTGCAAAACCGTCGCCGCAAGTATGATCAGGCCACCGACGACGCTTCCAAGTGCGGGTCGCTCGCCAAAGGCCAGCCAAACCCAAAAAGGAGAAAGCGGAACCTCTGCCAGCGACAACAGGGCCGTTTGCGGGCTCGGAAGCAACTGCGCGCCCTTGCTGTAGAAGATGAGACCAAGCACCATCTGTATCGCGGCAAAGGCTGCGATTACGATCGCCTGGCCAATTTCGATGGTGATATCCGGAGAGACGCAGTAGGCCGCGATCGCCGCGATACCGTTGGAGGTTGCTACGACCGATCCAACGGAACCGTCATAAGCGCGCAGCGCCACCGTCATCAGGGCGATCGACATTGTCATGACCAGTGCAAGCAGATCGCCCGACCGGCCCGAGCCCGCGGCGGATGAGCCGATGAAGATTAAGGCGGCACCGGCCAACGATACAAAGGACGATATGACTGTAGCGCGCGAGGGCCTTTCTGCGTGGATGAGGATCGAGGCCATGGCGGCGAAGACCGGAAGCGCTGCATGAATCAGGGCGACGTTTGCGATCGACGTCAGGCGCAAGGCCGGAATGAAGGCGATCATTCCGACCGCTGATGCTACAGTTGCAATCCACCACCACGTGCGAGATCCACTTGCTTTCGCTCGCCGGCGAGGATCGAGCAAAGCCAATGCAGTGGTGATGACGGCGCCGAACAGACTTCGCCAGAAGAGGATGGTCCAGGCGTCGAGTTCGCCGAGCAGGCCCATGAATAGCCCCGCCGTGCTCCAGAGCAGCGCTGCCGTCAGAACGCTGAGCACTCCCAGTCGCCGACCGGTCATCAGTGGAACGCTCCTCTGCTTGCTAGGGGACGGCAGACGTATTGGCGGCGGCAGCCGGATCCGAGGCGAACGAGCAGCTCTTGTGGAACCGTGCCGATCGCCCTTGCCATTGCGTCGGCGGAAAGTCCGGACCCGATCAGTTCGACCAGGGCTCCCGGCAAGCAGAGCGATGGATGCAGATCGCTGAGGTCAATTGCTGTGTATTCCATCGCGACACGACCGACGACCGGGACGATGTGGGAACCGATCACGGCGGATATCGCGTTGGCTGCCGACCACGGGAGACCGTGCACGTAGCCGAGCGCGATGATGCCGATCTGCATTCGGCGGCTTGCCCGAAAGCTTGCCGCGTATCCAATGGCCTCGCCCGGTTGGACCGTTCTGACGTCGACAATGTGCGTCTTCAGCGCCACGACGGGCTGAAGCGGACATGGTTCGATACCCGCATTGTTGAGGCCGAAGAGCGCTGATCCGACGCGAACGACGTCAAGGTGGAAGCGGTTGCCGAGCCAAACAGCGGCAGATGCGGCAAGGCTTCGCTTGCGCGGTCGCATGATTTCGCAGGCAGCCATGAAGCGATCGTGCTGGAGCACGTTTGTATTGTCCGCAGGCAAATCGGCGCAGGCAAGATGACTAACCAGCAGGTCGGGCGCGCGAGATGTCTGGTGGACGAGTGTCGCCAACTCCGAAAGAGGCAGGCCAAACCTTGAGAAGCCTGTGTCTACAGCAAGGGAAAGTTGCGGCAGGCGGCCTGACGACGCCAACGCTTCTGGCAGGGAGCGACATACTGGATCGAGCCTGGAGGAAATACATTCGTCGGTGTCGCCGGCACCAAAGCCTGAAAGCAAATGGATTGTGGCCGAACTTGCAAGCCGCTTGCGAACATGAAGGCCCTCGCGAAGATCTCCGACGAAGAAACGAGCGCAGCCGGCTTCCAGGAGTGCAGGGACGACGAGATCGATGCCAAGTCCGTACGCATTGCTCTTCACGACAGCAGCGACGTCCACGCCGGGTGCGACCAGCGATTTCAGGTACGTGTAATTGGCGGCGATCGCCGAAAGGTCGATTTGCAGTTCGGGCGTCGGTGAAGAGGAAGCGGGCATAGATACAACCAATAAGATTATTGATATCGATGATTGCAATCTATGATCAATTGTCTCATATTGCTACCGGAAAATGCATGAAATCCACATAGGCTCGCAAAAGTAGTGAGGATTGCACTGTGACCACGGACAGAAGGACACCAAGAGTACTGATAATCGGCAGCGGCGTGCTTGGGGGCGATGTCCTCGATTTCCTGCTGCAAAGCGGAAAGGACTATGCACTGACGGTCGGCGCGCGCCAGCCGGACGCGGCACTTCTTCGCGTAAACCTGGCGCGCTATACGGCGATGAATCTCGGTCGCGAACCCAAGGTTGACGTTGCCCACATCGACCTGATGGACATCGAGCAGACTGCCGAGCGGTTGGACAAGCTGAAACCAGACATCATCTTCAACGCGGCGACCCTGCACAGTTGGTGGGTCATCACCAAGCTTCCACCGGAAGCCTACAAGCGTATCGACATGGCGCGCGGCGGCGTCTGGACGCCCATGCACCAGGTTCTCATTCGCAGATTGATGAAGGCGGTTCGTCTCGCAGACAGTCATGCGGTGGTCGTAAACGCGTCCTATCCGGATGTCGTCAACGCGTCGCTTGCCGCCGAGGGGTTGGCGCCAGCCGTCGGTATCGGCAACATTGCAAACGCGGTGCCTGGGATCCGGCTTGCCGCCGCCCACATGCTCAAGCGCGAGCCAGCCGCAATCGATGTCCGCTTCTTTGCCCATCACTATCTGAGCTATCGAATGCCGAGCACCGGTGGCACAGACGGGGCGCCCTATCATCTCACAATCTATGCCGATGGAATGGAGGTGCCGGCCGACGAGATCGACCATGCGGTCCTGTTTTCGCTCGTCGCTGGTCGCTACCGCCGGGTCAAGGGCCTGGCTGGGCAATCCGTCACGGCATCATCGGCGACTGCGATGTTGGAGGCGGTGGCCGCCCGTGCAGGTCAGGTCGTCCATGGTCCGGGCCCATTGGGGCTTGTTGGCGGTTATCCGGTCCGCGTGTCACCGACGGGTTTTCTCGTTGACCTTCCCGCAGGCTTGACGCTCGACCAGGCGATCGACATCAACCGACGCTGCCAACGCTATGATGGTATCGAGAGCGTCGACGACGATGGAACGGTTCGCACGACCGATGCATCGGCGGAGATCATGCGCGACGTGCTTGGTTTTGACTGCCGCCCCTATCGTCCGAATGAGTGCGATGATCGTGCTGACGAACTCGCAGCACGTTTTGCCGAGTACGCACGGCGTTCCGGGGGTGGTGATCTGTCCGTCGCTTAGACTGCGGTTGCAAAATCGAAGTCGAAAACGCGGTAGTCTCCGTGATCCGGCCGTCCCGGACAGACCGACGCACGCCGCTTTCCGCACTCAAGGATGATCGAGAATGCGGTTTGCGTCGGCTCCCTTAACGAAGTCGTTTTGCAGATTGCATCGGGCTTGCCGGTCGTATCGGTCAGGAGACGCTGCATGTCGTCTCGGCAGCCAATAGAATGTCGGCGAGCCGTGCGCAGCCGCTCGCGACTTGACGGATAAACGCGTGCGACCGCCTCGATGTCCTCCATCAAGGCGGTTTCGGCGAGGACGGGGTGATTGGTGTGGACTATGGAAGATCCAGAAAACGCGTGCGCGCCTATCATCGGAGAAATCTCGACCCCGGCAATGTCACCGCCGGCATCACCGATGAGATAACAACGTCCTGAACGATGGCCAAGCTCGCGAACGGCATTCATGGCATCACTTGTACGAGCGTGGCCAAGGAGGCTGCGCCGGACTACGAGACTGGGCAGTCCATGATCGGCGACATCGAGCATGAGATCGTTGGTCACGAGCGCCAGGCCAGCCCGGTTCATGCCAACCCAGCCAAGCGTTCCAGGAGAGGTGACCATCATCAGGCTGTTGTCGCCGCATTCGTGGATCATCAAGACGAGGTCTCGCTCGGTGCCAGGCGGTGCGTCCCAGTTCTGCGCAACGATCGCGCCATTGGTTGTCTCGCAGGCTGCCGTCGTGCAGCCGCTTGATGGAGCACTTTCGAAAAACTCGAAGCCCGAAAGGAGATAGATATCGAGGGGTGCCAGACCGCTTCCTTCCGCAATTCCCCGGATCTCGGCCGCGACGTTCGGAAACCCTGCCTCGAGCTGATGCCAGGAGCGAGCGGCCTGTTGCGCAGCATGGCGCATGCCAACGTCGTTGCACGACTGCCTCTGGCGCCTTACCGCTTCGTGGATCCTCGCCCTTAATGCAACCGCATGTTGTTTGCCTCGTGCAAACGGAGCGCCGCTCACATGGATGATGGGCAACTGTTCGACTGTCATATTATAGCTCATTGATCTATTATGATCCATAATATGGATTCATATAGCTGTGCGGTCTATCTGGATGCACGTGTGCGATGTTCGAAAGTTCGGTGCTACCGCAAGGCGATCTGTCGGGCACTGCAGTCGAGCTCGATGGGTTGATTGTGAATGGCGGCCCGTGGACCGATGCCGAGAAAGGAAGCAAATGATTGCAGGCGAGCCAATGGGAAATTTAGCGCGGACGAGCAGGGCTTCGCCTGTAGGATTCTCAGTATGTACAGATCATCGCGCGTCGTAGAGACTGAGTAGTTTCAGCTGCCGTGGTCTGTGAGGTCCGTGAAAATAAAAAAATATAACAATAAGATACGTATCGAACTCTTGTACTCTTGAGCTTGTTCGACCGGGCTTTGAAAATCACGGAGTGTTCGAAAGAGTTTGGGCCGGCTCAAAGATTGTCGAGGTGGATTGAGGAGCGAAATTCGCCATGGTACGCCCCACAGGATCATTGCTGGATGCGCCCGAGGCAGAGCAATTCGTGAAAGCCATGGTTCACGAAGAGGCTGAGGCCTTGCGACGGATTGTCAGGGAGATCGTGCAGCGTTATCCGGGAAGCGAGGACCTGGAGCTTCTCGTCTACCTCCTCGGCCTCGTCGTGCGACTGACACGTGACCCGTCAGCCATCGATATCGAATAAACACGGTCTTTCTCCGCCCGCTACCCGTATTTCCAACATGCCAATCGAATACCATTTGCAAGCATTGGTTGATTTTGTTATCGTTGTTCCAAGGCTGGTGTGACGCCGCCTTGGAGTGTGGAAACTCCGATGAAAACCTGTTGTGCGCCCACGCTGGGCATGCTCATCCGATCCATCCGGGTCGGGGAACCTGCGACGTATGCAAGAGGCCGAAAGGCTAAAGGTCGCGGGGGCCGTTGTTTCATCCGGCTTTCCAATTCCCCGGCTATTGGATGCTCGCCATTCTACTGCACGCTTGGCGAGACGCAGGAGAACGATATGGCACAGCACGCGACAATTCGGGCGACAACGATACTCAATGACGAAGGCGAAGAGGCAAAGCTTCATCCCGTCGACGTGGAGGTGGGGCGCAGGATCAGGGTCCGGCGTCTACAGCTGCGATTATCTCAGTCCGCGCTAGGAACCGGTGTCGGCATTTCTTTCCAGCAGGTTCAGAAATATGAGCGCGGGGTCAATCGCGTCAGTTCCTCCACCCTCTATGACATCGCCAACGTCCTCGATGTCCCTGTCGCCTATTTCTTCGAAACACTCCCTCGCCCCGGAAAAGGCAATACCGGCATCTTCGTGGTCAAGGCGGATCGCCGGCAGGATTTTGTAGCAACGAGCGAGGGGCAGCGGCTTGTCGATGCATTTATCGCCTTGCCAACGAAGATGCGTTCCAGATTTATCGCCTTGCTAGCCACATTCGGGTCTGCGGATAACTAGACAATGGAGATGAAACGTCAGGCGGGCCGATCGCGATGTGCAAGTCGCTTTCAGTCCTTGAATGTATTCTCACGATGCCATTGTAGGAATTGCGGATGTGGGCGCTCATGAACCCCTGCTGGCACGATTGCTCTTCCGGTCTTGTTGATGAGACCCTGGATACTGTCACGATCGTTTGCCTGGCGTGAGATCAGAACCTCCAGGTTGTCCGACAAACCGATGAGACCGCGGTCGAACATCCAGTGGGCTGTTCCCGACAAGGCGATGCCATTCGATAGAATGTCCGGGCCATTTGCTTCAACCGATCGAATATGGGCAGCATCGACCTCGGCCCGGCCGCCGCCGTTGATAAGCTTTAAACCTGTTATCGCACATCGTTTGTCATAGGCTTGCAAAATCAGCCGACGGAACAGGCGATCACGAACGATACGTGAAGAGAGCTGCGCAACGCGCACCCTCTCCTGCTCGAATATGAAGGGAGTCTGGGTGCTCTCAGCCAGCCCGCTTGGCCTTATCGCATCAATTGCGATATCCGATCGCGGCAGCTCCGGTTGATCTTCCGCCAGCCCAACCGACAGAATGCGATTGAAATCTGATGCTGAAATTGGCCTCACTGCGGCCTGCGCACGTCCCGAAATCCGTCCCGCGTCGTTGAGCACCCCGCGCTCGATCACACCACCTGGCCCGCTGAAGGGAACGGCGTTGACGAAATCGAGATAGCTGCCGGGTTCGATCAGAGCCAGATACATCCCAGATGCTTTGGGATCCGGAATGACCTGTGCGACCTTAGCCACCGCGAAATACCCACGCGTCGCAACCACCTTTCGAGGCTCGTAGTAGATGATCCAGCCCCCAACGCAGGCTTGGACGCGGCCGAGATACTGGCTCGGAAACTGATATTGCTCAGCCGGGCTGTCGTCGTAGATCGAATCTGTGCGGTGAATGAAAACCCCGAATCCCATACCGGATCTCTACCATGGCGACCGCGATTCAAACCAGGGAGATCGGTCATTGCGTATGACCCCAAGCGCGTCGTGTTTTAAGCGGTGCCTCAACAGATCAACAAATTCCGCGTCGATCAAAACCCAGCTCGATCTCGGAAAGGAATTCGTCCTGTGACAAGGTTAGGATTTGGCCGACACTTTCGCTGATTCCGGTGTCAGCCGGTCGTCATTTGCGACACGCCGGCCTTCAGGCCGCTTTGGCAGGTCAAATACTGGTGGACGCGGCCAACCGCAGAGGGTGCCGCAATCTGCGGTCATCGTAATCGTGACAGCGGCATTCTGAACAATCAGGCCGATGTCGGGCGGATCGTTTTCGCCCGCCTCGCCTATCGCAAAATTCCCGTAACCGCGTGTCGTGTCTCACGCGAGAACGCTGCCGGACGTGCCGTCGCTCCGGATTATAAACGATTCTCTCTGGCAGCGCGTGAAGAGGCGCCAAGAAAACTGGCGGGCAGGCTAGGATTGCGTTTGGTTACCGCGGCGCCAGTCCCTCAGTTCGCACACGTGCCGAGGATCGGTGTCATCAGCCGCACATGAGCATCGATACGCTCGAGCACCTTTGTCGGAACGACCTCGCGTTCCGTCAGCGACCACCAGCGATCGTTCACGCGTTCGATCGTGTCGACCACTGCCCTGAGAACTGCGGCTTCCGGCAGTCGTGCACGGTTTGCGAACGCTTTCCATCGCTGCACATTCAACGCCTTGAAGGGGCGCTCGCCGGCGAGCGATAGTGCCATGGCGTCTGCCGGGATATAGGGGATTGTCGATAGCACGTCGTAGACCGGCGCAAGCAGTGGTTCGCCTGCCTCGCGATAGATCAACGACCAGTTCTTCAGGTGCATGTCACCATTGCCGGTCAACGCAGCCAGAGCCAGCCGGCGGACGAACTCGAGTGCGGCGGCGGACGACACGGCAACGTTCAGGGCCGCAGCGATATCATGATAGGCGGCACCTTCATATTTCCGGGAAGGATAGACGCCGAACACCTGTCCGAAATCCTCGATATGGATCCGCTGACCATCAAGACTACGATCAAAGCGTTTGACGAGCAGGACTTTGCCGTCCGACAGCGTCTCGAACTCTTCTGGAATTCCTTCGAACTCGGATTGCTCGACAAGTTCCCGTTCCGGCACTTCCATGCCGATCGCTTCTGCCAAAGCAAGATTGGCATATTCGTTTTCCGAAACTCCTGGAAATGAGGTCGACGGAAACTTGGCGATATACGAACCCTGTTCATCACCAAGCGGCAATGTCAGGCCGCCGCCCTTGCCCGTGTTCTTGATAACAGAGAGCTTCATTTGCACGCCGGCGAGTGAAAACCGGGCTTTCGGTTTTTGAACGGCCTTATCTTCGAGATGCGCCACCGTTCCCTCGCTCGGTACGACGAGGACGGCGCCCGGCAGGTCCGCCCCGAGTGCGACAAGCAAATCGAAATCGTTGCCGGCGCGAACGCTACCCGCGTGATGCTTTTCCATTGCCTCGCGCAGTTTGTCTTCTGGGAGAAGATTGGCAAAAAAAGGTGGGAGAGCGCTGGCGACAGGCTTAGGGTCTTTACGCAAGCCGCCGCTGACTGCGCGAAATGACAGGCTTAGCACGGGAAAGCCGCCCGTCGCGCGATAGCTATCTTCGAAGCTGAACGCGCTGAAATCGCCGGGCGTCCGCACGATCGTGCCGACCTGCACGTCGTTCAGCATAACGGTGAGCGAGGAGATGGATCTCGGATCGGAAAAAGCCTCAGGCACTGCGATCACCGTCCGGATGAGCAACGAAAGCCGGGAGATCATCGAGATCGTCGTGTGGCCGCAGCAATGCATCGACAGCGGGCACCATCGCATTCGGGATGAGCATCAATTCGAGCCCGAGAGCGCGAGCGATATTGATCAACGTCGTCGTGCGTGCGGAACTGCTTCCGGCTTCAATCTCGCGGTAGCGAGGGCGGGATATGCCTGCAATATCGGCCACTTGCTCTTGGGTCAATCGCCTGCCCTTACGAGCAGCCTTCAGCAGGTGTCCGATTTCCAGCAAGGCATCTGACTCGGAGCGTGCCATCATATCTCTCCGTCCAATTTTTGCTGGACTGGCAGATAGATTACCAAAACCATTCCCTCAAGTCAAAATAGAAGATAAATATACAGATCATTTTCTGAGAAATGACTCGTTTACATATCATTCACGACGTTGTTGACTGCGCCTCTCGAGAATGCCAACCATCCGATTGACGCCGCCCGAGTACTCTCTGTGCAGGCTTTGTGGCCTCTGACATCGCCAGCTGCCAGGCAGGTCCGCGATCCCATGTTTCCTCTAGAGCATCAGCCAATGGGGGCCCATGGCCGGTGACCGGGAGGGCGTCGAACAGCATTCCGGCCTGTCTCAGGTCTTTGTCTCGTTTGGCCCGGCCGCCAGCGTCATTTTGGCGTCGCCCGACTATGATAAACTTATGCACTGCATACCTGCAGGGATCGGGATAACCACCGAAATACCGGCGCCATGAAGCAGGATCAACGAACGGGGTCATGGATCAAGGAATCCATGAACCTTAGCGGTTCGACCGACGCGCCACCGAGAGCGGTAAGTTGGCGGGCTTGTCCGAATAGTCTTCACCCTCTGTTCGTCTTCATGAATTCTACCCGGTAACCGGGTTTGATTTCGAAACGCTTGAGATCGAAGGCTGCCGCAGATGTGCGGCACAGCCCGGAACGTTGGAGCAAGGCCTTTCAGGAGATCAAGGATCGGTGGCAACGAGTCCGCCACTTCTGCGGAAATCGCGAAATCCTGAGCGAGGCTATCCGACGACTTCACTATATTGGTTTCGCAAATATAGTATAGCGCGATCGATTGAGATGGCCTCGGCCCCCGACGATGCCAAGGACCCCGTCGCTGCCTACTTGCGCGCCCGCAAACACCAAAGACGGCCCAAGCGGCTCACAGCAGCCCCAGATCTTTCGCGATCGAGACTAGTTGTGGGAGAGTTCTTGCTTCGAGTTTCTTGCGGGCATTATCGAGGTAATACTGCACCGTTCTCGAATTGATCTTGGTCAGGTCGGCAATTTCGTGGCAGCACATGCCCTCCGCGATCCATTTGAGACAGATCGACTCGCGCGGTGACAAATTTCGCCTGGAATTTGGTGGGCCCATGTCGGCCAGGCTTCTCAAGCGATAATGTATTGCGAGAAGTGCCTGGACTGCGTCCTGTGGCGTGAACAGTGTTGCGAGATCTGCCATCCTCTTTGACGAGGCGAATGTCAGCATCAGCCTCGCACCAAACGTTCCGATCGCCGGGACGGTCACGCCGGAGCGAATGCCATGGTCAATCGCCTCGTCGCGAAACCGTCGCGCAGTGGAGCATCCCCGTGCGGGCCAGTCGTCGGCCGTCCATGAGAAAAGCGTTCCCCGTCGACCGGCCTCCGTTACGACAGGGTCAATCCTCGAGTAATGGTTGTCGATGTAAATACCTGCCCAGGCAGGTGGATAATTGTTGACCGTGGACACATCCTTGCCGACAGCCCGCAAATACGAAAAGCATTCGAAACCGCTTTCGTGCGCGAAATTCCTCAAAGCGCATCTGATCATACGTTCATCACGGGCTGCTTCGATCATTTCAAGAAGTGCAATAAGGCTACCTTTCATGCATTCCTCCTGATGTGGGTGGCCGTTCGTTGCTTCCTTTCCGGGCTCCCTTGCGGATCGGCCAGAACAAGCGTCAGCGGCGTTCGGAGATATCGATATCGCTATTTCTGCATTGGCGAAGGCCGCAGTTCCGCGGACCTCAAACTCTGCCTATAGTTGTATTATGGCAGTTTGTTAGTGCGCTATGCAAGTCGCCGGTTAGGCGGGTAGGAGTTAAGTCTCAATCATTTTCTGTATCGTTGCAGGAGTGCAACAAAACTGCCGCAGAGGCAAAAATTACCTTGAATTTCTGGAATTCACGACCGCTCGCTGACTGGCCATCCCCATAAGTTCGCAATGCCGTCGACGAGGAGAGCCTGAATTTGTCTCGTCGGATTCCACTCAACTTTTAGGGTATGTCGACGGAAATACGATATCTTGGTCAACCAGTACGTTGAAACGGTAGCCGGGTCGGATGCGGATTGTTGGTTGGACGTTGAGGCCCTTGGAAATCGTTTGTTCCGCGACCTTCCCGAAACTCTCCGCGAAGTTTCGCCTTGCGGCATCCGAGGCAGTATCCTGCGTCGCGAGGTTCGAGCTCTCGGGGATCGACATGTCGATGGCGGTGCCGATGGTTGCAACGAGCGCCGCCGACGCGAATGTGCGCCATAGGTGGCGATCCACCTTGTCGCTAAATCCCCCATAACCTTCACTATCCGTGCCGGCCATGCCGCCGATCGCAAGCGTTGACCCATTCGGAAAGATCAGGTCGGTCCAGACGACCAGAACACGCTTCTGTCCGAAGGAAATCTTGGAGTCGTAGCGGCCAAGAAGTTTGGCGCCTTGCGGTATCAGGAGGCGGTGCCCCGTTGCACTGTCATAGACATTCTGGCTGACGTGTGCCGTGATCCGGCCGGGCAAGTCCGAATTGATCCCCGTGATCAGGGTTGCCGGGATCACAGAGCCTCTCTTCAGTTCGTTTTGCGACAGTGGCGGCACGACCTGGTTCGGCAGATAGCCGAGATCCTTGATGTCCTGATTGAAGAAATCCTCCTTCGAAACCTGGCCGTTCTGATCGAGAGCCTGCGACATAGCACCGGATTTGATGGCGGCCATGTAAAGATCGGTCGAGCCGTTTGCATTACTCGCGCCGTTAGGCCGGGCCGGTTCTTCGGCAACGGCCTGCGCGACGTCCACCTTGAGGGGAGATTCGAGCGCCGTTGCCTGTGCCTGCAGGCGCGCCATTTGTTGACGCTGTCTCTCTCGCAGATACTGTTCCCGCTGCTCTCGTCTAAGCCTCGCTTCCCACTCTGCTTCGGTCTCCGATCTCAACGCCAGTGGCTGATGATCGACCGGCGCCACAGCGGGGATCTCGGCCGGCTTATCAACCTTCGCGGCGATGACGACGGACGATGGCACACCATCGCGATCCGGCTCGCCGATGATCCCATCCGGCACGCCGCGCTTGAGCTGATCGCCGAAGTTTTTCGCCGATGCATCGGAGACCTCGCCGAGGTCATCGCCACGATGAAACGACATCCCGCGCCAGGAGAGACCCAATATGACGACTCCGAGAAAGACCACAATGACACCGATCACAATCACGATTGGTAGTCGGTTGACCCTGCGCATGCCGGTCTGAGCCGAAGCAGGCGCCCCGAGTTGCAGGGATTGCACCATGGTTCTCTCCTCAATCGGCTCTCATCACGGAAAGCGGGCTTGCCGGATCCGCGCCGCTAACCGTCGGCATGTAGGTTCGGCCAAGGACAAGTGTCGGCATCGAGAGGCGGGCAAAGACCTGCCCATCGATGTCTGCGATCGACCAGGCAAGGTGAGTGGGGAGGGCGCCGGTCTTGACCTTCGCATCCGTGGTGACGGTATAGCCCCAACCTTTCAGGGCGGCCTCAAGGGAAACCGCGTATGGCGATTTGTCGTTGCGCATCGTGAGTGGTCCCGCGATGGCGGGGCTGGCTTGCTCCGCGAGGCGACTTGCCATGTCGCCCGCGATAGCCGCTGTTGCCGGAGCGGACAGACCTGTTCCATCCGGGGTTAAAGCAGTGGCCGCGTGCGGCGTCTGGCACGCGCAAAGAAGAACGGCCGTCAGGGCAGCAACTATGAGTGCGCGCATGCTCAACCACCTCTCCGGATGGTCACTTTCTGCTGTCGCCAACCCACTCCGGAAACCAGCACCGCTTGGTCGAGCGCATAGTCGACGATCATCACGTCGTTCCTGATGCGATAATTGACGATCCTGTTTTTCCCTTCGCTAACCACGAAGAGAACGGGTGCGTCCTGGCTCGAAACCGACCTCGGAAGCTGGATGTAGGTCTTCGATCCATCGGAGTAGACCCGCTTCGGTTTCCATGGCGCGCTCCCGCGCATGCTGTAGGAAAAGGAGAGCCTCTCCGGGGCGGGACCAGCGCCGCCGCCCGCTTCGAGGCGCGCATTCACGTCCGCAAGCTTCGTCGACACGTCCTCGGGATATGAGAAGCCGACACGCGCCATGTATTGGCTTGGATGAGATTTGAGCTGGATGTGGTAGGTTCGCCGCGACGTCGTGACGACCATGGACGTCAAGAGGCCCGGTTCCGCGGGTTTGATCACGAGATGGATCGCCTGGCCACCTGCCGCGCCCGATGTCGCCGGTTCGATCTTCCAGCGAACCGTGTCGCCGACGAGCACGTCCCGAACGACCTCGCCGCCCTGCAGTTCGATATCACAGACCTGAAGGGGTGAGCAAACGACCGAAGGCTGTGTCTCGCCGAAGAGAAACACCACCTTTCCGTCGCTGCCATTGGCGACGAGACCGGGGCTCATGCGCCACTTTTCAGAAAGGCCGGTGCCGCGCACTTCGTTGCTCGACATGGTTTGCCCGAACGCAAGACCTGCGGAGGCGAATGCCGTTGCAAAGACGACGGGTAAGAGCAATCGTTTCATCATCGACGGGCCTCCAGCCCTTAAAGTTGTGCAGTCCAGTCGAAGTCCCGGACGTAGAGACCGATCGGATTGAGCCGGATCGTCGCTTCATCCTGCGGTGTCGTCAGGGAAACGGTCGCGATGCCGCGGTAGCGGCGCGTTCCTGTCTCCTTCCCCTTCCTGTCGCGCTCGTATTCCGTCCAGTCGACCTGATAGGAATGGTTCGACAGCGCAACGACGTTGTTCACCTCAACCGAAACCGTCGCGGCTTTTGCCTTTTCGAACGGAGGGTTGCCCCTGAACCAGGAGTTGATCTTCTCCGTCGCCGGATCGGGCATGCGTAGCAGCGCATATGTCCGGTCGATATATTGTTTCTGGACGACGGCATCGGGCGTGACCGAGCGGAAGCTGGCGACGAAGTTGCCGAGCGTTGCCCTTACGACGCGCACGTCGGCGTATTCTATCTGTTCGGGAAATCCGGCCATGACAGCTGTTCCCAACCGATCGACCTCGACGATGTAGGGAACGAGCCTGACCTGTGAGCTCACATATAGAGCGTAGGCGAAGCCGACGAGTGCGATCGACAGGCCAAGAATCCCGACGACGCGCCAGGCTGCGGCTGCGCGCACGTAGGACCCATATCGCTCCGTCCATTCCTGTCGCGCGGCAAGGTAGGGGTTTTCGGGAGTATGTTTCATCGGCATTCCTTCTGCGCAAGTCGCGGTTCAGGTCTTGTCGTGGCGTTCCGGCGTCGGCATGTTTGTGCTTGAGCCATTTCGCTTCTGTTCGAGTTTTGCGTTCGCAAGTCCAAGCAGCGAACCGGCGTAGGCGCCGGGCGAGCCTATCGCTTTCTCCTTCGCTGCCGAACCCGCGGCCTTGATGCCTGAGCCGATGGCGCTTCCAACGCCGCGGATCGCGGAACCTGTCGCTGAAGAGCCAGCGGCATGCGCTGACCGCGCCGCCGCAAATCCGGCGCTTCCTGATCCGGCTCCGAGGAAGCCAGCGCCAGCGACAAATGACGCCCCCTGCCCGCCATGTCGGATGGTTTCCATGCCGGATGAAACCGAGGCTCCCTGAACGGCGCCCTGGATGATGGGTGGCACGTACGTGGCGATGACAAAGACGACGACCGCCAAGCCGGCGATTGCGAGAGCGGTCTGGAACTCCTCGCCGATGTCAGCTTGACTGGCGAGGCCGATAAGGACCTCGGAGCCGATGCGCGATATCATCACGAGCGCCATGAGCTTCATTCCGACGGAGAAGGCATAGACAAGGTAGCGGACTGCGAAATCCCTGGTGAATGAAGAGCCCCCAAGGCCGAGCATGATCATGCCGGCGAGCAGGCCGATGTACATCTCGACCATCACGGAGACGAAGATCGCGGCGACGAGCGAGAAAGCAATCACCGTCACGACCATGGCGAACGCGGCCGAAATGGCGAGCGTATTGTCCTCGAACACGCCGAACTGGACTTTCTCGGACATCTTCGTCGCGACGGCGATGCCAGCGTTGAAAACGTCTGCCGGTGATGCGGTCCCGCTGCCCGCGGCAATCTGGAAAAGACTATCGACGATTGCTCTGGCAAACGCCGGACCCTGGTCGAGCACGAACGCGAAAAAGCCGACAAACATGATACGCCTCACGAGTTCGGCAAACCAGCCGTCGAGCGAGGCGGCCTGAAGTGCCAGCCAAACCGCAGCAATGCCGATCTCGATCGCAGCGAGGATCCAGAACAGCGACCTGGCCGCGTCCATCACGGTCGTTTCCCACGCCTTTGCGGCAGATGTCATCTGATTTTGGAGAGATGTCAGCACGGATCCCTCCTGTGCCAGCGCCGGATGAGACGCGACAAACAGGAGCGCAATCAACATTGTCACGGAGAATGACAGATGACGTGCTGCAGTCATCGTCATCACCACTCGATCTTCATTTTCTGACCGCCGGATGTCGGCGGGGCCGTAAAATGGAAGAACTCCGCTCGACGCTTTTGCGCGAGGTCCCGCGCGGTCTGTTCAGATTGCAGCCAGGTTCCCATCATCGTCATCTGCTGCGAAACGAGGCCACGCAGTTTCTGCATCTGTGCCACCTGCTGGGCCGCTAGCTGGTGCCCGACCTGCAATGCCTTCATCTGTCCGTCTGCCGTTGCAGACATTGATCGGAGCGCATCCATTGTCCCTTCCTCGGTATCGAATGACTCCGCCGTCAGCGCTGCGGCCTTGAGCGTGCCTGCGATCGTGCCGCGGTTGGTGTCCGACCATGACTGGTAGGAAGACGAGAAATTGTCGCTGTCGGTTTTAAGATCAGCATAGCTTTTGAACCGCTGCCGAAGGATATCGTCGCCATTACCCATCGAAAACGCGATGCCCTGTCCCTGGCCGACAATATCGCGCAGTTTCGACAGTTCGCCCTCGATATCGCCCCAGACGTGGTCTGGAAGCTGCGCGGTGTTCTGGAGCATGTTCTGGTAGATTCTGAGCTGGTTCTCGATCTGCTCGGCGAGTTGCGTGATCTGTCTCAGCTGATTGTCGACCTGTAAGCCTGAGCTTTTCAGGAGATCGACGAGCTGAGCATTGTTGGCAAGCTGCGTCCACTCGGTCGCCGCACCCGTTGCGGCGCCGGCCACAGCTAAACTCGGCTCTACGAGAGCTGCGATCGCAAGTGTCGTTGCAATCATCATGCTAGTTTTCGGTGAGTATGGATCTTGCATCCTCAATCCCTCTCTCTTCCAGCCAATGGATCGGCCAGTCTTTACCGTGCCGGGCGCTCAGATCGTCAATTCGCTTAAGGTCGTCCTTGCTGGAAGCGCCGACGAAGCTGAGAGCGAGAGGGCCAAGTGCCATCTCGAAAAGGCGTCGCCCTTCAGGAGACGTGACGTAGTACTCCCGCTTCGGGAGCGCATTTGCGACGATCTCGATCTGACGACTGTTGAAGCCGATGCGTTCGTAGAAGTCGCGCGTTCCAGGTTCCAGCGCTGCGCCGTTCGGGAGGCAGATCTTGGTCAGGCAGGATTCCTTCAGGACATCGAAGATGCCGGAGCGCTCGGCATCCGAAATTGATTGTGTCGCCATGACGACCGCGCAGTTGGCCTTTCTGAGCGTCTTCAGCCATTCGCGGATTTTCTCGCGAAACACAGGGTGTGCGAGCATGAGCCAGGCTTCGTCGAGCAGGATCAGACTCGGCGAACCGTCGAGCCGCTTCTCGATACGGCGAAACAGATAAGCGAGCACGGGAACGAGGGTGCGCTCCCCCATGTTCATCAACTGTTCGATTTCAAACGTCTGAAAAGCGCCAAGCGCCAGACTGTCTACTTCCGCATCGAGCAGATAACCCATCGGACCGTCGATCGTGTAGGGATGAAGTGCGTCCTTGATATCGCGCATCTGTACGCCGCTCACGAAATCGGAGAGTGAACGTCCAGACGCTGTCGCCATCAGCGCGATCTGACGCGAAATGGCGTTGCGATGATCCGGAGTGATCATCAGGCCCTGAAGGACAGCGAGCATCTCGATCCAATCGGACGCCCAGGCGCGGTCTCCTTCCTGATCGAGGTCCGATAGAGGACAGAAACCAGATTGATAACCTCTTTCATCGCAGGCGACGTCATGGTGATCCCCTCCAGCCGCACGTGTGAGCGGCAAAAGCGATCGACCCTTGTCGAACGCGAAGATCTGCGCCCCTTCATAGCGCCTGAACTGTGAGGCGATGAGGGCGAGAAGCGTCGACTTTCCCGAGCCGGTCGGCCCAAAAATCAGGCTATGCCCCACATCGTCTGAATGCAGGTTGAGCCGGAATGGCGTCGAGCCGTTTGCCACCTGCATAAGTGGAGGCGATACCGGCGGGTAGAACGGGCACGGAGCAAACGCATTGCCAGACCAGACGGAATTCAACGGAAGAAGGTCGGCGAGATTGGCCGTGTTGATCAACGGTTCGCGGACATTGCAGTACCAGTTCCCGGGAAGGCTACCGAGAAAGGCGTCGGTCGCATTCAGGGTTTCTATGCGCGCACCAAATCCCTCCGTCTGCACGAGCCGGCGGACGATTTCCGCGTTTTCCTGTAGCGCTGCGGCATCATTGTCAAAGATGACAACCACCGGCGTATAATAGCCGTAAGCGACGAGTTGCGAGGCCGCCTGTGCGATCGCATCTTCGGTTTCCGCCACCATCGACATGGCGTCCTGGTCGAGCGAACGGCTTTGGGTCTGAAACATCTGATCGAAGAAAGGTCTGACTTTCTGAAGCCATTTCTTCCGCGTTCGCTCGAGCTTTTGTCGCGCCTCCTCCGGATCAAGAAAGATGAAGCGTGATGACCAGCGGTAGCTGAGCGGCATCTGGTCGAGACTGTTCAGGATGCCGGGCCAACTTTCGGCAGGAAGACCGTCGATCGCGATCACACCGACGAGGCGGCTATCGACCTTTGGCGACAGCCCGTGCTCCAACTGGGCCGTAGCGATCCAGTCGAGATAGAATGGAATATCGGGCAAGCGTACCGGATGGTTTTCGCCTGTGATGCAAAAGCGGACAAATTGCAGGAGTTCATCGTAGCGCGCCGCTACCTCGCCTCGGCTGCCGCGAACCGAGCGGGTTTGCATGCGCTGGATGGATATCGTGCTGGCAAGATATTGTTCGATCTCTCGGACAGCTGTCTTGAAGGCCCCGAGAACTTCGTTGCCGTAGGATGCGTTTCGGCTTTCCTCGTCGGCATAGAGATATCTGACAAGAGCGACCTTCCGTCTTTCCACTGGTCGGTAGGTGAGCACAAGTGCGTGCTTGCTCTCGAAGTGTCCCTGATCCCGTTTGAAATGGGCGCGCCGTTCTTCATCGATGGCGCGGGTGACGGGATCGGGGAAGTGGCAAGCTTCGCTGGACGGGTAGTCGATTGTCGGAAGCCGAATGGCTTCGGTCTGCACCATCCAGCCATTGCCGAGCCGTGACAGAATGCGGTTGATCTGACGGGAGAGTTCGTTGCGCTCGGTTTCCGTCGCACTCTCCGAATCCGGCCCAGAGAAATACCAAGCCGACATCAGGCTGCCGTCCTTCAGGAGAAGGACGCCGTCGTCGACCATTCCGGCATAGGGGACAAGGTCTGCGAATGACGGGTCGCGGGAGCGAAAGCGTTTCAACGAGGTCATCGCGCCAGCCTTAAAAGCGACGCCATGGCGACGTCGTCGCCATGTAAAAGGGCCTGTAGGCAATGTGCTTGATATAGACCTGGCGCATGAGCGGATCTGCTTTGGCCATCATCCTGAGGAAGCCGACGATCAACACCCAGAATCCTGCTCCGATAAGAGTGGAGTAGAACGTCAGGACCACGAAGACCAGGATGGCCGCGGCGAGGCCCGACAGGAGTACCAGTTCGCGATCTGCCCCCAGTAGAAGGTTTGGGCGCGAAAGCGCACGGTGGATACGGTTGCGGCGCAGGCCTGAACCTTGCTCAGACATGTCGAGCCCCCCACATCATTGATGCAATGAGCGGCGAGGTGCTCTCGTCGACCAACCCGATCGAGGCTCCGGTTGCACCAAAAAGACCGATGATCGTCGTGGCGCCGAGTAGGATGCCGGCGACAAGCACGACGTAAATAAGTCGGCGCGCAAAGTCGTTGAGCTCCCCGCCAAAGATCAGCATGCCGCCAGCAATGGCGACCGCGGCCAGCGCGATGTAGCCGGCGACGGGTCCGGTGATGGACGCCTGGATCTGTTCGAGTGGGGCTTCCCACGGAAGGTTGCCGCCTGAGCCCGCGAACGCCGGCGTCACAAGGACGAGAAGCGTCGGAACCATGAACAAGAAAAGCGGCAGTATTGGTCTAGGCTGCATGGCGGGTATCCTCCATGGGTTTGCGCATCGCGACCTGATAATCGCCGTCGGAGAAGCGCTCGACGGCGATTATGTCGCGGACCCTCCTGCCCAGTGGCGTGCGTTCGATCGAGACGATGAGATCGACGGCCTCGCCGATGACTTGGTGCATGGGCTGCTGGCTTGCTTCGGCCGTGAGTTGCTCGAGCCGTCGCAAAGATGATAGCGCGCTGTTCGCATGGATCGTTGCGACGCCACCGGGATGGCCTGTATTCCACGCCTTGAGAAGCGTAAGTGCTGCTCCGTCACGCACCTCTCCCACGACGATCCTGTCGGGGCGAAGTCGCATCGTGCTCTTCAGGAGTCTCGCCATGTCGACGGATCCTGTCGTGTGAAGGAAAACAGCATTCTCCGCGGCACATTGGATCTCCGCGGTATCCTCCAGTATGACCAGGCGATCATTGGGCGCCACCTTGGTGATCTGATGAACGACGGCATTGGCAAGCGTCGTCTTGCCGGATCCGGTGCCACCCGAAATGACGATGTTCAGCCGGGAAGCGACTGCTTCGCTGATCGTTCTGGCCTGCCACTCGGCCATCACGCCTGAGCTGACGTAGTCGTCAAGCGGGATAAGGCGCGAAGCCCGCCGCCGGATCGTGAATGACGGCCGTGCAACGACAGGCGGCAGCAATCCCTCGAAGCGATGTCCGCCGATCGGGAGCTCGCCCGAGACGATCGGTTGATCGACATCGACGTCGATCTGCAGTGCGTGTGCCACACTTCCAATCACCGTTTCCGCTGCCGCACACGACAGTTCACCGGCCGCCGCTATCCCTTGGCCGAGACGTTCTACAAAAAGCCGGCCATCGGGATTAAGCATGATTTCCACAACACCAGGATCGGCGAGTGTGGCACAAAGGCTATCGCCAAGGGCTTCCTCAAGCTTTCTAACCAGACGAGGAAAGGACTTCGATACAACCATCTCAACCCTCCCCTTCTTAGGCGATCAACTTTTGGGGCGTGATGTCAGAACGGTAGTTTTCGGGACGAACCGCCTCGAATGCCGCGCGATCTACTGGCAGGGTGCCGGCCAGGGCCATCGTCGTTCCGATTTTTCGCGGCTCCCCAAGGCGCTTAAGCGGCCATCCGGCACGCGAAAGAATTCGCTCGAAGCGGAGATCGGTGACAGTGACGATTTCGGTGTAGCCGTTGAGCATGCACCATTCGATGATCGCGGCTAGCATTGTAAGTGTGATCTTGTGAAGGCTGCCGCTCTCCTGCCCTTCCGTGATCGAGGTGTTGACGCAGAACCGGGAGCTTTCGATCATTCGCGGATGAGCCGAAAGCCGGCGTTTCGGCAGGAGATCCGCAAACACATCTGCAGCCATGGTCGGGCCGGTGGCAGGCAAAAGCCGCGCGCAACCGACGACATCTCCGTTGGAGGCGACGGTGATGATATAGGTGGGTTGGAGCGCGTCGAAGCTGTCCCTCTCGACGCCATCCCGAACATCCACATCCCACCCGAGTCGATCTGAAAAGACACGGGCACGGAGCCGATGCTGCGCTTCGATGAGCCTCTTGTGTTGATGACTTCCCATTTTCGATACTGCGACTGCCTTCATGCCCGTCCTCCATCAGTACTACTGTGGAGAGATCAGCATGAATTCCGCATTCGCGGTAGTTGTAGGATTCTACATGGTTTTACGGCAGATCACGATTGAGACGCGCGTAAGCCTTGACGAAATGTCTGCTGTTGGGGGGCTCAATGGCGCGGATGGAAGCACGACCTCACCGGCCGCTCCGACAAGGTACGAAAACAAGTGTTCGGCCTCGTGGGCGAGGAAAGCGATCAGTTGCGCTCAAACCTGTCGAGCATCCTCTTCAAATGGGCGTTCTGCACCCGAAGGCGTTGCACCAGCTGATGACGTAACTCCCGAATTTCATCGTCAAGCTCCTGGATGGCTTGAGCAGCTGGGGAACTGGTGACCGGCGCAGGCTCTGGTGCTGCTGCCAGGGCCGCCTGTGATGTCGACGCCTTCGATTTTACCCTCGGGATCCTCGCCTTCTTCGGACGGATCTTCGAGGATGACGGCGCCGCTGCTTTTGGAATGTTGGCATTAGCTGGAGACGTTAATTCCTGGGCCGTGACCTGCTGCGCGGCCACCGTTACGTCGCTCTCGGGCGGCGCCTCTGATGGCGTGGCGAATTTCTCAGCTTCGAGCTCGGCGCGACCGTCAACCGTTTGCTCGCTGGGAGTGGCAGGAGCGCTGGCGGCAACCGGCTCATCTTCGTCAGATAGCCGGGTTCTCTCGGGCTCACTTGAGGCGGTCGCACGATCGTCGCCCTGGTCGCGTCGTCGGCCCAGTCCAAAGAGAAACTTCCAAGGAGACGATGCCATCTTTCCAGACCTTGTAAGCGTTTCACGATCTTTGCGGTAAGGACGTTACCGCAAAGAGTTCCCATCCCTGAAAATCAGGTCGATGTTCGTTGGAGCTTGCTAGTCCGGATCGCCGGTCAGGCGATCCCGAGCCGCTTTTTCAGATCCGCGTTTTCGCTACGCAGCTTTTCTGCGAGCTGCTTGCGAAGCTTCTGGTTCTCTTCCTCGAGCTGAAGAAGATCGGCAAGATCGTCGATGGCAACCGGCGAGGCTGAATTGGCTGGCTTTGCAGCTTTCGCGACGCGTGGAGCGCGGGTCTTTTTCGCCGGTGCGGCTGCGGCTGGAGCGATGGCTTTTGCCTTTACAGCAGCTTTGCGTTTGCCGGTTGCCGCCGCGGCGGGGGAGGCTTCCGTCTTCGCCTCGGACTTTGCCACCTCGGAGACGACCTTCCTCGGACGTCCGCCGCGATTTTTCTTCGGCTCTGATGCAGCCGGCGCAGCTTCCGTGCTCACTGCAGCGTTACTCTCGATGGTGGTTTCGTCGGCCATATGTCCCTCCTGTGCGACTGGCATAGTAGTTTGTTGCGCGGGCGCCGGTGTCAAGGGCGGCTTCGACAAGGCGTTGGGTTTTGTCGAGGAAGCTGGCCGCAGATCGGTATGTGGTTCGTTGGCTTGTGGCAGGTTTGCGGCCGCGTCTCTGGAATAAGCCTTGAGATCCAGGTTGCCCCAGATCGATGCTGGCTTTGCGGTTTGCCGCCTGCGTCCGGATTTGACTTCTACAACGAAGGTCCCTTGTGGCTTTCGCATGTCGTGAACTGAGGCTCTCTGTCGAGGGGAAAACGAAAGTTGCCCGAAGGCATTGCTTGCGCAGATATCGACGTTAGCATCAAACGTCGAGGCCCATCAGGTATATTTCGAGCTGTCGGCGTAAGAATCCGGACCATCAAAAGAGCTCATCGGGTAAGTGCGCGCGGAAAGACTGGTCCAATCGGGGACCTTTTCGTCGGTCCGGACGTTGGCGGGTAATCAGCAACCAACGCCCATCGGCTCCTGCCGTCCTGTCCTTGATGAGATGCAGGGCAACTTGTGCGAATCGACTTTGCTCGATCCATGCGGTTGGGTTCAGCTGCTCTTCGGCTCAGGATCGACTGCCCCTTGTTTGGGGCCCTGTTGGATTCACAGGAGAACATTCTGGCACTAGATTTGCCGTGTGCTTCAGTTAACCAGCTGATAGATAACGGAAAAATGCGGGAAATCTGTGCGTTGCCTCCGACTGGCGTTGCTTGCCGTTAACTGTTTGTTAAGGCTAATCTTCTGGACGGTTGGGGAGAATCGTGTTCTATCTTTGGCGGGCAAGAGCCGGCAAACCGGTGGCGGGCCGCCAAGAGGGATAGATGGCGATAGCAAATCGAGTAGAGACAGTGGTTACCACGAAAGAGGACGCAGGCAGCAAGATCTTGCGCCACGCCAACGTTCTTTCCGGGCAGCTTCAGCAGCTCAGGACCCGTATGTATGCGCCGAAGTCCGAAAAGACACTGCGACAGTTTCTGACCAACGAAGTGTCGAAGCTGACCTCTATCCCCGATTCCACGCTGAAACTGATGTCGTCCGAAGGACGAGGCCCAATCCCAAGCCGGCTCGAGAACAATCACCGGGTTTATACGCTCGAGCAGATCAACGAACTGCGCGAGCTTTTCGCAAAGCAGAAACCGGCAGAAGCGCTGCGGTTCCTGCCGCGCCGACGTCCAGGCGAACATCTCCAAGTCCTTTCGATCGCCAACTTCAAGGGCGGCAGCGCAAAGACGACGACCTGCGTCCACCTTGCCCATCATTTGGCCCTTCACGGCTATCGCGTGCTGGCGCTCGACCTCGATCCCCAGGCTTCACTTTCGGCCATGTTCGGCGCCCAGCCGGAGATCGACATCGGTGCCAACGAGACGATCTACGCCGCATTGCGCTATGACGACAATGAACGACGTCCGATCCGCGACATTATCCGCAAGACCTATTTTGACGGCATCGACCTCATTCCAGGCAATCTGGAAGTGATGGAATACGAGCACGAGACGCCGCGTGTCCTTGCTCAGAAATCGTCGGCTGGAGCGATATTCTTCGAACGCCTGAAGCTTGCCCTCAACGAAGTCGAAGACGATTATGATGTCGTCATTCTCGATACACCACCATCGCTCGGCTTCCTGACGCTCAGTGCAATTTACGCTGCCACGAGCATGATCATCACGGTTCATCCGGCGATGCTTGACGTGGCTTCGATGAGCCAGTTTCTGCTGATGATGGGCGACCTGATTGGTGTTCTCAACGAGAATGGTGCGCAGCTCGACCAGGATTTCATCCGCTATCTGGTGACCCGCCATGATCCGAACGATGCGCCGCAGTCGCAGATCGTTGCTCTGTTGCGGCACCTCTTCGGTACCGACGTCCTTTTGCCGACATCGATCGAGAGCACTGCGGTCGAGGCGGCAGGTTTGGCAAAGCGTTCGATCTACGAACTCGAAATGGGTCAGATCGGCCGGGACACGCACAAGCGCGCGCGCGAGTCGGTTGACGCCGTCAATGACGCGATCGTCCGATTGATCAATGATAGTTGGGGGCGTGCATGAGCAAAGCGAACCGTAAGTCTATCGTCGCAAGTTTCGGACTGCTTTCGGCTGCGCTGGAAAGCGACCAGGCTCCCGTGCAGGAGCAGCAGCCGGTCGCAGCACCTGCAGCCTCACCCGCAAAGCGCGTAGGCGCTGGCGTCATCGGTGCGGCGCATCGCGCGATCGATGATATCAGGTCTGAGCGCGATCGGCTGAAGGCCATGGTGGAAGCCGGCACGCTTTCAGTTCGCGAGATCGATCCATCGCTAATGGACCCGTCTCCTTATCCTGACCGGCTTCCCGATGACGACGCAGAATCCTTCGAGAAATTCAAGCGCTCGATCGAGGCCGACGGTCAGAAGGTCCCCGTGCAGGTTCGCAGGCATCCGACGACGCCTGATCGGTACCAGATCGTCTACGGCCATCGGCGCTGGCGCGCGCTTTCGGCGATCGGCCGACCCGTCCTTGCAGTCGAAATTGACATATCGGACACCGATCTCATCCTTGCGCAGGGGATCGAAAACGCAAGCCGCCAGGATCTGACCTGGATCGAACGTGCTCTTTTCGCCTCGCGTCTCGATGAGGCGGGGATCAAAACACACGCCATCAAGTCAGCACTTTCGATCGACGATGCCGAACTCAATCGCATGCGCACCGTCTATCGCTCCGTTCCGCGTGACGTGATCGAGGCGATTGGCAGGGCGCCCAAGATTGGTAGGCCGCGGTGGGCCGATTTCGCAAGAGCGGTGAGCGACAGCGCCGAAGGTATTGCTTCCGTAAGAGCAGTTCTTTCACACAGTGACGGCGGAACCGGTTCGGACCAGCGCTTTCTAAGGGCGTTGAGTGCTGTGAAGTCACCCGCTCCGCAACAGACACCGGCTGTTATTGCGGTTGAGACTGGGCAGGCTCTCGGAACCCTTGTCGCATCGTCCAAGGAAGTGCGAATCAAGGCGAGCGGTGCTCTGGGCACGGAATTTCTGAAATTCGTCGAAGCTGAGTTGCCAGGGTTGGCAGAGCGCTTCGTCCGGAACAGGTCGAGCGGCGCGTGATAGCCGTCTGATACGAGGAAAGGAATAGCAGCAAAAGAAAAAGGCCCCCAAACGTTGCCGTCGTGGAAGCCTCTCTCAATGTGTGACAACTAGAGAATCGCATTTCCCCGAATCCCAGTCAAGAGTCTTTGGCACCGTTTTTGGTGAGCGGATTTCTTTTGCCTTTTTGAGGGTGGAAGAAGATGCAAGGTGGACATGTGACGACGCCCTTCGGGCGGCGGCCGGTGACGCTTGCCTTGGTAAAGCGGCAGGTTGCGGCTGCTGACATCAAGCAAGGCAAAGCGGTCGACAAGTGGAAGGTATTTCGGGACGCTTCCGAAGCGCGCGAGCGGCTTGGCCTGTTAGACCGCAGCCTGGCGGTGCTGGATGCGTTGTTGAGTTTTTATCCGGAGAACGAGCTGGGGCAGGACAAGGAGCTTGTTGTCTTTCCTTCCAATGTCCAACTGAGCCTTCGTGCTCATGGCATCGCGGGCGCGACGTTGCGCCGGCATATCGCTTTGCTCGTCGATGCAGGTCTGATTATCAGGCGCGACAGCGCAAACGGCAAGCGCTACGCTCGCAAGGACAAGACTGGCGCGATCGAGAGTGCGTTCGGCTTCGATCTTTCACCATTGCTGCTGAGATCCGAAGAACTGGCGATCCTGGCGCAAGAGGTCGTTGCCGACCGAATGACGCTGAGACGCGCAAGGGAGGACCTCACGATCTGCAGAAGGGATGTGCGCAAGCTTATTTCCGCGGCGATCGAAGAAGGGGCTGCAGGCGATTGGGAAGCTATCGAGAACGTCTATATCGACCTCGTTGGCCGTATTCCGAAGTCTCCGTCGCTCACGCAGGTCGCTGAAATTCTCGATGAGATGCGATTGCTGAGGGACGAGATCCTCAACGTACTGGATGGGCAGGATAATTCTGCAAATAATAGCACCAATGATGCTCATAATGAGCGTCACATACAGAATTCAAATCCCGAATCCAGCAATGAACTTGAACCAAGCTCCGAAAAAGAGCTGGGAGCGAAGCCGAGCAAGAAACCGAAGCAGACGAGCGAGCCAATAAAGTCGTTTCCGCTTTCACTGGTGCTGAGAGCCTGCCCAGAGATAGTCCCCTATGGTCCGGCCGGCGCAATCGGGAACTGGCGCGAGATGATGAGCGCGGCGGTGGTCGCAAGATCCATGCTTGGGATTAGCCCGTCGGCTTACGAGGAAGCCTGCGCTGTGATGGGGCCGGAAAATGCCGCCGCGGTTGTGGGCTGCATCCTCGAGCGTGGCGGACACATCAACTCGGCCGGCGGATATCTCCGTGACCTGACCGCAAGGGCAAGGCGGGGCGAGTTTTCGCTCGGACCGATGTTGATGGCGCTCTTGCGAGCAAACGGCGCCAACGCTCAAAAAGTCGGGTGAGGCCCCTGCCCTCAAAATGGCTGGGGGATAGGGATAGGTGTAGGATGAGACGTCTCTCGGGCACGCGAAGGTCGCTTGGATCGTGAACGTCTCATGTAGATCCAAGGTTTCGATCCGGAAACACGGTAAGCTATGACGGTCCCGCATCGCCGGCTGGAATGAAATGTGTACAAGCGGTCGACGGCACAGAGCAATGACGTCGCCGACGGAGGCCTGGAGACCTTGACTATCGAAGAAAGGGGCGCGGGTTTGGCTGTGTCGAGGAGAGGGTGCGACGTTGACAACGGATACGCTGAGGTCAATCCTCAGCGTCGGGAGGGCCGAAGTTTCGGCCAGTAGGATTGTCGATGGATCGCAAGCTTGCCGCCATCCTTGCAGCTGATGTCGTAGGATATTCCGCGATGATGGAGCGCGATGAGACGGGGACGCATGAGCGCCTCCAGGCTGGACTACGGGAGGTGTTCGAACCCATCATTGCGAAGCATCACGGCACCATCTTCAAGCTGATGGGCGACGGGTTGCTGGCGGAGTTCACCTCGGTCGTCGAGGCTGTCGAATGCGCCGTCGTTCTTCAACAGTCGCTTACCCAACGCAATCAAGATGTCCCTCAGCAACAGCAAATTCGGGTGCGGATCGGCGTGAATCTTGGCGAAGTCATCGTTGAGGGACACGATAGGTTTGGCGAAGGCGTCAACATAGCCGCCCGTCTTGAGCAGCTCTCCGAGCCTGGCGGCATCTGGGTGTCCGGAAAGGTCGCCAAGGAGGTCGAGAAGAAGCTCGCCTTCGGCTTCGAATCCATGGGCCCACAAAAGGTCAAGAACATCTCCGAGCCAGTGGACTGCTACCGCGTGACATTGGCCGGTCGAGAGGCAAGGCGGCAGCCAGCCAAGCGCCAAAGCGCTTCCGCCAACGTGCTGGTTGGTGCTTTCGCAATCGCAGTTATTTGCGGCCTAGCATTGTGGGCGTTGCCGCTGGCCGGTCTCACCATTCCCGGCATATCGACGACGACGGAGCGATCGGGTGTGCCGATGATTGCGGTTCTACCGTTCCAGAACATGAGCGGCGATTCCAAAGTAGACTATTTCAGCGACGGAATGACGAACGATCTGATCTCGATGCTGACCGGGGTATCCGAGCTCAAGGTTCTCTCCGGTAGCGCGACCTACCCGTACAAGGACAAGAAGACAGACATTCGCAACTTAGGCAAAGAGCTTGGTGTCGCCTATGTGATCGAGGGCGGGGTATGGAAGGACACCGACAGGCTCCGGATCACCGCGCAGCTCACCGACGCGCAGACCGGGGGGCATGTGTGGGCGGAAAAGCTCGATGAGAAGGGAACTGATCCTCTTGCCCTTCAGGATCGGATTGTTGAACGCATCGTCGCGTCGCTCGGCGGCCAACGCGGCAAGATGTATGAGAGCGAATACCGAAAAGTCTGGGAAAAGGACACGCCAAAACTTGAGGAATATGATTACTTTCTGCGCTCAAACTTCTATTTCCAGCAATACACCCCCCCGAGTTTGCTCAAGGCTCGAGAGATCATCGAAGAAGGCCTCAGGAAATTTCCGGATTCCGCGCTGCTGAAGTGCGGTCTCGCCTGGGACAATGTGCTTGCCGCCAACTACGGTTACGACACGACGCCGGACGAACACTGGCTTGAGGCTTCAGAGATATTGAACGAGACGCTGGTGCGTCCCAGTCTCGGGCCAGATGCGAAGAAGAGTGGCCTTTGGTCCTTCAGCTATGTCAGCGCCCATGAGGGCAACTTCGACAAATCGCTTCAAAGTGCACAGGAGGTGATGGCGCTTTCACCGGGGGACGCCTTTCTGATCGGCGACCTTTCTAGCGCCTACCGCTGGCATGGTATGACTGACAAGGCGATCGAGCTGACTGACTTTGCATTGAGAAACGACCCTAACAACGCTCCTTACTACCTGAGCATGAAGGCGTTCGTGTTCACAGATATGGGACGTTACGGCGAGTCGGCGAAGCTGATCGATGGCACTGCCGACTTCTTCATCGGCATCCCACTTCTCCGTGCAATCAACTTCGTGCATCTCGGAAAACCCGACGACGCTCGCAAGGAGATCGACAAGGTGCTGGCGGTGCAGCCTTGGTACACTGCCGCGCGCTGGCGGGACATGACTTTCAATATCAAGCCTGATGTCATCGACATGCAGGTGGCTGACTTAGTAAAAGCGGGGTTGCCGGAAAAGTAGTAAGCCGTTCGGGTGTCCGCAAAACGGCTCTGCCGTGTTTGCGAATTGGATCATGAGGGACAAACTTGAACAATAGTCATTTGGATTGGTGCAAGCAGTTCTCCCATGCCACCGGCGAAAGGGACCCACGAACAAATTGGAATTTCTTCTCGCGCGTAGATCTGAATGAGATCGCGGAATTCCGCAGCGAATTCGGACAGATGCTGCCCTCGTCATACGAGAGTTTCTTGGTTGATGTGGGCTTCGGCTACCTGCGGGAGGACTTAAATTTCAAGAGAAGTAGCACCTACGACAACGGATTCTTGTCACTGACTGAGATTGCTGAGATCTTAAGAAAAGAATCGCCTGAATGGGAAATTTACGAGGATTTCATCGGTGATGATGAAGTTCCATTTTTTAGTCCCGCTGTTAATTCGGTGTTCGTTTTTAAGAAAGGTGAGGAAAGGGTTTTGTATCCTGGCGGGGGAACAGAGTACGCGTCCACCTTCGATCAATTCCTAATTCGCCTGACCGTTGATTGTAATTTCTATACTCAAATTGGAAAATAAATCTAACTCCTAGCAGAATCGCCACAACTTCGAAAACTTGCTTTCTCGCTACAGAGTTTGAGTGTTGCTACCGTGATTTATAGCGAAATTTCAGTGAAAATTCCTCCGGCGTCGGCTTATCTAGTAGATCCTACCCGGAACTCTCGCTGCGTTCCGCGTTCAAAGGACGCGCTCCTTCCTCATCGCGTCGCCCGGAGGTACCCTACACCATTGATTGCGTAAGGGAGTGCAACGTGTCTTCGTCCATCTCTATCTCTGCCCCTAATTCTTTGGTATCGATTTCAGGTGGCAATGGCTCTGCCCCTGATCGATTTGAGCAGGGAAAAGCTGTCACGGCGACGCCTACCATGATCGCAGTAGGTACTCTCAATGAATTTGATGGGCCCCCTCGCATAACGCTCGCTAAAGGGCGAGCAGTTACCGGAGAATTGCGAAAGTTGTTTGTCGCAAATCGTCACGAGCTGACCGGGAAGCTACTAGTTCAAACTTGCGAGGGAACAGTTCTACTTTCGGGTGAAGTAGATAACCCGCATGCGAAAATTGAGGTGTTTTCTAACGATCAATCGGAGCCAGACGAGATACTGATCATCTATTCTTAACGCGGGCGCGAGCGCGTTTACGTCGCTGTCCGCTTAGGGCCGAAGGCCGCCTTTCATGGGCGCACAGGGGGCCAGCATCGCAAAGAGCCTTAGGAACTCGTTGATCTCGGATCCGGTTGCTGTCACGATGAATGTGGCTGCCTGCCGAACCTGCTGCCGGGTTGAAGGGTGCACTCGTTGGAATGATGGCGACCTTTTCCTGAGGTCGATGTGTAATCGGCGGACGTCGACATGAAAACGGATCGCTGATGTTTTGCGAAACTATGAAATTCTCGCAGCCCAACGTGGCGGCGCTCAAAAAGTCTATTCTGAAACGTCATCCTACTGTCAGGTCGTCACATGTCGATGAAGCACTTGCTTGGTCGTTTGGCTTTAGGACGTACGCGTCGATGTTGGCGATGTTGCGCCAGATATCCGGCTCGACGCGATTGTTAGTGCAGATGGATGCAGCCTTGCTTCAATTGCGCCTTGAGCAATTGGGGCATTCCGGGCTCGATCTACCCAATTTGCGACGCGCCTTTACTGAAACAGAATTCCCAGACGCATGGGTGGGAGATGAGTTGGAGCAATCGCTAACCCGACGACGCTTGCCAGCAGCCGCCAATTCGGACCGCAACTAACTGCTTGCATCCCTAATGCTATACGAACGACGGCCTAGGGCCGAAAGCGGTCATGGACTTGCCACGGCAATGAGGCGGTTCATATATTGCCATTGCTATGGAGAAGACGTTCGTCACTGCACGTGAAGATCAGCCCGGGGAGGCATGGCTTTCCCGCTTCGTTGCTGGGCGAGCTGAATCCGAGAAATGGTATTTTGGTCAATCGCGATCATCGCCAACGTCGAAAGCCTGCCGCGCCGCGCTGAGGCAATACATGCCTGAGTTGGTGGCTCCCTATGATCACGCCTGCAACCTTGTTGGTGACGACGAGGTGGCGCACCGAATTCTGAGCCATTATCGCCCGGCGCCCGAGCGGTCGGGCTGCAGCCAGACTGTCTGGTTGGGAAGGGAAGGTCCGGCCCTTATCCGCAATTTCGATTACCCTCCCGACATCGTATCCGACCGCTTCGAGCTAACCAACTGGTCGGATACGAGGGTGATTGCAAAGGCTCAGCGGCCTTGGGGAGGCTGCGTCGATGGCATGAACGAAGAGGGGTTGGTCGCAAGCGTCACGCTTGGGGGCACCCGTACTCAAGGTCTCGGCTTCTCAATCATCTTGATCGTTCGCTACATACTGGAGACTTGCCGACGGGTGCACGACGCAGTGGAGGCTCTCTGTCGAGTGCCTGTGGCGCTTCCACAGAACGTCACGGTGCTTGATCGATCGGGCGACTACGCGACGGTGCTTCTTTGTCCATACAAGCGGCCCCTCATCTCCAGGCAAAAGGCATGTACGAACCACCAGCGGGTCGCTCGGCCCCCGTCGTCTTCAATGACGCGGTTGCAGGTGATCCAGACGGCTCTCGAAGATCCTTCGATGTCGCTTTCGAGGCTGACTGACTTGTTTCTTCGCCCACCGCTATACACTAGTGGTTCACACCCGACGCTCTACAAAGCCGTCTATCTACCGGCTGAGGGACGGGTGGACTATGTGTGGCCAGGCAATAGCTGGTCTCAGCGGTTCGATGACTTTCGCGAAGTCGAATATCGTCACCGCTTCGGGGCAGCCGATCGGTGCCTGCAATGACGTCTCCTGCCCCATTTCCAACTGCCGTTGTCCGTGTCATCGATCTCGAGACCGGCGGCAATGGCCCGCATGAGGTATGCGAGATTGGTTGGCAAGACGTGGTCCGAAACCAGGATGGTCGGTGGCAGCTCGATGCTGAGCGTGGCTCATTGCTGGTCAATCCCGGTCGACCGATCTCACCGGAAACAATGGCTGTTCACCACATCCTGGACCGGGACGTCGTCGGAGCGCCTTTTTGGGGAGAGATCGCGCCGTCGGTGCTGCAGCCACATCGACCGGTGCGAGCCCTGGCTGCTCACCGCGCCGCGTTCGAGCAACGCTACTGCACTCCGCGTCTGACTGGAGGTGCACAGTGGATATGCACCTGGAAGTGCGCCTTGAGGCTTTGGCCAGACCTGACGCGTTTTTCCAACCAGATGCTCCGTTATCAACGCATGCCCGAAGGGCTGGTCCACGAGATCGGTCTGCCCGCGCACCGTGCGATGCCGGACGCCTACGTTACCGCCCACCACCTTCGCGACATGCTGAATGAGGCATCGCTAGAACAGTTGCTCTC
>UBTY01000006.1 GCA_900468535.1 Hyphomicrobiales bacterium | reverse complement strand
GAGAGCAACTGTTCTAGCGGTACCTCATTCAGCATGTCACGGAGGTGGTGGGCGGTAACGTAGGCGTCCGGCATCGCGCGGTGCGCGGGCAGACCAACCTCGTGGACCAGCCCTTCGGGCATGCGTTGATAGCGAAGCATCTGGTTGGAAAAACGCGCCAGGTCCGGCCAAAGCCTCATCGAGCACTTCCAGGTGCATATCCATGGTGCACCTCCAGTCAGGCGCGGAGTGCAGTATCTTTGCTCGAACGCGGCGCGATGAGCAGCCAAGGCTCGCAGAGGTCGATGTGGCTGCAGCACCGACGGCGCGATCTCTTTCCAAAAAGGCGCTCCGACGACGTCCCGGTCGAGGATGTGGTGAACAGCCATAGTTTCCGGTGAGATCGGTCGACCAGGATTGACCATCAATGAGCCACGCTCGGCATCGAGCTGCCACCGACCATCCTGGGTTCGGACTACGTCTTGCCAACCAATCTCGCATACCTCTTGCGGACCATTGCCGCCGGTCTCAAGATCGACGACACGGACAACGGCAGTTGGTGTTGGTGCAGGAGACGTCATCGATGACTTGTCCTACTCGTTCGTTCTGGAATACTGGTGACGGGTAGCCGGGATCGGGTCGTTGGCTTGAAATCCCGCTCCAATCCCCTCCTCCAGTCCCTGGTTTCAATTCATCCATGTGTTGGCTTTCGCGAACTGGGAGCGAGTTCGCTCTTCGCCACGGCCAGAAGCGTTTACATCCTCGCACTCAAGGTTTTACTGCGCTTGTTGGCTATCATGTCGATCCATTCCCTGCTGTTGAGGGTCACACTGAGCAGACTGGAAGTCACTATGATCTGAAGGCTCTCCCTAACGAGATTGCCATACTTTCTCCCAACAACGAAACCACCTGTCGCACGCTATAAGGCTTCTGCAGGAAATGGCAGTCAGAGGGACAACTGTCCGAAGCATTCCCTGCTGATAAAATGATTATCTTTGTTCTCGGCGCTAATATTCGAACCATGCCGGCTAAATCCAAACCATCCAGACAGCCAGGCATATCGATATCCGTGATCACAGCATCGAAGGTCGGGTGACGCCCGAGTGCGGCCATCGCTTCCAGGACATTTCCCGCCTGGACAACACTATAGCCCTCTTCCTTCAGGAGATCTGCCAATATCGCTCGGATGAGGATTTCGTCTTCGACTAAGAGCACGGTGCCGCTACGCATGTCTGGGTGACCTCCGTTGTTTCATACAATCAACTGGTTCGCGCTGCGAACGGTCCGCCCTCGAATCCCATAATTTAGGAACATATTTAATAAAACACGAATGAATGCAGAATATTGCCTAGACCTGCCATTGCCGACGAAGCGCTGGCATCGCTCTGACTGGCGGGACATCCCGCTGCCACAATGCAATGGCATGAGCAGCGAAACACTGGGGTTTTAATGCGTAGAAAACCGGTATCTCTCTGCCTGACATTCCTTGCTTTGTCTTCGCTACTGATCGCGTGCTCCCATACCGAGCCGCTTGAGACATCGTCAGTTGGCATCTCTTCACCAAAGTTCACACCGGTAGCGGATCAGACGATCATTGCTGAAACCGTCGGCAATGCGCCTGCCGGTGTCAGCAAGCTCGCATGGGCGAACCCGGCGACCGGGAGCGCCGGTGTCATTGAGCGGATCGAGACGGAGAGCAGCGGCGTGGAAGGCTGCCGACAGTTTGTCACAAGTCAGCAGAGCATAGAGGGTGCGTCGCGGTTCGATGGCGTCGCCTGCCTATCGGATGGCTCGTGGAGGCTCGCAGCAACACCGGGATTGCACTAAGCCATCTGGGGTTTCAGGTTGAATAGAATGGGCGGTTCGAGAAAGCTTAGGCTGGCTGCAGCCCGAGGAAAGTGAGTATATCTCCTTCGCTTAAGCAAAGAGCGTCCCCGCTGCTGAATGGCCATATAGACCGGACGACGATCGGTCAGGCCTGTGGGATCGAAGCCGAGCTCTTTCGGCCGGGCGCCAGCTTCGGTACCAGCGCCCGCCCGGCAACGACGTAAGACCGGCACCTTTGTGGATCAACCGTTCACCGAACCAGCAGAACGCCCGAAATATGGCTGGCGGTCCGTGTCGCTCGCTCTCAGTGAGTGACGCAGCCGTAGAAGGTCCTTGCGGGAGACCAGGCCGACGAGGTGGCTGCTGTCGGGATCAACGATCGGGATACGGCCGGCATCCGTCGCCGGCACAGCAGCACCAGGCACTGCTGGCCATCAAGGGTTATCGTGGTGAAGGGGAGATGTCTGTCGGCCTCCTTGCCGAACGGCTGCTAATCGCCCCGCATTCTGCAACCGAACTTGTCGGCCGGCTGGTGGCCGCCGGATATGTGTCGCGCAACACCGATCCTGGCGACAAACGTCGCCAGACACTTGCGCTTACCACAAAGGCCGACGAAGCACTCAAACGGCTGACGGCCATTCACCTGACCTAGATCCGCGAGCTGGCGCCCCGGCTGATCGATATTTTGCATAGCCTGCAGGACGGGGCCGAACTCCAGAAGGATCCCTGGTCGAACCAGACGTGAGCTAGGTCGAGACTTCGCGAAGGTCTTTAAGGGAAGCGAACTGGCGACACCTTAATACGAACTGTAGCTATAATCGTTATTGCAGAGAGGGAAATTGTTTCGATAGCTTGTGCGTCCAACCATGCGATGACTGCGCCATCGGGAAACTGTTTCCAAGGCTCGGACATGACGTTGGTGTCTAGCAAGATTGTTCGAAGGTCATCGGTTCCGCAGGTGTCTTGCTGCGACTTATCTGCAAGGCTTCAACGTCGCTGTCCGAAAGGTCGGCATCGCGGCCAATGGCAGCCAACAAGGAACCGAGCCTTATAAGCTGAGAAGTGGGGACGGCGGCTTCAAGAATGTCACAAATTTCAGCCTCGGTGCTTCTGCCATGGCGAGCGGCTCGCACCCGCAACGCGCGATGCGTTTCGTCAGAGAGGTTTCGAATGGTGACCGCGGACATAGATATCACCTACACAGAAATGGTTTTTTTGATAAGGCCAGACTAGAGAGCAAACACTCCCTCTAAAAACTGGAGGGACGATGCGCCTCACGTCAAAAGATATAGATACGTATCATTACTTCGCACTTGATCCGTTCATATATCATTTGTGCATTGGCCGCGGGTCGCGTGCGGCAGGCCGCCTGCCGCCTGAACTTTGACCTGCGCCGGCAAAATCTGACCTTTGATTGGAAATCAGGTCATTCCAGACAGGTGAAAAGGCCATCGAGTTTACCTAGCTATGTATGAAAAAGGAGCCGAGCCCAGGCCTCGCTCCTTTCTTCGCGATCCCGTTACGAGCCGGTTTATTCGAGAACCTGAATGACGCGGTGCGTCTGTGGTTCAACGATCACACGACGGTCATTGACTACGGTATATGCATAGCCGTCGATATCCGGAACGGTGTGGACTTCGACGGTATCGGGGAGTGTCGTGCCGACGACCACTTCGCCATCGTATACGACCGAAGGTGTCTTCTGCTCCATTACATAGGTGCGGACCTGTCCCGGAAGGACTACCGAAGCGGTCGGTGCCGGATCGGTGACGATGACGGTGCTCTGCGCGAAAGCGGCAGAGCTAACTGTCAGCAGCGTGGCGGCCGTGGCCAGCATCAACTTGTGCATGGGATGATCTCCTTTGTCTACCCTGGCGCCACCAAAACGCGATTGAGAGTTTGTTGTTCCGTCTAGCTCTTCGTAAGCGTGAGTTGGTGAAAGAGTTGGGGAACCGAAGGCATGAAGAGCCCTCCGCCGTGTCTGGGAGCGTGGCAAGCAGGTCGAAATACCGAGTTGCAGAAGACAGGCAAAGCCAGACACGATCGCGACGTTCGCGTGTGAAGAAAGCCTCAGGCCCTAGCCTTGGGAACGAATTCGTTGGGCGACATGTCAGGCTGGTAAAGCGCGACCCGGTGCATCCTCACGCGCTGTGCAATAACTGTCTGACCCTGACGGAACCTTGTGAGGGACATCGGCATTATCGGCACCGCGACTACAACTAATTTGCGAGGCCTTCTTGAAAAATCTTGTTCTTTCCGCCGTCATCGCGGCCTCTTCCATGCTGTCTTTCTCTTCCTCTTCCGAAGCCGCGAGCGTGACCGTTCGCACCGTCGAGCGTGTCGACACCCACGAGCGGCATGTTCGTCCGCGTGACCATCGTGAAAAGTGCTTCATGAAAAAAGTTCGCACGGACCACCATGGCCGAACCGTCGTGCGTACCACTCGCGTCTGCCGCTAAAGGGTAGCGAAAAGCAGGTGTCGTCGCTGCGATCTGACCAGCGACGACACTTTTGTTGACGAGATCCGTCTGGCCTTCGCCGGTGAAATCAACGGATCTCGCTGGGTAGCGGGTGTGGCTCCCGAGCGTGCATTTCTTCCCGTGGGCTGGTTGTTTGGGGCAGTCGACGCGCTGACACCCGGCGATAGCAAGACTCGGCGTACTTCATATCTCAGGGTTCGACGCTGAAGGCGCTTCAGACGCTCTTCGTTTCGATTGTGCTCGCCATCGCCGATTTCGGAACGCCGGCCTCATCGCACTGCTGGCCCCATGTATTGCAATCCTTCGCTGGTGCCGGATCCTCCCCGACGCGGCAGGTGGCGGGCGGAATGCTGTTGGAGCGATCGGACTTTGAATGTCTTACAAAGTTGAAGTCCAAAAGGACATGGAACGTAAGCACCGCAAACATCACCGCCGGCATGCCCCCGTCTGGTGGACCTGAAAGTTTCCTGACCGTGCCGGCAACTCGTTTTCCTCTCCCCCGTTGAAGTCCCTAGTCGGCGCCCCTTGTAAAGGCACTTTCAGTCGATAACCCTGCGGTCACGAAATATGCAATTGGAACATAGCTTGGCGCGCCATTGTCAATAGTGACAGGCTGCGGTGTGGAGACCAGAAAGTCAGCGCCGGCAACCTGAACCTCGGTCCAAATCTTCGTGGACGATCTTGGACGGCTGTGAACTCCGGCCCCATTGCCGCGTCGGCACATCGGCCAACGTGTGATATGCTCCTCTATTCTATTCCAGCCCTTGTCGAGGAGCCATCTTGGACCGGAAACTGGCAGCTATCCTTGTCGCAGATGTCGTAGGCTATTCCCGACTGATTGAAAGGGACGAGGCCGGGACGATAGGGTCCTATCGCGCGCTACAAACTCAGACAGCGCAACCGCTCGTCGATAAAAACGGCGGACGGATCGTGAAGACATTGGGCGATGGTTTCATTGCCGAGTTTTTATCAGTCGTCCATGCGGTCAACTGCGCGGTGGATATACAAAACGCGTTTGCTCGAGAACAAGCGAACGCCGTTGACATCGACAAAATCGTCCTTCGTATCGGGATCAATCTCGGTGATGTCTTTACGGAGGGCGGCGATCTCCTGGGTGACGGCGTGAACATCGCGGCCCGACTGGAGCCGTTATGTCCGCCAGGAGACGTTCTCATGTCGGGTTCCGCGTATGAACAGATCGCCGGAAAGGTAAATGCTGCTATTGCCTATGTCGGAGAGCCGCACCTAAAGAATATATCTCGGCCGATAAAAGCCTATCACCTATCGCTGACCGGCGCGAAGTTCTCCCCCCAGGGGCAGCGGCTGGCGAATGAATCGGCAATTGCAGTCCTTCCCTTCGTAAACATGTCGGAAGATCCGGAACAGGTGTACTTCGGTGACGGCATCGCCGAGGACATTATCATTGAGCTCGCTCGCTTCACCGAGCTCGCGGTCACGGCAAAGGCCTCGTCGTTTGCTCTGCGCAGTCACGCGGCCGATCTGCGCGAAATTAGAGAGCGACTGGGAGCAGGATATATCGTCGAAGGCAGCGTCAGACGGGCTGGCGCTCGGGTCAGAATTTCGGTGCAACTCGTCGAGACCGAGAATGGCACCCATCTGTGGGCTGAACGATACGATCGCGTGCTTGAGGATATATTTGCAGTACAGGAGGACATTGCACAAAGCGTTGTCGCCCGAGTGGCACAACGGGTGATTGACAACAACGAGGTCATGGCGCGCCGACGACGGCCGGAAGACGCGCGAGCCTATGACCTTTTTCTTCAAGCCAACCGCTTTTCCGATAACTTCGAGCCTGGCGGGCAGGACAAAGCAGCAGCCCTGTTCGAACAGGCGGCGCAAGTAGACCCATCATTTGCTCGTGCCTATACGGGGCTGGCGTATATCTACCTTGGTCGTGCCTCGGAAAGCGGAATCGGTGTTCCGCGCGAGCAGGACGAGAACAGGATCCGAGCGCTTCAACTGGCCGAGACCGCTTTCTCGCTCGACCCCGGCGATCCCCGGGTGCAGTGTACGCTCGGCTACATTTCCATGACCTGGCGTGATTTCAAACGGGCGGAGCATCATCTCGATCTGGCGAAGGCTATGAACCCGAACGACGCTACGATATTAATTTTGTGGTCGGCGATGCAGGGAGCGGTCGGTCGCCCGGAGCGTGGTTTGGAGGGGGCCGATATAGCCTGCCGACTAAACCCACTGCATCCCAGTTGGTACAACTACTATAAGGCGCGGTTGTTATTCTTGGCTGGTCGCTACGAAGAGGCCGCCCTTCTTCTCGAGCAACGGACGTTTTCCACACCCGATAGGGAACCGCGCGATCTGGCGTGGCGCGCGGCGTCCTACGCAATGCTCGACCGCCTTGCGGACGCAAATGCATTTGGTGAAGCCTTTGTCCGTGCGATCAGCGGACGATGGAAGGGTGATCCCGCGGCTGGATCGGCGGCTTATGTCAACTGGCTCATTGACGTGTCCTATCTGCAAGGGAAAGAGGACATGACGCGTCTGCGGGCCGCGCTGAAGAAAGCCGGCATCTGAGGCGCGGTAATTCCGGCTGACCCGCTGTTGTAAAACTCGCCTACGAACCTTTGACTTGATGGGATGCGAACCACCGGCCCGACAAATCTTTGCAAGGTGAAGCTTGCGCGCTTACAACGTAGGTTCGCGACCACGAGAGGGCGATTTTAGATGGCCCGGTCTTCGACGCGGAGGCTAGCCACGCGTTCGAACTCTCGCCGGTCTTTCCTCACCACGATTAATCCGCGGGAACGCGCGTGACCTGCAATCAGGTCGTCATACGGCCCTATCGGGGTTCCGCTTCGATCGTGTTCAGCGCGTAACTGGCCTCTATGGATGGCCGCGATCTCGTCATAAGGCAACACTTCCAGTCGAGCCGCAAACCCCTCGACCTGACCGCGGCGCCGATTGAACGCATCACGCACCTGTTGCGGTCAGTCCTTGGTCGCAGGAATGCAGATGTCGTTGTCCACCATGTACTTGAGCATCAGAATGCCTCGCGCTCCTTAACGGCAGGCTGATCACACTCGCTCATGAAGTCGGGGGTTGCCGCCGCACCCTCGAACCAGCTATCCCAAGCCTCTCCGGCAGGGGCTATAGTTCGCGTGCGTCCAACCGCAATGATATCGACGCGCTTCACGTCATCAGGCAGAGCAACTGCTTTTGGCAACCCAATGGCCTGACTACGATTGCTCTGGAAAACCGCAACCTGCTCCATCAAGGATTCCTTTGGCATCTACGGGCGACATATCCCAAAGTTCGTGCGCACCACGGATATGTCAATGGGATGTAGTGAGATCTGCATAAGGTCTTGATGGGAACCGAACCGTTTGGCCCCACGCGAGCGCGGTCATCAGCTTACCGGCAGATATTCTGGCCGTTCCTGCGCGGAGACAGTCGGCATGCGACGACAATTTTTCGCGATGTCGTGTCGGACTGCGCGTCCGCCGAACGTCGTCATGACGGGGGCAACAAAAAGCTCGCCCGCCACGACGAGGAGTAACAAGATGAAGCAAGTCAATACTGCACACGTCGCCCAGAACCGCGCGTCGGTCGAGCGTAGAGGACACCGCGAACTCGTAGTGAAACGGACATTCATCACGCCGCGGACCATCTTATTCGGGGCGTGGAGCCAACCCGAGCTTTTCCAGCGCTGGTGGGTGCCTAAGTCAGCAACCGGTGTCGTGCTCGTGTCGTGTCAAATGGACGTCCGTTCTGACGGAAAGTATCGGCTGGAGTTCGGTGCCGGTGGCTCGGAAACAATGGCCTTTTACGGCAAGTATCTCGACGTCGTGCCAAATGAGCGCATTGTCTGGACCAACGATGAAGGAGAAGAGGGCGCGATCACCACCGTGACATTCGAGGATCAGGCCGGAAAGACGCTGTTGACCTTTCACGAAATCTATCCGTCGACGGAAGCGCTTGATGAAGCATTGCAGGGCAGTGCGGTGGCATTGCCAGAACAGTTGGAGCAGCTAGACGCGTTGTTGCGGCACGCGATGTCGAACATGTCACGTGGCTGAAGAGAGGGTCCTCGATAGTGAACCTTCTTCGCTATGATTTCGCCCGGCGTCCCAAGGTCAACTTCGACTCCACGTACAGCGACACGGGATGTGGGATCGTTGGTCAGACTTGTAGCGCAAATGAAGTCGATTTCACCGATGTCGGCGAACAGGCCGACCTTGCCCCGGCCACCTTGGCAGCCCGCATCATTCTCAACGATCGGTTGCTGCTCAGCGTCGTCTCGAGAATAAAAGACTGCCTGGTGTCGATCATCTCGTCAATTTTCAGGAGAGCCGCTCGATCAGCTTGGATTTCAGTCGACGGCGACCGGCATCGCTTTGGCGATCTCGTCCGCGTTGATCCAAACACCCTCGAGCTTCAGCTTCGCGAAGGCGGAAGTTTTGCCGGAGCTGTTCGGCCCTGCGAGGAGGATACACGACAACTCGGGCATGAAGCGATTGCTACCTCACGGTAGCCGGAGCACGTTCCTTGCGCTCATGCTGGGCCTTATCCTTCGCCTCGGTCTGCCGATCCTTGGCAGTGATCGTTAGGCCCAGACGCGGCTCTCGGCGATGGCCTCGCGGCCGATCTGCTTCAAGGCTTGCTTGTTCTCGCGGTATTTCTGCAAAAGCATCAGCGATCTCCTTTCCATTCTTCCATAACAGAATCCGACAGGCCGTCGGCTGCAAATATAGCTTGTGCCAGGTGCCACCGACAGCAGCACTGAATGCAACGAGTCGAAGGAAACAGCCTCGCCGTAAACGGAATCGAACTCTGACCCAGCCTCTGATTGACTAAGCACCTGAAATTACATTCGCTTTAGAATGAAGAAGGCAGGATGGACGTGCGGAAATTATGAACGTGCAGAATACGTCCGCCTCGTTTCGCCAATGAGATCGTCGATCCCCATGCATCGCCTAACGCGTGCGCAGACCTCAACTGGCATCGGACGCGAGAGTTCTGTCTCCTTGGAGTGAACTCCGCTGCACAAAGGCGGAACTCCAACCGACTTCGGAGGTTAATCGTCCAGATGGCGATAACGATTTCACAAGACCGGGAGACAGACTTCGATGGTTTCATTGACGGCGACACCCTGCTGCGTCGCGGGCATCGGTTATCTTCAATTGATCGACGATGGTCATCCCTGCGACGTGTTCGTGACCAGCGGCGCCATCGAGAAGCTCTCCCATGGTCCGGCCGACGATCTAAGCTTTGCGTCGACCGCGACCGCCTTCGAGGAGATCGCGCGGAAGAAGCTTCGCGACGGCTTGGTGCGGAACGACCGGATCTGGATCCGCTCTCTGGACGTGCCCGAATGGGCTTGAACCAAATTCCACCACAGGAGGCCCTTATGAAAAGCAAAGAGCTCGGCGAGAGCGATCCTTGGCGCGAGCGTAGCTTCGTGCTGGTTCTGGAGGATGGCGAGGAGGCATTCGTCGCAGTCACACGGTTTGCGCAGGAACAGAAACTGACCGGCGCCTCCTTGACCGCGATCGGCGCTTTTCGAAGCGCGACGCTGGGTTTTTTCGACTTTGCATCGAAAACCTACAAGGAAATCCCCGTCGCCGAACAGACCGAGGTGCTGAGCGCAATCGGCGACATCGCCGTCGGAGACGACGGTAAGGCAAGCCTGCACATGCATGTCGTCCTCGGGCTGTCAGACGCATCTACGAAAGGTGGCCATAAAGGGGACGGTCCACCCGACGCTGGAGATCATGATCCGCGAAAGCGCCGTCGGTCTCCGCCGTAAAAAGAGGGCCGATCTCGGCATCGCGTTGATCGATCCCTAAAGCTTCATCGCAGGTACGGTAAACCATGGTTCCAGTGCGAACGCCCCCGCTCTGGCCCGCCCTCGATATTACCTTTCGAATGCGGACCGGTCTAACCATGGTCGTGAAAGCGAGCAGATCCACCGCCGGCAAAAAGAGCCAGCCAAACCAGAACGGCCTGAAGAGGTAGGCAGATACAGTGATACGTCCACTGCCATACCGAAGCCCCGTCCGAACTCAGGCTGTCGATTGCATGCTTTATGTTGGCCGGAAACAGATCGCGTAAAGCGCCAACCCAATGCCCGCATATCGACGGAAAGCGGGAATGAGCAGGCCTATCGCACCGGCAACTTCGCACGCACCGGTAATGAAGATTACTTGCTGAGGGTCGGGCACCCAGGCAGGTGTGATCTGCAGGAATGGATTGGGGACTGCGATATGCAGGATGCCGGCGATCCCATAAAAGATCGCGAGCCCTGACCGACACAGTCGCCGAGCGCGTTTATTTCTTGCTGTCATTTGCAATCCGTCGCTCGACTGTCTTTACCACGCCCATCAAGCCGCGCTTCTTGCCGGACACGGTCTCGATGGCCGCAAACGCCAGGTCGCGTGCCACATAATCGGACTTGTGGCCGAGGTTATGCACGACGATCAGTCGTGAACCCCGGATGTCACGTGCCAGATGCCTGGCGTGGACATCCGGAGATACGATGCCATCCGCGTCGCCGGTGATGATGACCGTGGGCGCCTTGATCTTGCGGTAGGCGAGACTGCCGGTCCTGGCCCAGTCGCTAAGGGCGGCAACCTCTTGGGCATTGTGTCGGAAGGCGCCTGGCCGCAGCGCCTGCAACGCTCGCGATTGTGCGATATAGTCCGATGGTCGCTGGTTCGGAGCGAAGACTGCACTTGTGGCTCGGTTAATCGCAAACAGCCCGACCGGCGGAACGACCAGGGCGCTGAACAGCGGACCGGAGACCGGCTCGATGGCCGCGTCGTAATACCAGGCAACGCCACCCTTCCACGGATAGACTGCCGGCGAGAGAAAACGAGACCGGCCACAAGGTCCGGGTGGCGTGTTGCAAGCGAAGCGGCGATTGCACCACCGAACGAATGGCTCACAACGATAGCGCGGCCGATCTTGCGCTTATTCATCAGTGTGGCGATCGCATCGGCCTGACCATCAGGAAAGATATTCTCCTTGCCGCCGACATCGGATTGACCATGTCCCGGCCGGTCGACAAAAAGCAATTTTGCTCGACCTTCCAGCATTTGGCGAAATGACAGCATAGGATCGTAGAGACTAGCGCTCGCACCATGGATGAAGACAATCGGAGGCAGGTCTGCATGCCTTCCCGCCTGCAGCAGGACGCTGTTCAATCGGAAGCCACCCACATCGATGCGAAGCGGCCGCTGATCGTCCAACGCGACTGCAGGCTGGCCAAAAATCGAAATCGCCAAAACCATAAGGATCGACGAGAAGCGTACACGGCAAAAAAACATGAGACTCCAGGAGCACCGACGAAATCAATGAGGTTCATTGTTCAATACGTGCCGGCTGACGAAGTGGTTTCATCGGGCACGATTGAATC
Organism: Hyphomicrobiales bacterium; assembly: GCA_900468535.1. Classification (GTDB taxonomy): domain Bacteria; phylum Pseudomonadota; class Alphaproteobacteria; order Rhizobiales; family Rhizobiaceae; genus Rhizobium. The sequence continues at coordinate 59,619 of UBTY01000006.1, read as the reverse complement.
GACCAGCCCTCATCCATGTGACCGCTCTGGGCAGCACACAAGCGCTCTATGTAAACGAAAAGGCGCTCAAACCTTTCGTGGAGCGTCTTTTTGACGCCGGACGACAACGGTTGTCCGACGCCACTCGCGCAAGTCGGCCCCAGGAAGGACAAGCAGCATTCTGACTGGCGTTATTCGCTGATGAACTGGGGACACGATCCGCTCAAGCTCTGACCGCGGATTAAAATCCCTTCCTTGGCCATCGATCGCTCAGTCCGATCTGAGCTAATCACCAAGATATCTGCGTCCCGGACGACAAAGGTCTGCGCGGCGAGCTCGCGAAATAGCGTTTGCTGTCCCTGTTTGTGCAGGAAAGCCGATCGGCCAAGCTGCCTACGATATCGCTCCGGTTCACTGGTCGGTCTTTTGGCACGGCACAGGAACAATCACCACACCGCTTCGTTAGGCCCTCATCCGCAAAAAGAGAGGCTGCTTCATGGACACCGCACCTTCCCGGTCCAAACTTCCCGTCTGTCCCGTCACCCTGACGATCAATGGCAAGACCCTAGAGCTGGAAATTCAGCCATGGGTGACGATGCTTGACCTCCTGCGTGGACCGATGGAGCTCCCAGGCACCAAGAAAGGCTGCGACCACGGCCAATGCGGAGCCTGCACCGTCCTTATCGATGGTGAGCGGGTCAATTCCTGTCTCAAGCTCGCTGTCTCCCTGGATGGATGCGTGATCACCACGATCGAAGGGCTGGGCTCGCCGGATGCCATGCATCCGATGCAGAAGGCTTTCGTGGAGCATGATGCCTTCCAATGCGGCTATTGCACGCCCGGCCAGATCTGTTCCGCCGTCGGCCTCATCAAGGAGGGCCATGCACATTCCCGCGCTGAAATCCGCGAACTGATGAGCGGCAACCTCTGTCGTTGCGGTGCCTACGGCAATATCGCAGATGCCATCGAGGAAGTCCTGGGCGCTGAAGCCGCCCGCGAATTCCGGGAGGCCGCGGAATGAAGGAATTTACCTATACCCGCGCTGAAACAGTATCAGATGCCGTGGCAGTTCTCGCGTCCAATCCGCAGGCACAGGTTCTCGCCGGCGGCACCAATCTCGTCGACCTGATGAAGTACGAGGTGGCCCTGCCCTCGGCAATCGTCGACATCAACCGTCTTCCGCTCAAGGATATCGAAGATCTACCGAACGGCGGCCTCCGCATCGGCGCGCTGGTCAGCAATTCTGCGGTCGCCTATGACGAACGTGTCCAGGAGCGCTTCCCGCTGTTGGCAAGCGCGATCCTGGCCGGCGCTTCGCCGCAGCTCCGAAACGCCGCGACCACCGGCGGTAATCTCCTGCAACGCACCCGTTGCTATTACTTCTACGATCCGTCAACGCCGTGCAACAAACGCGAGCCCGGTTCTGGTTGTGGCGCGATCGGCGGCCTGAACCGGATCCATGCGATCCTTGGCGCCAGCGGCAACTGCATCGCTGTGCATCCCTCGGACATGTGTGTCGCGCTCGCTGCGCTGGCGGCCACTGTCGAGGTCGAAGGGCCAGCCGGTCGTCGTGATATTCCCTTCTCCGAATTTCATCGTCTTCCGGGCGACCGTCCGGAAAAGGATAACACCCTCCAACCGGGCGAGATCGTCGTTGCAATACGTCTCGATGCCAACCAGTTCGGCACCAACCACACTTATCTGAAGCTCCGCGATCGACTGTCCTATGCATTTGCACTGGTTTCTGTTGCAGCGGCCATGAAGGTGTCTGCGGGAGAGATCGTCGATTTGCGCATCGCGCTCGGCGGGGTCGCCCACAAGCCCTGGCGTGACCCGCTCGTCGAAGCGGAATTTGCTGGCGCGCCTGCGGACGATGCCACGTTTCAGCGGGTCGCCGACCGTCTGCTCGCCGGCGCGCAAGGACAGGGCGACAACAACTTCAAGATTTGCCTTGCCGCTAAAGCGATCGTGCGAGCGTTGCGCCAAGCGGCGTCCGGCCGTCCACAGAACCAGACCGTCAAGGCTATTCAATAGGGAGCGCCGACAATGCTGAACGAACAGAAGCGCGTCGGCTTGCCGACCTCGCGGATCGACGGTCCTTTGAAGGTGACGGGGCAGGCCCGATATGCCGCCGAGCATTTCGAGCCGGGGATGCTGCATGGATATATCCTCGTCTCCACAATCGCCACCGGCCACATTACTGAGCTCGATACGTCGCGGGCCGAAAATTTTCCGGGGGTGGTGAAGGTCTACACCTATCAGAACCGCCCGAAGGCGGCCTACCGCGATACGAAATGGAAGGATGAAGTGGCCCTGCCCGGCCATCCGTTCCGGCCGCTGGAAAACGACCGCATCCTGTTCGATGGGCAACCGGTTGCGTTGGTGGTTGCTGAGACATTCGAGGCAGCCCGCGATGCAGCTTCACTGATCCAGGTCGCCTATTCTGCCGACACGCCGCACACCGATCTGAGCCGCGAGCAGCAGCATGCCTACGTTCCGCCGGTGCCTCGCATGGCCGCCTTCATGCCACCTCCCCCGCGCGGGGATGCCGAAAAAGCTTTCGCCGACGCGCCGTATCGGATTTCCGCCGACTACACGATCGAAGGCGAGCACCACAATCCGATGGAATTGTTCAGTTCCACCGTGCTTTGGGAGAAGGAAGGCGAATTGACGATCCATGACAAGACGCAAGGTTCGCAGAACAGCCACGAATATGTCTGCAACGTTTTTGGTCTCGATCCTGAGAAGGTCACGGTCAGGAATAAGTTCGTCGGCGGTGCCTTCGGCCAGGGCCTGAGGCCGAAGTACCAACTTTTCCTCGCGGTCATGGCGAGCCTCGACCTGAAGCGCTCGATGAAGGTGGAGTTGAGCCGGCGCGAGATGTTCTATCTCACCTGGCGACCGACCGCGATCCAGACCGTTTCGCTAGCGGCGGATGCCGAGGGGTACCTCCAATCGGTCATGCATCACGCATTGCATGCGACTTCGCGATACGAGGATTATCAGGAGAATGTCGCCAACTGGTCGGGTCTTGCCTACAAATGCGACAACGCCAAGATCACTTACGAAATCGCCAAGCTCGATGTCTCGACGCCCGGTGACATGCGGGCGCCGGGGGCCGCAACCGGGGTGACCGCACTCGAGGCTGCGATGGACGAACTCGCCTACGCCGTCGACATCGATCCGCTGGAGCTAAGGATCCGCAATTTTGCGCATCGCGATCAGAACTCCGACAAAGAGATCACCTCCAAGGCCCTGCATGCCTGTTATCGTGAGGGCGCCGAGCGGTTCGGATGGTCGAAGCGCTCGGCTGAACCGCGTTCGATGCGCGACGGTAATGAGCTTATCGGCTGGGGCATGGCGACCGGCTTCTGGGAAGCGCAATTGTCGCCTGCGGAAGCGAAGGTGCGTCTGGCCTCTGACGGCAATGTCATAGTGTCAGCCGCCGCTTCCGACATTGGCACCGGTACCTATACGATCCTTGGCCAGCTCGGGGCAGACGCTTTCGACGTGCCAATATCGAATGTCAGCGTGATAATCGGCGACTCGACGTTGCCGAAAACCGCCGTCGAAGGTGGGTCCTGGACGGCGGCGTCGACCGGATCGGCCGTTCAAGCGGCGGCGAAGGCAGTGATTGCTACGCTTCTGAAGCATGCGCAGGCGATGGACCACTCGCCTCTTAAGGACGCCAAACCCGAACATGTCGAGATCTCAGATGGACGGCTGGTGCTAAAAGCCAATCATCCGATCGGCGTCACCCTTTCCGACATCATGGAAGCGACCGGCATCTCGACGATCGAGGAGCATGGAAAGGCCGGGCCGGATGCGGCGATGATGAGAAAATTCTCCTCCTATACCCATTCGGCCGTGTTCGTGGAAGTGAGGGTGGACGAAGAGCTCGGTCGCCCGCGAGTGACGCGAGTCGTCAGTTCGGTCGCGGCCGGCCGCATCCTCAATCCGAAGACGGCACGCAGCCAGATTCTCGGCGGCGTCGTCATGGGTGTTGGCATGGCGCTTCATGAGGAGGGAATGATCGACCATCGCACCGGTCGGATCATGAACCACAATCTCGCAGAATATCATGTGCCCGCCCATGCCGACATCGAGGATGTCGATGTGATCTTCGTTGAAGAGGACGACGACAAGGCGAGCCCTATCGGCGTCAAGGGTCTTGGCGAAATCGGTCTGGTCGGTGTCGCCGCAGCCGTGTCGAACGCGATTTTCCATGCCACTGGCAAGCGCATTCGCCATTTCCCTATCAGCATCGACAAAATCCTTGAAAGCGACACGAGACAATGATTAAGGAGATTTCCGCAGCGCCCGTCCTGCTCGCCTGAGGTCGAGGATATCAAGCCGGACGAGCCCCAGGCCACACGCGATCTCGCCGGGCGGTATTGTCCGATCTCGGATACCGGCCACGCGATGCGGGCCGTTCATGCCAGAAGCCATGGCTGATCGGCGTGACGACCGAAGTGCTGGACAGTCTGCCGCCGGCACCGGCACAAGGCATCTTCGCCGAGCCTCAGATGATTCTCAATCCCGAATCTGAGGACCCATCCTGGAGATCGCTCAGCTCCATCGCCAAGATCTATGGCGATAAGCGGCGTTCGGCGACCCAGCGGCCTTACCGCACTCGCAGCTGTGAGTTGCTGCTAAGACTCCAACAAGATACCCGACGAAATGGCGATCGTTGGTTTCGACGACACAGACCACGTCGCACCGGCATCGAATCCTACCGCGTAGATTCACGATGATGTCCTGCCGTCAAGGCGCAGATCGGCTACAAACGCCGCCCCGGCAACTAGGGCGGCAGGCCTGCCGTCGCTATCGACAACACACTCGACGGCAATTTGACGTAACGGCTCCGGACAAGACCTGCGTCACGGACATCACCTATATCCGAACCTGCGAGCGCTTCGCTACGGAATGCCGTCCGTCGAGTTGGGGCTATCAATGACTATTGCTGATCTGGCCCACTTTCATGAATTCATCTTGCGCATCCTTCAGCCAATTTCAACATAACGTTCGGCCGGAAAGAAGGATACATGACAGCGGCACTGTTCAGGTCAGACGGGCGGGAACTGCTGGCGTATCAGGCTGTCCGCGACAACCTTTTGCACCAGACTTTCGAGGACTATCGATCAACCCATGACACGCTCGAGCTTACTGAAGATCTTGATATGGCAAGCTTGATCGGTGCCTCTGACGATAACCCCTAGAAAACGCCCCCTTTTGAACAACAACGTCTGTGGGCGTAGCATGCGAGCTTTAGCTCAAAGCGATGACCAAGAGACAAACATCGCAAGAGCACAGAAAGCGCCTGCGCCCGCCAGCCCCGTTGAGATAGCATTTGCAGTACGACTGGTCATTCCATAACGGATTTCCTCGTCGGTTGCGAGTACTGCCGATAGCCCCGATCCCATTCAAGACACTAGGGCGAGGTTCCCAAGATCATCGCCACCTCGGACGTGCTCATCCAAGCACCTCCGCCTTGCTAGCCGCCACCAAAAATTTGCGACGCGCCAACTCAACGCTCCCACGATGGATAATCGCGTCGACACAACTACGCTTGGCAACGTCCAATTCGCGGAATGCTTTATCAGACCGAAGGTGCGACAGAGCGTGAAGTGCGGCATCGGGTCCATCAACACGTTCGCGTTTTCCCTCCTGCGTGTGCAGGACGACAGGACTGCTCCACATGAGGCGAAACTCTGCGTCGATTACTTTGTACATTTGAGCCATCCTTGCAGCTAAGATTATGAAGACTAACCGTTGCGCATAACCGTAGTTCCTCGTCTCAAGGTTCTGTTCGCAACCGTACAGGTAAAAGCGTGAAGTCAAAGGGTAGTAACCGCTCTCAAAGCATGCCCCTGTCCAAAAGGGCCGGATTTATGAGCATGCCGTGGTTCGCTTGCAGTTTCGCGAACCGCGAGGAGGTAGCGGCCGGTGTGCCACAAGCGTGATACGCGTTGTATCAGCTAGAGGCAGCGGCACGCAGAGCGGGTCGCCCTGCACTACCCGGCAGACGAAGCGAGGCTCACAGCAATATCGAAACTGTTTCCTCGCGCATTTTTGGTCGTAACGTCCGAACTAAAAACGGCGGTGTACGCCGTCTGGCGAAATGCCTTTACGGCAACGAAACCCGGTAGAGCAAGGGTCGCGGAACGCTTGTTTCCGCGGTTCCTACACGTGCGTGCGATCATATTATGAGCACATTTGATTCCATGACAGCCTTGATATCAGCGGCTCTTGTGTCGAACCATCCTACTGGATTGTCAGCCATCGGTGCGTGCGGTCTCAATGCTGCCGCGTCGGTCTGCGCCTGGTGGGGAATATTCGTTTGAGGGAGAGCCGATTGAGGCGGGTCGGGGACATGCCGCGGACTTCACACTAGGCAAATACGCTGCGTGGAATGCACGATGCGTTTCTGTTCGCATTACGCCTTCACTGACTCGTCTCCGGACCTCACGGGCGTGGTGCTGCAGACCGAACGACGTAGTCAGTCACCAAGTGCTCTTCAAGATGTGCCACTGTGAAAGCAAAACAGCGACGTAAGGAAAATCCGTTTCTCATCAATGCTGAGGTAATGGCTCCTCGCAAAGGACTTAAACTGAGCGATTCAAAAAAGCCTCGCCTCGATCTCAGCACAAAAATCAAATTATACGACACCATAGCTTTCAAATTTCGGGACAGCCACGGGCGTTGGCGAAAACAATTCGGTCTGGTCCTCGCCGAGTTATACCCTCCACAATCATACGCACAACCCTTGCACGTCTGAACCCTTCGCTTCGCGCGGTATCCACCAGGGCCGAGCCAAAGCTCGATCCTGAGAGAGCGCGGGTAAAGCCATCATTGGACAATCGGCGGCGATGACGGCTGCAAGGAGAGTTTTCCAGAGGATACGCATCTTGGTGCTCCATTTCTTATCAAAAGGAGCAACTTGTTCTTGAAACCGAAGGTCCCGTTTCTCCTCCTCGTCTTTTTGCCAAGGACGAGGCGTGCTCGACCGCTGGAGATGGCAACCGCAGAGGTTGTCATCCGAATCCGGCGTCGCCTGTCGGCGATCGACCCGCTGCTCGACGCGCACCTTGTCTCAGCTCGACCTATGCCGTAGTGGTCCCTCCAATACCCTGACCTAAATAGAGACGACGACGCGTTGCTGTCGTTTACAGCAAACTCCTAGCAAAAACTTGAAAGGTCGAGGAAGCAATGGCCAGTGATCTGCATGAGATGATCAGGCAAAGAGCCTATCAAATCTGGGAAGACGAGGGTCGACCGGATGGAGCCGATCTCCGGCATTGGCTACAGGCAACGGATGAGCTTGCCGGCGAAGACGAACATGAGACACTGCAGGAACTTATCGACGAAGATGACTGGGAGGACGATCGAGCGGAGGGTGACAACAAACGAACGATAGCTGAGCCATAACCCGCGCACACCCCCGCAACGCGGTTCGGTGCCAAGCGCCTACAGGATCCTTGTCAAGGCCTCTTTCGCCGTTCAGTCGCCAAGCTATCCTTACCAGCGGTGGTCAAGGGACGCCGTCCCGAGGGAAGCAACGCTTGTGGCTGGGATCGAACCAATATGGCGAGCCGAGCACGCATCGTGCGCCTCAGTAGTCTTTTGGCGGTACGTAAAGGCAGATCGTCTTACCGTCGTCCCGTCCGTTCGCCGTGCACCAATGAACATTTCCATCTGGGCTATTTCTGATCCGCCTGTCGTTATATGGAACCGTGACGTGGCCGATCGTGATGAAGTACCCGTCAGACTGCTCCTTCAAGTCCTCAGAAGATATCTGGCGACAGTCTAACCCCGAGCAGCAGCTCGGATCATATTGCCAACCGGCCGGGGCATCATGAGCCTGGGCGGCAAGTGGAGTGGACAGCACAGCTGACGCTAAAATAAGCCCGTAAAGATACATGCCTTGCACTCCATGATCGTGATGCCCTCGAACTGGGTTTGCCAGCTGAAGTTCCCTCGGGGACAAAATCAATGTTCACCTGGTGAAGCGGCTTCCACGCTTCAAACTGTGCAAAGACAGTTACGAACGACTGCGGGGAGAGCAAAGATGTTACCGGCACCAGCCAGTCATCAAAACAATCCGCAAGTTGTGGCGAAGCCGGAATGCGGTTTCCGCAAGTTCAATACCTGATAGTCCCGGCATCATGACATCGCTTAGGATACCGTCGATATCGCTTCGGCCTCTTAGAATCGCCAGGGCCTCCTCCCCACTTGGCGTAGTGACAACTTCACGAACGTCGGCTTCGATGGATAGTCGCGCAGCTTCCAGAGATGCCGGGGTGTCGTCTGCAATGAGTAGGCAGGCAGGCAGAGGTTGCAAATTGGACTGGATCTTCTGTCTTCACATTGACTGCACGAGGTAAGTAAATAGTCACGGACGCTCCGACGCCAGAGACGCTGGAAATTGTCATCGGCCCGCACCGTTGATCCTAAAGGCGAGCAGTCTGCTCGACGATTTCGCCATGCCACGTGAATGAACGTGCTGCGACGCAAGTTCCGCGCAAGAACTTAGGCTCGTAATGTTGTTTGTCTTGAACAACATCACTAGAAGTTATGGTCGTTATTGAAAGCAGGCCGAACATGCTTGACGAGCCTTCGCACCGGGCGGCCCCTAAGTGGGGTCTGCCCCCATTACCAGACCTTCGATGTCGTGCTTCTGCGTTATCGGAACAAGCTCGTCAACGACTCGGCAAACTAGATGATCGCGGGCAAGCTGCGGAAGTACATCGAACCAATCCGCAGTCACCATCATGTCATGGAGCTCCGCGTGTCCGGCGCCAGGCGCATCGACGCCAAGAACCATGACGGGTCGAGCGATCGGCGATAAATGTTCTGTCCCCCGGTGTACCGTAAGCGCCGAGCGACACGAGATATCGCCCCTGCTCGGGTACTTCCTCGTCGCGCGTTCGTCAAAGCGCCCCCAGAGCGATTTGTCGGGGAACATCTCATGCTTCCATTCGCGGCCATCGTCGTATTGAGTTGCGGGAGCTATTTCGAATGGCCCCATGTCTTCGGTCACATCAACGCCGGACAGATTGAAGGCAAGCGAGGTGATCTTTCGGTCTTTAAAAGTTTCGGGAGGGGACGGGAAATCCCGGTGCCATGGCTGATACTTGGCTCCCTGGAATGGGACATCTAATCCGATTTCGACGATCTGATAATTCTGGCCGAGCACACTTTTGCACAGACCAACCACCCAGGGATGGGTGACAAGATCAACAAAGCCACGAAAGGCTTGTGGATGGAGCTCGACGTACCACCGTCGCGGTCCCCGCCCCACCGCACCTCCCGGCCGTTGTATGGCTTCCCAGAAGGCCGTCATCATATCTTCGCGCATTTCGTCCGCCCACAAGGTGGAAAATGCGCCTTTGTGACCAACAATACCGTCAGCCTCCAGTGTTCTTACGTCCGTTTCGATGTCGATTGTCCTAGACATTAGCTCTCCTCCTTGAACCTTAGGCAGGGTAGCGGTACTAATAAATTTCAGTCAAGCTAATAATTATTAGGCACAATGACCGGTCGGAAACGGAATGTACGGACTACAATGGCGGACGTGGCCCGGGCAGCTGGCTGCTCGCAGGCCACCGTGTCGCTTGTCCTCAATGATGTGCGTGAGATCGCCATCTCCTCGGAGTTGCGCGCCCGCGTCATCCAAACAGCAAAAGATCTTGGATATGGACAGGCCAATCAGATCAGGCGGTCATTGCTTGAACAAATGCGAGGGCGCTCGCTTGGGTTCATTGTGGATCAACTGGCCACTACTCCGGAAGCAATCAATGCCATTGAAGGTGCAAGGCAGGCGACGTGGGATCAAGACGTTACCTTGCTTGTTGCGCAGACGCTCGGTCGTCCTGAGCGAGAAGAGAGCGTTATCGAGACGCTTCTGGCGGCCGGAGCCAGCGGCATCGTGTTCATGACCATCTTTACGCGCCAAGTGAAGCTGAACCCGATATTCCATCAACTGACGGTTCCGGTCGCATTGCTGAACTGCTACGCGTCAGACAGTGACTATCCGGCCGTAATTCCAGATGAAACGACGGGCGGTTATGATGCCACCACGGTGCTAATCCAAGCCGGACATACGCGCATCGCAACGATAACCGGCGAAGCTTTCATGGAAGCCACCGATGCCCGCCTCAGCGGATACAAGAATGCTCTCGCCCGAGCAGGCATCAGCTTGTCTGCCAGCTACATCGTAGCGGGAAACTGGACGCCGTCTTCCGGTTACGATGCGACCCGGAAACTAATGTCTTTGAAGCAGCCGCCGTCAGCTATCTTCTGTCAGAACGACAAGATGGCTATTGGATGTCTAAACGCGCTACTAGACATTGGCCTGAGGGTACCGGATGACGTTTCCATCATCGGTTACGACGACGATGAAATATGTCGGCAAATCCGCCCTCAGCTTACGAGTGTAGACCTTCCTCACAGGTCGATGGGCGCGCTGGCGGTGGAATCCTTGGCGTCACGAGGCACGCGCGGACGCCAAAATTTGGTGAAAGTCAGTTGCGCGGTTGTGAACCGGGCTTCGGTTCAGCGGCACGGGGGCGGTTAGAAATGAACGAGGCTGTCCTGAGCCAATCGACTGTTCCTTATGAGCCGGCAACATATTCTGCCGGGTCGAGCTGTCGTGTCTCGACTGATAAGTCGCCCGTCTGCCGCTTCGGCAGCGCTCAAGAGTGGATCGAACACCGGCCGCACGGTGTAACGGAAGGACACCCACTCTGCTTCTGAACCACCTGCTCTTTACTTGCGTGCGGCTTGATCGACATCGTCTTTCAGAGCTTCTGAGGCGGCGCGCCTGCTGCTCCCTGCGCCGCTCTGATTCCTTTTCGAGCCTGCGCAGCCAGATTACTCCGTCGAAAATTGGCTTTCGCACTACCGGAGGCCCTCGCGTCGTCGGTTGCGTCATATTCGCGGTATTTAGTCACCGAAGGCTCCTTTCTGAATTCTTCGAGCCCAAAGCCACCAGTAGAGTTCCAACCACTCGTTGGCGCCATGGCGTGCTACTTGATGCAAGGTTTGACTGCGCGCAATAGATACACCGACCTCCCCAGGTCGGACCTTGGACTGAGAAAGAGAGACACTCCCTGATCGCGGAATTGCGAGGAACAACAGCATAGGACAATGGTTGTGGAGGCACTTAAAGGCACGAGAAAATGCAAGAGAGACATATCCAAGTCCGCGGCTTCTGTTTAAGCCAAATCGGCTTTCATCGATCCATCTCCACTTTCAAAATTCGCGCCGCCTAATGGACGGCCATTGATGTGGGAGCATTTGTTTTCGTTGACAGTGGCCCCAGAAAGGTTTCGACAAGTCTCCGCGCAATATCCTGATCGCCCAGGCCCTCATTGTAAAAGGACAAGGCTGCTCTGCAAAGAACCTCGGCCGTCTGTACATCAAACGGCACCTCATAGGTCTGGAACCAGCCTACCACCGCTGTCAGCAGTACCGCATCGACACTGTCTTCGTCGCCAGTCCGCATGATTACCAAAACCTTTACAGTTGCGGAGGGAAACCGAACCGCTCCTGACAGAAAAAGTTCCTGGGGCGCATCGTAGCAAAAGCTCAAAAATTTTCGAAGTATCCACCGTTCTTTTCCAGCGTGTCCGGCGTTCCCTGCATGACGATGCAAACATGCACCCAATCGTGGCCGAGAGCGGCTCGCTCGCAGGTCGATTTCAATTCACTAAGGTTCCTTATGAAGGGTTTCCCGTCGAACTCGGGCTTCAATCGGAGGTTACTTACCTTGGAGACAGCAATAGCATCCGGATCCCTCGCGCGGCCGGAGATCTGATCAACCCCGCATCTGCAAAAATCTAACAGGCACCCGCTCCCAGCTATCGAGGAGCGAGCGCCGAGTCGGCGGGCTGGCGCCCCTCATCAATGTGAACGACCTTCATTCATGTCTGCGGGATCATAGTTCACGTCCCACTCCTTGACCTTTTTACCTCCGGGAGGCGCCTTATGTGCTGTAGCATCTTCGGATCCCGTCACCACAGTGGGCTTGGCACTGATCACTCCCGATGCCTTGCGATCTCCCACGGATTTCGCAAATTGCCCTTTCGCATCTTTTTCTACGTCGGACATTCTAATCACCTTTCTGCTTGAGTCCGTCAGAAACCTTACGGACCGTCGGATCCGAATTGGTTTCGCCATTCGCATCATGTGCGCTATCTGGATCATCTTTAGGGGGTAGATAGCCCCGAGGTCTGTTTTCTTCGGGCCCTTCCCACGTTGGCGATTGATCCGTGGTACCTGCGGCACCTTCCATTGGTTTGTCGATACTCATCGTCACGCTCCTTTCTCACCCCTTAACCGCGCAGCCGACGTCAGGTTCCCGCGTTGCCCAATGAAGCGTGGAGAATGTAGGCGCCGTTTGTGAGGGAGCGTCGGAATCTTCAAATGCGTTGCCGAGTGCCACAGACCGAGAGCGTGTAAGAATCCGCGTGAGGCTTTCTTTATCTCTCGACCTAATCCCTCAACGAGCAGCATGCTTTTTTGGAAGCCCGTCGATCTTCTTCGATCCCACGATACCTTTGGGGGTCGGTCGCCCTGCAGTAGAAGTTCTCCCTGAAGGCGACAGGAAAACCAGCTCTTCCGGAGATTCCCAAAACGCCGGCCTTCGACCTGGAAACGTTTCCCGGTGTAGAGGCATTCGATGCGGCAGAAGCTGCCCTCTCCAGCGAGCCCCATATCAATCCAGGCCTGGAAGGCAGGACTGATCGTGTGCGCGACGTCGTAAAGGTCAAAGACGATCCTAAGGCCCGAAAGCGCTTGAATACAATAATCAAGACAGTCGCAGAGCCTGAGAGCGCCAAGGCTGGCACGATTATTGGGCACGGGAAATCGTCAATGGCTGGGCAAGACCTGGGTGTGGTTGGGAAATACGGCACTGACGATATCGCCGCACGCTCGTCAACTACCGCGGAACGGTCGTCGTCACTCTACCGGGCGAATCGGATCGGCGTCCATGTTTGCGGCTCCCCTCGCCGTCCCGTACTTTTCCTACCTTCGAGGTAGAGACACGCGTAGCCGATGCACGCACTCACCAATACCCTCGCTGCGGCCAGAAAAATTAGGGTCAGAAGCGCGACAATTACTAACGTCATCATCATCGGGTTCCTTCTCCCGCTTCGGCATCACGAGGATGTCGCCCCGGTTGCTGTCGATAGTTCAATCTTTGCGTAAGCTCGCAGGGGGTTGAAAGTATACTCCCGTCGCCTTCCCACTTACGCGCATTGGTACCCGGGCGGACGTAAGAACCTACAGGGCTGACAATCTCATGAATCTTTGGTCAGGAGCTCGATCTTGAGGCAAAGCAAACCTCTTTTTGCCAGCTGTCTCTCCATTGGCTCGCGGTTAGATATTCAAAATATTTTCTGTGGCTCGGGTCCTTCGCATCTTCCGACTGGAACACCGGTCCAAGTGCGCGCACATGAACCGGATTTGGTGGTGGGCTCAAGGGATAAACGCAACACACTATTCTTTTGCTAAAGAGGAGTGTGGACATGAAGCGTCGCAGTCGCCTGTATCTTTCTGCTGCTCAACGATCGGAAATCTGGGACCGTTGGCAGGCTGGCGAGTCGATGAAGTCGATCGGTCGTCTTTTTGATCGGGGATCGTCATCGATATTTTCAGTTATCTCGCCAACCGGTGGGATACGCCCAGCCGAACGGCGGCGCGCGGCGAACGCACTTAGTCTGGATGAGCGCGAGGAAATATCCCGCGGGCTGAGCAGCCAGCGTTCCCTACGATCGATTGCCTACACATTGGGCCGATCTCCATCTACGATCAGCCGTGAAGTTCGTCGCAATGGCGGAGCTGACCGGTATCGGGCCGCACGCTCAGACGAGGCTGCCTGGGATCGCTCTTTGCGTCCCAAGACATGCAAGCTCGCTTGCTATCCGTCCTTGGCCCGCACAGTGTCTACCAAGCTAAACCGGAAATGGTCGCCGGAGCAGATTGCTGGCTGGCTCAAACGTACTTATCCAGGGGAGCCACTCAAACAGGTGTCGCACGAAACGATCTATCGCAGCCTGTATATCCAAGCCCGCGGGGTGCTGAAGAAAGAATTGCTTGAACACCTCAGGGCAAGCCGAACAATCCGTCGTTCCCGGCACTCCAGCATGAAACGAAGCGGTTTAGGCCAGATCAAGGAGGCGATTTCCATAAGCGAGAGACCCGCATCGAGGTTCCCCTATTTTAGCGTTACCACCCACTGTCGCAAAATAGGCATGGAGGAACCGCCCGCGCCTAAGGTCTTTCTTCTGAGGCGATCGCAGTTCGCCGGCTCAAACCCTCACCGCTACTGAAGGATGCGCCCTCTTGAGACAAATGGAAGCGGAATTGGCAAGCGAGCGAGCTGATGTGGTGATCATCGGGGGTGGCTTTGGCGGGCTTTCATGCGCACGGGAACTTGGCAAGTCCAACCTTCAGGTAACGGTGATTGACCGACGCAACAACAATCTGTTTCAACCACTGCTTTACCAAGTGGCTACGGCTGCTCTTTCGCCTGCAGACATTGCCGAATTCACCGCAGGAGCCTCTCTCGCTATTCCAACGTGAAAATGATCTTGGCCGAAGTTAGAGGGGCGGACAAAGAGCGCAAGACCCTGATGGTCGCGGATGAGAGCGCGATTCGCTATAAGCGGCTGGTGATTGCCGCGGGAACCGAATATCACTATTTTGGCCGCGACGATTGGCGAATGTACGCTCCAGGGTTGAAGACAATCCACGAGGCACGGGAGATCAGACACCGCCTCCTTCTCGCTTTTGAGGCAGCGGAACGCGCCACAGACGAAGTGGAAAAACAGGCGCTGCTCACGAGTATCGTTATCGGCGGCGGGCCGACAGGCGTGGAGATGGCAGGCGCGATCTGGCGGCCGTTTCATGATCGCACGCGACTTTCGCAACCTCCAACAGGAGCATCTATGAGTGTTGCTGGTTGAAGCCGGGCCAAGGATCTTGGCGGATTTTCCAGAACATCTATCAGCCTATGCCGCCAGGTATCGTTGCAGACACGACGTCGAGGTTAGGACAGGTTGCCGGGTCGAAGACATCAGGAGCAATGGTGCCATTATAGCAAGTCAATTCATTCCAGTTTCGGCAATCGTCTGGGGCGCAGGCGTCCGGGCCTCGCCAGCAGGCCACTGGCTTGGCGTTCCTAGCGATAGGCTTGGACGTATTCCAGTCGATGAACACCTGCGCGTAATAGGTTGCCCTGCGATTGGAGATACTGCTAATTTCTCTGGATCCGACGGCAAGCCGCTTCCTGGACTTGCTCAGGTCGCCAAACAACAGGCATCTACCTTGGACGTCGTATTTGCGGCCGCGGTGGACAGCAAGCCTTTCGCTGCCGAAACCGGGGAAGCTGTCTTCCGTCGCACCAGCGAAGTCTCTTCTGCATCAAGCGATAAGGCGCAAGTGAGCTTGTTCGGCAGGTGCCAGCCATACCAAACAGCCTTTCGACAATCCATCGGTCGTCTCGTCTCCTGCGACCTCGAGTGTGTAGCACGCCCTTGTTTAATATCAGACAGGTCGCAGAAAACTCCCATCTTCCTAAGGGCACCGCACAGCGCGCTGATGCACCGAATTGCCCTCGTGGCTCTAAATTTTGTTCCCCAGCGGACATTCGGGAAGACTTCAACCAGCTTTGGAACATTTTTATAAGCCGCGACGTTCGACGTTGCGTCTGTTCAACCTGTGAAAGATCCATCATGGCAACCACAAAGCAACTGGACGACCTGTTTCTTGACACGTTGAAGGATATATATTTCGCTGAAAAGCAGATCCTTCGCGCCCTGCCCAAGATGGCAAGGGCCGCCCGGTCTGAAGAAGGAAAAAGCGGCTTCCTCCAACACCGCGACGAAACGCAGGGACAGATCGAACGCCTTGGAAAGGTATTCGAATTTATTGGCAAGCCAGCACGTGGAAAGACTTGCGAGGCAATCCAGGGCATTATCGCAGACGGCGAGGAGATCATGGAGGAATTCAAGGACTCTCCTGCGCTTGACGCCGGCCTGCTATCGGCGGCGCAAGCCGTCGAGCACTACGAAATTGCTCGATATGGTACACTGATCGCGTGGGCAACGCAGTTAGGTCTGAAGGACGCAGTGCCGCTTTTGAAGGCGAACCTCGCGGAAGAGGAAGCAACAGACAAGAAGCTCACCGAGCTTGCAGAAAAGTCCGCGAACGCAAACGGCCAGAAGGCGGCATGAGGCGACAGGGCAGTGTCATATCAGGCGATCGCACCTGCCTGCCATTGCAAACGCTCAGCAGGGGGTCCGCTGCGAGATTACCTTCAACCCGGGATCGAAGCAAAGTAGCATCGTTGGACCGTATTTTGACCGTCAACGCCGTGACTTCTATGCTCCAGAGGGTTGCATTTTCCAAGTTTCTGGCCACCAAGGAAAGGCTGCGATGATGAATAGGGCACACGTGCGGCTCGCAATACTGGGGACAGGCTCCATGGCCCGTCAGCATGCGGAGCGTTTTGCAGCTACTGAGGGTGTTAAGCTCTCCGCAGGAATCGACGTCAATGAAGGCCAGCTCGAGGTCTTCTGTAAAACGCACGGCATCGAGCGCCAATTTCAATCGCTTGATGAGGCTTTGGCGTGGGGAGAGTTTGATGCAATCGCCAACGTTACACCAGACAGCATTCACCATTCGACGACGGTTGCCGCACTGAAAGCGGGAAAGCATGTGTTCTGTGAAAAGCCTCTGGCGACAAATCATAAAGATGCAGAGGAGATGGCGCGGGTAGCCTCGGAAATGCACGTCATCGGGATGGTAAATCTAACCTATCGCAACGTGCCGGCGCTGCAAAAAGCTCGCGAACTGGTGAAGGCCGGAGCGATTGGCGAGGTGAGGCACGTAGAGGCGTCATACTTGCAGAGCTGGCTGTCGAGCCGGTACTGGGGCGACTGGAGAACCGAAAGCCGGTGGTTGTGGCGGTTGTCGAAGGGGCATGGTTCGAACGGCGTTGTTGGTGATATTGGCATTCATATTCTTGACTTTGCGTCGTATGGTGCCGCATCAGAGATTGCCAATGTGACATGCCGCCTGAAGGCGTTCGAGAAAGTACCGGGCAATCAGATCGATGAGTACACCTTGGACGCCAATGACAGCTTCGTCATGGCCGTCGAATTCGAAAACGGAGCACTTGGAACAATTCATGCGAGCCGGTGGGCGACAGGTTTTGCAGACGATCTCAGCCTTCGATTATTCGGATCAAAGGGCGGACTGAAAGTCAGCTATGGTGACCGCGATGCCACTGGGCTTCGTATTCCGGCCCTTGATGTATGTCTCGGCGACGATATCCATACGCAAATGTGGCGTCGCTATCCCCTCGGCGCTGTTGAAAGTAACTATGAGCGCTTTATCCGCGCCATCAGGCAGGGCGAGACGCTGGAGCCTTCCTTCGTTCACGCGGCAAACTTACAGGCCATTTTGGATCGAGCAATGGAAGCTGACGTAGTGCCTCCTGGCGAGACGGTCGTCGTCAACACTTAGGCGACCGCGCCACCGTCACCGAACGGCAACACCAAAGCTCGGTCGCCATAAGGGATCGCCCGTCTACCGGTCGACTTTGCCGAGGGCGCGGCAACAAGGTTCCCACCGTTTCACCCGCACCTCCATCGAGAAGGCTTGCGGGCGCGTCATCCCCCAACGATCCGCACATGATTTCGACAGAACAAATATCGTCCGCACCTTGCGCAGAAGCTTCTGCCTGAAAAGGTGCGTCACGACATCCGAAAGAAGTCTCCAGCGGAGTGGCCGCCATGCGAAGAACACGGAGCGGACATCCAGATATCCACCGAGTTCCCACCTCCCGCTGTTGCAGCTACCAGGGGTTCGAGCTGACTAACCTACGGGTCGCCGGTAGGAGACATCTCATCCAGCAGCAAAGGAAACCGCCGGCAGCACAGCACGACAGTCGACCGTCTGGCGTTCGGTGATTGGCGATCGCGCTTATTAGTTCTACGGCTGATCAAGAACCACCCGCCATCACCGATAAACATCATTCTCGCTCTTTGCAGGTTTGGCCGGATCAAGAGCGTAAGGTCGGCCTTCGGGAACGGCAACTTTCTTGAAATTGGCAGCAAGCTCATGAAGACGTGCTCGCATGCGCTCTCCCGCGACTGGCCGCCCGTGTCCACTCATAACGAGCTCAGTTTCCAATGACGCGAGCAGGTTCACTGATCGCTCCGCTTCTTGCCAATCAGGCGTCAGATATCGCGGGGGGCCGTGCATTTCCGGAGGCTGAACAAGCGCTTCGTATACTGACTCCTGGCCCGTTGTGACGATCGCGTCACCGGCAAGAAGGATACGGTCGCTTTCCCGCCACAGAGCAATGTGGCCGGGGGCATGCCCAGGCGTGTGCAACCATCTCCAACCGGGCATCTCTGGAATGAGCCCGTCCACCGGTAAAATCTTAAGCCACCGCGAAATATCGACTGGTGATCTTGGAAACAGTGGTGAGAGCAACGCCATGACGCCCCCCCCGCCAGGGGATCTGCTGGTGGATAGCTTGCGCTGCCGTCGAGGTATGGAAACTCAAGTGGATGCGCATAGACTGGCACATCCCAGTGAGCGGCGAGGGCTTCAACAGAACCGGCGTGGTCGAAGTGCCCGTGAGTCAATAAAATAGCGGACGGTCCGGAATGGCGACCAAACCTATGTTCGGTCGCCTCTATGATCGCTTCTTCCGATGTCGAAAGGCCCGTGTCAATCACTACAAATCCGCTTCCGTTAGGAGGTGCACCGTAAAAGACTACGTTCACAATGGACATTGGGCGGTAGGCAAGGTCCCTAGAGAATTCCAGGGCTCCCGAGCCCGCGTTACGTGTGTAGGCGAGGTCACGTTCTCCAAGAGGAAGCTGCAGAGCCATCGGAAACTCCCATTGTTGAAAGAGCGCGAACTGCCTTACCGGATGAAAGTTCCATTGCTGCGAAGCGAAAAAAGCAGTTTCACGGAAACTTTTTACCTGATGTTTGTTGGTGCCGCTTTCCAACGCTAGGAGAGCAACATGTTTTTTACAGACGGAAAACTTCAATACCCGGTGCGGGTCGAGACACCAGATCCACTGTTTGCCAGAGCCCTACAGCAGGCCATTGGGGGCGTCGAAGGCGAAATAAGAGTCGCGATGCAGTATTTTTTCCAAGCCTGCGGAGCGCGTGGCGAACCGAAGTTCCGTGATCTCCTGATGAATACGGCAGCCGAAGAGCTTGAATCGAGATGCTTGCCACGGCGGTTGCGGTAAATCTGGAAAACGCACCATTAACACTGAAGGATGAGGTTGCAGCCGATCCCGTGGGCGGAGCCGTCCTCGGCGGCATTAACCTCAAGAACCTCCTTTCCAGCGGGCTGTTCGCGATGCCAGTGGACTCGGACGGGTTCCGTTAGACATGTCCCATAGCTATGCCAGCGGTAAGATTGCGGCGGATATGACCTCGAACGTCACCGCAGCATCGACCGGTCGGATTCTTGCGGTCCGGCTTCACAACATGACAAATGATCCGGGCATGAAGGATATGCTATCCTTTTTAATCGCCCGCGACACCATGCATCAGAACCAATTGCTGGCAGCACTGGAAGATCTTTGTGGCGCCCAGGCTTTTCCAATCCCCAACAGTTTCCCTCAGGAGCAGGAAAAGGAGGAATTCAGCTATGCCTTTCTTGGATTCCAGGCTGATGGATCAGCACCTGTTGCAGGGCGGTGGTCACAAGGTCGTTCCATGGATGGAAAGGGCGAGTTCAATTCGACTGCAATGACATCTGCCCTTGGCCAGAAGCCGGCACTCGGCGCCGCACGCGAGGAGCTGGCGCGCAGAACGAACAGATGTGACCCTCTTCAAGCTATTATGCCGTGGTTGGCGCAGCTTTGAACGAGTAGATAATCAATCCTTTGTCTCTTTCCTACCAACGGAACCCGTCTTCGGGTCAGCCTCATGTCGGTTGTTTCGATCCAACGCCGCTTGACCTGCCTGCCGCGCTCGTTCCTCCTCGTTTGGTATCGGCTCTTGTTGGTTTCGCGGCCTTTCGTCGGAATATTTAATTCGTGATTTCATCACTTTGTTCTCCATTTTAGAGGAAGCGCCCAATGCCGCCACTTCGACCTGGGCGCGTGTGCAGACCCTGAGACTGTCGCTGTGGGTCCGATCAATTCAGCGAACTGGGCAAACGAGGGCTACTCTCTCCGCTGAGACGCCGAGTTGGCGAGCCTGAGCATTCGAACTGGAAAAGTCTTGGCGGCCCGATTGGCTTCGACAGCCCCGCGCTTCGGTCGAGAAGGAGACTATCTTCGACGCAGGCCGATGCCTTCTCCACTTCTGTATGAGAAACAAGTCCCTTCCGGACTACTATCTCAGCTATTGCTGTAGCCTCCATTTGAAGATTGGCTGTATTCATCAAAAATCTCTCCTATTCGCTTTGATGGATGCAGAACCGGAAATGGCCCCCAATGTTCCAGCGCGGCCGGTGGCGATGCCAAAGGCCCGAGGTTGGGGCAACATGGTCTACGACCGTACGAAGGGCAGACTTGATTAGCTTCGTCATCACCTACTCTCCCGAAAGATGCTAGGACGTGTAGGTGGCGAGCCTGAAGGGACGTAACAACAGTGACAGCCGAGACAAACCGTTTCGACGGCAGCGCAAAGAATGCTTCGGTTGGTCACGCCTCGCTGGCTTTGATCGCGCTCATTTTTTCGTGTCTCGTGGCGGTGATCGCGATCTGGCTTCATTCAAGCTACCAAACAACGGTTACGCGTGGCGAAGAGCGGGTCAACGCCGCAGCCAAGATTGTCGCAGCAAACGCTAACTGGTTGAATTCATTAGCGGGAGAGACGCTTCATCGTATTGACGACTCGCTTGGCCCACAGGTTCCCCCTTTTGATGACCAACATGTCCACGATCTCAATAGAGCGATAGAAGACTTGCCCTCGCTTAGCGGCGTGTTTGTCATGGGCACCGACGGAAAGGTTTTGTTTTCCAACCAGGCAAATGCGCGAGGCGTCTACGCTGGCGACCGCGATTACTTTATACGATTGAGGAATGGGGCAGAAGAGAATACTTCCTCACTGCTGATCAGTCGTGTCACTCAACGGCAGGTGTTTGTCTTCAGTCGGCGGCTGGAGCGAGGTGGTAGGTTTTCAGGGATTGCGGTCATCGCCTTCGACGCGGATATCCTGAAGCCGATCTGGGATGCTGTGGGGATGGGAAAAAACTCCACGGTCAGCCTTATTCGCCGCGATGGCCAGCTGGTCGTTCGTCAACCAGCGCCTCCCGGCCCTGTCGATATGAGCAATTACGTCTTGTTCACCGACTATATGCGCAAGGCTACTTCAGGCGTTTACCGCTCAAGCTCGCCTATAGACAATTCTGATCGTCTCGTGGCGTACCGCATTATCGAGCGGACGCCCTTCGTTGCCATAGCATCTGCCGACGAAAACGTGATCATGGCGCCATTCTGGTACGACGCAAAAATTGCTGGCCTCCTGCTCTTGTTTTCGCTTGCTGGATCGTTGGCGTCTGCGATATGGATCCGTAACCTCATCATTGCCGACACGCGGCATCTCAACCAGCTCTCTGAGGCTCTGGAGGCAAACAAAGTCCTGATGAGAGACATTCATCATCGGGTCAAGAACAACTTGCAAACGGTGACCGCACTAATTCGGATGCAGGGATTTGATCGGCAGCTGGTCGATGATCTGACCGAACGCATCGCCGCGATGTCGGCTGTTCACGAACAGATCTATGGCTTCGACCAATTTTCGGGTGTTGCGGCCGGTACTTTTATTCCATCGTTTGTGGACACGCTGGTCAATGTCCATCACAGAGCAATCAGGACCACCTTCGATGTGGAGGAAATCACGATAGACCCTGATCGAGCCACGCCCTTCGCGCTCCTCCTGAACGAGGTGATATCAAACTGTATGAAATATGCCTTCATCGATCGAACGGAAGGTACGATTAGCGTAGCGTTACAACGGAATGAGAGTGGGGAGGCAGTCCTGACGATAGCAGACGACGGGGTAGGATTTGATGGGCTTTCGCTTAAGCCGGGGATGGGAACCAAGCTCATCCAGGCATTCGTGAGACAACTTGGCGGCTCGTCACGATACCACAGACAAAACGGAACGATTTTCACCGCCGAACTTAGGCTTGTCCATATCTAGTGTTTTTCTCTAATAAAGCTCAGGGACGGGCAGCCTCAAACATCATCAACAAAATTGCAAACACACAGACCAGCCCGATCGACCACGCAAAAACCGAATTGAGAATCAGCAGGGCGAGTTTTTCAGGATGTGAATGCACGTAATCTTGGATAATCGTTCTCATCCCTAACTCCATATGGAGTACGCTTAGGACGATAAAGGCGATCAGGGCCGGGCCGACCCAGAAGCTCGCTATTGATGCAACGACAAAATCCCGTTCACGGCCGAACATATAGATGCCGAGCGCAACGACGTATGGGGTCAAAACTCCCAGAACGACCCCGGACACCTGCTTCCCAACATAAATTCCGGTTCCACCCTTGGCGGATCCCAGCCCTCTTACCCGGCCAAGGGGCGTTGTCATTGCACTTCCCTCCAGCAAGCGATTGTCCGGCCCTTAGGGCGATCACAAAAGTTCCAATGCCTATCGCCAAATTCCAATCGAAAAAGTAGCCGCGACCTAGGTCTATTCAATTACGGACCGGCAAAGTCCTCGGTTTTGGTCGGCGCGGCCGGTCGCTGTTCCTCAGAATGAGCGGGATCGGAAGCGACTGTCGGCGCGGTCGGGGACATTGCTACGTAGACGCCAAGCCAAACCGCCAAGGCCACTACTGCCAATGCAAACGCGCTCGCGCCCGCCGCCTTACGAGGCTGGCGGCTGAACATGCCAGACAGCAAAACGAGGCCTAACAAGGCGGCACCACCAGCTAGAACCAATAGCCAAATATAATCCATTTCGACTCCTGAAAGGCCATCTAACTAGCAGACTAAGCAAGTGTTCCAGGCCTGGTGAAACAAGTGTTCCCCGCGTCTCCATTGTTTTGGCATGCGTCGCAGGTCCGGCCTGATGCGAGCCTCTCGGGACGGCACGTCGGGATTGGGCGCCACTAGAGCACCTTTCCTTCCATGTCGGCGCAGGGTGACAACACCTCCGAGCATATTCGCCAGCGCGGACGATTTCCATAGAACGCGGGAACAATGGCAAGCGAGGCCTCGTTCCTGACCTGCGACAATGAAGAGGAGGTAGGCTATGGGGTGTCATGACTTCAACAGTTTCCGGTACGGCCTGGCTACGCTTCTGCTGCGACGTCCCTTCCTTCGCCAGTACTCCACATCGGCCCATAAATGGAGATCCAGGATCGAGACCTACGGAGAGCTAATCAGGATGCGCGACTCTCTTCGATCGCGTAGCGGAAGTAATCCGGAACTTCGGGACTATGAACGATTATGTGAAGAACTAGAGTCGGATCTACAATGGTACCTTGGCTCTTCACCCGCAGACGTGGCACGACAGGGATGAGTAGATGTTTCATCACAAAAGGCGCCTTGCCAGATATGATCAAAGGGGCTTCCGTATCTCTTGATCAATCCGCGACTAGCTATCGCAAAAGGCACATCTCGCCAGGGAGGGCGCAGGAGATCTCTTACGCTGCGGTGTATCTGATCGGAACCTTTTGGTCGTTGTTTCATTCACCTGCGACTAAATGGCAGGCTGAACCTGGAACCTGACCAACCTTTCATTTTTGCGGCTAGCTTCATCCTTTCCGAGCTATCGGATAGGTTTGATGGCTACCTGATGTCCGCAAAGACATCCCATCTCAGCGAAATCGCTACCGGTCTTGCCGGCAGAAAACTTCAGGCGCACTAAACCAACCGCGGCGAGTGTCCGATATCGTACGCATGTGTGAATTGGCGGAACCATGACCGTTCGATTGCCTTTAACGACATGGGCGTTATCGGAGGTTCCCATGACTGCT
Source organism: Hyphomicrobiales bacterium (assembly GCA_900468535.1). Classification (GTDB taxonomy): domain Bacteria; phylum Pseudomonadota; class Alphaproteobacteria; order Rhizobiales; family Rhizobiaceae; genus Rhizobium. The sequence continues at coordinate 35,644 of UBTY01000006.1, read as the reverse complement.
GACCAATTCGCCAACGAGATCGTCGCGCTTTTGCCTGCGTTACGAGCGTTTGCAAGGACTTTCCACAGGACGCAGACTGATGCAGACGACCTGGTGCAGGAAACAGTTGTACGAGCACTTGCTAATATCGATCGCTTCCAGCCAGGCACCCGTCTGAAATCCTGGCTCTTTACCATCATGCGCAACACGTTCTGTACCCGCTATCGGGTGGCAAGCAGAGAGGCCGTTGGTATCGTCGAGTGCGTCTCCCTGGCAGGAAGCGTTCCGCCGGACCAAGAGTGGCGTTTGCGAGGCCAAGAACTTGAGACCGCCTGCGGCAATCTGCCCGAAAAGTACCGTACCGCATTTGAGTTTATCATCTTGAATGGTCGAAGCTATGAAGACGCCGCGACGTACTTTGGTTGCCCCGTTGGAACAATCAAAAGCCGGGTCAACAGAGCTCGCCATCACCTGATGAATGAGCTTGCGTAACCTTACAGATGCCTGCTGTTGACCACGTCGTGGAAGGGGCACGCAACGCACCTGCCATCGAGCTTGCGCACGGCGGGTTACGTCTTCGTTCGAGCAGATCAGGCTGGTAGGTTGGTGCGTGTCACAGACCAGCGTTCGCTGAATTTCGTCAGCTTATATCCCTGGATCAGCCTGGGAGCGGTAGACACCCTTGAGCTCTCGCGTGTCACCGACCAAAAGAAGGTCCCATGAACAGGACGACGACTCTCGTGAGGCAATGAACGAAAACCCCTGAGTCGTAGAGAGGGAGCGGCCAGTCGTCTGGCCGGACGGACAGAGTGTCTTGGCAGATGGGAGCAAGACACCCGGCGCTGGCACTCCATCGAACACGGACGCCAAGAGCGTTGAACCCGGTTCGGGCTGAGCTCGCCTGCTTTGATGACGTGACCGTGTAGCTTGCCAGAAGGAACTGCGACAAATGAAGCTGCATTTATCATCGCGCATATCGTGCTCGTTCTGACGCTGGTCCTCCTCGCACCCGGTCAACCCTCCCCAAACGCAACCAATCAAACTGGCGAGGATAGGAACGGAGGCTGACCGGCGATGGAACACACTGCTCGCACTTCTGCCGCGGTAGGATCTTGCTGAGGACGAACAAGAGTTCCCCCTCGATCTGGCGGCAGGAATGTTGCTCCAAGGGCGCCTAATTTGATTGGCGGGCCTCATTAAACTTGCTGACATGGTGTCGACAGGTACGGCCTCGAGCGTCCCGGTGCCAATACGACCGGACGGATTTGTCGTCGAGCGCCTTACGACAGTCGTTGCGACTGTTTTCCCTAGCACGAATTGCGAGAAAAGCTCCTGGACATCCGTGGGCGCAGCGGCTGCCTAGCTCCCGTCGGTTAGCCCCTACCCTCTGGAAGGTGTTCCTGGTTGAGAAAGCAGCACCCAATTCTCTTCCATGGGGGGGCTGGAACATCCGCCCAAGAACCTTGTTTAGGAGATACCAAACAAACGAGCCGCCAATGCCTACACTTTCTCATCGCACAAGGAAAAGGCGGGAGCCGCATCCAAGCGACTTGCTGATCCGCAGCGATCTTCCGCAGTGGGTGGTTAGATCCCTCAGGGCATCGGGTCTCAGCCGTCTCAGTGCTGTTGCAGCCATTCACGACAAAGATCTTCTCGATATCCCCGGTATAGGTCACCGAGCCCTCATGCTCATACGTCAAGAGGTAGAGCGAGTAACTGTCGCAAAGGGAGACTTGGTCGAAACCGGAGAAGGTAAAAAAGCAGGTTTGCCGGATGATCGTGTTCCGGTCTTTGAAGGACAGACGAATGAAACAGAACGATAAAGGCGGACGATTTCACCGCTACGATGGCCCTGCCGGCGGATGGGGTTCCGCAAAGTCGGTCACCGAAATCCTGGCTCGCGAGCATATCCCTTTGCGCGGCAGCAGACAGCTCGTAAGGCAGAACAAGCCCGGCGGATATATGTGTGTCAGTTGTGCCTGGGCAAAGCCGGCCAAAACGCACCCGCTGGAGTTTTGTGAGAACGGTGCCAAGGCGACCGCTTGGGAAATAACCGAGCGACGAACAACGCCGGATTTCTTCGCCGCCCATCCCTTGTCCGTCCTCGAGGCCTGGGGCGACCACGAGCTTGAGGAACGCGGGCGTCTTACTCATCCGCTTCGGTGGAACGCACAAAAGGATAGATACGAACAGGTCAGCTGGATGTCAGCCTTCGACGAGATCGGCCGGGAACTGAGGCTTCTTGACGCAAAGCAAGTCGATTTTTACACCTCGGGGCGGGCCTCACTTGAAGCTGCCTACATGTATCAGTTGTTTGCTCGCATGTACGGGTCAAACAACCTTCCCGACAGTTCCAACATGTGTCACGAAAGCACTTCTGTGGGGCTTCCTGAAAGTATTGGAGCGTCTGTCGGAACGGCTGTCCTCTCCGACTTTCAAAACACCGACTGTATCTTCTACATAGCTCAGAACGTTGGCACCTCCTCGCCTCGCATGCTCCATGATCTTCAGGACGCAGCAGAACGCGGTGTCCCGATCGTAACCTTCAACCTCTTACGCGAACGTGGACTTGAGCGGTTCAAGAACCCGCAGCGACCCGGAGAAATGCTTAGCAATAAGGAAACACGCATCTCAACACAGTACTGCCAAGTGCGCAGCGGTGGAGACATTGCCGCCCTGTTCGGGGTCTCCAAGGCGCTGATAGAGATGGAAGACCGGCTTAAATCCCTGCCCGATCGCATCCCGCCTGGAGACAAGATGCCTGATCATCCGAGCGAAGCGGGGGAAACTGCCTTTGCAGCGTCCATGGCAGCCGCAGATAAGATGAACATACTCGATCATGATTTTATCAGGCAACATACGACGGGATTTGAGGCGTTTGCGGAGGCGGCGCGACGCTACAGCTGGGAGGAGTTGGAACGGGTCTCCGGGCTGATGCGTGCCGACATGATCCAGGCTGCCGAGACCTACGCCTCCGCTCGCGCGGTACTGATCATCTATGGAATGGGTGTTACCCAGCATCTCATGGGGGTCGAAAATGTCCATATGATCGCTAACCTTGCCCTTCTACGGGGTAACATCGGCAAGCCGGGAGCAAATATATGCTCTGTACGCGGCCACTCAAACGTACAAGGTCAACGAACCGTCGGTATTACCGAAAAACCCGGCCTGGCACCTCTTGAGAAGCTCGCGGAGCTCTACAGGTTCGAGCCTCCCCGGTGGACCGGCCGATCTACGGTTGAAACCTGTGATGCGGTCCGGACTGGCCAGTCGCGGGCTCTTGTTTGCCTTGGGGGTAACCTTCTTCGGGCGGTCCCCGACACCGTAGCCATGGAAGAAGCGTGGCGGAAGCTCAGGCTGACCGTTCAAGTCGCAACGAAGCTCAATCGAAGTCATGTCATTCACGGCGAGATTGCCTTCCTCCTCCCATGTCTTGGACGCCTTGAGGTCGATCAGCAGCGTACGGGCCAGCAATCAGTATCGATAGAAAGCTCTGTTGCACAGTTCCATGCTTCAAAAGGCACAGTGCCACCCGCCAGCAAGCATCTGCTTTCAGAGCCCGCGATTATTGCCGGGCTGGCGCAGGCTACGCTCGGCCAAACGGCAGTTGATTGGGATGAATGGGTTGCAGACTACAGCAAGATCCGGTCTGCAATAGAGCTTACCTATCCTGAGACATTCAAGGATTTCAACAAGCGCATACATCACCCCGGCGGGTTTTCCCGCCCATTGCCCGCGCGCGAGCGCAAATGGGTCACTCCCTCGGGAAAGGCGAACTTCATCACACCGCAGCGGTTGTTTCCCGATTTCGGAATAGCGGCCGGCGAACAAACGCTCCTGCATCTTTCGACCTTGCGCTCTAACGATCAGTTCAACACGACGGTGTACGGCTACAGCGATCGCTTTCGCGGTGTCGAAGGTACAAGACGCGTTCTCTTTATGAACCCGCTCGACATGGCCCGCCTAGGCCTTAGCAACGGTGATCCCGTCGATGTCACAACGGCAATAGACGTTGCAACGAAAAGAGCGATCGAGGGTCTGAGTGTCGTCCCCTATGAGATTCCCCAGGGATGCTGTGCCGCATATTACCCCGAGTGCAACCCACTGTTTCCGCTCAGTCACTTTGCACCGAAGTCGAAGACACCCTCCTATAAGTTGTTGCCAGTCCATGTTTCAGGGTCAGTTATCCCGCTCGAACAGGCGTGAGTTTGGCAATGCGTCAAGGCAACCTCGGCGGCGTATTGATGATTGGGATTTGCGTCAGCTTTACCGCTGGAGCGGCAGCAGTCCTTGCATGGTCGCGAGAGCCACGGACATACCGACTTCAACCGCCGGTGGCCAGTGAGCTTGAAAGGATTAGGCTGATGCCAAATGGTATCGGAGGCGCACCGCCGGAAGTCTATCTCGCGCTCGGCAAGCCGTACGAGAAGACGGCATTCGACCTGTCGCAGGGTAAAAGGCTTTACGCTTGGTTTGGTTGCCCGACGTGCCATGGGGATGGGCGCGGATCGACCGGGCCGTCGCTCTTGGACGGGTTTTGGATCTATGGTCCAGGCATGGTGTCACTCGTTGGCTCGATCAAGGATGGGCGCCCAAACGGGATGCCCTCCTTCAAAGACCGGATGACCATTGATGAGATCTGGCAACTGGCGGGCTACGTGAAGTCGATGGGTGCGTATAAGGCGACTGTATTGTCGCCGGCGCGAGACGACAAGGGGCACACGCGGCCCGCTGAAAACAGGGCGCCAGCGGCTGTAATGTTCAACGAAGGGCCTGTCGGCTTTGCTCCCGGGGGCAAGCTATGAGGAAACACCGACTGCCAGCTGGTCTGCTATTGTGTCTCGCACTATTTGCCGCGGGCTGTTCAAACAATGCGCAGTCCGTGTGGACCCCGGGCGGCCCGTCCGCCTTGGCCCTGAAGGATCTGATCATCTGGATGATCGTGATCTGCGGATTCGTCTGGCTGTGCGTCATGCTTGTCCTGCTGCGCGCGCTCTACGCTCCGGAAGACCCAAGTGCGCGCCAGCAAGAACGAGCTCGGTTGGCCATCTCGGCAGCCCTTGCGGCAACAGTGCTAATCGTTGCAGGTCTGACGGTTGCAAGCTTCCTTACGACCCGTGCTATTAGCGGCAGCAAGCCAGACATGATTGTCGAGGTACGGGGATACCAGTGGTGGTGGCAGTTCATATACAAGACGGGCGTCGAGTTCCAGACGGCGAATGAATTGCACATTCCGGTAGGACGCCGGATAAAACTCGTATTGGAAGGAGGAGATGTCGTCCATTCGATCTGGATCCCGAGCCTGGCGGGTAAGCAAGATCTATTACCCGGTCGGCGCAACGAACTTTTCATCGAAGCAGAAAGGGAGGGAACGTTTCGGGGGCAATGCGCCGAATTTTGCGGTCTGCAGCACAGTCACATGGCGTTCATCGTTCTTGCTGAAACACCCGTTGCCTTTGATGCCTGGGCAGACAGGCAGCGTCAGGCACGGCTCGCCCCACCCGACCAAGAAGCGGCCGAAGGCGAGAAGATTTTCCTGGCGAAGCCCTGCGCGGCATGCCACACGATACGAGGGACGGCTGCAATCGGTGCAAATGGGCCGGACCTAACACATCTGGGCGGACGCCTGACGCTTGCTGCCGCAACCTTGCCAACCACTCGGGGCTCGTTGGCAGCGTGGATCGCCGACCCGCAGACGATCAAGCCAGGCAACAATATGCCGGCTGTACCGCTAAGCAGTACGGAACTTCAGGCCGTTTCCCGCTACATGGAGGGCCTGAAGTGAGCGATCATCCCTCTCTTCGCGATACCGACGTCGACGACATTCAACGAGACGGACTGCTTGCGCGACAATGGTCCCGGTCATCCGGGTGGATGGGGTGGTTGACGACAGTTGACCACAAGGCGATAGGGCGGCGCTACATCGCGACCGCCTTCATTTTCCTATTTCTGGGAGGTATGCTGGCACTCGCCATGCGCCTGCAACTCTCCGCGCCGGAGGCGGGTTACATTGATCCCGACAGATACAATCAGATCTTTACCATGCATGGATCGACGATGATGTTTCTGTTCGCGGTCCCGGTGATGGAGGCGATGGGCGTCTATCTCGTTCCGCTGATGGTGGGCACACGCAACATCGCCTTTCCCCGGTTGAACGCGTTTTCCTATTGGGTGTTTCTCATTGGCGGCATACTGCTATGGGTCGCCTTTGCCCTCGATGTTGGGCCGGACGTCGGCTGGTTTGCCTACGTTCCGCTTTCGGGCCCGGAGTACGGCGCGGGAAAACGTGCTGACGTCTGGGCCCAGATGATCACCTTCACCGAACTGTCGGCATTGGCCGTCTCAGTCGAACTCATCGTCACGATCCTCAAGCAGCGTGCCCCGGGCATGACACTCGACCGCATCCCGCTTTTTGTATGGGCGATGCTCGTCACCTCGTTCCTGGTCATCCTGGCGATGCCAGCGATTATGTTCGCAAGCTCTTCGCTCATCCTTGACCGCTTGGTCGGTACGCAGTTCTATAACCCGGCGGAGGGGGGTGACGTGTTGCTATGGCAGCATCTCTTCTGGTTCTTCGGGCACCCGGAAGTCTATATTATTTTCCTTCCGGCCGTCGGAATGGTGTCGACGATGCTGCCAACCTTTACCCGACGTCCTGTCTTCGGGTACCTGCCCTTGGTCATGGCGATGATCGCGACCGGCATCCTGGCTTTCGGCTTATGGGTGCATCATATGTTTGTCACCGGCCTCCCGCGCCAAGGCGAGAGTTTCTTCACCGCTTCCAGCATGGCGATCGCGGTTCCCGCTGGCATCCAAATCTTCTGCTGGCTGGCAACGATCTATCTCGGACGGCCGCTCTTCAAGGTACCTATGCTCTTCATTCTTGGCTTCATCATTACTTTTGTGATCGGCGGCCTGACAGGCGTAATGGTCGCCTCGGTTCCTGTAGACACGCAAGTCCATGATACCTATTTCGTCGTGGCGCATTTCCATTATGTACTGATCGGAGGGGCGGTCTTCCCTCTGCTTGGAGCTGTCTATTACTGGTTTCCAAAATTGACGGGGCGCATGATGAGCGAGAGGCTTGGCCGCGTTGCCTTCACCCTCATATTCATTGGCTTCCACCTGACGTTTTTCCCGATGCACATACTAGGGCTGATGGGTATGCCGCGAAGGATCTATACCTACCAGCCGGAATTGCCCTGGGCAGGGCTGAACATGTTCGTTTCGTTAAGCGCGCTTGTTTTGACAGCGGGTTTCGCAACATTCATTGTCGACGTGCTCCGATCGGCGACCAAGGGCCCCGCCGCCGAAGCCAATCCGTGGACCGCGTCCTCCCTCGAGTGGGCCACCGCCTCCCCTCCACCTTCTTTCAATTTCAGCCAGATTCCGGTCGTCATGGGACGCGAGCCACTTTGGTTTGATCGCTTGGAACTGCCGGTTGCCTCGGGCCTTCGCCTCGATCGTCGCGAGCTTCTCGTCACGAGTGTTGTCGAAGCCCGCCCGCAGGTTAGGGATGCCTCGCCCGCAGATTCCATCTGGCCCCTTTTGGCAGCCCTGGCGACATCCTTCATGTTGATTTGGTCAATGTTTTCGCCTTGGGCTGTGATATGGGGTTCGATACCCATCGCCATCGCTCTCATCGGCTGGTTCTGGCCTAAAGGCGATCCGGAGGATGTGGGATGAAGACCCAAAGCGCTCTTGATCTTTCAGGCTTGTCTGAACACGGTGAAGGATCCTCAAGCCTCACCTGGTGGGGGACGCTAGGCTTCATGCTGATCGAAGGCGCCGGTTTTTCCCTTGCCGTTGCCGTTTATCTCTTCCTCATGGGCATTTCTTCAACTTGGCCTCCGAACGGCAAGCTACCCGATCTCTTCCCCGGCACACTCCTGACGGTTTTCCTCCTTGCCAGCCTGCTCCCGAACATACTCGTGGCGCGTTGGGCAAAGAGCCGCCAGATCGTGCGCGTCCGCGTCGGTCTCCTCGTCATGTCACTTATGGGCGTTGCTCCGCTTGTTCCACGTGCCTTCGAGTTCGCAGCCATGAACGTTATGTGGGACGACAGTGCCTACGGATCTATCACCTGGGTTCTGCTGGGACTGCATTCGGCGCACATCGTTACCGATCTTGTCGACACCCTCGTTCTTGCTTGCCTGATGTTTACCAAACATGGAGACACTCCCAAGCGCTTCGGAGACGTCGAGGACAATGCCCTGTACTGGAACTTCGTTGTAGCTACCTGGATCCCTATTTACCTATGTCTTTACTGGGTTCCAAGGCTATGATGAGCCGTCTCATTCCCCTTGGGGGACTTTTTGTTACCCCCGCTGTTTGGTCCATCGGGACTGAGCTGGGGTTGATTGTACCTTATCATGACTGTGCCACGGGCAGTGTCTGGCAGACGGCTGCAAGCGTGATCCTGTTGCTGGGAGGCATCGCCACCACCCTGATATCCTTGTCCAAAATCCCGACAAACGCCATTTCATCCTTCATCGCACGAGCTTCGTTCTATGGTGGGCTTATTTTCTCCTTCGCGCTTGCCCTACAGCTGGCAGCTAGCATCCTGGTCGACCCATGCCTCAGGTGATCCTTACATTCGTCCTGCTATTGCTATCGCAGGCACGAGCACTCGCACATTCCAGTGGGGACTTCCCTGCGACTGGGGATTGGAACTTGGATCCGTATGTCATTGGCGCGCTGATTGCGAGCGCGACCCTATATGCCATAGGAACGGGCCGTCTCCTCGGCCGAGCCCGCGGGTCTGCCCGACGTATGGTCATGAATCGCGCTTGGCTTTTCACCGCGGGTTGGCTCGCACTGGCGCTGGCACTGGTCTCGCCCGTGCATGGACTCGGCGAGCAACTCTTCAGCATTCACATGATTGAACATGAAATCGTCATGCAGGTCGGCTCACCGCTCCTTGTACTTTCGCGGCCGCTAGCAAATCTTTTGTTTGCCTTGCCCAATTGCTTCCGTCGCCCGGTCAAGGCGTTCCTATCTAATAAAAAGGCTCGATCGGTATGGTTTGCCCTGACGACCACGCCGATTGCGACGGCAACGCATGGTTTTGCGATATGGGCATGGCACATTCCACCATTCTTCGACGCGACAATAAAAAGCCCATTCCTGCACCGATTTCAGCATCTTTCCTTTCTGGTGTCGGCCCTGCTCTTCTGGTGGTCCGTGCGCCGCTCCGGGCCTGCAACGGGTGCAGTCCACCTATTTCTTACGATGCTCCATACAAGCTTACTGGGTGCCCTCATCGCCCTTTCGCCCCGTATACTCTATGGCGTGCAGACCGAAGGGGCGGTCTTTTGGGGGCTGACCGCTCTTGAAGACCAACAGCTTGCTGGCCTCATTATGTGGATTCCTGGAGGTATCCTCTACGCGGTTGCCGCGCTGGTGTTGCTTAGTGCATGGATTCGACGATCAAGTGCGGAGGAAGGTGGCTATGGCAACGAAGCTCACTAAGGAGACCATAATGATGATCGGCGCCTGCATCATGATCGGGTCTCTCATCATTGGTGTCGGCGCCTACGACCTCAAGCATAAGAGACGGGACACCAAGGTCGCATCCCTCCTGACGGACGGTGAACCAATGCGAGCTCCCGTCCTCATGAGGCGTTATGGCTGCACCGGCTGCCACACCGTCCCTGGACTGCCTGGTGCGCAAGGAAAGGTGGGAGGCAGTCTGGCGGGCCTGCGTGAGCGCGTCTATATCGCAGGCGTGCTCAACAACACGAGCGATAACCTCGTGGCGTGGATGATGTCGCCTCAAACTTTCTCGAGCAAAACAGCCATGCCCGCGACGGGGATAAATAGGGCCGAGGCCCAGGATGTCGCTGCCTATCTCTATGCCCAATGAACATCAAGGCTTCGGCGTCTGCCTAGCAGGGAGAGCCTTGATGTAGCTTGCAATCGCCCGCCGGTCGACGAGCGGAAGTTTTTGCGTATTCTCGATCACGTCGGCCATCGACGAGCCCACCCTGTACCCGCCAGGGGTCACGCCGCTGGAGAGGAACGCGGTGACCTCCTCTTGCGACCATGAAGACAACCCGACAGACGAGATGTTCGGCACAAAGCCCGTGCCCTCGGGATCGATACTTCCAGCGAACCGTGTGCTCGGCTTTATGGCCCCCGCGATGTTACGGGAGGAATGGCATTCCGCGCAGTGGGCAACAGCTTCGACGAGGTAGGCGCCGCGATCATGCAATGGATTACCATCGACTATTCCGGGCTGGTGTCTTTCGTTGAAGAACGCAAGTTTCCAAAAGCCGACCAGACGCCGTATTCGGAGCGGTGCCGACAAATCATGTCGTGGCGCTTTCCCGCTTACAGCAGGCAGGGTGCGCATGTATGCGAAAAGGTCCACGATGTCGTTGACCGTCATTGCTGTATAGCTTGTGTAGGGAAAGGCGGGATAATAGTGTTCGCCGGCAGGCGAGATGCCACCCACCAGTGCATTGGCAAAGTCCGAAATGCGCCATGCGCCAATACCGTCGGCAGGATCCTGGGAAATATTCGGCGGTCGAAACGTGCCGAAGGCAGAGGCAAGCGCCATTCCACCGCCAAGCCTCAAACGGTCGCTCTGCCCTGGCGATGCGTGGCATGAGGAACAATCAGCTGCTAAGAACACCAGACGGCCGCGGGCGATGTCGCCATCACCCTTCAAACGCTGATCACCATCCACGAATGGTGGCACCGCCAAGGTTGAAAGGTATGCACCGGCTAGCGCCGCAAAGACGAGAGCTGTAGCCAGCGACAGGTAGCGCATTGGATTTTCCGATTCCGGCATTGACTTGCCCTAACACCCGGCTCGGAGAAACGTTCCTGCTCGACGGTCACCGGTCGGGAACAACGCGCTTTGATATAGGTTCTAGTGAGAGCGGCGTGCCGTCGTCGCGAGATTGCTACTTGAACCATTAACCATTTCAGCCGGAGAGGTAGGTTATGCAGGGATCAATAGACAGGAGTGGTGGAGAACCGATTGACGACACAGAGCTGCAAACCGCCAATCCGCCAACCCGAAAGGGTTTGGAGGCCGCTGGGAGGGAGGCTGCACTGGCTTATGCCAGAGAGGAACTTGATCGCATCCGAACCGAGATCGACGAGATAGCACATGCGCTAGAGTTCGATCGCAAACCGACCCCAATCGAAGTGACCTGGGCTCCGATCATGCTGACATTTGCGCTCGGCGCAGGGATAGCGCGCTTTCTATGGTCCGACCGCTAGCATGCCGAATAAGGGATCAGGCGACGTCCTCCACTGATATCTTGATTCCGCGTGGCTGCTGGCCGCCTTGCTGTCGCTTGCCTTGCTTGCCCCCGGGCCCATCGAGCGGGTCGCAACACCGCAGCAACTCTACCCCTGCCTGACAATCGCTTCGTGGCGCGGTTCATAGGCATTCCCTGGATGAATTTGCTGGCTGGCTGGTCATTTGTGCGGGTACGGCGCAAATAAAGCTCGGCAAGGCAGTAAGCGAACATTCCACTTGAGCAGAGCGAGGCGTTCGGCAATCCGCGGGCAACCCGCTGCCGCCGTCTAAAGTGGCGGGTATTCCTGAACCAATAAGAGATGCAACGGCAGCTGGCGGCGCTGTTGTAGGTGCGGCGAGGCAGGGAAGGAAACGTAGTTTGGGGCAGGAAAAGACCCTCGTGCGCACCCAAACGGGTGGCTGCCTCTTGTGGCAGCCCTGGCCTGAGCGATCACGAGTCCGTAGCACCCTCCTTGATGTCTGTAAGATGGCTAGTGGCGCCGGCCGCCACTGGAGACACACTAGGAAATCTGAGCTCCGGCGATCCCGCTCTTGAGGATATCAGTAGCAGGCTGTGGCTTGCCGAACAGATAGCCTTGTCCAATATCACACCCAAGCTGCTTCAAGATGTGATACTCAGCGTCTCCTTCAATGCCCTCTGCGACGATTTCAAGCTTGAGACCTTTTGCCATCGCCAGGATCGCCTTCACAATCTCTCCAACGCTTGGCTGAGCAACCATCTTCCGAATGAAAGACTGGTCAATCTTGATCTTGTCCATGGGAAGATCTGCTAGTGAGCTCATGGACGAATAGCCTGTCCCGAAATCATCCAGAGAAAGCATCACCCCGTCCCTGCGCAAAAGCGCCATCTTCGAGATGACATCGTCTCCTTTGTCCAAGAATGCGCTTTCCGTCAGTTCCAGGCAAAGCCGCTTGGCTGGCAGGCCGCTCATGGAAAGCGCATCCTGAACCTCGGTATAAATGTCGGCTCGTTCGAACTGGATCGGCGACACATTCACCGACACCGTCAAATCCGGCCAACGGGCCGCTTCGATGCAAGCCTGGACCAGCGTCCAGCGCCCCAGCTCGCATATAAATCCGCAGGATTCTGCGATCGGAATAAATTCCGCGGGTGACACGGAGCCGTAGGCTGGGTGCATCCATCGAAGCAGCGCCTCTGCTCCGACGAGTTTCCGGCTGCTCAACTCGATTTGCGGCTGATACAAGACATAAAATTGCCCGAGCTGCAGCCCAGCACGGAGATCCGCTTCCAGTTGTCGCGAACGAGCCTGCCTGATCGCGTCCGCAGGGTCGTGGCTTGCCCAGCGGCTCCGACGCTCTCGTGCAGACACCAACGCGGATTCAGCTGCCTGCAATGCTTCTCCCGGGTCAATTAAACCGCTATTGGCGATGCCGACGCGAACAGAAGCGGGAATGCAAAGTCCACCGAAGCCGATCTCTGCGTCGAAGAGAGATAATATCTGATTTGCAAATACGTCACCATTGTCGGCGTGACATTGGATCGAAAACACGTTGCCATCGACCCGCCCAATCGGGCAGCCTTCATAGTTTTCGGACAACCGCACGGATATTGCCTTGAGGAACTCATCACCGACACCTCGCCCCAATGCTACGCAGGTTGATACGAAATTCTCGACGTCCAGTACAGCGACCAGCCCCGCGTTGTACTTTATGCGCGACATAAATTCCCGCCTGTTCAGCAAGCCTGTGAGTTCGTCTTGCTCGGCAAGCTTCTGCAGTTTGCTTTGGTACCGCACTCTTGCCGTCACATCTCGCAACACAACGCAACCGAAGACACCCCCCTTTATTGCAGAAGCAGCCTTATCGGTGGCGGAAATCGTGATGGATGCCTCATGATGAACGACTTGAGCGCCGATGTCATGAACCAGGGTAATCTCACCAGAATGGACTTTGGTCGGCTCGTCCGCATGCCGCGAGGTAAGCTCGCTCAACTTGCTTAAGAAAGCGATGTCCCGAACGTTCAACAACGAGTTCCCAGTTGCTGGTCCGAGAATGGAAGCCGCCGATGGGCTGGAATTCAAGATGTTCAGTTTGCGGTCGAAGACAAGGATGCCATCGGTACTGTCGGCAATGATCTGGTTGACCAGCCGATGGGTGTCTTGAGCGTCACGACGCGCAAGAGACAGTAGAATCTGACCAATATCGATGCGCTCGTTTAGTGACAGGATCCAGGCTAGGAGGACGATCAAATTGGGCACAACTGTCGCTAACGACAAAGCATATCGACGCTGCAACTCGAAAGCAGCAAACTCAACAACAACGATCAGGAAAATGGAAAAGCTCGTCGTCAAAGCAAGTCCGATGGGCCGGAAACGTAAGAGCGTGACGATGAGGAGCGTTGCCAGCAGTAGCTCCACGGGGGCTTGATCATGCTTGGTGAGCATCCGCTCTTGCATGATCGTCTCGGCCGCCAGGACGTGGACCAGGGGGCCGGGCAAAACCCCACGCACCGGCACCAGAAAGAAATCCTTGAGCTCCACAGCGGACGCTCCAACCACGATAGAACGGCCCTCCAACTCAGCCGCCCCGATACGTCCCGATAGAACATCGCTCAGGGAAAATGTAGGAACTGAGCCTGGGTCAATGGAATAATCGATCGTGAACCGCCCGCCGGTATTGTCACTTCTGGCCAGCGCAACAGGTGCACTCGAAATGGTGGCGCCTCCCAACTCGCCGGAGCGAGCGACGGAACGCACCACGCCATCGTCGTCAACTATCACGTTCGCAAAAACGGGCCAGGCGTTCTTCAGAAATTCGGGTGCGGGTTGAGAGATCGCCGCTTCCCCGGAAGCGACGGACGATGGCTGTTCGAAAACCGGCAAGAGGACACCGCCAACCTCGGCTAGAGCCGCCGCGAACACCCGATCGTCTTTGCCATCGCTCGCGCGAGCACTGAAATCTATATCGATGAAAATATCACCCACATTGGCCGCCTGCAGATGCCGGAGCAGCTTCGCATAGATGCTGCGCGGCCAGGGCCACAGTCCGACGGCGTCCAGGCTCTTCTTGTCAATTGCGATGAACACAATGGTTCCCGACGAGCTTCGCGGCGCGAGCGCCGACCGCTTTGCGATCAATGTTTCATTAATCCGTTTGACGAGCGAAAGACCCGGAGCAAAAACTGGCAGGGCTAATATCGTTGCAATGAGAACCGCTCTTAGAAAAATGACGCCGCGAGCAGCCATTTCATTCAATTCTTGTGACCCTTCCCATTATTGCCGTTCCCGCTATTGCCATTGTTACCGCTGCTATTGCGGTTCCCGCCATTTCCGTTGCCTCGCCGATTTCCGCCATCTGCGCCGGAGGCATTGCCGTTGCCGGAAGACGCGCCTTGTCCGTTGCCGCTGCGACCGCTTCCGTTGCCGCCGCTGCTGCTTTGTCCCGCACCTCCCGACGAGCCGGCGCTCTTGCCATGGTTTCGGCCCGATGTGTCAGCGCCGGCAGCAGATGCGTCATCCGACTGTCGCTTCTTGCTGTTGGTCTTCACCGAAGACGGCTCTTTCTCTTTCAATTCCGAAACCTTGGCCACAGACGGAGGCACGCGCGCGATCGCGGGTTTGGAAAGCGACCCTGCAACAGACATACCCCTTTTGCCGACAGTCGCGCTTTGCCCAGGGCCGACATTCGACTGCTGGCCACTCCTGAAGGAGGTGACCTGCACGAGGCCTCGATCTACGGTAACACTCGCGTTCGAGCGCCCGACGCTGACGTGGAAAACGGTGCCTTTTACGACGGCAGCCAAATACGGCGTCTGGACGGTCGTGTGAGGGCGCTCCCGTTTCTCGATTTGGAGATCGAGCGACCCGATGCGTTGTACGATCTCTGTTGTAGGAGATAGAAGTCCCGAAGTGGAAAAGGACGCCACGGTGTTGGGCTGCAGGATGACATTTTCAACACCCCTCACGAGTTGCACGCGCCCTCGAGGACCGGTCGCTATGGTCGCGCCATTGGCAACGATATCGCCAGCACGAAGATCGACCCATTGCGCGTGGTCTATCGAGTACCTGACCTGAGCTGTTGTCTTGGCCACCCGCCAGTCCTTCCCTCCGGCTACCGCCAGGACCGGACAGAGAAAGAAGAGAAAGACAAAAAAACTGGTTCGCATGACTTACGTTCTCCCGATTGGCCCGAAGTAGAGCGGTACGCAGATTAATAATCCCTATCCAAGTCGATGAAGAAGAAAGTTTGGTACGCAAACGTACCGGAAGGGGCTAAGCGCCAACTAGGCCCTAACGCAGCCTTCAAAACAGCCGGGCCGTTGTGGGTGAGTGGTCCTCCACCGCGCATCTCGAACTTGCCGTGCCCTAAACGGCTCTGCAACGACCCTCAGACTGGCGTGACGCGCAGCGGCAGGAACCTGCAGCGTCCTCATTTGTTCGAGGAGTGCAACATTGTTGCATGTCCACTCGCACTGGACCGGAAGGCTCGACGTCAGCGGCGACGATCGAGCCTTCCGAGGAACGACCGACTGATCCTTCGGGTTTTCCTCCCGTCTGCGAGCGTCTCTCGCGCACTATTGATAATCGCGTTGCCCGACGTGGCATAGAGCCAGTTCCCCTTTGGCCGGCGACTATGGAACCAGATGCGGGAACGATTGTTTTGGCGCCAGGGATGGAAGCACATCCCCTTTCCCCTGGGGAGAAGGGCGTATGAATGGCCGTACTCTCCGGGATTGGCCTGGCTTTCAGCCGGGCTTCTTGGACAGGCCCAAACCACAACGTGACGCATCGCCCTAAACTCGCAAAACAGCCGCCGCGTCGGTGACCGCACTCAGACTGATATCCATCGAAACTTCGATTTCGCCTTGCTGCGGGGCATCCGTCCGGGCCTCGTGTCTGTAGGAGAGAACCCCTCGGGACGCGAGCACTCCTGCGGTATTGCCAACGGCGACGGGCCGCAAGAAAATGTCGGGCCTCGCTATGCCTCACACCTGTTTGAGAAGTTCACAGCCAGATCTGCGGGCCTCCCTGGTACTGATCGCTCGAATAGTCGCCGTGCTATCGAAAGTCATTCCGACTAGTCCTCCGGTTTGCGTCTCGCCGAACGCGGATGTCGACCACGGTTTCAATTCGTCGCTGATGTCACGCTGGTCTAGGAGAAAAAGAACCCTCAACTGGGCATTTTGGGCGCCCGGGGCGCACCGAGGCGGGGCGAGCGGGCCCAAAGCGATAGGTCGGCCTCGCCCACAATTTAGCACTTTTACGGCGCAGTCATGCTATGCCAGATCTGCCCAAATATTATCGGCAAAGGGCAGCGTCGAGCGCAGGTTTACTCCGCTCATGGATGACGGAAAGAAGAATAGTCGCCGCCGAGAGAAGCGTTCTCATCACTCCTCGGGCGAGGAGCCCACATCTTTGAGCTTACCAACCAAGAAGGGGTGATCCTGCAACGGATCCTCTTTGTGTCTGTCGTCACGTTTGGCTAGACAGGTTGGTACATGCGTTTCCCAGCTAAGCGTACTACCGGGTCAGGCGTCGACCTTTATGCCAGCAAAGGCCGGGCTTTCCTGGATGTGTTTTCAGGTGCGATCAACGGCCTTTTTAACGGCGTCTTTCGCATCTCCCTTCGCGACCTGGGCCTTACCCTTCGCCTCTTGCAGTGCGCCCTTTGCCCGCTCTTCGCGATTGTCCAGCGCCCGGCCCGCTGCCTGTCTCACGTGACCTGCGGCCTCGTTCGCACTACCCTTGATCTTGTCAGTCGTGCTGCTCATAGCTATCTCCTTAAAAAGCTGCCAAGTAAGAATGCTTTTGGCTGCTGTCGGTTCCAACATCTGCGCTAAGCGCGTAAACAAGGCCCCAGGTAACGTTGCGGCACCGCAAGCACCAAAAACCAACATCATAAGCGGTGCATCCTTACTGAGGGTCGGACGTTACGTGCTCATAGGTCAAGCACGCGACCAGCAACAGAGGTCAACTTTGCGCCCGGCAACTCCGACATTTTTCGAGCTCCTTGCCCCCTGAGCGGCAAGCAGTCCTGGAACGGTTAGCAGCAACGCTCAAACGAAACGACCGCTGGGCGGCCGAGCAAGGGGATGGCGCACTGAATCTCGTCCTCAGTTCTGTTGGCCAAGACTTGATAAGGGTTGCCGACGATCTTGCTGTCAATGACCCGGAGCTGGCGCAGGACGTCGCTTTCCGCGCTTTCTGCCTCATTTCCGCGTTAACAGCAAGCATCCGCAATACCCGATCGGCCTTGCTCTGCATTGAGGGCGGATGCTAGCGCAGCGTTTGATCGTGGGCGTCACCTCTCAGCTGCTGGAGCAGAAGTCCCCTGGGACAGCGGAATCGCTCATTTAAGCACCCCTCTATAGGGAGGCTTTGGAAGGGTCGGAACAACGTATTCCTCAGAGGGTGTTTGGATATCTCAGTGTAATGGCTTGCGTCTCCCTGCCAAGGCGATGGCCAAGATAACGGCTAAGCCATCCATATCGAAGGGCTTCTGAAGACAGTGGATCCCAGCGAAACGATCCGGAATCTCGGTCGGGTCGTAACCTGTCACGAATAAAAACGGTATCTTCCTTTCGTTTAGAACGTCTGCAAGGTGATAAACACGTTGCTCGCCTAGATGGACGTCGAGAACAGCAGCGTCGACTTCGGCATGCTCGATAGCTTCTAGGCCCTCCTCAGGGACAGGGAATGGTCCGACCACGTTGCTTCCCTGCAGCTCGAGCGCGACGCTCAATTCCGAAGCCTGCATGTAATCATCCTCGACGACAAGAATCCGCCGATCTAATAGGTCGCTGAACATCATGTCTCACCTCCATAGGTGTGAAGTGCTGCAGTTTGGAGCGTCAACCCGTCAGGCATTCCTCGCAGATTCCGCACCCATCGTCATTCCATCCAGGAGCGCGGGCGCGCCCTCAAACAACATAGACAGACGGGAGGTTGACCCCCGTGATTCATCTTCGTTTTCGCGCGTAGAATGACGACCCTGGTTTCGCTGACTTCGTACGCCACGGCTTCCACTCGGTCTCCAGGTTGATGGTTTTCCGTTGAGATAGTCAGCCTCAGGCCGTTCGCAAGATCCATTTCTTCTCGCTTTGTTGGACGGTTCAGGTGGGGAAAAGAAGCTCAAGCCGCTTTGGCGCAGGCGGGTTTCTGCCCCCGAGTTTCGCCACGGCGAAATTCAGGACCTCCGCAACCTCATCAGCAGAACATTTGCTTCGCGTTGCTTTTGACGGCGTTCCGCCCATCTTCGCCTTCGTTTTTCGCGCTCCTCAGCCGTCGTGTCGACCATGCCTAAAGCTTCCTATTCTTTCAGCGGCTATCAATTCCTACCCTATCGCACCAGCATGAGATGGTGCCTCACCGGCCAGACAAACTACCCCATCGAGGTCAACGGATCGACGGTGGTCGCTCCACGCCATAGTGTGGTTCGCCAGGCCGACACAGATAGATTTCGCGTTCTGGATTTGCCTCGATCAGAAAGCCGGAACTTCGCAGCATTGCCTCAACCGCAGCCTTATTGGGAAAGAACCAGTTGGTCGGATCGCCGGCGTAGCGCTCCTCCACGAAGAATAGCTTTGGGTAATCCGGCCTGTCGAAGATGGCCCATTCCGAAAAGTCGTAATTCTCGGCGAGATCAGGGATGCGCTCATCTCCACGCTGGAGGCACTGGAAGAGCATTGTTTCGCCCACGACATGCTCATAGAGGAGATCAAGTGCCAGCAAAGGATGTCGCAGGTGGTAGAATACGCCCATGAAAATAACGAGGTCGAATTTCATTCCGAGTTGCGCGACGTCGTAGACAGACATCTGCTGGAATTCAACGTCTAGTTCCGATTGCTCGGCGGCAAAACGCGCTTGTTTGAGATAACGGGCGTCGGCATCAATTCCGAGCACCTTGCCAGCATTTCTCCTCTTCATCTCCAATGAATAGAACCCGGCGTTGCAGCCGATGTCCAGGACGCTGCGTCCCTCAAGATCGTCAGGGATGACATGGCGGAAGCCACGCCATTTGAAGTTCGGGTAATCGCCGAGAAAATGGTCGGGTGCGGTTCTCACGCCCTTTATGTCCAGATTTTGAAACCATGGACCAAGTTCAGCAATCTCCTTCACGAGCGAGGCCTTCTCGGGTGTCGGTCTGTCTTCCATGTCAGCGCTCGACCGCCAGCGCGGCAGCTCTGTCTTGCGCCTTTGTTCGGCGACTTCCGAATTCTTTCGAATCCGAGAGTGTTGCTTCGAACCACGCGGCTGTGCGTTGAAGACCCTCTGATAGGGGAATTTGCGGTCGCCAATTCAACAGCTCTTGCGCGCGGGAGATGTCAGGGCGACGCCGTTGTGGGTCGTCTTGCGGAAGCGGCCTGTAAACCACACCGGGGGTAGTGGGGAAAAGACTTTCGATCATCACGGCCAACTCCTTGATCGTAAACTCGCCGGGATTGCCGAGGTTGACCGGCATGCCGGGATTTGGATCGACGTCCATCAATGCCATTAATCCCGCGACGAGGTCGCTCACGAAGCAGAAGGAACGCGTCTGTTCGCCGGATCCGTAGATTGTCAGCGGGTCGCCGGAAATTGCCTGGACAAGCAGATTGGAAATTATCCTGCCATCATTTGGCAGCATGCGCGGCCCGTAGGTATTGAAGATCCGCGCAACGCGAGCGCTGACCCTGGCCGCGCGCACCATGTCGAAACACAAGGCTTCGGCTGCGCGTTTACCTTCGTCGTAGCACGCGCGCGGACCGGTGCAATTGACGTTACCACGATAGTCTTCCCGCTGCGGGTGCTCTACCGGATCGCCGTAAACTTCACTTGTGGAAGCCTGGAGAAAATTTGCTTGATGACGCTCCGCAAGCTGCAAGAGGTTCCCTGTACCTGCCACACAGGTCATCATCGTATGGACCGGGTCGGCCTGATACTGCGGGGGCGAGGCCGCACACGCGAGGTTGTAGATTTTGTCGAGGGGTTCGTCGAATTTCGTGAGATCGCGGATATCGGATTCGACCAATAGAAAGTTTGGATGGTTCAGCAACGGGCGCACGTTGTTTTGTGAACCCGTTATGTAGCTGTCTACGCAAATTACTTTATCGCCGCGCGCCAGATGGGCATCACATAGATGCGAGCCGACGAAACCGGCGCCGCCCGCTATGAGAACGGTCTGAGTTTTTTCGTTTCTACTCTGCATCTTCTTTCTCCTCACGCCATGATGATGGGGATTTTGGGGTGGACCTCCGCACCGGGAGTTCGGCAAGTGCGGTTGCAAGCTCCCGACCTCTTGCGACCCCTGTATGCCCATTGAGGACGATGTCTCGGGCGTTGTTGATCAAAGACTGCCGGCGAGGCTCGTCCGTCGCCCTGAGAGCCTCGATCACATCGCCTGCGGACCTTGCAACCACAATTGCCTCTCCATCAGGCAGGAGTTCTTCCAGGCCGGGCCAGTCATCGCTGATAATGGGGGTACCACATGCGGCCGCTTCGAAGAGCCTGACGCTCGGTGACCAGCCGGCAGCGATCATGTCCGCACGCGTAACGTTGAGCGTAAATCGCTGTCGGCTGTAAAAACTTGCATGTTCGGCTGGCGCTAGGTGCTCGATACGCTCGACATTGCCGGGCCAGTCGATTGCAACAGGGTATTGCGGCCCGGCAACGACGAAGCGCAAATCCTGCATGCGGCGGGCAGGCTCGATGAGCAAACGTTCAAGCGTCGGCTGCCTATCGGGACTGTATGTTCCAAGGTAACCAAGATCAAATGAGAAGGCTTCGCCTGTGCCGCGATAGAAGTCTGTGTCGACTGAGCAATAAAGAGCAATCGCGCGACGGACCCCGTATTCGCGTTCGAGCCGCACTAGCACCTCGCCACCTGAGAATGAGAAATAGGCATCGAAGATCGGCATTTGGCGCCGACCGACGTAGTCATCTTCACCGCGATCGATCTTCGCCAGTGTGACCGGCGTGTCTATGTCGTAAAAGCAAAGACGGCGTAAACCAAGCTGCGATAGCCTGTGGATGACTTTAGCCCCTTCAGGAACATAAGAACCGACGATCACCGCATCGGCGTCGCGCAACCGCCGTTCATATGTCGCAAGCATGGGGTCGATGTCGGCATAGTAGACGAGCTCGCAGAAATCCGGGTCGCCAAGGTCCCGGTTAGCGGCATACCATGGCACGTCCCGCTCCAGGAACAAAACGCGATGACCAGCGCTTGCAAGGCCGCGGATCAGCGCTCGGAAAGTGGTGGCATGACCATTTCCCCATGACGACGATAGGGTCAGGCCGATGATGACAATATCCATTCGTTTTGTCATTCGGCTACCGCCATCAAGCGCTCAGCATGCGTTTTGAAAATTGCGTCCACCTGTGCGCCGCGATGATCATAGGTGTGTTCGGCAAGTATGCGAGCGAGGGCGTTTTGCCCGATGGCTGAGGCACTTTCGCTCGTTAGCTCCGCCAGAAGGTCGCGAACGTCGCGACCGTCGCGGGCGACAAGGACCTCACTACCAGGCTTTAGGAAAAGTTCGATCCCCTCCCAGTCGTCGGTAATCAGGCACGCCCCGGCGCCGACAGCTTCGAAGACGCGGGTCGCGGGCGAGAAACCGTATTCCGCCATGCTTGCACGCGAAATGTTGAGGACTGCTTTCGGGGTGACATTGAAAGCGTTGTGGTCGCGGGTTGAAACATGGCCAACATAGTTGACGTTGGCCGGCAGCGATCGGTCTTGCCAGCCCGATCCGCCAAGCAAGAAAGACTTTTGCGGCAATCCTGCCGCCGGCTCCAGAAAGAACTCATCGACGCGTGCCTCGCGGTCGGGCAATCGGTTCCCCAGGAAGCCAAGTTCGGCGCTGAAGCGACGATCTGCGGGTACTGCATGGTGATCCTGTGGATCAAGAGCGTTGTAAACCGAGATGCATTCCAAGGCGCCGAGTCCGCGGTAGGCATCAGCGACAGGCTCGCCGCCACCATAAGTAAGAACAAGATCAAGCACGCCAAGGACTTTTCGCAGTGGGTGATCAGCATGGACGAGTAGCTGCGCAAGCGTTGCCGGTGCGTCAACGTCCCAAAATATCTTCAAAGCACCTGGTCGCGCGCTGCAAAGGACCTCGGCAAGCAGCCTGTCGTCCTCAAAACCGACGCCACTCGTTTTGACCACCACGTCCGCGGAGGCCGCCTCGCCCGCTACTTTCCTGAGGGCTTCGATACTCCCCTCATATACCACCACCCTGCACCAATCCGGCGGGTCGATATCGCGGTTTTTCTGCCGATCGTAGACATCCGGCTCGTAGAAAGTGATGTCGTAGCCCCTGCGGGCAAGGGATCGAAGGAGGCCCCGATAGTAGGTCGCCGCCCCGTTCCAATAAGCGGAGACAAGACTTGATCCGTAAAAGGCGATCTTCATTCTGCTGCCTCGCGCGCTCTTACTTTTTCGATAGTGCGCTGGCTTCCGCAATCGGAAAGCAGTGACAGGAGCTCATCGACCCGGTGTCGGCACGTATGACGCTCTCGAATGGTATCGAGGCCAGAGCGAACCAGCTCCTGTGACACGTTCTCATCAGCGAGCACCTGCTTTAAAAGCCGGGTCATATCCCCACCGGAGTTTGCAACCAGGTAGTCCTTCCCAGGCGTAAAGAGCCCCTCCGTGTCGTCCCAGGGAGCAGAGACGAGCGGGATGCCACATGCGAGTGCCTCGAACACACGAATCGTGGGTATTCCGGGCAGGTTCTCGACATAGGGTCGGCGCGGGATATGCACGGTCACGCGATGGCGGGCAAAAGCGGCTGGTGCTTGCGCGTTGGCGATCCACCCGCGATAGTCGATGCCCGACCTGGCAAGGGCTTCAAGCGCATGAGCGGGATAGCGCACCCCGCGTACCACCGCCTTCAGGCGCAGAGCCTCGGCCGGTCGTACAAGATATTCCATGATTTCTGCCGACCGTTCGTCATCACCCCAGTTGCCGATCCAGATCAGGTCGCCGGTTTTTTCGATGTCTGGACGCGGGTGGAAAAGGGCATCGTCTGCTGCTTCGTGCCATGTGTAGACCGTCCTTCCCCAGCCAGAATCGAGATACCGCTGGCGCAAGGTTTCTCCAAACGCAAGGATTCCGTCGTAGCTGTCGAGTCTCAGAGCTGCGATATCGTGGTGCGCGGAGACCGCACGGTGGTGTGTATCGTGGAAAAGGAGGGTAAACTCCCCGCCATTGCGCCTTAGCCTTCCCAGTTGTTCGACGAGCGTGGGGTCGGTCCATTCATGGACCACAACCACATCCGCCTCCGCAACGACGGCGTCATGGTTGAAATTGGTGTCGTAAATTTCAAATCGAAGCTTGGGGAAGGTTTTTCCGAAAGCGTCAATTGCGGCCGGCCCCTGCTCGGCGAGGAGGTTGTCGCGGCTCCAGCTTTCTCTTGGTTCAAGAGCGAGCGCGTCGTGGCCACGACGAACGAGATCGCGCATGACGCCACGTAGGAAATGCGCATTTCCGTGGTTCCAGTCCGAAATTAGCGAGTGCGTGTAAAAGACGAACTTCATGATTACTCCGCTGCGGTTAGGTTCGGGGGCCGGGAAAGAACTTGCCGGTAAATACGATCGACCGCCTGGGCCTGGGCCGGGAGCGTGAAGGTGTTTGACCGTTTGCGTGCTTCCTCACCGAGGCTTCTGCGCAGATCGCGGTCCTGTGACAGGTTGCGGATAGCATCGACGAAAGCAGATGGGTCATGCGGGTCGACAAAAAGCGCGGCGCCCTCCCAGAGCTCGCGATAGGTCGGAATGTCGGAGAGAACCAATGCTGTGCCAAATCGGGCAGCTTCAAGTGCAGCAAGTCCGAAGGGTTCGTAAAGAGATGGTGAAACGACGATAGCCGCAGCCTGCATCAGGTTCATAAGATCGGCGTGGCATAGCTCGCCTCGGTGGTCAGCGTTGCGGAGGGTTACATGCTGAGCGTTCGGGCCTCGATTAGCTCCGGCCATTACCACTGGCCAGTCAAGGTGGAAAGCCGCCTTGTCTAGGGCGACGCCATTCTTGCCATCGTCCCACCACCGGCCCGCCGCAAGGACGAACTCTTCCTCAGCCTTCGCCGCGAGGGCGTGGGAACTCGAGGCGTTGTAAACGACGTGAACGCCTTCCATGGGACCGTAGACGCGTCTCGAGAGAGCCGCGTGGCTTTTGCTTGGCATCACCACGGCATCTGCGCGATCGAATCCTTTGCGGTTGAGCGCATGGTGCCATCGCCAATCCTGGGGCACCGCTTGACCCCGCACCACCTCGAACCATGTACAAACGCAGGAATGCGCAACGACGATCACTGGCACTCGGACCTCGAGGCAGGCGGCCTGCGAGGGAAGGTTCAGGTGGATTAGATCAACCCCTTCTTCTACCGCAGTATCTGCAATGACCCGTGGCACTTTATCGAGTGCTTCGGCGTCCTGAACCATCCAATCGAGCGGCGCCTGCGAAATATGAAGCCTGCCAATACTCCTGGCCTCTGTGACCTGACCTGGCGTCGGCAGCGGACCAAAATTCAAGAAGACGGTCTCAATGTCGAGCTGCTTTAGGCCGATGGCCAGGTCCATGGCGTAGCGCCACACTCCTCCAGCCGCATCGACTGTCATCAGGACCTTCCGCTTCAACGAGGTGGGGTGTGACAAGGCCATCATGCAGAGACCTTCTCCTTGTGCCGAAGCGGAAGCCCGTCGGTAGAGCGATTTTCGACAAGCCATTGAGCAAGATGGGCAATGCCGTTGGCCCAACTCACCCGCGGCTGCCATCCAAGCTCGTTTCGCAGCTTTTGTGTATCAGCCACGAAATAATATTGATCCCCTGCCCTCCAATCGGCAAAGCAGGTTGCCAGGGGATGCCCAACCAGAGCTTCAATCTCTCTAATGACGGCCAGCACGCTGACTGCATTGGGGGGCCCACCGCCGAGATTGAAGACATGGCCCGACAGTCCGCCGATCGCACCTAGCACAGCCCGGTATGCGTTAACCGCATCGCCAACGTGCAGGATGTCTCTGACCTGCTTCCCATCCCCATAAATCGAGATTGGTTCGCCGGCGATTGCCTTTATCAGGAAGTGAGCCACCCAACCCTGGTCTTCGGTTCCGAATTGGCGAGGACCATAAATACAGCTCATGCGCAGTACCGCGGTCGGAATGCCGTACGACCTGGCGTAGTCGAGTACATACTGATCCGCTACGCCCTTGGAGCAACCGTATGGCGTACAAAAATCGAGCGGCCGGTCTTCACCAATGCCATTTGCCCGGAACGCGGAATTTGCAGGAAGGTAACGATCAGCCGTCTCAATCATATCGAGGTTGGCGAGCGATCCATAGACCTTGTTGGTGCTGGCAAAAATTACCGGCGCATGCCTTCCCGCCTTGCGAACGGCTTCGAGTACATTCATCGTGCCCCGGGCATTAGCCTCGAAGTCATCGATGGGATGGGACAGGCTGGTCGTCACGGCCGTCTGGGCAGCAAAATGAAACACTGCTTTTGCGTCCGCGAAGGCTGCTTCAATGCCACGCAGATCGCGAACGTCCGACAGGACTGGATGAACCCGCTTTCCATGCCGCTGCATCAGCCATGAGAGATTTTGCTCGACCCCGGGCCGAGCTAGATTATCAAGAATGATCACGTCCTCGCCATCCCGAAGCAAGCTATCTGACAGGTTCGACCCTATGAAACCGCTGCCGCCCGTAACGACGATAGGTGACGTGCCCTGGGCGATATTGGGTGCCGCCAGTCGCGTCACCTCCTCCAGCCGCGTTATCCCCCCTTCGATCAGCAGTCTGGCAAGAAGCTTGGGCTGGTCGTCATGGGTGGAGGCGCCGAGATGATAATGACGTGGATCGAACCATAGGCCTTCCTGAACAGGCACGTCAGGGGCGACATCGGCCCACGAGTACCAGTAGAGACGCTCCGCAGGCACCGATAAAGCCTTCAAGAAGCGGCGAGCCTGCTCGATCTCATCGTTACGCCATGTGGAGTAGCCGGTCTCGGTGATCCAAACTTCAGTGCGGGGGTTGTAACGGTCGAGGACGCGACGCATTTCTCCGAGATGCATGTCCCATCCACCCCAGGTGCCCTGCTCGCTGTCCCAGGTGCCGGGAAAGCCATGAAAGCCGACTGCGTCGACAACTCCGAGCACGCCTCTTTCGCCCATGAGGTTCAGCCAGTAGGGATCAAAGGGACATGGCCCCCCGAGAACCGGTTTCCAGCCACGATGTTTCGCCCAGTAGGCAGCGCCACCAATCATCTCGCAAAAAAGATGAAAATCACCGTCCTCGCGCCAATCCCAATCCAGGAGGTTGTTAGGCTCGTTCCACAGTTCGATGTGCCGGAAGTGCCTGCCATAGCGGGTCAATACGTGGTCGACGAAATCGGCGTAGGCCTTGAGATCGCGCGGTGCGCCAGAGGAGCGACCCGTGCGCGACATTGACGGTGGAGTGAAATGAATGCAAGGGAGGAGATCGATCTCCTTGCCGAGACGCGGGATCAACCAATCGAACCACGCCTCGCCACCGGGGGCAAGATACTCCGCCCACGACAAGTGCGTTCGAAGGTATTGGGCGCCGCTGGCGATGATTTGAGGAAGGACGCGTTCGGATCGTTGAAACTCTCCCGGACGGAACCATTCCACGAACCCGTACGGTCTGGCCGTCAAAGGGGGTACTGTCGAAGAAGGAGAGACATTCATGATACCAATCCCCGTGCTTCGAGTTGACGCTTCATGTCCACGCCGCGGTCGATCGAGGTGGTGCTGCGCACCCAATCAGCGAACGGCCCGAGCGACTTCTCCAACTGATGCTGCGGTTCGAACCCCAGCAATTCGCGTGCTTTGGATATGTCGGCAAAACAGTTTCGAATATCGCCCGAGCGAGCCTTATTCATGATATCGGGGCCTATGTGGGGGACCTTAAGAGCGTCGGCCAGCAGCAGGGCGACATCGGCGATCGTATATGCGTTTCCGCTCCCGATATTGATGACGTGACCATTGGCTGCCGGCTTTTCCAATGCAAGCCGAAAACCCCGTGCTACGTCGCGCACGTGCACGAAATCACGGCGCTGGCGCCCGTCTTCGAAGATCATCGGGGACTGTCCGTTCGCCAAACGGGAGGCGAAGTTGGCCAGAACCCCGGTATACGGATTGGAGAGAGCCTGACCGGCGCCAAACACGTTGAACAGCCGCAGAGCAACAGCCTCGATGTTGTAGGCGGAGCCGAAAATCAGGACTTGTTTTTCCTGGGCGTATTTGGTGAGCGCGTAGATCGATGCGAGGTCGATGGGCTTTTCCTCGTCTGTAGGCACAGGGAGGAGCTCTTCGCCATTCGGTCCGGTTGCATCCCAATGGCCACTCCTAATGCTTTCGGATTTTCGCCTGACGATTTCAAGCGAGGACCCATCCTTAACCCGGTAACGTCCTTCCCCGTACACGCTCATCGATGAGGCGACGACAATTCGCTTCACGGTTTTGCCAATCATTGCTTCCAGAAGAACGGCGGTTCCGAGGTCGTTGCCACCGACATAGCGTGCAATCTCGTACATGGACTGCCCGACGCCAACTTCAGCGGCCAAATGAATGACGCCGTCGACGTCCGAAAGAGCCTGTTCGACAAGAGCTTTGTCCCGGACGTCGCCCCGCAACACCTCCGCTTGCAATGGAACGATGACCTGCACGTCCGCATGGACTTGATCAATCAGAGCGTCAAGAATGCGAACGCGGTAGCCGTGTCTCAGCAGTTCCTCTGTGACATACCGGCCGATAAAGCCGCATCCGCCGGTCACTAAAATCGTTGCCATTCCGACCTCATCATTGCTGATATTCTGTTCATGGTGAGGTGCGAACTTCGGCAATCTGCAAAAGTTCCTGATTCTATGATAGCTTTGATAACATCATTGTCCTCATCAATGAGATCATCCGGTTCCCTGTCTTGTGGCCTCGGCACGCCTTGCGAGTTTCCAGCGCCAACGCCTTGGCTTCTTGTGCATTTTGGTCGCCATCATCTTCAATGTCATTTTCCTCAACATCATCAGGAACCCAGCGGCGCCTTTGAAGTTCGAAGGCCGGAACATTCTAATGAGCGGAGAACGGACAGATGAAATTGGTGTTGATCGGAGCCGGCTATGTCGGTCTGACCACAGGGACGTGCTTTGCTTCCCTGGGGTGCCACGTGTCCTGCGTCGATCTTAGTGAGACGCGGATAAGCGATCTGCAGAATGGTCATGTCCCAATCTTCGAACCGGGACTTGCTGACCTCATCCGACAGATGGCAGCCGCCGGCAGGCTAAACTTCTCCACAGACCTCAGGGACGCCGTTTCATCTGCCGATTTCGTGTTCATCGCCGTTGGAACACCCTCCCGACCTGATGGGGATATCGATCTTTCTCAAGTCGACGCAGCAGCGCGAGACATTGCACCGTACCTTGCCGAGAATGCGATTGTCGTGATCAAGTCGACCGTTGTTGCCGGGACGGCGCGTGCCGTCTGCGAAATCATCAAAAAGACAAGAAAAGGCAAGTCGGTTCGGGTGGCTTCCAATCCCGAGTTCCTTCGGGAAGGATCTGCAATAGCCGACTTTTTGGAGGCCGATCGTGTCGTCGTTGGCGCGGACGATCATAGCACGGCGGTGGCATTGCGCTCGCTGTACCGTCCACTGATCGACAAGGGCATACCATTCATCAGCACAAGTACGACTGATGCCGAACTGATCAAGTATGCAGCCAATGCCTTTCTTGCCTTGAAGATCGGCTTCATCAATGACGTTGCCAACATCTGTGAAAACGCCGGTGGCGACGTTTCTGCTGTCGCGCGCGGGATCGGAACGGATCGGCGCATTGGCGAGAACTTCCTGCAGCCAGGCCCAGGCTTTGGGGGGTCATGCTTTCCAAAAGACACGCGCGCTTTTGCGGCGACCGGGCGACGCTACAAGGCTCCCCAAGGGCTGATCGAGCAACTCATCTCTGCAAACGACGAGCGCAAGGCCATGCTTGCTGAACGCATTTTGGGCGTCCTTGAACCCCGACGTTGCTCCCGAGTTGCAATTCTCGGTCTCGCCTTCAAGGCAAGCACCGATGATGTCCGTGAGTCAGCCGCGCTTTCCCTCATTGAGACTCTGTTGAAGGAGGGTGTCGAAGTGGGTGCCCACGACCCGCAAGCGCGCCGCAAGGCCCAGGACCTCTTTGGTGCTGATGTCACCTGGCACGAGGACCCTTATAGTGCGGTCCGTGGAGCGGACGCGGTGGCCATCATGACGGAGTGGGAAGAGTATCGCGATCTCGACCTAACTCGGCTAAGTGACTTGATGGCGGGGAAGCATCTGTTTGACTTCCGCAACTTGCTCGTAGCTAAAGACGTTACAGGGCACGGGCTGTTTTACCATAGCATCGGACGCCCCCTTCTATGGCCACGAACCCTGAACGGCACCAGCGGAATGGCCGAGGCAAGACCGGCATTGTCCGGTATCGCCGCTTCAGTGGTTTGACAGGACGGTGAGCCGATGGATATGAAAAGACGCGACCACGCGATGCACCACAGGGCAGCAATCCTTCCCGCCCCCGGGCGCGTCGAGATTGTTCAGTCGTTCCTTCGTGCACCGGAGGAAGGGGAAGTCCGTATAAAGCTCGAGGGCTGCGGAGTTTGCGCCTCCAACCTCACGCCCTGGTCCGGACCGGACTGGATGACGTTCCCGACAGAGCCTGGGGGACTTGGCCACGAGGGGTGGGGGCACATTGACGCGGTTGGATCTGGCGTTGTTCATCTACAGCCTGGCGATCGGGTCGCAGCCTTGACATACCACGCCTACGCAACGCACGATTATGCCCCTGCCGGCATGGTGGTCCAGTTGCCCACGGCCCTTGAGGGTCAGCCTTTTCCGGGCGAGCCCCTCGGCTGCGCAATGAACATATTCAAGAGATCAGGCATATCTGCCGGCCAGACCGTTGCAATCATCGGCATTGGTTTTATCGGCGCACTGCTTACCCAACTAGCGGCAAATGCGGGGGCCCGGGTGATTGCAATATCGCGTCGCGATGCGGCGCTGAGTGTCGCGACACGCATGGGTGCGACGGCGACGGTTGTCATGGATGATCACTGGCGCATCATCGACGCGGTAAAAAACCTCACGGATGGGCGATTTTGCGACTGCGTGATCGAAGCGGTGGGGAAGCAGTGGCCGCTTGATCTGGCTGGCGAACTGACGATGGAGCGGGGCCGCCTGATAATTGCCGGATACCATCAAGATGGCGCCAGGCAGGTCAACATGCAGCTTTGGAACTGGCGCGGGCTCGACGTCATCAACGCGCATGAAAGGGACCCGGCCATCTATATCCAGGGCATCAGGGATGCGGTCGATGCCGTTTGCGAGGGAAGACTTGATCCGTCATCCCTCTACACCCATCGCTATCCTCTAGCCGAGCTCGGACAGGCCCTGGACGACACGCGTGACCGACCGGGCAATTTTATCAAAGCTCTGGTGTATCCGGCATGACCAACACCATTGTCACCAAAACCGGTATCGCGTTGCGCCGCCCGCGCCTAGGCTTTCTCGGCGTCGGATGGATTGGTCGTAACCGGATGGAAGCACTAATCGCCAGCGGTCTAATCGATGCTGCGGCAATTGCAGAGCCTTCGTCAGAAATGATCGCCGCTGCTTCGACGAACGCACCGTCGGCCAAGATGGTCACGACCCTGGATGAACTCCTACAGGAGAACCTAGATGGCATCGTGATCGCGACACCAAGCGCGCAGCACGCAGCGCAATGCGTGCAAGCGCTTGAAGCTGGCCTGGCTGTTTTCTGCCAGAAGCCGCTTGGCCGGACTGCCGAGGAAGTGCGTACCGTCATCGGTGCCGCCAAAGGTGCTGACCGACTGCTTGGTGTCGACTTGTCCTACCGGTACACGGCGGCAATGCAGCTAATCAGGCAGTTGATTCTGGAGCGTGAACTTGGAGATGTCAGGGCAATCGATCTGACATTTCATAACGCTTACGGGCCGGGAAAGCCTTGGTTCTATGAGAGAGAACAGTCAGGAGGCGGCTGTGTCATTGATCTTGGCGTACACCTCATTGACATCGCTCTTTGGGCTCTCGATTTTCCCAAGGTCCTTGATGTTTCGAGCAATCTTCTAAGTGGCGGGCGGGTCGGTCCAGCCGGCCCGGAGGATGTCGAAGACTATGCCATTGCGACGCTGTCCCTCGCCAATGGAACGATCGTTCGCCTTGCGTGTTCCTGGGGCCTACATGCGGGCTGCGACTGCGTGATCGATGCGACGTTTCACGGCACGCAAGGCGGCGCCACGATGCGCAATGTCGACGGCTCCTTTTATAACTTCGTAGCCGAAGGTTTCGTAGGAACCAGCCGCGAGCGGCTGGTTGACCCACCCGATGATTGGAGTGGTCGCGCTGCAATCGCATGGGCAAGCAAATTGTCCGAGAGTTTCACATTCGATACTCGCGCGGAGCACCTGGTGGCTGTTTCTGAAACCATCGACCGTATCTACCGGGCCCATTCGCGCGCGTGCGAGCTTCATCCCTTCCCGGACTAAAGGACCGCGTCGAGGTGTGTTTTAGGGATTCCCGGCTTCAATACGATCGAGTACTGCTTCGGGTGCGACATCCTTCTTGAGTTCGCTAACCTCACCTTCAGCTTCAACCTTGACCTCAAGCCTTGCGGCGATTGCTTCTACCATGGCAATAAGGCGGGTCGTCTCATGCTCGTTCAGGAGGCTGACCTGAAGATCAAGGTCAGCACGAAGATCATCCTCCGCGGCCATTCTGTTCTGATTGATCAGCACGAAGGTTGAAAGGAAAATTGCCTCGACGGAGGCCTCCATCGCCAGAATAACGAGAGAAGGATCCCAGGCCGGCACCAGAGGAATCAGACCAAGGTTTGCGGCGATCCATGTGCCGAAAAAGACAATGTGGAGGTAGACAAATAGCATCGACCCCGCGAAGCTGCTGATCGCAGCGGCCGCCTGCTCCTGTGCACTTGCAGCTTTCTGAGTTTCTCGGCGGCGACGCGTGATTGCATCGATATTGCGAACAAGCGCGGGATTGAGGCCATCTGCTGCCTCAGTTGTTGGGCTTCGACCGCTAGGAGCCGGATCAATTCCAGGCCGGTTCTTTTCGCATGCCTTGGCCATGGCGATCAAGCAGCTTCAGTCACGTTCAACGAATTTGTTGAAGCGGCTTATTTTGCCGTCTTTCGTCTCGTCCTGATAAAGAAATGCCAGGTTGCTCTCATCGAAAATCCCGAAAAATTCGTCCCACGACACCTCCTCGAAATCGTCCTCCTGCTCACCGAAATCGATCCGCAGGATGCCGCCCTTACCTTCGGTGCGGATGACGGACGGACGGCCGCCCCGTGCCTGCGCCCACTCTCTTATCCTCGCATGATCTGTAGTGGTCGAGTTGCTCATCGTCGTTCTCCATACAGTGACAATTTCCAAGTAACCTAGGGGATCAGGTGAAGTTCCCGGGCCGGACCTGAACACCACGGACGACGAAATCGCGAGCGGCGAGTATATCCCACCGCCGGGCCCTTACGCCCAGCCGACGCGAGAGCAGCGAGCAGGTCGAATCCTGCGTACAATGCGCAAGTTCTTCGCGCGGCGCAGAGCTCCGCCCATGAAATCGAGGTCGGTTTCTCATCAACGGCTACAGGAAACGATGCTCCCACTTCCTTTTGCCAGCATCGCCCTTCAAAACGTCGCCGCTCCAATCGGTATTCAAGGCCCATCAAGATTGCCGGTGCGGCGGCGGAATCCGGCCACGACCTTGACGAAGTCACGCCTGACGCGTCATGCCAACGACAGAACCGTGTCCTTTGGTGTGGCGTTCAGGGGATGCACCCTACCAGGCTCAGTTCAGCCGCTGTTGACATCGCAAAAGGACAGATGGCGCTGGATCTTGGTGTCCATGTAGAGCCCGGCATCAGCGAAGAAACCATTGTTTGTGCCACGGATCTTGCTGCGCTACTCACCGACAAGCTGCTTGCCGAAAGGCCCTTCGGCGCAAAACGCGTTGGAACGATCCTCAACGGCCTTGGCGCGACAAATATGAAGAGCTTTTTGCACTCTTGTCGGCGGTAGCCGCGCGGCTGGAGGCTGCAAGAGTAGAGATAGTTCCCCCTGAGGCGGGCGAGTTCATTACGAGCGTAGACATGCAGGGCTACTCAGTGACTTTGCTTTGGCTCGACGAGGAACTCGAGCTGCTATGCACCGCTGCCTGTGATGCGCCTGCCTTGCGGCGCGGTGCTACGTTTGCCACTGAGGTGGCGACCGATGCGCTCGATCACAATGACAGCCTGCCCAGTTTCAGTGAGGCTAGTGGCAGGTCCAAGGCCGGGGAAATGCATAGCCAGCCTGATCGAGGTGATCGCGCACGCGTTGAGGGACGCGGAAATGAACCTGGCCGCATCGATCAGGGGAATGAGGCGAGGCTCTGCTGCCGCGTTCGAAGCCGCAAGGGCCGCGGTAGCGGCCGGCGCAGGTGCTGCAAGCGGGCTGGCTTGCGGGACATTCCTGGGCCGGTCCTTGAAGATCCCAGGCGTTGGCCCCGTGACAGGAGCCGCAATCCGAACCGTCGTGCCAGACACCTCCACCTCAGGCTTCACAAGCTCCAGACATTTCGCGGCGTGGCTCGGATTGACGCCGAAGGTCTATTCGAGCGGGGTGTCAGGACGACAGCTCCACGGGCCACTGGCTCCTACGGCTTCGAAAGCGGCGCCCTGTTAGGTCGTCGCCGTAGCACTCGCGAACAAGATGGCGCGCGTGATCTGGGCTTTTCTTGCAGGAGGCGGCGAGTATCAGCGAAATTGGTGGAGATGGTGTCTTCGGTTGCGCCGATC
Organism: Hyphomicrobiales bacterium; assembly: GCA_900468535.1. Lineage (GTDB taxonomy): Bacteria > Pseudomonadota > Alphaproteobacteria > Rhizobiales > Rhizobiaceae > Rhizobium. Next base: position 1,597 of record UBTY01000006.1, on the reverse strand, counting down.
GCCAATGCAATACGCCATCGCGCCGGCCGCTGGTGAGTATCTACGACAGCAACGGCAAGGAGGTCGGACAGCGGCTGCTTCGGGAAGGATTTGCCCGGGAATGGCGGGTTGCATCGAAACGACTCCTGCGACTAAGCCAGGTTGACAGCACGAGAGTTGCCCCTAAATTATCGATTGGCGTCTTTCCAGGCGCCACCAATGTCCCAGACTCCCTCTACAGCCCCGCTTACTAGCGGGGTATTTTTTTTGTCATAATGCGCTCTCCACTTCCGCTCCAGAGCACTTGAAACATTCAAAATCGCATAATAGATTTTTTCCATACATCAGATCTTAGCACAGCGATGGAGGATGATATGAGCCCCGTTGATGTTCTATGGGCAAACCCTGTGACCATTAAGCTTACCAATGGCCTGGAAAAGTCATTCAGCAGTATCTCGGATGCCTTGGATTTTCTCGAGTTTGAGTGGCCATCTCGGCATGGCGCGTACCAGAACTGCGCAGTTGTGGCCTGCCGTAACGCTCTAAAGAAGATGACACCGCCGGCCGTGGCGCGTGAGTACTTTTTCGCGGCCTGCCTTGAGGCGGGCTTTCGACCGAAGACGGGCACCCACTCGAGTTTGGCTGCAAAGGGTGGCGCTCTCGCAGAAGCTCACAGCCGACCTTCGTGATCTGGTGATAACCGGGTGAAGCATCACGATCACGGGCACCGAAGCTCTGCAGCTTAGGAATTCGGAGCGTTCGCACCTACAATTCCCTTCCGTCGACATGGTGTTATGTCGATGGAAGAAGCTTGGCAGGGTTAGCACGGGCTTCAAGAACCGGCCTTGCCACGAGGGCCTTGAAGTCTCGAGACTAGCGCCGCAGCGTGCCAGTTTTGAGGTTGGCTCACATCATAAGGGAACTAACGGACACCAATCCGGCGCGGAACTGAAATCCGCAATGCTGTTGACTTGCGTCTTGCGCGAGAGGACGCCATGGCAGAACTGCCTCCTATAGAAGTATATACAGCGACGTCAGTATCAGCATAAGCAGCCCGGGTTGCAGCACGGCAATAACACGTGTCTGTTTGAGCATCGTAGATATCGCGTTGTGCTGTTTCCGGCGAACCCATTAAAAGATGCGTGCGTGCCCGACGCGGGTGGCTGCCAAGCTACGCCGAGTGCGTGACCAAATGACCGTAGTCTACGTAGATCTCGCCCACTGACTTGCCGTTCTCGTCGTTGACGTCGACGAATTCAGACCCCTCCTCAAAATCGCCGTCTTCCAACCGGTCGGCAATCATCCTCAGCAAAGCGGCAGCCTTCTTGTTCACCAACGCAGGTATCGGCCCGGTCAAGCTGAGCTCAACATCAAATCTCAGAGCCGTCACTACGTCGTGGTTATCGTTCATTGGCACTGATCCTTCTAGCGTGCGAGCAAGATACAATATCGCTCGCGGGGTGCGCCAGATGCACTTTTTGGTGCTGCCCGCCGGCCGTTCGTCGCTCAGCGTTTGCGCAGGGATCGCTTCATTGCAACGACTTCCCGTGCGCAGGAACTGCGACAGCGCATGCGGAGTAGCCAGTCGCGGCACTGCAGAGCATGTTAGCAGCCAACG
>UBTY01000026.1 GCA_900468535.1 Hyphomicrobiales bacterium | reverse complement strand
CCTCGCCCGCGAAGCGTTCCCCGAGGATTGTCAGGGCGCAGGTGTAGAGCGAAAAGCTTGCGGTCCCCATGATGCCGAACGCAATCAGGATTGCGGCCTGTGATTCCAGAAAAGGAATCGCGATAAAGCTCAGACCGGCGGTGATCGCCGAAAAGAGAGCTACTCCCGTGCGCGACGTCTTGTCGAGAAACCAGCCGACAAGCGGTTGGGCCAACGCCGTCGGTAGGGCGAGGATCGTGACGCTGACGGCGGCGAACGACTCGGAATAGCCGAGCCGCACGAAATAGACTGGCATCGCGGAAATGGCGGCGATGTCCGCAATCGCGAAAGCGGCGACCATGCCGACCAGCAATGGCGCGCGGCGAACAAAGCTGAACAGAGCGCCGGAAACAGCCTGCTCTGGCTGGGTGCGCGCCTTTCGGGTCAGTATCACGGTGAGGAAAGCGACGCAGGCAACGTAGACGGCGAGAAGGGCGAAGGCGAAACCGTTCTTCGTGCCGAAAAGCGGAATTGCGAGAGGGCCGGCGGCAAAGCCTCCGCACATGCCGGCACCATAGAGCCCCGAAATGCGACCGCGCAGGCGATCAGGACAGGCGGTGTTGAGCCAGGCCTCGCTAAGCATGAAGATCAGGCTGACGCAGACTCCCAGTGAGAAGCGCGCGAGACACCACACCCAAAAGCTGTCGAAAGTCGCGAAAACCGAAAGGCTGAGCGCGCAGCCGACCAGACCGCCGACGATCAGCCGGTCGCCGCGCACGAGACGCGTCAGTACCCCGACCGCAAATGTTGCCGTCCCCAGCCCTGCAGCAAAGCAGCCGGCGTTGAAGCCGATCAGGCTCTGCGGGACATTCTGGTGTTCGAGAACCAGCGAAATCAGCGGGTAGGTCAAGCCCTGCGCAACGGCAAAAGCGGTCACGCCGATGATGACGGCGGCTATGGCCGCCGTATCGGGCGCGAAATCTGCGGTCGAAATTGCGTGGCTCATTGGCGTCGGTGTCCGTGGGGTCGGCGCATCCATAGCGGTTCGCGCGCAACGCGTCGACACCGAACATCGGTCGGTTCGGGCCGCAAGTGACATCGAAAGCGTCGTACATTACGAATTTTTCATCGCTCGGACAGTTCGCAGTAAGGTGTGCCGTCCTATATCTTCGTTCATCAGCCGATCCGGTGACTGCCGGTCCTGTCGATGTAAAACGAAGAAGGTGCCACTTATGCTCAAGAATATCAAAGCTCCGTCGCTCAGTACCGCGCTGAAGGCCTCGACCGTCGCGGGTCTTGCCGCTGCGGTGCTTGCAACCGGTATTCCCCTCCAGATCACGTCCTCCTATGCCGAAGCAGTGAAGGTCCAGGCGCCGTCCGTTCCGAGTTTCGCAAACGTCGTCGATGCCGTTTCCCCGGCTGTCGTATCCGTTCGCGTCGAAAGCCGGATCAAGCCGGTGGCCGACGATGAAGGCAATGGTTTCTCGTTCGATTTCAACGGCCGTGGTTTCGACGACCTGCCTGATGCGCTGAAGCCGTTCTTCCGCCAGTTCGGCGAGCAGGGCCCTCAGGGTCATCGCGGCGGTCCTCCCGGCAAGCCGTTCGCTCAGCCTGACAGCAAGGGTCGTCTGCGCCCGGTCGCTCAGGGCTCCGGTTTCTTCATCTCCGAAGACGGCTATATCGTCACCAACAACCACGTCGTTTCCGACGGCAGCGCCTTCGTTGCGGTCATGAACGACGGTACCGAACTCGACGCCAAACTGATCGGCAAGGACCCGCGCACCGATCTCGCGGTCCTCAAGGTCGATGCCAAGGGACGCAAGTTCACCTACGTCAACTGGGCTGACGATCATAACGTCCGCGTCGGTGACTGGGTTGTTGCGGTCGGTAACCCGTTCGGTCTCGGTGGCACGGTGACGGCAGGTATCGTTTCGGCTCGCGGTCGCGATATCGGCTCCGGCCCTTACGACGATTACCTGCAGGTCGACGCCGCCGTGAACCGGGGCAACTCGGGTGGTCCGACCTTCAACCTCAACGGCGAAGTCGTCGGTATCAACACCGCCATCTTCTCGCCGTCGGGCGGCAGCGTCGGCATCGCCTTCGCAATTCCGGCGTCCACTGCAAAGGACGTTGTTGCCGACCTCATGAAGGATGGCCAGGTATCCCGCGGCTACCTCGGTGTCCAGATCCAGCCGGTCACCAAGGATATCGCTGACTCGCTCGGCCTTTCGGAGGCAAGCGGTGCGCTTGTCGTCTCCGCTCAGGCGGGTACGCCCGGTGAGAAGGCTGGCATGAAGGCTGGCGACGTCGTCACCGCCGTCAACGGCGAAACGGTCAAGGATGCCCGCGATCTCAGCCGTCGGATCGGTGCTATGCAGCCTGGCAAGAAGGTCGAACTCTCGATCTGGCGCTCCGGCAAGGCGCAGTCCTTGCAGGTCGAACTCGGCACGCTGCCGGCTGACCAGAAGGACGCTTCGAACGACACCGGCGATCAGGCACCGGAAACGCAGACTCCTGCCTCCGAAAAGGCGCTTGCCGACCTCGGTCTGACGGTTGGTCCTTCGGATGACGGCAAGGGCCTGCAGATCACCGGTATCGATCCGAACTCGGACGCAGCCGACAAGGGCATCAAGGAAGGCGAGACGATTACCTCGGTCAACAACCAGGAAATCTCCACCGCCGATGATGTCGTCAAGTTGCTGAACCAGGCAAAGAAGGACGGGCGCACCCGCGCGCTCTTCCAGATCCAGTCGAAGGACGGCAGCCGCTTCGTTGCCCTTCCGCTCGACGGTCAGGGCTAATCCTCCCCGCCCGAAAGCAGGAGCCGCGCACAGGGCGCGGCTCCTTTCCGTCAATGCATCATGGGTGCCGCGATGACGTCCCTTCAACAGGATTCAGCTTCAAGCCTTGCCGAAACAACGCCGACGGGTAATGTCGGGCGCATGAAGATTCTGATTATCGAAGACGACCTGGAAGCTGCGGTCTACCTCACGAAAGCCTTTCGCGAGGCGGGCATTGTCGCCGATCACGCAAGCGACGGCGAGAGCGGCCTGTTCATGGGCACGGAAAATACCTACGATGTTGTCGTCATCGATCGCATGTTGCCCCGTCGCGACGGCCTGTCTGTCATCAGCGAGCTTCGCCGCAAGGGAATTCATACGCCGGTCCTGATCCTTTCGGCTCTTGGCCAGGTCGACGACCGCGTAACCGGGCTTCGCGCCGGTGGCGATGACTATCTGCCTAAGCCCTATGCCTTCAGCGAACTTCTCGCCCGTGTCGAAGTGCTCGGTCGCCGCAAGGGCACGCCCGACCAGGACGTCGTCTATCGTGTTGGTGACCTGGAACTCGACCGGCTGTCCCACGAAGTCAGGCGCGGCGGAAAGGAAATCCCGCTGCAGCCGCGCGAATTCCGTCTTCTCGAATATCTCATGAAGAATGCCGGGCAGGTGGTGACGCGAACCATGCTCCTGGAAAACGTCTGGGATTATCATTTCGACCCGCAGACCAATGTGATCGACGTGCATGTCTCGCGCCTTCGCTCGAAGATCGAGAAGGACTTCAGCCAGCCGTTGCTGAAGACCATTCGCGGCGCCGGTTACATGATCAAGGATGAGGGATGAGCCGTTTTCGGGTTCTCTTCAAGTCCACCGCAGTCCGTCTTTCTGCCCTATACATCCTGCTCTTCGCGATCTGCGCCGCAACGCTTGTCTTCTATGTGACGGCGATGTCGGAGCGACTCCTGACGAGCCAGATCCGCGAGGCCGTGCAGCAGGAAGTAGATCAGGTCCAGCGGGCCTATGATGCCGGTGGCATGAATCTGCTCTTGCGGACGATGGAGCGTCGTGCGCGTCAGCCGGGCGCCAACCTCTACATCATTGCCGGCCCTTCCGGCGACATCCTCGCCGGCAACGTCGCTTCGGTTCAGCCAGGCGTGATGCTGGAGGAGGGGTGGACGTCGCTGCCGTTCTTCTACCAGCGTTATGCGGAAGGCGGGCAGACGAAGCGTCATATGGCGGTCGCCAACATCGAAGTCCTCGACAACGGCTTGAAGATCCTGATCGGCCGCGATCTCGGAGAGCCGGAAGCGTTCCGCGGCCTCGTTCGCCAGGCGCTGATGATTGCTTTGGCGATCATGGGGCTGGGCGCGATCATTATCTGGTTCGGCATCGGCAGAAACGCACTGAAGCGCATCGATCGCATGTCGGCCGCCAGCAAGAAGATCATGGCGGGCGACCTGTCGCAGCGCCTTCCAGTCGGTGGTTCCGGAGACGAATTCGATCGTTTGTCGGCGTCGCTGAACGCGATGCTAGGACGAATTGAGAAGCTGAACGAGGGCCTGCGGCAGGTCTCCGACAATATCGCGCACGATCTGAAGACGCCGCTGACGCGCCTGCGAAACAAGGCAGCGGATGCGCTTGATACACCTGAGTCAGACGCGAGACGCGTTGCACTCGAGGGGATCATCTCCGAATCCGACCAGCTGATCCGTACCTTCAACGCTCTTCTGATGATCTCCCGCGTCGAGGCGGGATCGGTCGCGGCCGAAATGTCGATGGTCGACCTTTCCGCAATTGTCGCCGATAGTGCCGAGCTCTATGAGCCGGTCGCCGATGAAGCGGGTCTGGCTTTGACGTCGGCCATCGAACCCGGCGTACAGGTGCAGGGAAATCGCGAGCTGATCGGCCAGGCGATCTTCAATCTCATCGACAACGCGATCAAGTACGCCTCCAGCAGCGATGGCGGGGAAATTGCGCTGCGTCTCAAGCGGAGAAGCGACGGCATCTGCCTGCAGGTCGCCGACAATGGTCCCGGCATTCCTGCCGACAAGCGAGACGAAGTTCTCAAGCGCTTCGTTCGCCTGGACGAGAGCCGGTCGAAGCCTGGCACCGGGCTCGGGCTTTCGCTGGTCGAAGCAGTCATGGAACTGCACGGCGGTCGTCTCGAACTTTCGGATACCCAAACGGATAAGCCGGCCGGACGCGGGCTGACGGTTACGATGGTATTCCCGACCAAATAGAAGCACTGCGGCTGCGTGCACCTGATGTCGCAACAGGTCAATTTGCGGTTGGCCGCGTGCGTCTTGAACCCTAGTTTACTCGCCAACAGCCGGAGGGATGTCTGATTCCCTACCGACCGTTTGCTGTAGCCAGGGAGGGCGCATGCTGACGACATCGATGCACAGCCTCAGGGACGTGACCGAAGGCCTTCTCAGGCCATTGAACAAAGCCGAGTTGAAGCTGACGCTTGCCGACCTGCAGAAGATCGGCAAGAGCGAGCCTGTCGTCGCGAGCCTGCTCAACGAAGAGAGCGCCCTGAAGGAATTCGTCACCGCTGCGCTGACCTTGTCGCCCTACCTGCGAGAGATCGCAAACATCGATCCGGCCGCCCTGGTTGGGGCTATTGCCGAGCCTCTGGAACCTCAGATCGAGGCCTTGGTCGAAGAGGCCAGGAATGCATGGAGGCCTGCTGACGACGGTGCGGGCGCTCCGAGCGAAGCCGACGTGATGAGCCGTCTGCGGATCGCGAAGCGTCGGGTTGCATTCCTGCTGGCCCTTGCCGATCTTGGCCGAATCTTCGATGGCAGGGTGACCACCGCATGGCTGAGCCGGCTCGCCGAGGCAACCGTGAGCGCTGCCATTGATCACCTGTTGCTGACCGCCCATGAGAGCCGCAAGCTGCGCCTGAAGGATGTTGAGCGCCCCAGCGAGGGATCGGGGCTGATCGTTCTGGGCATGGGAAAGCTCGGCGCCTCCGAGCTGAACTACTCATCCGATATCGATCTGGTCGTCTTCTTCGACGAGCAGGCAGGAATTCTGGAGGATCCTGACGACGCTATCGAGGTCTTCCCGCGCCTGATGCGGCGGCTCGTGCGGATCATGCAGGAGCGTACAGCAGATGGCTACGTCTTCAGGACCGACCTTCGGCTGCGCCCGGATCCCGGCTCCACACCGCTCGCGATCTCCGTCGATGCGGCGATGATCTATTATGAGGGGCGAGGGCAGAACTGGGAGCGCGCCGCCTTCATCAAGGCCCGTGCTGTGGCGGGCGACCTGCGGGCAGGCGAGCAATTCCTGCGCGGCCTCGTTCCCTTCGTCTTTCGCAAGTATCTCGATTACGCCGCGATCGCCGACATCCATTCGATCAAGCGACAGATCCATGCCCATAAGGGCCACGGAGCGATTGCCGTCAAAGGCCACAACGTCAAGCTCGGCCGGGGGGGCATCCGCGAGATAGAGTTCTTCGTTCAGACGCAGCAGCTGATTGCCGGCGGGCGCATGCCCGTTCTGCGCTCGCGCGGCACCGAGGAGACGCTTGTCGAGCTGACAAAGGCGAAATGGATCGACGAGGAAACGCGCGACGAGCTCATCGACGCATACTGGTATCTTCGCGATGTCGAACATCGCATCCAGATGGTCCGTGACGAGCAGACGCACCTGCTACCCGAGACCGAGGCGGAGCTGAAGCGCATCGCGTTCATGATGGGCTTTGGCGACACGCCGAGCTTCGCGGAAAAACTGGTGGAGACCTTCCGGACCGTTGAACGGCGTTACGCGCGCCTCTTCGAACAGGAAAACCGCCTTTCGACTGAAACGGGAAATTTGGTCTTCACCGGGCAGAATGATGATCCGGACACCCTGATCACGCTACGCAAGCTGGGTTTCGAGCGGCCGTCGGACATATCGCGTGTCATTCGCACCTGGCACTACGGACGTTACAAAGCGACCCAATCCGTTGAAGCGCGCGAACGCCTGACCGAGCTTGCACCTGAACTGCTGCGTGTCTTCGGTGAGAGCAAGCGCGCGGACGAGGCGATCCTGCGGTTCGACAGCTTCATCTCGGGGCTGCCGGCCGGCATTCAGCTCTTCTCGCTGCTTGGCAGCAATCCGGCACTGCTATCGCTGATCGTCAACATCATGTCGGCGGCGCCGAAGCTTGCGGAGGTGATTGCCGCAAAGCCCCACGTTTTCGATGGCATGCTCGATCCCGGCCTGATGGCCGAGTTGCCGACGCGCGAGTATCTGGCCGAGCGGCTGAGGGGGTCTTTGCTGCAGGCGAGGTACTATGAGGAGGTGCTGGACCGATTGCGCATTTTCGCGGCCGAGCAGCGGTTCCTCATCGGCATCCGTCTGCTGACCGGCACCATCAATGGCGCAATGGCGGCACGCGCCTTTACGCACCTTGCGGACCTGATCATCGAAGCGGCGCTGAACGCCGTGCGTCAGGAAATGGAGGCGTCCTATGGAGCATTCCCCGGCGGCCGCGTTGCCGTTGCCGGCATGGGCAAGCTCGGCAGCTTCGAGCTGACGGCCGGTTCCGACATCGATCTCATCCTGCTCTACGACTACGATGACGCAGCGCCGGAATCGGTGGGCGAAAAGCCTCTCGACGCCGTCCGCTATTTCACGCGGATGACGCAACGGCTGATCGCCGCCCTTTCCGCGCCGACCGCCGAAGGCGTTCTCTACGAAGTCGACATGCGCTTGCGTCCTTCCGGCAACAAGGGTCCGGTTGCCACCCGGATCAATGCATTCGGAAAATACCAGCGGGAGGAAGCCTGGACGTGGGAACACATGGCGCTCAGCCGTGCCCGCCTAATCTGCGGCGATAAGGGCTTGATTGCGGAAGCCGAGAGCATCGTAACGGATGTTCTCTCGCGACATCGCGAGCCGGCCAAGCTCGCTCGCGACGTCACCGAGATGCGCCAGCTGATCGAAAGCGAGAAACCACCTGCCAGCGCCTGGGATTTAAAGCTTACTCCGGGTGGGGTGATCGATATCGAATTCATCGCGCAGTATCTCGCGCTGGCCGCGCCTGCGAAGGGTGTCGAGGCCAGGGTCAATGGGCTGAATACCGGCGAGGCTCTGAAGCTCTTGGGCGGGCGACTGATGTCCGCCGGCGATGTCGACACCTGCCTGGAGGCTTTTCAGCTTTATACCGAGCTGTCGCAGCTGATCCGTCTCTGCATCGATGGGCTGTTCGATCCCAAGGAGGCGCCTGCCGGTCTGATCGATCTCGTCTGCCGCGCGGGCGATTGCCCCGATATCAAGACACTCGAAGGTGAGTTGAAGCGCCTCGGCAAATCCGTTCGGCGTATCTTGCAGTCGGTGGTGGTGCCTTAAAGCATGTCTCCCGAAAGTGGTCGTCGGTTTCGGGACAAAGACATGCGAGAAAACAAGGAGCTAAAGCGCATGAGCGAATCTGAAAGATCGCGACGTGCTTTAGTGCGCAGCGTCCGGAATGCGTAGGGAGATGACGGTGCCGACTGCCTCTCGTGACCGGATTTTCATCGAGCCGCCGTGAAGCGTGGTCAGCGAACGGGAGATTGCAAGACCCAGCCCGGAGCCGCCTTTGCTCTTTGCATACTGGCTTTGGACCTGTTCGAAGGGCTGGCCGATCTTGTTGATCGCGGCCTTCGGAATGCCGATGCCGGTGTCGGCGATCGTCAGGATGACGCTGCCGTTGGCGCGGCGCGTGCGAACCGCAATGCGGCCGCCCTCATTGGTGAATTTCACGGCGTTCGAAAGTAGGTTCAGCAGGATTTGCTTCACAGCCCGACGATCGGCGGTCAGCGTCATGCCATCGCGAATGCACTGTTCGATCTGGATGTTCTTCGCGTTGGCAGGGATGGCGGTGAAGCGAAGGCTTTCCTCGATCAGCGGCAGCAGATCGATCTGCTCGCACTGCAGCTTCATGTGGCCCGCTTCGATCTTCGACATGTCGAGAATGTCATTGATGACGTTCAGGAGGTGCTTGCCGCTGTGGTGAATGTCGCGCGCATATTCGTCATACTTGGTCGAGCCGAGCGGACCGAACATCTGGTCCTGCAGGATTTCGGAGAAGCCGAGAATGGCATTGAGCGGCGTGCGCAACTCATGAGACATGTTGGCAAGAAACTCGGATTTCGCCTTGTTGGCAGCTTCCGCGCGTTCCTTTTCCGCAAGGTAATTCGTGTTCGCCACCGAGAGTGCGGACTTCTGGCTCTCCAGCGTTTGGCGCGATGCGGAAAGGTCGCCGATCGTTGCCATCAGACGACGCTCGGAGTCGCGCAGACGCTCCTGGTTCCGCTTCAACAGGGTGATGTCGGTGCCGACGGAGACCATGCCGCCGTCGCGCGTGCGCCGTTCGTTGATCTGCAGCCAGCGTTCGTCGGCAAGCTGCACCTCGCTGGTGCGGCTGTAACCGTTGCCGTCGGCATCGGCGATGCGGCGTTCAATGACAGGGCGTGCCGCCGCTGCATTGACGATCACCCGCTCGGTGCCGGGTACCAGCACGCTGTCCGGCAGGCCGTAGGCTTGCTGGAAGTGGGCATTGCACATCACCAGCCGGTCGTTCTTGTCCCAAAGCACGAATGCCTCGGACGTGCATTCGATGGCGTCGGCAAGCCGCTGGTCGGCTTCGGCATAGCGCTGTGCGAGGCGGTGCTGTTCCGTCACATCCATCGCGATGCCGATCATATGGACGCGGCCGCCGGTGGTGCGGATGACCTGCGCACGAGCGCGCATCCAGACATAATGGCCGGCCGCGTGACGCATCCGGAAAATCTGGTCTATCTGTTCGAAATCGCCGCCGGCGACGGAACGGGCGATCTCGTAGATCCCGCTATCGTCAGGATGCATGAGGCGGGCAGCATCGCCGAAGCACATGTTCTTGTCGGATGCCGGAAGCCCCAGCATCTCGTACATGGAGCGCGACCAGAAGAATTCCCGCCGGTCGAAATCGAAATCCCACAGACCGCAGCGGCCGCGAGAAAGCGCGGTCTCGACGCGCAGGTTGGACTCCAGGAAGATATCGTCGGCGTCCCGTGCGCGTCTGACCTGCATGTAATAGGCGTAGAGGACGACGAGCAGGATCGAGGAGATGCCGGCAAAGAGCGTGACGTTCAGGGTCACTTCCTCGCGCCAGAGTTTGCCGATGCGATCGAGCGACGTCGCGGCGACGACATAGCCGCCAGAGCTGCCGATCAACGTGATTTCGGCATAGTGCGGGCGGCCGCTGATCATCGTCTCTATGACGCCGGCACGATCGGCGAAACGCCGGGCCGACGAGATGTCGGAAAAGAAATCGCCGACACTTGCGCCGATGTAGGCAGCGCCGGCCGCGGATGCGGCAAAGACCTTGCCCGTCGGCTGTACGAGCAGCACGAACGCGTCGTCGTCGAGACGGTCCTGAGGCAAGAAGCGGGCGAGGCGTTCTTGAGCAGCGGTAACAGTGCCAGCTTCGAACAGGCTGTCGGCGTCCGCGAATGCGGCCGCGGCGGTAGCCGCTGCCAGAGCCGTCGAATGGCGGGCGGCAGCTTCCATCCGGCCGTACTCGGACACCATGCCAAAGAAGTGTGAGGCGGCAACAACCGTGAGGAATGCGACGATGAGGAGGGGGATGGCGCGCTTCAGCACATTCTCGGCATACGTGAAATTGCGGGAGGGAGCTCTTGCGGATACGAGGCTGCTGTCGGCAAAGCTGTCACGCAGCGAGCGCAGCCCCTCGAAATCGACACGCAGCCGTCCCTCGGCTACGGTTGCCCGCCGCACGTTCATCATGTTTTGCCCTGATCCCTCGTGTGATTCGAAGCGCCGCTCGCTTGAACCTGACACAGTGAATCATCGGTGATTCGCCTTGTCCAGAGGAAAAGGTAAAAATCTGGTAACTGATTCTAAGTGCTGATTTTTCTTTCAAACAGGTTGCGCGGCTAACTGTCGTTTCGCCGCGCCCTGCTGCAAATCACCCTTGCAGCGTCCGTTCGACGATGTCGCGAACATCGGTGGAGAGCTTGTCGGACTGCTGAATCTCGGCCAGTGCCTTGCGTGCATGCTCGGCCCGAACGGGCTCCAGCGAGCGCCAGGAACGCATGGACGTCAGCAGCCGTGCTGCCAACTGTGGGTTGCGAGCGTCGATATCAAGAATCTCGCGAGCGAGGAAACGATAGCCCTCTCCATCGGCCCGTCCGATCCCCGTCGGGTTCGTGAAGGCGAAGGTCCCGATCAGCGATCGAACCCTGTTCGGGTTTGTCCGGATGAAGAGAGGATTTTCCATGAGTTCGACCACGCGGTCGAGCGTCTTTGCGCCAGGAATGGTTGCTTGGACTAAGAACCACTTGTCGATCACGAGCGCATTGTCCGCGAACCGATCGCGGAAGGTCTCGAGCGCGGCGGCAGCTTCCGCGCTGTCAGGGAAGCGGTGCGCCAGAATGGTCAGCGCCTGCATCAGGTCCGTCATGTTGTTGGCTGCATCGAATGCCGCCTTCGCTCGCGATGGAGACGCTTCGGCATAGGAAAGATAGACGAGCGCGGTGTTGCGCAGCGCACGCCGTCCGGCGCTCCTCGCATCCGGCGCAAAGTCGCCCGGGGTCAGCATCGTCTCGTGCAGCTTCAGGAAAACGTCGCGGCCGGCATCGGCCACCTGCTTCATGATCGCCTGACGTCCGGCATGAATAGCGTCCGGATCGTTGTTGCCGCCGAGTTCACGGGCGATATCGGATTCGCTCGGCAGAGCGAGAGCCTGAGCGCGGAACGCCGGTTCCAGGCTGTCGTCAGCCGCAGCGGCCAGAAGGGCATCGACGAATGTGCGATCGGCGGAAGCCGAATGGCCGTCACGCGCTGCCTTCAGCAGGGTGGGGAGGGCCAGATCCGTCAGCGCCTGCCAGCGGGCGAAATGATCGGTTTCGTTGCGCGCCAGCAGAGCAAGATCGGCAGCCGTCTGATCGAAATGCAGCTTGATCGGTGCGGAGAAGCTGCGATTGATCGACACCACCGGACGGGATGCGATGCCGTGGAAGACCGCGGTTTGCGCGCGATCCGCGAGATGCAGGATTTCTCCGGCATATTCGGCGCCCGTGACCGACGACGGCTGCAACTGGGCTCCGTCTTCGGCAAACAGCGCGAGGCTGAGCGGGATATGCATCGGCTTCTTGTCGGTCTGGCCAGGTGTCGCCGGGATCATCTGTTCAAGCGACAGGGCGAAGGTCTTCGCTGTCGCGTCGTAGCTGCCGGAGGCGGTAACAAGCGGCGTACCTGCCTGCTGATACCAGAGGGAGAACTGTGCGAGATCGCGGCCGCTGACGTCCTCGAAGCATTTGACGAAATTTTCAATGGTGACGGCCTGGCCGTCGTGTCGTTCGAAGTAGAGATCCATCCCCTTCTTGAACGTCTCCTTGCCGAGCAAGGTCGCGATCATCCGGGTAACTTCGCTGCCCTTCTCGTAGACTGTCGTGGTGTAGAAGTTGTTGATTTCGCGGTACTGCGTCGGCCGCACCGGATGAGCGAGCGGCCCGCCGTCTTCCGGAAACTGTTCTGATTTCAGGTGCCGGACTTCCGCAATGCGCTTGACGGGACGCGAACGCTGATCGGACGAGAATTCGTGATCGCGATAAACTGTCAGGCCTTCCTTCAGGCACAGCTGGAACCAGTCACGGCAGGTGATGCGGTTGCCGGTCCAATTGTGGAAATACTCGTGCGCGATGATGGCTTCGATATTCGCATAGTCGGCATCGGTCGCGGTTTCGGGATCGGCAAGGACGTACTTGTCGTTGAAGACGTTCAGCCCCTTGTTCTCCATCGCGCCCATATTGAAGTCGGAAACCGCGACGATCATGAAGATATCGAGGTCGTATTCGCGCCCGAAGACCTCCTCGTCCCACTTCATGGAGCGCTTCAGCGCATCCATTGCGTATCCGGCGCGGGGTTCCTTCCCATGCTCGACATAGATCTTCAGAGCGACTTCGCGACCCGACATGGTCGTAAAAGTGTCTTCGATGACGCCTAGGTCGCCCGCGACCAGCGCGAACAGATAGCTCGGCTTGGGGTGTGGATCGAACCACGCAGCGAAATGCTTGCCTTCGCCGTAGCCGGCACCGCCGAGGAAATTTCCGTTCGAAAGAAGCAGCGGATTGGCGGCCTTGTCTGCGATGATGTTTACGGTGTAGGGCGCCAGGACGTCAGGCCGATCCGGGAAGTACGTGATCCTGCGGAAACCTTCGGCTTCACACTGCGTGCAGTAGATGCCACCGGTGCGATAAAGCCCCATCAGCTTGGTGTTGGCTTCGGGGTTGATGATCGTCGTGATCGTCAGCTCGAAAGGACCTGATTCCGGCAGCCCGCGAACAGTGAGGCTCTCAGGTGTCGCCGTGTATTGGTCGGACGCCATGTCCATCTGGTCGAAGAGCAAGCCGGCCAATGCCAGTTCGTCGCCATCGAGCACCAGCGGTGCCGTCGTGTCGGCGCCCTCGCGTCGATGGAAGATCAATCGGGATTCGACTTTTGTCTCTGTCGGGTCCAGCTCGAAGGTCAGGTCCACACGCTCCAGAACGAAGTCGGTGGGGCGGTAATCTGCCAGATTGATGACCTGGCCGCTGTCTGTGCGCATGGTGTTCCCTGAAGGCCTTTATACGATGCTGTCGCAGGCAGAGTTGGGAGCCCTCCCGCAGACTTGGATGCGAATAATTACATTAAAATCTGAACCAAAGCTAAAGCGAAACGCGCTGCCACCAAGTTTTGATTCTGGAGCCACCCGAGAGATACTTGGTCAACCTGGTCGATCGGCATTCCGTACCTCGCGCCAATCTGTGTGCCTCGCAGACAGAAAAGCCCGTCTCGACAATTATTTGGCAATGGGCCTGTTATTTAACGGCAAGCGCTGCCACACTCTCGATGCGTCGAATCTGACGCGTTCTCCCGCCTGCAAGAATGCGAGCATCCGATGGGGTCGGTTTTCGAAAATCCAATGAGAGGCATCGCGTTCAAGGTGGCGTCGGTGGTCACTTTCGTTGCGATGCAGACGTTCATCAAGCTTGCCGGAAGCGGGATCCAGCCGGGGCAGGTGACTTTCGGCCGATCGTTCTTCGCACTGTTTCCAATCATGGCCTATCTCGCTTATCGCGGGCAGTTGCGCAGTTCCTTCTATACATCGAACCCGGTCGGTCACCTGAAGCGCGGAACGCTCGGGATCATTTCGATGGGCCTGGGTTTCTACGGGCTGATACACCTGCCGCTTCCGGAAGCCATCGCGCTTGGATATGCGACGCCTCTGGTGGCCGTGGTGTTTGCGGCGCTCTTCCTGGGCGAAACCGTTCGAATCTACCGGTGGACGGCCGTCATTGTCGGCTTGATTGGAGTTTCGATCGTCTCCTGGCCGAAGCTGACGCTGTTTCGCGAGGGCGGCGTTCAGGCCGAGCAGGCGGTCGGCGCGCTGACTGTGCTTCTGGCGTCGGTTCTCGGTGGCATGGCCATGATCCAGGTGCGCAAGCTGGTCGAGGAAGAGAAGACGTCGACGATTGTTCTGTATTTCTCGATCACCGCGTCGGTCATGTCGTTGGTAACGCTGCCGTTTGGCTGGGACATACTCGAGTTCGAGCCGCAGCTGTTCCTGATCGCGGCGGGCTTCTGCGGCGGTGTTGCACAGATCCTGTTGACCGAGAGCTACCGCCACGCCGACGTCTCCACGGTTGCGCCGTTCGAATATACCTCGATCGTGCTCGGCGGCGTGATCGCCTATGTCCTGTTCGAGGAGGTGCCGACCTCAAGCATGCTGCTCGGCACTTCGGTCATCGTTGCAGCCGGCATCTTCATCATATACCGGGAGCACCGATTGCAGCTCCAGCGACGCAGCGCACGCGATCTCAGCGCCTGAAATGCGCGTCTTAAAATATTGATCTCGCAAATGTATCGGTTTCGCGACTTTTACGTGTGCGCAAGACGGCTTCACCAAAATCATGGCTGGTAACGGCGCCCAAGCCGTGCTTACTGAAGGTGAACATAATTCATCTATTTGCGCAGCTGCATGTTCGGTAGGGACGACGGTGGCGGTTCCAGCCTTGCTGGAACTCAGCGTGTGGGGACGCCGGGAGAAACATGTCGCTCAATGCCGATGAACTGGCCGCTCATCCGAAATTCATTCTGGGTATCCGTTTTCATGCCGGTCGGATGCGCGGCATGTTCGAAGCGGGCCCGCGTCTGGCACGGTTACTCGCATCCCAGCAGCGTTGGCTGCTAACGCAGATGGCTTACGCTCTTTCCATGGAGCGCGACATGGCCAATCCCGCCTCTGGTTTTACCGCCGTAGGCCTTGCGAGCGAAATTACTCCGTTCAAGGTGGCAAGCCGAAACACTGTTTTGAGCTTCATCGACGAGTTGCTGACCTATCGCTTCATCGCATGTGAGCCGGGAGAGCAGCGCAAACGGCCACGTCATTACGAGCCGGCCGAGGTCAGCCATCAGGCGATGATGAGTTGGCTATGGTCCAATCTGTGCGCGCTCGAGATCCTTGATGGTGGTGATCGCGCGCCGCAATTCGAAGCGCATCCTCACTGGATACGCGCCATGCAGCCTCGGATAGCCAGAAATTGCCTGCATGATGCTGCCTGGAGAGAGCCTTCCGAGAAGGTCGGCTTGTTCCTCTGGAACGACGCGGGCGGGCTTATCGTCGATCATTTCATGTCGCAGATCGATCTCGACGGTGACGATCCGGATCATTTCATGGTGGGACCGATCGATAGCAGAGCGCTTGCTGCGGACTTCATGATGTCGCGCACGCATATGCAGAGGCTGATTGCGAAGGCGGCGCAGCAGGGTTGCCTGGAGTGGCAGCAGCCGTCAACGTCGAGGAAGCCGCAGCTGCTGATCTCGCGCGGGTTTGTCGACGAGTACTGCCGCTGGCAGGCGATAAAGTTCGCCTATGTGGCTGAAGCTTTCGAATGGGCAAAAGCTACGGTGAGATAGACCTTATTGCCGGCGTGTCGCCGGCAAGCCACGTCTACCTCAGTATTGCTGGAAATCAGCAAAGATCGCCGCGGGGCGGGCGATGCGGCTGCTCGTTCCGGTGCCGCGAGCGGTCATCTGCTCGTTCGTAGCAAAGCCGGAATGGCTGTAGCTCTGTGTGGTGCGGGCGCGATTGCTCGCAGTGCGCAGGGTTTCAAACCTGCAGTGCATTGTACGAAAAGGTGCGGTCATTGCCTTGGTTCCTGTTCTGATTCCTCCCAAGACACATCGCTAATATTGCGCTGCACAATGAATTTTGCAACGCATAAGAATACGAAACAGATATGCGTTATTTGCATAGCTTATTTCATAAAAGATTTAGAATTGTCTATTTTTAATGCAGATTAGAAATCTGCGATTCTCCGCTTGAATTCCAGCAAGTCATTCCACGCCAAGCGTTTATTGATCGGCGCGGTGAGGAGATCCTGCGGATGCAGGGTGGCGATTGCGGGGACAATCTGTCCACCGGCGGCGATTTCTCGCCATCGACCGCGGAGGCCATGGATCGTGTCGTTCTCGCCGAGGAAGACGCGTGCGGCGAAATTTCCAAGCAAGAGAATCACTTTGGGTTCTGCAAGAGCGATCTGACGCTCGATGAAGGGACGGCAGATCTCCATTTCCGCTGAGGAAGCTACGCGGTTTCCTGGCGGCCGCCAGGGGATGACCTGCGTGAGCAGTATCTGAGCGCGGTCGAGACCGATTGCTGCCAGCATCTTGTCGAGCAACTGGCCGGGGCGTCCTGCGAAGGGAGCTCCCTCCCTGTCGTCGTCGGCACCGGGTCCGGAGCCGATCAGCATGATACCGCTTGCGGCGTCGCCGCTCGCAAAGATCGTCGACCGTGCACTACGCTTCAGGTTGCAGCCGTCGAACGCCACTATTGCCGTTTTGAGTTCCGTCAGCGAGCGCGCCGTCTCCGCCGCGAAACGCGCCTGCTGGACCGCTTCGCCATCCGGAATTGCGGGCTGCGGCATGCCGGCCGTGCGGTCGGGCTGTGGCGTCTGTCGTGGGGCAGGGGACGTGCGGGATGCCGCCTGTTGATTATCGCTCTGCGGTGCAGCCGCTGAGGCAGTCCTGCGCGCACTCTTCAACGCGTCGAACTCGGCAAAACGGTCGACGGCCTCTTCTTCCAGCATCCATTCCACACCGGCTTCTGCGTAAAAATGCAGAAGGGCGGAAAGTTGTCCTGCTGAAAGATCGTTTGCGGAGGAGATCATATGCAAAGCTTACCGAAGCGCTCGCGGCAAGGAAAGCCCGACGCGGGCCTTCAATCCGCTATTGCACCGTCCATTGATCGATATCGTCGCGTTCGCCAATCAGCGCCAGGCCGTGCGCGATGGAAAGAAGCTCTCCGCCGGTTTCGATCTTGTCGGTCTCGAAACGTCTTGTGAAGATCTGGCGCACCGCAGGCACGAACGATGTCCCTCCCGTGAGGAAGACCTTGTCGATCGCCGAGGCCGGCGTGTTGGTCTTCTGCAGGACATCGTCCAGGGCGCCCTCGATCTTGGCGAGATCGTCTGCAATCCATGTCTCGAAATCGGAGCGGGTGACGGTGCGATGACCGCCACGGCCGAGCGGGCCGAAATCGAAGCCTGCCTCGTCGGATGATGACAGCGCCATCTTGGTCGCGGACACGGCCTGATAGAGCGGATAGCCCTCGTCGTGATCGACGAGATCGATGAACATCTCGAGCTTGTCGGGCTCGAGCGCCGTGCGGACAAGCTTCTTCAGATCCTCGAACTCGCGGGAGGTCTTGAAGATCGACAGCTGGTTCCACCGGCCGAAGCTCGAATAATAGTTGGTGGGCACTTCCAGTATCTTGTCGAAGCTCTTGAAGTGGCTGCCCTTGCCGATCTGCGGGGCGACGATGTTGTCGATCATCCGGTAGTCGAAATGATCGCCGGCGACGCCCACGCCCGAATGACCGATCGGCGTTGCCGACAGCTTGCCGCCGTTCGTTTCGAAGCGGATCAGCGAGTAGTCGGTCGTACCGCCCCCGAAGTCGGCAACGAGGACCGTTGCATCTGATGTCAGGTGCTGTGCGAAATAGAACGCTGCCGCGACCGGCTCATACACGTAATGGATCTCGGGGAAGCCGAATCGAGAAAGCGCCTCGTTGTAGCGCTCGGTGGCAAGTGCCGGATCGGGATTGGCGCCGGCGAAATGAACAGGCCTGCCGGTAACGATGCGGGACACATCAGACGGCCACTGCTCGCCGGCATAGTGCTTCAGCCGCCGAATGAAGACCTCCATGAGATCCTGGAAGCTATGGCGCTTGGCGTGGATCAACGTGCCCTGGAAAAGCGCGCTGGCAGCGAATGTCTTGATCGACTGCAGGAAGCGACAGTCGCCAGGATTGTCGATGAACTGGCGGATTGCCGCATGTCCGGCCTCAACCTTCAGCGCCGATGCACCGAGGTGCGCATCCTTCATGAAGGAGAGGGCGGTGCGCATGCTGTCGCTGACACCCGCTGCGCTGTGAAAGCGCATCGAATGTGTTTCGCGTCCATCGGCCATGGCGATGACGGTGTTCGTCGTGCCGAAGTCCAAACCAAGCGCCTGAGCCATGCTCGCACCTCCTTAAGCCGATCGTGTTGTTTGAGACAGGAGCAATCGCTCCGCCAGGGGCGGCAAGGGCACGCCCGTTTGAAGAGCGCGCGTGATGCCACAGCGCTCTGTCTTGTTCAAGAGACGGATTGAAAAATGAAACGGGCGCCTGAGCGCCCGTTCGTGATTTATTCGGCGGCGATTGCCCGAGGGGGCTCTTCCTGCTCCTCGTGCTTCTTCCGTCGGCCAAGGCCAAGCAACCAGTCGTTCAACCTGCCCATCTCGACGAAGATGACGGGCGTGATGAACAGGGTGAGCGCCTGCGACACGATGAGGCCGCCGACGACGGCAATACCGAGCGGCTGGCGAAGTTCCGAACTCGCGCCCGTGCCGAGCGCGATGGGCAGCGCGCCGAGCAGTGCGCAGAAGGTTGTCATCATGATCGGCCGGAAACGCCGGACGCAGGCTTCGTGAATTGCCTCTGAGGGAGACATCCCGGTGCCGGAACGCAGGTTCTCCAGCGCCACGTCAATCATCATGATGGCGTTCTTCTTGACGATGCCGATCAGCATCAGAAGGCCGATGAGGGCAATGATCGACAGATCGAAGCCCATGACCTTGAGTGCCAGCAATGCACCCAGAGCAGCCGCCGGAAGGCCGGACAGAATCGTCAGCGGATGGATGAAGCTCTCATACAGTACGCCGAGCACGACATAGATCGTCAGCACCGCTGCCAGGATCAGGAGCGGCGTGTTGCTCTGCGATTGTTCGAAGATCTGCGCCGTGCCGCCGTAGGACGTAAAGATGTCCGTCGGCATGTCGATATCCTTCTTGATCTGGTCGATCGCAGCCGTTGCATCGCCGAGCGATTCGCCGGCCGGTAGGTTGAAGGATACGGTCGTCGAAACCAGCTGGCCCGTCTGGTTGATCGTCACGGGCCCGGTCGTGCGCCGAACCGTTGCGAAGTTGGACAACGGCACCAGAGCACCGCTGCTGGATGCGACACGGATGTCCTGCAGCTTCTGATCGTCCCAAGGCTTGCTTGTGTCGTACTCGACGAGGACGTCATAGCTTTCGCCGGTGGATTGGATCTGGGCCGCAGCGTAACCGCCAAACGATTCCTGCAGTGTGGTCCTAAGCTGGTCGTCGGTGATGCCGAATGCCGCGGCCTTCTCCGTATCAACGACGATATCGGCCTGTAGAGCGTTATTCTGAGCGTCGGAGGTCACGTCCGTGAATCGCGGATCGGCGCGCATCGCCTGTTGAATCTTGTCCGCCCACAGGTTCGTCTGGTCGGCACTCAGCGCCTGAATGACCAGCTGATACTGGCTGGCTGTCTGTCGGCCACCGAACCGCAGGCTCTGCTGTGGCGTGATGAACGCCTGAAGGCCCGCGATCTTCCCGATGCTTGCACGCAATTCCCTCAACGTCTGGTCAAGCGGCGGCCGCTGGTCCTTGTCCTTCAACTCGACATACATCGTGCCGTTGTTAAGCGGGCTGCGCGCATTTCCGCCGACGATCGACATGACGTGATTGACGGCCGGGTTTTGCTTCACCAGTGCTGCTGCCTGGTTCTGAAGCTCCTGCATGGCAGGATAGGAAATGTCCTGACGGGCGCGCGTGGATATTGATAGACGTCCGATATCTTCCGTCGGGAAGAAGCTCGCGGGCAGGGTCATGAACAGATAGATGGTCAGTCCGACCGAAGCGAGGAACAGCCCGAGGATCGCGGGACGATGCGCAAGGCACCAGCCCACGGATCTCTCGTATCCCCGCAGCGTCCAGTCGAAACCGGCGTCGAACCATCGAATGAAAATCGGCGGCTGCTCGTGGCCGCTGCCGAGCCGGGATGCCAGCATCGGGGTGACCGTGAGCGAGACGATCGCGGAGGCAACGATGGCGATTGCCACGACCATGCCGAATTCGTTGAAGATGCGGCCGACCACGCCGCCCATCAGAAGGATCGGAATGAAGACCGCAATCAGCGACACCGACATCGAAACGATCGTGTAGCTGACTTCCCCGGAACCCTTGATCGCTGCTTGAAGCACGGGCATGCCGTCTTCCACGTGCCGAAGGATATTTTCGAGCATGACGATTGCGTCGTCGACGACGAGGCCGACCGCCAGTGTCAGCCCAAGCAGCGAGATATTGTCGATACTGTAGCCGAGCACGTACATCATGCCGAACGTCGTGATCAGCGAAAGAGGCACGGCAAGGCCGGGAATGATGGTCGCCGTCAGATGGCCGGTGAAGAGATAGATGACCAGTACCACCAGTCCGATCGTCAGCAGCAGCGTGAACTTCACGTCGGTTATCGCATCGCGGATCGGCTTTGCAGAGTCGTTCATGACAGTCGTGGTGACGGAGGCCGGAATTTCGGCGTGCAGCGCGGGCAGCTTTGCGTTGATGGCGTCGACCACCTCGACGGTATTGGCGTCGGGTTGGCGCTGGATCGCAAGCAGGATGCTGCGCTTGCCGTCATACCAGCTACCTGTGTTCAGGTTCTCGACGCTGTCCTGCACGTCGGCAACGTCGCCGAGATGGATCGGCGCTCCGCCGGGATTGGCGATGACGAGGGAGCGGAATTCTTCGGCATTTGTGCGCTGTGTATCGGCATTGATCGTCATGCTCTGGCTATCGTTCTGCAGCGTGCCGACGGGCACCTGGCTGTTCGCTGCCACGAGCGCCTTGTTGACGGCGTCGATACCGATGCCGCGATTGAGAAGCTTGTTGGGATCGACCTCGACGCGCACGGCGTATGTCTGGGCGCCGAAAACGCTGACCTCTGCCACGCCGGGAAGCGTCGCCAGCGACGGCGAGATGATATTTTCGGCAATGTCGTCAAGCTTGCTGCGCGGCATCGTATCGCTCTGCACGGCAAGCAGCATGACCGGGGCGTCAGCGGGATTGGTCTTGCGGTAGCTCGGCGGCGTCGTCATGTTGTCGGGCAGCTGACGCGTCGCATGCGAGATCGCTGCCTGCACGTCTGCGGCGGCTGCGTCGATGTTGCGGTTCAGGTCGAACTGCAAAACGATGCTGGTATTGCCGAGCGAGTTCGTGGCGCTGATCTCGCTGATGCCGGGGATCGTCTCGAACTGTTTGATAAGCGGCGTCGCGACTGATGTTGCCATCGTTTTCGGCGATGCGCCGGTCAGTGCGGCTGACACGTTTATCGTCGGAAAGTCGACCTGCGGAAGTGCCGCGACCGGCACAAGCTGGTAGCCGGCAAGGCCGGCAAGGACGGCACCGATGGCCAGCAATGTCGTCGCAACAGGCCGTTGGATACAGAAGTTCGGTATCATTCCTCGGTACCCGCC
The DNA here is from genome assembly GCA_900468535.1 of Hyphomicrobiales bacterium. Classification (GTDB taxonomy): domain Bacteria; phylum Pseudomonadota; class Alphaproteobacteria; order Rhizobiales; family Rhizobiaceae; genus Rhizobium. The sequence goes on along the minus strand of UBTY01000026.1, from coordinate 219,053 downwards.
ACGATGGTTTCTGTCTTGGCAGTCTCGTTCGCCCCGGCAACATTCAGCGCCTTGTCGTCAAACTGTTCCTTGACGGCCTGCTTATCGACAAGCTGCGCCTGACCTTCGACAACGACATGATCTCCCTCGGCAAGACCGCTGGAAATGGCGCTGAAGCCACCATTCGCACGGGCGACCGTCACAGGTGTCAGCTGCACCTTTCCGTCCCTGACGACAAACGAATAGAAGCCGTTCGCACCGGGGCTGACTGCCACGGTCGGTACCACGACCTGCTGCTGGTTGTCCTCGAAGTGGACGACGATGTTGACGGACTGGCCGGGCCAGAGGGCGCCCGAAGCGTTCTCGAACTTGGCCTTTGCCAGGATCGTGCCGGACGCGGAATCGACGGTATTGTCGTAGAAGCTGATGTGTCCCTTGCGCGGCTTGCCCTTATCAGACCGCGGAACCGTCGTCACGTCCACGGGACCTGCCGCCATTGCCTGCTTGAGCTGGCGGAGATCGCTTTCCTGCAGATGGAACTTGACGTAGATCGGATCGTACTTGGCAATGGTAACGATCTGTGATCCCGCGTTGACGAAAGCGCCCGGGCTGACGGCAATGTCTCCCAATCGGCCATCGAAAGGCGCCCGGATTTCTGTATGCTCGAGAAGAATCTTGTCCGATGCGACGGAAGCCTTGTCGGCCTGCACGGTTGCCGCAGCGGTATCGCGCGCGGCCTTGGCCTGATCGTAGGTCTGCTGGGTCCCCGCCTTCGAGCTCAGCAGGTCGGCAGCGCGGGTGAGGGCCGTTTCGGCCTCCTGCAATGTCGCCTGATCGCGGACGGTCATTGCATCGTCCTTGTCAACGGTGGCCTGGGCCGTCCTGTCATCCAGCTTGACGATCAGGTCGCCAGCCTTGACGGTCGCGCCATCGGTGGCGACGATTTCTGTCACGAGCCCCTGTTCCTGCGCGGCGATCGTGGTGTTGTCATCGGCGTCAGCCCAGCCGGAGGCCGTCACGTCGCGCGGCAGGACGGTCTTGCTTGCCGCAACGGTCTTCACCAGCGTCGGGCCCCCGCTGCCGCGATTGTGTCCCTTTCCGCCTTTCTGGTCTCCAGATTGCTGGGCTCCGTCACCGCCGCCGCTCGCGTGGCCGCCGGTGGCGTCGGCTTGCTGGGTTTTCGCAGTGAATTTTGAAAGGTAGGGAATACGGTCTCTATATTGCCAGGCGCCAGCGCCGGCAGCGGCAATGATACAGATGGTTATCCAAAGCTTCTTCATAGTTAAGACCGGTCGTAGGCAGGTTGCGCAAATATCCAGCCCGTATTGACCACGTTTATTACGGCGCAAAAACGACACAATTCGCCGCTGACCATCACTAAGTGGTTATAATAGCTTAAATTTTTGTAATAAAACCAATTGCTAATATAATAGATGCTTTGGGCATCTTCGGCAACCGCGCTCGCCGCCATTGAGCTGCGAGCGCAATTCTCGTGTCTAATCAGACGGATCGCGCCGCGCCGCCGTCGCAACGCACCAGGCTGCCCGTTATGTAGCTCGCCTGCTGGCTGCAAAGGAACGCTGCGGTCGCCGCGAACTCATCAACGGTCCCGTAGCGCCCAACCGGAATGGCTGCTTCCTTCCGGCTGCGGATTGCATTGAGGCTTTCACCTGTGCGCTTTGCTGCTGCGCCATCAAGGTCATCAAGGCGGTCCGTCAGGATGCTGCCGGGAAGCAGCAGGTTCGACGTGATTCCATGCTGGCCGACCTCGGTCGCCAGGGTCTTGCTCCAACCTGCAAGGGCAGGGCGCAGCGTGTTGGACAGCGCAAGCTGCTGGATCGGCTCGATGACACCCGATGAAGCAACCGTGAGAATCCGACCCCATTGCTGCGACTTCATCGCGGGAAGCAGGGTGTTGGTCAGCGAGATCACGCGAAGAACCATGGAGAGGAAGTAAGTCTCCAGCTTCTCCGGGGTCATCTCTTCCGTGGTTCCAGGCGTCGGACCTCCCGTGTTGTTGACCAGGATGTCGATGCCGCCAAGCTTGGCGTTGGCCGCGGCGCCGACGGTCTCGACGAAGTTCTCGTCGAAGAGATCGGCCCAGACCCAGTCTGCCTTGCCCTTGCCCTCGGCATTGATGGCGGCGCAATTTGCTTCAAGCGTTTCGCCGCTTCGGCCGCAGAGAAGCACGTTGACGCCCTCGCGCGCCAACGCGACGGCAATTCCGCGACCGAGGCCGCGCGACGACGCCAGGACCAGCGCCCGCTTTCCCTTGATTCCAAGATCCATTTTCAGCCTCCATGCTATCATGGATCTATAAGACGTTCGGCTGCGGTAAGAAAAGCCGAAGTCGGCAATTGCTCGATAAAATATTGACGTTAACGTAAGATGCGTTCTATTTGTTGTGCGGAGGAATATCATTGCGCGAAATGGGAGATTGGCTGTCGCTTCCCGGCTCGACAATGCTTCTGCGTTTTGACAAGAGATAATCACTTGACGGGGAATATGGCCGCAATGTCGGCCAAGCGGAGATGGATGCATGACCGACACGACTGAACTGCCCGAACGCGAAAGCATGGAATTCGACGTCGTGATTGTCGGCGGCGGTCCTGCGGGCCTGTCGGCGGCGATCCGACTGAAGCAGGTCAATCCGGAGCTGTCGGTGGTGGTGCTGGAAAAGGGTGCCGAAGTCGGTGCCCACATCCTGTCGGGTGCCGTCGTCGATCCGATCGGCATCGACCGGCTGCTGCCGGACTGGCGTGATGAGGCGGACCATCCGTTCAAGACCGAAGTCAAGGACGATCACTTCCTGCTGCTCGGCCCGGCCGGCTCGATCCGCCTGCCGAACATGCTGATGCCGCCGCTGATGAACAATCACGGCAATTACATCGTCTCGCTCGGCAACGTCTGTCGCTGGCTGGCGGGCCACGCGGAAGCGCTCGGCGTCGAGATCTATCCGGGCTTTGCCGCGACGGAAGTACTCTACAACGAAGAGGGTGCGGTCATCGGTGTTGCCACCGGCGACATGGGCATCGAGAGGAATGGCGAGCACGGCCCCAACTACACCCGCGGCATGGCGCTGCTCGGCAAGTACGTCCTGATCGGCGAGGGCGTGCGCGGCTCGCTTGCCAAGCAACTGATCTCGAAGTTCGATCTGTCGAAGGATCGCGAGCCCCAGAAGTTCGGCATCGGCATCAAGGAACTCTGGCAGGTGAAGCCGGAGCACCACAAGCAGGGTTTGGTGCAGCACTCCTTCGGCTGGCCGCTCGGCATGAAGACCGGCGGCGGCTCCTTCCTCTACCACCTGGAAGACAACCTCGTTGCCGTCGGCTTCGTCGTCCACCTGAACTACAAGAACCCCTATCTCTATCCCTTCGAGGAATTCCAGCGCTTCAAGACGCATCCGTCGATCCGCGGCACCTTCGAGGGGGCTAAGCGCCTGTCCTATGGTGCGCGTGCGATCACCGAGGGTGGCTACCAGTCGGTGCCGAAGCTGTCCTTCCCCGGTGGCGCGCTGATCGGCTGCTCGGCCGGCTTCGTCAACGTGCCGCGCATCAAGGGCAGCCACAATGCGGTGCTATCTGGCATGATGGCGGCGGACAGGATTGCCGCTGCGATCGCCGCTGGTCGTGCCAATGACGAGGTGGTCGAGATCGAGAACGACTGGCGTTCGAGCGACATCGGCAAGGACCTGAAGAAGGTGCGTAACGTCAAGCCGCTGTGGTCGAAGTTCGGCACCGCTGTTGGCGTGGCGCTCGGCGGTCTCGACATGTGGACCAACCAGCTCTTCGGCCTCTCCATCTTTGGCACCTTGAAGCACGGCAAGACCGACGCCCAATCGCTGGAACCGGCCTCGAAGCACAAAAAGATCGACTATCCGAAGCCGGATGGCGTGCTGACCTTCGACCGTCTCTCATCGGTGTTCCTGTCGAACACCAACCATGAGGAAGACCAGCCGGTGCATCTCAAGGTCAAGGACATGGCGCTGCAGGTGTCGTCGGAGCACGACATCTATGCCGGCCCATCGACCCGTTACTGTCCGGCCGGGGTCTACGAATGGGTGGAGAAGGATGGTGAGGAGATCTACGTCATCAACGCCCAGAACTGCGTCCACTGCAAGACCTGCGACATCAAGGACCCCAACCAGAACATCAACTGGGTGCCGCCGCAGGGCGGTGAGGGACCTGTCTATCCGAATATGTAGGATGCAGAGATGAGCAGCGCCTGCACTATACGACGGGCGCGCCTCGATGAACTGCCGCGCCTGAACGAGATCGAAATCGATGCTTTCGCAACGCTTGCGGCGGCGCTCGGCGTCGCCCACGAGGCGCATGCCCTGCCGCGGGATGTACTGCTGGGATCGCTGGATGCGGGCCTTCTCCTGGTCGCCGCTGATGAAGGCGACCACCCGGTTGGCTTTCTCGCGACGGAAGAAATCGACGGCGCGCTCTACATTATTGAACTGGACGTCTGTCAGGAATGGCAGCGCAAGGGTGTCGGGCGGCAGCTCATGTCGGCTGCGATTGCGTTGGCCCGAACACGCCAGCTATCGTCCCTGACGCTCACCACCGATCGCCACGTTCCGTTCAACGCACCGTTCTATGCCTCGCTCGGCTTCGTACTGCCGGGTGCCGAGGCAATGCCCCAGTTCCTTCGGAAGAAGCTGGAGCACGAAGTTTCTGTCGGGATGGATGCGGAGCGACGTGTCGCAATGGTTCTCACTCTCTGACGGCGTGACCTGATAAAGGCTTGAGCCGGCGGACTGGCGCCGGCTCAAGCGATCGAGCACTATTGTTTGCGCGAGGCGATACCGGTCGAGAGCGCAACGCCGAGCCCGGTGATGATGGCTGCGGCAATCTCCGCGACGCCGATCTCTTCCCCAAGCAGCACGCCGCCGCCGATCGTTGCCAGCACCGGCGTGATCGCCGTGAAGGCCGCTGCCTGTGTGCCGCCGAGCGCATGGACGGCGAGACCGTAGGCGACAGTTGCGGCAAGACCGGAAAGAACGCCCTGGCTCAAGACCTGCAGCCCAATTTCGCCAAGCGGCGCACTGGCGATCGAGGTGCCGAAGACGATGGCCAGGCCGACATGGATAAGGAACGACCAGATCGCGATGAGTGCGCTGGCCTGGACGGCGGTCAGACCGGAGCGGCGGAAGGCATGCGTGTAGCTCGCCCAGAGAATTGCTCCCATCGGCAGCAGGACGAAACTGCTCCACGGCAAGGTCGCGCCGGCAAGACTGCGGATCAGCAGGATGGCCACGCCTGCGACAATCCCGGCGAGGCCGAGGACCCGCATGAAATCGGGGCGCTCCCGGAAGACCACGACGCCGATCAGGGCGGTCGCGAGCGGCATGGAGCCGCCGAGCAGAATGCCAGCAGCGGACGCTGGCGTGGAATGAATGGCCGACGTGGTCAGCTGGAAAAAGATCGCGCCCGCGCCCGCCACCATCGTGGCCAGCAGCGCAACCGGCACGCCCTTCGGCAGCAGGCCGGTCTTCAGCCAGACAGGCGCCAGCACGAGGGCTGGAATGCCATAGCGGATCAAGCCGATATCGACCGTCGTAAGTCGCGTTGCTGCGCTGTGGCGGGTGGCGAGAATCCATGCGGCCCAGATGAGGACCGTCACGACCGCACCGGCATATCCGACTGTCGTCGAGGTGGATTTCTCATGGCTGGTGAAAGCGACGGCACTCATTGATCTCTCCTCTCATGATCGTCCGGAGCTGTCCGGTTGAGAGGAGATTAGGCGAAATCCGCGAGGCATGTCCTTGCTATCTATGCCATCAAAATACTGCTATCAGCAATAATCTGCCAAAGTACCCGGGGGATTTTATCGAACATGCCAAATCTGGATAAATTCGATCTGGCGATCCTGAAATGCCTGCAGGAGGATGCCCGGGCGACCAACGTTGAGATCGCCGAAAAGGTGAACCTGTCGCCATCGCCCTGCCTGCGTCGAATCCGCAATCTCGAAAAGACCGGCGTCATCCGCGGCTACCGTGCCGATATCGACCGAAAGGAAGTCGGTCTCGGTTTGACGGTTTTCGTCGAGCTGAAGGTCGCCCATCACACCCGCGAGAACGCGCAAGCGCAGGAGGCGGCGCTCCTCGCCATCCCCGAAGTCGTCTCGTGCTTTCTGATCTCGGGAACCGCCGACTTTCTGGCCGAGGTCGTAGTCGAAGACCTTGCTGCCTACGAGCGATTGCTGACCGACACTCTGCTGACCTTGCCCAACGTCAGCGACATCCGTTCGAACTTCGCCATCCGAAGCATGAAGACGCATGGCGCGCTGAAACTGCCCGAGTCGAAATGAAGAACGGGGCCAAAGAGGTCCCGTTTCATGCTTAGAGCAGCGTCCCGCTGAGGATCAGCAGCGCGACCGAGAAGTAGATCACCAGTCCGCTCACATCGACGAGTGTCGCGACGAAGGGAGCAGAGGCGCTTGCCGGATCGAGCTTCAGCCTCTGCAGGATGAAGGGCAGCATGGAGCCGGCCAGCGAGCCGAAGGTGACGATGCCGATCAACGCCGAGAAGATCGTCACGCCGACCAGAACCCAGTGCTCGCCGTAATCGTAGAGCCCGATGCTCTGCCAAAGCACGATGCGGGCGAAACCGACAAGGCCGAGGATCGCGCCGAGCACGATGCCGGTCGGCAGTTCGCGCAGCAGCACTCGCCACCAGTCGGAGAGCTTGAGTTCGCCGAGCGCTAGCGCCCGGATGATCAGCGACGTGGCCTGCGACCCGCTATTGCCGCCCGAGCTCATGATCAGCGGTACGAACAGCGTCAGCACGATTGCCTTCTCCAGTTCGCCTTCGAAGTGCTGCATGGCGCTTGCGGTCAGCATCTCGCCGAGGAAGAGAGCGCTGAGCCAGCCCGCACGCTTGCGGATCATGCCGAGGAAGCCGATCTTCATATACGGCTTGCCGAGCGCTTCCATGCCGCCGAACTTTTGGGCGTCTTCGGTCTGGTCGGCAATCATCGTGTCGATCACGTCATCGACCGTGACGATGCCGAGCATGTGACCATCCTCGCTGACGACGGGCAGGGCCAGCAGATTATGCTTGCGGATCAGCCGGGCGACATCTTCCTGCGTCATCAGCGGATCGGCACGCACAACCCCTTCCTTCTGCGCAACAGTCAGGACGGATTCTCCGGGCTCACCGGTGATGAGACGGCGCAGCGTGACGACGCTGGTCAGCACGCGGCTGACCGCATCGAGCACATAGATGGCATAGACCGTCTCGCGTGAGCGCTCGACCTTGCGCACATGCTCCAGCGTCTGCTCGACCGTCCACGTGTCGGCGACGCTGACGAACTCCGTGGTCATGATGCTGCCGGCCGTACGGGGTGGATAGCCCATGAGGTGCTGGACGGCGAGACAGGTCGTGCGATCAAGCCGCGAAAACAGGTGGGCGCGAGCGTCCTCGTTCATTTCCTGAAAGAGGTCGGCAACCCGGTCGTTCGCCAGTGCATTCAGCAGCCGGGCAGCGTCTTCCGCTGGCATGTCGGCAAGAATTGCTGCTGCGTGATGCAACTCGGGTCGGCCGAGAATGCGCACAGCCTTTTGCTGCGGCAGCGTAACCAGGATTGCTGCTGCTTCGGATACTTCAAGTGTATTCAACTGCTCGACACGCTCGGCCGTGGTAATCGGTCCGAGGTGATCGCTGCTGAAGAAACGAGCGGCATGGCCCGCCCGCAGAGGGAAGCGATTGATGTTCATAAGCTCGCCTTTCCGTCGATCCGCCGTAGCGTCCAACGGGCGAGCCCGACAGAGTCAGGTCAGCGCACGAGGGCCGCGTACGGCAAAGGCAATCGACTGCTACTGTCGCTTGGCATCGTGATGATGGCTCCGTTGATATCCGCGGAAAGCTCGCGCCTTCCACGTAAGGCTGTACGTGGTCTCAAACGTCGGAAAAGTCAAGCACCCTAGATGCTTAACGCCAGAATGCCGCACCCGCTGGATGCGCCATTCCGGTATTCGTTTTCGGGCGATGCCGATGACCCGGCATCGAGGCGAACTCAGAAGCTTTCGAGGACGACCTTTCCCTTCATCTTGCCGCTTTCCACCATCGCATGGGCAACCTTGAGGTTTGCGGCATTGATCGTTCCGGCGGTTTCGTTGAGCGTGGTCTTGATCTGCCCGGCATCGACCAAGTTGGCGATGGTGTTCAAAAGCCGATGCTGCTCGATCATGTCGGGCGTGTCGAAGAGCGGCCGTGTGAACATCAGTTCCCAGTGAATCGAGACCGCCTTCCGCTTGAAGGGGATCACGTCGAGCGCTTTCGGGTCGTCGATCAGCGCAAAACGCCCCTGCGGCGCGATGGCATCCACGATATCCGCCAGATGATCGTTCGTGTTCGTTGTCGAGAAGATGAAGCCCGGTGCGCCGATACCGAGCGCCGCGACCTGCTTGGCGATCGGCTTTGAATGATCGATGACGTGGTGCGCCCCGAGCTGTTTCACCCAGTCTTGTGTTTCCGGTCGGGACGCGGTTGCGATGACCGTGAGATCCGTCAGCGCACGGGCTATCTGTATGGTGATCGAGCCCACGCCACCAGCTCCCCCGATGATTAGTATCGCTTTCGCTGCTCCGGGAACCACGTCGCGCACCTTCAGTCGATCGAAGAGCGTCTCGTATGCCGTGATCGACGTCAGCGGCAGTGCAGCCGCGGCGGCAAAGTCGAGGGTCTTTGGCTTGTGGCCGACAATCCGCTCATCGACGAGTTGGAATTCGGCATTGGAGCCTTGGCGGGCGATCGATCCCGCATAGAAGACCTCGTCGCCGACCTTGAAGAGCGAGACATCCGACCCGACGGCTTTGACAACGCCCGCTGCATCCCAGCCAAGGATCTTCGCCTGGCCGTCAGGCGGTGTCACGCCGGCGCGTACCTTCACGTCGACAGGATTGACCGAAACGGCTTTCACCTCCACCAGAATGTCGTGGCCGGTTGCATCCGGCACGGGTAGCTCGATGTCGATCAGCGATGTCTCAGCCGAAATAGGTTGCGGGTTTTTGTAGCCGACGGCGCGCATGATGAATTCCTTGTTGCGTTGCACGCATGCTAGATGCGACCTATCTGTCGAAGGCGCAAGAATGCACAAATTCTGTACGTAGTACCAAAAAGGATACCGTAGGATGTCGCTTCCCCGAGCCAAGCTCACCAAGAACTTTCCCGGTTGTCCTGTCGAAGCAACGCTCAGTTTCCTCGATGGGAAATGGAAAGGCGTTATCCTGTTTCATCTGATGGATGGAACGCTGCGCTTCAACGAGCTGCGCCGCAAGCTGCCGGCGATTACGCAGCGCATGCTGACCAAGCAATTGCGAGAATTGGAAGATTCGGGGCTGGTGTCGCGAACGGTCTTCGCCGTCGTGCCGCCGCGCGTGGAATATGCGCTGACGGCGCTTGGCGGCACCTTGCGCCCCGTTATCGAGGCGCTTGCCGTCTGGGGCGAGCAGAATGTCTTCTGCTATCCGGATGGGCGCCGACTGCGGGATGTCGCAGCCGAGCAAGGTTTAGCTGCGGGCGCGGCGGTCGAGGCGTAGCGAAGCCGCAAAGACGAACATGCCGAGGAACGACAGGGCTGCGCCGACATAGCCCGTCGCCGCAAAACCGTATCCCCGGGCGATCACGAGCCCGCCCAGCCAGGCACCAAGCGCGTTGGCGATGTTGAAGGCCGAGTGGTTCGATGCAGCCGCAAGCGTCTGGGCATCTGCAGCGACATCCATCAATCTGGTTTGCAGGGCAGGGCCTGCTGCAAAACCGCAGCCGATCAGGAAGACGCAAAGCGCGAGCATAACCGGGATCGTGGCCGTCAGGGAGAAAAGCGACAGCACGACGACGTTGAAGATCAGAGAGCCGGCAATTGTGCCCATGAGCGACTTGTCGGCGAGCCATGATCCGATGACGTTGCCGGCGTTCATACCGACGCCGAACAGGATCATCATCACGGCAACCATGCTCTCGGGCAGCATCGCGACCTTTGTCGTCGTGTCGGCGATGTAGCTGAACATCGCGAACATGCCGCCGTATCCGACGGCTGCGATGGCGAGCGTCAACAGAACCTGAGGCCGCTTGAACGCGCCGAGCTCGCGGCGGAAGCTCGCGCCTTCGGCAACCTGGTCGCGCGGCACGTAGTACCAGATCAAGGCCATGGTAACGAGGCCGATCACACCCACAGACGTGAACGCCACCCGCCAGTCGAGCGATTGTCCGAAGAAGGTCGCGAGGGGCGTGCCGAGCAGTGTTGCGATGGTCAGGCCGAGCATGACCCTGCCGACTGCGCGTGCACGCTTGTGCGCAGGCACCATGGATGCTGCTACGATGGCGGCGACACCGAAATAGGCGCCGTGCGGCAGTCCGGTGATGAAACGGATCAGGGCGAAGCTTTCGAAGGTAGGCGCCATCGCGCTGGCAATATTGCCCACGGCAAAGATAGCCATCAGCAACAGAAGCAGCGAACGCCGCGCCATCTTCGCGGCGAGAACCGCGATAACGGGGGCGCCAACGACGACACCAAGGGCATAGGCGCTGATCACGTATCCCGCCTCGGGCGTCGTAACCGAGAATGTCCCGGCCACATTGGGCAGAAGGCCCATGATCGCGAATTCGCCGGTGCCAATGCCGAAGCCGCCGCAGGCAAGTGCCAGCTGGACGAGCGCAACCGCCATGGGCGACGGCGCCTCAACTGCGGAATCGGCATCAATGGAATCGTTTACGGCAATCTGGCTCACGCGAGCTCCTCGGCATGCAATGTCAGGTGTCCGGCAACATGAAGGCGTCGGCAAACGCTAGCCGGAAATGCGGATATGAAAGGAAAAGGGAACACTGCCCTACCAGATACTTATCGATGATTTGGCGTCGAACGTCTTCTGCGTTCTTTGCACTGCAGCACCGCCAACAGTGCATACGTGCCATGCGCAGCAGGCGCGACTCGTGCTGGTTGTTGAAATCACGAGCGCAAGAACCATCTCTAAGCGGCACGAGGCTGGGCGACGCCCAGCGCCGGATAACGGGAAGCGCATGAAACTTGTAGGTTTTTTCAATCGCGATGGCGGCACGTTCAGAACCACCGACATGCAGGCCTATGAACGGCGGGCCGAGGAGGTTTTCGGCAAGGCGGGTCATGATTTCGAAGCGCTGGTATTTTCAGGTAGCGAGATCGTCCCGGCAATGCAGCGCGCCGCGCGCCGCGACGATATTGACGGCATCGTCGCTGGCGGGGGCGATGGAACGATATCGGCCGCTGCATCGATCGCATGGAAGAACGGAGTTGCGCTCGGCGTCATTCCGGCGGGAACGATGAACCTTTTTGCGCGATCGCTTCGCGTGCCTCTCGATATCTGGAGCGCGCTTGAGGTGCTTGCCTTCGGCGAGGTTGATAACGTCGATATTGCCAGCGCAAACGACCGGCCGTTCATACACCAGTTTTCCGCGGGGCTGCATGCGCGCATGGTGCGCTACCGCAATTCCTATAGCTACCGATCGCGGTTGGGAAAAATGCGGGCGAGTACGCGTGCTGCCTTCGGCGTGGTGCTGAATCCGCCGGAGTTCGAGGTGGATTTCGAGGCGGGCGGCGTGCGCGAACGGCGGCGGGTTTCAGCCGTTTCCGTCTCGAACAATCCTTTCGGCGAGAATGCCCTGTTGTACGCCGATAGCCTGACCAGCGGAGAGCTCGGCTTCTACACAGCAAAACCTTTGAAGCCACTCGGTGTCGCCCGCCTGGCAATCGACCTCCTGAGGGGGAAGGTGCGGGAAAACGCGGATGTCATGATCATGCACCCCGCCGAGGTGCACCTGCATTTTCCGAAGCTTCATTCGAAGGCGAATTGCGTGATGGATGGAGAGCTGCTCCCCCTCGAGCGCGACGTCTCGTTGAAACTCCATCCCGGTGAGCTGAAGGTATTGGTGCAGCAGGGCTTGGCAGCTCAGGTCGATGAGGCCGAACGGCGCGAGCCCGCGTCGTAGCTAGAGACGCGGCAGATAGGTCCGGTAGTCGAAGTCCGAGACCGTGCGCAGATAGGTGATAGCCTCCTTGCGCTTTGTATCGCCGTAGAGCTGCTGATAACGCTCGCCGAAAATGTCGGCGATGAATGGCGAATTGCGAAACGTTTCGACCGCCGTCAGGAAGTCGTGAGTCAGCTTCGGCGCGTTGTCGGGAACATACGACGGCGTCGTTTCCTCGCCCGGATCCAGTTCGTTCTCGAGCCCGAGCAGCATCCCGCCGAGGATCGCGGCAAGCAGTAGGTATGGATTGGCATCGGCGCCTGCGACGCGGTGCTCAATCCGGGCGGCCGGTCCGTTGATATCGGGGATCCGAACTGCCGTGCCCCGGTGACCATAGCCCCAGGTAAGATCGACGGGCGCGAAAGATCCCGGCTGGAAGCGGCGATAGGAGTTGGCGAACGGCGCAAAGACCAGTTGTGCGTCGCGCATGCTCTGTAGCATGCCCGCGCAGACCGATTTGAGCTTCGTCGGCTCGCCGCCCTTTGCGTCGAATATGTTGCGGCCTGCAGCGTCGAGAACGCTCGCATGCACATGCAGACCGGAGCCTGCGTGATCCGAATACGGCTTTGCCATGCACGTGGACTTCAAGCCGTGCTTTCGCGCCGCCTGTTCAATGATGCGTTTGAGATAGACGCAGTCGTCCGCGGCCGCGAGTGCATCGGGGCGATGCAGGAGGTTGATTTCGAATTGGCCGGGACCGAACTCGGCCGTCGTTGCATCGGCAGGCAGGCCCTGCGCGGCAGCGTATGCGCGGACCGTGTTCAGATAGTCTGCGAGCGCGTCGACAGCGCTCATGTCGTAGAGCTGGAAACCGTTCGGATCGCCTTGATAGGTCAGGTCGACAGGCGGCGATGGCCTGCCGGTCTCTCGCCAACTCTGTTCCATGACATAGAATTCGAGTTCTGTTGCCACCACAGGCGTCAGACCGAGCCGTTCGTATCGCTTGAGCACGGAGGCGAGGATTGCACGGGGATCTATGAAGCTTGGCGTCCCGTCGAATTCGTGCATCGTCGCCAGCACCTGCAGCGACCCTTCCGGAGCCCAGGGCATTACCACAATGCTTCGTTCGTCAGGAATGCAATTCCCATCGGGATCGCCGACAGAGAGCGACAGACCTGTAATGTCGTCGTTGTCGTCTCCCCAGATATCAAGCGACTGAGTGGAGGAGGGCAGGCGCACCTCTCCCGCCCAGATCTTCTTCTGCATTCCGAGCGGGATTTGCTTCCCGCGCAGGTCGCCGTTCATTCCCACCAGCAGGATTTCCACGCGCGCGTCGCTGGCCGCAGCTCTATCGTTGCTTTTGTGGCTTGCCATGATCTTGAAAATCCCCTCGGACACGCTCAAGGTCGTATCCCATTGGAAAGAGGCTTTCAATCTCCGAAGGTGTTTTGCAAATCATGTCCGATACTTACGCGCGTTCAAACTTGGCAGCCATCGATGCCGCCCATCATCTCCACCCGTTCTCGGACATGAAGAAACTGAATGCGGACGGAGCCCGCGTCATCCAGCGCGGCGAGGGCGTCCATATCTGGGATGCCCAAGGCAAGAAGTATCTCGATGGTTTCGCGGGGCTCTGGTGCGTCAACATCGGTTACGGACGGCATGAGATCGCCGATGTTGTTGCCCGACAGATGAAGGAGCTTCCCTATTACAACACGTTCTTCGGAACGACGACCACGCCGGCAACCTTGCTTTCCGAAAAGGTCGTCTCGCACGCCGGCCCAAATTTCAATCATGTCTTCTTAACCGCTTCAGGTTCAGAGGCAAATGATACTTGGTTTCGCATGGCCCGCGTCTATTGGGCCGCTGTCGGCAAGCCGTCGAAGAAGATCGTCATTGCCCGCAAGAATGGCTACCACGGCTCGACTGTCGCGGGCGCCAGCCTCGGCGGCATGAAATACATGCATGAGCAGGGTGATCTGCCGATACCGGGCATCGTCCATATAGGCCAACCCTATTGGTACGGCGAAGGCGGAGAGCTGTCGCCGGACGAGTTCGGCCTGAAGGTCGCGCGGCAGCTGGAAGAAAAGATCGATGAACTCGGCGAGGAAAACGTCGCGGCCTTCGTTGCCGAGCCGGTCCAGGGTGCCGGCGGCGTGATCATTCCGCCGAAGACCTATTGGCCTGAAATTCAGAGAATCTGCAAAGCCCGCAATATCCTGCTGGTGGCCGATGAAGTGATCTGCGGCTTCGGACGCCTGGGCGAATGGTTCGGACACCAGTATTTCGGTGTCGAACCGGATCTGGCGCCTATCGCGAAGGGCCTGTCATCGGGTTACCTGCCGATCGGTGGCGTGCTGGTCAGTGATCGCGTCGCCGACGTGTTGATAAACGATGTCGGAGATTTCAACCACGGCTTCACCTATTCGGGCCATCCGGTCTGCGCGACCGCGGCACTGGAAAACCTGCGGATTCTTGAGGATGAGCGCCTGGTGGAGCGGGTGCGCGACGACATTGGTCCCTATTTTGCCAGGGCCTGGGGCGCGCTTGGCGATCACGAACTGGTCGGTGAGGCCGTCAGCATCGGCCTGATGGGCGCCCTACAATTGGCTGCGGACAAAAGCACACGGATGCGCTTCGAAAAGCCGGACGCGGTCGGGGCACTCGTCCGCAACCATGCGCTCGCCAACGGCCTGGTTTTGCGCGCAACCGGCGACAGGATGCTCGCGTCCCCGCCACTCGTCATCACCCACGAAGAAGTCGACGAAATGATGCGCATTACAAAGGTTGCGCTGGATTCCGCCTGGCGGGAGCTCAAGTCTTAGCGGCTGTCAGGGCTGCGGGTAGACCCAGGCGTAGCCGAAGTACCGCTTGTCGTCCGGGCGTCCACGCTCATAGCGAATGCTTATGTTCTTGACGGCGGGGTTTGCGTATTGCTGGCCAAGATTATTAGTCAGCCACCGGCTGAGGTCGGGGGGGAGGCTCGTATCTCCCTCTCTGGGCAGCCACGCCAACAGGATGGGCCGATCGGCGCTCCATTTGTAGTCGACCGTCAGGTTGCCGAAAAACGTGCACAGCGTCGGCACATCCGGCAACTGCATATGCAGGTTACCCGACGGCAGCCAAGTATCGGTGACGACGAGGCCGGGCCGCTTTCCTTCTTCCGATACGATCTCGCTGATGAATGTCCCGTAGGGGATGTTGTAGGCTTCGTAGCGACCGAAGAGCGTCGGCATATTGGCGCGGACGAAGAACAGCGGCGGCGTCAGAGCCATGACGGTCAGCGGTACAAGGAAGAAACGCTTGGCGAAGTCTTCGGCGCGGACGCCACGCGCCCGCATTTTCAGGCAGAAGGCGATTGGCATCAGGAACAGAAAGGGGAGAACCCATCTGTCGCGCATTGAGGTAATGCCGATCGCGAAGACCAGCAGCAGGACCTGGAGCCCGATCGTCAGGAAGACGGTGTCGAGAAAGCGCGCCCAGACCGTGGTCGGGCGAAGATTGCGCAGGAACGACTTCCCGAAAACGATCGCGTAGACCGCAACGATAGGTGCAAGGATGATGACGATGAGTTCGAAGAACTCGATCGGCCCCTTGATGAACTTCTCGAAAGCGCCGTCAGGCGCCTCTTCACCCATCGTGTTCAGGGTCCGCGTCGCAGCCAGTCCGACATTATCGAGCAGCCAGAGTCCGTGTGGGACGAACAGAAGGATCGCTATGGCGATCGACAGCAGGAAGCGCCGGTCCAGAAGGCGCGCTTTGCCGTCCGGATGCAGCAATACCGCGACGAAGGCGGCAATCACCACGAGGGTGAAGTTGTACTTCGACAGCATGCCGAGACCGAGCGAAACGCCGATCATCGCATAGGACCCAAGCGACGGCGCCTTCAGGGTCTTCACGACGCTGAGGATCAGCAGGTTGATCATCAGCATCTGCGCGACCGTGTGGGTCAGATCGCGCTGAGCGCCCCAGAAGACCTGCGGGATCGTGAACAGCGACAGGGTCGCAATCGCGGCGTAGAGACGGTCTTCAAGAACCAGCCGCGCAAGCCTGTAGTAGGTGAAGAAGAGGAGAAAGAGAACGAGGTTCTTGGCCGCGGCGATCGTGGCGATCGACAGTCCGAACACGGACACGATCACGGCCTGGAACCAGTTATAGAGCGGCGGCTGCGTGTCGTAGCCGGTCACGAGCCACTGGGAAAAGAAAGCCTGCTGGGATTCGTCCACCCGCATGCCATGCGGCAGGAGCAGACGAACCACAAAGCCGATAAGGAAATACGCAGCCAGCAGTATGACGACCGTATCGGGTCTGCGCGTCAGAAGGTTACGCATTCTCGGAGCGGTCGAATATCTGCCGGACGATGTAGTTGGGCGAAGCGTCGTCGCGGTAATAGGTGCGCGCGATCATTTCCGCCAGGATACCGGTCGTGATCATCTGGACCGACGACAGTAGCAGGACGATGCCGACCATGAGCAGCGGTCGGGTCCCGATGTCGTTGCCCATGATGAACTTGTCGAAGAACAGATAGATGAGCACGAGCGTTGCGATGGCGCCCAGTCCGAGACCCAGCGAGCCGAAGAAATGGCCGGGACGCGCCTTGTAGCGCATGAAGAACATGACGGAGAGCAGGTCGAGGATGACGCGGAAGGTGCGCGAGATACCGTACTTCGACTGGCCGTGCGCACGAGCATGGTGCGTCACGACCATTTCGCCGATGCGCGAGCTTGGCACAACACCCGCCACCCATGCCGGAATGAAGCGGTGCATCTCGCCCATCAGCTTGACCTGCTTGATGATCGACGAGCGATAGATCTTCAGGCTGCAGCCGTAGTCATGCAGTTTGACGCCGGTGATGCGGCCGATCAGATAGTTGGCGCACCATGAGGGAATCTTGCGCAGCAGGAGGCCGTCCTGGCGGTTCTTTCGCCAGCCGACCAGCAGGTCGAGTTCTCTGCGCTCGAGCTCCGCGACCATCGAAGGGATGTCGTTCGGGTCGTTCTGCAGATCGCCGTCCATCGTTGCGATCAGACGCCCGCTGGCGGTATCGATTCCCGCCTGCATCGCTGCGGTCTGACCGAAATTGCGCTGCAGTTCGACGATCTTCAGCGCCAGGCCGGCGCGACCGATGTGCTTGCGCGCGTTCACGAGAGTTGCGTCCGTGCTTCCGTCGTCGACCAGGATGAGTTCCCAACGCTGCTGGTAGTTCGTCATGGCCGAGCAGATGCGGTCGACGAGCGGTCCGACGCTTTCTTCCTCGTTGAAAATCGGCACGACCAGCGAAAGTTCGAGCGGAGCGCTGCCATCGATCGCGGTTGACGGTGACTCTGTCGTTGTCTGCAACTCGTATTTCTCCTAAAACGCCGCGCAGCCGTGACGCTCGGTTGGCGGCTGAAGTCAGGAAGCTAGTACATGAAGTCTCCGGTCGTTGCCAGCCGGCAATCCTGGTTCGCTCGCAATCGCATGATGCTGTTAACAGTCGCGATCGTCGGCGCCTACGCGCTCTTCATCCAGTGGTTTTGGGGATGGCCGTCAATCCTTGAAGAGTGGGCCCATGTCGGGGTCTTGCCGATCGTCGCTGCGCTGTTGCTGCTGACCAGCACTTACTTCCTGCGTACATGGCGCATCTACGACTATTTCCCGCGCGAGACCTCGGGACGCTTCCGCGCGCTGTTCCGCGTGACGCAGGTCCATAACCTACTGAACATCATGCTGCCGTTCCGAACAGGTGAGACCAGCTTTCCGGTCTTGATGCGCACCGAGTTCGGGATACCGATCGCCCGCGGTACGTCAGCACTGTTCGTCATGCGGCTTCTCGATCTGCACGCGCTTCTCGCTGCCGCCGGGATCGGCTTTGCCGCTGCCTCTCAGAATAGAGTGTTGGCCTGGGCTGTTTGGGCCGTCTTTCTGTTGCTGCCGGTCGCAGCCTTTGCTGCGCGCAAGAGCCTGTTGCGGATCGCGACCAGACTTCTTCCCGCAAAGGCCCAGGAAATCGTGGCGGAGATCGAAAATGGACTTCCGTCGAATGGCCTGGCATTCGCCCGTGCATGGGCCATGACCGTCATCAATTGGCTCGTGAAGGTGCTCGTGCTCGCGTGGTCGCTTCGCCTGATGGGCGTCTTCCCGATATCGGCGAGCTTCGGTGGTGCGCTTGGGGGTGAGTTGTCGTCGGTCCTGCCGGTGCACGCACCGGGCGGCGTCGGCACATATCCGGCCGGGATCACCGCCGGTGCCGTTGCGTTCGGTGCTTCTGGAGAGGCTTCAGCACTTGCGACATTGGCCCAGGCAAGCATCAACGCGCATCTTCTGATTATCGTTTCGGCCCTGACCGGGACCGCGATTTCTCTACCCTTTGGCCGCCGACAGCTCTGACAGGCGCTTGCGCAGGAACGCTTGCTCCGGCGCCTGACGACAGAAGGACAGCGCGGTCTGATAGGCGGCGATCGCTTCGTCGTCCTTGCCGAGCCGGCGCAGGAGGTCCGCTCTTGCCGAATGCGCCAGATGATAGCTGCCGAGTTCACCGGCCTGCAGGATTGCATCGATGAGCCGCAGCCCTTCTGCGGGGCCATCGATCATCGCGACGGCAACCGCTCTGTTGAGCTCGGCGATCGGCGATGGTTGGGCCGAAACCAGTAGCTCGTAATAGCTGGCAATGCGCCGCCAATCAGTCTCCTCAGGCGTTCGGGCGCGAGCATGCTCGGCGGCGATGGCTGCTTGAAGCGTGTAGACGCTAATCTCCTCAGGGGTCATGGCCGTGCCGAGCAGCTGCTGCCCCTCCGCGATCTTATGCTGATCCCATCTGGCGCGATCCTGATCGGCAAGCAGCACCAGCTCGCCATCGATGCCTCGCCGCGCCAGGCGGCGCGAGTCCTGGAATAGCATCAAGGCGAGAAGCCCCGAGATATCAGGATGCGGCAGCAGGTCCGCCAGAAGACGTGCGAGGCGGATTGCCTCCGTGACGAGATCGGTACGGACGATTTTATCGCCTGAAGATGCGGAATATCCCTCGTTGAAGACGAGGTAGATGACGTGCAGGACTTGATCGAGCCGATCCGGCAATTCTCCACGGGAGGGGACCTCGTAGGGAATCTCAGCCGCCTTTATCTTGTTTTTGGCCCGCACGATCCGCTGCGCGACGGTTGGTGCCGGAACGAGAAAGGCGTGAGCGATCTCCTCGGTGGTGAGGCCGCAGACTTCGCGAAGCGCCATGGCGATCTGTGCTTCGCCGGTGAGGACGGGATGGCAGCAAACGAATATCAGGCGCAGCATGTCGTCGTGGATCGTATCCATGTCGCCGATCTCCATCTCATCTGTCTGTGGATAGAGGCTTTCCTCGATGTCTCTAAGCGATGCATCGAAGCGCGTGCGCTTTCGGATGTGATCGATCGCGCGGAAGCGCCCCGCCGAAACGAGCCATGCGAAGGTGTTGGCTGGGACGCCGTCGCGCGGCCATGTTCGCGCAGCGGCGGCGAAGGCGTCATGAAGCGCCTCTTCGGCTCGGTCGAAGTCGCCGAGGAGTCGGATCAGCGTTGCCAGGACACGCCGAGATTGAGCGCGGTAGATCTCCTCGATCGCCCGTTCCACGTCAGTCCGCCAGCGTCAGCATCTTGACAGGGCGCACCTCGATCGCGCCGTAGCGACCGCAGGGAATGCGCGCAACGATCTCTTTCGCCTGTGTCAGATCCTTGGCTTCGATGACATAGAGGCCGGCGAGGTGTTCCTTCGTCTCTACGTAGGGGCCGTCCGTTGCGCTCAGCGTACCGTTACGGACACGCAGCACCGTCGCGGTCTCCGGACTGTCGAGGGCGTCGGCATGAATGAGTATGCCTTCCTCGCGCAGTTCGCTGTCGTAGCGGAAATGTTCGCGGACAAGCTGCTCGGTCTCGTCCGTATTCAGCGTTCCGTCCGTGTCGGCCGAGTTATAGATCAGGCAA
Source organism: Hyphomicrobiales bacterium (assembly GCA_900468535.1). Classification (GTDB taxonomy): domain Bacteria; phylum Pseudomonadota; class Alphaproteobacteria; order Rhizobiales; family Rhizobiaceae; genus Rhizobium. The sequence continues at coordinate 199,195 of UBTY01000026.1, read as the reverse complement.
ATGTAGCGCATGACATCATCTCCCGTCCTTGATCGAGTATCCCGGTCGTATTTCCACCGAGGCGTATTTCAGGATCGGGAACGTCCCCACGATCTTCCGTGCCTGTTCCATGTCGGCGGCATCGATAATGACGAACCCGCCGAGGTGCTCCTTGATCTCGGCAAACGGGCCGTCCGTCGCAGTAACTTTCCCGCTCTTGAGGCGTAGCGTCGTCGCGCTATCGGGCGCCCGGAGCGCGAGTGCGGTTACCAACACGCCGCGGTCGCGCCAGTGGTCGTCACTGACGATGCATTCGTCTGTCAGGACATCCCACTCTTCCTGCGGTACGAGCTTGCTCGCTTCGGTATCGAACCAGATCTGGCAAAGATACTTCATCGTCTTCTCCTCACATCTCAACCGGTATCGCGTAGATCGGGCGAACCTCGATCGATCCGATCCTGGCAAGCGGAATTCCTGCGGCCACGCGGACGGCATCGTTGAGGTCTTTCGCGTCGATCAGGATGAAGCCGCCAAGCTGCTCCTTGGTTTCGGCAAATGGACCGTCCGTCATCGCGGTCTCGCCGCCTCTGACGCGGACCGTGACAGCCGTCTTGGGGTGTTGCAGCGCCTGCGCCGCAATCATGTGGCCGCTCTCGATGAGCTGCCGGTCGTAGGCCAGAGAATCGCGATCGAGCTGCTTCTTCTCTTCGGCCGACATCGCTTCCAGCGCCGACGGTTCAAAGAACACCTGACAAAGATACTTCATTCCGATTGCCTCCTCCGTGTCGTCTTATGCCCCTTGACGAACAGAGTAGGTGGATTTCGACAGTGAAAAAGAAAATCTTTTTGCCGACGCCGGGTCGAATTGGAGCGGCTGCGCGCGACTAAGGACCATCAACAACATGGAGTGATGGTCATGAGCATTCTCGAAACACTGCTTGCGCGCCAGATATGGGCACGCCGGCATCGCGCCGATGGCGTTTTTGGCATGGACGACGATTTTGTCGGCGGTCGCGCGCTTGTTGTGCGCGGCATGGCGGCGTTTGCCATACTTGCGGTAACGGTCGCCGCCCTCGATTTCGCGGCGGACGGCAGCCGTGACGTGGATATGGCGCGCAGCAGTGTCGCTGCCTCGCGCCAGTAGACTATTGAAACGCGGTTTCGAAGAAACTGCGCAGCTTGCGTGAATGCAGGGCTTCCGGCGGCATCGCTGCGAGCTTCTGCACGGCGCGAATTCCGATCTGCAGATGTTGGTTGACCTGCGTTCGGTAAAAGGCCGTCGCCATCCCCGGCAGCTTCAACTCACCATGCAGCGGCTTGTCCGAAACGCACAGCAGCGTTCCGTAGGGAACGCGGAAGCGGAAGCCGTTGGCGGCAATGGTCGCCGATTCCATATCCAGTGCGATGGCGCGCGCCTGCGAGAGGCGCTTTACTGGGCCACGCTGATCGCGCAGTTCCCAGTTTCGGTTGTCGATGGTGCCGACAGTGCCAGTTCGCATGATGCGCTTCAGTTCGAAGCCTTCGTAGCCGGTGATCTCGGCAACGGCCGCTTCAAGCGCCACCTGCACTTCAGCGAGAGCCGGAATGGGAACCCAGACCGGCAGGTCGTCGTCGAGAACATGGTCTTCACGCATGTAGGCATGGGCAAGGACATAGTCGCCGAGCCGCTGGCTGTTGCGCAGACCGGCGCAATGGCCGAGCATCAGCCATGCATGCGGCCGCAGCACGGCGACGTGGTCGGTGATCGTCTTGGCGTTGGAGGGGCCAACGCCGATGTTGATCATCGTGATCCCGGCATGCCCCTTCATCTTGAGGTGATAGGCCGGCATCTGGGGAAGCCGGGCGAGCGTCACATCCGTTTCGGGCTGGCTGCTGCCGGCATGCGTGATGATGTTGCCGGGCTCGACGAACGAGGTGTAGCCGTCGCCGCCATCGGCCATCAGCTTGCGCGCCCAGGCGCAGAACTCATCGATGTAGAACTGATAGTTGGTGAACAGCACGAAGTTCTGGAAGTGCTGCGCGCCGGTCGCCGTGTAATGCGAGAGGCGAGCCAGCGAATAGTCGATGCGCTGCGCCGTGAAGGGCGCGAGCGGGGAGGGCTCGCCCGGCGGTGGGATATACTCGCCGTTCGCGATCTCGTCGTCCGTGGTGTTCAGGTCCGGCGTATCGAAGAGGTCCCGCATCGGGATGTCCATGAAAGCGGCGGCGGAAGCTTCCACATGCGCGCCTTCGCCGAAGGCAAAATGCAGCGGTATCGGCGTGGAGGATTCCGAGACTGTCACCGGCACACCGTGGTTGCGCATCAACAATCCAAGCTGCTGCTTCAGATAGTGCCTGAAGAGCTTCGGCCGGGTGACTGTTGTCGTATAAATCCCGGGTGCCGTCACATGGCCATAGGAAAGGCGCGTGTCGATATGTCCGAAGCTCGTCGTCTCGATGCTGACCTGGGGATAGAACGCACGGTACCGCGATGTGATCGGAGCACCCTTTGCGAGCGCTGTGAAGTTCTCGATCAGGAATGCCGTGTTGCGCTCGTAAAGTTCCGTCAGCGCATCGACCGCCTTGATGGGGTCATCGAATGTCTTCGGCGCATAGGGTGAAGGGGACGAGACGTCGAGAGGAGAGATTCGTTTGCTCATGAGACATTATAGAGCGGAGTCTTTGACAAGCAAACGACGTCTATCCGAATACACATGTTCGCAGCGGCCCAGGACGGTTTGGTCTCAGGCCGTTGCGGATGTCAGTTCACCGAGCTGCAGAAGGGGCTGCTTCGGTCTGCGCATGCAGTATAATTGGCGCCGAAGTGAGATTGCGCGCCTCCGCCGGCGTTGTGGGTAACTGCCGCCGAGAAGGTAAAGGCAAAAATCGCCGCAAACAGCGTGATGATTGTGAACCGTCTTGCCAAGATGAGCACGTCCATGTCCTTGCCCGAAATGCCAGGTTGTTATCCAAAGCGTTGCGGCGGACATTTCGTCATCGCCATGCTTTAGCGTGACATGGTTTTGCCACAGGCCGGCTGAACCGCTGCTGAGATGCCGGTTCATCAGGCGTTCAGGAAAAAGGGCAGGTTCGGGAGGAGTGGATCTCGCTGTTCTCGCGAGCTACAGCGTGTCGAAGACAAACGAAGCGCCCGCGACAGAGGACGCTTCGCGTGGCCAGCTTAAAGACGCGTCCAGGTCTGTGACTTGCAAAGTATCTTCAGCACGCAACCCTTCATTTTAAGAGAGCTGCCGGAGATCGTGCCGGAGCCGCTGTAGGTCTTGTCGTTGCTTGGATCGGTGATCTCGCCGGTATAGTCCTCACCGCTGCCGGCCAGCGTACCGATCTTTCGTCCGGCGTATTTGCCGGTTTTCAGCGTGATGCAGTAGTTGCTCCCGCCGCAAGACGCGATGATCGCGGTATCGCCGGATGCCGTCTTCCAGTTGCCTACGATCGGCTCGTCGGCATAAGCAAGTGTCCCTGCGAGTGCAAAGACACCTGCCAGAATGAGTTTGCGGATCATCGTCATTGCCTCCCCTGATGTTTCGGCCGGACAATATCTTACGCGAACGTAAAGGTAAATATCGCCGATCCCGAGGCTTTTTGAAGCGACGAAAACGGGTGTCGCGCGATCCGGTGCTGATTTCTTGGTGAATGAAAGGTTGATTTCCAAATATGAATTTTGCGTAAATCCGTCGCGGGAATCCTTAATTCGCAGGTCATTCGATGCTTAATGAAAATCCAATTTTACCAAGCGTTTGCACTTTGTTTGTCTCAAATTAATCATGCATTTTAGGCGTTTTTTGAAAGCGTCTTGGCATAGTGAAGCCATCAAACGAGCGGGGCAAACCCGCCGAACCTGAAGGTACCGAAGCCGCGATAGACGGTGGGGCCGGAAGGTAAAAACAGGGCAAGTCGATAACAGGCTAAACAGGGATAAAACCGATGGCACGCTTTGAAATGCATAGCGCTGAAATGGCCACCATGGGTGGCGAGAATAACGCCGATGTCTTCTGCGAAATGGGTCTGATGTATGCGACCGGACGCGGCTGCGCCGTCGATCTGGTGGCGGCTCACAAGTGGCTGAACATCGCCGCGATCAAGGGCAACGACCGGGCAGCTTCACTGCGCGCCGATGTTGCCGCGAATATGGACAAGATGCAGCTTGTCGAAGCTCTTCGTGCAGCTCGCGAATGGATGACGATCCACTGATCGTCCGCGGGAGCGACGAAACCATAAGAACAACCTCTTAAGAGGGGGCGGGGCGCGCCGACGGCGCAGCCACCGGACAAACAGAACCGCGACCGGCAGAGACAAGGCCGGCGCGGTTCATTTCGTTTTATCCAAGCGATTTGAGAACGAGCGGCAGTGCCTCTTCCAAGAGGGCCATGTCCGCTTCCGGGCCGACGCTGACGCGAATGCAGCGATTGAGCGGCGCCACGCCGGGCATTCGAATGAAGACACCGTGCTGCATCAGACCATCGACGATCGACTTTGCATATGTCCCGTCCCGGCCGGCGTCGATCGCCACGAAATTCGTCGCCGAGGCCAGCGGCTGGAGGCCGTTTGCGGTCGCGATGCCAGCGATCCGATCGCGCGCTGCGTGAATGTTGCCGACAACCTCGTTGAGATAGGCCTGATCCTTCAGTGCCGCGAGCGCGGCGACCGTCGCAAGCCGGTTCATCCCGAAGTGATTGCGGATCTTGTCGAAGGCCGTCGCGGTGTCTGGCGTCGAGATGGCGTAGCCGACTCGCGCACCCGCCAGGCCGTAGGCCTTCGAGAAGGTGCGGGTTCTGATGATGTTCGGGCGGTCGATGAGCGAGGCGATCGATGGCAGCGAGCTTGCCGGCCCGGTTTCGCTATAGGCTTCGTCGAGAACCAGAAGCGTGGTTTCGGGAATTGCCTTGGCAAACGCGACCACGTCATCCGCGTCCCACCAGCTACCCATCGGATTGTCGGGATTGGCAAAATAGACGAGCGGCGGGTTCTCGCGCTTCGCGGCATCGAGCAGCCCGTCGAGATCTTCGCGATCTTGCCTGTAGGGCACGGTGACAAGCCGCCCGCCGAAGCCGGCCACGTGGAAATTGAATGTCGGATAGCCGCCAAGGGACGTGACAACAGGCATGCCGGGATCGATGACAAGCCTGACGATCTGGCCGAGCAACTCATCAATGCCGCCGCCGATCGCAATGTTTGAGGCGCTCGTGCCGAGATGCGCAGCCAATGCCTGCTTCAGGGCATAATTTTCCGGATCGTTGTATTTCCAGATATCCCCGGCCTGCTCGCGCATCGCGGCAAGCACGGACGGCGCCGGCCCGAAACCGTTTTCGTTGGCGCCGATTCGTGCTTTCACCTGAAGGTTTCGCTGCCGTTCGATCGCTTCGGGGCCGACAAAAGGCACGGTGGAGGGCAGGGCGCTGACGAGCGGGGTGAAGCGCGAAAAGGCGGACATTGCGAAGCATTCCCAAGGCTATGAAAATCGCGCCAACAATAGGCGTTGCCGATTCCAAGGCAAGGAAGATTATTCGCCGAAATGGCCTACATCGAGATCGTGCGGCGGGCGTCGATCGCTTCCATGTTGCCGATCATGAAGTCGGCGCGGACAACTTGGCGCAAGACTTCCGGCTCCATCGTGTTGATGAAGCGAACACTGATGCGCTCGTTGTGCCTGAAGACCTCCGCGCAGCCCAGGCGGTAGGCCAGGCCAAGGATGTTGAGGTAGTAGTGTTTCGGCAATCCGGCGGTGGAAGAGACGACGAATGTCGCACCGCCGCGCGAGATGTCGATGATTTCGGCACTGCGCATCGAAATGCCGGAAAGGCATGGGCGCACGGCCAAGATGCGGGCGGGGCGCTTCACATTGAACTGTTCCCAACGTGCCTCGTAAACTTCCGATTTAACGGTCGCAAGGTGTGTGGCGCGAAGCATCGACATGACAGCGGCTCCTGAAACCAAGGTCATCCTGGTGTTGCGATAGGAGCCTCACACGAATGATTTGCGCATTTGTCAAAGAACTCCCTAGAATTTTAGGCAAAGGGAATTTTGTCTCTATCGTTTTCGTTCATCCGAACGCGCGGGCAGTGAGGAAACCGCCCGCAGCCGACATCGCCGTCAGCACACCGCCCCATACGAGATCGACGATCGTCATTGCGACGGGCCAGTTCTTCAATGTCGCAAGATTCGTGATATCGTAGGTGCCGTAGGCTGCCAGCCCGAGCACAAATCCATAGGCCATGGCGAGCGCGACCGAATTGGCTTGAAGTGCCGGTTGCGCCGCGAGAATGACAATGGCAGCAGCAAAGAACAGATAGAAAAGAGCGGCTATCCCGAGGTTCGGGGAAGGTAGCATCAGATCGCCAAGCTGGTCGCGGTAGAACGTGCGAGCGATCAGGCCGAGCCATGCGGCATCCAGGCAAAGCAGCGTGGCAAGCGAGCCGGCATAGGCAATAAGCGTTGTTTTCATGCTTCCGCTCCGAGTGATGATCTCTTTACGTGCACCAACGCCTTTGGATCGCAGCCGTGTACTGAAAAAATCTCGTGAACTCTTTCGATAAGCACACGTTCTCATTGTGTTGTCCGCAGAGGGCCTGACTGGAAAAGGAGAAGAACATGGCTGACATCAGCTTTCCACGCGAAGCATGGATCATCGTTTGCGACGGAGGCAAAGCCTTGATCATGCAAAACGCCGGAAATGCCTTCGAACTCAATCTGAAAGTGAAGGAGACGCTGTCGCAGCCAAATGAGCCTGACAGAGAGTTGGGGACTGACAAGCCGGGACGAACGCACGCCGCAGACGGATTAAGCGGCAGCGCCATGGAAGAGACAAACTGGCATGAGCGGGCCGAAATCGAGTTCCTGAAGCAGGTGGCAACCAGGATGGACGCACTGGTTCGGGAGAAAGAGGCTCGGCATATCGTTGTCGTTGCGCCACCGCAGGCCTTGGGGACGCTCCGGAACAACCTGACCCCGGACACGCGCGCGGCCATCGCCGGTGAGTTGGCCAAGGACTACATCAACCTCCCGGTCAACCAGATCGAACGGCACCTTGCCGCCTGATGCGAACGCGGACCTTCGGGTCCGCATTCACCCGCCTTGTTGTTCGACCGATCAGCTTTCGAAATTCAGCCTCAGAACATGATGCAGGAATTCGGGATTGATCAGCATGTTGAAGCTGATCGTCACGAGGTCTCCCTCACGCTTGACCACTGTCGAGCCAATCTCGTCCTGAATGCCGAGGATCTCGAGGAAGAAGTGGTTCGGTATTTCGAGGTTCGGATTGACCTCCAGCACGGCGCCGGCGAGCGTGATCGTGCGGATCAGGCAGCGGACTTGCGTTCCCGTGCTGAGGTGATGTCCGACAAAGATGATCTTGCCGGGGCGATCGAGCGAAAATTCCCGGTAGGCCTGCTCGGGCTGCGGGTGTTCTGTATCGAGGTGCATCTGAAAGGCCATGTTAGCCTCCGCTTGTTGTACGCTTCGAGATTAGCGCATGGTTGCTGACAACTTCTGAATGAAGTCGTTACAATTCGAAGCTTATGCCTGTCTGGAGAGCAAAATGGCTCATTATTGGGCAAGGCCGGCCGTCTGCGCCTGCTTGACAGTCCGCCACCCTTCAAGCATATCGGACATGGCTCGAGGCGCCGGCCGCTCGCGGACGACAAGTCCATGGTGAAGTCCTCGGCAAGATTCAGTCACAGCCATTTGGTGCATGCTGACTGCAGGCAATGCGAGCTCCCTTGTAACGGTCGAAATGGCATGCCTTCCGAAAGGCTGAATCCGTGACCACTGCATATCCAACGATCGAAGAACTGAAATCGCAGGCGAAGCGCCTTCGTCAGGCGATGGAAACACGCGGCACCGCGATCTCCCACAGCGCCGCCCTCGAGCTTGTCGCGCAACAGCACGGCGCGCGTGATTGGAACACGCTTTCCGCGCTTGCGACGCGGCCAAATGAAGAGCCGATCGCAGCCCTTTCCGTCGGCGCGCAGGTCAGAGGCCGGTATCTGAACCAAGCCTTCAGCGGCAAGATCCTGGCGCTTTCGGCGCATGGTGGGGGGCTCCACAAGATCACCATCCACTTCGACGAGCCTGTCGATGTCGTGACCTTCGAGAGCTTCTCGGCTTTCCGGCAGCGCATCAATGCGCAGGTCGACGGCAACGGCGTGTCGCCGCGCAAGACGTCGAACGGCGTTCCCCACCTCGTTCTCGACATCTGAGCCGCTCCCGGTTTTCCATCCCACGCGGCCCGCGAACGCGCGCCGTAGCTCTTCGGTATCCTCATGAAAAACAATGCTGAAAAGAACATGTTTCTGACCGCGCCGCTTGCCGTCGTCTTCGCGCGCACGGCAGCGCCGATCATCATGATCACGACGATCAATGGGCTCTTCGCCGTGGTCGACGCCTACTTTCTCGGTGCCTATGTCGGACCGGCAGCGCTCTCGGCCGTCACGCTGATCTTTCCCGGGCTGATGATGATCATCGCACTGCAATCCCTCGTATCGAACGGCATGGCAAGCATCCTTGCTCGCCAGATCGGTGCGGGAGACAGGCCAGCCGCGCGCCGGACATTTGCCACGGCGCATCTCCTGGCGATCGCAGTCGTGGTCGCACTCAATCTCGTCTATTGGAGCATCGGCTGGCGGATCGTCGAGGCGGCCGCCGAAGGCAATGCGATGGTGGCTGCAAACGCCACGCTGTTCATGGCGATCATGATCGGCTCTGCTGTTATCGCCTTCTTCCTGTCGCTGAACATCGATGCCCTTCGCTGCGAAGGCCGAATCGGTTTCATGACGGCCGTGACGCTTGCCGCATCGCTCCTCAACATCGCAGCCAACTGGTTTTTCATGGCGGTGATGCAGTGGGGCGTAGCCGGTTCCGCGATCGGCACCGTCTCGGCGCAAGCGATCTGCCTTGCCGCAATCCTCGCCTATCGCTGGCGCAAGGCAGACGCCTTGCGACCGGCAGGTCGCGGTGCCGCTGGCGAATGGAAAACCATCCTCGCATTGGGCATGCCCATGAGTCTCGGTTTCATCGGGATTTCATTGAGCTCGGCCGCGGTGATCTTCAATCTTTCGCTCTGGGGCAAGTCCGACTACGTGGCGACGATCGGCGCCTACGGCATCATCACGCGGATCATGACCTTCGCCTACCTGCCGCTGCTCGGCCTCAACATCGCCTTCCAGACCATCTCGGGCAACAATTTCGGGGCAGGGCTCTCCGATCGTGTTGGCCGCAGCCTGCGGATCGCAATGGTCTCGGCGCTCGTCTATTGCGCATCCATCGAGCTGGTCGTCGAATTGCTGGCCGGACGGTTCGGGGCGATCTTCGTCAGCGATCCTCTTGTGGTGAGCGAGGTGGCGCGCATCCTGCCCTGGACGGTCGGCTGCTATTTCCTCTTCGGCCAGATGATCGTGCTCTCGGGCTATTTCCAGTCGATCGGGGATGCAAAGCGGGCGGCGATCTTCGGCCTCTCACGGCCTTATCTCTTCACGCTGCCCCTGACCTTCCTCCTGCCACATCTCTTCGGCGAGATGGGCATCTGGATGGTGCCGGTCTTTGCGGAATTGTGCATGCTGCTGCTCGCTGCCTGGGTGCTTCTTCGCTTGGCGAAAAGCAAGGGCTGGCGCTACGGCCTGCTGCCGGCCTGAAAGAGGAAAGCCGCGCTGTCGTGCGCGGCTTTCTCTTTGCTTCGTGCGGATGGCAGTGAACCACCCGCACGGTCGGCGATTCTGCGTCGTCTTATTTCAACAGCCACTCGTGCTCCGGCGCATTGTGGAACTTCCACACACGCTTCGGTCCCGCCATCACGTTGAGATAATAGAGGTCGTAGCCGTGGATGGTGGCGCAGGGGTGATAGCCCTTCGGCACCAGCGTCACGTCGCCATTTTCCACCGCCATTGCCTCGTCGAGCGACCGATCGTCGGTATAGACGCGCTGGAACGCAAAACCCTGTGGCGGGTTGATACGATGGTAGTAGGTCTCTTCCAGCAGGCTCTCGTTGGGAAGGTTATCCTGATCGTGTTTGTGCGAGGGATAGGACGAGGTGTTACCGCTGGGTGTGATGACTTCGACGACCAGCAGCGAATGAGCGGAGTTGTCGTCTTCGGGCATGATGTTGGTCACGAGGCGCACATTCGAGCCCTTGCCGCGCTGGAACTGCGGATGCACGCCGGGCGGGATGAGTTTCGTTGCGTAATCGCCGCCGCCGGGTGCCGAGCAGACGGCAAGCTCCAGATCGGTCTCCGCCGTCACCGACCAGCCGGAGCCAGCCGATACATAAAGCGAATGCGGCGCACCTTCGAACGGGTTCATGCGCTCGCCGACGGAACCGAAGTTCTCGCCGGCCGCCGTTGCCTTGCCCTTGCCTGACACCCAGACGAGGCAGACTTCGCGGTCGGTTGCGTCGCCGGAGACGGTCTCACCCGGCTTGAGGCGGTGCATGTCGAAGCCGACATAAGTCCAGCCGGCGCTGTCGGGCGTGACATGGGTGACGCGGCCGCTGTCACCTTTGGGCTTTACGAGAAGGTTCGGCATGAACGTATGTCCTTCATTCCACATCAATGCGCTTCAACGGGCGTGTTACCCCTTCGGGAAGCCTTCGGTTTCGAGCGTATAGCCAGCCGCCGTCATCACCCGCATCAGCTCGGCATGACCGATCTCAGCCATCTTCTGCGGCGGCGCCTTGCGCGGATCCTGTTCGGCCTCGACGACAAACCAGCCTTCGTATCCGTAACCGGCGAAGCGCTTGACGATCGCACCGAAATCGAGCGAGCCATCACCCGGTACGGTGAAGGCGCCGAGCGCCACCGCGTCGAGGAAGGACTGCTTGCTGCGGTCCAATCCATCGACGACCGACTTGCGGATGTCCTTGACGTGAACGTGGTTGATGCGGGCGTGGTGATTGTCGATGGCGCGCAAAACGTCGCCGCCGGCAAAGGCCAGATGCCCGGCATCGAGCAGCAGCGGAATGCCTTCGCCCGAATTGCGCATGAAGGCGTCGAGTTCCGGCTCGGTCTCGACGACAGCAGCCATATGGTGGTGATAGGAAAGCGGCATACCCTGTTCGGCGCACCATTCCCCGAACTGCGTGACCTTGCGTGCATAGGCCTTCATCTCGTCATCCGAGAGGCGCGGCTTGGTCGCGAGCGGCTTGGATCGGTCGCCCTGGATCGAACGTCCGACTTCACCATAAACGATGCAGGGCGCGTTGACGGCCTTGAACAGCTCGATCATCGGCGCGATGCGATCCTTGTTGGCCGCGAGCTCCTCGTCGACGAGCGTGCCGGAGAACCAGCCGCCGCAGAGAGTTACGTCGGCGGCGCGCAGGATGGGCAGCATCTCGGCCGGATTGTTCGGAAAGCGGCGGCCCTGTTCCATGCCGGTAAAGCCGGCGCTGCGCGACTGGCGCAGGCATTCTTCCAGGGATACGTCGTCGCTGAGCTCGGGAAGATCGTCGTTCCACCAGGCGATCGGCGACATGCCAAGTTTGGCCTTCATCAATAGTCTCCTCAACAGCAGTGTCGGAAGAGCGTCGCCGCTCTTCCAGAAGATGAAATCAGTCGATCAGCCGATGCGCTGGGCGGCGCGCGCCTTGACGTAAGCGGCGTGCGCCTTGTTGACCTGCTCGCGCGGGCTGACTTCCGGAACGGCAACGTCCCACCAGTAGCCACCGGCGTCCGTGGTGATCAGCGGATCGGTGTCGATCACGAAGACCGAGGTGCGATCGTTCTTCTTCGAGTCGGCAATTGCCTTCTCGAGCTCGGCGATCGACGCCACCTTGACCGCGATCGCGCCCATGCTCTCGGCATGTGCCCGGAAGTCGATCTCGGGCATGACCTCGTAGTGCGAGTCCTTCAGCAGATTGTTGAAGTTCGCACCACCGGTCGCCATCTGCAGCCGGTTGATGCAGCCGTAGCCGCGGTTGTCGAGCAGGACGATGTTGAGCTTCAGGCCGAGCATGACCGATGTCGCGAGCTCGGAATTCAGCATCATGTAGGAGCCGTCGCCGACGAGGACGAAGACTTCCTTTTCTGGATGCGCCATCTTGGCCCCAAGGCCGCCGGCAATCTCGTAGCCCATGCAGGAGAAGCCATATTCCATGTGGTAGCTGCCGGGCGCGGTCGCCGGCCAGAGCTTGTGCATCTCGCCCGGCAGGCCGCCGGCAGCGCATAGGCCGATGGCCTTTTCGAGGTCGATCGAGCGGGTAACAGCGCCGATCACCTGGGCGTCGGAGGGCAGGGCGGCATTGGTGCTCGCCATCGCCTTGGCGGCGGCGTCCATCCAGGTCTTTTTTTCTGCCTCTGCCTTGGCCGCCAGCGCAGCCGGCGCCTTCCAGCCTGCAAGACCGCTCGAAACGGCCTTCAACCCCTCGCGGGCATCGGCCACCAACGGCTGGCCGTCATGCTTGGCCGCGTCATAGGCGGCGATGTTGAGGCCGAGGATCTTCAGCTTGTCGTTCTGGAAAAGCGCCCACGAGCCCGTCGTGAAGTCCTGACAACGTGTGCCGACCGCGATGATCAGGTCCGTTTCCGTCGCAATGGCATTGGCCGCCGATGTCCCGGTGACACCAACGGAGCCGAGCGCCAGCGGGTGCCGTTCGTCGATCGCCGACTTGCCGGCCTGCGTGACGACGACGGGGATCCGGTGTTCCTCGGCAAACGCCGTGAGCTCCTTGGTGGCCTGCGAATAGAGCACACCGCCGCCGGCAATGATCACCGGCTTTTCTGATTTCTTGATGAGCGCGATGGCGTTTGCCAGCTCATCGGCATCCGGGCGCGGGCGGCGCGTGGTCCAGACGCGCTCTTCGAAGAAGCTCTCTGGGTAATCGAAGGCTTCGGCCTGCACGTCCTGGCACAATGACAGCGTGACAGGGCCGCAATCATAAGGATCGGTCAGCACCTGCATGGCGCGCTTCAACGCCGAGATGATCTGCTCCGGCCGCGTGATGCGGTCGAAATAGCGGGAAACCGAACGGAAGGCGTCGTTGGCTGAAACCGTGCCGTCGCCAAAATCCTCGATCTGCTGCAGGACGGGATCGGGCGCGCGATTGGCGAAGACATCGCCCGGCAGGAAAAGCACCGGGATGCGGTTGACGTGCGCGACGCCGGCCGCCGTCACCATGTTGAGTGCGCCTGGACCGATCGACGTCGTGCACGCCATGAAACGCTGGCGGAAATTCGCCTTGGCATAGGCAATCGCCGCATGCGCCATGCCTTGCTCATTGTGGGCGCGATAGGTCGGCAGTTCGCCACGGACCTGATAGAGCGCCTCGCCGATGCCTGCGACATTGCCGTGCCCGAAGATCGCCCAGACGCCGCCGAAGATCGGCACCTTCTTGCCGTCGACCACGGTCATCTGCTTCTTGAGGAAATGCGTGACGGCCTGAGCCATCGTCAATCGTACAGTCTTGCCCATGGGGCACCTCCCAAATGCTTTAATTAATTCAGGCCGCGTGTTTTCAACCAGGCGTCGGTCAATTGGCGGAAGCGTCCGGCCATGTCCGATATCGCTTCCTCATCGTTCAGCTTGCCGGAAAGCCAGCCGCGTGCCGCTTCGGCAAAGATCGTGCGGCCGACCGCAAACCCCTTGACGGATGGAGCAGCGAGCGTCGCCTCGAAGCCCTTCACCAGTTCGTCCGCCGGAGCCTCGAGGCCGAGCAGCACGATACCACGGCACCATGGATCGTTCTTGGCAATCACGGCTTCGATCTTTTTCCAGGCGGCCGTCGAGGCCTGCGGTTCGAGCTTCCACCAGTCGGGCTTGATGCCGAGTGCATAGAGCTCTTCCATCGCCGTCGAGACCGTGTCGTCGGTCAGCGGCCCGTTCTTGCTCGAAATGATTTCGATCAGCAGTTCGCGGCCGACCTTGCGCGCGGCTTCGAAGAGCGTGCGCAGTTTCTCCTGCTGTTCAGTCTTCAGCGCTGCCGGATCATCCGGATGGTAGAAGCAGAGGCACTTGATGCAATGATCGAGCGGCCATTCGACGAGCTGCGAGCCGATATCCTGGCTGAACTCGAAGCGCAGTGGCTTGGACCCCGGCAATTCTACCGGGCGCCCAATCCAGGCAAAGTTCTTGGTCGCCGCATCGAAGAAGGCATCGCGCCCGAAGCGCTCATCGATCAGCATGCCGTAACCGCTGCGGCCATCAGCGACACGCGCCGCGGCCTCCACGGCAAGGCGCTTGAAGGCGACGATCTTCTTGTAGTCCAGGTTCAGTTCGTCGCAAATGCTGGTCAGCTGCGAACGGTGATCGATGGCAAGCGCCATGAGGAGCGGAATGTCGCCCTTGCGCGTCGAAGCCCAGTGGATGTGATTGATAGCCTCGTCCTTGCGCAGCGCACGATGCTGGCTTCCGTGCTTCAGGAAGAAATCGAGCTCGGCCCAGGTCGGATATTCAGGCGAGCAGAGAAGGCGGGAGACCGCGAAGGCGCCGCAGGCGTTGGCCCAAGTTGCGCAGGTCTTCAGCGGTTCATTCTTCAGCCAGCCGCGCAGCAGGCCGGACATGAAGGCATCACCGGCGCCGAGCACGTTGAATACCTCGATCGGGAAGCCTTCGCCGACAATGCCGTCTTCAAGATTGTCGCTGATCGGACCATCGTAGACGATGCAGCCCATGGCTCCGCGCTTGAGAACGATCGTTGCCGGAGACAGGCGACGGATTTCCTTGAGCGCACCGAGCACGTCATCGGCACCCGAGGCAATCAGAATCTCCTCTTCCGTTCCGACGATCAGGTCGCAGTCCGGCAGCGTTTCCTTCATCTTGGAGGAGACGCGATCGGACTTCACATAGCGCTCGAAACCTTCTGCGTGGCCGGCAAGGCCCCAGAGGTTCGGTCGATAGTCGATATCGAAGATAACCTTGCGGCCGTTGGCCTTGGCGATGCGGATCGCCTTGCGCTGTGCCGCTTCCGTATTCGACCGGGAGAAATGCGTGCCCGACACCAGCACGGCGCGCGAGGACTTGATGAAGGTCTCATCGATGTCGTCTTCGTCGAGCGCCATGTCGGCACAGTCAGAGCGATAGAAGATCATCGGCGAGACGCCTTCGGCCTCGACAGCGAGCAGTACCAGCGCCGTAAGGCGTTCCTTGTCGGTCTTGATGCCCTTCGTCTCGACGCCTTCGCGCGCAGACTGCTCGATGATGAAGCGGCCCATCTGCTCGTCGCCGACCCGGGTGATCAGGCCGGACTTGAGGCCGAGGCGCGCCGTTCCAATGGCGATGTTGGCAGGGCAGCCGCCGACGGACTTGGCAAAGGAGCCGATGTCCTCGAGCCGCGAACCGATCTGCTGGCCGTAGAGATCGACCGAAGAGCGGCCGATGGTGATCACGTCAAGCGACGGTTCCGGCTGCGAGCCCGGGTTCGGTTGTGCCATGATGTCCTCCCGCTAGATTTTAGCTACGGCTTGGCGCCTGCTGATTGCGAGTAATGAAACATCGGTTCCGTATTGTTGTCAATTCGGAATGTTTATTCCATTTTTGATTTTGTCGATTTTGTCGAAGTTCGCTTCCGCCGCCGCTCGGCGATCGCAACCGGGAGCGCCATGGTCAGCGCCATCGAGGCGGAGAGCGAGCGGAAACCGGCAAAGTCCGCCTCTGCCACTTCGAACCAGCAGGTGGCGCGGGCGGCAAGCGGCGAGAAGGCTGAATCGGTGATGGCGACGACAGGCACGCCGCGATCCGCTAACGCTTCTGCCTGGCTCAGGCTGTCTGCGGCGTAGGGAGAGAAGCTTGCGGCAATTGCCGCATCGTTCTTTGTCGCGAATTGCACCATTTCCGGATCGACGCCGTTTGGTGATGCGACGATCTGGTGCCGGATGTTGAGCTTCGAGAAGGCGTAGGTCATGTGTGCCGTCAGCGGATAGGAACGCCGCTTGGCGATCAGGTAGATCGTCTCGGCAGCCGCTAGGATATCGACTGCCTTGGTGAAGGTATCGCTCTGCACGGTGGCGGCCAGCCGGTTGACCGACTGGCTCGCAGCCGAGATGAAGCCCGAAAGCAGGTTGGCGTCTTCGTCCTCGCCGCTGGCCTGCTCCAGCGTTACCAGGCGCTCTTCATAGGTCAGCGTGCGGTCGCGCAGCCTCTCGCGAAAGATGCTCTGCAGATCGGAGAAACCGTCGTAGCCCAGATGATGCGCGAGCCGTACGAGCGTTGACGGCTGCACATTCGAAGCGGCAGCGATACTGGCCGTCGTGCCGAAGGCGATCTCGTCGGGATTGCCGAGCGCGAAGGCGGCAACCTGCGCCAACCGCTTGGGCATGCTGGCCTTCCGTTCGATGATCGTACTGCGCAGGCTCTCGAAATCGCGGGGAACGCGTGCCGGGCTTTTGGTGTCGCTATCCATGGGTATCATCCAGTGAATGAAATAAATATTCCATAATCTCGACTTTAGTTGATTTCGATCCGGCTGCCTAATTGTTTTTATTACGCTGATAATCAACGATTTTCGGCGGTTTTGTCTGATGTGCGGCTAAAAGTGACCGTTGAGGGCGCTTGTCAAAACGGTCTAAATATTCCAAAAAAATGGAGAGGACCCTGGAGGAGACAACATGAAGCCACTCGGAATCGGCCTGATCGGCACAGGTTATATGGGCAAGTGCCATGCGTTGGCATGGAATGCGGTAAAGACGGTGTTCGGTGACGTGGAGCGTCCGCGTCTTGTCCACTTGGCCGAAGCCAACGCGGAGCTCGCGGCCAAACGCGCTTCAGAGTTCGGCTTCGAAAAGGCGACGGCCGATTGGCGGGATCTGATTGCCGATCCTGCTGTCGATGTGGTCTCCGTCACGACCCCGAATCAGTTCCACCCCGAGATGGCGATTGCTGCGCTCGATGCGGGCAAGCATGTCTGGTGCGAAAAACCCATGGCGCCAGCCTATCCCGACGCCGAGAAGATGCTGGCGGCGGCGCGGGCATCGGGCAAGGTCGCCGTCCTCGGCTACAACTATATACAGAACCCGATGATGCGGCAGATCAAGACGCTGATCGGCGAGGGCGCCATTGGAACGGTCAACCACATTCGCGTCGAGATGGACGAGGACTTCATGGCCGATCCGGAAGCCTTCTTCTATTGGAAGAGTGAGCTGGCCTCAGGATACGGTGCGCTGGACGATTTCGCCGTGCATCCGCTGTCGCTGCTCTGGTATCTCTTCGGACATGTGGAGGCCGTCATCACCGACATGGTCAAGCCCTATGCCGATCGCCCCCTGAAGGAGGGCGGACGTCGTAACGTCGAGAATCACGACGGAGCCAATGTGTTGATGCGGCTCGGTGGCGGCATCTCCGCCGTGCTGATGGCAAACCGCTCGGCCTGGGGGCGCAAGGGCAGGATCGCGCTGCAGATCTTTGGCTCCAAAGGCTCGATCGCCTATGATCAGGAGCGCATGAACGAATTCGACCTCTATCAGGCGGAAGGACGCGGTTCGGAGCAGGGCTTCCGCAAGATACTGGCAGCCCCGGCGCATCACCCCTACGACCGCTTCATTCCCGCTCCCGGCCACGGTCTCGGCTTTAACGATCTGAAGATCATCGAATGCCATGAGCTGATCCGCGCGATTTCCGGTGCGCCGTCGTCCATCGTCACATTTGAAGACGGTCTTAGGATAGAGAAGTCTGTCCACGCCATGGCACAGTCATTCCACGAACGGCGCTGGATCGAGATCGCCTGAGACCGGCACTCGTCCGGTTGACGGCGAAAGGGGCAAGGGATAGGCCTTTGCCCCAGCGCGCGAATGTACGACGGGAGTGAGAACGTGACGGACAGACTGGTGATCATTGGCGCAGGTCAGGCTGGTTTTGCATTGGCAGCCAAGCTTCGCGCGCTGAAGGATATGCGTCCGATTACGATTATCGGCGCCGAAGACGTTCTCCCCTATCAGCGACCGCCGCTCACGAAGAAGTATTTGCTCGGCGAAATGAGCTTTGATCGCCTGCTGTTCCGGCCCGAGCATTGGTATGCGGACAACGACGTCGAGATCAGGCTCGCCACTTGGGCCGAGCAGATCAAGCGCGACCAGAAGCAGGTGGTCCTCCAGGACGGCTCCGTTCTCGATTACGGCACTCTTGCTTTGACGACCGGCTCGACCCCTCGCGCCCTCCCGGCCGCGATCGGCGGCGATCTCGCCGGCGTCTATGTTGCCCGCGACAAGCGCGACGCCGACCTTTTGGCGGAAGAGATGCGCCCCGGTCGCCGCGTCCTTATTATAGGGGGCGGCTATATCGGCCTTGAAGCGGCTGCCGTTGCCCGCCATCGCGGCCTTGAGGTTACGGTCATCGAGATGGCCGATCGTATCCTGCAGCGCGTTGCGGCAAAAGAGACGGCTGACATCATGCGTGTGATCCACGAAACGCATGATGTGTCGATTCGGGAAAAGACCGGTCTCAAGCATTTGATCGGCCGCGACGGCAAGCTCGTCGGCGCCGAACTCTCGGACGGCAGCACGATCGATATCGACTTTGCAATCGTCGGAATCGGCGTCGTGCCCAATGATCAGCTGGCGAAGGAAGCCGGCCTCGAAGTTGCCAATGGCATCATTGTCGATGAATTCGCGCGTACATCCGACCCTTCGATCTATGCCGCGGGCGATTGCGCGGTGCTGCCGTGGCAGGGCGGCCGGATCCGTCTCGAATCGGTACAGAACGCTGTCGACCAGGCCGAGGCCATCGCTGCCGTCATCGCTGGCGGCGATGCACCCTACGAGCCGAAGCCTTGGTTCTGGTCGGATCAGTATGACGTGAAACTCCAGATCGCCGGCTTCAATCTCGGCTATGACGAGACGGTGCTGCGCCCGGGCGCACGCGAGGGCGCGCATTCGATCTGGTATTTCAAGGCAGGCAAATTCGTCGCCGTGGACGCCATCAACGATGCCAAGGCCTATGTGAGCGGCAAGAAGATGCTGGAATCAGGCATTACGCCGGACAAGTCGATCATTGCCGATGCATCGGCCGATCTGAAGCAATTGCTTGCATAGAGCCGGAATGGCTTTTCTTGTCTGATAGAGCCGAAAAAGCGCTTGCTTCACCCGGCGAATGACTCTATCAGGCTCCCACCGGAGAGGTGGCCGAGTGGTCGAAGGCGCTCCCCTGCTAAGGGAGTATACCCGAGAGGGTATCGTGGGTTCGAATCCCATCTTCTCCGCCATTGCTTCAATTATCTACACATCGCGAGATTGAACTAAGGCAGCGCGCTGGCATCCGCCGCGCCCTGACAATTGCCGGGTCGCAGAGTTCCTTGCGAAAAAAACCGCCCGTTGCTTGTGGAAGATCGGACAAGCGAATCTCTGGACGGAAAGCGAATTGTTACCCGACCGGGCAGCTGCGATCTCTCCATAGAGAACTTCCCTACATAACGCCTCACAATCTGCCATCTTAAAGCGCCCTCCGTCATCTCGCCCCTGAGATGAGCGAATCGAACTGAAGAATCATCTCCGGTTGGGCAGCCGATTCTCGCCGGAGAATCCTGATCGCTGTCACAAGCCTGCTGCCGCGTGGCCATGCGAAAGGCGTGCAGGAACACCGAATCCGGCAGGAAATAGCCGCTAATGCGGCACATCTCGTCTGGAGCCGTGGGGCAGGAGCATTTATAAACCCCCGGAAAACCAGCGCTTTCTTAATGAAGTATAAAGAAACGCGCCGGGCGGATGCCGCATTTGTGACCTTTCAGCAACAGCGCATACGGAAGGCTGTCGCAAATGCCCCCAACGGACAAGTTGGTGATTGCGTGACAGTCCCGGTCTTGTATTTTCAACCTCGGAAGCGAGGGCGGTTGATCGTCCGACTTCTTGAAACATGGGGATGGGGCAGGGAACGCTGCTCTAACGGCGAAAAACCCAGACCCGATCGAAACTTTGAATTGGAGGTCAATATGAACATCAAGAGCCTTCTTCTCGGCTCCGCTGCTGCTCTCGCAGTAGTTTCCGGTGCTCAGGCTGCCGACGCTGTCGTTGCTGCTGAGCCGGAACCGGTTGAATACGTCCGCGTCTGCGACGCTTACGGCACCGGCTACTTCTACATCCCGGGCACCGAAACCTGCCTCAAGATCGAAGGTTACATCCGTACGGAAGTTCGCTTCGGTCGTGATCAGTCGGCAAACGGCGTTTCTGACTGGTCGTTCTGGACCCGTGGTAACGTTCAGTTCACGGCAAAGAGCGACACCGAGTACGGCCCGCTCACCGGCGTTATCGTTCTGCAGACGGACGCTGACAATGCTACGGACAACGGTGGCACGTATCTCGACTCCGCTTACATCGACATCGCTGGCTTCCGCGCTGGTCTGTTCTACAGCTGGTGGGACGACGGCCTGAGCGGCGAAACGGACTCGCTGGCTTCCAACTCCACGCTGCATAACTCCTTCCGTTATCAGTACGAGTCTGGCGACTTCTACGCTGGTCTGTCGGTTGACGAACTCGAAGACGCGATCCACGAAGATCTCGGCGAAAATGGCAACGACGTCGGCATCGCTGCTGGCATCGGTGGCAAGGCTGGTGCCTTCTCCTACCAGTTGATCGGTGGCTACGACACCGACACTGAAGAAGGTGCAATCCGCGGTATGGCTACGGTTGCCGTTGGTCCGGGTACGCTCGGCCTCGCAGCAGCTTGGGCTTCTGGCCCGAACGCTTACTTCGAAGAGTCTGAGTGGACGATTGCTGCTGAATACGCAATCCAGGCAACTGACAAGCTGAAGATCACGCCTGCTGTTCAGTACTTCGACAACATCAAGAACGGCGGTTCGGCAGCTACGGTTACCGACTTCTCGAGCGACGACATGTGGAAGGCTGGCGTAACGGTCGACTACCAGATCGTCGAGAACTTCTACGCCAAGGCTTCCGTACAGTGGCAGGATCGTACCTTCACGGTCGACGACGACACGGTATCGGGCTACTTCCGCCTGCAGCGTTCGTTCTAATCTGATCTGACTTCGGTCAATCAGGAGAGCCCGGCTTTCGAGCCGGGCTCTTTTTGTTTGCTGTGTTTCGACTGAACGGAGCCGGGCCACAAAGGGCTTAATTGCTGGCGAGGAAACGACGAAGTTCGCTGTAAACCGGCGCCAAATGCAGCAACGGCGCATGGCCCTGGCCTTCGGCAACGCTTGTGACTATCCGCGGAATACGCTCACGCATCTCTTCAACTGTCTTCTCCGACAGAAGATCGGAATGCTCTCCTCGGATCACCAATAGCGCAATCTCCCGGAAGGCATCGAACTGTTGCCAGAGATCGGGCAGGGGCTTCTCGAAATCGACGGTAAGCAATGCTTCCGCAATGGCGGGATCGACGTCCGGGGCAATGTGGCCGTCGACCATCCGGTAAATGGCGTTGGCCATCTCGCGCCAGTCTTCATCGTTTAGAGCGGTAAAGTGCCGGCCATGATTCGCCTGTAGCGCCGCGACAGCCTCGTTCCAATCCCGAGCAAGTCCGCCGCGGTTCAGATAATCGCGAATCCGCATCAGACCTTTGGCTTCGATGACAGGTCCGATGTCGTTGAGGACCGCACCCGCCAGCAATGCTGGTCTCATAGCGGTGAGAATGTGAAGGATCAGTCCACCGCGCGACGTGCCGATGAAGACGGCGCGCTCGATGCCAAGATGATCACAGACAGTAAGGACATCGCGCGCCTCGACGGCGATTGAATAGTTTTCCTTGTTGGCATCCCAGCCGGAGAGCCCACGCCCACGATAATCGAGTGCGATCACACGACGCGCCGCAGACCGGTCCTGCGATAACGCAAGAGCAAGCTGATGAAAGTCGCGCGCATTGCGCGTCAGGCCGGGGAGGCAGACGATCGGCAGTGATTGCGGGTTTCCATCCGGCCGTACGGGATAGTCACGCAGCGACAGCACCAGGCCGTCCTCCGCGCTCACCTGCCGTTGCACGAAACCGGCATTCGCAGCATTTTCCATCGCGTCGTCTCCCAGTTTCATTGGAGACTAACGGCGGTTGAAGCGCGCTTGCAAACGAAATTGGTTCAGGAGCGTCCGTTGATCAGGTCGCCTTGCAGGTCGGCGGGCTGGCCGAGGCGAGCTTTGTACACCTCATAGTTCTCCATCACCCGCTGGACGTAGTTGCGCGTTTCGGGGAAGGGGATTCGCTCGATCCAGTCGACGACGGCGTCAATGGACTTGCCGCGCGGGTCACCGTAGCGGCCGATCCACTCCGGCACGCGCTTCGGCCCCGCGTTATAGGCGATGAACGTCATGATATATGAACCGCCGAACGTATCGATCTGCTCGCCGAGATAATGCGCGCCGAGCGTGGCATTATAGCCTGCATCCGTCGTCAGCTTGTCTTTCGAATAGGTGATGTTGTGGCGCTTGGCGACGGCCTTCGCCGTTCCGGGCAAAATCTGCAGCAGGCCGCGGGCATCGGCAACCGAAACCGCCGCCGGGTTGAAGGCGCTCTCCTGACGGGCGATCGCATAGGCCAGCGCCTTGCCGGACCCGGAGATATTGGCTCCTGCCGGAATGACGCCGAGCGGAAATGCCAGAGCGGCAACATCGATACCACGGGAATAGGCGGTTTTGCCGATTTGTAGCGACAGATGGTGGTCGCCGGAGCGTTCGGCCTGTGCGCTGAGAATCGCAAGTTCGCCTGGGCTCTGTAGCTGATCGGCCAACGCGAGATAGAGATCCTTCGCGCGCCAGCCGTGGCCGGCGGCGTCGAGCCTGGCAATAGCCTGCACCGCTTCGCGGCCCTGATAGCGCTCCCGATCTGCGGACGAGGGGGAGGGATAACTGACGTTCAGCGTCTTGCGGCCGAGCTTTTCGCCGGCGAGCTGGCCGTAGAAAGTCGTCGGGTAACTCGCGGCCTTCGCGTAGAAATCACTGGCCTTCCCGGGGCCGCCGGCCTCGGCGGAGCGGCCCATCCAGTACCAGGCGCGAGACACCGAAAGCGGACCGTTCGAGAAATTCAGGATCTTGCGGAAATGGCTTTGGGCGGTGCCTGCATCCTGCAGACCGCGAAGGGCATACCAGCCAGCATGAAACTCGGCCTCGACAATATCGGTCGGCGCCGTGGCGGCATAGCTGGAAACAATGCCATAGGCGGCCTTGAAATCTCCCTGATCCACAAGCCCGCGGCTGACGATGCGTTGCTCGTTCCACCATTCACCGGCATTCACAAGTTCGTCGCGGTCGCGCGGCATTTGCTTCAGCAGCTTTGCCGCGTCGCCATAACGCTCCTGCTTCCGCAGATATTCGATACGGGCAAAGAGGTAACCGGGGTCGTTGTGCCACTTGCCATCGACGGAGGCGAGAAGCGCCTCGGCGTTTGCCGCCTTGCCGATGACGGCATTCCAGGCATTGTAGAGCGACTGTGCCTGGCCGAAATCACCAAACCGCTTCGCCTGCGCGGCGCGGTTTCGGTACATCAGATACTCCATCCGCGCCTTGTGATCGGCGGCAGTCAGAAGCCCTGAAAACTCGTTGAGAATCTTGTCTTCCGTCGCGGTGTCCATCGTCTGGCCGCGCCAGATCTTGCGGATATACTTTGCCGCCTGGGCCTGTTTGCCGGTTGCAACGAGCGCACGCGCGAGGATCATCGCGCCCGAATTCGTCTCGGGCGCGGTTTCTCCGAATGCCGCCAACACCGCGCTCGGCGCCGGGTTTTCATCGTAAAGAGCGCGTTCCGAATAGGCGCGCAGTTTGGCGAGACCCGGCCATCCCTGGAGTTCCTGGGCAGCCGTCGCGATCTCGACCGAGGGAATACCCTTTTGCGCCGATACGGCGATCGCCCATGTCAGGATGTGCCGATCAAGCGTGCCGCTTTTCATGCTGTCGCGGATCGCAATCGCCTGCAGCGGGTTGCGGGCGCTGAGCGCATCCAGCCCGGTCTTGAGGTCGCTTGCCACTGGCGCGACGGCGGGTCCCCGGGGGATCGCACCCGTTATGATTGACTCCGGCGCGCGTGTCTGTGGAACGAATCCGATCGGCTTGACATCGGGAACGGGAATGTCCTCGCCCGGCAGCGGCGACGCAACGCTGCTCCACGCAGCGGCTGTAAGGCCGAGGGCGGAGAGGATCAGGACGGCTCGCTTCATGCTGGACACTCACAATGGAAACACGTCCTACATTTGCTCGGACGCATATTAATGAAAGCTTACCGAAGCGGTTAAATTTCATTCACATTTGCTAT
The DNA here is from genome assembly GCA_900468535.1 of Hyphomicrobiales bacterium. GTDB lineage: Bacteria > Pseudomonadota > Alphaproteobacteria > Rhizobiales > Rhizobiaceae > Rhizobium. The sequence goes on along the minus strand of UBTY01000026.1, from coordinate 175,120 downwards.
CGGAATTTCCGCCAATCCGACCTCTGCGCGCTTGTCGCGGCGTTTTCACCGCACTATGGTGCGCTCCTCATATTCAAGGAATGCGGCCGAACCATGGATTGTGGCCGTAAGGAGTTCTGCATGTTCCAGGGATCCATTCCCGCTCTCGTCACACCCTTCACTGATGCCGGTCAGGTCGATGAGGCCTCTTTTGTCGCTCATGTCGACTGGCAAATCAAGGAAGGCAGCAACGGTCTTGTTCCGGTCGGCACAACCGGCGAGTCTCCCACGCTGTCGCATGCCGAGCACAAACGGGTCGTGGAACTCTGTATTGAAGCCGCTGCGAAGCGCGTTCCGGTCATGGCCGGCGCCGGCTCCAACAACACACGCGAAGCGATCGAGCTTGCGCAACATGCCGAAAAGGCCGGTGCCGATGGCATCCTCGTGGTGACGCCTTACTACAACAAGCCGACGCAGAAGGGCCTGTTCGCGCATTTCTCGGCAATCGCCGAGGCTGTGAAGCTTCCGATCTACATCTACAATATTCCGGGCCGCTCCGTGGTCGACATGACCCCCGAGACCATGGGTGCACTCGCCAAGGCACACGCGAACATTGTCGGCGTCAAGGACGCCACGGGCAAGATCGAGCGCGTGTCCGAACAGCGCCTGACGTGCGGCAAGGACTTCCGGCAGCTCTCTGGCGAGGACGCGACCGCGCTCGGCTTCAATGCGCACGGTGGCGTAGGCTGTATTTCGGTTACCGCCAACGTGGCACCGCGCCTCTCCGCGGAGTTCCAGGCAGCGACGCTTGCCGGAGACTACGCAAAGGCGCTTGAATATCAGGACCGCCTTATGCCGTTGCACAAGGCGATTTTCCTGGAGCCCGGTCTCTGTGGCGCGAAATACGGCCTTTCCAAGCTCGGCCGGATGAGCCGCAATGTTCGCTCCCCGCTCATTTCAACGCTGGAGCCCGGCACCGAGGCGGCAATCGACGCAGCCCTGCGCCACGCCGGCCTGCTGAACTGAGCCATCCGCTGCCCTTCACAACGGCTTTGCGGACCTCTAGATAAGATATCAGAATAGACGGCGAGATCGTCGCGCCGTCCAAGGACTGGAATTCCTTTCATGGCCCCCAAAGGCAGTCAGCGTGTTGTGAAGAAGATCGTCGCCGAAAATCGGAAGGCGCGCTACAACTACGAGATTATCGACACCTATGAAGCCGGGCTCGTCTTGAAGGGCACCGAGGTCAAATCCTTGCGCGAAGGAAAAGCCAATATCGCCGAGTCATACGCCTCGGACGAGGATGGCGAGATCTGGCTGATCAATTCCTACCTGCCCGAATATCTCCAGGCCAATCGCTTCAACCATGAGCCGCGCCGTCGCCGCAAGCTGCTGCTTTCGAGCAGGGAAATCAATCGGCTTCGGGTCGGGATCAATCGCGAGGGAATGACCCTCGTTCCATTGAAGATCTACTTCAATGATCGTGGCCGCGCCAAGATGGAACTGGCGCTTGCCAAGGGCAAGAAGCTGCACGACAAGCGCGAAACCGAGAAGGAACGCGACTGGAATCGTCAGAAGGGCCGGTTGCTGCGAGAAAACAGCTGAGCCTTTAGCGGCGCTGGACGAACCCCCGCCGCCAGAAGGTGTCAGCTTTCCGCGTCACTGGAAGCCGGCTCAGCCGGACGAGGGGGACGCTCCGAGGCATCGCGACCGATCTCGCTCTTCAAGGACAGCAAATCAATAAAATGGTCGGCCTGCCGGCGCAGATCGTCAGCGATCATCGGCGGCTGAGTTGCCATCGTCGAGATGATCGAGACCTTGCGGCCGCGTCTCTGCAGGGCTTCCACGAGCGTCGTGAAGTCGCCGTCGCCGGAGAAGATCACAAGATGATCGACCGTTTCCGACTGCTCCATGGCATCGATCGCAAGCTCGATGTCCATGTTGCCCTTGATCTTCCGGCGCCCCATGGAGTCGGTGAATTCTTTGGCGGGCTTGGTCACGACCTTGTAGCCGTTGTAGTCAAGCCAATCGATCAGCGGACGAATGGAGGAATACTCCTGATCCTCGATCAGCGCCGTGTAATAATAGGCGCGCAACAGATAACCGCGCTTCTGAAACGCCTTCAGAAGCTTTCTGTAGTCGATATCGAAGCCCAAACTCTTGGATGCGGCGTAGAGATTGGCGCCATCAATGAAAAGAGCAATTTTTTCGCGCGGGTCAAACATCGCGTACCAATCCACTTTGAGCAATCGAAAGGCCTTTGTTAAAAAACCCATCGGATCAACGAGTTAAAGCAAAGACCAGAACAATTCTTACTTTATGAACTATTCATATAAGAATGATTTAGGGCACGATTCGGGATATTCCAAGCAACTTTCGGTGGAATTCCCGCATTCTCCTCTGAATTGGATCGTACGTGGCTGTGGCAAATCAGCTTTCACGAAAAACTTGAATTTGTCCGCTTTTAATTGTATCGCCCTGCTAATCCCGAGATCACGACCCGTAAAGGACAGGCAATGGCCCGTGTCACAGTTGAAGATTGCATTGACAAAGTTGAGAACCGCTTCGAGCTGGTTCTGCTTGCCAGCCACCGCGCGCGGCTGATTTCCCAGGGTGCGTCGATCACCATCGACCGCGACAACGACAAGAACCCTGTCGTCGCGCTGCGCGAGATCGCTGACGAGACGCTGTCTCCCGACGATCTGAAGGAAGACCTGATCCACTCGCTGCAGAAGCATGTCGAAGTCGACGAGCCCGAGCCCGATCCGGCAAGCCTCATCGCCGCCGCTGCCGTCAGCGAAGGCGAAGAGCAGGAAGACCTGCCGGAAACCGTTACCTTCGACCAGATGTCGGAAGAAGAGCTTCTGGCCGGTATCGAAGGTCTGGTTCCGCCAGAAAAGAGCGACGATTACTAAGAGAGCGACGATTACCAATCGTCAATCTTGCTTCAATATTGCTTCGGCATATGATTGATTGTCATGTGCGCCAATCCATGATTGGCGCGCTTTTCTTTTGTGGTGGAGTGGCTTCGGGATGATGCGGCAGTACGAGCTCGTGGAGCGGGTTCAGAAATATAAGCCCGATGCCAACGAAGCGCTGCTGAACAAAGCCTACGTCTACGCCATGCAGAAGCATGGGCAGCAGAAGCGCGCGAGCGGCGATCCCTACATCTCCCATCCCCTTGAAGTCGCGGCGATCCTCACGGATATGCATCTCGATGAATCGACGATCGCGGTCGCCCTGCTGCACGACACGATCGAGGACACAACGGCCACTCGTGCCGAGATCGACGAGCTCTTCGGAGAAGATATCGGTCGCCTCGTCGAGGGCCTGACGAAGATCAAGAAGCTCGATCTCGTTACCAAGAAGGCCAAGCAGGCCGAAAATCTCCGCAAGCTGCTGCTGGCGATCTCCGACGACGTGCGCGTCCTGCTGGTTAAGCTGGCGGACCGCCTGCACAACATGCGCACGCTCGATCATATGTCGCCGGAGAAGCGCGCCCGCATCTCCGAGGAGACGATGGATATCTATGCGCCGCTCGCCGGCCGCATGGGTATGCAGGACATGCGAGAAGAGCTCGAGGACCTGTCCTTCCGTCATATCAATCCGGAAGCCTACGAGACCGTCACCAAGCGTCTGGAAGAGCTGTCTCGCCGCAATGAAGGTCTGGTCAAGAAGATCGAGACCGAGTTGCGCGATCTCCTGGTCGCCAGCGGTCTCACCAATGCCTATGTGAAGGGCCGCCAGAAGAAACCATACTCGGTCTTCCGCAAGATGCAGTCGAAGTCGCTGTCTTTCGAGCAGCTGTCCGACGTCTATGGCTTCCGTATCATCGTCGATGACATTCCGGCCTGCTATCGCGCCCTCGGCATCGTCCATACGCGCTGGCGCGTGGTTCCGGGCCGTTTCAAGGACTACATCTCCACGCCGAAGCAGAACGACTATCGTTCGCTCCATACGACGATCGTCGGTCCGTCGAGCCAGCGTATCGAGCTGCAGATCCGTACGAAGCGGATGCATGAGATTGCCGAGTTCGGTATTGCGGCCCACACGCTTTACAAGGACGGTGCATCGAACGCCGACGGCGATATTCTGTCACGAGAGTCCAATGCCTATTCCTGGCTGCGCCATACGATCGAGGCGCTTGCGGAAGGCGACAGCCCCGAAGAATTCCTCGAGCATACCAAGCTCGAGCTTTTCCAGGATCAAGTGTTCTGCTTTACGCCCAAGGGCAAGCTGATCGCTTTGCCGCGCGGGGCGACGCCGATCGATTTCGCTTACGCTGTTCATACCAACATCGGTGACACCACCGTTGGCGCCAAGATCAACGGTCGCATCATGCCGCTGGTGACACGGCTTGCGAACGGCGACGAGGTGGAGATCATCCGCTCGGGGGTTCAGGTTCCTCCGGCTGCCTGGGAAGAGATCGTCGTGACCGGCAAGGCGCGGGCGGCGATCAGGCGCGCAACGCGTATGGCGATTCGCAAGCAGTATGCCGGGCTCGGCCATCGCATTCTGGAGCGTACCTTCGACCGTGCTGGCAAGATCTTCTCGCGGGAATCGATGAAGCCTGCGCTGCACCGCCTTGGCCAGAAGGATGTCGAGGATGCGATCGCGGCCGTTGGTCGCGGCGAGATGTCCTCCCTCGACGTGCTGCGCGCGGTCTATCCCGACCATCAGGAAGAGCGCGTCACGGCCAAGCCGAGCGGCGATGATGGCTGGTTCAATGTCCGCAGCGCTTCTGGCATGATCTTCAAGATTCCGGGTCGGACGAAGACGGGCGAGGGCCTGCCTGCCGACCACGATGCGGCGATCGATGCCGATGCCGTGCCGATCCGCGGCATCTCCAGCAATGTCGACGTGCAGTTCGCTCCGACGGGCGCGGTCCCCGGGGATCGCATTGTAGGCATCATGGACAGCACCGAGAGCGGCAGGGGAATCACGATCTATCCGATCCAGTCGCCGGTCCTGCAGCGCTTCGACGAGCAGCCCGATCGCTGGATCGACGTGCGATGGGATCTCGACGAGGCGAATAAATCTCGCTTCATGGCCCGGATCATGGTCAACGGGCTGAACGAGCCCGGCACGCTTGCAAAACTTGCACAGACGGTTGCCGGCGTCGATGTGAATATCCGCGTGCTCAACACCGTTCGCGTTGCCACAGACTTCACCGAAATGACGCTCGATGTCGAAGTGTGGGATTTACGTCAGCTAAATCAATTGCTTACGCAACTGGCCGAGCTGGAATGCGTGGCGACGGTAAGACGTCTCTACGAGTGATCGGGCGCAAGTCGGCATGCAATTGCACATTTTGTGATCGTTTTATGACCCAATTAGCGCAGATGAAGGGCAAGCTATGCGATTGCTGCATGGCTGGCGTCAGGTTACAGCGTTGGTAATCGGGGCCGTCAGCGCCTATCTTCTCATCATCAGGAAATGAAGAGAAAGATGAGGCAAGCAAATGTTCAAGCCGATCAAGAAAATCGCCCGTGCGCTGCGTGCTCCGACTGCAGAAGAACGCGAAATGGCATATCTGAACGGTTCGTTCGACCGTATTGATCTGGAATATCGCCAGCGTCAGGTCGACCGCGGCATGTTCCGTACCCGTTAATATCGGGTTTATACTTGAGAAAGGGAAGGGGCATCCAAATGTCATGCCCCTCGAGAGTGCTCAGTCGGCGCTGATCAAATGATGACTGAGGTGGTTTGACGCTCTTGTCATGCCCGTGCGCCTTGCACTACATACGCGCCATGTTGTTTAGACGTCGAAAACCTGCCGGATTTCGTGAGAAGCTTCGCGAGTTGCTGTGGCCCCGCAAGGGGCTGACGCGTCCGCCGCGCTATCTCGTGATGCGTGTCCTGCGCCTGAGGGCGACGCCGCATGCGGTGGCCGTCGGCGTCGCGGCCGGCATCTTCGTATCGTGGACCCCATTCATCGGCATCCACTTCGTGATGGCTTTCATCCTGAGCTATCTTTTCTCCGGCAACATGGTCGCCGCCGCGCTCGGATGCGCAGCCTTCGGTAATCCGCTGACCTATCCCTTCATCTGGGGAACGACGTGGGAGATCGGTCATCTGTTGCTCAGCCGCCAGGACACCATGCCGGGGCAAAATGTCGATCTCGCCGCCCTGTTCCATCAGTTGCATATTACAGAGTTGTGGCGCCCCGTCCTGGAGCCGATGCTGATCGGCTCGATACCGCCCGCTCTGGTGACGTCGGTAGCCCTTTACTTCGCGACATTCTACACCGTCCGGGCCTTCCAGGGTCGCCGGCGTGCCCGTTTGCTTGAGCGAGCCCGTGCCCGCCTGTCGAACCCGATTCAGGAGACCGTATGATTATCGGAATCGGCAGCGATCTCATCGATATCAGAAGGGTGGAGAAGTCGCTGGAGCGCTTTGGCGAGCGTTTCACGTCGCGCTGCTTCACCGAGGTGGAGCGCACCAAGTCCGACCGACGCGCGAACCGTGCCGCTTCCTATGCCAAGCGTTTTGCCGCCAAGGAGGCCTGCTCGAAGGCGCTCGGAACGGGCATCGCGCAGGGCGTCTTCTGGAAGGACATGGGCGTGGTCAACATGCCGAGTGGCAAGCCGACGATGAAGCTGACCGGCGGTGCCGCGGAAATCCTTCAAGCGATGCTGCCGGCGGGGCATCGCGCCGCCATCCATTTGACAATAACGGATGATTATCCGCTGGCTCAAGCATTCGTGATAATCGAGGCGCTCCCGGAAAGCCCCTGATCAGCGGCGTGTCGTCGCTTTTAATGTTGGCGGCATTGCCGGAGTCGAGCTAAGCCGCTACAGAGAACGAGAAAAATCGTGCATCCAAGATGATGCCCTGAAGGAATGAAACTGCGTGTCCGAAAAAGTTGAATCGAAGCCAAACGCACTTTGGGAAAACATCAAGGTCATCGCTCAGGCGCTGATCCTGGCGATGGTCATCCGCACCGTATTCTTCCAGCCCTTTACCATCCCTTCAGGCTCGATGATGCCGACGCTGCTTGTCGGCGATTACATCTTCGTCAACAAGTTCGCTTACGGCTATTCGAAATACTCGCTGCCGTTCTCGCCGAACCTTTTCAGCGGCCGCATTTTCTCGAGCGAGCCGAAGCGCGGCGATATCGTTGTCTTCCGTTTCCCGCCGAATCCTGAAGTCGACTACATCAAGCGCCTTGTCGGTCTTCCGGGCGATCATATTCAGGTCACTGAAGGCGTTCTCTACATCAACGGCAAGCCCGTGCCGAAGGTGCCCGATGGTACCTTCAATTCCGACTACGCACAGGACCCGGGTCAGGATGTACCGGTTTTCCGCGAAACGCTTGATGACGGCGTCAGCTACGATACGCTCGACCAGTCCCCGGTTTCCCGTGGCGACAACACGCGCGAATTCATCGTTCCGGAAGGCCATTACTTCATGATGGGCGACAACCGCGACAACTCGCTGGATAGCCGCTTCGATGTCGGCTTCGTTCCTGCTGAGAACCTCGTGGGCCGTGCCAGCGTGATCTTCTTCTCGCTCGGCAACGACACGTCCTTCCGTGAGATCTGGAAGTGGCCGGCCAACATGCGTTGGGATCGCCTTTTCAAGAGCGTTGAATGAGCAAGGCGCAGACACTCTCGGCTAACGACCGTGCGCGGCTGGAAGCCCTCATCGGTCACGAGTTCGCCGAGAAGGAGCGCCTGGATAGGGCGCTCACCCACGCCAGCGCCCGCACGCAGAAGAGCGGCAATTACGAACGTCTGGAATTCCTCGGCGACAGAGTGCTTGGCCTCTGTGTCGCCGAACTGCTTTTCCGCACATTCGGGACGGCGGCCGAGGGCGAGCTTTCTGTTCGCCTGAACCAGCTCGTCAGCGCCGATACCTGCGCCGAGGTTGCCGATGAGCTCGGCCTGCATCTCTTCATCCGGACAGGCGCCGATGTGAAGAAGCTGACCGGCAAGCGCATGATGAATGTTCGTGCCGATGTTGTCGAAAGCCTGATCGCCGCCATCTATCTCGATGGTGGTCTTGAGGTCGCGCGGCGCTTCATTCTGAAGTATTGGCAAAAGCGTGCAACCCGGGCCGATGGCGCCAGGCGTGACGCCAAGACAGAGCTGCAGGAATGGTCGCACGCGAAGTTCGGCGTGACGCCGAACTACCGGGTTGAAGAACGCACTGGACCGGACCACGATCCGCGCTTTACGGTGACGGTCGAAGTCGCAGGCGTTCAGCCGGAGACGGGTGTCGAGCGTTCCAAGCGCGCAGCCGAACAGGTGGCTGCAACGAAGATGCTGGAACGCGAAGGAATTTGGCAGAAGACGTCTGCCGGAAATTGACGGGAAGATGAGCGAAGAACAAGACATGGCAGGCGGCGCCAACGAGGCCGCTGATGTGACGCATTCCGGATTTGTCGCGCTGATCGGGCCGACCAATGCCGGCAAGTCGACGCTCGTCAACCGATTGGTCGGCGCCAAGGTCTCGATCGTCAGCCACAAGGTGCAGACGACGCGAGCGATCGTGCGCGGCATTGCGATCCACAACAATGCGCAGATCGTGTTCATGGATACCCCCGGTATCTTCAAGCCGCGCCGCCGCCTCGATCGGGCGATGGTGACCTCGGCCTGGGGCGGCGCCAAGGATGCGGACCTGATCATGCTGCTGATCGACAGCGAGCGTGGCCTGCGCGGCGATGCCGAAGCGATCCTTGAGGGCCTCAAGGAAGTGAAGCAGCCGAAGATCCTGGTGCTGAACAAGATCGACCGCGTCAAGCGCGAGGACCTTCTTGCGCTCGCCGCCGCAGCCAACGAGAAGATCGCCTTCGATCAGACGTTCATGATCTCGGCCGAAAACGGCTCGGGCTGCACGGATGTCATGGACTACCTGGCCAACACCCTGCCGGAAGGTCCGTGGTATTATCCCGAGGACCAGATTTCGGATCTTCCGATGCGTCAGCTCGCAGCCGAGATCACCCGCGAGAAGCTTTTCCTGAGGCTGCATCAGGAGCTTCCCTATTCGTCTCACGTCGAGACGGAGAAATGGGAAGAACGCAAGGATGGGTCTGTCCGCATCGAGCAGGTCATCTATGTCGAGCGCGACAGCCAGAAGAAGATCACTCTCGGAAAGGGCGGCGAGACCATCAAGGCGATCTCCTCGGCCTCTCGCCGCGAGCTTTCGGAGATTCTCGAGCAGCAGGTTCATCTCTTCCTGTTCGTGAAGGTTCGTGAGAACTGGGGTGATGATCCCGAGCGCTTCCGCGAAATGGGCCTTGATTTCCCCCACTAGGCGTCGGCTTGAAGATTTCGGGCGGTTCAAACCGCCCGATAGACCTGCGCGACCGCGCCGCCCGGGAAGGCGCGTGAGCTTATCAGCTTGAGCGACCTTGGCGCGGCAAGTTCCGAGAACAGCGCCTTGCCTTTGCCGAGCGCGACCGGCGCAACCAACAGTACGAATTCGTCGACCAGACCCTCCGCAACAAGGCTGCGCGCGAAGCTGACGCCGCCGTGGGCGATAATCGGCTTGCCCTCTTGAGCTTTCAGCGTCGCGATCTCATCCGCGAGGCGCCCTCTTGCCACATAGGCTGTTGCCCAACTCTCCCCGCCGGGCTGCCGTTCCGCTGGCTGCCGAGGCTCTACGCCATCAAGGAGCGACGGTCCCTGTCGTGAGAAAACAGCCTTCGGGATGTCGTTCATCGGCGGCGCGAACATGTCGGTCGCGGTTGGCCAATAGGCGGCCATGTCCTCGAAGCTGCGGCTTCCCATAATGTGCAGGCCAGCGGTCCATAGCGTCTCCACGGACCACGCCTTCGCCTCCTGATCGGAGCCGAACATCCATCCGTTCTTGCCGTTCATGTCACTCACGAAACCGTCGACGGATATGGTCATCTTCAAGATCAGGTCTCTCACGGCTTTCTCCTCTTTCGCGGTCCTGGCTCAAGGACGGTGCAGAACGTCGAGTTCCGACAGCGCGGGGTCGCTTTTCGAGACGATGTATCCATGGCTTACGGAACGAACTCGCTTGTCGGGAGTTTAGTTGCAGCGGTGCCCCGACAGGGCGCCGTTTTTTTGAACATGAGGGTCCATGGCTCCGACGCGCCCCACGCATTCTTTCAAGACGCCCTGCGAGCGGTGTCCATTGCGGCCTTTGCCGCATTTCAGGGAATTCAGCGGTGAGGAGATCGAGTTCGTCTCGAAATTCAAGAAGGGCGAACTCGCTGCGGATGCTGGCACGACGATTCTCGTCGAAGGCGCCCACAGCGCGCATCTCTATACCGTCCTGTCGGGCTGGGGCTTCCGTTACAAGACGCTGGAGGACGGCAGGCGGCAGATACTGAACTACATCATGCCGGGCGACCTTATCGGCTTGCAGGGCTCGATCATGGGAGAGATGCAGCATTCGGTCGAGGCATTGTCGCCCGTTTCGCTCTGTGTCTTCGAGCGCGACAAGTTGATGGGGCTTTACAACAAGCATCCCTCGCTAGCCTTCGACATCACCTGGATGGCGGCGCAGGAGGAGCGGATGCTGGACGAACATCTTCTCAGCATCGGCCGTCGCACGGCGCTCGAACGCGCCGCCTATCTGATCGCCTTCCTGTATCAGCGCGGCATGCAGCTTAAGCTCTTCAACGGCCACAAGGCGATCCCGATCACCCAGCAGCATATTGCCGACACGCTCGGTCTCTCAATCGTCCACACGAACAAGACCTTGAAAAAGCTCGCCGTTCGCGGACTCATTCGCTGGCAGGAGCGAACCTGCGAGGTTCTTGACGGCGAACAGCTGGCCGAAATCGCCAGTTGGGATGGCCTTGGCGAACGGCTGCGACCGTTTCTCTAGATTGCTTGTTCTATGTCTTTTTTAAATGCGAACAATCGCGCGGGAACGTAAGGTTCTCGACGACATGATTTGTCGTCGTGCTTGATTGTGCTTATCGACCATCACGGAAAAAGCAGCTATGCAAGTGAGTGTCGTGTGAGCTTTGCGGCTGAGGTTCAGCTGCGCATCAGAGGTGGAAATGCGGTTGAAGGCGAGGGGACGAGCCAGGCTTGACGCCTTCGAAAGGGCTTGTCGAACATGAGTGCGAACCGGGTTCTGGTTCTTGAGGATAGCTTGATCATCGCGATGGAGGCCGAAGATATTCTTCGCGCCATCGGTGTTGAGACGATCCGAATCTGCAGCAGCATCGCGCAGGCGACCGAGGCGGTGGAAGCCGAGCGGTTCGATTTCGCTTTGCTCGACGTCAACCTCGGAGAGGTGATGAGCTTCGATTTCGCCCGGCGCCTCGTTGCGGAGAATATTCCGTTCGGATTCGTGAGCGGCTATTCCGACACGCAGGATTTCCCCGAGGAGCTTCAGAACAGGCCGCTGCTCGTCAAGCCGTTCGACGAGACTGCGATGCTGGAATTTCTCCAGAGGCTTTTCCCGGCCGAAGCTTGACCGGTTTTCATGACAGAACCGTCTGCTTGCGCTAGGCTGCTGCGAACCAATTAAGGCTTCGTATCTCATGCAGTGGCAGGATCGCGCGATCATTCTCGGCATAAAGCGTCACGGCGAGACGAGCGTCATCGCCGAAGTGATGACGAGCGAGCGCGGTCGCCATCTGGGGATGGTCCGTGCCGGACGGTCCCGGGCAATGCAGCCCGTCCTCCAGCCCGGCAACGAAGTGGAAGCCACGTGGCGGGCCCGGCTTGATGAGCATATTGGCGAGTTCCGGATCGAGCCCGTGACGCTGCGCGCCGCGCGCCTCATGGAGACGGCGACCGCGGTCTATGGTGTCCAGGCAATGGGCGCGCTGCTTCGGCTCTTGCCCGAGCGCGATCCGCATCCGCACCTCTTTGAAACGCTGGATGTGATCCTTGAAAATCTGCACAATCCCGCCGATGCGGGCGAACTGTTCGTTCGTTTCGAGCTGGCCGTCCTCAACGATCTCGGCTTTGGCCTTGATCTGACGGAGTGTGCCGCCACGGGCGCGCGTGCGGATCTGGCTTACGTCTCTCCGAAATCCGGCCGCGCCGTCAGCCGCAGCGCGGGCGCTCCATGGGCGGACAAGATGTTCCTCTTGCCGTCGTTCCTCAGCGATGAACGGCGCGAGGCCGCGGACGCCGAGAACCTGTCGGCTGCCTTCCGGCTGACTGGCTTCTTCTTGCACCGGCACGTCTACGAACCGCGCGGACTGGAGATGCCGGCCGCACGCGAAGGTTTTGTTCAGGCGGCGCTGAAGGCGCTGAAACAACAAGTCTCGACGGACAGCCAGCTCTCGGCCTGACTGTTTTTCACCGCTGAAAACCATCATGCAACACCGGCGCTTTACCGCGACCGGCAGCGCTCCTACTTGCTGATCTGAATAGCAGTCGAGGAGGACAACATGCTGACGAAGCCAAGCAACGAGACGCACGTGCAGCTTTGGGATGGAAAAACAATTCCACGGCTTGGCATGGGGTGCTGGGCGATCGGCGGGCCTTTCTACGCCGGCGATACGCCGCTCGGCTGGGGAGAAGTGGACGATGCGGAGTCGATCGCGGCCATCCATTGTGCTGTAGAGCTCGGTGTCCGCTTCTTCGACACGGCATCCAACTATGGTGCTGGTCATTCGGAAGAGGTTTTGGGGCAGGCGATCGGCAACCGTGACGATGTCGTCGTCGCTACCAAGTTCGGCTTTGCCACGGACCCGGCGACGAAGCAGGCAACCGGTGCATTTGCCGATCCCGCCTTCATTCGCGTTTCGGTGGAGACTTCGCTGCGCCGTCTGCGACGCGAACGGCTGGATCTCTTGCAGTTTCACCTGAACGATTTTCAGATCCAGCAGTCCGATGACGTCTTCGAGACATTGGAAGCGCTCCGCTCGGAAGGAAAAATCGACGCCTTCGGCTGGAGCACGGATTTCGCCGATCGCGCCGAGCGCCATGCAAAGCGACCTGGTTTCGTGTCGGTTCAGCATACGATGAATGTCTTCGAGCCGGCGGATGAGCTCGTTTCCACGGTTGAACGGCATGGCCTGATCTCGATCAATCGCGGCCCGCTGGCGATGGGGTTGCTGAGCGGGAAGTTCACCGCGCAGAAGACCGTTGGCGCAAAGGATGTTCGCGCCGCCGCGCTCGACTGGATGGTGTATTTCAAGGACGGACGCATTGCGCCGGAGTTCGCAGCGAAACTCGACGCGGTACGCGACTTGCTGATGTCAGACGGCCGGACGCCGACGCAGGGCGCATTGGCCTGGCTTTGGGCACGCTCTTCCCGCACATTGCCGATCCCCGGCTTCCGCACGGTTGCGCAGGTCGAAGAGAACGTCGGCGCCTTGGGCAAAGGTCCGTTATCAGCAGAAACGATGCGCGAGATCGACGCGGCACTCGGGCGCGGTTAGCCCTGCGCGGTTGCCGCGCCAGGGTACGATAGCATGCCTTGTTTAGCGTGCCTTGGCGGCTCTCACCTTCATGGGCCATGCTTCCGGTCGCTCTTCGAGAACGGAGACAGCATCTCCGACCGAAATCGTACCCGTACCGCGCGGCGTGACGTTCCAGCCGAAAAGCGGGCCGGGTACGCGCCGGTCGCCGGACATGCGAATACGGCCCATCGCGGGCATCGGGTTGGGGACCTCGCGGGAGCCGGTCTGTTGGTCCTGTGTTGTCATGATGCAGCGCGCGCAGGGCTTGACGAGATCGAACCGGATCCCGCCGATCTCGATCGCGATCCATCGATCCTCGGCCCATGGCTCGTCACTATCGATGACGATGTTCGGCCGGAAGCGCTCCATGCCGACGCTCCCGTCACCATGCGCCGCGAGGTCGGCGTTTAGGGCCTTCAGCGATGCCGTCGTGGTGACGAGGATCTGATAGCCGTCGGCGAAGGTGACGGGCGTTCCGTCTCCCGCCCACTCCGCACTTGCCGTGCGCTCGGCATCATCGTCGAAGAACACCAGACGTACATCGCGACCGAGCCAGTCGGAAAGCGTCTGGTTAGTGTCGTCGTCGGCGACTGCTGCGTTGACGGGGGTCTTCCAGATGTCCACGTCAAGGCGGCGCCCTGAGGCAAAGCTGGGTCGAATAGGTTCTTTGCCCGACATGGTGAGCTGGAGATCGGCTCCGTCAAGAACCGCCTCGATCCGGGCAAGTGTTGGCAGTTCCCGCTGCGTAATGAAATGGCCCGACGGATCGGTGATCATCGCGCGCCGGTCGCTTGGCAATCCGAAGGCATCGATCTCGGTGGTCTGCAAGGCGATCGCCCGGCCACTCTTGAGCGGATATACGAAGAGATCGCTGATGCGCATCGGGAACTCCTAGATTTCGTCCATGAAAGCAGCGAGAAAATCGCGCAGCCGCTTGTCGCGTTCGGCAGCAAGCGCTCTGCCGCTCTCTGTCTTGAAGCCGTCGGCGAGCTTGAACAGCTTCGTCTGGAAATGATCGATCACGTAGCGCCGGTCGTCGAGCGGACGGTTTTCGCCTGAGGGATCGAGCGGGTCGTAGAGCAGCGAGGACATGCGCCCTCCGATATAGAAGCACCGGCCAGCACCGACCATGCCGATCGCATCGAGCCGATCGGCATCCTGAAGGATCCGCGCCTCCAGCGTCTCCGGGGTGATGTTTGCGGAGAAGCTGTGAGCGGTGATCGCATGCTCGACGACGCCGATGTCGGCCGGCGACCAGCCGAGTTCAGTGAGGACACCGGTCGCCTTTTCAGCGGCAAGTGCGGAGGCCTTGGAGCGCAACGGTGAGTTCTTCTCCACGGCCACGCAATCGTGCAGAAGCACGGCGGCTGCGAGGATCCTCGCGTCTCCGCCTTCCTTCGCCTGGATGCGCATCGCGTTCTTGAAGACACGCAGGATATGCGCGAGGTCGTGCGAACCATCGTCGCCCTCGTAGGCATGAGGAATGAGCTGCGAGGCTAGATTTTCAAAAGGGGAGAAGGCCTTGGCCGCGAACATGAATAAAACCGTGAGGATGATGTTTCTATCCTCATAGCGGCGGCAGTCCCGGCTTGCAACGACGTCCGGTCAACTCGCCTTGGTGCCGTGTGTCTCCCAGCTGCCGGAAAGCAGCGTCGGCACGTCCGCCAGCGGGCGCGGCGGGCTGATGTGGTAGCCTTGGATCTCGTCGCAGGCTTCCTGCTCGAGCAAGGCCAACTGTTCGCCGGTTTCGACGCCCTCGACCGTGACGCGCATGCCGAGCGCGTCGCCAAGCAGGATGATGGCTCGGATGATCGCGAAGGCTTCGCGATTCTCCACGATGTCGGTCACGAACGACTTGTCGATCTTGATCTTGTCGAACGGGAAGCTGCTCAGATAGCTGAGCGAGGAATATCCGGTGCCGAAGTCGTCCATGGCGACCCGAAGCCCACGCTGCTTGAGAGCATGGAGGATCGGCAGCGCCTCTTCGCGGTTTTCCATCAACACGCTTTCGGTGATTTCGATTTCGAGTCGCGCCGGGGTAAGGCCCGAGATCGTCAGCGCCGTCGCTATGTCGTCTGGAAGGTTGCCGTGGGTGAACTGGATAGCCGACACGTTGACTGCAACCTTGACATCCTCGGGCCAGCCCGCCGCGTCCGTACAGGCCTGCAAAAGCACCCATCGGCCGATATCGACGATCAGCCCCAGTTCTTCTGCGAGCGGGATGAATTCGACCGGCGAGACCCGGCCGCGGGTCGGATGGTTCCAGCGCAGCAAAGCCTCGAAGCCACAGATGCGCTGTGCGCCAATGTCAAAAAGCGGCTGATAGTTGAGCTCGAACTCGTGGTTCGCGACCGCCTTGCGCAGGTCGGCCTCGAGCGTATGGCGTGCTTCCAGCTGTGCTTCCATCTCGTTGGTAAAGAAGCGCTCGCCGCGTCGGCCCGCCGTCTTGGCATGGGATAATGCGACACCGGCATGCTTCAGCAGTACGTCGGTATCGATTCCGTCCTGTGGGCTGATGGCAATCCCCATGGAAACGCTGAGTTCTACTGCTTTCTCGCCGCGAAAGAAGGGCTCCGCAAGTTCGCGGCGGATCTGTTCGGCGAGGGCGGTGACGTTCCAGGGCTGTTGCCGTCCGCACTGAAGGATCGCAAATTCGTCGGAGCCGAGACGGGCGAGAATGTTGCCTTCGCCTGCGGTGAGACGAAGCCGTTCGGCCACCTGCCGCAGGATCTTGTCGCCGGCGGCCACGCCGAGCGTGTTGTTGACGGACTTGAAGCGGTCGAGATTGAGGTGAACCAGCGCGATCTCTTCGTCCGCCTTTCGTGAGCTCAGGGCTGCTTCGACCCGTCCTCGAAAACTCAGCCGGTTTGGAAGACCCGTCAGAGGGTCGTGATGGGCGAGGAAGGCGATCCGTTCCGCGGCTTTCCGATCGGCGGTAACGTCTGCATGGATAGAAATATTGCTGCCGTCGGGCAGGACGGTCACGACGCTCTGGATCAGCCGACCGTCGTGCATGCTCCACTCGCGCCGGCGGATGCGCCCACCATCGGAGAAGTCTCGTTCTCCCGTCGTCTGCCGTGTCTCCGGCATTTCTGTTCCGGCGATCCTGGCGATCAGTGAGCGCATGGTCGCGCCCGGCGCGACATCCGTCTCGTCGAAGCCGAACAGTTGCTGGAACCGGATGTTGCAGAGGATGAGCTTCTGGTCGGTATCGAAAACGCTGAGCCCGAGCGGAAGGTGGTTCAGGACGATCTCGAGAAGTCGTTTTTGCTCGGAGAGCGTTTCTGTCGCCGAGGCGAGGGCTTCCTTCAGCAGTTCATTGCTTTCCTGCGTCGCGTTGGCGCGCTTTTCGACATCTCGTCGCTGCGTGGCGTACTGCTTGCAGGTGTCGACGACGAGGTCGACGAGGCGCTGCCCTTCGGTAGATGGATTATATCCCAGGGCTTCGGCACACTGTTCGCGGAAGAGCGCTTCAGCTTCCATGCCCATTCACCTTCGCGTCACCGGCGCACCACGGATTGATGAAGCCTTGTCGCATCGGAGCAGGTAAGCCTGGCTGCGGCGAAAGTGGCATGCAAAGAAATTGCTGCAGTTTCCAAGGCACCTGATTTCACAATTCAAAATTGAATACACGCAAATAGCTCTGTACTTATAATCTTCCGGTCGAATTAATATTCGGTTGCAGTGCGGGAAAATATATAACGTCAGCTATATTTTGTGCGCCGGTATCGGACGGAAAACGCTACATTTCTGTTCCGAAAAGTGCTGTTGCGATTTTGCGGTGCGAATAAAGTCACACTTTGTCAATCATCGTTAATGGACCATTAACAGCTTATTGACGGAGCGGGCAAATCAGTTTATCGACCCTTCTAGTTGTGATTTTCCCTATTCGTATTGCGTACAAACAATCACCGGCGAAGGCGGTGAACGGAGGTTTGTATGACCCGTGTTTCATCTGTATCGGATACGTCCTATGCCTATCTGGCGACGCTTTCGAGACTTGACACAAATGGCGACGGCGTTCTGAGCCGCGGCGAACTGGCGGCTGATGATAAGCCCGGTATTCTTACCCAATTGAACGACGGTGAAGACGGGCAGGATGCCTCACCGAAGCTGTCCGATGGCGTGCTCGCATTCATGATGCGCGCGCGCGAAAGCGGTGGCGTGAATTTCTTCTCGCAGGATACGTCCGAAGATACGGGCGATCTCTACAAAAATACCTATGGTCAGTATGACCTGGACATCGCGTCCTAGGGTATTGCCGCAGAATGCGTACAATGAGCCGGCCTTTGGTCGGCTTTTTGTTTTTCGCGCAGGCGGAACCCGCCCTTGGCGACGTGCGTTCGTCATCGATAACCAACGAGGAGGGAATATCATGGGCAGTATCGTGCGATCGGTTGCGCTGATTGGATTTGCGACAGTCGCGACCCTTGCGATGGCGCAGGATAAGCAGACCGCAACAGCGGACTTCGTTGGCAAGGACGGCAAGGAGGACGGCCGTGCGACACTCACGGCTGCGGCCGGCGGCGGCGTATTGATGGAAGTGGAAGTAACAGGCCTTCCGGCCAACAAGTGGGTTGCCTTCCATGTGCACGAAACCGGCAAGTGCGATGCGGCAATACACCATGAATCGGCCGGCAAGCACTTCAATCCGACCAATGCGGAGCACGGTCTGCTTGCCGCCAAGGGACCCCACGCGGGCGACATGCCGAACCAGTACGTCGGTCCTGACGGTGTCCTGCGGGCGCAGGTATTCGATAGCATGGTCACCCTTGATGACAAGAAGAACGGCATTCGCGGCAGGGCGTTGATGATCCACGCCAATTCCGACGACTACCGCAGCCAGCCCTCCGGGGATGCAGGCGAGCGGCTGGCATGCGGCGTCATCAAGTAGAGACGCCGCCGCTGCCTAAGAAGGATGGCTAGAGGATCGGCAGCCCTTTCTGATCGAAGGTTGATTTCATCCGGCCGAGAAGTTCGCGGCGCGTGTCGTCCCATTCGACTGTCTTTGTCCAGTAGCGCATTGTGATGGTCGTCTTGTCGGCGGCGATTGTTTCGATGAATACCGCCGGCTTCGGGTTGGATTGTACGCGCTTGTCGGATTTGGCAAGATCGGTCAGCGCGTCCATGGCGAGAGCAACCTGCTCGCCGCTTCCGACATTCACCGTCAACTCGCCCTTGCGGGTGGCTTCGCGACTGTAGTTGGTGATCGGCGTGTTCCACAGTGTGGAGTTCGGTGCCAGAAGGTAAAGCCCGTCCGAGGTCCGCAGCTCGGTCGCAAAGAGCCCGATTTCGCGCACAGTGCCTGCAACATTGCTGGTCGAGATGTACTCGCCGACCCGGAAGGGGCGCAGGATGAGCAGCATGATACCAGCCGCGATGTTCTGCAGCGTGCCCTGCAGCGCAAGGCCGATCGCCAGGCCGGCGGCGCCGAGTGCGGCGATGATCGATGCCGTCTGGACGCCAAACTGCCCGAGCACCGTGATGAACACCAGAATGAGCAGGCCGTAGTGCAGCACGTTGGCAAAGAATCGCGCCAGCGTCTCGTCGATCCCACGGACGCGGGAGATTCCCTCGAAGGCCCAGCGGCTGATGAAGTTTGCCATCAACCATCCGAGAACGAGCAGGATGATCGCGCCGAGGATGGAGAATGAATACTCCACCGCAAGCGCGCTTGCCTGATTGAGAGCGGTACGTGTTGCCAGAATTACGTCGGTTGCCTGTTGTTCCATGATCTCGCCGGTCGTCATTGTCGATAGACCCGGCTACATGGGGCAGCCCGCCGATGGCGTCAACCGATCAACGGTCGGCTGCAACCTGCAGCGGCAGGACGAATGGCGCATTGCCATCGGCATCCGCCCCTCTTCCAATCGCCCGCACGGCCTCGATCAGCCGTCCCTTTCGGTCTAGCTGCCGGTCGCCGATTTCCACGATCCGGAGGTTGGGGCTGGCAAACGGAGAGGCCTCGCGCAGTCGCCGGGTAAGGTCTGCCTCGCTTTGCTCCGGTTCCAGCGCGAGTGCTGCCACGAGTGCTGCCGCCGGAGAGCGCGAAACGCCCATCCAGCAATGGATGAGCAGAGGCGCCGATTGGTCCCAGCTGGTCGCGAAGTCGATGATCTCACGCACATGCGTCTCGTCAGGCGCGACAAGCCCGCCGGTACCCTTGAAGGCGATGTCGTTCATGGTCAGTAGCAGATGGCGCTCCGCCTTGATGACGGCAGGCCGGTGAAACAGCTGCTCCTTCGCCATCAGGCTTATCATCTCACGGGCGCCATGGCGGACAGCCATTTCGGCGATGCGCGAGAGAGGGGCAACCACGATCTTTGTCATGATGCGTTCCGCCCGGCATCGAGGGCGGCGAACCGTTCGCAGAAACGGACCTGCGCTTCGACGGCCGGAAGAGGTGCCAGCTGCAGCATTTCCTTGGTGATGCCCCGCGGCTGGCCGAAGAACTTCTGGGCCTCGACCACGGTAAAGCCCGCCAGTTGAGACGCCTCGAAATAGGCCGCCACCGTATCCGCCTTCTTGATCCTGTCCTTCAGCTCGCGCGAAGGGTGAGGCGGAAGGCCGAAGCGCAGGTGGATGGCCGCTTCCAGGCGTTTCTCCACGCTCTTGTAGCCGCCGCCGACGACCGACTTGAATGGAGAGATCATGTCGCCGATGACATATTCGGGCGCGTCGTGAAGCAGCGCCATAAGGCACTCGTCGGCTGTCGCTTCATTCTGGCGGCGGAAGATGTCCTCGACGATCAGGCTGTGCTGGGCGACCGAGAAGGCATGATCACCGGATGTCTGGCCGTTCCAGCGGGCTACCCGCGCAAGACCATGCGCGATGTCGCTAAGCTCCACGTCCAATGGTGACGGATCCAGAAGATCGAGCCGGCGGCCCGAGAGCATGCGCTGCCATGCGCGCGGCGCCTTGGGAGTCAAGCGCTTGCCTCATCGGCGCTCGAAGGGAAGGTGAGGCCGGACCAGGAAGGGAGTGCGAGGGTAACCGGCGTGTCTCCGGCGAGGATAGGCGTGCCGGCCGCCATGGCTTCTCCCGCGCGGTCGATGCGGACAATGGCCAGCCCGATTCGGCCGGAGGCGGAACCGAGCGTCCCAACAGGCTTTCCGGCAGCGGTGAGCTCGCTGCCGGGCGCAGGGAGAGCACCATCGGCTGCAACGGTCACGACACGACGGCGAGCGGTGCCGCGGTGCTGCATGCGCGAGACCACTTCCTGGCCGACATAGCAGCCCTTCTTGAACGAAAGTCCGCCGTTGAGGTCCATCAATACGTCGTGCGGAAAGGCATCCTGCAGAGGATAGTCTTGTCCCGCGACCACAATGCCATTTGCTGCCCGCAAGCTGTCGTAGAGGATCGCATCGTCGCTGCCTTCGTTGCCAGGCTTGCGCGTCAACGCAATGCCGGCCTTCAAGAAACGGCTGTCCTTCCAGCCTCCGTCGACCGGCTGATCCCAGGCGACGGAAACCCCTTCGCCAGCAGGCGCGATATCGACAGCGGCGCGGAGCTTGTACATGCTCAGCCGCTTCAGCAGAGCGTCGCGCTGGCTCTCGTCCGTCTCGATCAGGAAACCAGCGTCTTCGCGCATGATCATGAAGTCGAAAAGAATCTTGCCCTGCGGTGTCAGCAGCGCCCCGGGGCGCGCTTCATCAGCGGCAAGCGAAACGACGTCTGTCGTGATGAGGTTCTGCAGGAACGACTCGGAGTCGGCACCCCTGACGCGGATCAACGCGCGGTCTCTCAGGAAAACGGCTGGCATAAAGGCACCTGTAGCGTTGTTATCGCCCAGAAATATGTCTTCGGAAGATTGATCGCAAGCGTCAGTCGCCGGCGGTGAAGAACTTCCACTTTCCGTCAGCGGTGATGCCGATGCGATAGAAGTTATAGCCCCCGAACTCCTGCATATCGGCAAGATCGCCTGCCGTCACGATGCGCAGCAGTTCGACGCGTTCTGGCGGCGTCAGGGTCTTCAGGTCCTTCTCGGCAAAGTAGGGCCAGACATACATGTCGTCAGACGTTCCTTGCCCGACATGAACGAAGCCTGTGGAAACGATGTCGAGGATGATTGCCAGGATCTCGTCGCCATCGGGGTCGCCCGACAGGTCCTTGAGCGCGGCAATCGGATCGTCGGTTGGTTCGCCGACCGTAACCTGGGTCTGGCCCGCACCGGTTCCAAGCAGCGGACGCAGGCGTTCAAGATCACCAGAGGCGGCCGCTTCGACGATCTGCTCACGCATATGCCGTACTGGCTCGGGAACCTTGCTGATATCGTAGAGCACATCGACTGGCTTCGAGCTGTCCTGCGCGCCTGGCGTGGTGTCCGAGCTCTGTCCGGCGGGCTTGCTGATGATCGGGCCCGGCGCCGGCACGCCCGAAGCGGCAGGAGGTGCTGTGGGCTTGTCACTGCCCGGAGAGGCATTGTCCGTCAGGCCGGGAGTCTTTTGCAGTTCCGAGAGGGCTGATGCTGCTGAAGCGGACATCAGACTGGCGGCACCGACGCCGATTGCAACTAGAAGCGGCACGAAAACGGGCCGCGAGGCAGGATCCTTATCGGTACGCATGAAACTCTCTGTGCTGTTATTGCAGGGTGCGGTTCGGAGAGAACTCACCTGCCAGCATGCGTTCACGCAGCGATTCAAGCAAGGCCTCCGCGCTGTTTTCCCCGTGGAGACGGATCGTTTCGCGAAGTGCATGGATAATTGCTGTGTCGGCAATGATCTCCGGCTCGATACCGTCCGCCATGCCATCGGCCCAGGCTTCGTTATGGTATTCCAGGGCCGCCTGCATCTTTTCGTGGACGATCATGTCGTCGATGTCATTGAGGCTCGGTTCCATTCTTTTTTCCTCAGACTGCATGCCTTACTGCCTAGTTAATAACTTTATCAGCCTTTTCCCAAAACGACACGTGCGCGAATGAAAAGAGGTTAATTAAACGCTAATTTCCAAACCGCGAAGTAATTTCTGTGGCAAGTGTTGCACCTTCGTTACGGTAGCGCTCTTCTGCCATGATCGCTGCGGGGGTGCAATCGGTATAAACGGAGGCAAATGCGCGATAGCCGCGATTGAAGGCAGCCGTCAGCTTCTCTTTCCGAGGCGGCTCGTCTTTCGCTTCGGAATCAAGCAGTTGCTGCATTCCTGCTCGCCACTCGTCGCCGTTATCGGCCTTGCACAGCGTTCTCAGGTAATGCACCGATCCAAGCACCTCGGCCAGTCTCGCAAGCTTGTCGTCGTATGGCGCCGTGACAGGTTTCGCCTCTACTACGGGCGGCGCTGGCGTCGTCTGGCCTTGCGCTGCCGCAAATACAGGGATCGCCACGCCGGCGCATAACACAGCAGACAACAAGACGCGTCGAACGGGAATCATGGAGTTTAGTTGATACCCTCGTGATGGCCGGAACAAGGCGTTGCCCAAGATTTCCACCTGCTTATTCGTTGTCCACAGCCAGGCGCTCGGCGCATTCGAGAACGCTTTGTGGCGTCGGCAGCCGGCGAATCTCTTCCAGTGTGTACCAACCGAGGTCCGCCGCATCGTCGGCGGCGATTGCCACCGCGTTGCTGTCGGCCTCGACGCGGAAGACCGAAAGCAGGAAGTGGCTGGCGACGCTCCCGTCGACGGCATGTGTCTTCAGGTCATAGGTTGCAAAGAGGCGCGGGTTCGAGGCGCGGATGCCGGTTTCCTCTTCGAATTCCCGCAATGCCGTTTGATCCGGCGTCTCGCCGGCTTCGGCCCGGCCTCCGGGAAAGGCATACATGTCAGCCGAAGGAGGATTGCGCCGCAGGACCAGCAGGAAGCGGTCACCCCGCTGCAGAATGGCGGAGGAAGCCGCGGTAGGGGAGGAGGATGCCATACGGATATGATGCCTTGTTGCTTGCCGGCGCTTGGATACGAAGCCGTCCCGTTGGATAGTCGAGACAATGATTCGGGGACGCTTGTTTGACCTATATTATCTACGCAGCCGCCGCCTTTTTCGAGATCGCCGGATGCTTCGCCTTCTGGGCGTGGCTCCGCATGGAAAAGCCCCTGTGGTGGACGGCGCCGGGTCTGGCATCGCTGGCATTGTTTGCCTGGCTGCTGACGCTGGTGCCGAGCGAGGCGGCCGGGCGGACCTTTGCTGCCTATGGCGGCATCTACATCATTGCATCGCTGCTGTGGCTCTGGCTGGTCGAGCAGCGGGTGCCGGACCGTTGGGACATCGGTGGCGCCCTGGCGTGCCTGTTCGGAACGGCGTTGATTTTGTTCGCGCCACGCGGATAGCCCGGTCTTGACCCGTCCGAAGCAGGGTGCAAAGACAACGGTATGTGTGGACGGTACGCGCTGACGATATCCCCGGAAGAACTCGAGGAGATCCTGGGGATCATGGGTCTGGATGACTTTCCGGCGCGCTATAACATCGCTCCGACGCAGCCGATCCTTGTCGTGGTGTCAGATGGTCCTGGCGAAAAGGGAAGCAATCTTCCGGATCGCCGGGCGCTGCTGGTGCGCTGGGGTTTCACACCGGGCTGGGTCAAGGATCCGAAGTCGTTTCCGTTGCTGATCAATGCGCGCTCCGAAACGGCGATCGGCAAGGCGTCGTTTCGCGCGGCCATGCGCCATCGGCGTGTGCTCGTGCCTGCCTCCGGCTTCTACGAGTGGCATCGGCCAACGAAAAACAGCCAGGAAAAGGCGCAGCCCTATTGGATCCGGCCGCGGCATGGCGGCGTCGTCGCCTTCGCCGGCTTGATGGAGACGTGGTCATCAGCCGACGGTTCGGAAGTCGATACGGGTGCGATCCTGACGACCGCGGCAAACGCTGCGATATCGCCGATCCATGACCGCATGCCTGTTGTCATCCGGCCAGAAGACTTTTCTCGCTGGCTCGATTGCAAGACGCAGGAACCGCGCGATGTTGCAGACCTGATGCAGCCGGTTGAGGACGATTTCTTCGAAGCGATACCGGTGTCCGACAAGGTCAATAAGGTCGCCAATATGGGCGCTGACCTGCAGGATCGTGCTACCATCGAGAGGCCGCCGCCGCTGGCGGACAAACCGAAGCCGGATGACGGCCAGCTCAGCCTTTTCTAGTCCGCTATTCCCAGCCTCTATTTTATTCGGAAGTCTACATGTTCTCGATTTCGGCCGCGCTCTCCGGCTTCTTTCTCGGTGCTTCGCTTATCATTGCCATCGGTGCACAGAATGCATTCATTCTGCGTCAGGGCCTGCTCCGCTCCAACGTCTTCATCCTCTGCCTGATCTGCGCGTCGTCGGACGCTATCCTGATCGCGGCAGGGGTCGGCGGGCTGGGTACGCTCGTCTCCCGCTCGCCTGGGCTGATCATGGCGGTCAGCCTCGGCGGCATGCTGTTTCTGGGAACCTATGCGGTGATGGCCTTCCGGCGAGCGCTCCATCCCGGAGCAATGCAGACGGGCGCACCGCAGGCGCTCGGATTGAAGACGGCTGTCGCCGCATGTCTCGCCTTCACCTTCCTGAACCCGCACGTCTATCTTGATACGGTCGTGCTGCTCGGCAGTCTGTCGGCCGCCTATGAGGGAGCCGATCGGCTGGCGTACGGAATCGGTGCGGCGACCGCATCGTTTGTCTGGTTTTTCGGATTGGGGTACGGGGCGCGGCTGCTGCAGCCTGTCTTTGCCAAACCCGCCGCCTGGCGGGTTCTTGACGTCGTGATCGGCGTTGTGATGGGCCTGTTGGCTCTGAGCCTTGGCGCTCGCCTCGTCAGCCCGGCCTGATCAGGCGATTTTCTTGACGAGAGCCGGCTTGCTCTTCAGCATCAAGGCTGCTGCCAGAACGGCCTTCAGGCCGAGCGGGCGGTAGTTCGCGCTGAGATCGGTCTTCGCCGGCAGTTCCACGCTTGTCTTCTTCGGGGTCACAATACTCTCCTTACGTGCTGTCCCTAGACTCTTATATTTATTGCTCTTTTGCCTGTAATAACGACAAAATAGAGGCGAGGCTTATCAGGATTTATATCCGTAAACCATAATTCGCGAGCCTTGAGCCAGGCGTTCCTGCACGTTGAAAGCAGTCAGATGTGACGGCCGATATCATCCTCGCCGACACCGGGTTCTTCGATGGTGAGCGTGCCGTATTTGCGCTTCCACTTGCGCGCGCCGAAGGGCAGGGTCAGCAGGTAGACGACGGCTGTGACGACCATGATCTCCCAGGTGAAGCTGGAAAGCAGGGCGACATAGAAGACGACGCCGAGCATCATCGGCAGCACGAGATCGCGCCGCAGCTTGCTTCCCTCAGACTTGCCGGACCACACCGGCAGGCGGCTGATGAGCAGGAAGGCGATCAGCACAGTATAAGCTGCGGAGATGAAGCCGAACGTCTTGTCGATGGTGATCCCGAGGAAGCCGAGATAGACGGGCAGCAGGACAAGCATCGCACCGGCAGGCGCCGGGACGCCGACGAAGTATTCCGATTGCCACGTCGCCTTGTTTTCCCGCTCCGCCATGACGTTGAAACGAGCAAGGCGAAGCCCGGCCGCAATTGCATAGATCAGGGCGGCGATCCAGCCGATCGAACGAGCCTGGTCGAGCGCGAAGACGTAGACGACGAGAGCCGGCGCTACGCCGAAGTTGACGATGTCGGCGAGCGAGTCCATCTGCGCGCCGAACTTCGACGTCGCCTTCATCAGGCGAGCCACGCGTCCATCGATGCCGTCGAGAAATGCCGCCAGCAACACCATGCCGACAGCAAGTTCGTACCGGTTTTCGAAGGCGAGGCGGATACCGGTGAGCCCGGCGCATATCGCCAGGATGGTAATCAGGTTGGGAACGACCAGTCGCAGCGGTATTTCGCGAAGCCGCGGACCGCGTGCGGAATCGTCAAGCGGGCCGTTGGGTTCAAATGGCGGGAAGGGCGTTTCCATGTCGCACTCCGATGTTCTCTAGCTGCGACGGCTGACGACCGGACCCTTGGTCGTGCCGAACTCCGCAAGTACCGTCTCGCCCGCAATCGCGGTCTGGCCAACCGTTACTCGCGGCGCGGCGCTGACCGGCAGGAACACGTCGAGACGCGAACCGAAGCGGATCAAACCGAAACGCTCGCCGGCGTCCAAAGGTTCGTTTGCGTTTGCCCAGCAAAGGATACGGCGAGCAACGAGGCCGGCAATCTGCACGACGCCGATGTTGCCGTGGGCCGTCTCGATGACGAGGCCGTTGCGCTCGTTGTCTTCGCTGGCCTTGTCGAGTTCGGCATTGACGAAGCTGCCGGAGCGATAGTTGACGCTGAGGACGCGGCCACGCATCGGGGCACGGTTTACGTGGCAGTTGAAGACGTTCATGAAGACCGAAATCCGCAGCATCGGTTCGGTGCTGAGATTGAGTTCCGCAGGCGGAACCACGATCTGCACGGACGATACCTTGCCGTCGGCAGGCGAGATCACGAGATCGTCGTCCTGCGGCGTCATTCTCTCCGGGTCACGGAAGAAATAGGCGCACCACAGCGTCAGGATGAGGCCGATCCAGAACAGCGGCTTGAAAATCCAGCCGAGGATCAGCGAGGCAACGAAGAAGGCAGCGATGAAGGGGTAGCCTTCCTTGTGCACCGGAACGATCGTGTTGCGAACCGTATTGAACAAGCTCATGTATGCCGCTCTCCTAAGCGTTTCGTTCATCGCTGGTTACAGGGAAACCATTGCGGGGGCAATGCTGTGGGCAACCGCTGGCTGCCTCGGCGGGAGGTTCTGAACAGCAAAGAGGTCGCTTGTCCCCGCCTCAGCTGGCGGGGGCAAGTCTGTTGACGATGCCGAGGTCGTCGTTTTCCCGCACCTGCTTCAGATGCTCCTCTGCCTGCGTTGCTTCGCGCTGCCGGTTCCACATCGAGGCGTAGAGACCGTTCTTCTGAAGAAGATCGGAATGGGTGCCGCGCTCGGCGATCTCGCCCGACTTCAGGACGATGATCTCGTCGGCGCCGATCACGGTTGAAAGACGGTGCGCGATGACAAGCGTCGTCCGGTCCTGGGAGACGACATCGAGAGCTGCCTGGATCTCTCGCTCGGTCGTCGTGTCGAGCGCCGATGTCGCTTCGTCGAGGATAAGGATCGGTGGTGCCTTCAGCACGGTTCGTGCGATCGCGACACGCTGCTTTTCACCACCTGATAGCTTCAAGCCGCGTTCGCCGACCTTGGTGTCGAAACCTTCGGGCAGCATGTCGATGAAATGCGCGATCTGCGCAATCTCGGCGGCCGTCTTGACCTCGGTATCGCTCGCAGCCGGCTTCCCGTAGCGGATGTTGTAGGCAACGGTATCGTTGAAGAGCACGGTGTCCTGAGGAACCATGCCGATGACGGCGCGAAGGCTCTTCTGCGTCACGTTGCGGATGTCCTGACCGTCGACGCTGATCGAGCCGCTCTGTATGTCGTAGAAGCGGTAGAGCAGGCGCGACAAAGTCGATTTGCCGGCGCCGGACGGACCAACGACGGCCACCGTCTTGCCTGCCGGCACGTCGAAGGAAATTCCCTTCAGAATGGGACGGGCCGGGTCGTAGGCGAAGTGCACGTCCTTGAAGGAGATTGCGCCGCGACCGATGTCGAGCGCAATCGCGTTCGGGGCATCCGTCACCTCCGCCTTGACCTGAAGGAGATCGAACATCTGCTCGATATCGGTCAGCCCCTGGCGGATTTCACGATAGACGAAGCCGATGAAGTTCAGCGGTACCGAAAGCTGCAGCAGCATGGAGTTGACGAAGACGAAATCGCCAACGGTCTGTTCGCCGCGCTGAACGGCAAGCGCCGACAGGATCAGCATGACGGTCGTGCCGAGGCCGAAGATCACGCCCTGGCCGAAGTTCAGCCATCCGAGCGACGTCCAGACATCAGTGGCTGCCTTCTCGTAGCGTTCCATCGATCTGTCGAAACGCTTGGCTTCCATCTCCTCGTTGCCGAAGTACTTCACCGTTTCGAAATTGAGCAGCGAGTCGATCGCCTTGGTGTTGGCGTCGGTGTCGCTGTCGTTCATCGTCTTGCGGATCGCGATGCGCCAGTCGCTGGCGCGGATCGTGAACCAGATGTATGCCCAGACCGTGAATGCGGTCACGGCCAGATAGGAAAAGCCGTAGCCCCACCAGAAGATCACGGCCGTCAGCAGGAATTCGATCAGCGTCGGAACGGAATTGAGGATCGTGAAGCGCACGATCGTCTCGATGCCTTTCGTGCCGCGTTCTATGATGCGCGAAAGGCCACCCGTCTTGCGCTCAAGATGAAAGCGCAGAGACAACTCATGCATATGCACGAACGTCTTGTAGGCGAGCTGGCGAACGGCATGTTGTCCGACGCTCGCAAACAGGGCGTCTCGGAGCTGGTTGAGCGCGAGCTGGATCAGGCGCGTCAGATTATAGGCGATAACAAGCGCAATGGCGCCGGTCAGCAAGGCTGGCACCTTGCCCGCAAGGTCGATCTTGCCGTTCAGGGCATCGGTCGACCACTTGAAGAAATAAGGGACGAGCAGCAGGACGAACTTGGAGATAAGCAGATAGACCGTTGCCCACACCACCCGCATCTTCAGATCGGGGCGACCTGAAGGCCACATGTAAGGCCATAGATTGAACAGGGTCTGCAGCAGATTGGAATCTGAAACTGTCTTGCCGTTTGCCATGCATGTCTCCGGCCCGCAGGGGGCGCTGACCGTGTCGCGATACGGGAAATTGCGGAGACAGCGCGTTTGCAAGCGCCTGCCGAACATAATCGCCGTCACGGCCAAGTAGGGTGCCGCGGCGACCAATACAACATGGCGATGTCGCAAGGAAAGAGCGGCCGGGCATCATATTGCCCGGCCGCTCTGTTTATTCCTAGAGGTGCTCGCCGGAGAGGCGCTTGCGATGCAGTTCCTCGGCATTCGGAAGCGCGTCCTTCGGCAGGCCGAAGATCTGGCCCGGCAGGATCCGGTCGGGATTGTTGATCTTGTCCTCGTTGGCCACGTAGATCGTGGTGTAGCGCACGCCAAGACCGTAGACGCGACGGGAGATCTGCCACAGCGTGTCGCCGCGGCGGATGATCACGGTTTCCTTGCTCTCCTGCAACGGCGCCTGTTCGATCGTTGCCGGCTGGTTTTCGCTGCTGGCGACCTCGTTGGTGGCGGGCGCGGCGGGCGTCTCCGCCGGCGGCGAAAGCTTGGCGATCATCTCGCCGAGCTTCGACAGCGATGCGCCGACGGATTGCGCGTCGATCGGCAGCGACTGCAGGAACTTGAGCGCACCGGCAGCGTCTACGGATGCATTGGTCGCGCGCTCCTTGAACTCCGCAGTCGCATCTGCCGCGGCTCGGAAATCGATGATCGAGCGCAATGCAATCTCGTTGGCGGAACGTGCTGCCGCGAGCTGTTCGGCGCCCGGCAGCTTGCCGTCGGCAAACAGGTTGCTCAGCAGGCCGAATGCCTTGGCAACGTCGTTCCTCAGCTTGCCAAGTGCACCTTCGTCGAGCGGAACCATTGCAGGTGCGGAGGAAGCCGAGCCAGCGCCGCTTTGGGCGGCAACAGTCACCTGGTTGCCTGCCGGCCGGTTGAAGTTGACCGAGGCGCGCACGGCGACCTTGCCGCTTGCGTCCAGAACATCGACGCGGATCTTGTGGTCTCCGACTGCCAGCGGCATCACGCCGTCGATGACGAAGTGTCCGTCCTGACCTGCCGCGGATTTGCCAATCAGCTTGTCGTCTGCATAGGCAACGACGGTGGAAGAGGGCTTTGCGGTGCCGGCAACGAAGATCTTGTCGCCTTCGATCTCGACGGCGTTGACCATCACGTCAGCCGCAGCGCCGGTTGCTGCGGGCTTTCCGGCGTCAGGAGCGGTCGCAGGCTGTGTCGCCGGCGAGGCGGAAGCCTGCTGCGTCTGGCCGTTGTCGTTGGCTGCTGCATTGCCGGTAGCAGAAGCCGCCGCTACGCCTGCGTCAGCCGAAGCGGTCGGCGCCGTGATGATGCGGCTGGCCGTTCCCGGCTTGGAAACCATGGCGAGCAGGTTGGCGCCGTTGCCGTCCTTCGGAACAGACACCGTTGCAACTTCTTCCGATACCGTGCTCTTGCCGTCCTTGCCGGTCGCCTTCAGGAACAACTGATGGTCACCCGCCGACAGCGGATTGTCGAGCACGGCCGCGAAGTCGCCGCTCGGACCGACATCGGTCGTGGTGACGACCTTGTCGCCATCGAGGACTTCGAGCTTGCTGTTCGGTTCGGCCGATCCCGCGATCACGGTCGAGCCGTCGGGTTCGACACGCAGCACGTCGAACGTGGGCACCTTCGGGCCGGCATTTGCCGTGGCATCAGGTGCTGCAGGCGTTGCCGGTGATGCAGGTGCCGCAGCCTGGCCATTCGTCTGGGCGGTCGGTTCCGGAGCGCCGGTGAGTGCGGCTTCAGCCTTGGCGATCGCGGCCAGGGCATCGGGAATGTTTTCAGGCAGTGCCTGTATGATGGCGAGCGCCTTGCCAGCGCCATCCTTGGCTTTCTGAACCGCAGTTGATGTCACCGGGTTCGTGCCCTCCGGGATGCCGAAATCGGCAAGCGTCTGCAGGGAGGTCACGGCCTTTGCCTTGGCGCCGGCAAAAACGTCCTGCGTCGGCCCCTTGCCGTCTGCAAAGAGTGCCTTAAGTTCTGTCAGTGCCTGGGCGGCTCCTGATGTCAAACCGCTGAGCGCTTTGGTGGTGGCAGCATCGTCGGCCGCGGGACGAGACGTCTTTGCGGCGTCGGCAACCGTGTTCTTCACTTCGGAGGTTGCCTGATTGATTGCATCGCCAACCTTTGCCGCGTCTCCGCCGATGCGGGGCATGACGACAAAGACCATCAATAGAATTGCGATTACAAGCACTGCGAGGGCCAGCAAGCCGGCACGGTTTCTCATCATCACGTCTCCCCAGGCGGCAATCTTGCCGGACTTCCTAAAATTGCTAGCGATTCCCGCTGCTTTGCACAAGCAGTCAAAGTAGCCGGGCAAATGTAGGACGTCGTTTTTCCGTCATTTTTCTTGACTGGAGGCAGAGAGAATAGTTGTTTGCCCCTATGACAGATCAATCTCATCCCGTTCGCTCCATTTGTGTCTACTGCGGCTCACGGCCGGGCAGCGATCCGCGCCACATGGCTGCGGGTCGTGCGCTGGGTAAGGAAATCGCCGAATATGGCCTGCGCCTCATCTATGGTGGAGGCACCAAGGGCATCATGGGTGCTGTGGCGAGCGGCGTGCTTTCGAACGGTGGTCAGGTAACCGGAATCATCCCCGAATTCCTGATCGACATGGAGGCAACGCGCCATTCCCTCGGCCAGCTCAACGAGTTGATTGTAACGCCGGACATGCATGCGCGCAAACATGCCATGTTCGAACGCTCCGACGCATTTGTGGCGTTGCCCGGTGGTATCGGCACGCTCGAGGAGATCGTCGAGATCATGACCTGGGCACAGCTCGGCCGTCACGAGAAGCCGATGGTGTTTGCCAACATCGGTGGTTTCTGGGACCCGATGATGGAGCTGATGCGGCACATGACGGACGAAGGTTTCGTCCATACCGCTCACCGCGTCCAGCCGCTCGTCATCGATGACATCTCGGAAATCATCCCAGGCATCATGGCGCAGGCGGCCGAGATCGCCTCGACCGACCGCGATGGCGAGGATGCCGTCATCTCGAAGATGTAAGGGCTCTAGCGCCCTCGGCTCCCCCTGAGCATTGCCCAGGTGTAGAGGAAAAGACCTACCCAGATCAGCGGGAAGGCGATCATGCGTGCCGTGCCGAGAGGTTCGTGGAACACGAAGATCGCGATCAGGAAGATCATCGTCGGCGCGATGTACTGCATGATGCCGATGGTCGACAGCCGCAGCAGCTTGGCGCCGTTGGCATAGATCATCAGCGGGACGGCGGTAATGAGGCCGCAACCGAGCAGCAGCGCCGTGTCGGACCAGCCGGTGCGATAGAAGTGTCCTTCGCCGCTGCCGAACTCGAGATAGAGAATGTAGAAGAAGGCCGGGATGCTGAGGATCAGGACCTCCAGGAAGAAGCCCTGGTTCGGCCCGAGCGGCAGCGTCTTGCGAAACAGTGCGTAAAGACCCCACGAAATCGTCAGCGTCAGGGACACCCACGGAACGCCACCGCTATCGACGGCGAGTACGACCACAGCGAGGCCCGCAAGCGCTATTGCCGCGATCTGGGCCGGGAGTAGCCGTTCCTTCAGCACTACGGCGCCAAGGAAAATGCTGAAGAGCGGATTGATGAAGTAGCCAAGCGCCGCATCGAGCGCGTGGCCGGCGCCGATTGCCCAGACATAGGTGCCCCAGTTGATAGTAATCAGGGTTGCCGTCAGCGCCGCCATGGCGAGCATCTGCGGCGAGCGCAAGGCGGTGCGGATGTCATTCGTGCGGCCGAGTACCACCAGTACCAGCCCCGCCAGCGGCAGGGACCAGACAATACGGTGCGCAATAACCTCAGCCGGCGAGATGTGCGCGACGGCCTTCATGTAGATCGGCAGGAAACCCCATAGAAGATAGGCCGTCAGCGCAAAGGCAAAGCCACGCGGACTGTCTTCGTTCTTGACAACAGGAACGCTTGCATCGGCGGACATCGAGTGTTTCCATATTTGTTCTTGTTATGGATGCGCTTAACCTAACGGACGTGAATAGGCCAATTCATTTCGGTGAATGGATGCAGGCTGATCGCGACGGTGACGACCATGAACCAGGAGGCGCTTGCCAACTGCCGCAGGGAATTTGCCTATCAGATGCTCTCAAAGGAGGGAGCTCAAGGCGACGAAGCGCTGCTGCAAGCATATGCGACGGTGCCGCGAGAGAGGTTTCTGGGGCCGCCGCCCTGGAAGATGGCGGGATGGGGCGGCTATGTCGATACCTCCGAAGACCCCTCCGTGGTGTATCAAGACGCCTTGTTTGCGCTCCAGCACGAACGGCGTATCAACAATGGCAGCCCGAGCCTGCATGCCCGGGGGATCCATAAGCTGGCGCTGCGCCACGGAAAGGCCGTCTGCCATATCGGTGCAGGTAGCGGCTACTACACGGCAATCATGTCCCTGCTGGTTGGTGAGACTGGGCATGTCGACGCCATCGAATTCGACGGTGAACTGGCGGCGTGGGCGAAAGAAAACCTCCGCGCGTACCACAACGTTCGCGTCGTCCATGGCAATGGGTCGGAATGGCCGCTCGAACCGGTTGATGCCGTCTACGTGAACTTTGCCGCTCACCGTCCGGCCGATGCCTGGGTGGAGCGGTTGAAGGTTGATGGTCGCCTGATCCTGCCGCTCGGCGTTCCCGATGTCGATGCAGCAGGACCGACCGGTCTTGCGTCCTGCGCCGGCTTCTTCCTGTTCCGCCGCGGGGAGCATGGCTTTGCGGCCGAATATCTTGGTCCTGTTGCCTTTGTCTGGGGGGAGGCGATCAAGGGCGGCTTCGATTGCTACAGGCGGCTCGAGGCGGCCTTCCATGCCGGTGGGGCGGACAAGGTCCGTGCCCTGCGCTGGAAAACCGAGCGACAGGGCAGGGAGTGGTATTCCGAGGCTGACTGGGGCCTCGCTTTCGGCGCCTGAGCTTTATTCGGCCGCGATCTTGCCCGCGAGCTGGCGGTTTTTCATCAGCTTGTAGATGACGGAATCCATCAGCGCCTGGAACGAAGCGTCGATGATGTTCTCGGACACGCCGACGGTCCACCAGCGAACGCCGTCGCTATCGGTGGATTCGATGAGAACGCGGGTGATGGCCTCGGTGCCGCCGTTGAGGATACGCACCTTGAAGTCGGCCAGAACAAGATCGTCTATTTCATGCTGGTATTTGCCGAAATCCTTGCGCAGTGCCAGGTCGAGCGCGTTGACAGGACCGTCGCCTTCCGCGACCGACATGATCGTCAGCCCGTCGATGACGATCTTCACGACGGCTTCGGAGACAATTTTCACCCGGCCGTGGGAGTCGAAGCGTCGCTCGACCATGACGCGGAAGCCTTCGACGGAGAAGAATTCCGGGATCGTGCCGAGGGTCCGGCGTGCAAGCAGCTCGAAGCTGGCATCGGCGCCTTCATAGGCATAGCCGGATGCCTCGCGCTCCTTGACCAGCGCGATCAGCCGGTCGAGCTTTGGGTCATCCTTGCCAACCTCGATGCCGCGCCGTTTCAGCGCGTTGATAAAGTTCGCCTTGCCGCCCTGGTCCGACACCATGACCTTGCGGAAATTGCCGACGCTTTCGGGCGTCACATGCTCATAGGTACGCGGATCCTTCAAAAGCGCGGAAGCATGGATGCCGGCCTTGGTCGCAAAGGCTGATGCGCCGACATAGGGCATCTGGTGATCCGGCGAGCGGTTCAACAGCTCATCGAATGCATGCGAGAGCCGCGTGAGGTTCAGCAAGCGATCCGTATCGATCGAGGTTTCAAACCGAGACGAATAGGTTTCCTTCAGCGCCAGCGTCGGAATCAGCGTCACGAGGTTCGCATTGCCGCAACGCTCGCCGATGCCATTCAACGTGCCTTGGATCTGGCGCACGCCCGCCTCCACGGCCGCCAGCGAATTGGCAACCGCCTGGCCGGTATCGTTGTGCGCGTGGATGCCAAGACAGTGCCCGGGAACGCCTGCAGCGATCAGCGCCTCGATGGTCGCCCGAATTTCCGGCGGCTGCGTGCCGCCGTTGGTATCACAGAGCACGACCCAGCGGGCGCCGGAGTCATAGGCAGTCTTGGCACAGGCAATGGCATAGGCGGGGTTTGCCTTGTAGCCGTCGAAGAAATGCTCGCAATCGACCATCGCTTCCTTGCCGGCGGCGACCGCGGCCTTGACGCTTTCGGCAATGCTTTCGAGATTCTCCTCGTTGGTGCAGCCGAGCGCGACCTTGACGTGATAGTCCCAGCTCTTCGCGACGAAACAGATCGCGTCGCTCTCGGCCTGCAGCAGGCTCGCGAGGCCAGGATCGTTCGAAGCCGAAACACCGGCACGCTTCGTCATGCCGAAGGCGACGAACTGGGCCTGCGCGGTGCGCTTCTCGCTGAAAAACGCCGTATCGGTAGGATTGGCGCCGGGATAACCGCCTTCGACGTAATCAAGACCGAACTCGTCCAGCATGCTTGCGATCGCAATCTTGTCCTCGACGGAGAAGTCGATGCCGGGCGTCTGCTGCCCGTCGCGGAGCGTCGTGTCGAAGAGGTAGATCTTTTCGCGTGTCATGATGGTCGTCCTGTCGGCCTTGTGGGGCTCGTTATTGCTTTCCGGCGAAATTGTCCGTGGCGCGGATCAGCCGGTCGAGGATGCCTGCTTCCGAATAGGCATGCCCGGCGCCTTCGATCAGATGAAACTCCGCCGTCGGCCATGCCTTGTGCAGCAGCCAGGCATATTTCGCGGGGCAGGGCATGTCGTAGCGGCCGTGCGCGATGACGCCCGGAATGTCCTTCAGCTTGTGGGCATCGCGCAGCAGCTGGCCTTCGTCCATCCAGCCGGCATTGACGAAGAAGTGGTTTTCGATCCGCGCAAAAGCATAGGCGAAATCAGCATCTTCGAACTTGCCGCTGGTCGATTTCTCCGGCAGCAGCGTGATGGTCTCGCCTTCCCAGATGCTCCATGCCTGCGCCGCCTCAAGGGCAACGGCACGGTCCGCACCGGTCAGCCGGCGATTATAGGCCAGCATCATCTCATGGCGCTCTTCCGGCGGGATCGGCGCGATGAAGCGCTCCCACTTGTCGGGGAACATTTCCGACACGCCGAACTGATAGTACCAGTCGAGCTCCGCCCTCGTGAGCGTGTAGATGCCGCGCACGACAAGTTCCGAGACCCGCTCCGGATGTGTCTCGGCATAGGCAAGCGCCAGCGTCGACCCCCAGGAGCCGCCGAATACCTGCCACTTCTCGACGCCTGCCATCTCCCGCAGCCGCTCGATGTCAGCGACGAGATGCCAGGTGGTGTTGGCATCGAGATTGGCGTGCGGTGTGGACTTGCCGCAGCCGCGCTGGTCGAACAGCAGGACGTCGTAAAGCGCCGGGTCGAAAAGGCGGCGATGGGTCGGCGAAAAGCCGCCACCTGGGCCGCCATGCAGGAAGACGGCAGGCTTTGCCCCCGGCGTGCCCGAGCGCTCCCAATAGATCGTATGGCCGTCACCGACATCGAGGTAACCCGAGGTGTAGGCTTCGATTTCAGGGTAGAGGGTGCGGAGCACTTCGGTCATATCTTGACGCCTTCGGCTGGCCAGATTGCAGTGTCGTGATCGGGATGCTGGAAGGAGATGATCGCCTCCTGCCGTGAATAGAAATCGGGGTCCGTGTGAACGGGCTGGTCGAAGATCGTCTCTACCCACGGGATGCGTGCGTCGAAATTGACCTGGATCTGCGGCGCGAGATCGCTGCGATCGTCGAACGTGCCGATCGCCAGTTCGAGGCCACCCGGATGGCGGTAGGTCATCGGCGTGCCGCAGTTCTTGCAGAAGCCGCGCTCGATGTTGACGGAGGATTGGAAATAGCTCGGTCCGCCGCGCGTCCACTCCATGCCTTCGTCAGGTGCGGTGACGAGCGCGGAAAAGAAGCCGCCGAATTGCTTCTGGCACATGCGGCAATGGCAGATCGAAGGACGGCCAAGCTTGCCGCTGATGCGGAATCTGACGGCGCCGCACTGGCAGCCGCCGGTTCGAATGGGTTCGCTCATGCTGGCGCTCCGGTTGGCCAATCGGCTGTGTCGTGGTCGGGGTGCTGGTGATTGCTGGCCGCAACCGCGTTCTCGCGATCGGGCATCTCCGGTTCCGGTTCGACGGGCAGGGCAGCGAGCTCGTGGAACCAGCTCATCCTGCGTCCGGTGTTCGACTGCATCACCGGCTTGACGCTGTGAGGATTATCCAGGGACCCGAGCACGATGTTGATGCTGTCTGCATCCGGCGTGTCGAAGAAAAGCGGCGTGCCACAGTCGGCGCAAAAGCCGCGGCGAACGATATCGGACGAATAAAACCACTTCGGCTCGCCGCGCGTTACGGTGAAATCCTCGCGCCTGGCCGATGCCAGCGGCATGAAATAGTTTCCGGCCGCCTTCTGGCACATGCGGCAGTGGCAAAGGTGCGGGTAGCCGAGCTCGCCCACGGCCCGGTAGCGAACCGCGCCGCATTGGCAACCTCCGCTCAGGGCCGTCGTTGTTGTCACGGATTGCGCTCCTCGGGCCAGGTGGACGTATCATGATCCGGGTGCTGGTAGGAGACGATGTCGTGCAGGAAGGGCGCAGCCTCGATGTCCTCATCGGTCTCTCGGGCAGGCAGGTCGTGAAGCCGATCGACGAAGTCGATCTTGCCCTCGGTGCCGAACTGGATGACGGGCGGAAGCGCGGAAGGATCGTCGAAGGCGCCCGCCGCCACTGCCACTCCATCCGGCGCCTCGTAGGTCAAAGGCGTGCCGCAATCGGCGCAGAAGCCGCGCTGGACGAAGTTGGAGGAACGAAAAAGCTTCCGCTCGCCGCGCGTCCACTCGAATTCCGCGCCGCGAACGGATACGAGCGGCGCATAGTAGGCGCCGAACGCCTTCTGGCACATGCGACAATGACAGATGGACGAATCCTTGAGCGTCCCGCGAACCCGAAAGCGGATCGCGCCGCACTGGCATCCGCCGGTGTAGGTTGAGGTCATGGCACGCGCCTTCCAATCGTTGCGAGAATATGCAGGCAGACGTTGTCGATGTCGCGCAGCACGTCGTCGTTCCAAAAGCGGATGACGGTCCAGCCTGCGGTTTGCAAGCGGCGCGTTCGGACCGAGTCATAGTCTGCCGCGAGCTCATTGGCGTGTTGCGATCCGTCGAGTTCGATAATCAACCGATGTGACGGGCAGGCGAAGTCGACGATGTAACCGGCAATCGGCAGTTGCCGGCGGAAGCCCAATCCCATCAGGCGGTGTGCCCGCAATTCGTTCCAGAGCTTGAGTTCAGCATCGGTGAGGGTCTTGCGCATGCGTTTGGCATTCGCGCGACGTTGTGGCGGTACGGGTGCATGTGGCATTGCATGCTCCTCAGTTTGTATTCCAGGCGCAGCACCCCCCTCTGTCCTGCCGGACATCTCCCCCTCAAGGGGGGAGATCGGATTGCGGGGATGTTTTGCCTGATGGCCAACTCTCAGAATGCTGGGGCTTTTCCGGTTTGCGACCAGCGGCGCGTCCAGCCGATCTCCCCCCTTGGGGGGGAGATGCCCGGCAGGGCAGAGGGGGGTATGGCAAGCCGCAGCGCCGACCATGATTACCTCTTCACCTCCCACTTGGTCACGCGTTCGCCGGTCGCCGCATCCTTGCCGTCCTTGAGCTGGATGCCTTCGGCCAGAAGCGTGTCGCGGATCCTGTCGGCCTCGGCGAAGTTCTTCGCCTTCAGCAGTTCCAGTCGTGCCTTGACGCGGCGGTCGATCTCGATGGCAACCGCTTCGTCGATCTCCGCCTTCTCGGGCAGGACGCCGAGCAGGGCGGCACTCGCTGCGAAGGTCGCGTGATCGCCGGACTGCGCAAGCGCATGCAAGGCCTGGATTGCCGCCACGGTGTTGAGGTCGTCGGCCAGGGCGCTGATCACGGCGGCGTCAGGCTGCGCGCTTCCAGCGTCCGCTGCCGGCCACTTGGAAAGCAGGCGTTCGGCTTCCTCGAGGCGCTTGATCGAGAAATCGATCGGCTCGCGATAATGGGTCATCAGCATCGCAAGACGCAGCACATCGCCCGGCCACTGCCGACCACCGAATTTCTCGGTGTGCAACAGTTCGTAAATAGTGACGAAATTGCCTTCGGACTTCGACATCTTGCGGCCTTCGACCTGCAGGAAGCCGTTGTGCATCCAGACATTGGCCATGACCTTCGTGCCATGCGCGCAGCGCGATTGGGCGATCTCGTTCTCGTGGTGCGGAAAAATCAGGTCGAGACCGCCGCCATGAATGTCGAAGACTTCGCCGAGGTAACGTTCGCTCATCGCTGAGCACTCGATGTGCCAGCCCGGGCGGCCACGGCCCCAGGGGCTCTCCCAGCCGGGTTCGCTCTCGCTCGAGAGCTTCCACAAGACGAAGTCGCCTGGGTTCTTCTTGTGAGCATCAACGGCGATGCGGGCGCCCGCCTGCTGTTCGTCGAGATTGCGCTTCGACAACTGGCCGTAATCGACCATCGACTTGGTGTCGAAGAGCACTTCGCCCGATGCCTGGTAGGCATGGCCGTTGGCGATCAGCTTTTCGATGATCTCGATCATCTTGCCGATATTGTCGGTCGCGCGCGGCTGGACCGAGGGCTCAACGCAGCCGAGCGCCTTTGCGTCATCGATGAACTGCTTCTCGGTCTTCTGCGTCACCGCGCGAATGGCGTCATTGAGCGGCAGGCCGGGATAGTCGCGCAGGGCACGCGCATTGATCTTGTCGTCGACGTCGGTGATGTTGCGCGCATAGGTGACGTGCTCAGCCCCATAGACGTGGTTCAGCAGCCGGAACAGCACGTCGAAGACGATGACCGGGCGCGCATTGCCGATGTGGGCGAAATCATAGACGGTCGGGCCGCAGACATACATGCGGACGTTCTGCGGATCGATCGGCGCAAAGGCCGTCTTTTCGCGCGTCAGCGTGTTGTAAAGCTTCAGTTCCGGCTTGTTAGTGTCTGGCGTGCCGGCCATGTCTACTCTCCCAAATGCAATGATCCGAAAAAAACTCTGCCACCGGCGGGCCGGGGCGTTTCTCATCTTGGACTTTTCAGGAGACGAAAACGGCCAGGCCAGCGAGCGCGCTAGCGAATAATCTTCCGGCAGATAATGCAGATAACCGTTTTCATGGCGGGTTTTATGGCGCGGGAACGGGGATTGGTCAAGGGGGGTGAGAAGCGGTCCGGCGCCAGCCGGAGCAATCGATCCAGTGAATCGATTGCAGCGACGAACGCCAGGCTTGTGTGAACGGGCTCCTCGCGATCTGTTTGCCATCTTCGCGGCGTAAATCTCATCTAGCCAACGGTGAAGATGCTGAAAAATCGGAGGAAATACGTGCGCAAGGCGAGTTATGCGGCAATTGGGGCAATAGCGATTTTTCTCGTCGCCACCGCGTTATACTTCGCCTACGATTTCGGCATGGTTCGCTTCAACAGCCCCTCCCTCAGCAAATACCCAATTCAGGGGATCGATGTCAGCCACCACCAGGGCGATATCGACTGGAACAAGGTTGTCGCGCTGCCGAACGTCCGTTTCGCGATCATGAAGGCGACCGAAGGCGGAGATCACCGAGACTCAAAATTCGCCGCTAATTGGCAACTTGCGAAGGATGCGCGCCTGGTTCGAGGCGCCTACCATTTCTTCACTTTCTGCCGTCCGGGCAAGGACCAGGCACAGAATGTTTTGGCAACCGTGCCCAGGGAAGATGGAACCTTGCCGATTGCCGTCGATCTTGAGTTCTTCGGAAATTGCCCCAAGGTTCCGACGCTGGAGGAAATGGTAGCGGAGGTGAACGCCTTCTTTGCCGAACTAAAGGGCACCTTCCCGGATAAACCCATATTCTACGTCACTCAGGAATTCTTCGATCAATATCTCAAAGGCAACGAGTCGCGGTTCCCCGACCACTACCTGTGGCTTCGAAGCGTGTTTAAAGAACCTCGCCAGAACGATTGCCGCAATTGGTCAATCTGGCAGTTTGCCGACAATGGCACGGTCGACGGCATTCAAGGCCCAGTCGATCTGAACGCGCTGTGTCCATCGGAAACAGGTTTCGCGCACCTGTTCCCGGAAGCGACGGTGAATTGACCGGATCTTATGCAGGCAGGCGATAGTCGACCAGCTTGTTCTCGCGCACTACAAACAGCTTGCCCGTTTCCGTCACATCAGGGCCGACCAGCGGCAGGATCGCCTTGGCGACTTCGGACGGATGCGGCAGCGTCTCGGGATTTTCGCCCGGAACTGCCTGAGCACGCATGGCGGTGCGGGTCGCGCCCGGGTCGACGCTGGTGATGCGCAGCGGAGTGCTCTGGCTTTCTCCGGCCCATGTGCGGGCCAGCGCCTCGACCGCAGCCTTGGACGCGGAGTAGGGACCCCAGAACGGGCGACACTTGTGGGCCGCAGCGGAGGAAAGGATCACGGCGCGACCGGCATCCGAGCGCGACAGCAGCGGATCGACCGAGCGGATCAGCCGCCAGGTCGCGGTCACGTTGATGTTCATCACCTTCTCGAAGGTCTTTGCCTCGATGTGGCCGATCGGCGAGATCACGCCGAGTACGCCGGCATTGGCGACGAGAATGTCAAGCTTGCCCCAGCGCTCGAAGATCGAGGCG
This sequence comes from Hyphomicrobiales bacterium, assembly GCA_900468535.1. Taxonomy (GTDB): domain Bacteria; phylum Pseudomonadota; class Alphaproteobacteria; order Rhizobiales; family Rhizobiaceae; genus Rhizobium. The sequence continues at coordinate 133,620 of UBTY01000026.1, read as the reverse complement.
CCCAGCGCATCGATCGCGTTCATGTCGGCAAGGTCGAAAGGAACGAGCGTCGCGGAGCCGCCAACCGCCTTGATCGCATCATCGAGATCCTCAAGACCGCCGACAGTGCGGGCGCAGGCAATCACATGTGCTCCGGCTTTCGCCAGTTCCAGCGCGGTGAAATAGCCGATGCCGCGGGACGCGCCGGTGACGAGCGCGATCTTGCCTTCAAGGTTGAGTGTCATGGTCCCCCGGTTCCCCCATAGCTGAAAAAGCAAGGGGCGCAATAAGCGCCCCTCGGTCAAATGTCAAAGCGAATGGCTATCAGCCGTTGGTCGCCAGCAGCGAAACCTTGCGCCCCATCGTTTCGCCATCCTTGTCGAGGAGGCGGGTCGGATAGTCGCCGGTGAAATAGTGGTCGGTAAACTGCGGACGGGCATCGTTGCGATCCTCGCCGCCGACGGCACGATAAAGGCCGTTGATCGACAGGAATTCCAGCGAGTCCGCGCCGATGTATTTGCACATGGCTTCGAGGCTGTCGTACTGGTTGGCCAGCAGCTTCTCGCGGTCCGGCGTGTCGATGCCGTAGAAGTCAGGATAATAGATCATCGGGCTTGCGACGCGCAGGTGCACTTCCTTGGCACCGGCATCGCGGATCATCTGTACGATCTTCAGCGAGGTGGTGCCGCGCACGACCGAATCGTCGACGAGCACGACGCGCTTGCCCTCGATCATCGCCCGGTTGGCGGAGTGCTTCAGCTTGACGCCGAATGCACGGATCTGCTGCGTCGGCTCGATGAAGGTGCGGCCTACATAGTGGTTGCGGATGATGCCGTATTCGAAGGGAATGCCGCTTTCCTGGGCGTAGCCGAGTGCTGCCGGCGTGCCGCCATCCGGAACAGGAACGACAACGTCGGCGTCGACGGGCGCTTCCTTGGCAAGGTTGATGCCCATGTTCTTGCGGGCAACATAGACGCTGCGGCCGCCGACGACCGAGTCCGGCCGGGCGAAGTAGACATATTCAAAGAGGCAGAGGCGCTCAGGCTGGCCGTTGCCGGCCTTGCGCGCGTCGATCGAGATCGAACCGTCAGGCTGGATCTCGCAGATGATGACTTCGCCGTTCTCGACGTCGCGAATGAACTTCGCGCCGATGATGTCGAGTGCACAGGTTTCCGAAGCAAAGATCGGCTTGCCGTCGAGCTCACCCATGACCAGCGGACGGATACCGGTGGGGTCGCGCGCCGCAATGAGCTTGGTGCGCGTCATGGCGAGCATCGAATAGCCACCTTCCATCTGACGGATCGCATCGATGAAGCGGTCGGCGGTCGAGGTGTAGCGCGAGCGGGCGATGAGGTGGAGAACGACTTCCGTGTCGGAGGTTGACTGACAGATGGCGCCGCCTGCGATCAACTGGCGGCGAAGGGTCAGGCCGTTGGTGAAGTTGCCGTTATGGGCAATCGCGATGCCGCCGACTTCAAGTTCCGCAAAGAGCGGCTGCACGTTGCGGAGCGCGACTTCGCCTGTTGTGGAATAGCGATTGTGGCCGATCGAGATATTGCCCGGCAGGCGGGCGAGGGTGGTCGGATTGGTATAGTGATCGCCGACCAGGCCCATATGCCGCTCGGAGTGGAAGCGCAGTCCGTCGAAAGAGACGATACCGGCTGCTTCCTGCCCGCGATGCTGAAGGGCATGCAGGCCGAGCGCCGTCAGGGTCGACGCATCGTCATGGCCAAGGATACCGAAGACGCCGCACTCTTCGTGGAGGGTGTCTCCATCGAATTCGTCATTGAGCGTCAAGGAATGAGACTGGTTCATCGATGCGGGCCTTTGCTCTCACAAGAATGGATCGGCTTTCCATAGCATGACGCCGTGATCATGCGCTTTAAACGGCTGAGGCCCGGCAGAGCGGATGCCCGGCCGGACCTTTATTCAGGTTCCCGTCAAATGGCAATTGCCAGGTGCCGGGTCAAGCTGTTGAACACTGCGTCAATTAGACGGCTGCTGTGCACCATTCGCAGGGGCGGGCGCCGCATCTTCGGCTGGCGCCTGGTCGGAAGCAGGCGCGCTGCCAGAGTCCGCATTGTCTCCCTGCGGCTGCATTTTCTTTTCCACCGTGGCGCGCACCTTCTGCGCAACCTCCGCCGGCAGGACGGCTTGCAACTTCACCACCATCGAGTCCAGGAACGGCTTGGACTTGGCGTTGTTGACCCAGGCCGGGCCATGATCCGCAACCAGCCAGTTCCAGAAGGCGACGGCGACGACAAGAAGAAGTATGCCCCTAGCCGCGCCGAAGAGAAAGCCCAAAGTGCGGTCCAGCGCGCCAATACGGCTGTCGATGATGAAATCTGCGATCTTCATGGTGATGAAGGAGATGACGATCAGCGCGACGAGGAAAACGACCGCTGCGGAACCCACTGTCGCGATGCGATTGTCGTCCGTGTACTTCTCGGCATAAGGCAGGACGTACGGATAGAAATAGTAGGCGGCGGCTGCGGAGCCGCCCCAGCTTGCGATAGAAAGAACTTCGCGGGAGAAGCCGCGCACCATTGCAAGTACGGCGGAGAAAAGAACGACGCCGATGACAATACCGTCGAAAATCGTAATGGGCATATAAATTCAACTCCAGGACCGCCGCTTATCTACGGCTTGGTCGCGCCTCATTGCGTGCTTCCTATAACATCACCGATGCTGGCGATGAAAGGATCAAACCTCTTCTTCCACACGTCGCAGTGCGCCTTTCGACCCGGCAATACGTGCAACCAGGTCTGGAAGGCTCTCGATCTCGCTCCAGCGGCCGCCGGAACCCTTTGGCAGGTCGGCTGACGCCGAGGGAAGCAGCGCGGCAGAAAAGCCCAGCTTCTCGGCTTCTTTGAGGCGCTGGGATGTATGTGAAACCGGCCGGACGGCGCCCGACAGGCTGACTTCGCCGAAATAGACACAATCGGCGGGAAGGGCAATACCGGCGAGCGACGAAACCAGCGCCGAAGCGACGGCCAGATCGGCCGCGGGCTCCGAAATACGGTAGCCGCCCGCGATGTTCAGATAGACGTCGTGCTGGCCGAGCCGCACGCCGCAATGGGCTTCGAGGACGGCAAGGATCATCGACAGGCGCGCTGAATCCCAGCCGACGACGGCACGACGAGGGGTGCCGAGCGATGTCGGGGCAACAAGCGCCTGTACTTCGACGAGGATCGGACGCGTGCCCTCCATGCCGGCAAAGACGGCGGCGCCCGGCGATTTCTCGTTGCGCTCGCCGAGGAAAAGCTCGGAGGGATTGGCGACTTCGCGCAGTCCCTTGTCCGACATCTCGAAGACACCGATCTCGTCGGTCGGTCCAAAGCGGTTCTTGACCGTGCGCAGGATCCGGTAGTGATGGCCGCGATCGCCTTCGAAATAGAGCACGGCATCGACCATATGCTCGACCACTCGCGGTCCCGCGATCTGCCCGTCCTTGGTGACGTGTCCGACGAGAACCATGGCTGCGCCCGTCTGCTTGGCGAACCGGATCATCGACTGCACGCCGGTACGGACCTGCGTGACGGTGCCTGGAGCGGAGTCGGCCAGTTCGCTCCAGAGCGTCTGGATGGAATCGATGATCACGAGATCCGGGCGCTTGCCCTCAGCCACTGTCGCCAGAATATCCTCGACGTTTGTTTCCGCAGCGAGCAGCACGTCGGTATCGGCAGCCTGCAGGCGCTGCGCCCGCAAGCGCACCTGCGCGACCGCCTCTTCCCCCGAAACGTAGATGATCCGATGGCCGCGACGCGAAAGTGCCGCCGCGCCCTGCATCAGCAGCGTCGATTTGCCGATACCTGGATCGCCACCGATCAGCACCGCCGAGCCGCGCACGAAGCCGCCGCCCAGCGCCCGATCGAGTTCCGAGATACCGGTATGGATGCGCGGCGCTTCCTCGATTTCGCCTGACAGAGCAGTGAGCGCCACGGGCCGGCCCTTCTTCGGCGTTTTTGCGGGACCGCCGCCGATGCCGCCCATCAGGTCTTCTTCGACGATGGTGTTCCACTCGCCGCAATTGTCGCACTTGCCCGCCCAGCGGCTATGGACCGCGCCGCAGCTCTGGCAGATGAAATTTGTTCTGGCCTTCGCCATCAGGTCATGCTTTCGGTTGGATGGTCGCCAGCGCGCCGCATCGAATCAGTTTGATTGCTCAGATAATCATTCGCAGCACCGATCAAAACTAATGATTTCCCTATCACCGGCCACGGTGGCAGTTGTTCTCCACTGTCTTGGAGGCCACGATGATGCTGGATTATTCGCTCGCGCACTGGATCGCGTTCCTGACCGCGGCTGTTTTGCTCAACCTGTCGCCGGGTCCCGATATGGCTTTCATTCTTGGCCACACCATCAAGAGCGGCACGAAAACCGGCTTTGCCGCGCTCTTCGGCATCTGGACAGGTGCCTGCCTGCATGTCGCGATGGCGGCGCTCGGTCTCTCCGCCATCCTCGCCGCCTCGGCCGTGGCCTTCTCGATCGTGAAGTGGGTCGGTGGGGTCTATCTCGTCTGGCTCGGTATTCAGGCGCTTCGTTCGAAGGGAGACGGTGGCCTGATCAGCGCCGTGAAGGATGTCATGCCGTGGAGCCGTATCTACCGGCAGGGCATTCTCGTGTCGTTGCTGAACCCCAAGGTCGCGATCTTCTTCCTCGCCTTTCTGCCGCAGTTCGTTGTCGACGGTGCCGGGCCGACCTGGCTTCAACTTGCCGTCCACGGCATCTTGATTATCGTCGTCGCAGCTTTCATCGAGCCGCCGCTGATCCTTGCGGGAGGGCGGCTCGCGGATTTCGTCAAGCGCCGGAAGAGTGTCGGCCTTTGGCTGGATCGCGGCCTCGGTGCGTTGCTGGTGGCTCTCGGCGTGCGATTGGCCCTGACAACGCGCTGAGCGCTTAGTCCTCCTCGAGAAGGTATCGGCGCTCGTGCCGTAGGCCGATGCCGGTCAGCATTTCGTAGCCTATTGTGCCTGCTGAACGCGCGACGTCGTCGACCAGGACGTTCTTTCCGAACAACTCGACGTAATCGCCTGCACGCACAGCGTTTTCAGGAAGATCGGTGACGTCGAAGATCGTCAGGTCCATGGTGATACGGCCGGCGACCGGCACTTTGCGTCCGGCCACGAAGCCCTGGCCACCTTGCGGTATCGTCTGGCGCAGCGGCACGCCGCCGCTCGACTGGCTTCGCATGTATCCGTCGGCATAGCCCGCCGATACGATCGCCAGCCGGCTGTCGCGCGTCAATTTGAGGGCGCGGCCATAGCTGACCGATTCTCCCGCCTTGACGGTGCGAACCTGGATGACACGTGCCTCCGCGGTCACCACCGGTCGCATCGGGTTCTTCATGCCGTTGACAGCCTCGCCACCGTAAATCGCGATGCCCGGACGGGTGAGATCGAAATGGTAGTCGCTGCCAAGGAAGATGCCGGCAGATGCCGAAAGGCTTGAATCGATACCTTCATAGGCCGCGCTAACCTGCCGGAAAGACTCAAGCTGTTGCTTGTTCATTGCGGACGAATGGTCGTCGCCGCAAGCAAGATGGCTCATGACCAGCACAGGTGCGAAACTCGCCGGTCGCGACACGTCGTCTGCGAGCGCGATCGCTTCGTCCATCGAAAGGCCGAGACGGTTGAAGCCGGTATCGACATGCAGGGCGCAGGGATAATCGCCATACTCGGCAAGGACGGCCATCCAGAAAGCGAGCTGTTCTTCCGACGAGATGACGGGCACAAGGTCGTTTTCGAAGAAGCGGCGCTCCGTTCCGGGCCAGATTCCACTAAGGACGAAGATACGCGCTTCAGGCGCATAGGAGCGCAGCGTCACGCCTTCGTCGACCGTCGCGACAAAGAAATCGCGGGCGCCGGCCATGTAAAGCGCCTGACCGGCATCCTCGATGCCGGTGCCGTATGCATCGGCCTTTACCACGGCGGCTGTGCGCGCCTTGCCGGAGCGTCGAGCCATGTCCTTCCAGTTATCGGTCAAGGCCGTCAGGTCGACTGTCAGCCGCAACCCAGCGGTCTCAAACGGGTCTTCGTCTTCTAAAATATCAACAAAATCAGTCATCGTTCTTCACAAAAGGCGGAGGAGGCTTGCGACACCGCAGTGTAGAGATCAATAAGGCAAAGTGAAAGCGTGCCACGCAGATATCCGTGCCGCGATCACTTTTGTTCAAGACGTCGGGCGGCGGTGGCCGTAGTTTGGTTCGATGGAAAATGTTTCGCAGAAAGAAGCGGCGGATGCGATGCCGCTCGCAGGCACGGAACGGGCGCGCTTCTGGCGCGATCGCCGGTTCCGCAACATGGAGTGCCTGAGCGCGAGCTTCCTGACCCACGAGTATGCGCCCCACGCCCATGACACCTTCTCGATAGGCGCTATCGAAAGCGGCACGCAGATCGCGACGATGAAGGGCATTAGGGAGGAGACCGGAGCCGGCGACCTTTATCTCATCGATCCCGGCGTCGTGCATGACGGCGTTCCCGGCGGCGAGGGGTATCGCTACCGGATGATCTATCCGGATGAAAAGCTCTTCGTCGATATCCTGGAAGATGTGACCGGCAAGGCTTTCAACGCCACCCCGTCCTTCCCGAAGGAACTGTTGAGCGACCCCAGGATGGCGGCGTCTTTCCACGCGGCTCATCGTGTGCTGGAAAGTGGCGCGGGCGCGCTCGAATCCGAGGAAGGCATGTTTCGTGTGCTTGCCGCCATCTTCGAACGCTACGGCAGCACAGCCGTCGTTCCCGTCGATACGAAGGAGCGCACCGCGGTCGGTCGGGCACGCGACTATCTGACGGATAACTTCGACTGCGACATAGGGCTTGACGAGGTGGCTGACGTTGCGGGCCTCAGCCGGGCGCATCTCATCCGGGCGTTCCGCCGCGAATATCACATCACGCCGCACGCATTCCTGACCGACAAGCGGGTACGTGAAGCACGCAAGCTGCTCAGGGCCGGCAATGCGCCCGCCGATGTGGCGCTCCAGTGCGGCTTTGCCGACCAGGCGCACTTCACCCGCCACTTCAAGGCACGCACCGGCGTCACCCCCGGACAATATCGCGCCCGCTGATCACTTTCGTTCAAGACGGTCGACGTACCCCAGCTTAACACCTCCGGATTCAGCAATTCTGGAGGTTCCAATGCTCACTCAAAGGCGACCCATCGGCGATTTTCTGGCCGGAGCGCGGGCTATTTTGCCGCTCGTCGTCGCCGTTATTCCGATCGGCCTCGTCTTCGGCGCGGTATCGGCGACGAAAGGTCTGTCGGCGCTGGAGGCGACTTTGATGAGTGCGCTTGTCTTCGCTGGCGGCTCGCAGTTTGTTGCCATGGATATCTGGACCCATCCCGCAAGCTGGGCGGGGGTCGGCTTTGCCGCTCTGCTCGTCAATGTCAGGCATGTGCTGATGAGCGCGTCGCTCGGCACGAAGATGCAGGCCTTCCCGGGCGTCCGCAAATATGCGGCAATGCTGTTCCTGTCGGACGAGATCTGGGCGATCTCCGAGTTTCGGGCAGGTGTCGCGCGGCTGACGCCCTGGTGGTATGCGGGCGTCGCGGCGCCGTTCTACGCGACCTGGGTCGGCTCTACGCTCGTCGGCGCCTCGCTCGGTGCCCTGCTTGGCGATCCCGCCGCAATCGGGCTGGACTTTGCTTTCCCGGCTGTCTTCGTGGTGCTGGCGATGGGTTTCTGGAAGGGACGTGAAACAGGTTCGGTCCTGGCTGCCAGTGCCTTTGCCGCCGTACTTGTTCACCACTTCGTTCCGGGCGTCTGGTACATTGCCGCCGGCGCTCTCGCCGGACTTGCTGCTGCTCTTTGGTCGGGCAAGACCCGCGAGGTCACGGCATGACGCTGGATATTCACACACTTCTCGCGATCCTCGCGATGGCGGCCGCAACGATCGCGACCCGCATGGGTGGCCTCGTGCTTATCCGTCATGTCGAGGTTTCGGAGCAGGGCCGGACGGCAATCGAAGCGATACCGCCGGCGGTGCTGATGGCCGTGATTGCGCCAACCGCGTTTGCGACCGGCTGGGCGGAGACGATTGCCTGCGTCGTCACCGCGCTTGCGGCAAGGCGTCTGCCCATGCTCGCAAGCGTCGCCGTCGGCGTCGCGACGGTCGCCATTCTGCGAGCTGCAGGGCTCTAGTTCAGCCGGGGTGCTGACGCGACGGTCGCGTCAGTGCTCTTCATACTGGATGAAGGAGGGGTCGGCGAGGTCAGCAAAGCGCGTGAACTCCGACTGGAAGGCGAGCTTGACGGTGCCGGTCGGTCCGTGACGCTGCTTGGCAATGATGACGTCGGCCGTACCCTTGACCTTCTCGAACAGCGCTTCCCACTCCGCATACTTCGGATCGTTGGGGTCGCGGGGCTCGAGGTTCTTCACGTAGTATTCTTCACGGAACACGAAGAGCACGACGTCGGCGTCCTGCTCGATCGAGCCCGATTCACGAAGGTCGGAGAGCTGCGGGCGCTTGTCATCGCGGCTTTCGACCTGACGCGAGAGCTGCGAAAGGGCGATGATTGGAACGTTGAGTTCCTTGCCGAGCGCCTTCAGGCCGGTCGTGATCTGGGTGATTTCCTGAACGCGGTTGTCGCCCTTGCCGGCGCCGGTCATGAGCTGGATGTAGTCCACCACGAGGCAATCGAGGCCGCGCTGACGCTTCAGGCGGCGGGCGCGCGCCGAAAGCTGCGCGATCGAGATACCACCGGTCTGGTCGATGAAGAGCGGAACCTTCTGCATCATCATCGAGCAGGCGACGAGCTTTTCGAAGTCGGCATCGTTGATGTCGCCGCGGCGGATCTTCGAGGAGGAGACTTCGGTCTGCTCGGAGATGATACGGGTGGCGAGCTGTTCGGACGACATTTCGAGGGAGTAGAAGCCGACGACGCCGCCCTGCTTCGCCTTCATGCTGCCATCAGCCTGCACTTCGCCCTCGTAGGCGGCGGCGATATTGTAGGCAATGTTGGTGGCAAGCGAGGTTTTACCCATGCCCGGACGTCCGGCGAGCACGATCAAGTCGGAGCGCTGCAGGCCGCCCATCTTGCCATCGAGCGAGTGGATGCCGGTCGAGATACCCGACAGGCCGCCATCACGTTCCTTGGCGACGGCCGCCATATCGATCGCGAGCGCCACAGCGTCGTTGAACGACTGGAAACCACCATCATAGCGACCGTTTTCGGCGAGTTCGAACAGCCGGCGCTCGGTGTCTTCGATCTGCGCCTGCGGCGGCATGTCGAGCGGCGCATCGTAGGCGATGTTGACGACGTCCTCGCCGATCGTGATCAGCGCACGGCGTAGCGCCAGATCGTAGATCGCGCGGCCGTAGTCTTCGGCGTTGATGATGGTGACGGCTTCGCGGGCGAGGCGGGCAAGGTATTCGGAGACCGTCATGTCGCCGACCTTGTCGTCGGCCTTCAGGAAGGTCTTGATCGTCACCGGATTGGCGATCTTGCCCATGCGGATGATATCGCCCGCGACCTCGAAGATCTTGCGATGCAGCGGCTCGTAGAGATGAATCGGCTTCAGGAAGTCCGACACCCGATAATAGGCGTCGTTGTTCATCAGGATCGCGCCGAGAAGCGCCTGTTCTGCCTCGATGTTGTTCGGGGCTTCGCGATAGTGCTGCTCCGCTGGAGCAACGGCGGCAATCTTTCGAGCGGCGTCGTTCATCTTTATCCGTTCTGTCTTCTTCGGCTTCGGGTTTGGCTCGCGCTCGTCAGAAAATCAAGTGCGTAAGCCAGAGGCTTTCCGTTCCGTCGTCGATACGCCGGGGCTGTGCCCATTGTTCGACTTCTCCACAGTGGCTCTTGCAGTAAGTGCAAAAATACCGAAACTGTCTCTTTCAGAGCACGGCCGGAAAACGACTCACCTGCTCGTGCTTGGTTTGGTAGTCTAGGCGTGTCGGAGAAGACTTGCATCCAACCACGTGCAGTCGCCTCTTGAAATACACCGGAAAACAGGTTAGGTAGTAAGTATATAATTAGTGCACTAACAAAATAGGGCTGAATTTAATGGGAAATCCCGTTCTTGGGCGTGAGTTGATCGAAGACCTTGCTGCTTTCAATCGCAAGCTGAGGGCCGTCTTCGACAAAATAGTACGGGAACGCAACATGACGCTGCCGCGCGCTCGCGTCTTCTTCACGCTCAACAAGAAGGATGGAATCAACCAGCGCGAGCTCGCCGAAAGGCTCGAACTGGAGACGCCGACCCTCGTCAGGATTCTCGACGCGATGGAAGGGCAGGGGTTCGTGCAGCGGCGGGTTGCCGGCTCGGATCGCCGTGCGAAGGAAATCTACATCACCGAGACAGGCAAGGTCGTGGCCGGCGAGATCGATGACATCGCCGTGAAAGTGCGCGCCCAGGTCATCGCCGGTATTCCCGAAGACGATCTGAGAACTACTTTGGATGTTATACGGGCCATGCAAGCCAACCTGCAGGGCATTCGCGGAATTTGAGGTCCTGCCGATGAGCCTCGCCCAGACCGCCAACGACAATGCGGCGCCCCAACCGGCGCAAGAGGCGATGGCGAGCGCTCAGCAGGCACCACCGCCACCAGTTGCCGCGGTGCCGGTGCCAGCCTGGAAGATGCCGTTTTATATGGTGGCTTCAGTGCTTTTGTTCCTGACACAGGGCCTCGGCATGAACCTGCTGACGGCCAACATCTATCAGCTCCAGGGCTCCTTCTCCGCAACGACCACTGAGGTCTCCTGGCTTTCGGCAGCCTACATGGCGCCCTATGCCAGCATGTCGATCGCGCTGTTCAAGATCCGCAGCCAATATGGATTGCGGCGCTTCGCCGAGCTTGGAATTATCTGCTTCGTCATCGCCGCCGTGCTGAACCTGTTCGTCACCGATCTGCATTCGGCGATCGTGGTACGCACGCTGAGCGGGATGGCGGCGGCCCCTCTGTCGACGCTCGGCTTTCTCTACATGCTGGAACCGTTTCCGCCCGAACGAAAGCTCTCGCTCGGTATCAGCCTTGCGTTGATGTGCACGCTTTTCGCGTCACCGGTCGCGCGTATCGTCTCGCCGTCGCTCCTGCATTTTGGAGGCTACCAGGCACTCTATATGTTCGAGATGGGGCTGGCGCTTATCGTCCTGCCGATCATCTATCTGCTGCCGCTGACGGCGCCGCCCCGGGCAAAGGTCATTCAGCGACTGGATATCCTGAGCTACCTGCTGCTCGCCGTAGGCTTCGGTTGTCTCGCCGTGGTGCTGACGCTTGGGCGGCTTTACTGGTGGTTCGAGGCGCCCTGGATCGGTGTCCTGCTGGCGGTCTCGGTAGGCTCGATCGGGACGATGCTCGTAATCGAATTGCCACGGGCCAACCCGTTGATCGATTTCCGTTGGCTGTTCTCAGCCGCCAATCTGCGCATGGCCGGCGTTCTTCTTATTTTCCGCTTCGTATCGTCGGAGCAGTCCTCCACGGCCGCGAACTTCTACCAGCAGCTTGGGCTTCTGAACGACCAGACGATCACGCTCTACGGGATCATCCTGCTCGCTTCGCTGGTTGGCGGCCTCTTTTGCGCTTTCCTGATGACGACCCGCTATGTCGAGACCGCGCATGTGCTGGCACTAGCACTGATCGCCGGCGGCGCTTTTCTCGATAGCCAGTCCACCAGCCTGACGCGCCCGCCGCAGATGTATCTCAGCCAGGCGATGGTCGCTGCCGGCGCAGCGATGTTCCTGCCGCCGGTCATGGCGAACGGCTTCAAGACGGCGATGGCTCGCGGCATGCAGTACATCGTGAACTTCCTGGTCATCTTCGTCTTCACGCAGAGTATCGGTTCGCTTTTCGCCTCGGCGATGCTCGGAACCTTCGTGACCATCCGGGAGAAGTTCCATTCCAACGTTCTCGTCGAGCACATCCTCTTGCAGGATCCAATCGTGGCGCAGCGCGTTTCGCAGCTCAGCGCGACATACGGGAAGGTGTTGAACGACAAGATGCTGCTGAACGCCGAAGGTCTTGCCCTGCTCGGACAGCAGGTCACGCGCGAGGCCTATATCCTCGCCTACAACGATACGTTCCTGGTGATCGGCTATTCCGCCGTCGTGGGGCTGATCATCATTCTCCTTCACCAGGCATGGCGGCGGCTGCCATGGCCCTGGACGGATCGTACCGCAGTCGCCGCATCGTAATCGTGATTTCAAGGTTTCCGCATGTTGAAGCTGTTCCGGTCTCCCTCGACCATCATCGCCCTCCTTGCCGGTATCGCAGGCGTTCTGCTGGTTCTCTACGCCTGGCGCCTGCCGCCCTTCGTCACGTCGGTTGAAACGACTGACAATGCCTATGTCAGGGGCTATGTCACGATCATGAGCCCGCAGGTCAGCGGCTATGTGGTTGACGTACCTGTCAAGGACTACCAGGAGGTCAAGGAGGGCGATACGCTCGCCCAGATCGACGATCGGATCTACGCCCAGAAACTTGCTCAGGCGCGGGCGGCGCTGGAGGGCCAGAAAGCCTCGCTGGACAATTCTCGCCAATCGGAGCTCTCGGCAAAGGCCAGCATCGCATCGAGCCAGGCGCAGATCGACAGTGCCAATGCCTCTCTGAAGCGCGCGCAATTAGCCTGGGACCGCGTCAGCAATCTCAGCAACCGCGGCGTCGCATCGCAAAGCGAAACAGAGGCTGCGCAGGCGACGCTCGACCAGGCGAAGGCCGCGCTTAGTCAGGCCGAGGCCGCGCTTGAGGTTTCCAAGCAGAGCCTGGCAACGATCATCGTCAACCGGTCGCTGCTGGAAGCCAATGTTGCGAGCGCCGAAGCCGTCGTGCATCTGGCGGAGATCGACCTGCAGAACACCAGGATCGTCGCTCCACGCGACGGCCATCTCGGCGAAGTAGGCGTGCGGATTGGCCAATATGTAACGGCCGGCACGCAGCTGATGGCGGTTGTCCCGGAGGATGTCTGGGTTGTTGCCAACTTCAAGGAGACGCAGCTTTACGGCATGCAGGTCGGGCAACCGGTGACCATCACGGTCGACGCTCTCGGCAAGCAGAGGCTGAAGGGCCATATCGAGCGCTTCTCACCGGCCGCAGGCTCGGAATTCGCGGTCATAAAGGCTGACAACGCCACCGGCAACTTCGTGAAGATCGCGCAGCGCGTCGGCGTACGTATCCGCTTCGATGACGATCAACCATCGGTCAAGGACCTGGGGCCCGGGCTTTCGGTCGTCGTCGATGTCGACAAGAGCGCAACTCCGCAACAGAACACTGCCTCCAAATAACAGAAAGCCCGGCGTGAGCCGGGCTTTCGCTTATTCCAGAGAAGATCTCGTGGAAGATTATGCTTCGTCTTCGAAGTTGCCTTCAGCTTCCGGATCGAAGAAGTCTTCCGGACGCAGAGCGTCTTCGTCAACGCCGTAGATCGCGTCAACGGAGGTGAGGGTTTCGCCCTTGGCTTGACGCTCAGCTTCGTCAGCCGAACGAGCAACGTTGAGCTCGATGTTAATTTCGACTTCAGCGTGGAGCTGCAGTTCAACCTTGTGGATGCCGATCGCCTTGATCGGGGTGTTCAGGTGAACCTGGTTGCGGCCGATGTTGAAGCCTTCTGCAGCGAGGATTTCAACGACGTCGCGCGCAGCAACAGAGCCGTACATCTGGCCGGTTTCGCCAGCCGAGCGAACGACGATGAAGGACTTGCCTTCGAGAGCGTCAGCAACCTTCTGTGCTTCGGACTTGCGCTCGAGGTTACGAGCTTCGAGCGTTGCGCGCTCGGATTCGAAACGCTTCTTGTTGGCTTCGTTGGAACGAAGAGCCTTGCCGAGCGGCAGGAGGTAGTTACGAGCAAAGCCGTCGCGAACCTTTACGGTTTCGCCCATCTGGCCGAGCTTGGAGATGCGTTCAAGAAGAATGACTTCCATGTTCGTGTTCCTTTCGTGTCTCTAGATTTTCGTGTCTGTCTGTTTGGGGGCATCAACATCCTTGTTCGGGGTCAGCGCGATCGCCTTACGGGTGTCGCTCAAGCCCAACACGAGGATGAAAAAGGCTGGCAACATCAGCAGGAGAGATGCCAGGTAGCAGAGGATCAGTGCCGGCAGGCGCCAATCCTTGCCGCGCGTGCGGAAGTGCAGCGCGGCGAATCCGGAAAGCAGGAAGCCAGCGCCGAAAGTGCCGACGACAGTTGCTCCGATCATCGCCGGCATGCCGCCCAAGAAGGTGGCGGCAAGGCCGATGAGAAAGATGAAGATCGAATTGCGGTTCATGCGCAGCGCAGAGGGGATATCCTCGCGCGGACGCAGACCGCGGCCGGATGCGGCGACGATCCGGGTCGCGATGTAGTAGGCGGCAAACAGCATGATCACCCACATGCCGCCCTGGATAGCGGGCAGCATCAGCAGGACAAGCGCCTTGGTCTGCGCCGTCACAGCCGGATCGGGCACGAATTCGGGCTGCTGCTGTGAAAGCGAGCCGAACAGGATGTCGACCAGTCGGTCGATAAGCTCGGGGCCGTAGCCGATCATCACGCCGACGACGATGACGGCGATCGTGACCAGTCCGCAGAGGTGCAGCAGGATATCCGAAAGCGGATACCAGGCCATCAGATGCTCGGGGCCGCCGATTTCTGAGGCGGGGCGGGCAAGATTTGCAAGGTGGCTGAGCCAGCCTGCCGGCAGCAGCGTGACCAGCGTCATCATCAGCGCGAAGGACGGCGAGATGGCGATCGCGCCGAGTGCAGCGGCGGTAACGACGGCAGCGATTGCCGCCATGTTTCCCCAGCCGAGGCCGACGAGAAGAATGGGAAGGGCCGAAGCAGCGTAGAGGACCGCACTGAACGACGGCTGCAGGCTTGCGCCGAGCACCAGAAGTGCGGCGGTCAATCCGGCGAGTGCGCCGATACCTAGCGTTTTTGCGTTCAGTTTGTTCACGGTCGCTGTCCTGCTTCATCAAGCAGTTAGAGGGCGTTTCCTGAATCGCTTTCAGAAAGGCCTCAACATGGGTTTTAAGAGTTCCGATCCGCGCCCATCGCGAAAGGGAGAAGGGAAGGCATTGCTGCCTTCCCTCGATTCAGTATCGTCAGCCGATTAAGCGACGACGTACGGCAGCAGGCCGAGGAAACGAGCGCGCTTGATCGCCTGAGCGAGTTCGCGCTGCTTCTTCTGCGAAACAGCCGTGATACGGGAAGGAACGATCTTGCCGCGCTCGGAAATGTAGCGCTGCAGGAGACGAACGTCCTTGTAGTCGATGCGCGGAGCGTTTGCGCCGGAGAACGGGCAAGTCTTGCGACGACGGTGGAACGGACGACGTACCGGTGCGGAGGAAGATTCAGACATTCTCAGTTCTCCTTATGCACGGTCTTCGCGCGGGGCGCGATCAGGACGCGGGCCACGCTGGAAGTCGCCGTCACGGCGCGGCGGACGATCGCCGAATTCGCGGCGCGGGCCACGGTCGCCGCCTTCACGCGGGCCGCGGTCGTCGCGGTCGCGCTTCTGCATCATGGCAGACGGGCCTTCTTCGTGAGCTTCAACAGCGATCGTCATGTAGCGCAGGACGTCTTCGCTGATGCGCATCTGACGTTCCATTTCCTGCACGGCAGCAGCCGGAGCGTCGATGTCGACGAGAACGTAGTGAGCCTTGCGGTTCTTCTTGATGCGGTAGGTCAGGGACTTGAGGCCCCAGTTTTCTACGCGCCCGACCTTGCCGCCGTTAGCTTCGAGGACACCCTTGTACTGTTCTACGAGGGCATCAACCTGCTGAGCGGAAATATCCTGTCGGGCAAGGAATACATGTTCATAAAGAGCCATGACAGCTTTGCCTTTCTTGCGTTTATTCAACCCGATATTCGGCGGCTAAGCCTCAACGACTGCTCCTGATTGGGTAAACCCAGGCAAGAAAAGCGTTCCGAGACGGTCGAGAGCGGAGACACGGGAGGCTGGAACGCTTCCGTTCCGAACGATTTCCAGTGGGAAACCGGCCCTCCGTTCAGCCACCAGCCAGAAGACCGGGTTTTGCGAACAGGGCGGCTTATACGGATTTTTGGCGGAAACGCAAGGGACAGTCAGCAATGTTCTCGCTGCGAGTTCAGCGAAGGCAGCCCCGCCTTGCGCAGGCCGTCGACGAAATGGTCGTAATGCGCGGGCGCGACGTAGGGCGTCAGGATCTTCCAGTAATGCTCGAGATCGGCAGGAACATTCGCGAGAATCTCGGGGATCAGTCGCTGCGCTTCATCATGGCGGTCGAGCTGCCCGAGGCTTGCAAGCAGCACGACGCGGTTGAAGTAGGCGCGGCGCAGGGACAGGCCGCGCTCGGAATAGTGGATCGCTTCCTCATAGTTGCCGAGATGGTAGTGGGACAGTGCCAGCCGGTCGAGGATGAGGTAGGTCAGCGGATCGTGTGGGCTAAGCCGCAGGGCCATGTGAAGCGGGTCATAGGCTTCCGCGAAATGACCGGTGAAGATGCGGGCCCATCCCAATGCCATGTGGGCGAGGGCGAAGTTTGGATTGAGATCGATCGCCTGCTGCGCTTCCTCGACGGCTGCCGGCGCGTTGTGCCCGACGAAATGGCCAAGGCACATCGCGTAGTGAGAGTAGGGGTCGCGTGGGTCGAGCGCCACCGAGCGCTCGGCTGCGGCCCGAAGCTCGGTGCTGTCCCTGTCGACGTCGTCGCTGAAGCCGTGGAAGCAACGGGCGTACAGCGAACGGGCCAGCATCATATGTGCACGGGCGAGATCCGGGTCGAGTTCGATGGCGCGGCGATGCCAGGCGATGGCCTCGATGAAATGCTCGGCGGTGTCCTGCGCATTGTGCAGCCAGGTTCCGCGCATGTGGCTCTCGTAGGCATCGAGATTATCTGTTGTCCGCAGCAACGCGCGGCGGCTCTCGCCGATCAGAATTTCCGGTTCGATGGCACCGACGACGTTCTGCGTCAGCTCGTCCTGGATCGCGAAGATGTCGGCGATCTCCCGGTCGTAGCGTTGCGCCCAGAGATGAACACCGCTCTCCGCCTCGATGAGCTGGCCGGTAACGCGAACGCGGGCCCCGGCGCGGCGCACGCTGCCTTCGACGAGATAGCGGACACCGAGATCGCGCCCGATCTGCTTCACGTCGACGGCTCGCCCCTTGTAGGCAAAGGACGAATTCTGGGCGATGACGAAGAACCATCGATAAAGGGAGAGGGCGGTGATGATGTCCTCAGTCAGTCCGTCCGCGAAGAATTCCTGTTCCGGGTCGTCGGACATGTTGACGAAGGGCAGAACCGCAATCGAGGGCTTGTCGGGCAGCCTTAGCGGGCCGCCGAGCGCGCCGGTCTCCAGCGGGTCCTCTCCGCCCCAGTGCACGCGATGCACGGATACCGGCCGCGGAATGTTCTTCAGGGTCCGGTCGCCCATCGGGATCAGGGGAAAATCCAGCTTACCCTCGATATGCTCGCGCAAAGCGCCCGAGATGCAGATGCCCGACGGCAGCGCTACTTCCTGCAGCCGCGCCGCGACATTGACGCCATCGCCAAGCAGATTGTCTCCTGAAACGACGACATCGCCGAGATTGAGGCCGAGGCGAAACTCCATGCGCCGGTCGGGCGGCAGGTCAGCATTGCGCCGGTTGAGCGCACGCTGAATGGCGACCGCTGCACGAACGCCCTGGACGGCACTTGGGAATTCAGCGACGACGCTATCCCCGGCGCTGTTGAAAATACGACCGCCATGTTCGCTGACAAGGTCACCGATCGTGGCACCGTAGACGCTCAATGTCGCAAGCGCATCTTCCTCGTTGGCTGCAACAAGGCGGCTATAGCCGGCAACGTCGCCGGCAAGGATGACTGCGAGCTTTCGTTCCACGGGACAAGGCTCCTGCGGCGCTGCCAGAGCTTTGTAAACCTAGCTGAAATGCCCCGAGCGGAGAAGCAAAATCGCCCGGAGCACAGCAGGACCCGGCCGTACGTCGGCCGGGTCGATATGCTTTAGATCGACATCGGATACTGGCGGTGAACCGCCTCGATCTCCGTCATGACCTCATGCGAGAGCTTCAGGCTGATCGAGCCAATGTCGGTTTCGAGCTGCTTCATCGTCGTTGCGCCGATGATGACGGATGCCATGAAGCGGCGGGTCAGGCAGAAGGCGAGCGCCATTGCAGACGGGTCGAGACCATGGCGGGCGGCGATCTCCAGATAGGCTTTTGTCGGTGCTTCCTGCAGCGGCTGCAGACGGCCGCCAAGATCGCTGTTGATCGAGCCGCGCGAACCCTCCGGTTTGGCGCCTCCGACATATTTGCCGCTAAGGATACCGCCGGCGAGCGGCGAGTAGGCAAGCAGGCCGACGTCTTCGTGATGCGATAGTTCCGCAAGATCGAGGTCATAGTGCCGGTAAAGCAGATTGTACTCGTTCTGGATGGTCGCAACGCGTGGAAGTGTGAGCTTTTCGGCAAGTGAAAGATACTTCTGCGTGCCCCAGGTCGTCTCGTTGGAGAGGCCGATCGCCCGGACCTTGCCCTCCTTCACGAGCTCGCCCATCGTTTCGAGGATCTCGGTGATGTTGGCGAGTGCCTTGGTGCGGTCCTGCTTGAAGGGATCGTAGTGCCAGTTCTGGCGGAAGTGAAAATGGCCACGGCTTGGCCAGTGGATCTGGTAAAGGTCGACATAGTCGGTCTTCAGCCGCTTCAGGCTTGCCTCGATCGCGAGGCGGATGTTCTTCGCATCGGCACCGTCGCCACCGCGGATGTAGGAGCGGCCGGGGCCCGCGACCTTCGTGGCGAGCACGATGTCCTTGCGCTTGCCGGTCTTCTGGAACCAGGTGCCGATGTAATCTTCCGTCAGCCCCTGGGTTTCCGCCGAAACCGGCGTGGTCGGATAGAGCTCGGCCGTATCGAAGAAGTTTACGCCTTTCTCGACGGAGTAATCCATCTGCTCATGCGCCTCGGCTTCCGTGTTTTGCGTGCCCCAGGTCATGGTGCCCAGGCAGATTTCGGATACGGAAATATCCGTACGGCCAAGTTTCTTGTATTTCATCTGAAAGCCTTGAAGGTGATCTGGAAAAGGATTGGTCTGAAAAGACGGGCGCAAATCTAGACCGGAATCGAGCGAGCGCAAGAGGCAAAGCCAGCCTTTCTCGCAGTCGCGAAAGCCTTGGAACGCGGGCCTCGGCCACTTGACTCTGCAGGAAAGAATGTCAATTGGAGGCGAAATAACCAGAGGTCCATTTAAAAAAGGACATAGGAATGAGCATCGCTTTTACATTTCCGGGACAGGGCAGCCAGGCTGTCGGCATGGGCAAGGATCTTGCCGAGAACTACGCCGAGGCACGCGCTGTCTTCCAAGAAGTCGACGAAGCTCTGGGCGAAAAGCTGTCGGAGACCATGTTCAACGGTCCGGAAGACAAGCTGACCCTGACGGCCAATGCGCAGCCGGCTCTTATGGCGGTCTCGATGGCGGTTATCCGCGTCCTCGAAGCCAAGGGCGTCGACCTCAAGGCGAAGGTCTCCTATGTCGCCGGCCATTCACTCGGCGAATACTCCGCCCTCTGTGCTGCCGGAACCTTCTCGCTTGCGGACACTGCGCGACTGCTGCGTATTCGCGGCAATGCCATGCAGGCTGCCGTGCCGGTTGGCGTTGGCGCCATGGCTGCGATCATCGGCCTCGAGCACGCAGATGTCGTCGCGGTCTGCGAGGAAGCCTCTGCCGTCGGATCCTGCCAGATCGCCAACGACAACGGCGGTGGCCAGATCGTCATTTCCGGTGAGAAGGCAGCTGTCGAAAAGGGTGCTGCTATCGCGACCGAGAAGGGAGCCAAGCGCGCAATTCTCTTGCCTGTCTCCGCTCCCTTCCACTCGTCCCTGATGGCTCCGGCCGCGGAAGCGATGCGCGAAGCGCTGGCGTCGGTGAAGAAGTCCAATCCGGTCGTGCCTGTCATCGCCAACGTGCGTGCGGCACCCGTGACCGACGCCGACGAGATCGCAAAGCTGCTCGTGGAGCAGGTGACCGGCCAGGTTCGCTGGCGCGAAACGGTCGAGTGGTTTGCCGCCAACGGTGCAACGACGCTCTACGAGATAGGCTCCGGCAAGGTCCTGACCGGTCTCGCACGTCGTATCGACAAGACTGTGAACGGCATCGCCGTCAACACGCCTGCCGATATCGATGCGGCGGTTGCCGCCCTGATGGCCTGATAGATTTAACGATTACAAGGAACACTTCCATGCTCGATCTTTCCGGCCGCAAGGCTCTGGTCACCGGCGCCTCCGGCGGCATCGGTGAAGAAATCGCCCGCCTCCTGCACAAGCAGGGCGCCATCGTCGGCCTGCACGGCACCCGCGTCGAGAAGCTCGAGGCGCTGGCAAACGATCTTGGCGATCGCGTCAAGATCTTCCCGGCAAACCTTGCCGACCGCGACGAAGTCAAGGCGCTCGGCGTCAAGGCTGAAGCCGACCTCGAAGGCGTCGACATCCTCGTCAACAATGCCGGCATCACCAAGGACGGTCTCTTCGTTCGCATGAGCGACGAGGACTGGGATAGCGTCATCGAAGTGAACCTGACGGCGATGTTCCGCCTGACGCGCGAGCTGACGCACCCGATGATGCGCCGCCGTTATGGCCGCATCATCAACATCACCTCGGTCGTCGGCGTTACCGGCAATCCCGGCCAGGCGAACTACTGCGCCTCCAAGGCAGGCATGATCGGTTTCACCAAGTCGCTGGCCCAGGAGATCGCGACCCGCAACGTCACCGTCAACTGCGTGGCACCTGGCTTCATCGAAAGCGCCATGACCGGCAAGCTGAACGACAAGCAGAAGGAAGCGATCATGGGAGCGATCCCGATGAAGCGCATGGGCACGGGCGCCGAAGTCGCCTCCGCTGTCGCCTATCTCGCTTCGTCAGAAGCCTCTTATATGACGGGCCAGACGCTGCACGTAAATGGCGGCATGGCCATGATCTGAAACGGGAAACTGCCTCCTGAGGCAGTTTTCCCCGCAATAGCGTGTTGACCAACCCGATGGGGTTGATTTTCTGGCTTTGCGGCAGACTTAAACCGTGTTAAGCGGGCCATGACTGTGAACAGTCTCCCGAGAAAGAAGACGGACCGGCGGGCTTTTGTGCAAGCCTGGGACATTTCTTAGAGCCGGGTTGAAAGAGTTTGCCGAAGGCGACTTCAAAAGCGCTGCAGGCTGAAACAGGGTAGGGATGTCACAAGGCATTCTGATCAGACATAAGGTCGAGGAAACCGACATGAGCGATATCGCAGAACGCGTAAAGAAAATTGTTATTGATCATCTTGGCGTCGATGCCGACAAGGTTGTCGAAGGCGCAAGCTTCATCGACGATCTGGGCGCAGACTCGCTCGACACCGTCGAACTGGTCATGGCGTTCGAAGAAGAGTTCGGCGTTGAAATTCCGGACGACGCTGCAGACTCGATCCTCACGGTCGGCGATGCTGTAAAGTTTATCGAAAAGGCTCAGGCTTAATCCTGAGCATTTGAGAAAGGGCGGACCCGGAGTCCGCCCTTTTTATTTCTGGCATGGTTCTCCAAGAACACAAAAGGCGGGGGAATGCGGTCGATGAGACGGGTGGTTATAACAGGTACGGGCATGGTATCGCCCCTGGGATGCGGAACGGAAGTGACGTGGTCCCGATTGCTTGCGGGCCAGAACGGCGCCCGGCTGGTCACTGAGTTCGAAGTCGAAGACCTTCCCGCAAAAATCGCCTGCCGTATTCCTGTTGGTGACGGTACCAACGGCACCTTCAACGCCGATGACTGGATGGAGCCGAAGGAACAGCGCAAGGTTGATCCTTTCATCATCTACGGCATGGCCGCTGCGGCTATGGCGCTGAACGATGCGAACTGGCATCCGCAGACGGACGAGGAACAGATCTCGACCGGCGTGCTGATCGGTTCCGGCATCGGCGGCATCGAGGGCATCGTCGAGGCGGGCTATACGCTCCGCGACAAGGGCCCACGCCGTATCTCTCCTTTCTTCATTCCCGGCCGCCTGATCAATCTCGTATCCGGCCAGGTCTCCATCCGTCACAAGCTGCGCGGTCCGAACCATTCCGTCGTTACGGCATGCTCGACGGGCGCTCACGCGATCGGCGACGCTGCTCGCCTGATCGCATTCGGTGATGCCGACGTGATGGTCGCAGGCGGCACGGAATCGCCGGTCAGCCGCATTTCTCTGGCAGGCTTCGCAGCCTGCAAGGCACTCTCCACCCAGCACAACGACGATCCCACCAAGGCGTCGCGTCCCTACGACAAGGACCGTGACGGTTTCGTCATGGGCGAGGGCGCCGGTATCGTCGTTCTCGAGGAGCTGGAGCACGCCAAGGCTCGAGGCGCCAGAATCTATGCCGAAGTTGTCGGCTACGGTCTCTCGGGCGACGCCTACCACATCACCGCTCCGTCCGAAGACGGCGAGGGTGCTGGCCGCTGCATGGCCGCTGCCCTGAAGCGTGCCGGTCTGACGCCTGCTGATGTCGACTACATCAACGCTCATGGCACATCGACCATGGCCGATACGATCGAGCTTGGCGCCGTCGAGCGCCTGGTCGGCGATGCTGCGTCGAAGATCTCTATGTCCTCGACGAAGTCCGCGACCGGCCACCTGCTCGGTGCCGCCGGCGCGATCGAAGCGATCTTCGCGACGCTCGCGATCCGCGACAACATCGCGCCTCCGACGCTCAATCTCGACAATCCTGAGCGCGAAACCGCGATCGACCTTGTCCCGCACAAGGCACGCCAGCGCGAGATCAATGTTGCCCTGTCGAATTCGTTCGGATTCGGCGGCACGAATGCATCGCTGGTGCTTCGCCGCTACGTCGGCTGATAGACTCGGCGTCCTGACGGCCCTCGGGCAACGCGCAAGGCGGGTTGCCCACCTGTATTTTGCCGCATTGCTTCGCGAGAAGCGGGATGTAGGCCAAGCTTAGAGGATTGCCGGTGAACGATACGAACCAGAGCAACGACACGATTGGCCAGCAGGGCCAGCAGTCGCAGAACGGGCCGTTTATTCCGAAATCGCCTGCTGAAGCGCTGCGTCCCGAGCGCGTGCCGGAGCCGCCGAAACGCTCCAAGAAGGCGCGCAGCCAGGTCGTTATCTTCCTGAACTTCCTGATGACCCTGGTCGTGCTCGGCTGCGCCGGCGCGATCCTGATCTTCTATTATGCGATCTCCGCTTATCAGGAGCCTGGCCCCCTCGAGACGAATACGAACTTCATCGTTCGCGGCGGCGCAGGCGTTGCCGAGATCGCCTCCAACCTCGAGCGCAACAACATCATCTCCGACAGCCGCGTTTTCCGCTACCTGACGGCGACGCACCTTGAAAAGGGTGAGAGCCTGAAGGCCGGGGAGTACGAGATCAAGGCGCACGCATCCATGAACGACATCATGGAGCTGCTGAAATCGGGCAAGTCGATCCTCTATTCGGTCGCGTTCCCTGAGGGCCTGACCGTTCGGCAGATGTTCAACCGTATGAACGAAGATACGGTTCTTGAAGGCGATCTGCCGGCAGTCCTTCCGACGGAAGGAAGCCTGCGCCCCGATACCTACAAGTTCTCGCGCGGCACGAAGCGTTCCGAGATCGTCGAACAGATGGCCGCGGCGCAGCAAAAGCTGGTGGATCAGGTTTGGGACAAGCGCGATCCGTCGTTGCCTTTGAAGTCGAAAGAAGAGCTGGTAGCGCTTGCCTCGATCGTCGAGAAGGAGACAGGTGTCGCGGACGAACGTGCGCACGTTGCTTCCGTCTTCCTCAACCGATTGTCCAAGGGCATGCGCCTGCAGTCCGATCCGACGATTATCTATGGTCTCTTCGGTGGAGATGGAAAGCCGGCTGACCGGCCGATCTACCAGTCCGACCTGAAGAAAGAGACGCCCTTCAATACCTACGTCATCAAGGGCCTGCCGCCGACGCCGATCGCCAATCCCGGACGTGATGCGCTGGAGGCCGTTGCCAATCCCTGGAAAACGCAGGACCTCTACTTCGTCGCCGATGGCACGGGCGGTCACGTTTTCGCGGCGACGCTCGAGGAGCACAACGCCAACGTCAAGCGCTGGCGCAAGCTTGAGGCGGACAAGGGCGCGGACCCGAACATTGCCGTGGACGGCCAGCCAGACGGAACGGCACCTGCCGACACGCCGGCTGCACCGGCTCCGAAGAAAAAGAAAACCAACTGATTTCGGAGGATCGAATGGCTCTTCAGTCTATGACCGGTTTCGCGCGTCGTGAGGGCACGACGGGGCGCTGGCGCTGGGCCTGGGAGCTGCGCTCGGTCAATGGCAAGGGGCTCGACGTAAGGCTGCGGCTGCCGCCGGGCCTCGAAAGACTGGAAGCCGATGTCCGACGCTTCGTCGGCGAACAGTTCAGCCGTGGCAACATGCAGGTTTCCCTTTCCGTCTCCACCAGCGAAAACCGCCTCGAGACCGTCCTGAACCAGGAGGCGCTGGCGGCCGTTCTGTCCCTGCGCGACCAGCTGGGTGGCATCATCGATCCGGCGCCGCTGCAGCTTGACACATTGCTGTCCATCCGCGGAATCATCGACTTCCGCGAACCCGAGGACAGCGAAGAGGCGATCGTGCTGCGCGACGCGGAGATCATGGATGGTTTGAAGGCTGCACTGTCAGACCTCTGCCTCATGCGCGAAAGCGAAGGCAACGCGTTGGCGCGGGTGCTTCTGGATCATATCGCCACCATCGAGACCTTGACGCAGACCGTCGAGCGGGATCCGTCGCGCTCGACTTCCGAGATCGTTGCGAAGCTGTCGGCGCAGGTCGCGATGTTGATGGAGAGCGCGAAAACGTTCGATCGCGACCGGCTGCATGCCGAAGCCGCGCTGCTGGCGACGAAGGCCGATCTGCGCGAGGAAGTCGATCGCCTGAAGGCGCATGTCGCCGCGGCGCGCGATCTGCTCGCCAAGGGTGGCCCGGTCGGTCGCAAGCTGGATTTCCTTGCGCAAGAATTTAACCGCGAATCGAATACCATTTGCTCGAAATCGAATGCTGCCGCCGTAACCGCTGCCGGCATAGAGCTGAAGGTGGTCATCGACCAGTTTCGCGAGCAAGTACAGAATTTGGAGTGAGACATGAGCCCGGCTTCGTCGACTATGCCTACCAAGATCGCCCGACGCGG
Organism: Hyphomicrobiales bacterium; assembly: GCA_900468535.1. Lineage (GTDB taxonomy): Bacteria > Pseudomonadota > Alphaproteobacteria > Rhizobiales > Rhizobiaceae > Rhizobium. The sequence goes on along the minus strand of UBTY01000026.1, from coordinate 108,608 downwards.
GCTGATGCTCGTTCTTTCCTCGCCGTCCGGTGCCGGCAAGTCGACCATTGCCGGCAATCTCCTGCGCGATGACCACAGCCTGGAAATCTCCATCAGCGTGACGACGCGAGCGAAGCGGCCGAGCGAGATCGCCGGCAAGCACTATCATTTCATCACCGTCCCGCAGTTCGAGAGAATGCGCGACGCCGGCGACCTGCTGGAATGGGCTGAGGTCCACGGCAATTTCTATGGCACGCCCCGGGAGCCGGTCGAAGCCGCCATGGCCGAGGGCCGCGACATGCTGTTCGATATCGACTGGCAGGGCGCGCTGCAGCTGCAGGAAAAGATGAAAGCCGATATCGTCTCGATCTTCGTCCTGCCGCCGACGATGACAGAACTCCAGTCGCGACTGCACCGTCGCGCCGAGGATTCGGAAGACGTCATCCGGACCCGGTTGCTGAACTCCCGTGCCGAGATCGAGCGCTGGCGTGAATACGACTACGTCATCGTCAACGACGATCTGGACGAAGCCTTCCGCAATGTCAGCTGTATCGTCAATGCCGAGCGTGTTCGGCGCGACCGGCGCCACGGCCTGTTCGACTTCGTCAAGGGCCTGTTGACCGAAGAGCCGAACCTTTAATCCGGTATCTCTGCTGATCAATCGCGCCTGATAGCTGCTGTCTCTAGAGGCAGTTGGCCAGCCGCACGAACTCTTCCACGGAGAGAGTTTCTGCCCTGCGCGACGGATCGATCTCCGCCTTGTTCAGCAATGCTTCTCCGCCAAGCGGTTTGAGGCTCTGGCGCAGCATCTTGCGGCGTTGACCGAACGCCGCATGCGTTACCTTCTCGAGATTGCCGACTGAGCACGGCGCGGGGTTCTCGTTAGGCGTCAGATGGACGACGGTCGAGGTGACTTTCGGCGGCGGCGTGAAGGCTTGCGGCGGGATATCGAACGCCATGCGCGCGCTCGTGCGCCATCCGCAGAGAACGCCGAGGCGCCCGTAGTGATCGTCGTCCTCGGTCGCGACGATACGCTCGCCGACTTCCTTCTGGAACATCAGCGTCAGCGAATCCCAGAATGGGGGCCACTGCTTCGGCAGGATCCAGTTGACGAGAAGCTGCGTCCCGACATTGTAGGGGAGGTTGGCAATGATCTTGACCGGACCCTCCGGTGCCATCGCCTCGAAATCGGTCTTCAGCGCGTCACCCTCGATAACCTCGAGGCGCCCTGGATAGTGATCGGAGATTTCCGCCAGAGCAGGAAGGCAGCGCGTATCGCGCTCGACGGCGATGACCTTCTTGGCGCCGAGCGCCAGGATTGCCCGCGTCAGTCCGCCCGGGCCGGGACCCACCTCGAACACGGTTTCGCCTTCAAGCGAGCCTGCGGTGCGCGCGACTTTCTGGGTAAGGTTGAGGTCGAGCAGGAAGTTCTGGCCGAGAGCCTTACGAGCATCGAGGCCATGCCGCTGGATGACATCCCGAAGTGGCGGAAGCCCGTCCAGAGCCGCCATCAGTGACGGCCCTCTACGACCCGTCCGAGATGCGCGGCAAGCTTCAGCGCCGCAACGAGGCTGCTGTCCTTCGCAAGACCCTTGCCGGCAATGCCGAAGGCCGTGCCGTGATCGGGGGATGTCCGAATGAAAGGAAGCCCGAGGGTGACGTTGACAGCGTCATCGAAACCGAGCGCCTTGGCGGGAATGAGTGCCTGATCGTGATACATGCACACCGCGACGTCGTAACGCTCGCGGGCGGAATCGTGGAACATGGTATCAGCGGGAAGGGGGCCGATGGCGTCGATACCCTCGGATCGCAGAAACTGTACCGCGGGCCTGACGATCGTTTCATCTTCCCGGCCGATCGTGCCGTCTTCGCCGGCATGCGGGTTAAGGCCTGCGACAGCGAGGCGCGGATTGGCGATGCCAAAGCGTTCTTTGAGGTCGGTATGCGCGATCCGGCAGGTCTCGATGATGCTTTCGGCCGTCAGCGCCTGCGGCACATCCTTGATCGGAATGTGGATCGTCACCGGGATAGTTCGCAGCTTGGGTCCGGCAAGCATCATGACTGGCGTGACCGGCGTGCCGGTCGCGCGGGTCGCGAGCTCAGCCAGGAATTCCGTATGCCCGGGGAAGCGGAAGCCGCTTTCGTAGAGCACCGACTTGGCGATCGGATTGGTAACCACACCGAGTGCGTCGCCCGCGATCGTCAGGGCAACAGCCTTCTCGATGGCGGCAATGGTTCCCTTCGCAGTCGCGACATGCGCTTCGCCAGCAGCGACGTCGAAGCCAGCGGCGATCGGCAGGACCGGCAGCGCGTCAGGAAACAACGCCCCGGCCTCCTCGCAATTCGATTCGCGGATCGAGACCGAAATCTCAAGCTGTCTGGCGCGTGCCGCCAGAACATCGGGATCGCCGATGAAGATGAACGTCGGCAAGCCGAACTCGCGCCGGCGAGCCCAGGCCATCAATGTCACGTCAGGGCCGATACCGGCCGGATCGCCTTGCGTAAGGGCCAGTGGTCGCGAAAAGGGAACGGTCATGGAGCTCAGGGGCGCAGGATCTGCGCCTTCTTGCGCAGTTCAGCCAGATACTTGGTCGAGTTTTCATTTTCCGGGCCTGCGTCCTTGCCCTTGGCATTGTTCAGATCTTCCTGACGGAAGACCATTTCAGCGGCCTGGTCGTCGGAAACCTGGCGCTGGCTGCAGATGCCGAGATACTCGACGCCCTTTTCCGTCACGCGCGTGCCGGTGGTGTTACCCTTGGCCTGCTCGACAAGAGGCTTCCACTCAGGCGGAAGTTCGGGAGCAAGAATTCGTCCAAGTTCACGCACGGAAACGTCGCGCATGGTCGCGGCGAAGACCTTCGCCTGTTCGCAGCCCGGGTACTTCGAGCGCGAAGCCTCGGCTTCGCTCTTGCGCTTCCCGAGGATGCCCTTCTTGTTCGCCGGCACGACGAAAATCATCTGCTGAAGGATGTATTCCGTTGTCTCGGGCTTCTGCTTGTTGTTCTGCATCATGCGCGCGACAAGGTCTGCGTTGGACATCTTGCCGGACGCGCCATACCGCGCGTTGACGAGACGTGGCCAACTCATCTGTACGGCGATGAATGCCTTGAAATGCTCAACACCAACGCCGGCCTGGGTCAGGATCTGGGTCATCTGGGCAGGCGTCAGCTTGTTGCCCGTCGAGAAGCGTTCGAAGGAGGCGTCGACATCAGCCTTCGAAACGGACATGCGAACGCGGGCAATTTCCTGCTGCTTCAATGTCTGGTCGATCAGCTGTTCTTCGGCAGCCTTGCCATCCGCCTTCTGGTGTTGGAGGCGAAGGAAGGCCTGGCGCTTGGCGACATCGCCGCTGGTAATCGCCGTGCCGTTGACGACGACCTTGACTTCGCTTGCTGCGAGAGCCTTGCCTGCCTGTGGTGCAACCAAAGCCGCCAGCATTGTGAATGCCATGGCTGCGAATGCCGTCTTGGCGGACTTTCCAGCGTCAATCATCTATTATCGACCCTTCCCATTGGCGCGGCTTTCGAGAGCCATGCTCATACCTTATCTAGACGAAGCGGCATTGCTGCACACGATCGATCCAGCATATGCCCCATAAGTCGGCTAGCGACAATGTCCTGCATAGCGATACGGCGAAAGAAAGGCCCTTTCTTTCGCCGTATGTCAGTTCGTCAATAGATGCTGGAGTTTGCGACGTCGCCAGAGCCGAGATTGAGATCGCCGAGAGTGCGGAACGTCAGCTTCGCGCCGATCGTCCAGTCACTTGCCGACTCGTCGCTCAAGTCTCGCTTGTCGGTGTAGGCGATCGTGAAGATCGTGCACTCGTCCTCATAGGAGAGGCCGACCATCTGGCGGCTTACGACGTTGTTGTGCAAGTCGTAGGCGACGCCACCGAAGATGGACCAGTAGTCCTTGAACTTGACGGTCGCTCGTGCCTGAACTTCGTCGTTGTCGGTGGTGAAGCCATATTCAGGCTGCGCCGAAACGTGCGTGTATAGAAGCTGGCTCTGGAAAACGTCCGTCTGGAAGCCGGCCGTCAGATCGCCGCGACGCAGGTCGAAGCTCTTTTCGTCCAGCCGGTAGGATGCCGCGAACGCAAAGCCTTGCGGGGTCTCGATGCCACCAAGCCCGACGTAGTCGGAGCGGGTGTGCTCAAGTCCGGAATCCGCACCGACGTTGACGAGATCGTAGGTGTCGAACGAGTTCTGTCCGGCAAGCTGGTAGGACTGTCCGAAGATGCCGTGCAGCTTGTAGCCGTTGTCGAACGTGCCGGTGTACTGGACGCCGACGTTCGCGCGGGTGCCACCCTCAATGCGGTCGTAGCCAGAGAACTTGTCGCGTTCGAACAGGTTGGTCGCGTCGAACACGAAGCTCTGTGCATCTTCATTCGGCAGGGCGCCAGCCAGCGACTCGTTCGGACGCGCATATACTTGGACAATCGGTTCGAACAGGTGAGTGCTGTTCTCAGTTGTCGCAAGGATCGGATAACGCATCTCAAGACCGGCGGTGATCATGCCACGCGTGGCCGCATCGCCGTTGTCGTAATCGCCACCATAGGAGAAACCCGAAATCGAATTCGGATTGTCCATGTTAAGCGCGATGGCGTCGCCGCGTGCTGCAAGCAAAGGCGTGATGAGGACGCCGGCAGGGGTTACGAAGGTCCGCTTCCACTCGAGCTCCCCAGTCAGGCGCGATGTCTGCCCCTGCAAGCCACGGAAACGGTCAAAGCCGGCGACATCGTAAGCATCGTTATGCGTACGCGAAATGTTGGTGAAGTTGATATTCCCGGACAGTTCGCCGCCCGCCAGCGGTTGCGGCGCAACGAAGTGATAGTCCATCACAGGATAGACGATCGCCTGCTGCTTTTCAGCGACATTCGCCGGATCCGCATCCTGAACGTCGAAGTAGAACGAGCGCAGGTCGAAGTAGTTACGCGAGCCAAGACCAGTCAGGTAGACTTGGTTGGTATGCGTCGTGTCGTTCAGCCCTTTCAACTCGTAAGTACGAGAGAAGTTGTTATCGCTCTGTACCATGACGTCCCAGCCGAACGTCCAGCGCGGATTGATCTTGAACTCAGCCTTGGAGGAGACAACGCCGCGGAAGTCCTTCTCGGCATCGCTCGTGCCAGCGGTGAACTTATCAGCGTTCATCTGGTTGATGCCGGCGATGCGCAACGTGTGCGTGCCGTTCTCGAACCGCTGACGGAATTCCGTATCCAGCAGGAAGCCTTGGGTCGTATATCCGGTTCCCGTGACCGTCGCGTCCATGCTCGGCGAGATCACGTAGTAGTATGGGACAGAAACGCCGAATCCGAGGTTCTGTGCCGAGCTGTAGCTTGGGAAGAGGAAGCCGGACTTTCTCTTCACGGTATTGTCGGGCACTTCCAGCCAAGGCACGTAAGCGATCGGATGGCCGAGGAGCTCCAGGCGGGCTCTCTCAAGGCGAATCGTATGCTTTTCACCATTCTGGATGACGCGTTCCGCCTTCACCTGCCAGAAAGGCGGCTTCTGCGGGTTTTCCGCGCACGGCAGACAGGCGGTGTAGACGCCCTTGTTCAGGATCATCTGCGTGCCGCTCACGCGCTCGCCGCTCTCGGCGACCAAGCGTGTATTGTCAGCCGTCTCGATGCGTAGCGAATTGATGAAACCGTTCGCAAAGTCGTCGGTAACGTCGAGCTTGTCCGCATACATGCGGTTGCCGTCGGGGCTGACGAGCTCGACATTTCCGAGCGCCATCAAGCGGCCGGTCTTCTGATTATATTCGACGCGCTGCGACACCATCTTATAGCCGGCGTAGTTGATCTGTACGCCGCCGATGGCGGAAACGATTTCCGCGTCCTTGTTGTAGACAAGCTCATTTGCCGAAAGAAGCATCTTCGCTTCCGCCGGAACGTTTGGCTTTATGTTCTGTAAAGCGTCCTGTGCGAATGCCACCGGAACGCTGCAAGTATAGGTACTCAGTGCTACGCCTGCTAACAGGGCAACCAACTGCTTACGAACAATCTTGCGGTTGCCTGCCGCCACTAGCCATCCTCCTGATGAAGCAGAATTGTTGCACCCAGAGCCAAGGCGACGATGACCGGAATCCACGTCGCCACGAAAGGCGGGACAACCCCACTGCTTCCGAATGCTTTTACAAGCACGGTGACCACATAAAGCACGAAGCCCGACAGGATTCCACCTAGAATCACTGACCTCGATTGGTTGAACCGGCTAAATTTTAGGGACACTGTTGCAGCAATGAGAGTCATCGCCACGAGCAGCAATGGCTGCGACAACAGAGAGTGGAACTGAGTCTCTAGCGCCTTGGTCGGAATCCCGAAGGATTTCGCGATTTCGATTCGACGGGAGAGGTCAAAAAAGCCAATGGTTTCAGGGTTAGTAAGCCGCTGTTGGATGAAATCCTGTTTCAAATTGGTGCGAACCCGCACCTCATCCTTGCGGCTGGCTATCTCACCTGGCCGACGCTCGACAACGTTCTTAAGGAGCCAGTAACCATCTTCCAACTTTGCGGTCGCGGCGTCCTGTCTCAGAATGATGTGAGCGCTCGAATCGAAATGTACGAATACGGCATCCACAAGCAGCGTTCCGTCGTCGACAACGCTGTGCGCGCCGATGACGACGTCGTCGTCCTTGCTGATCTGACGGATCCACGGCACCTGAGGAGCGCCGGTCGAAGCGCCGTTGTCGCCGCGCCAGTTGCTTTCCACCTGAGCAGCCTGTCGCTGCCCCCAGGCCGCCAGCGGATTGAGCGCCGCCACCACGCCGAGCCCGAGGAGAAACGCACCAGCGACAAACGGCGACATGAATTGCCATACCGAAATGCCGGCGGCGCGGGTCACGACGAGTTCGTACTTGCGGTTCAGGCCAATGAGCACGGTCATCCCGACAAACAGGGCAATGAACGGCACCGTCTGCTGCAAGATGAGAGGAAGGCGAACGGCCGTCATTAGGAGGCCACCGACGACCGTGTAGCCCGGAAGGCTGGCCATACGGCTTGCCGTCTCGCTGAAATCGACCAGGAAGACGATGCCGGTCACGCCGAGGAAAAACCAGATGGTGGTCGAGAGGTAACGGCGGAAAAAATAGCGCCCGAGCGTTCCAAAGATCATGCTCGACCTCCAGCCGACGGCCCCGGCGTGCCGCGTCGGTTCTGCGCGAACTTGCGCCAGAGAATCGCGATGCGATCGGTGACGGAAGACGTCAGGGACAGTCGCTTGTGGAAGACGATCGATGCGATCGCAAGCGCACTCGCGCCAATGGGGATCGCGTAGAGAACGCCGATGAACATCGGCTTCGTATCGATCTGGTTGGCGGCATAGAACGTCGCCCAGCGAATCGTGAAGGCGAGCACCAGCGCGGAGACCATCGGATGCAATCGCGCCTCACGATGCGACCGGGCATCACCCGCTATCGCCAGCGATACCAGCGCAAACACCATCGGAAGCAGCCAGTCGCTCAGACGCCGATGCAACTCTGCGCGATAACTGCCTGGACGGGATATGTAATCCTTGTCGTTCTTGTCGGGGTCCAGCAGGAAAGACAATTCGCGATCCGATGCCCGAAGCGTTGCCTGGCCGCGATTCTGGGTAAGGTCCGAGAGATCGAAGGAATAGGAATCGAAACGGATGACCGAGACGTCGCCCGTCGTTGTCTTACGATGCACTTCGCCATCATGCATGATCAGCGAGGTACCCTTCGCATCCACGGCACCTTCACGAGCGTAATAGATCAACTCGAAAGCCGGGTCGCGCTCGTCGACGACGAAAAGTCCCTTGAGAATGCGTCCCGAAAGCCGCTCGGAAATCTGCACGTAGAGACCGTTGTCGATGCGGCGGAAGTTCTTTTCTTCGATGACGGTCGAAAGCAGGTCGGCGTAGGCAGCCGCGATCATCTGACGTGCGCCGGACTTCGCCTTCGGCTCGATGACATTGTCGACCAGGAAGGAAAAGGCGCTGATGATGGCGGCAAGAACGAGAATCGGCCGCAGGATGGTGCTGCGGCGGGCGCCTGCTGCATCGATGACCGCGAGTTCGGAATCGTTGTTCATCGTCGTCAGCGTTTGCGTGATGCCGATGACAAGCGCGAACGGAAGGACGACCGGAATAATCGACGGCAGAATCAGTGTCGCGAGCTTCGCGAACGAGCCCATCGACTGGCCGCTATCGGTCACCAGATTGATGCGCTGCAGCACCTGCGTCGTCCAGATGATCGCAAGTACGGGCAGAAGGGCCACGAGAAACATCTGGCCTACGCGCCGTAATATGTATGTTTCAAGCAGTTTCATGCATGCCCTTGAACGCTCTTTGCGAACTTGTCCCGCTTCGCAGCGGAACCCCATCTACGCTCTTTGGTTCGCTTTTGCGACAAGGCACATTCGAAAATTCATTCAAATTTCAGTTTTTTTTCAGTGTGTGGCGAATCGGCTAGCATCATCGTGCCGGCGAACACAACGAGCGATGACAGCCATCCGAGCATGACATCGGAAAGGTAGTGGGCGCCGAAAGAAAGCCGCAGAAGCGCTACCAGCAGGGAAATGGCGCCCATCGGAACGATGGCTGTGGCGCGCAAATGGCGGGGCACAACAAACGCAAGGCAGAAAAGCCAGCCTGCTGCTGCGGCTTCCCCAGAGACGAACGAACAGTTTGTCAGGCATTTGCCGGCCATGGATCCGGCTTGGACGAAGTCGAACGGACCGCCGAAATCGATCGTCTGCGAGGGGCGCGGGCGGCCCCAGTAACTCTTCAAGATGACGTTCACCAGGAGAATCGGTCCGAGTACGAGTGATGACAGGGCGATCCGCAAAGCGCGGGCGCGGACGGCGTTGAACGTCGCGCCGTACTCCTCGTAGCAAGCAAACAGCTTCCAGAGCATGACGATCGCAATCAGATAAGGAAGGCGGAAGAGAAACGATCGAACCGCTCGAAGCGTCGACTCGGTTCGATAGGGAAAGCTTCCGCAGTGCTCTTTCAGCGAGCCGTCGAGACAGGTCTTCGCCCTGAAGAACTGTTCCGCAACGTAAAGATCCAGCGAGGGGAACAGGTTGAAGAAGATCAGCAGCGCAAACCACGCGGCAAAGAGCAGGAAGAAGGCATGAGTTGCCCTGTTCGGGCTAGGCTCGCCAAGCGTCGCCAACAAGCTTTTAGCGTTTGATATCATGGCCAAAGACACGCTGTTCATTGTTGCCAGGGATCATGAGCAAGCAAAATGACAGCCGTTTGAATGTCGGCGGGGACGACCCGAGCTTGCACAGGTCGTCGCATCGTCTTGTTTTCGACGCTGAAACCCGAAATGATGCGCGCAGAGAGGATTTCTGAAAGAATCCCACTGGAGAAGACATGTCAGCTAAGTTCGAGATATCGTTTGAAAAGACCGCGGAGCCATCAGGCGGATACGCAATTCTTTTGAAGGCCAATGAGGCCGAAACCGCAGCCGGCGCCAAGGTCGTCGATCCGGCCTCCGTGATTGCCAGAGCCTCCAAGGTCGCCGGCTTCAGCGCCAAGCTTGCAACCGCGCTCGACATCGTGGCGCCCGAAGGTTCTGCGGCTGAACGGATATTCGTGATAGGTCTCGGTAAGTCGGGCGACCTGACGACTCATGACTGGCTGAAGGTTGGCGGAGCCTCCGCGTCGAAGATCAAGAACACCAACTCGGTCATGATCTTCCTCGACGCCCCCGAGGTCGAGGTTGGTGCCCAGCAGGCGGCGGATTTCGCACTTGGGATGCTGCTGCGTGCCTACAGCTTCGACACCTACAAGACAAAGAAGGCGGATGAAGAGACTGCCGGCAAGTCACGGAGCGAACCGACCAAGGTGGTCATCGTGACAGCTGCCGCCGGCGAGGCCGCCGAAATATTCAGGATATCGCAGGCGGTTGCCGGGGGCGTGAACCTGGCACGCGATCTGGTCAACGAGCCGCCGAACGTGCTGGGACCGGTGGAATTTGCTGCCAAGGCGAAAGAACTCGAGGCGCTTGGCGTCGAGGTCGAAGTCCTCACAGAGCAGGAAATGCAGAAGCTCGGCATGGGCGCGCTGCTGGGCGTCGCTCAGGGTTCCGTACGCCCGCCGAGGCTCGCCGTCATGCAATGGAAAGGCGGCAAGAGCGGAGAGAAGCCTGTCGCCTTCATCGGCAAGGGAGTTGTCTTCGACACCGGAGGCATATCGATCAAGCCCGCTGCCGGCATGGAAGACATGAAGGGCGACATGGGTGGAGCCGCCGCCGTCACCGGACTTATGCACGTGCTTGCAGCCCGCAAGGCAGCTGTGAATGTGGTAGGCATCATCGGGCTCGTCGAAAACATGCCTGACGGCAACGCCCAGCGTCCTGGCGACATCGTGACCTCCATGTCCGGCCAGACGATCGAGGTGATCAACACCGATGCCGAAGGCCGCCTCGTGCTTTGCGATGCGCTCTGGTATTGCAACGACCGCTTCAAGCCCAAGTTCATGATCAACCTGGCGACGCTGACGGGTGCAATTCTCGTTGCGCTAGGCAATGTGCACGCAGGCCTGTTCTCGAACGACGACGAGCTCTCCGAGCAGCTGATTGCTGCCGGCCTCGTTACCCGCGAGAAGCTGTGGCGCATGCCGATGGGCAAGGAATACGACAAGATGATCGACAGCAAGTTCGCCGACATGAAGAACACCGGCGGGCGTCATGCAGGCTCGATCACCGCCGCGCACTTTCTCAAGCGCTTCGTACAGGACACGCCATGGGCGCATCTCGACATTGCCGGGACGGCAATGGGCTCACCCCTCGATGAGATCAATCAGTCCTGGGGTTCCGGTTTCGGCGTACGGCTGCTCGATGAGCTCGTACGCGTTCACTACGAATCATGACGGAAATTCTGTTCTATCATCTGACCGAATCCAAGCTGGAGGATGCGCTTCCGCCGCTGCTCGACAAAAGCGTCGAGCGCGGCTGGCGCGTCTGCGTCCAGATGAAGGAAGCCGCGCGCCGCGATCTCCTCGATCAGCATCTCTGGACTTTTCGGGAGGACAGCTTCCTGCCGCACGGCACTGATGATGGCGAGATGGCTGAAAGCCAGCCGGTGTTGCTGACCGTATCGGACGCAAACTTGAACTCGGCGACGGTCCGCTTCATCGTCGACGGCGCCGAACCGCCGACGCTCGATGCCTATCAGCGCGTCGTCTTCATGTTCGACGGCTACGACCAGGAGCAGCTGGAAGGCGCCCGCGGCCAGTGGAAGAAGCTGAAAGGCGAGGGGCATACGCTGACCTATTGGCAGCAGACGCCGGAAGGCCGTTGGGAAAAGAAGGCCTAGAAAGAAAGAAGCCCGCTTTTCGCGGGCTTCTTTGTATCAATCGTGGAAGGCTTCGACGAACTTTCGTCTGCCGAGCATGAAGGCGTCGGCGACGTGGCGAAGCGGCGCAAGATCGACATCCGAGGTGCCGGCCTTGACGATTTCCGCGAAGCGGCGGTAGAGCGCCGGATATTCTTCCTCCGGTGCGGAGAACTTCAATTCGCCGTTCACCGAGAGCTTCGAGCCGCCTTCAGCGAGAACCATCTGACCGTCAGCCGTCTCGGCAACGATGTCCCAGCTCTGCTTGCCTGTCTGGCGCCAATCGAATTCGGCGCGCGCCGGCACGCCGTCGGCGTTCTTGAAGTACAGGTCGGCAGCGATCGGTGCGTCGCGGTTTTCCGGGAATTCCAGCGTTGCGCTGGTGAGGAAGATCGCCTTTGGCAGGATGTGCGTCACGATAGAAAGGGCGTTGATGCCGGGATCGAAAACGCCGAGGCCGCCTGCCTGCCAGATCCAGTCCTGATTTGGATGCCAGTGGCGTACGTCTTCCTTCCAGATGACGTGAACGCTTTCGATCGTCGTGGACGCGAGGAAGGATTTGGTCGCCTCGACAGCTGCCGCGTAGCGCGAGTGCCAGCTTGCAAACAGCGATACGCCCTTGGAAGCGGCGAGCGCCTCAAGGTCGGCTACTTCGCTCAACGTCGCACCGGGAGGCTTCTCCAGGAAAACGTGCCGGCCGACCGACAAAGCCTTGTGCGCAGCCTCATAGCGATACTGCGGCGGCATGCACAGCGATACCGCATTGATCTCAGGAACAGCCTCCAGCATCGCATCGATGGTCGTGAAGCTCGGCACGCCATCGACAGTGCCATGGCGGCTTGCCGTCGCGATGAGGTTGAAATCGGGATTCTTCGCGATGGACGGAAGATGCTGGTCGCGGACAATCTTGCCGACGCCAACGATGGCGAGGTTGATGGGTGACATGCTGGTGCTCGCGTTCGGTGTTTCGCTCAAAAGTATGATTTATTTTGTCACTGTTCTATCAGAAAGAAGCCGGCGGGCAAGCGCCGGCGCAACTGTCAGAGTGACGCCATCACCTGGGCTGGAGCGTCCTGCTTCTTGAACTTGAGCGTCACCACCTTGTAGCCCTCGGCTTCCAGGCGCGTGAGGAGCGTCGGCAGCATGTTGGCCGTGCGGGTTTGGATATCATGCATGAGGATGATGCCACGGCCTCTTTTGTGCAGGAGGTCCATGGTGCGCTTCGTGACGGCGGCAGGGGAGGTGTTGAAATAGTCCTTGCTGTCGACGTCGACATCCATGACGACCATCTCGCGCATCGCGACGGCGGCGCGCAGCTTTCGTGTATCGGCGAGGTAGGGGAAGCGGAAGAAGTTGACGTCGACGCCCGTCGCCTTTGTGACTGCGGCTTCACCGCGCGTGACCTCGGCCATGGCCGCATCAAAGCTGATGGTCGCCAGATCCTGGTGCTTGTAGGTATGGCTGCCGATCGCGTTGCCATCCATGGCGACCTTTTTCGCCAGCGCCGGGTGAAGCTCGGCCATCTCGCCGACCATCATGAATGCACCCTTGACGCCGAACTGATCCAGCGTTGCCAGGACACGGTCCGTCCGTCCCGGTATAGGGCCGTCGTCGAAGCTCAGTATCACTTCCTTGTCTTCAAGACGCAGTTCGTGGATCGAGGAGACCGTTAGCGTCCGTCCGGCGAGGTTGTGCCGCGCGCCGGGCATCGCTGTCTGACGGCTCGTTTGTCCGCCGGTATCGGCTTGGCCTTCGGGGGCGACAATCGACGACGTCTTGATCGTCCTGTCTGGCGCAGGTTGTTTTGCGGTCTGGCAGCCAGCGAGTGCCGCGCACAGGACGAGGCCGGAATATAGCGTGAAGCGATGCATGAAAGGGGCTCAACAAATCAGTAATGAATGTTGAGACAACCTTTCGAATTATGGTTAACGATCGGTTTCCGCAGTATCGTTGCCGTCAAGAAATCCTTGCCAGCAACGGTTTCGGCAGCAAGTGTGGCTATCCTGCCATAGCCTCTTCGTACTCGGAGGAAAGCTCGAGCCATTGTTCCTCAGCGGCGGCAAGCTTGGCCGCGGCCTCGCCGCGTTGCTTGGCTTTCTCGGCAGCCTTTGCCGGTGCCTTCTCATAGAGCTGCGGATCTGCAAGTTCCGCATCAAGTGCCTGAATCAGTTTCTCCAGTTTGCCGGTCAACGATTCGACTTCATTGATCTTTTTCTTCAGCGGCGCCAGCGAAGCGCGCTTGTCGGCATTGAGCTTTCGCTGGTCGGCCTTGGAAGCGGTCTCTTCGACCTGGACCTTTTCGTCCTTCTTTTTGCCTGACGACACGACGAGGTCGCGATACTCTTCCATGTCGCCGTCGAAGGTCGTGACCGTGCCGTTGTTGACGAGCCAGAGCCGATCGACCGTCGCTTCGATGAGATGCCGATCGTGCGAGATCAGGATCACCGCGCCGTCGTAGTCGTTCAGCGCCTCGATGAGGGCGCGGCGGCTGTCAATGTCGAGGTGGTTGGTCGGTTCATCGAGGATCAGAAGATTCGGCGCGTGGAAGGCCGCAAGCCCCATCAGCAGACGTGCCTTCTCGCCGCCCGAAAGATCCTTGGCGGCGGTCGACATCTTTTCGGTGGCCAAGCCCATCTGCGCGACGCGCGCACGCACCTTTGCTTCCGGCGCATCAGGCATCAGCCGGCGGACATGCTCGACCGGTGAATCGCCGGGAACGAGATCGTCGAGCTGATGCTGGGCGAAGAAGCCGATCTTCAGGTTGGGTGCCTGTTTAAGTTCACCGGCCTGTGGCGCAAGCCGACCGGAGATGAACTTCGCGAAGGTCGATTTGCCGTTGCCGTTTGAGCCGAGCAGGGCGATGCGGTCGTCATTGTCGATCCGCAGGTTGAGGCCCTTCAGGATCGGCTTGCCCGGTTCATATCCGACCGCACCGCCGCTGATGGCGACGATCGGGGAGGCGGGCTGCTTTTCCGGTTCCGGAAAGGTGATCGGCTGGACGTGATCCTCGATGACCGCCGCGACCGTTCCCATCCGCTCCAGCGCCTTCACACGGCTCTGTGCCTGGCGAGCCTTCGAAGCTTTCGCCTTGAAGCGGTCGATGAAGCTCTGGAGATGCTTTCGCGCGGCGTCGTTCTTGGCCTTGGCCTTGGTCTGCAGTTCGTCGGCTTCCGCCTTCTGGCGCTCGAACTGGTCATAGCCGCCGCGATAGAAGGTGAGTTTTTTCTGATCGAGGTGGACGATCGAGTTGACCGCGTTGTTGAGCAGGTCGCGGTCGTGGCTGATGACGATGACCGTGTGCGGATAGCGCCGCACGTAGTCTTCAAGCCAGAGCGTTCCTTCGAGGTCGAGGTAGTTTGTCGGTTCGTCGAGCAACAGGAGATCGGGTTCGGCAAAGAGCACCGATGCCAAGGCAACGCGCATGCGCCAGCCGCCCGAGAATGAGGACGCCGGACGCAATTGTGCTTCCTGGCTGAAGCCGAGGCCCGCAAGAATGCTTGCCGCCCGTGCTTCGGCCGAGTGCGCGTCGATATCGACGAGCCGCATCTGGATTTCGGCGATCCGGTGCGGATCACCCGCCGTCTCCGCTTCCTTCAGCAGCGCGCTGCGTTCCTTGTCTGCGGACAGAACGATACTCAGCAGAGATTCCTCGGTGCCCGGCGCTTCCTGCGCAACCTGACCGATGCGGGCGTTCTTCGGGAGGGAGACCGATCCTGTCTCGGCTCCGAGATCGCCGGTGATGATCCGGAACAGGGTCGACTTGCCGGCGCCGTTTCGCCCGACCAGACCGGCCTTGGTGCCGGCAGGCAGGGAAACGCTGGCATGGTCGAGAAGCAGGCGGCCGGCAATGCGCGCGGAAATATCGGTGATCGTAATCATGCCGGCGTTTTGGCTGAAAGCCGCAGCCAGCGCAAGAGCCTGCCTGTCAGCGTCCGAAGGCCTGTACCGGTTGGCGACGGTTCGACTGCGCGGCATGCAGGGCCACGCGCGCATTGGCCTGAAGTTGGGAGGCGGTTGCGGCATCGCCGCTAAGCGCAATACCGAGCGAAACGGTCAATCTTGCGGAGGCCGTGTCGCTCGCAGCGAAGATCAGGTTGTCTTCGGCAGCGGTCCGTAGCCGTTCGGCAATGGCGACAGCCTCCTGCATTCCGACATTGGCGAACAGGAACGCAAACTCGTCGCCATCCGTCCGCGAAACGAAGTCGTGCTTCTTGATGGACTTGCGGAAGATATCCGCGAGCTTCTTCAAGAGGCGGCTGCCGATCTGCTGGCCGTAGCGGCTGTTGAAGGCTTTGAACTCGTCGATGTCGACCATGATGAGCGCGCTGCCTGCAGCCCCTTCTTCCCGCTCATAGAGGTCGGCCATCGTCTTGTTGAGCGCGATGCGGTTCGGCAGTCCCGTGAGCTTGTCGGTCGTCGCGGCGGCATGGGCCGCGGCCACGCCCCGGGCAAGCGCATCGAGCCGTTCCATATCGGCTTCCAGCTTCGCTTCGAGAGCGGTTTCCGCAGCCAGCGTCTCTTCCAAAGTCCGCGAGAGATATTCCATCTCGCTCATCAGCGAGGAAAGGCTCTGGTCGGGAGAGTCGACGATCGAACCGAGAACTGCCGCCGTCGCCCGCACGAAGGACTTCTTGCCGGCGAGGCTTTCGGCAAGCTGGTCCGCAAGGTCCCGGAGCAATTTGCTTGTCTCCGCCTGGGAGACGCTGTCGATCATGCCGCAATGGCTGACAAGGCGATATTTCAGGCCGAGTTCATCGAGCGACGACTGTTTCGGATTGGGCCCAAGCGCGGCGATATCCTGCGCCAGGGCTGCGTTCTGTCCGATGATGGCTTCATGCAGGAGTTCGTAGTTGCGCGGAAACCCCGCAATACCCAGCCGCGTGATATGCTGGCTCACGCGCTGAATGTCGGTCGCGACCGCCGGGCGCGCGGCTTCACGTTGCATCTGTGCATTCGATGCTGCATTTCGCATAGCGGTCCCCTCGCTTTTCGGTCCTGTCCGACCTGGCGTTGTAAAGTGCTATGCGCGCAATCGCTTAAGATAGCTTGAATTCAAGCCCGAGCGGGCCGGTTTCGGCCGGATCGTCCGGTAACGCGGTTAATGACCTCTTGCCTTTCAGGCGCCAAGCCATCGCTGCCCGTCACGCCGCAGGTAGTAGGCGAGGTCGAGGGAAAGGCTGGGTTTGCCAAGGCCGGTCAGGATCATGTGGCACTGGCCGCGATGATGCGTCTGGTGATTGAAGAGATGGGAGAGCCCGCTCCAGAGCGGCTGCGTGATCACGGTCGAGACCGTGACCGGCGTGTAGGTGAAATCGGCGGCGATCGCGGCATCGTCTAGCGTGTCGACCCATGTGATGATCCGTTGGTCTTCGGCCCGACGAGCCTCGGCGAGGGACGGCAGGTCGGCATGTAGTATGTGGTCGAGGCTTGCGGGCGCGTCGCCGGTGCCGCTGAAACGCTTCATCCAGATCCTGTCGGCGACCAGAAGATGATTGAGCGTTCTCTGCATGGAGCCGAAGAAGGCGCCGCGATCGGCCTGGAATTCATCCCCCGTCAATTCGGCGGCGGCGGCGTAGACGAGGTCGTTGGCCCAGCGGTTGTAGTCGGCAAACATCCTGTATTGTTTCAGCATTTCAACTCCTGCATCTGCCATTCGAACCGATCATAGGACGATTTCGCGTGATCGGCATTGATAACGCCATGAAAATTGATGATGGCTTCCGAGCGTGTGACACTGGCGTGAAATTACCGGTCCCCCCTTGTTTTCAGGCAATCGGACGGGTAAACACCGCCCACTTTTCCCCGATAACTGAGGATTATTACAATGGCGATTGAACGCACCTTCTCGATGATCAAGCCGGACGCAACGAAGCGCAACCTGACGGGCGCCATCACCAAGGTATTCGAAGATAACGGCCTGCGCATCGTCGCCTCCAAGCGCGTATGGATGTCCAAGCGCGAAGCAGAAGGCTTTTACGCCGTTCACAAGGAACGCCCCTTCTTCGGCGAACTGGTTGAAGGCATGACCTCCGGCCCGACCATCGTTCAGGTTCTGGAAGGCGAAAACGCCATCCTGAAGAACCGCGAAATCATGGGCGCCACCAACCCGGCAAACGCTGACGAAGGCACGATCCGCAAGCAGTTCGCTCTGTCGATCGGCGAAAATTCCGTTCACGGCTCCGACGCTCCTGAGACCGCTGCTCAGGAAATCAAGTACTGGTTCTCCGACACCGAGATCGTCGGCTGATTCAAGAGTTCAGCAAATCCGCTGAACGCATTGAACTGACTCTGAAAGCCGGGGCATCGCTCCGGCTTTTTTACGTCGAGGGGCAGGTGTCCTTGGTGTCGTAATCGGTCGTTCCGTCGGCTTTGAAGACCTCGGGATTCTTGTTGTAAAACGGCCCCACGACCAGCGGCTTGCCGGGCATCACGGACTGATCGACGCTGGAAATCACCTTGGTCTCCAGGCTCTGCAATGTCTTGCCGCCGGCATCGACCAGTCGCACGTTGACCACGTAAGGCCTGTCTTTCTTGACGCAGTGAACGGCAGGGCTCTGGATGGTGATCTTGTCCCAGAAGGGGTAGATTTTCTCGTTCGTCACAAGCGGATCGCCGCCGCTCGGGTTCTCGAACTCGGCGATGGCAACGGTACCATCGGGGATCGGAGCCTTCTTGTTCAGTGTCACGAGATAGGTGGCGACCGCCACCCGGTAGTTGAACACGAAGACGTGGCCACTGAATTCGACCAGATTGTCCGTCTGTCTCTGACAGCCCGCGAGGACAACAATCGCGGTCGCGAGCGCCGCGATGCATCGTGCTTTCATCGGGCATCCTCCTCTTTTCGACGCCGGTAGTGTCGGTTCGCCTTGGCGCGGTTGCCGCAAACGGCCATGTCGCACCACGCGCGGCTTCGGTTCTTGCTTCGATCGATGAAGAGCCAGCCGCAATTCCTGCAGATTTTCATGCGCTCCGGCTCCGGCATCGAGATGAGGCCGATAGCGGAGCGCGCGGTCGCATGGGCTATGTCGTTTCGCTCTGCCCTGCGGAGATTGCCGGCCACAGCGTCCAGGAGGTCCGCGAGCAGCAAGTCGTCGTCTCCTTCAAGAATACGTGCCCTGAAATAACGATCGGTTGCTTCCCTCAGCGCGATGAACCGCCCTTTGTCGTCAGGCGACGAAGGGGCCACATCGCCAAACAAGGCACGTTCGGCACAGAACCGCGAGGCTGCGTCCGGAAATGCCGCAAGCTGTGTCTCGATCGCGAAGCGGTCAACGGATCTGGTGTCGTCATGGCGAAGGACGACGCTGTTGGCGACATCCAGCGCCAACGCCCCACCGGCAAATCGATGTTCGGTCCAGGAAAAGCTCATCATCAAAATATAACTGGTAAAATGAATTTTGCCAGTTATGATTTTTGCCATTGGGAGAGCGAGGATGGCCTATCTGTTGCAACAGTTGGCGAATGCCGTGCCGTTGGCCGCGCTTTATGCGGCGCTGGCATTCGGCTATGCCGTTGCCTTCGGCGTCACCAAGCGTCCTGATATCACTTACGGTGCGATTTTCGCCTTCTCCGGCCAGATCCTGCTGCTCTTCACTGACATCGCCTACAACAGGCTATGGCTGATCCTGCCCGCAGCTCTCGGCTTTGGCGCGGCGTGTGCAGTGCTTTACGCGGTGACCGCTGGTATCTGGGTCGGACGCTCGATTATGCTGCCGCTGGTGCGCAACTCTTCGAACACGGTGATCGTTGCCGCACTCGGCGTCACGATCGTGCTCATGGAAACCGCCCGCCTTGCTTCCAACACGAGGAGCCTGTGGTTGTCGCCCTTCATGAACAGCCATGTCGTGCTCTGGCATGGCGGTGCATTCGACGTCGTGCTGACGCAGATACAGTTGGTCAACACCGTGCTGATGTGCGTTCTCGTCCTGATCGGCGCCTTCGTCCTCGGCTGCACCTCATGGGGGCGCAAGTGGCGTGCGGTCACCGACGATCCGCTGGCGGCAGAGCTCTGCGGCACCAGTTCCCGCCGCGTCTTTCTGCTCAGCTATGCCACTGCCGCGCTGGTCGCCACCATCTGCGGTATCCTCTCCACCGCTTACTATGGAACGATGGATTTTGGCGCCGGCTTGATGTTCGGATTGAAGGTGCTGATGGTCGCTGCCGTCGGCGGATATTCCGACCCTGTGAAATCCGCGGGAGGGGCGGCGGGCCTAGGTGTCGTCGAAACCCTTTGGACCGCATACGGATCGTACCTCTGGCGTGACTTTGCCGTCTTTTCGCTTCTTGTGCTGCTGCTCGTGCTCAGCAGGCGCGAGCGCGTCGTTCCCTAGCGTAGGACGAGCGGCCTACTTCCATTTGTCGCGGGCGGTATCGTCGCTGTCTTTGGCCGCAACCCAATCGCCAGCCTTTCCGTCAACGCCATGCTCCTTCTTCCAGAAGGGCGCCGAGGTCTTCAGATAGTCCATAAGATAATTCGCGCCGTCGAAGGCAGCTTGACGATGGGAGGCCGCGGCAACGACGAGCACGATATTTCCCCCGGCCGGAATTTTGCCGTATCGGTGGATGGCCGTCAGGCCGAGCAAATCGAACCGGGTGATTGCGAGGCTCGCAATGCGGGCAATTTCCGTTTCCGCCATGCCGGGATAATGCTCGAGCTCAAGCGCGGCGAGGGTCCCGCCTTCGTCACGGCAGAGGCCAGAGAAGGTGACAATCGCGCCGATCCCGCTCGTCCTGGCGCTGAGCTGGTCGACTTCCGCCTGAAGGTCGAAGTCCTCGCGTTGGACGCGGATATCGGGCTCAACCTTGGCGCTCACCTCAGCCTCCGGTCATCGGCGGAAAAATGCCGATCTCCCTGGCATCGCCGATCGGCTCGTCGTGCTCGACATGCTCCTGGTCGATCGCGACGCGGATCACGTCGGGGAACTGAAGCGCCGTCTCATACTCCTCGCCCATCATCTTCAAATGATTCAGAAGATCGGCAACGGTGACCACGGATGAGGGGAGCGTGATCTCTTCCTCGGCTTTGCCGATCCGCTCGCGTACCCAGGCGAAATAGACGAGCTTTGTCATTCTTCGTCATCCACGATGTGCTTCAGCCCGGCCCGGAAGTAGTCGTAGCCGGTGTAGATCGTCAGCAGCGCCGCAATCCAGAGAAGGCCGATGCCCGTCTTCGTCGTATAGGGGAAGACCTCGTCGCCCGCAGGACCGGCGAGGAGGAAGGCGATCGCAACCAGCTGCACCGTCGTCTTCCACTTGGCAATCCGCGTCACCGGCACGCTGACCTTCAGGGCTGCCAGATATTCGCGCAAACCGGAAACCAGGATCTCGCGGCAGAGGATCGTGATCGCGGCCCAGATCGACCAGCCCGCAATCGTCTGATCGGCGGCGACTAGGAGAAGGATCGAGGCGACAAGCAGCTTGTCGGCGATCGGATCGAGCATGCGTCCGATGTTCGACGTCTGGTTCCAGATTCGGGCGAGGTAGCCGTCAAGGAAGTCTGTGAGCGATGCGATCACGAAGATCCACAACGCCACCCATCGCGCGGTATTGCTGATCGCCAGCTTCCCCTCGAGGAAGAAGCAGAGAACGATCGCCGGAACAGCAAGAATACGGCCGTAGGTCAGCAGGTTCGGAATATTATATGCGCGCGATGCCATGAAACATGTCTCTGAAGTGATGTGCCCGTAGATGACGGCTTTGACCGTAAAGCGTCAACATTCTTTCTATTTTTTCGCTGCCTTTGCGTGGAATTTGCGACTGACTCCACCTATTTCGCGGCGTCATCGTGAAAATGATTGTAAACCTGCTTGGCGACCGTCTCCGAAATGCCCTCGACGGCCATCAGGTCGGACAAAGCGGCGCGGGAAACCGCCTTGGCGGTTCCGAAGTGCTGCAGCAGTGCGCGCTTGCGCGATGGCCCGATGCCGCCGATTTCGTCGAGCGGGTTCTTGACCATCTCCTTCTTGCGCCGGGCGCGATGCGAGCCGATCGCGAAACGGTGTGCCTCGTCGCGCATGCGCTGGATGAAATAAAGAACGGGGTCGCGCGGCGGCAGGGTGAAGCTCTCGCGTTGCGGTGGAAAGAAGCGCTCGCGACCGGCATCGCGGTCGACGCCCTTGGCAACGCCGATGGCGATCACGCTGTCGGTAATCCCGAGCTCCTCGAGGATGGCGCGCACGGCCGTCATCTGTCCCTGGCCGCCGTCGATCAGGATGACGTCGGGCCATGCAGGAAAGGGCATGTCGGCCGCATCGGCCGGCGATGCGGGCTGGCTGCGATCTGGAATGCCTTCCTCCTTGAGCAGGCGCGAGAAGCGCCGTGTCATCACCTCGCGCATCATGCCGAAGTCGTCGCCAGGCGTGATATCCGTCGATTTGATGTTGAACTTCCGGTACTGGCTCTTCACGAAGCCTTCCGGCCCCGCGACGACCATGCCGCCGACCGCATTGGTGCCCATGATGTGCGAGTTGTCGTAGATCTCGACGCGCTGCGGCACATAGGGAAGCTTGAAGGTATCCTTGAAGCCCTCGAGCAGGCGCGATTGCGACGCCGTCTCGGCAAGCTTGCGGCCATGTGCCTCGCGCGCATTGGCAATTACATGCTCGACCAGATCACGCTTCTCCCCGCGCTGCGGTACGAGGATCGACACTTTATGCCCGGCCTTCTCGCCAAGTGCTGCGGCGAGCAGTTCAAGCTCCTCGACCGTTTCCGACAGCAGGATCTGCTTGGGCACCGGCTTGTCGTCATAGAACTGCGCGAGGAAGGCATTCAGAACCTCGGCACCCGATAGCTGCGGGTCGGCCTTCGGGAAATAGGCGCGGTTGCCCCAGTTCTGCCCCGTGCGGAAGAAGAACACCTGGATACAGGAGATGCCGCCCTCGTGGTGGATCGCGAAGACATCGGCCTCCTCCACGCCGGCGGGATTGATGCCCTGGTGACTGGAAACATGCGAAAGCGAGGCCAGGCGATCGCGATAGACGGCGGCACGCTCGAAATCGAGGTCCTCGGCCGCAAGGTTCATCGCTTCGGCGATGTGTTCCTTGACCTTCTGGCTCTTGCCGGAAAGGAAGTCCTTCGCTTCCTGCACAAGCTCGCCGTAGCCCTCGTCGCTGATCTCGTGCGTGCAGGGCCCGGAACAGCGCTTGATCTGATAGAGCAGACAGGGACGGGTGCGTGTTTCGAAGACGCTATCGGTACAGGTGCGAATAAGGAAGGCGCGCTGCAGCGAGTTGATCGTTCGCCCGACGGCGCCTGCCGAGGCAAAGGGGCCGAAATAGTCGCCCTTGCGGGCGCGGGCGCCGCGATGCTTGAGGATCGCCGGTGCACGGTGGTCGCCTGATATCAGGATATAGGGAAACGACTTGTCGTCGCGCAGCAGCACATTAAAGCGCGGGCGCAAGCGCTTGATGAGATTCGCTTCCAGCAGGAGTGCTTCGGTTTCCGTGCGCGTCGTCACGAATTCCATGTTCGCCGTCAGCCGCACCATCTGCGCGATGCGGTTCGAATGCACGCGGCCGAGCGCATAGTTGCTGACGCGCTTCTTCAGGCTGCGTGCCTTGCCGACATAGAGGACGTCGCCGGCCTCATTGAACATGCGGTAGACGCCCGGGCTGTTCGGCAGCCGCTTGACGAACTCCGCAATCAGGTCTGCGCCAACAAGGCCGGTTTCGTTGGTCCCGCCTTCGTTCCAATCGATTGCAGCCGTCGGCGCCGCCGTGGAAGCATCGTTCTCCACTTCGATATCGTCGTCGACATCCGTTTCGTCATAAAGAACGCCGCCATCGGGCAGCTTCCTTGAATTCATTCCGTAATCTCCGCCACGTCAGGCGTCTTCCAGGCAAGGTGCTGGCCGCCGTCAAGGGCAATCATTTGGCCGGTGATCGAGGGCGTTTCGTAGAGGAAGCGAATCGTTTTGCCGAATTCCTCAAGCTTCGGCCCTCGCTTGAGGATAAGCGCTGAAACCTGCGCTTGGAAGTCTTCTTGCAATTGCCGCTCGCTCGGCATCGATGGACCAGGGCCGATCGCGTTGACGCGGATGCGCGGAGCCAGAGCCTGCGCCATCGTCTGCGTCGCGGTCCACAGCGCAGACTTCGAGAGCGTATAGGAGTAGAAGCTTGGGCGCAGCGCCCATACGCGTTGGTCGATGATGTTGACGATCAGCCCGTCCGTCTGCTCCGGCAACTGCGCTGCAAAACCGGCTGAGAGAATCGATGGGGCGCGGACATGAACCGCGAAATGCTCGTCCCATGCCGCGGCGTCGATATGACGGACCGAATCCTCGTGGAAAACCGAGGCGTTATTGACCAACAGATCGATCGGCCCGATTGCGTCCGAAACCCTTTTTATCAGGTCACCCGTCTCATCATTTTTTTCGAGGGCCGCTTTCACTGCGACGGCGCGAATTCCCTTTTGCCTCAATTCTGCCGCGAAATCTTCAGCCTCTTTCAGCGAACGGTTTGCGTGGATCGCAACCGAGAAGCCATTTGCTGCAAGATCCTCGACTATCGCCCGACCTATTCTTTTGGCAGCGCCGGTCACGAGTGCGGTGCGAAGTCTTTTCCCGTTCAAAATCATGCCTCTTCATCACGCGAGTCTGTGCGCGGCATATATAGGCGCCTGGATCGACCTTATAAATAGGCGTCATGCTTGTACGGGAGAGGGGGATATTGCATGTATTATTTAAGAAATAAATTCATTAAAATAAGTATTGCTGATTTAACCATTCATTATGGTTAACAAATATTCTGTTGCGGCAAAGCAACATCGAATTTCAGCCACCCGTGGGCCACAATCAAATCACATTTTGGCTCTTTCAATTCCTCATTTGGACATCAATTTCCCTTCCGAACCGCAAGGGACATTTGTAATAGCCCGCTGATGCTTCGCTGTAGGACAGTTGACGAAGGCGGTGGGTCTGAAAGGAGACGAGTATGCGTACGTTTATTGCCAGCCTGTTGGTTTCGACTGTTGCCCTTGGTGGGCTTTCCGCAGCTTATGCAGCTGACGCTGTTGACCAGATCCCGGAAGCTCCGGTCGCTCAGAATGAGCCGGCTCCGGCTGCAACCTGGCAGGGCTTCTACCTCGGCGGTGCCGGCACCTACAACATCGGCCGCTTTGGCGACAACTACAATGCTCGTGCGATCGGCGCGCAGATCTACAGCGGTTACAACTGGCAGCAGGGCCAGATCGTTTACGGTCTCGAAGGTGACATCGGCTACTCCGGCGCTGACGCCGGCGCACCTGGCGGCGTTGGCAAGAACGAAGTCAACGGCTCGGTGCGCGGTCGCGTCGGTTACGACCTGAACCCGTTCCTCGTATACGGCACCGGCGGTCTTGCTCTGACGAAGAACAAGTTCAGCAACGCTGCCGGCTCTGACAGCGACACGGCTGTCGGCTACACGGTTGGTGCTGGTGCTGAAGCATTCGTCACGAACAACATCACGGCTCGCGTCGAGTATCGCTACACCAACTACCAGCACAACGATTTCGAAATCGGTGGCGCAACCATCGCTCGCGGCTACGACGAGCACAGCGTCAAGGTCGGTATCGGCATGAAGTTCTAAGCTTATATCGCTTACGGAAAAGCCGGGCTCCAGCCCGGCTTTTTTTGTTTTCTCTGACAAGTCTTATTTCGGGAAGTCGGTCGAGACGGCGAGTTCGCGCCAGTCGGCCAGTTCCTTCGCCACCTGGTCGTTCTTCGCCTCGATCACGGCAACCGTATCGCTGCCGAACGGCATGCGAAGCGGTGGATTGTCGGAATGCGCGAGGGTGATCATCGCTTTCGCGAGACGAGCAGGGTCGCCGGGCTGCTGGTGATTATGGCCCGCAGCAAACTCACGCATCGCGCCGACAGGTGTCTCCTGATAGTCGGCGATGGAACTCGGGCTGATCGCCAGCGAGCTCTCGTCCAGAAAGTCGGTCCGGAAGAAGCCTGGCTCGACCACCGTGACCTTGATGCCGAGCGGAGCCACTTCGGCTGCAAGTGCCTCGGAAATGCCCTCGACCGCGAACTTCGTCGAGCAATAGATGCCCCAGCCGGCATGCGACATGTAACCGCCGATGGAGGAAATGTTGAGGACGCGCCCGGAACGCTGGCGGCGCATGTGCGGCAGCACGGCACGCGTCACTTTCAGAAGACCAAAGACGTTCGTGGCGTAGAGCTTCTCGATTTCTTCTGTCGTTGCCTCTTCAACCGCGCCGAGTAGACCGAAGCCGGCATTGTTCAGCAGGACGTCGATCCTGCCGAAGCGCTTCACGGCCGCTTCCGCTGCCTTGTGCGCCGAGGCTTCGTCGGTCACGTCAAGCGATACGGCGAGCAGGTTGGGGTGATTGCCGAACTTCTCTTCAAGGCCGTTCGGGTTGCGCGCCGTCGCGACGACAGCGTCGCCGGCATTGAGTGCTTCCTGGGTGATAAGGGCGCCGAACCCACGCGATGCCCCTGTGATGAACCAAACGCGCATGACGATCTCCTTTGTCCGTTGCGCTGCAATTTGCTTACGGAGTGAAGGTAGCGTATCGACATAGGTGAGAGAATTTACGTTGTGTTTCATGAGTTGCTGAGAAAAATTCATCAATGAAGCGTGTGCGCTCCACCGATCTCGCGATCTTCCTGGCGATCGCCAACCACCGAAGCTTCCGCAAGGCGTCGGTCGAACTGGGAGTGACGGCCTCCGCGCTAAGCCATGCGCTGCGGGCGATCGAGGAGCGGCTTGAGGTTCGCCTTGTTAACCGGACGACGCGCGGTGTGGCGCTGACCGAAGCCGGCGAGCGACTGTTCGATCGCATCCGCCCCGCTTTTCTCGATATCGACGCCGCCCTCGACGATCTCAACAGTTTCCGCGGTCAGCCGCACGGCAAGCTGCGCATCAATGCGGCGCGCGCCTCGACCAAGCTCGTGCTCCTGCCGATCGTCGCTCGCTTCCTGAAGGCTTACCCGTCGGTCGAGGCCGAGATCGTTATCGACGATGCGCTTGTTGACATGGTGTCATCGGGCTTCGACGCCGGCGTGCGGTTCGGCGAGAGCATCGCGGCGGATATGATCGCGGTACCGATTGGTCCGCGCCATCGGTTTGCCGTCGTCGCTTCGCCCGGATATTTCGAGGGCAGGGGGCGACCGCTCACGCCGCACGATCTGCGCGACCACGAATGCGTACGCTACCGCTTTGCCGGCGGCGCCTTCTATCGATGGGAGTTCGAACGCGGCGGTATAGAGCTTGAGATCGAGGTCGGCGGTCCCCTGACCTTGGGCGATCAGGATATCATTCTGGACGCCGTAATGCAGGGCTGCGGTCTCGGATACCTTTTCGAGGACCAGGTGAAGGCAGTGATTTCCGAAGGAAGGCTGGTCCGGGTGCTGGAAGACTGGTGCCCCTTTTATCCGGGTTTCTTCCTGTACTATCCGAGCCGCCGGCAATTGCCAACAGCACTGCGTGCCTTCATCGATTTTGTCAAAGCCGACAGGATGCAGCCTCAGGCTTGAGGCTTCAGTTCGCCGTAGGCCGGAAATTTCTTCTGGAATTCGCGGCTCCAGCCGATGAGTTCGGCATGGTCGGCTTCCCACTGCCCCTTGAAGCGTAGATCGAGGTAGCCCAGCACCGCGGCGAGGGCGAAATGCCCGCCATGCAGCCGTTTGCCGATCTTCGGCAGATGAACGCTCAGATGGTTCAAGCCGCTGACGGCTTTCTTCCACTGCCGGTCGATCCACGGCTGGTGGATCTTCTCCTCGTCACGGAAGCGCCGTTCGTAGACGATTGCGAGCAGGCAATCGCAAATGCCGTCGCACAAGGCTTCAAGAATTTCCGCCTCGGTGCGCTTGCCATTCTTGGACGGGTAAAGCCGCTTGCCCTTCAGACGGCCGAAGTAGTGCATGATTGCGACGCTGTCGAAGATCGACAGGCCGTCATCGGTCAGCAAGGTCGGGATTTTGCCGAGCGGATTGTTGTCGACCAGAACAGCCGGGCCGGCATTCGTATCGACGCGGATCTCGGTAGCATCGAGCTCCAGATAGCGCGCAGCCATGCGGACCTTGCTGGAATAGGGAGATGTCGGCGAGCAAAGGATCTTCATGGTGGCTCTTTCGGAATGGGCGTGTTGCGGCGCGACTATTTCGCGCCGGAAAGAGTCGGTCAACCGTCCTTCACGACCTTGTTTTCGCCGCGCAGCCAGAACGCGCGATGGGATGCATAGCGATCCTGCGCCAAATGATCCTTGAGTGCGGGCAGAAGAGCGTGCAACTCGTCCTTCAGTGTGAAGGGCGGGTTGACGATAACAAGCCCCGAGCCGGTCAATCCGGTGATCCCCCGGTCGCTGCGAACGCTGAGTTCCGCGCATAGCATCTTCGGAATGTCGAGGTCCTGCAGCGCCTCATGGAATTCCTTGATGGGTGCGCCCTTCTTCAGCGGATACCACAGGCAATAGGTGCCACCGGGGAAACGGCGATAGGCCTTCGCCAAACCATCGACCAAGCGCTCGTATTCGCCATCCTCTTCGAAGGGCGGATCGACGAGGACGATGCCGCGCTTCTCCTTCGGCGGCAGGTGCGCACCGAGCGAAAGCCAGCCGTTCAGTTCGGTGATCCGGACATGATGGTCGCCCTCGAACAGCCGGTGCAGCCGCGCGAAATCCTCCGGATGCAATTCCATCGCGGAGAGCCTGTCCTGTGGCCGAAACAGCATGCGGGCGAGCTTCGGAGAACCGGGATAAAAGCGGATGCCGCCCTCCGGGTTCAGTTCGCGCACGGCTGAAAGATAGGGCTCAAGCAGTTCGGCCACCTGCGGAGCAAGTTCCGCGTCCAGAAGCTTGCCGATACCCGTGCTCCATTCGCCGGTCTTTTGTGCCTCCTCGGAGGAGAGGTCGTAGAGCCCGATGCCGCCATGCGTGTCGAGCACGCGAAAGCCTGCATCCTTCTTCTGCATGTAGCGGATCAGCCGGGCCAGAACGGCGTGCTTGAGCACATCGGCAAAATTGCCCGCGTGGTAGATATGGCGGTAGTTCATTTTCGCTGATGCCCGTGATGAATTCGGCTGATCGACGTCATTTGTGACTTTTGGCTGGTTTCCGGTTCGAATATAGAAAAGCCATGAACATTGCGACCCCCATTCACGCCAAATCCGCCAAGTCGAATGTCAGGCTCGGTCATACCGCCTGTCCGCACGACTGTCCCTCCACCTGCGCGCTGGAGGTGGAGATCGGCGACGACGGTCGCATCGGCCGTGTGCGTGGCGCAAACGATCACAGCTACACCTCGGGCGTCATCTGCGCGAAGGTCGCGCGCTACGCCGAGCGGCTCTACCATCCGGACCGGCTGATGCATCCGCTGCGTCGGGCCGGCGCCAAGGGGGCAGGGCAGTGGCAGCAGATTTCCTGGGACGATGCGCTCGATGAAATCGCCGAAGCCTTCGTCAAGGCGGAAGCCAGGGACGGTAGCGAAGCGATCTGGCCCTATTTCTACGCCGGAACGATGGGCTGGGTTCAGCGCGACTCGATCGAGCGCCTGCGCCACGCCAAGCGCTATTCCGGCTTCTTCTCGTCGATCTGCACCAATCCGGCCTGGACCGGCTTCACCATGGCAACCGGCACGCTGCGCGGGCCCGACCCGCACGAGATGGGCCGCACCGATTGCGTGGTGATCTGGGGCACGAATGCAGTGTCGACGCAGGTCAACGTGATGACCCACGCCATCAAGTCCCGCAAGGAGCGCGGCGCCAAAATCGTCGTCGTCGACATCTACGACAACCCGACGATGAAACAGGCAGACATGGCGCTGATCGTCAAGCCGGGCACGGACGCGGCGCTCGCCTGCGCGGTCATGCACATCGCCTTCCGCGACGGTTATGCCGATCGCGAATACATGGCAAAATACGCCGACGACCCCGCCGGTCTTGAAGCGCACCTGAAGACGAAGACGCCCGAATGGGCGGCCACCATCACCGGCCTCTCCGTCGGCGAGATCGAGGCCTTCGCACGCCTCGTCGGCACGACGAAGAAGAGCTACTTCCGCCTCGGCTACGGCTTCACCCGCCAGCGCAACGGCGCGGTCGCCATGCATGCGGCAGCTTCGATCGCGACGGTGCTCGGCTCCTGGCAGTACGAAGGCGGCGGTGCCTTCCACTCGAACAGCGATATCTTCCGCATGAACAATGCGGAACTGACCGGCAAGGCGATGAAGGATGCGGATATCCGCATGATCGACCAGTCGCAGATCGGCCGCGCCTTGACGGGCGATGCCGTGGCGCTTCGCCATCGTGGCCCCGTGACGGCCATGCTGATCCAGAACACCAATCCGGTAAACATCGCCCCCGAACAGCGGCTGGTAAAGCGCGGCTTTGCCCGCGACGACCTGTTTGTCGCGGTGCACGAGCAGTTCATGACGGATACCGCCGAGATGGCCGATATCGTCATCCCGGCAACGATGTTCGTCGAGCATGACGACATCTATCGCGCCGGAGGCCAGAACCACATCCTGCTCGGCCCCAAGCTTGTCGAGCCGCCGGAAACGGTGCGGACGAACCTGTTCGTGATCGAGGAGCTGGCCAAGCGCCTCGGTATCGCCGATCGTCCGGGCTTCGGCTTCACGGCGCGCGAAATGATCGACCGTGTCCTTCAGGATAGCAACCTGCCCGGATACGACCATTTCCTCGAACACAAATGGTTCGACCGCCAGCCGGATTTCGAGGACGCGCATTTCCTCAAGGGATTCGCGCATCCTGACGGCAAGTTCCATTTCCGCCCGGACTGGGTCGAAGGCGCCGCGCCGAACAAGCCGCCGGCCGCTGTCGGCGCTCTCGGACCACACGAGCAGCTTCCGGCGTTTCCGGATCAGATTGATGTCATCGAGCTTGCCGATGCCGAGCATCCGTTCCGCCTCGCAACGTCGCCGGCACGCAACTTCCTGAATTCGAGCTTCGCCGAAACGAAGACCTCGCGCCAGAAGGAAGGGCGGCCGGAACTGATGATGAACCCGGCCGACGCCGTTGCCGGTGGTATCGACCATGGCGACCTCGTGCGGATCGGAAACGACCGTGGCGACCTTCGGATCCATGTGCGTGTCACCGAGGAGGTGAAGCCGGGCGTATTGATCGCCGAAGGCCTCTGGCCGAACAAGGCGCATGTCGACGGCGAGGGGATCAACGTGCTGACCGGTGCCGATCCGGTCGCGCCCTATGGCGGCGCGGCGGTTCACGACAACAAGGTCTGGCTGCGCAAGGATGTCGCATGACGAAATTTGACAAGGCAAAAGCCGAGATCGTCGACGAAAAGACGCTCTCGAACGGCTGGACGCGCCTGAGCTTCTTCCAGATCGACTATACGGACTCCGAAGGCGAGACACACCGACTGCAGCGCGAGGTCTACCATCGCACGCCGGCCGCGACGATCCTGCTCTACGATCCCAAGCGAGACACCGTTGTCCTCGTCCGACAATTCCGGCTCCCCGTCTTCCTTCACGGCGAGCCGGCCTGGATCATCGAAGCCCCGGCGGGGCTATTGGATGGCGATGCCCCGGAAGCGGCGATCCGCCGCGAGGCCGAGGAGGAAACCGGTTTCCGCGTCCGCGACGTCCGCTTTCTCTTCAAGGCCTACAGTTCGCCGGGCTCGAGCATGGAGTTGCTGCATTTCTTTGCCGCCTCGATCGACACCGCTGACCGCGTCTCCGACGGCGGCGGCCTTGCCCACGAGCACGAGGATATCGAGGTTCTGGAAGTACCGCTCGACAAGGCGGTGGCGATGATCGAGCACGGCGAGATCATCGATCTGAAGACGATCACGCTGCTGCAATGGGCGGCCGTGAATCGTGGCGCCCTGCGCTAGGGCATCTATTGCAAGTGTTCTGCGACCGCTGCGGTTCTCAGCTTCGCGTCCATTGTCGCAAGCGGCACGGCCTGAGCCAGGGCAAGAGCGAGATAGGCCGCGTCATAGCCCGACAAATGATGCTTTCGCGCGAGGCGGATGATCGTCTGGTGGTCGTCGTCGAACATTGTTCTCAGCGGGAGACTTTCGAGGCGCACAAGGCAACCAAGAATGTCCTCGGTTGTGATGCGCCGCCTGCGCTCAGCGACCAGCAGGATGTTGCGCATTTCATGCCAGAAGAGATCCGGCACGAACGCATCCTCGATCTCCAGACGGGATAACGCAGCTTCTGCCTCGGTATTTTCCTCGTCGGGCAGCAGCCAGGCCGCGGCTATCGATGCGTCAACGACAAAAGGCATCAGCGACGTCCTTCAAGCCGCCATTGCTGTATCTCATCGGCGGTGGTCTTCGTGCGCTCCGCTCGCTCGATCCGGAGCAGGCGGATGGCCTGCGCCCGTTTTTCGCGATCGTCGATTCTGGTCAGCCGTGCAACAGGGACGCTGCCGCGCGAGATTTCGATCTCCTGTCCCGCTTCGACCTGCGTCAGAAGCTCGGACAGGCGCGTCTTTGCTTCAGCCACCTTAACCTTGATCGTCATTTCCGGCTCCTTGTCATGTCAAAGCTAGCCTCCCTGTAAAAGTTGGTCAACTGCATGACCAACCCGTAGTGGGTTCACACCGATGTCATGAATCAGCGCTATGCGCTCCGCCTTGTCATAAATCCCTGCCTGGAGAAAAACCGATGTGGCTCAGCAATTTTACTCTTGTCCTTCCAGATGAGATCGTGAGCCACGGCTCGGTCCGCATCGAGGACGGTGTCATCGCCGAAATCCGTCCCGAACCGGTCGCCAACGCTGCGATCGACGGCGGTGGGCGCCTGCTGATGCCGGGCTTCGTGGATCTCCACGGCGACATGGTGGAGCGCGAAATCGCGCCGCGCCCGAATGCACCGATGCCAATCGATTTCAGCATCCACGAACTGGACAAGAAGCTCGCAGCCGCAGGCGTCACGACCGCATTCGCGGCCGTCTCCTTCGCAACGGAAAGCGTCTACGGCCACGTCCGCTCGCTTGAGACAACATCGGCCGTGATCGAAAGCATCAGCCGCCTGAAGAACAACCTGCTCATCGATCATCGTGTCCATGCGCGCTACGAGATCACCAATCTCGGCGCCGCGCCGACGCTGGAAAAGCTGCTCGATGCCGGCCATGTCGACATGGTCTCGCTGACCGATCACAC
This sequence comes from Hyphomicrobiales bacterium, assembly GCA_900468535.1. Taxonomy (GTDB): domain Bacteria; phylum Pseudomonadota; class Alphaproteobacteria; order Rhizobiales; family Rhizobiaceae; genus Rhizobium. Next base: position 76,245 of record UBTY01000026.1, on the reverse strand, counting down.
ACCGGGGCAGGGGCAGTACAACAACATCGAGAGCTACATCCTGAGCATCGCCGAGCGCCGCGCCATTTCCGAGGAGGTGGCCGCCGAGATGGTCGCCAAGCGTATCGAAATGCGCAACAATCCTGATATCGAGATCAAGCTGAAGCAGATCGTCGATCTCGCGCTGAAGCACAAGCTGTCGCTTGCCTCCCACGATGACGATAGCGCCGAGAAGGTCGCGCAGATGCACGATCTCGGCGTTACGATCAGCGAATTTCCGGTGACGCTACCGGCAGCGGAAGAAGCGCGGCGTCGCGGTCTCTGGACGCTGATGGGCGCACCGAACGCGCTGCGTGGCCAATCGATGTCCGGCAATCTCAGCGCATTGGATGCCGCTGCCGCCGGCCTTCTGACGGTCATCGCCGCAGACTATCATCCTGCAGCCTTCGTGCCCGGCATCTTCAAGATCGCCGAGCGCACGAGCCTGCCGCAGGCGGTCGCCATGGCGACCCGCAATGCGGCGCGCTCAGCCGGTCTTTTGGATCGCGGGGAAATTGCCATCGGTCAGCAGGCCGATCTGGTTGTCATCGAAGACGGTGACGTGCATCGCATCCGCGCGACCTTCCGCAAGGGCCTGTTCGTCTACAGCGACGGCACGCTGCATCAGCCTCGGGCGCTTGCCGCCTGAGTGCACGGAATATGTCCCGAGAGGGGAGCCTTTCGGGACATGGATATGCGTAGAAACAGAGAATGAGAGCAGGGCGGGTGCTTCAGGCACCTTCGCCGATCAGCGAGATAACGCTGCTGCGTTCCGCCGGCGCTGCTGCAGCGTCGGTGCTGACGGCCTTGCCGCCCTCCATCTTCACCTTGCCCTGAGCAAAGAGCCGCAGCGCCTGCGGGTAAAGCTGATGCTCGACCGTGAGCACGCGCGCGGCAAGGCTGTCGGCATTGTCGCTGGAAAGGACAGGAACGGCAGCCTGGCCGATGACCGGTCCCTCATCCATGCCTTCGGTCACGAAGTGCACGGTGCAGCCGGCGATCCGCATCCCGGCGTCGATTGCGCGCTGATGCGTGTGCAGGCCAGGAAACAGCGGCAGCAGGGAAGGGTGGATGTTGATCATCCGTCCCTCGTAGCGCTGGATGAATGTGCCACTCAGCAGTCGCATGTAGCCGGCAAGGCAAAGAATGTCGGGCGAAAGCTGATCGAGCGCGGCAAAGATTGCCTCCTCGTGGGCTTCCTTGCTCGCATAGTCCTTGCGGACGAAAGCGAAGGTGGGGATGCCTTCGGCTGCCGCCTTGGCGAGCCCGCCGGCGTCGGCCTTGTCGGAGATGACGCCGACGATGTCAGCCGGAAAGTCGCCAGCCCTAGCGGCTGCGACCAGCGCCATCATGTTGGAACCGCCGCCGGAGATGAAGACGACGACGCGTTTGCGCGGCGATGTCATATGGCGAGCGTGCCCTTGTAAAGCGTACCGCCTGCACCTTCGGCGCGGGCAATCATCCGGCCGAGCGTGACGACCGTCTCGCCTTCAGCTTCAAGAGCCGCAGTAACGGTTGCTACGTTCTCAGCCGAAACGACCGCGATCATGCCGACGCCGCAGTTGAAGGTGCGCAGCATTTCGTTGGCTTCGACGCCGCCCGTCTTCGAAAGCCACGAGAAGACCGGGGGAACCTTGACGGCAGCAAGATCGATCTCGGCCGCGAGGTGCTTCGGCAGAACACGCGGAATATTCTCCGGGAAGCCGCCGCCGGTGATGTGCGCCAGTGCCTTGATGGCCTTGGTTTCGCGGATCGCCTTCAGGAGCGGCTTTACATAGATGCGGGTCGGAGTCAGCAGGGCTTCGCCGAGGCTCTTGCCTTCGGCGAACGGCGCCGGGGCATCCCAGGCAAGGCCCGAAATGCCGACGATCTTGCGCACGAGCGAGAAGCCGTTGGAGTGAACGCCCGAGGAGGCGAGGCCGAGGATCACGTCGCCTTCGGCGATGTCGCCTGATGGCAGCAACTGGCCACGCTCGGCTGCACCGACGGCAAAGCCTGCAAGATCGTAGTCACCGGAGGAGTACATCCCTGGCATCTCGGCGGTCTCGCCGCCGATCAGCGCACAGCCCGCGTCACGGCAGCCGGCAGCAATGCCCTCGACGATCGCCGCACCCTGGTCAGGATCGAGCTTGCCCGTCGCGAAGTAATCGAGGAAGAAAAGCGGCTCAGCACCCTGGACGACCAGATCGTTGACGCACATGGCGACGAGGTCGATACCGACGGTGTCATGATAATCGGCATCGATGGCGATCTTGAGCTTGGTGCCGACGCCGTCATTGGCGGCGACGAGAACCGGATCGGTGAAGCCTGCGGCCTTGAGGTCGAACAGGCCGCCGAAGCCGCCGATCTCGCCGTCGGCACCCGGGCGGCGCGTCGAGCGCACGGCGGGCTTGATCTTCTCCACCAGAAGGTTTCCGGCATCGATGTCGACGCCTGCGTCGCTATAGGTCAGGCCGTTTTTTCCAGACTGGCTCATGCTGCTCTCCGATGGCTGTGCGCGGGCGGGAAATGTCACCGCCTCGATATGCGGGTCGCCATTGCATGACGCGGGCCTATATGCAAGGGATTGCATGGAAAAAGCCCCAATTTCCCGCTCTTTTGAAGCAGGCTCTCGGGATTTTTAGCGGCGGGGTTGACCATTCTCTCAGCCACATCCTATGTGCACCAAGGCTGCATCGCGACGATGCGGAAATCGAGACCGTCGATCAGCGGGGAATATGATGCCACAGCAGGTTAGCGGGTCGGGTCTGAAGCGCCAGGTCATCTTCTGGTTGATCGTGCTCGCCTTCTTCATTGGTTTCCTCTTTGTCTTCAGCTCGATCCTGCTGCCGTTCCTGGCGGGGATGGCGCTGGCCTATTTCCTCGATCCGGTGGCGGACCGGCTGGAGCGCTTCGGCTTGAGCCGCCTGATGGCCACGATCGTCATCCTGATTGCCTTCATCGTGATGATCGTGCTGTCGCTGATGATCCTCATACCGGTTCTCGCCAGCCAGCTGAGCGATTTCGCCGGCCGCCTGCCGGGCTATATCGATCAGCTGCAGGCGTTCATCGCCAAGTCGCAGAATTCGCTCCTGCCGGAATGGGTCCGCAACCAGCTCGGAACGATCAAGAACAATTTCTCCGAGATCCTCTCGCAGGGCTTCGGTTTGCTCACGGGGCTTTTCGGCCAAGTCTGGAGTTCCGGCCTTGCCGTCGTCAACGTCATCTCGCTTATGGTCGTGACCCCTGTCGTCGCCTTCTACATGCTGCTCGACTGGGATCGGATGGTCGCGAAGGTCGATCAGTACATTCCGCGCGACTATGTGGCCAACGTCCACCAGATCGCGCGCGAGATCGACCAGGCGATCGCGGGTTTCATCCGCGGGCAGGGCTCTCTCTGCTTGATCCTGGGCATCTGGTACGCGGTCGGCCTGTCGCTCGTCGGCCTGAATTTCGGCCTGCTGATCGGCCTCTTTGCGGGCATGATCAGCTTCATCCCTTACGTCGGCTCGATGGTCGGGCTGGTGCTCGCCGTCGGCGTCGCCATCGTACAGTTCTGGCCTGACTATATCTGGGTCGGGGCCGTGCTTGCCGTCTTCTTCAGCGGGCAGTTCATGGAAGGCAACATCCTGCAGCCGAAGCTTGTCGGCCATAGTGTTGGTCTTCATCCCGTCTGGCTGATGTTTGCACTCTTCGCATTCGGCGCGCTGTTCGGTTTTGTCGGCCTCCTGGTCGCCGTTCCCGCTGCCGCAGCCGTCGGTGTGCTTGTTCGCTTTGCTCTTTCACGCTACCTTGAGAGCGATCTTTATGCGGGCGGGTCGAAAACTGGCCAGGTTCGCAGGACAAAAGCTGACCCTAAATGAATGAAGTGAAGAACGCTGGTTCCAGGCGCGTCGCCGTGGAACAGATCCCGTTGGCCTTTTCGCACGACGCCGCAAGCGGTCGCGACGATCTCTTGATCTCCGAGCGCCTGGCTGCAGCTGTCGCGATCGTCGATGCCTGGCCGCAATGGCCGTCGCCTGTCGTTATCCTCGCCGGGCCTGTGGGCTCGGGCAAATCGCATCTTGCCAATATCTGGAAGCAGCATAGCGGCGCCGTCGATATCCACCCGACCAAGGGAGCGCACGCCGCCGTCAGCGCCGCCAACGGGCCGGTGCTGTTCGAGGACGTCGACCGGGTCGGCTTCGATGACAACGAGCTTTTCCACGTCATCAACAGCGTCCGCGAAAATGGACACAGCCTTCTGATGACGAGCCGCCTCTGGCCGATGTCATGGCCTGTCGAACTGCCGGACCTGCGTTCCCGGCTGAAGGCCGCGACCGTGGTCGAAATCGGCGAGCCTGATGAAGAACTCCTCTGTCAGGTGATCGTGAAACTCTTCGCCGACCGTCAGCTTAATATAGACGACAAACTTGTGCTTTATATTGTCAACCGGATGGAGCGCTCGCTGAATGCCGCGCAGACGATCGTGGAAAGACTGGACCGGCTGGCGCTCTCTCGGGGCACGAAAATCAGTCGCTCTCTTGCCGCCGAAGTGTTGAATGAATTGGGCAATTCCGGCGCGGCTGATTGACTGTCACAGTTCCGTCGTGAAACTGATATAATTCGCAGGGCGAATGAAAACGGGGCAATTGGACAATGGACAGCGCAGTCGCGGGGCACAACGAACCTACTCCTGAGACGAAGGATACGGTGCTGCCGCTCGAGGAGCTGCTTTCCAGCCCGGAGCGTTTCATCAACCGCGAATTCTCGTGGCTGCAGTTCAACCGGCGCGTCCTTGAGGAAACGCTGAACACCGAGCATCCGCTGCTCGAGCGCGTTCGCTTCCTGTCGATCTCGGCCGCCAACCTCGATGAATTCTTCATGGTGCGTGTGGCCGGCCTTGAAGGGCAGGTGCGCCAGAACATCGTCGTGCGCACACCTGACGGCAAGACGCCGGCCGAGCAGCTCGACGCCATCCTGCAGGAGATCGACAACCTGCAGATGGAGCAGCAGGCTTCGCTTGCCGTCCTCCAGCAATATCTCGCCAAGGAAGATATCCTGATCGTCCGACCGGGCGCACTCAGCGAATCCGACCGCGCCTGGTTGGCAACAGAGTTCGAGCAGGCGATCTTCCCGGTCCTGACGCCGCTGTCGATCGATCCGGCCCATCCGTTCCCCTTCATCCCGAACCTCGGCTTCTCGATCGGCCTGCAGCTGGTCAGCCGAAATGGCCGGGATCCCATGACGGCTCTGCTTCGTCTGCCGCCGGCACTCGATCGCTTCGTACGCTTGCCCGATGACGCAGGCACGATCCGCTACATCACCCTCGAAGACGTCGCCAACGTCTTCATCCACCGCCTCTATCCCGGATACGAGGTGCAGGGCTCTGGTACGTTCCGCATCATCCGAGACAGCGATATCGAAGTCGAGGAAGAAGCCGAAGATCTCGTGCGCTTCTTCGAAACGGCCCTGAAGCGTCGGCGCCGCGGCTCGGTCATTCGTATCGAGACCGATTCCGAAATGCCGGCGTCGCTTCGCCAGTTCGTGGTTCAGGCGCTGAGCGTACCGGATAACCGCGTCGCTGTTCTTCCCGGGCTGCTTGCCCTCAACACGCTGTCAGAGATCACCAAGGCACCGCGCGACGACCTGCGCTTTCAGCCCTACAACGCCCGATTTCCCGAACGCGTCAGAGAGCACGCCGGCGACTGCCTCGCGGCCATCCGCGAAAAGGACATGGTCGTCCATCATCCCTATGAATCTTTCGACGTCGTTGTCCAGTTTCTGCTGCAGGCTGCGCGCGATCCTGACGTCCTGGCGATAAAGCAGACGCTTTATCGCACCTCCAACGACAGCCCGATCGTCCGCGCGCTGATCGATGCGGCGGAGTCCGGCAAGTCCGTCACCGCTCTGGTGGAACTGAAGGCGCGCTTCGACGAAGAGGCCAACATCCGCTGGGCGCGCGACCTTGAACGCGCCGGCGTGCAGGTCGTCTTCGGCTTCATCGAACTGAAGACCCATTCGAAGATGTCGATGGTCGTGCGGCGCGAAGAGGGCAAGCTGCGCACCTATTGCCACCTGGGCACCGGCAACTACCACCCGATCACCGCCAAGATTTACACCGACCTGTCGTTCTTCACCTGCAATCCCGTGATCGCGCACGACATGGCGAATATCTTCAACTTCATCACCGGCTACGGCGAGCCGGAAGAAAGCATGAAGCTTGCGGTGTCGCCCTATACGCTGCGCTCGCGCATCCTCCGTCACATCGACGAAGAGATCAAGCACGCCAACAACGGCGCTCCGGCCGCGATCTGGATGAAGATGAACTCGCTCGTCGATCCCGAGATCATCGACGCGCTCTATACGGCAAGCCGCGCCGGCGTCGAGATCGACCTGGTGATCCGCGGCATCTGCTGCCTGCGCCCGCAGGTGGCAGGCCTGTCCGACAATATCCGCGTGAAGTCGATCGTCGGCCGTTTCCTGGAGCACAGCCGCATCTTCTGCTTCGGCAACGGTCATGGGCTGCCGTCGGACAAGGCGCTGGTTTATATCGGCTCCGCCGACATGATGCCGCGCAACCTCGATCGCCGCGTGGAGACCCTGGTTCCGCTGACCAATCCGACGGTTCACGAGCAGGTTCTCTCACAGATTATGCTCGGCAATATCATTGACAATCAGCAAAGCTACGAGATATTGCCCGACGGAACGTCCCGACGCATGGAGGTGCGAAAGGGCGAGGAGCCGTTCAACGCGCAACAGTATTTCATGACCAACCCGAGCCTCTCCGGCCGTGGCGAAGCGTTGAAATCCAGTGCGCCGAAGCTGATCGCCGGCCTGCTTTCTGGCCGAAACAACAAGTAATATTGGACCTGCATGGTTGAATCAGAAGCCCAGGGGCGCCTTCCAGGCATTGCCCCGGTCTCCGTTGTCGATATCGGGTCGAACTCGATCCGTCTGGTCATCTACGAAGGCATGTCCCGTTCGCCGACGATCCTTTTCAACGAAAAGGTACTTTGCGGCCTCGGCAAGGGCATTGCCCTGACGGGCAAGATGGACGAGGCGAGCGTCGAGCGCGCACTGACGGCTCTCCATCGGTTCAAGGCGCTTTCCGACCAGGCTCGTGCGGCAACGATGTACGTGCTGGCCACTGCTGCGGCGCGTGAGGCATCCAACGGTCCTGACTTCATTCACAGCGCCGAGACGATCCTGCAGCGCAAGGTTCGTGTGCTCTCAGGCGAAGAGGAAGCAAAGTTCTCGGCTCTCGGCATCGTCAGCGGCTTCTTCGCGCCCGACGGCATCGTGGGCGACCTCGGCGGCGGTTCTCTGGAACTGATCGACATCAAGGGCAAGGAGATCGGCAAGGGTATCACGTTGCCGCTCGGTGGCCTCCGGCTTTCGGAATATGCAGGCGGCTCGCTCGAGAAGGCCCGAACCTTCGCCCGCAAGCACGTCAAGACGAGCGCCAAGCTCCTCGCTCAGGGTGAAGGCCGTACCTTTTACGCCGTTGGCGGCACCTGGCGAAACATCGCAAAGCTTCACATGGAGATGACGCAGTATCCGCTGCATATGATGCAGGGCTACGAGGTGTCGCTGGAAGCCCTGATGCAGTTCCTCGATCAGGTCGAGGCTGCCAAGGACTCGAAAGATCCCGCGTGGATGGCGGTCTCCAAGCATCGCCGAGCGCTGCTTCCCTTCGGCGCCGTCGCCATGAAGGAAGTGCTGAACGTCATGAAGCCTTCCGTCATTTCGTTCTCGGGGCAGGGCGTGCGCGAAGGCTATCTGTACTCATTGCTGTCAGAGAGCGAGCGCCGCAGTGACCCGTTGCTCGCCGCTGCGGGAGAGCTTGCCATCCTGCGCGCGCGTTCGCCCGAACACGCCCGCGAACTCGCCGATTGGACGGGCCGCATGATGCCGTTTTTCGACATCGCCGAAACGTCGGAGGAAGCGCGCTATCGCCAGGCGGCCTGCCTGCTTGCCGACATCAGCTGGCGTGCCCACCCCGATTATCGCGGGCTGCAGGCCCTCAACATCATCGCCCACACCTCTTTCGTCGGTATCAGCCACCCCGGCCGCGCCTTTATCGCGCTCGCCAACTATTACCGTTTCGAAGGTTTGCACGACGACGGCGCGACGAGCCCGCTCGCGGCGATCGCCACGCCATCCTACGTGGAGCGTGCCAAGCTCCTCGGCGGCATGTTGCGCGTCGTCTATCTGTTCTCGGCATCCATGCCCGGTATCGTCCGCAATCTGAGCTTCCAGAGATCGTCGAACCCGGATCTCGATCTGGAGTTCGTCGTGCCCGCGGAATATCACGACTTCGCCGGCGAACGGCTGGATGGACGCCTGCAGCAGCTCTCCAAGCTCACCAACAAGCGCCTGGCTTTCCGCTTCGAGTAAGGCGGAGCTGCTGTCATGGCAGTGCCAACAAAATCCTGGCCGTTGGCTGGATGAGCTTTCGTGTCGTGCGCCTCAAGTTGACCTATTGGCTCGATATGCTTGAAATGCCGCATCGACATTATGGGCGAAATTCGGGCGAGGGACATGATCACTGACATCGAGGACTTTTTCACGAAGGGATGCGGTCGCTGCGAGCGCTTTGCGACGCCGGACTGTTCGACGCGGCAGTGGATCGACGGCCTCAACGAGCTTCGCCGGATCTGTCGCGAGGCGGGGCTGGTCGAGACGGTGAAGTGGGCCCGCCCGTGCTATATGCACGAAGGCCGCAACGTCGTGATACTCGGGGCGTTCCGTGACAATTTTCGTGCGACTTTCTTCAACGCTGCGCTGCTGAAAGACCCCGAAGGCGTGCTCGAGAGGCAGGGGCCGAATACCCAACATCCCGATATGCTCTGTTTCCGGAGCAACGAACAGGTCGCGAAGATGGAGCCCGTTATCCGCTCCTACCTGAAGGAGGCGATGGGCTATGCCGAGGCGGGCATCAAACCCCCGAAACAGCAAAGCCAGCTCGAACTGCCGGATGAGTTGGTTGAGGCGTTGGATTCGGATCCGGAACTCGCCGAAGCCTTTCACGACCTGACGCCAGGCAGGCAGAAGAGTTACGTCATCAATCTCACCGGAACGAAGAAGCCGGAAACGCGCATGGCGCGGATTGCCAAATTCCGGGATCACATCCTTGCCGGCAAGGGCGCAACGGAACGATAGCTGCGACCGGGAACCAGTTCAACCGTCTTCCACCGCATTTCCTCAGAGCCTGCCGTCTCGAACGGAACTCTCCCTGCGAGGGTAACGTCGCTTCACATTCCGCGGCGATCGCGAGCATCGCTACGATGCCAGTTGCCACATGCAGGCGACTGGCGTACACATTGCCCCATCGCGAAAAGCGACCGCCTCCACTGATCCGACGTGGTCGGATCAAACGGACGATGTCCGGGGCGGTCGAGTACAAGCCATCCACTGCACATCACGCAGGGGTCGGCCAGCGTTTCCAAAGAAACCAGACGCCTGCATCGCAGGCCCAACCGCAAGAACGGATGCCTGAGGGCACCGGACGCTTGCGCTGATCGGAACGCGTCATGAATAGACCACTTGTCGTTATCTTCACTGCCATTGTCCTCGATGCCGTCGGCATCGGGCTTATCTTTCCCATCCTGCCCTCAATGCTGAGCGACGTCACCCACGGCGAGAACGTCGCGGCCTACATCGGCGTGATGACCGCGCTCTATGCGGTCATGCAGTTCCTCTTCTCTCCCGTGCTGGGCGCGCTCAGCGATCGTATCGGCCGCCGACCCGTCCTGCTCGTTTCGCTTGCCGGTGCGGCGGTAAACTATCTGCTGCTCGCCTTTGCATCCAATCTATGGATGCTTCTGCTCGGACGCGCGATCGCCGGCCTCACGAGCGCAAACATGTCAGTCGCAACCGCTTACATCACCGATATCTCGCCGGAGGATAAGCGCGCGCGCCGCTTCGGCCTGTTCAACGCGATGTTCGGCATGGGCTTCATCGTCGGACCTGTCCTCGGCGGCGTTCTGGGCGATTATTGGCTACGCCTGCCATTTATCGCTGCCGCGGTTCTGAACGGCTGCAATCTGCTGCTGGCATTCTTCGTCCTGCCGGAATCGCATGCGCCCGGCGCGACGAAGGTCGACCTGACTGCGCTCAACCCCCTTCGTCCGTTACGCTGGGTGCTGTCCGAGAAACGCTTGCTGCCCGTGACGCTCATGTTCTTCATCCTGAGTTCCACCGGTGAAGCCTACGGCACCTGCTGGGCGCTTTGGGGAAATGACGCCTTCCAGTGGAACGGCCTCTGGATCGGCCTGTCGCTTGGCACCTTCGGCGTCTGCCAGACCCTTGCGCAGGCGTTTCTTCCGGGGCCAGCCGTCAAGCTGCTGGGTGAACGTGGCGCCATCGTGACCGGGATCGCGGGTGCCTGCCTTGCACTGACCGTCATGGCCTTCGCCGGTCAAGGCTGGATGATCTTCGCGATCATGCCGGTTTTTGCGCTCGGCGGCATCGGCACGCCGGCTTTGCAGTCGCTGGCTACCCGCCAGGTGGGAGAGCACCAGCAGGGTCAGTTCCAGGGCCTGCTTGCCTCGGCGGTGAGCCTTGCCACGATCGTCGGGCCACTGGGGTTCTCGAGCCTGTATCTGCTTGTCAGAGGACAGTGGCCGGGTGCGATCTGGCTATCGGTCGTTGTCGTCTATCTAGCCGCACTGCCGGTGGTGCTGGGTTTGCGACTGAAGGCACCAGAGCCCGAGCCTGTCTGTCGAATGGCAGACGCCACTGGCTCCAGCGCGGTAACGGATGGGCGGTGTCAGCTTTCGTGAGCAAGCCGTTGAAGGACGTATATTTACCGTAAAGTACTTCCCTTCGACCGTCTTTAGGCCCTCCATCCGCTCATGACTGTTGCGGATGGAGAAAGCCGATGAGAATTCTCGCGATCCTGTGCCTCCTGTTGCTCGCTCCCGCGGCCGGTGCCGCCGATAAGGCCCAGCGCGCTTTCGACAGGGAGATCGAGCGGAAGGCGGCGCAGGCCGTCGTCTGGGGCATACCCGCCGTCAACTACGATCTGATGCGACAGGAGATGCTTGCCAGGACACCGGGAAAAGTCGGGCAGGTGATCTATTGGGGGCATCCGCTGGATTGGAAGAACCAGACCCTGACACCCAATCCGGACGCCCTGTACTTCATGGTCTTCTTCACCACGAAGGACGGCCCTGTCGTCCTCGATCTGCCGCCAGCCGAAGACAAGGCATCCTTCAACGGCAACATCGTTACGGCCTGGCAGTTGCCGCTGGAAGACGCGGGCCTGCTTGGATATGACAAGGGCAAGGGTGGAAAATTCGTGGTCCTGCCGCCTGGCTACAAGGAGAAGCTGCCTGATGGCTACATCCCCCTGCAGGCCGAGGTCTACGGCGGCTACATGCTGTTTCGTTCGAACCTCCGGAGCCACGCCGATGCCGATGTGCAGGCCTCGATCGATTACGGCAAGAAGCTGAAGGTCTATCCTCTCTCTGCGGCGGCCAATCCGCCCGAGACCGTCTTCTCCGACGTCAAGGATGTGCTGTTCGATAGCACGATCAAGTGGGACGCCAGTTTCTTCGACAACTTGAATCGCGTTGTCCAGGAGGAGCCATGGATCGTCCGCGATCGCGTCATGATCGATGAATTGAAGACGCTCGGCATCGAGAAAGGTAAGCCTTTTGCGCCCGACCGGCATACGCAATCCCTGCTGACCAAGGGCATCAGGGAAGCACAGGCGCTTCTCGAAGCAAAATATGATGCCGGTCTGCCGCCATTTTTCACCGCAACGAGCCGCTGGACCTACCCGGCCTATCCCGACCTCATCAAGGCTGCGCAGGCCGACTTCAACGAGCCGGATGCCTACCCGGTCGACCATCGCGGCGTCGCCTACAGCTACGCTTACATCGGCATCAAGCGGCTGGGCGCCGGCCAATTCTATTCGATCTCGATCCGCGACAAGGACGGGCACGCCTTCGACGGGGGCAAGACCTATCGCCTCAACGTTCCGGCGAATGTTCCCGTTCAGCAATATTGGTCGGTGACCGCCTATGACAGGAAGACGCATGCGCTGATCAAGAATGTCGCGCGCGCCAGCCGTTCGTCGCAGATCCCGGACCTGGTGAAGAACGACGATGGCTCCGTAGACCTCTACTTCGGCCCCAAGGCGCCCAAGGGGAAGGATGCGAACTGGGTGCCGACGGATCCGAAGCGTGGCTTCGAGCTGATGTTTAGAGCCTACGGCCCGACACCTGAATTCTTCGACAAGAAGTGGATCTTGTCCGACGTCGTGCGCACCGGGAAGTAATCACGGTGCATAGTGTGCAACGAAAAGGCCCCGCTCTTTCGAACGGGGCCTCTTTGGTGTCTGGACTTACTTCGCGTTCAGAAGCTCACCGACCTCGAGCAGGCTGAACTCGTTGTTGTCTGCCTTGTCGACGGCGCGGCCGGCCGAGAAGGGCAGGTTGTTGTCGTTGCCGACGACGATGTGCGTGGCATCGACGCGATCGACGTTCTCGATCGTCACGAACGGCATGTCGTAGATGCCATCCTTGCTGCCGGCCTTCTTCTTGTTGTCGGGGTCCTGGATGTTCAGGAGATCGATATAGCCGATCTTGCGGACAGCCTTGCCGACGTTGGCGTCGTTGAACTCGATCTTGTAGATGCGCTTGAGTTCTGCCGGTGCTTCGAAGCAATCCGGCTTCGGCTGCTTAGGATCGGCGCAAGCCTTGTCCTTCGAGCCGGCACCGTTGTCGCGTTCGATGACGAGCGCGGTCGCATCATCAAGCATGTTGAAGTCGCCGATCGACACACCCTTGTCCTCGAACGGGTAGAACCAGGTGCGGCCGGTCCAGCTCTTGGAAGCGGTGTCGAACTCGATGACGCGGATGGCGGTATGGCCGTCAACCGATTCCATCTTGCCGTCGTCCTGATAGAGCGCGCCTTCCAACAGGCCGTAAAGCTTGCTGCCGTCCTTCGACATCGCAAGACCTTCAAAGCCGCCGGAACGCTTCAGGTTGAAGACCGGCATCTTGGCGGTCGGGTTTGCCGGAACGGAAAGCACCGGATTGTCGGGCGACATGACAGCCTTGCCGTCGACGGTGGTCGAGAACACGTCGGTAAGGCGGCCTTCGGTGTCGAACTTCAGGAGGTAAGGTCCGAACTCCTCGCCGATCCAGAAGCCGTCGGCGACGGGCTGTACGGATTCGATATCGAAGTCGGCGCCCGTCAGGTAACGCTTCTCGGCGCCTTCGAGAACGATCGGGAAGGGGGCCTTCTTGTCCGGATCGGAGAGGAACAGGTTCTTGACGACGTCGACCTTGCCGGTCTGCCAGTCGAACTTCACCTGATGCAGGAAGAGCATCGCGTCGCTGGAGTTGGCCTTGGAGCCGAAGCCGTTGTCGGAAAGCGTCCAGAAGCTGCCGTCGGCCATGGTCTTGATGCCGGAGAAGCCCTGGATCGGCTGGCCGTCGAAGGGAAGCTTCAGATCGGTGACGCGGGCGCCATCCTTGCCCGGAACGGTGCCGAGCGCTTCGGTGCGCTTGCGGTCGGCGGTGGTGAACTTGCCGGAGTGCTTGAGGAATTCAGGCGCATCGGCCGGAGCCGCAACCAGCGTGTTGGCAGGCAGGATGGCCTGGCCGGCGAGCTTGGCAGGAAATTCCTGTTGGTCGGCAGAAGCCGAACCAGCGATCAAAAGAACAAATGAAACAGAAGCAAGAAGAGTATTTTTCATCGAAACCCCCAGGGATTGGAATGCGGGTCTCGATTAGCAAGCCTTTCATGTCGGCGCGTTGACGCTGGCATGAAGCTTTGGTGACGCCTTGAGGTTGTCTGCCTTGAAGAGCGAGATGACGCCGAGGCTTTGCCCGCGCCCCTTCACGGCGTGGCTCCCGAGGTCCTCGGCGGATACCATTTCCGGCATGTCGATGCGCTGGGCAAGGTCGGACGAAATCAAAACGGATCGGTTCAACGTTTTGCAGAGCGATTCAAGCCTGGACGTCGTGTTCACGGTATCGCCGAAGTAGGTGATCTTGTGGTGGTCGACACCGATCTCGGCCGTGATGACCGTGCCGCCGTGCAAGGCGGCGCGCAGGCGAGGGACCTGGCCATAGGTCTGCAGCCAGCTCTCGGCATCCGCCTCGATTTCCCCGATGATGTCGAAGATGCAGTTGATGCATCGCCCGAACTTGATGCCGCGCTCCAGCGGCCAGCTGATGATAGCGGCATCCCCGACATAATCGTCGATCGTGCCCTTGTACTTCCGCACGGGCTCGGCGAAGGCGGCGAACAGCGAGCTCAGCATCTGCTGAGCCCGGAGGTCGCCGTGCTTTTCGGCAAAGGCGGTCGAATCCACCAGATCGATGAACAGAAACACGCGCTCCTCGCTGATCGGCTTGCGATAGCGGCTGAAAAGCATGCTCGAGAAGATGTCGCGGCCGAGAAGCTCGCGAATGCGCAGCACGAAGATGATGAGCGCGCATACCGCAAGCGCATAGAGAAACGCATCGAACGGCAGGATGACTGCATCTACCCATGAAGCCGGACGAAAGGCACCGAGCCACCACATGGAAAGGCCGGCAACCGCGAAGCCGAGGCTCATCAGAATCTCGTAGACGAAGATTTCCGCGAGGAAGAACGTCACGGTCGGCAGCGCCTGCATCCGCCGCGAAAGCCCGCGCAGGATTACCTTGCGCTCGAACAGAATGATCGGCATGCCGATAAACAATGCGAACGTCGCACCGACGAAGGGATGGCCGCCGTAAAACCGGAGATCATAGAGTACGCCGCTGCCGGCTATGACGAGCGCGATCAGCAGCCAGTTCTGGACTGGAGATATTTCCCTCATGGAGTCCTTTTCGCGGTAAAGCGTCGGCGGAGATGCTTAAGGCATATAGGAAACATCAGGCGCTTCAAAAAGGCACGCCAGCACCGTTTCCTCGATCGGGCCCGATCTCGGAAGCACTTTACGCATAAAAACGTCCGCCTGATGGCAGTTACAGCGTGACTGTCTCGACTTTCTTGCCGACGAAACGAAGCGCGACCTGACCCTGAATGAGCTGCAGGGCGGGTTCGCCGAAAAGCTCCCGGCGCCAGCCGTGGAGTGCCGCGACTTCGGCCTTCTCGCCCTCAGCTGCGATCCGGTCGAGATCTTCGCTGTTGGCGATGACCTTGGGCGCGACGCCGTGCTTCTCGGAGATCAGCTTCAGCAGAACTTTCAGCAACTCGGCGGCAGCTGCAGCGCCCTCAGGGGGCTGCGTCTGGCGGGGGGCATGCGGCATCTCGGCCTTTGGCAAGGCAAGGGCCGCATTCACGGCCTCGACGACCGCGCCACCGGCTGCCGATCGTTCCCAACCCTTGGGGATGGTCCGCAGACGGCCAAGCGCCTCGTTGTCCTTCGGCTGCTGCTGCGCGATTTCATAAATCGCATCGTCCTTGATGACGCGCGAGCGCGGCACGTTGCGCGAGCGGGCCTCACGCTCGCGCCAGGCCGCAACATACTTCAGGACCGCCAGCTCCTGCGGCTTGCGCAGGCGCATCTTCAGCCGCTGCCATGCATCGTCGGGATGCATGTCGTAGGTCTCGCGGGCCTCGAGGATATCCATCTCTTCCCGTAGCCAGGACGAGCGGCCTTCGCGCTCGAGTTCTGCCTTGAGGTAGAGGTAGACGTCGCGCAGGTGGGTTACATCTGCCAGCGCGTAGTCGAGCTGCTTTTCGGAAAGCGGCCGCCGGCTCCAGTCGGTGAAGCGCGAAGACTTGTCGATCTGGACGCCCTTGGTGCGGCTGACGAGCTGGTCGTAAGAGACGGAATCGCCGAAGCCGCAAACCATCGCGGCAACCTGCGTATCGAAGATCGGATGCGGAATGAGGCCGCCCCGGTTGTAGATGATTTCGATATCCTGACGCGCGGCGTGGAAGACCTTCAAAACGTTGGTATTCGCCATCAGCTCGAAGAACGGCTTGAGATCGAGCCCCTTCGCCAGAGGATCAACCAGCACTTCCGTTGTCGGGCTTGCCATCTGTATCAAGCAGAGTTCCGGCCAGAACGTCGTCTCTCGGAGAAACTCGGTGTCGATGGTAATGAATTCTGACTTGGCCAGCTCTTTGCAGGCCGCCTCCAAATCGGCGGTTGTTTCGATCATCTCAATTCATTCGCAGGATAGACATAGTTGAACCTTCCTTCTCCTTTCGGCCGGATATGTCAACTAGAACCCGCAAAGAGCTGTCAAACAACTCTCACATAACTGGTCATGCCTGTCTTTTGATGCTCGATGATGTGGCAATGCAGCAACCAATCGCCGGGATTGTCGGCAACGAAAGCGAGCTGCACCTTTTCGTCCGGCTGAACGAGATAGGTGTCGCTGACGAAAGGCATGACCTCGCGCGTCGATGAGGAGAGCACGGTAAAGCTCATGCCGTGCAGGTGGATCGGATGCGTGTGCGGCGTCACGTTCTCGAGCTGCAGGATATAGCTCTTGCCGAGCTTCAGTTCCGCCAGCGGTGCCGTCGGATCGGGCGTGTCGCCTGGCCACGGGACCTTGTTGATCGCCCAGAAACTGTAGCCGAGCGTGCCGCAGATGCTGTCGGCAGGTGCGCTCTCTGCCGTGGCGCTGAGAATGAGGGGAATTTTCTGCGCCGAGGAAAGGTCGGCCTTAGCGACCGGGTTTTCACCAAGCGCGGCAAGATCGCCGGCATTGCGCTTCAACGACGTTCCAGCGGCCCGGAGCTTGGCAATCGTCTTCGGTGTGGTGCCCCTGATGTCTTCGAGCGTCGCAATCGCGCCCTCGCTGTCAGGCATCCGCACCGCGAGATCGAGACGCTGGCCGGGGCCGATCAGCAGCAGATCGAGTGGAAAGCGCTTCGGTACGGGATTGCCGTCGATCGCAATGACCGTCGCCTCTGCACCCTCCATCTTCAGCGAGAAGATGCGGGTGACGTCGGTCACCGCAATCCGAAGCCGGACAAGGCCACCGGCCGGTGCGTCATATTGCGGCTCCTGATGCCAGTTGGCCGTTCGCACCGTTCCGTAAGTGCCGGTCTTTGCCGCATCGCGCGGCCGGAACGGCGCAATGAATTGCCCATCACTGCCGAGCCGCCAATCGCGCAGGTTCAGTACCACTTCGGCATCGAAGGTCGGATCGTCGGGATCCTCCACCACCAGAACGCCCGTCATGCCATGACCCATCTGGGTCAGCGTATTGCAATGCGGATGGTACCAGAAGGTGCCGGCGTCAGGCGGAGTGAAGGCATAGTCGAAGCTGTCGCCGGTATAGACGTAAGGCTGCGTCATGAATGGCACGCCATCCATCTTGTTGGCGATTCTCAGGCCATGCCAGTGGATTGTCGTCGGCTCGTCGAGCGTATTCGTCAGCCGCGCCGCATAGGGTTTGCCCTTGGTCATCCGAAGCACTGGCGGCATGCCGCCGTCGCCCCAGGTCATGATGTCTTTCGTCACGCCTGAATCGGCAATGCTGGCCGTCGTCTTGATCGCCTTCAGCACCTGCGGTTCGGGTGCCGCTTCCGCCAGTCCGAACTTGCCGGCGATGCCGATCCCGACGCCGTAAGCACCTGCGACGGCAGAGGCTTTCAGCAGATTGCGACGGGTGAGAAGGGGCATGGCGAGACTCCGCGGGAACGATATCGTTCTTCTTTAAAGTTGACCGCAAGCTTCAGCAATATGGTGCGAGTCTGCCAAACTGCCGCACGGCTTTCTCGATGAGACGGTTGCATGCGTGCTATAAACCTTTCGCAACCCGCGTGCGATATGCGCCAAGTCTTGACAAATCAGGCGGTCCATGCGCTTTTCCGCCCGATTTTCTTGTCGGTGCCGGAGAGCCTTTGGAGCCCCTGCTGCCGTCTTTAAGCCAAATACTGGGAATTGAGATGATGCATCGTTACCGCAGCCACACATGTGCAGCCCTCCGCAAGTCGGATGTCGGCGCCAATGTCCGGATCTCCGGCTGGGTTCACCGCGTTCGTGACCATGGCGGCGTTCTCTTCATCGATCTGCGTGACCATTACGGCATGACCCAGGTCGTCGCCGATCCTGATAGCCCGGCCTTCAAGGCCGCCGAAACCGTTCGCGGCGAGTGGGTCATCCGCATCGACGGCGTCGTCAAGGCGCGTTCGGACGACACCGTCAACAAGAACATGGCGACCGGCGAGATCGAACTCTACGCCCAGGACATCGAGATCCTGTCCGAAGCCAAGGAACTGCCGCTGCCGGTCTTCGGCGAGCCCGATTATCCTGAGGACATCCGCCTCAAGTACCGCTTCCTCGATCTGCGCCGCGAGACGCTGCACAAGAACATCGTCAAGCGCAGCCAGATCATCTCGGATATCCGCAACCGCATGACCTCGGCCGGCTTCGGCGAATACACCACCCCGATCCTGACGGCCTCGTCGCCGGAAGGCGCGCGCGACTTCCTCGTGCCCAGCCGTATCCACCCCGGCACCTTTTTCGCCCTGCCGCAGGCGCCGCAGCAGTACAAGCAGCTCTTGATGGTTGCCGGCTTCGACCGCTACTTCCAGATTGCGCCTTGCTTCCGTGACGAAGACCCGCGCGCCGACCGCCTGCCGGGTGAATTCTACCAGCTCGACCTGGAAATGAGCTTCGTCACCCAGGAAGACGTCTGGGACACGATGGCGCCGATTATGACCTCTGTCTTCGAGCAGTTCGCCGAAGGCAAGCCGGTCACCAAGGAATGGCCGCGCATCCCCTATGACGTCGCGATCCGCAAGTACGGCTCCGACAAGCCCGACCTGCGCAACCCGATCGAGATGCAGGCAGTCACCGAGCACTTCGCGGGCTCCGGCTTCAAGGTCTTTGCCGGCATGATCGCGTCGAACCCGAAAGTCGAAGTCTGGGCCATTCCGGCCAAGACCGGTGGTTCGCGTGCATTCTGCGACCGCATGAACGCCTGGGCGCAGTCGCTCGGCCAGCCGGGCCTCGGCTACATCTTCTGGAAGGAAGAAGACGGCAAGGTTGGCGGCTCTGGCCCGCTCGCCAAGAATATCGGCGAGGAGCGCACCGAAGCCCTGCGCGTCCAGCTCGGCCTTGAAGCGGGCGACGCCGCCTTCTTCGTCGCCGGCGAGCCGTCCAAGTTCTACAAATTCGCAGGCGAAGCCCGCACCAAGGCGGGCGAGGACCTGAACCTCGTCGATCGCGACCGGTTCGAGCTGTGCTGGATCATCGACTTCCCGTTCTACGAATGGAGCGAGGAAGACAAGAAGATCGACTTCGCCCACAATCCCTTCTCGATGCCGCAGGGTGGTCTGGAAGCGCTGCAGACGCAGGATCCGCTGTCGCTCAAGGCCTACCAGTACGATGCCGTCTGCAACGGCTTCGAAATCGCCTCGGGCTCGATCCGTAACCAGTCGCCGGAAGCCATGGTCAAAGCCTTCGAACTGGTGGGCTTGAGCCAGACGGACGTCGAGGAACGCTTCGGCGGCATGTACCGTGCCTTCCAGTACGGCGCGCCTCCGCACGGCGGCTGCGCCTTCGGTATCGATCGTGTCGTCATGCTTCTGCTCGGCGCCAAGAACCTGCGCGAGATCACGCTGTTCCCGATGAACCAGCAGGCACAGGACCTCCTGATGAACGCCCCGTCGCCAGCAACCCCGAAGCAGCTGATGGAACTGTCGCTGCGCGTCATCCCGCCGGTCAAGAAAGACTGAGCGAACTGATTAAACAAAGAAAAGCCGGCGACCTGTTCGCCGGCTTTTTGCATTTTTGGAAGGGCGTTCAGATCGCCGCGTAGATCGCCTTGCGCAGATCGACGGTGAACCGGCCCCACATACCCTCGAGTGTCGTGTTGGTAAGGGCGACGACCGTCAGCCCCTTGGATGGGTCCACGAACCAGCTGTGGCCATAGACGCCGCCCCACTGCAGCGATCCCTTTGTAAGCGGTACCTGCGCCGCTTCCGGGTCGGTGACGACAGCCCAGCCGAACCCGAATCCGGCGCCGGGCTCCACGGCCTGCCGACGCCCACCGGTCTGGTCGACCATCATCATTGCAACCGTTTCGCTTGAGAGCAGGGGAGCGCCACCCTTTCGGATCGTCTCGAGGATCGTCAGGATATCGTCTGCAGTGCCGGCCATCCCTGCGCCGCCAGAGTGATAGGAGGTCGGGTCGAAGATGCGATCCGGCGCGAAGCGGACTGAACCGGTCAAGGCCGGCACCAGCGCTTCCTTGCCCATCAGCTTCGGCTCGGGCGAGGCGTCCGTGTAGGCTGCGGCAAGCCGCTTGTGATCGCGAACGGAAAACGCAGTGTCCTGAAGGCCGAGGGGACCGGTGACGAGCTCTGCAACCGCCTCGTCGAGCGACACACCCATCTCTGCCTCGATTATGCCGCCGAGCACATCGATCGCGAGCGAATAGCGCCAGCCTTCTCCGGGCGCAAACAGCAATGGCGTGCTCGCGATCCGCCGGAGGTTTTCCGCCAGCGACATGCCGGGCTCGCCGATCCCGTCAGACACGCCGGCGCGCACATAGGGACCATCCTCCTCGGCGAAACAATAGCTGAGGCCCGACGTGTGGTTCAGCAGATGCCGGATCCGGATCGTTGCTTCGCCGCCATCGGGAAGCGTCGGGCGGAAATCGGGAAGCCACTTGGTGATCGGATCGTCCAGTCCCATGCGTCCCTGCTCGATCAGCCGCATGGCCGCGATCGTGACGATGGGTTTGGTCACCGAAGCCAGCCGGAAGATGGAGTCTTCCTGCATGCCAACGCCGTTCTCCCGATCGGCAAGGCCCGCTGCCCGGCGATAGATCAGCTTGCCATCAGCGGCGATCAGCACGACCGCTCCGACCAGCCGCTTGTCGTTCAACGCGGCGTAGATTGCTGCGTTCACCCCCTCGGCAAGCGAAGGGGACGTGGTTGCAGCCTGCAAATCAAGGGGAAGACTCATCGGACCAGATCTCCTATAATCACAATGACCGTTCCTGAATAACTCAGGTCGCCAGATAATTCTAGAGTGATCATTGTGGAAAATGACGATATCGCCAAAAAGGTGACATCAGGCCGGCGAGGGCGCCCACCCGCATTCGATCGGGAGACGGTGCTTGCTGCCGCGCGCGATACGTTCTGGGAACATGGCTACGACGGCTCGTCCATCGCGGACCTGACCGCATCGATGGGGATAACCCCGCAGAGCCTCTATGCCGCCTTCCGCTCCAAGGCCGAGCTCTACCGCGAAGCTTTGAACCAGTATCGCCGCATGCCCCGGCCGGATCCGGGCAATCCGTTCAGCGAAGCGATCGATACCGTCACCACCTTCGCCCGATTTCTCAAGAACTCGGCCATCATCTTCACGGCGCCGGAACATCCGAAGGGATGCATGATCTCGACGGCAGTCCTGAACTGCGCGCCCGAGAACGAAGACATCGCCCACTATGTCTCCTCGCTCCGGCTGGACACGCTCCGGCTGTTCATGTCACGCATCGAGCGCGGCATCGAGGAAGGGGACATCAGAGCCGATGCCAACGCAGCCTCGCTCGCCCGCTTCCTCGGCGCCATTGTCCAGGGCATGTCCGTCCAGGCACGTGACGGTGCCACCACGTCAGAGCTCATGGCCGTGGTCGACCACGCCCTGACCGAACTGCGCCGTTACACTGTCTAGAACCCAAGAGAGGAAAGCTTGGCGGGCCTTAGTATGCCGGTTCCAGGCACCTGCTGAGTGTGCCGTCTGCTTAGGTTTTGTTGAAGCGTTGCTCGGGATTGTCTCGGCACATGAAGTGCAATCAGTGATTGCGTGTGGTTTGTAGACGCTTGCAAAGTTTTATGTGTCTATTTTCTCTCAGATGGGGGAAGTGGGCATGAAGATTACAGCCATATTCGCCATGGGGTTGACCCTTGCCGCGCCAGCACTTGCGTACAGCAAGAATGACAGCTGTGGGGGCATTCGTTTCGACCGGCTCGTTCAAAACGGAAAGCTGTACGTCTACAACATCGACGGTAAAGGCAGGTGGGACTACGCGTCAGCAAGCCGATATGATGTTCCCGACGAAAATCTGCTTTTCGGCTACGGCATAAAGGATGTTCGCCCTAACAGCGGTGGCATGGTCCTGTTCAAGATCGTCGATATCGCCAAGGGTAGCGACATAAGAGATCGTGATGTCCGACTGAGCCGAACTACGACGAAGATCTATGTCAAAGGCAAAGAGCCTCGCCGGGTCAAGGCAATGAACGGCAAGGTGGATATTCAAATCTACCAAGACGTTCATTCGAACGCCAAGGATATCAACCGGGTGCTCAATCGGTTTCACACCGCGTATCAGTACCAAGCTGAAGAAAATCGGGACACTTTCGACAGGTTGCGACGGAAGGTTTTCTCCTTTGACGAGGTCAAGCCGATCGAAAGCGAACGCAATTGGATCGCATTGCTCTTCGGGAAGCCTGCATGGGCGGGCGTAAGGAGTGATGAAGCGATATTGGGCTTGAAGGCCACGCTCAAATACTATGAGGAGCCTGATCCGCGAAACGGCGAGGTGATCTGCTTCAAAGTCAAACCTGCGAAAGATGCGACAAGGACGCAGGTGACGGTGATTGATCTCGATTCCGCTGGCCCCGATGCCGACCAGGAAGAGTCGCTCGAGGGCCGCAGGTTAAAGCTTTTCTGGAATCGCACGCCGGACGATCAGGAGTAAAGCGCGATGGCAAAAGCTCCTGAGCGCGCTAGTCCGGTGACGCCGAATTCGGCAGCTAGCAACAATATTCTCGATTCAGTCATAGAGCTTCGAGTTCCGCACTATCTCATGCAGCGAAGGAACTACCGGCAGGTGTTCGATGCTCTGGCGCTTTGCGCGATCGGCAGCGTTGCTTTGACGGTCGGCCGAGTTTTGGTTCCGGCGGCGCCTAACGATCTGCTCACGAACTTTGTTGCTACCGGTGTGTGCTACGCCTTCATGTTTGTTGCTGGAGTTGTCGGCATATGCGCAAGCCCGAACGCAACGATCAGGGAAGACACGGCCAAGTTCACGAAACTCGTCTATTCCATGTTCCTGGCGACGATCTTCATTTACGGGGCCGCTAGCATCGGTGTCGATCTTATGGTCGGAGATACGCTTGTGAATATCCTGCGGGACCTGCTTCCGCCTTTTTGCACACGGTTGCTTGTTTGTTTTCCGGCATCGCTGCTGGCGATCTGCCTGATTGCCTGGCGGACCCAACGCTTTCACCATACGCCGTGGGCAAGAGCACCGAATAAGCTGCTCTGGATCGTGACCTACTGGGTACTGACTTCCGTTACCGCAGCCGTTGTGCTGAGCTATCCATAACGAAAAAAAAGCCCGGCGAACCGGGCTTTCATACGTAATCAGCGCAACGATCAATCGTTGGCCGAAACCTTGACGCCGAGGACCTGCGGCAGCGTGTTCGGTGCACCCATGGCCGCGCCCATGATCATCGGGAACGGAACCGGCTTTGCCGGAGCAGCAGCGAGCGTCAGGCTCTTCGGGTTGTCGAGGAAGGTGTTGACGGCGGCCGATACGGCGTTCTGAAGCTCGGGAATGTTGAGCTGGGCGAGCATGATCGGCGTCATTGCCTTCAGGGAGTCGGCCATCTGCTGGCCGGACATGTTCTGCTGGCTGCCGGCGTAGTCTAGCGCGCGCTTGGTGATCGAGGCGTCGTCGAAGCGGATCTGGGCGCTCTCGAACGACAACTGCTGCAACAGTCCGAGCATGGAGAGGCCAAGCGCCTGCTGCGCCTCTTCCTTGTTCGCATTGGCTTCAGCTTGCTTGGCTGCTTCCTGCAGCGACTTCACGAACGGCATCGTGTAGCCGGAGATCTTGAAGGCGAGGTTGAGCTTGCCGATGTTGGTGAAGTCGAACGCAAACTCAGAAACGTCGATCGTGCCGGGT
The DNA here is from genome assembly GCA_900468535.1 of Hyphomicrobiales bacterium. Taxonomy (GTDB): domain Bacteria; phylum Pseudomonadota; class Alphaproteobacteria; order Rhizobiales; family Rhizobiaceae; genus Rhizobium. Next base: position 52,429 of record UBTY01000026.1, on the reverse strand, counting down.
GTCAGTTCCCAGGCGCCCTTCATGGTGATGTCGCCGCTGACGTGCTGCAGGGCGAGCTTTTCGATCGCTTCCTTGCTCTGCGGGTCGCTGGCCTTGGTGAGGTCCGCCTTGAGGCTCTTGAACGCGCCGTCGAAATCGAAGCCGGATTCGTCTTCGCGCAGTGTCAGGTTGACGTCGCTTTCCGCAATCGAGAACAGTTCGGCGTCGTCCTGGACGACCTTGACCGGACCGCTATGCGCGGTTTCGTAGAGCAACATGGAGTCGAGTCCGTCACCCTTCGGGTTGGCCGGGATCGAGATGCCACCGAGCTTCAGGTCGGATGCCGTGAAGGTGGCGCCGTCGTTGGTGGCGCTGACATTCGGGAAGGACGCTTCCTCGACGTAGTAGCCGCCGTCTTCGTCTTCCTCGACGCCGGTCATGGTGATGTCGCCGATGGAGACCGGCTGGCCGCTGTTCGGCTTGAAGCTTGCCTTCTTCAACGTCACGGTCGTTCCGTCGACATCGACGCCGTCTGCGACGAGCGTGCCGCCCTGCAGGCTGTAGGCCGCGTTGATCTTGGTCAGCAGGTCCTGGCCGTCGAGCGCGAAGGCCGAGCCGGCGAGAGAAAGAAAGGCAGCGCCCGAAAGCATCAGCCGTGTCGTCCGGTAAAACGTCATCTGGGGTCCCCCTGGTGGCAGTGCTGAGCGGCGAGCGAGAATTCGTCGCCGGTCTACTGTGGTTCGATCGCGGTTTATATTTGCGGATTTCTAAATTTGTGTTGAAAGGAAAACGAAAGAACGACCAAATTCAGGCAAAGCGCCCGGTGTCATTCTTTTCGTATCGTTCCGAGACGTCATCCACAGCCGGAATGCCCGGATTCCTTGCCCGCGCAGGCTATCTCGGCTACTCAAGACGGATGGGACAAGAGATTTTGCCGCCCTCTGGCGGAGACGACGATAGTATCCTTCCGGTCGATCTGAAGGCGGCGCTCGAAGAGCGCTACCTTGCCTACGCGCTATCGACCATCATGCACCGCGCGCTTCCCGATGTGCGCGACGGCCTGAAGCCGGTGCATCGCCGTATCATTCACGCCATGAGCGAGATGGGCATTCGGCCAAATTCGGCCTTCAAGAAATGCGCTCGTATCGTCGGCGATGTCATCGGTAAGTTCCACCCGCACGGCGACCAGTCGGTCTATGACGCGCTGGTGCGCCTGGCGCAGGATTTCTCGCAGCGTTATCCCGTCGTCGACGGGCAGGGTAACTTCGGCAACATCGACGGCGACAGCGCCGCAGCCTATCGATACACCGAAGCCCGCATGACCGAGGTCGCGGGTCTGCTGCTCGATGGCATCGAACAGGATGCCGTCGATTTCCGCCCGACCTACAACGAAGAAGACGAAGAGCCGGTTGTCCTGCCGGGCGCCTTCCCGAACCTGCTCGCGAACGGCTCTTCCGGTATCGCTGTCGGCATGGCGACCTCCATTCCGTCGCACAACGTCCACGAACTCTGCGACGCCGCGCTCCACCTCATCAAGCACCCGGATGCATCGGTCGAAAAGCTGGTGGAATTCATCCCTGGCCCGGATTTCCCGACGGGCGGTATCATCATCGATAGCCGCGAAAGCATCATCGAAGCCTACAAGACCGGCCGTGGCGGCTTCCGCACACGCGCCAAGTGGGAGACAGAGGATCTTGGCCGCGGCGGCTATCAGATCGTCGTCACCGAAATTCCGTTCCAGGTGCAGAAGTCGCGGCTGATCGAAAAGATCGCCGAACTCCTGCTGGCGCGCAAGCTTCCATTGCTCGAGGACATCAGGGACGAGTCTGCCGAAGACGTCCGCGTTGTCCTCGTACCTAAGAACCGCACCGTCGATCCGACGATCCTGATGGAATCGATGTTCAAGCTGACGGAACTGGAAAGCCGGTTCCCGCTGAACATGAACGTTCTCTCCATGGGCCGCATTCCGCGCGTCATGGCTTTGAACGAAGTGCTGAAGGAGTGGCTTGACCATCGCCGCGAAGTGCTGCAGCGCCGCTCGCGCTTCCGTCTCGCCGCCATTGATCGTCGCCTGGAAATCCTCGGCGGTCTGCTCGTCGCCTACCTCAACATCGATGAGGTCATTCGCATCATCCGCGAGGAAGATGAGCCGAAGCCTGTCATGATCGCGCGCTGGTCGCTCACCGACAATCAGGTCGAAGCGATCCTCAACATGCGCCTGCGGTCGTTGCGCAAGCTCGAGGAATTCGAGATCCGCACCGAGTTCGACGCGCTCACCAAGGAAAAGGGCGAGATCGAAGCGCTCCTCGCATCCGAAGACAAGCAATGGCAGACCGTCGCCTGGGAAATCGGCGAGGTGAAGAAGAAGTTCGCGAAGGCGACCGAGCTTGGCCGCCGCCGCACCCAGTTTGCCGATGCGCCTGAGGCCGATGAGCAGGCAATCCAGCAGGCGATGATCGAGAAGGAGCCGATCACCGTCGTCGTCTCCGAAAAGGGCTGGATCCGCGCGCTGAAGGGTCACATCTCTGATACCGCGACCCTGACCTTCAAGGAAGGCGATGCGCTGAAGGTTGCCTTCCCGGCACAGACGACCGACAAGATTTTGATCATCACCACGGGCGGCAAGGCCTACACGCTTGGCGGCGACAAGCTGCCCGGCGGTCGAGGCCATGGCGAACCGCTGCGCATCATGATCGATATGGACAACGATCAGGACGTCCTGACCGCCTTCGTCCACGATCCTGCTCGCAAGCAGATGATCGTCTCTACTGCCGGCAATGGTTTCGTCGTTGCCGAAGGCGACATGGTGGCCAATACCCGCAAGGGCAAGCAGATCATGAATGTCTCCATGCCGGATGAGACGAAGTTGATCGTCCCCGTGAGCGGCGACCATGTCGCGGTTGTCGGCGAAAATCGCAAGCTGCTTGTCTTCCCGCTGGCGCAGGTACCGGAGATGGGCCGCGGCAAGGGTGTTCGTCTGCAGCGCTACAAGGACGGCGGCATTTCCGACGTTCGCTGCTTTACAATCGCTGACGGACTCGTCTGGGAAGACAGCGCTGGACGTACCTTTACGAAGAACAAGGACGAGCTTGCCGAGTGGCTTGCCGACCGTGCGACAGCCGGCCGAACCGTCCCGAAGGGCTTCCCGCGCAGCGGCAAGTTTGCCGGTTGACGCGAAAATAAATCCGCGCCTCGCTCTTGGCGAGCGGGGCAACTCCTCTATTTTTGTCCTGCAATCACGACATGGACAGAAATCATTCCGATGGCGGACGGAATGATCGCGTATGGCGCCACGGTGGCGCCGTGTCCGATCACGGAGGAATGTTGATGAGTGCTTGCAATACCATCACGTTGAACGTCGAGCATACCTATGCCGCGTCGCCCTGCGCCGTCTATGATGCCTGGCTCAACCCGGAAAGAGCCAAGCGGTTCATGTTTGCCACGGACAGTGGACGGGTGATCCGCGCCGACATCGATGCGCGCGTCGGAGGACATTTTCTCGTCATCGACCGGCGCCCGACGGGAGATGCGGTGCATTACGGCGTATTTCTCGAGCTGCGTCGACCGCGGCGCATGGTGTTCTGCTTCTCGGTCGCCGAGCATGACCACAATGCCGATCGAATCCAGATCGACATAGAGCCGCTAGGCGAGGGTACCAAGCTTACCCTATCTCACGAAATGTGCGCTGAATGGGGGCATTTCGAGGAGGAAACCCGCCAGGGGTGGGTTCACGTGCTCGAAGGTCTCGAACGCGAGCTGGACGGCGTCGTTCCAGTCATGCCAGCGCTTGCCGCGCATGCGGCCGCCGCGCCATCCAAAGCGAGTGCCCCATGATGGCGCAAACCAGGATGGCACCGCCGATCAGTGTCATGGTCGGCGGGGTTTCCGAGAAAATCAGCCAGATCCAGATCGGCGCGAGGATTGTCTCCAGCAGATAGAACATGCCGACTTCAGGCGCCGAGAGATATTTCGGCCCCGTCGCGAGGCACCAGAAGGCAATCGGCATCAGCACGGCGCCGTTGAAGACGATCCATGCGGGATGCGCGATTCCGGGTCCTGCAGGCAGTGCATTGGCGAGGCCGAGCGCGGCCGGAAACACGGCCGCCAGCAGAGGAACAAACCCCATATCCCGGCCTGAGGCTCGACCAACGGTAATTGCCGATGCGAGGATGAGCGCAGACAGCAGCGCCATCGCATCGCCGAAGAAATGGCCCCCGGATAGTCCTTGATAGACGATCAAGGATACGCCGAACACCATGACGATCATGGTCAAAAGAGTCGAGCGGGCGGGGCGCTCCTTCAGAAACACCCATGACAGCAACGCGCCGAACATCGGGTTGAACGCGACGATGAAGACCACGTTCGCTGTTGCCGTATGGAAGACCGCCAGCAGGAAGGTCAGGGTCGAGCAGCCGTAGAGAATGCCACAGGCAATCCCGTGGCGACCGGGCACAAGCACCGGCCAGCCGCCTTTGATGCATCGAATCGCTACGACAATAAGCAGCGTCACCGCGACGGTCGTGATGCTGCGGATCCCGAGGATAGACCACATGTCGCCGTGTGCGAGCCGTACGAGCGGAATATCCATGGAAAGCGCCAAGCCGCCGATCGCCGTCAGCAGAAGGCCTTTGCGATGAGCGGAGATGCCGGAATGCATTTAGGGGTGGGAACTTTCAGAAACTGCCGATGGATCGAAACGCTCCCAGCCGCGCGGCGTCAGATGTTCCTGCGGCTGGTAACGTGTTTTGTAGTCCATTTTCCGCGAGCCTTGAACCCAGTAGCCGAGATAGACATGCGGCAGGCCAAGCGCCTTCGTGCGCCTGACGTGATCCAGAATCATGAAGGTGCCGAGCGAACGCCGATCGAGATCGGGATTGAAGTAGGAATAGACCATCGAAAGGCCGTCGCTCATCGTGTCGGTAAGCGCCGCAGCAACGAGTTCGCCGGTCGGGCGAGCTTCCAGTCCAGCTCCCTCTTCGCGAAGGCGGTATTCGATAATCTTTGTGTTCACATGCGTGTCCTCGACCATGATCGCATAGTCGAGTACCGTCATGTCGGACATGCCGCCCTGCTGATGGCGAAAATCCAGGTAACGTCGAAACAGCGAGTATTGCTCGCTCGACGGCTGCGCCGGGAATTCGGTGGATATGATATCGGCATTCGTCGCAAGAATACGCTTCATCGAACGCGTCGGCTCGAACTCCTGCGCCAGAATGCGTACGGACACGCAGGCGCGACAGGCTTCGCATGCCGGCCGGTAGGCGATGTTCTGCGATCGGCGGAAGCCGCCCTGTGTCAGGATGTCGTTCATTTCCGCCGCACGGGGCCCGACGAGATGCGTGAACACCTTGCGTTCCATCTCGTGCGCCAGATAGGGGCAGGCAGCCGGAGCCGTCAGATAAAACTGCGGAGATGGCGTTGTCTGCGTATTCATCTGCTGCGGAGATTTCCTTCGGTTCGAGCTGATATGACAGCATGACTTAAGAATGAAAAACGTCAACAGCGGGGCCATTTGCCGGCCCGCCGTTACACGTCATACTTTGGGATATGGTGCCGTAAAACTCCCGGCAAAGGCCGAAAGCGCGGTTTAATTCTCGCTTCCGGACATTAAGCGGTGCGTATCGTAACCGTCCCGACCAGAAAGTCGTGAATCAGTCTGCTGCGCTCTGTGAAGAGGCCCACCAGGAGAATCAGCGGCGTCAGCACGGAGTTGAGGATCCAGAACAGCGCCAGGTGGACGATCGCGGTTAGGAAGTCCATCTGCCGCCCATCGACCCGAATGATCGCGACACCCATGGCCCGCATCCCGAGAGACGCCTGCGAAGGACCGCCGACGGTAAATCCGAAATAGAGTCCCGCAACGATCACGAAGAGGGCCGGGTAGAGAAAGAAGCCGAGCCCCAGCGTGACGATCGACAGGAAGAACAGGATCACCGCTGCTGGAATGCACAAAAGCAGGATGATCACGTAGTCGAGAACGAAAGCGAAGACACGGCGGCTCAGCGTCCCGCTATAGGCGCGCCAGTCGTCCGGTGCGGCATAAAGCGGGTTGGGGTTGAGCGTCATCGCAATGGTCTCCTGTGGTGAATGATCACCTGCTGATATGGTATCGCCAACCCCGAATGCAATGTTTCCGTCCGCTCAGCGCTTCGAGAGTATCTTCGCAACCTCGACGGCGAAATAGGTCAGAACCCCGTCGCAGCCCGCGCGCTTGAAAGCAAGCAGTGTTTCGAGCATGGCGCGCTCGCCGTCGATCCAGCCGTTCATCGCGGCCGCCTTGATCTGGCTGTACTCGCCGGAGACCTGATAGGCGAAGGTCGGCAGACGGAAGGCCTCCTTCATTCGCCAGCAGATGTCGAGATAGGGCAGGCCGGGCTTGACCATCAGCATGTCTGCACCTTCTTCGACATCGAGTGCCGCATCGCGGATCGCCTCGGTGCCGTTGGCCGGATCGATATAATAAGTCTTCTTGTCACCCTTCAGCAGGCCGCCGGTTGATATGGCTTCGCGGTACGGGCCATAGAAGGCGGACGCGAACTTCGTCGCATAGCTCATGATGCCGACATTCTGGTGTCCCGCGGCATCAAGTGCCTGGCGGATTGCGCCGATCCGGCCGTCCATCATTTCCGAGGGAGAGATGATGTCGGAGCCGGCGTCGGCCTGCATGACGGCGGCACGGGCGACCTGCTCGACCGTCTCGTCGTTGACGATCTCGCCGTGTCTCAGAATGCCGTCGTGACCGTGGCTGGTGAAAGGATCAAGCGCGACATCGGTGATGATACCGATGTTCGGCACAGCCTTCTTGATCGCGATCGTCGCCTGATTGATCAGGTTGTTGGCTTCGAGACTGTTGGAGCCGGTCTCGTCGCGCAGCTCCATTTCGATATTCGGAAAGGTAGCGATCGCCGGGATCCCGAGATCAGCAGCTTCCCGGGTCGCCTCGACGAGCTTGTCCACGCTCATGCGATTGACGCCGGGCATGGCCGGGATAGGTTCGATGATGCCTGAACCTGGAACGACGAAAACGGGCCAGATCAGGTCGTCGACGGTCACGCGGTTTTCCTGCACGAGCCGCCGTGTCCAATCCGCCTTGCGGTTGCGGCGCATGCGCCGGTGTCCGGTGATTTCGTCGACGAGATGGGTCTTGTCCATGGCTTCCAACTTTCAGCAGTTCCATTTGATGTCGCGCTGATTATCATGCGCGTGCGCAAATCCAAACCGGACGATTGGCCGCAATCGAATGCATTGCTGGCGAAGCCGTCCTCGCGAACCTATTGTTGAATCCATGGATGCTGATTCTACCACGATACCGAAGCGAACGCTGACGAGCGTGCTCTTCCTGCTGTTTCTCCGGCTGATCGCGATTGCGTGCTTCTGGTTCGGCTTGCAATATTGGGCGATGCTGGTTGGCTACTCGCTTGTCGGTGCCGGCCGGTTCGATCTCCTGAGCCTGCAGTGGAAGGTGGCAAGCACCTGCCTTGCGGTTCTTTTCCCTGTCGCGTCGCTGGGGCTCTGGCTTGCGGTCTCGTGGGGGCCCGTTGTCTGGGTGCTCGCCGCGGGCTGCCAGATCCTCATGTATGGCTTTCTGCCGGAGACGTTCGGCGCCAATCGCCTCGTCGTGCTGCTGCACATTCTGGTGGCCGTAATATACTGCGTCTTCCGTTTCCTGCTCTGGCAGGAGAAGCGCCGGCGTCGGCAGCAGGTAAGCGTTGATTTACCCTGATACAACGCGGGGTTTTCGGTAAGGCGCTGTTAAGCCTGCGGTTTAAGTAGAATTTTATTTGTATTCGATAGGGTCTGTCTCAAGGCGGGAAGAAAACCAACACCGCCAAACAAAACAGTGAGGCAGTCATCATGAACACGAAAATCAAGCCGCAGGCGGTATCGAGCTTCCGTGACCAGCAGGAGCAGGGCATCCGTGATCTTTACATGGAATCCCTTCATCTTGTTGAACGTCTCCACCGCCGTCTCCTCGACGTCATCAAGGACGAGTTCGACCGTCAGGGTCGCAGCGACGTCAACGCCGTCCAGGCTCTTCTTCTCTTCAACATCGGCAACTCCGAGCTGACCGCCGGCGAACTTCGCTCCCGCGGTTACTATCTGGGCTCCAACGTTTCCTACAACGTCAAGAAGCTCGTAGACCTCGGCTTCATCAACCATCAGCGCTCGCGCATCGATCGTCGCTCGGTTCGCATCAGCCTGACGGAAACCGGCCAGGACATCGCGGAAACCGTTGCCAAGCTCTACGAACGCCACATTGCCTCGATCGACAAGGTCGGCGGCATCGGCACCGACGAGTTCACGCAGATGAACAAGCTGCTGACGCGTCTCGATCGGTTCTGGAACGACCAGATCCTGTATCGCCTCTGACATTAGCGACCTCCTCCAAGGTCAACGAAAACCGGATGCGTTCCCTGCGCATCCGGTTTTGTCGTTTGCGCTGTCGTGGCATCTTTGCAACGCATCGCAGACAAGCGCCAAGCCCCGTATTCAAGCCGCTTTTTAGCCGCTATTAACCGGCACGTTTTATGCAATGGAATGGTTTGTCGGGTCGCGACGATCTACTGATGGTTGAGTATTGTTTCGCGCGACACGAATTGGCCATATTAGCATGTCAGCGGAAACATACGGAAATGGCCCTTATCGATCAGAGGTCCGAAAGCCTCGCGCCACCTGCTCGCAATCATGTGATGGCAGGGAGCGAAATCGTGCAGTGCGCCGTAGCAACCGGTTGATAGGAATCTGCGTTCTCGCAGGGATAGCGCAAAGGCCGCCGGTCTCTCAAGCAGCGGCAATTTAGTGGTTGGGATGAATGTCGAAGAAAATCGGAACTGAAGCTTTCTCTCGGCGGGCGTTTTTGACGTCCGCGGCAATGATTGGTGCGAGTGCCATTGCAGCTCCGGCGTTGGCGCAATCGGCTGTCGATTCGCTGATCGCTGCTCCGCAGCGCGGTGATTGGGACGACCAGTTCGATGCGAAGGCAGCATCTCGTACGGCAACGGCGGTTGTTTCGAACACGCCGATCCTTGGCCCCCAGTCGGTACCGAGCATCCAGCAGGCGATTGCCCAGTATCAACAGATTGCCGCAGCCGGTGGCTGGCCTGAAGTCACTCCGAGCCAGCAGCGCCTCCAGATTGGCGTGACCGATCCGTCCATTCAGAGCCTGCGTCAGCGTCTGATCGTCACCGGCGATCTGCCACGCGAAGCCGGCATTTCCAGCGCTTTCGACTCCTATGTCGATGGCGCGGTTAAGCGCTTCCAGGCTCGTCATGGTTTGCCGGCAGACGGCGTCATCGGCGAGTTCACGCTGAAGGCGATGAACATCCCCGCCGATGTTCGCCTGCAGCAGCTGAACACCAACCTGATCCGCATCCAGACCTGCCCCGAGGACATGGGCCGTCGTCACGTGATGGTCAACATTCCGGCGGCCTATGTCGAAGCTGTTGAAGACGGCAGCGTCGCGACCCGCCACAATGCGATCGTCGGCCGCCTCAGCCGCCCGACCCATCTTGTCAACTCGAAGATCTACGAAGTCATCCTCAATCCTTACTGGACCGCACCGCGCTCGATCGTCGAAAAGGACATCGTGCCGCTGATGCGCAAGGATCCGACCTATCTCGAGAAGAACTCCATTCGCCTGATCGACGGCAAGGGCAACGAAGTGGCGCCCGAGACGATCGACTGGAACGCCGAGAAGGCGCCGAACCTGATGTTCCGTCAGGATCCGGGCAAGATCAACGCAATGGCGTCGACCAAGATCAATTTCTACAACAAGAACGGCGAGTACATGCACGACACGCCGCAGCAGGGCCTGTTCAACAAGCTCATGCGTTTCGAGTCCTCAGGCTGCGTTCGCGTTCAGAACGTTCGCGATCTGACCAACTGGCTGCTGCGCGATACCCCGCCGTGGTCGCGTCAGCAGATGGAGCAGGTCATCGCCAGCCGCGTGAACACGCCGATCAAGCTTTCGGAAGAAGTACCGGTCTACTTCGTTTACATTTCGGCCTGGGGCATGCCTGACGGCGTCGTCCAGTTCCGCGACGATATCTATCAGATGGACGGTAACGCCGAACTCGCTCTCGATACCACTGCGGGCACCGAACAGCCGGTTCAGTAATCGTTTCGGCGAGCCTTGCGATCAAAAACCGCGCTTTTCGAAGCGCGGTTTTTTGTTGCGCGTAGATTGCCTAGCAAATGTCGTTCTCCGTATTGCCCTTGGCAGGGCAGGGCGCTAATACCTTCGCGCATTCCAGTTGAGGAGCCCGCCCATGACCAATGCTTCCACCCAGACCTTCTTCAATCGCTCGCTTGCCGATACCGATCCGGAAATTTTCGGCTCGATCCAAAAGGAACTCGGCCGCCAGCGTCACGAGATCGAGCTGATCGCTTCGGAAAACATCGTTTCCCGTGCGGTTCTGGAAGCCCAGGGCTCCATCATGACCAACAAGTACGCCGAAGGTTATCCGGGCAAGCGCTACTATGGCGGCTGCCAGTTCGTCGACATCGCCGAAGAACTCGCGATCGAACGCGCCAAGAAGCTCTTCGGCGTCAACTTCGCCAACGTTCAGCCGAACTCCGGTTCGCAGATGAACCAGGCCGTCTTCCTGGCGCTCCTGCAGCCGGGCGACACCTTCATGGGCCTCGACCTCAACTCGGGCGGTCACCTGACCCACGGTTCGCCGGTCAACATGTCCGGCAAGTGGTTCAACGTCGTGTCCTACGGCGTTCGCGAAGGTGACAACCTGCTCGACATGGACGACGTCGCCGAGAAGGCCCGTACCCACAAGCCGAAGCTGATCATCGCCGGCGGCACCGCTTACTCCCGCATCTGGGACTGGAAGCGCTTCCGCGAGATCGCCGATGAAGTCGGCGCCTACCTCATGGTCGACATGGCCCACATCGCCGGTCTCGTTGCCGGTGGCCAGCATCCGTCGCCGTTCCCGCACTGCCATGTTGCCACGACCACGACCCACAAGTCGCTGCGCGGCCCGCGCGGTGGTGTCATCCTGACGAACGACGAAGATCTGGCGAAGAAGTTCAACTCGGCTGTCTTCCCGGGTCTGCAGGGCGGTCCGCTCATGCACATCATCGCCGCCAAGGCCGTTGCCTTCGGTGAAGCGCTGCAGCCCGAGTTCAAGGACTACGCGGCCCAGATCGTCAAAAACGCCAAGGCGCTTGCCGAAACCCTGATCGCAGGCGGCCTCGACGTCGTCTCCGGCGGCACCGACAATCACCTGATGCTGGTCGACCTTCGCAAGAAGAACGCCACCGGCAAGCGCGCCGAGGCAGCGCTTGGCCGCGCCTACGTCACCTGCAACAAGAACGGCATCCCGTTCGACCCTGAAAAGCCCTTCGTCACCTCGGGCGTCCGCCTCGGTGCGCCTGCTGGCACGACCCGCGGCTTCAAGGAAGCGGAATTCAAGGAAATCGGCAATCTCATCGTCGAGGTTCTCGATGGCCTGAAGGCCGCCAATTCCGACGAGGGCAATGCCAGCGTCGAAGCAGCCGTGCGGGATAAGGTGGTCAACTTGACCAACCGCTTCCCAATGTACGACTACATCGGCTAAGGATAGCGCATGCGCTGCCCATTCTGCGGATCGGAAGACACACAGGTCAAGGATTCACGCCCGGCGGAGGACAATACGTCCATCCGCCGCAGGCGTATTTGTCCCGACTGCGGTGGCCGCTTCACCACCTTCGAGCGCGTGCAGCTGCGCGAGCTCATGGTGGTCAAGAAGACTGGCCGCAAGGTGCCTTTCGACCGCGACAAGCTGGTTAAGTCCTTCGAGATCGCGCTGCGCAAACGGCCGGTCGACCGCGATCGCATCGAGCGCGCCGTTTCCGGCATCGTCCGGCGACTAGAAAGCTCCGGTGAAGTGGAAATCGGATCCGAGCAGATCGGCCTGCAGGTGCTTGAAGCCCTGAAAAGCCTCGATGATGTCGGTTTCGTTCGCTACGCCTCGGTCTACCGGGATTTCTCGCACGCTGAGGATTTCGAGAAGGTCATCTCGGAAATCAACGCCAAGATCGCCCGTGATCCCCTGGATAACTAGCTGATGAGCGCTTCGGAAGACGACGCGCGTTTCATGCAGGAGGCGATCCGGCTGGGTCTCCTGCATCTTGGCCAGACATCCACCAATCCGTCGGTCGGCTGCGTCGTCGTTCGTGACGGGCAGATCGTCGGGCGCGGCACCACCGCAGTCGGCGGTCGTCCGCATGCGGAGCCGCAGGCTCTGGCCGAAGCGGGTGATTTGGCGCTTGGCGCCACTGCTTACGTCACGCTTGAACCCTGCTCCCATCATGGCAAGACGCCGCCCTGTGCCGACGCATTGATTGCCTCGGGCGTTGCTCGCGTCGTGATCAGTGTGACCGATCCCGATCCGCGCGTTTCCGGCAGGGGCATTTCCATGCTGCGCGATGCCGGCATCGAGGTCGAGGCCGGTCTTCTCGAAGAGGAAGGCAAGCGATCGCTCGCTGCCTACCTGACGCGGCAGACGAAGAACCGCCCCTATGTGATTCTCAAACTTGCAGTTTCTGCGGATGGGATGATCGGCAAGAGGGGTGAGGGTCAGATTGCGATCACCGGTCCGCTTGCGCGTGCCGAAGTCCAGAAACTCCGCGCGGAGACCAATGCGATCCTCGTTGGCATCGGAACGGCAATCGCAGACGATCCGCTTCTGACCGTTCGTATCCCAGGCCTTGAGGATCGTTCGCCTGTTCGCATCGTTCTAGACGAGAACCTGCAACTGCCGCTCGGCAGTAAGCTCGTTTCGACCGCGCGCCAGGTTCCTGTCATCGTGATCGCAAAGGAGCCTCCGCGTTTTGACAATAGCGAGGACACGGCTTTCCTTGCGCGCCGCCAGGCGCTGGACGAGGCGGGAGTGGAGGTCGTGCAAAGCGACCCATCTCGGCTGGACGAACTGCTGCCGGCGCTTGCCTCCCGGGGCATTTCGTCGGTGCTTGTCGAAGGCGGGGCCAGAACTGCAAAGCTCTTCCTCGACTCAGGCTATGTCGATCGCATTCTTCTCTATCAGGGGCCAGCTGTGATCGGGCAGGGCGGTATTGAATCGCCGGTGACGAAGACCGATATGCCATCGGGCTTCCTGCACAGGGGCACTTCCATATTTGGCGACGATCGCCTGGACGAATACGAAAGAGAAGTTTGATGTTTACCGGAATTGTCACCGACGTTGGCACGATCGAGTCCGTTTCCCCGTTGAAGGAAGGCATCAAGCTGCGTGTCGCCACGGCTTATGATCCGGCGACTATCGACATGGGCGCCTCGATCTCGCACTCTGGTATCTGCCTGACGGTGACCGGGCTGCCTGATGAAGGCAGCAATGGTCGCTGGTTCGAGGTGGAAGCTTGGGAAGAGGCGCTGCGCCTCACCACGATCGGAACGTGGACGGAAGGAAGCCGCATCAATCTCGAGCGTTCGCTCAAGATCGGTGATGAGTTGGGCGGTCACATTGTCTCCGGCCATGTCGACGGCAAGGCCGAGATACTCTCCGTAATCGAAGAAGGTGATGCGACACGCTTTCGCCTGCGCGCGCCCGAGCATCTTGCCAAGTTCGTTGCCCCCAAGGGCTCGATCGCCCTGGATGGTACATCGCTGACGGTCAACGCGGTCGACGGCACTGATTTTGACGTCCTGCTGATCCGCCACACGCTTGAGGTCACGACCTGGGGCCAGCGTAAGGCGGGCGACTTCGTCAATTTCGAAGTAGATACGATGGCACGCTACGCTGCCAGGCTGGCGGAATTTCCCGCAGCAAAGTCCGAGTAGGGCAATCTTCACTCTGATAGCACCGAACAGGCAGCAGACCGCCGCCGGTTCGTTCGGATGCTGGCGCGTGAAGAACGCTGTGCTACCGTCGGCAGCCTGATTGGCGTTGACGATGTTTCGAACTTTCACGCGGCGGTCGCGTGCGGATTCTCGGCGTAGCGCGATGGGATTGTCGCGGCCGAAAGCCGTTTCGCGGGCCTAAGTTACTGAAATAAAATCACGAAGTGTCAATGCGACTGGTCGCGCGGTTGATCTCCGGCTAGGCGAAGTTTCTTGTCCGGCTTTCGCGCTGCATAAATTTCACATTCCGCATCCAGCACATGAGCCGAATTTGCTTGCCATTCGCACTAAGGCGTGTTTTGACCGCGACCTGCCGCGTGGCAAGTCCTCTAGGAAATGAAGGTGAAGCATGGCGCGCGAAACCGCTCCCCATATTCTGATCGTCGAAGCCCGTTTCTATGACGATATGGCAGATGCACTCCTCGAAGGCGCGACCTTCGCACTGAAGGAGGCCGGAGCCACTTACGATGTCGTGACCGTGCCGGGTGCTCTCGAGATCCCCGCGGCCATTGCCATGGCGCTCGATGGAGCAGACAATGAAGGCACGAACTACGACGGCTATGTCGCCCTCGGCATGGTCATTCGTGGCGAAACATATCACTTCGATATCGTGTCGAATGAATCCTCGCGTGCGTTGATGGATCTTGCGGTCAGTGAATCGCTTGCTCTTGGCAACGGCATTTTGACAGTTGAGAATGACGAACAGGCATGGGCGCGTGTGCGCCGTTCCGACAAGGACAAGGGCGGCTTTGCTGCTCGTGCGGCTCTCACGATGATCGAGCTGAAAAAGAAGTTGGGTGCATAAAGAATGACGAACGAAAACTCGGAGCGTCCGGTCAAGACGGCCAACCAGCGGGGCGCTGCGCGTCTCGCCGCGGTTCAGGCGCTCTATCAGATGGACATCGGTGGAACCGGCGTCCTCGAAATTGTTGCCGAGTATGAAGCGCATCGCCTCGGTCAGGAGCTCGACGGTGAGACCTACCTGAAGGCCGATGCTTCCTGGTTCCGCTCCATCGTCTCGGGCGTGGTTCGCGAGCAGACGCGCCTCGATCCCTTGATCGCATCAGCGCTTCAGGACGATTGGGCGTTGTCGCGCCTGGACAGCACGGTTCGCGCCATCCTGCGCGCCGGCGTGTTCGAAATACTCGAGCGCAAGGACGTGCCGGTGGCGGTCATCGTTACCGAATATGTAGAGATCGCGCAGGCCTTCTTCAGCGAAGACGAGCCGAAATTGGTGAATGCGGTTCTTGATCGCATTGCCAAGCAGGTGCGCGGCGACGCCAAAAAATAGGGCCTGAACGCTCTCCGTCGAGCGTTCCGCCATTTTGGCCATTCCTCCTTTCCCGTTGCTCCGTAAGGGTTTTCAGCCCCTGCGGGGCTTGACGTCGTTTGTTCCACCACGCAATCTCCACTCGGCGTTGCAGCATTTCTGTGGGAGGAAATCGAGTCGGCGTATTCGCAGCCGGAGAGGGAGTGAGCTCCGGCTCTTTTGGAGGAAAGAGCGAAATGACCATTCTTTTATGCGTAATAGCATGCGGTCTGCTCTCGGTGGTTTACGCCATCTGGGCAACCCGATCGGTGCTTTCTGCCGATCAGGGCAATAGCCGCATGCAGGAGATCGCGGGCTATATCCGCGAAGGCGCGCAGGCTTATCTGACGCGTCAGTACAAGACCATTGCCATTGTCGGTATCGTTGTCTTCATCGCAGCCTGGCTGCTACTCTCCAGCACAGCTGCAATCGGCTTTCTTATTGGTGCCGTTTTGTCGGGCGCTGCTGGCTTCATAGGCATGCACGTTTCCGTCCGCGCCAACGTCCGCACGGCTCAGGCGTCGTCTCATAGTCTTTCTGCAGGGCTGGAAATCGCCTTCAAATCGGGCGCGATCACCGGCATGCTTGTCGCCGGTCTCGCGCTTCTCGGTGTCTCCATCTATTACTATGTGCTGACCGTCATTCTCGGCCACGAGGCTGGCTCGCGCGAGGTTGTCGATTCCCTGGTCGCGCTCGGCTTCGGCGCGTCCCTGATTTCGATCTTCGCTCGTCTCGGCGGCGGTATCTTCACAAAGGGCGCAGACGTTGGAGGTGACCTCGTCGGCAAGGTCGAAGCAGGCATTCCCGAGGACGATCCACGCAATCCGGCCACCATTGCCGACAACGTCGGTGACAACGTCGGCGATTGCGCAGGCATGGCGGCCGACCTGTTCGAGACCTATGCCGTATCCGTGGTCGCGACGATGGTTCTGGCATCCATCTTCTTTGCCGGCGCACCGATCCTGCAGTCGGCCATGATCTACCCGCTGGCGATCTGCGGCGCCTGCATCATCACCTCGATCATCGGAACTTTCTTCGTCAAGCTCGGCAGCAACGGCTCGATCATGGGTGCCCTATACAAGGGGCTGATCGTTACCGGCCTGCTGTCGATCGTCGGCCTCGGCGCTGCGACGTCATTGACCATCGGCTGGGGATCCGTCGGAACGCTCGGCGGTGTCGAGACGACAGGCACCGATCTCTTCATTTGCGGTCTGGTCGGTCTGGTCGTCACCGCATTGATCGTGGTGATCACCGAATACTACACCGGCACGAACAAGCGGCCGGTGAATTCGATCGCACAGGCCTCGGTTACCGGCCACGGAACCAACGTGATCCAGGGCCTTGCCGTCTCTCTTGAATCGACGGCACTCCCGGCGATCGTCATCGTCGGCGGCATCCTCGCAACCTACCAGCTGGGTGGCCTCTTCGGAACCGGTATTGCCGTTACTGCCATGCTCGGCATTGCCGGTATGATCGTGGCTCTCGATGCCTTCGGCCCGGTAACGGACAACGCCGGCGGCATTGCGGAAATGTCGCATCTGCCACCTGAAGTACGCAAGTCGACCGACGCGCTCGACGCTGTCGGCAACACGACGAAGGCCGTTACCAAGGGCTATGCGATCGGCTCGGCCGGTCTCGGCGCGCTGGTCCTGTTTGCCGCCTATTCCTACGACCTCAAGTACTTTGCCGCCAATGGCGACAAGTACCCTTATTTCGCAGGCATCGGCGACATTTCATTCGACCTCTCGAATCCCTATGTCGTCGCCGGATTGATCTTCGGCGGCCTCATTCCCTATCTCTTCGGTGGCATCGCAATGACGGCGGTCGGTCGCGCGGCCGGTGCCATCGTCGAAGAGGTTCGCCTGCAGTTCAAGCAGAAGCCCGGGATCATGCAGGGCACGGAACGGCCCGACTACGGCAAGGCCGTTGACCTTCTGACGAAGGCGGCGATCCGGGAGATGATCATTCCGTCGCTCCTGCCGGTGCTTGCGCCTGTTGTCGTCTACTTCGGCGTTCTGGTGATCTCGGGCTCGAAGGCATCGGCCTTCGCGGCGCTGGGCGCATCGCTCCTTGGCGTGATCATCAACGGTCTCTTCGTCGCGATCTCGATGACCTCGGGCGGCGGCGCATGGGACAACGCCAAGAAGTCGTTCGAGGATGGATTCGTCGACAAGGACGGCGTTCGTCACATGAAGGGATCGGATGCCCACAAGGCTTCCGTGACCGGCGATACCGTGGGAGACCCCTACAAGGATACGGCAGGTCCTGCCGTGAACCCCGCAATCAAGATCACCAACATCGTCGCGCTGCTTCTGCTCGCAATTCTGGCGTAAGCACCGCTTCGACAAGACAAAGAAAAACCCGCCGGATCGCTCCGGCGGGTTTTTTGATTGGTGTGGCGCCTTTTTAGCGAAGGCTGCCCGGGTTCTGCGGCGACGCCGGAGCTCCGCTGGTGCCGAAGAGACCCTTGGCCATGTTCGCGGCACTGCCACCGGAAAGCAGCTGCTGCAGGAAGGTCAGGTCCTTGCCGCCCGTCGGCGTGACGCGCGTGATGGTATCGAAGACCTTGCCGTCCTGGAGAGTGTAGTTCGCGCGACGCGCGACGACGCCGTCCTTGTCGAAATAGATGGCCAGGACGCTCTGGTCCGTGACCTTGAGCTTCTGGAACGCGACCGAGCGCTGGCGGCGCTGGGAGATGTAATAGAAGACCTCGCCATCGAAGGTGGCCGTGGTCGACGGCGTACCGAGCGAAAGGAGGACCTGCTCGCGGCTCGAACCTTCCGGCACCAGATTGAGAGACTGTTCGTCAACGACGTAACCACCGTTCAGGACGGTGCCGGTCTGGCAGCCGGACAACCCGGCGGAGGCGATCATGATGGCAATGGCGGCATTGCTGAGGAATTTTTTGTCAGACTTGAAATACCGTTTCTTCAACGACATCTACTCCCTAAAGATATTGAAGGCAGCCATTGGCCCGCGAGTGTCGCTGATGCAAAACCATTGTGGCCTTTCCGGGGTCAGATGATTGCCACGGCATCGACGAGTATCCCAGCGCTCCGTCGGCGGCGGCCAGCTTCGGCATTGCAATTCGCGCATGCTTCGGTAAACCAGCTTTTAAAATCATGCAACAAGGCCGGACGCTGCTTGGCGCGAAGAATGAGGCCTTTCCGGAAAAAACAATGATATTCGGGCTCTTTGGCAAGAAAAACAACAATCAAGCAATCGTCGACCGGCAATATGCGACGCTGACAGCGGCTGCGCGCATGCCCGGTTTTTACGAGCATCAGAACGTTCCCGACACTGTCATGGGACGCTTCGAGATGCTGTCTGCCGTGATGATCCTGTTCTTTCGCAGGACACGCGCCTCGCAGACAAGCGGCCAGGAGCTTGCCCAGGAAATTGTCGACGCCTTCTTCGAGGACATCGACTACTCCATTCGCGAACTGGGTATCGGCGACAATACGGTGCCAAAGCGCATGAAGAAACTTGCCGGGATGTTTTACGGCCGGCTCGAATCCTATTCGAAGGCGATGGACGAAGGTGACGCCGAGGCCTTGGCAACGGCGCTTGGCCGGAATATTCACCCCAAGGCGGCCGAAGCGGTTGATATGAGCGGTCTGGCCGGTTGGATGTTCGAGGCCGAGTCCCATCTGTCCGCTCAGTCTGAAGACGTGATCGCAACGGGCTCGGCAACGCTCCCGGCCGTTGCGTGAGGAGACAATCATGACGAAATCACACGACGAAGTACCCTTTTCCTACCTCGTGAAGGTCGGCCACATTTCCGCGAATCCGGTTGATGTGCACCTCGAGGCTGATGCAAGGGAGCTGAAGGCACTGGCAGAGACGTGGAACGTGCTTTCGGTCGAAGCCCTCCGCGCCGACCTGCAGATCTCCCGCTGGAAGCGCGATGGCGTCCGCGTGAAGGGCAGGGTGAAGGCGAATATCGTCCAGGAGTGCGTCGTCACCCTGGAGCCCGTGCCGTCGGCAATCGACGAAACCTTCGAGCAGATCTTCGTTCCCGAGAATTCGAAGCTGGCGCGTCGCCCGGCAAATGATGCCGGCGAAATGGTCCTTGATCCCGATGGCCCCGATTTGCCGGAAAGCTTCGTCGGCGATACGATTGATGCGGGAGAAGTGGTTACGGAGTTCGCTGCCCTGGCGATCGATCCTTACCCGCGCAAGGAGGGGATCGAGTTCGACAGTCACATAGAGGACACAGGCGAGAACGATAAAAAGCCATCCGCCTTTGCCGTGCTGAAGGACTGGAAAAAGGACTGAAAGCCTTTGGCTATTTGACACAATTCAGTTGTATGCGACGGGAAAACCGGTATTTTGGCCGAAATTTCGCTCTCTTTGGGCGAAAAATAAGGATCAGGGACGCGTGATCAGAATTTCTCTCGACCTCATGGGTGGCGACTTTGGTCCCCAGGTTGTCATCCCCGGTGCCGCCAAGGCGCTGGAAAGACATCCCGATATTACGTTCGTGATGTATGGTTTGAAGGAACAGTGCGAGCCCGTTCTCGATCAGTTTCCGAAGGTAAAAGAGAAGTCGATTTTCCACGACTGCGAACTCGCCGTGCGTATGGACGAGAAGCCGAGCCAGGCTCTCCGTCGCGGCCGCTACGTCTCGACGATGTGGCGCTCCATCGAAGCGGTGAAGACGAAGGAAGCCGACGTTGCGGTTTCGGCCGGAAATACTGGCGCGCTGATGGCAATGGCCAAGTTCTGTCTGCGCACGATGGCAAATATCGAGCGCCCGGCGATCGCCGCGATCTGGCCGACCCTCAAGGGCGAAAGCATCGTGCTCGACGTCGGCGCGACGATCGGTGCCGATTCGCAGCAGTTGATGGATTTTGCTCTGATGGGTGGCGCCATGGCGCGCGCCTTGTTCGACATTGAGCGCCCGACGATCGGGCTGCTGAATGTCGGCGTCGAAGAGATCAAGGGGCAGGAAGAGGTTCGCGAAGCCGGACGCCTGCTTCGCGAGGCCAATCTTGATTCGCTTGAGTATTTCGGCTTCGTCGAAGGCAATGATCTGGGCAAGGGAACGGTCGACGTTGTCGTCACCGAAGGCTTCTCCGGAAACATTGCGCTGAAGGCGGCCGAAGGCACCGCGCGCCAGATTGGCGAATATCTGCGGGCTGCGATGTCGCGTACCTTGCTGGCAAAGATCGGTTATCTCTTCGCCAAGGGCGCATTCGACATGCTGCGCGAAAAGATGGACCCGAGCCGCGTCAACGGCGGTGTCTTCCTTGGATTGAATGGCGTGGTCATCAAGAGCCATGGCGGCGCCAATGCCGACGGGATCGCCGCGGCGATCGAGGTCGGCTACGACATGGCCAAGAATGGCCTCAATCAGAAAATAGAAAACGATCTTCAAAAGTATCACGCCAAGCGGCAGCCCCCGATCGGGCCGGAAGCTGCGTGAGCGACGGGGTTTAAGCAATATGATCCGTTCAGTGGTTCGTGGCTTCGGGGCAGCGCTTCCGAAGCGCGTAATGACAAACCGCGACATGGAAGATGTCGTCGATACATCCGACGAATGGATCGTCCAGCGTACGGGTATCCGCCAGCGCTATATCGCAGGCGACGATGAGACGACGTCGTCGCTCGGCGAAGCCGCTGCGCGCGCAGCACTCGACAATGCGGGCCTGACGCCTGGTGATATCGATCTCATTATCTGCGCCACCTCGACGCCTGATAATACCTTCCCGGCGACTGCCGTGAACATTCAGAACCGACTGGGCATGACCCACGGCTTTGCCTTCGACGTTCAGGCTGTCTGCACCGGGTTCGTCTATGCTGTGACCACGGCGGACGCCTATATCCGCGGCGGTCTGGCCAAGCGTGTTCTCGTGATCGGCGCTGAAACCTTCTCGCGCATTCTCGATTGGAACGACCGTACGACCTGCGTCCTGTTCGGCGATGGCGCGGGCGCGATCGTACTTGAGGCGGGCGAGGGCGCCGGCACGACGGCGGATCGCGGCGTTCTGACCGCGCATCTTCGCTCCGACGGCTCGCACAAGGACAAGCTTTACGTCGACGGTGGTCCGTCGAGCACCGGAACGGTCGGCAAGCTTCGCATGGAGGGCCGTGAGGTCTTCAAATATGCGGTTGGCATGATCACCGACGTCATCGAGGCGGCTTTCAAGGCGACCGGCACGACGTCTGACGATCTCGACTGGCTCGTGCCCCATCAGGCCAACCGCCGCATCATCGACGGCTCGGCGAAAAAGCTGAACATTGCACCCGAAAAGGTTGTCGTGACCGTTGATCTGCACGGCAACACCTCGGCCGCTTCGATCCCGCTCGCGCTGGCGACGGCCGCCGCTGACGGTCGTATCAAGCAGGGCGATCTGGTGATGCTCGAAGCCATGGGCGGCGGCTTCACCTGGGGCGCGGTACTGCTGCGCTGGTAGCGCCGTCGAAAACCGAAAAAACTTACAATGAACAAGAGCTTGACCGTAAGGCGCAAGACAAATAATCTTCGCTCGTTTCATAAAATATCTTAGGCGATGGGCGGGGAAACCATGACCGGAAAAACAGTGACGCGAGCAGATTTGGCAGAGTCCGTTTTTCGCAAGGTTGGTTTATCAAGAACAGAGTCGGCGGAACTCGTCGAAACCGTCATCGACGAGATCTGCAACGCGATCGTTCGCGGCGAAACCGTCAAGCTCTCCTCGTTCGCGACCTTCCAGGTTCGCGACAAGAACGAGCGCATCGGCCGCAATCCGAAGACCGGCGAAGAAGTGCCGATCTCGCCGCGCCGCGTAATGACCTTCAAGGCATCCAACGTCCTGAAGACGCGCATCCTCAAGGCGCATACCTCCCGCAAGGCCAAGCTGAAGCCGGCAAGCCCCGCTCCCTGAGGTTTTCGGAAGCGCGTGTGTCCATCAGACTACCGCGCGGCCACGCTATTCCCTCAGTGATCTGTGCGCTTGTCGAAGACGTGACTTGAATTCACCTCGGCAAACCGTTGAAATATGATGAGTCGCGAAGGCATGTTCGCGTCGCTGCCGTCGACGGCGGTGTTCGAAGGGCATGCCGGGACAAGCCTTAAAAGAGCGTAGGGAGTAAGATGTTGGACAAGAGCCCGGATGCTTTCCGCACCATCAGCGAGGTGGCGGACGATCTCGATCTTCCGCAGCATGTCCTGCGTTTCTGGGAAACCCGCTTCCCGCAGATCAAGCCGATGAAGCGTGGCGGCGGGCGCCGCTATTACCGACCTGAGGATATCGACCTTCTGAAGGGCATACGCCATCTGCTCTACGATCACGGCTATACGATCAAGGGCGTGCAGAAGCTCTTGAAGACGAATGGCAACAAGTTCGTCATCTCGATCGGCCATGGCGACCTTGCAAGCGTGCAGGCGCTGACGGGGCATCAGGATGCAGAAGGCGATCCGCGCGTTGCCATGGCGGAGGAAGATCAGGTCGTCGGCCGCGCCAAGCCACCGATCACCCGCCGCTTCTTCAATTTCGTCGGCGGAGAAGAGGAATCTCCCGAAGTCTCGATCGGCAAGTCGAGTGTCGGCAAGGAGGATCGGGCCTTGTTGCAGGAGGCGCTCTACGACCTGCTTGAATGCAAGCGCCTTCTTGACCAGGTCCGCTAGCACGCCGACCTGTCGGTGATAACCTTTCCGGACCAGCCCCGGGGAGGCCGTCCTGCCAAAGCTTTAAGGAAATTCCCGTGTCTGCATCTCACGCCATATTCGGCAAGCCGTACGAAGCATTTCTGTTCGACATGGACGGAACGCTTCTCAACTCAATCGCCGTCGTCGAGCGTGTATGGACGGGATGGGCTGTGAGGCACGGACTCGAGCCCGAGGTGTTCCTGAAGACCATTCACGGCGTTCGCGCGACCGATGTTATCAAGCAGCTGGCGTTGCCGGGTGTCGATCCGGTCGTTGAAGCGAAGCTGCTGCTCGACGAGGAAATGGAAGACGTGGACGGCATCCTTGCGATACCGGGCGCAGTGGCCTTCCTCGAAGGGATACCCCGGGAACGCTGGGGAATCGTCACATCCGCGCCGATAGAACTTGCAAAGCGCCGCATGACCGCTGCGGGGATTCCGACACCTGTGATGTTGGTGAGTGGCGAAGAAGTCTCAGCCGGCAAGCCGAGCCCTGAAGGCTATCTCCTGGGCGCTCGCCGTCTTGGTGTCGATCCCGCGAAGTGCCTGGTATTCGAAGACGCCGTCGCCGGCATTTTGGCCGGTGAAGCAGCTGGCGCGGATGTGACCGTCATCACGGCCACCCACACCACGCCTTTCGAGACGCCGCATTTTTCGACGCCTGACTATATCGGGCTACGCGTCGCTTCGACCGAAGGATCAGTCAGCCTTCAGCGTTAGTTCTTGCGCTGAAGCGCCTGCCTGCGCATCCGCTCGAATGCGGCCAGCATTTTCGCTTTCACGAAGGCAAGGGTGCCGAGCTCGTATCCGCAGGTGAAGCAGGTGACGATGTCGCTGTTGCGCGGCTCGGCATGCTCGAATTTCATGCGGGTGTTTCTGCACTTGGGGCAGGGGATTTCAATCTGCATATCACAGGCTCCTCTATAAAGCTCTCCTTAGTCAGGAGCCGCGGCTTGAGCAAGGGCTTTGCTCCAGTGTTTGGATAACCCCTTTTATTTCGAGCGTTCGCATTTTTCGCTTGCACGGAAAAAGCCAAAAGACTAACAGGATCAGGCCGTAAAGGCAGGTCGGGGCGTAGCGCAGCCCGGTAGCGCACTTGACTGGGGGTCAAGGGGTCGCAGGTTCAAGTCCTGTCGCCCCGACCATTAAATTCTTGATTGCCCCAGCTTTCTTACTTCAAAGGCAGATTTTTGATCCCTTGCCGGTGATGAGCCGGTTGTTGGGAGCTCGCGTTCTGCTTGCCTGCTAGGCTGCTGAGATCATTCTGAAAGCGGTCGTCCGTGTCATCGCTTTTTGCTGCACGGTCACACGATTGCGGCCTGCGGCCTTCGCAGCGTAGAGGGCTGCATCGGCGCGAGCGATCGCGTCGTGGATCGACGGATCTGTCGGTTCGGCTCTGCCGATGCCGAAGCTTGCCGTGATTCGATCCGCGATGCCGTAGGCTTGCCACTCCAGTTCCGCTATTGCGAGCCTCATCGCGTCCGCAAGCCGCTCCGTGTCGACGTCGCCTCCTTCCGGGATGGCGATGACGAACTCCTCGCCCCCGAAGCGGGACGCGAACCCTGTTTTCGTCGTCAGAGCCTCGAGCTGTTCGGCAACGGCTACCAGAACCCGATCTCCCATCGCATGCCCGTAGCGGTCGTTGATCGCCTTGAAGTGGTCGATGTCGCACATGATGATCGTTGCGGCATAGGACGGTCGCAGCGCCTGCGCCTTCGCCTTCGCCTCAAAGCCGCGGCGATTGAAGAGCCGCGTCAATGGATCCCGCTCGGCGGCGTCCCGATAGCCATCCATCGCACGAAGGACCACGGAGGCAAGAGCGCTGAGCGCCAGCAGCATGCCTAGGACGGCCTCGGTCGCTTGCATCGCATAGGCATAGGACGACTGCAGGAAGCGGTCGAAGCTGCCGGGATCCACGATTGCTGCAAAGACGATGTTGCGGAAGATCGTGTTGAATACGACCAGCCCGACCATGACCAGCAGCAGCTTCTCGTAGGGCCGGACAGCCTTTCGCCAGACGAAGAAAACAGGTGAGATCATGAGAACGACGAAGGCGATGTCGCTGAGGATCAGTTCGAGAGACAGGCTGCCGCGATATTGGACGGCATAGATGGTAGCTGCGTAGGCCGCAGCCGCGAAACCGAGGCGCGGATACCGCAGACGTGTGGGTCCGAAGTGCAGGAAGAGCGCTTCGGAGTTCAGGTAGGCTGCGGAGATGAAGAACAGGTCCGCAAGTGACGCCTGGAATTGCGGTGGCAGATCCGTCAGGAGTCCGGGTGTTGCAAAGCCCGCGGCAGCAGAAAGATAGCCCAGTCCCCACCGGAGTGCCGAGTTCGGCGACCAGCGCGCAACGATCAGGAATACGACACCGAAGCAGATGAAGATAAGCGGAAGGATGAAGGCGAAACCGTCGTCAGAACTCATGCTCATCCATTAGCAGATGAGTATTAATAAAAGCACGCTCCTGCCTCGCCTCCGCGCTGTTGGTGTGTGTCTTGCCGATCCAATATGGCGAGGGGCGGTTACGGACGGGCGATCGTACGGCTCGGATCCATCAATGTCTTTCCGCCGCCATGCGGTCCTTAGGCTTTAACGATGAAATGAAAATAATGTAAATCCGTGAGAAAATTAGAATATAAGCAAATGTAAATCTGATTTCTGATCTCGCGGAAACTCGCATTTCTGGAGAAGATTTGATGAATATGTTAGGCT
Source organism: Hyphomicrobiales bacterium (assembly GCA_900468535.1). GTDB lineage: Bacteria > Pseudomonadota > Alphaproteobacteria > Rhizobiales > Rhizobiaceae > Rhizobium. Next base: position 26,951 of record UBTY01000026.1, on the reverse strand, counting down.
GACGTCATTAAGTGCTGGGGATATATATGGCTTCCATAGAATTAACCTCCGATTGCAGAGAGGCTGTTTCTAAGGCATTCCTGGATTTGGCTGAAAAGACGGTTCTGGCAGGAATGCCGGAAGGCGACGTGGCTTTGCTTTTACTGGACCTCGCGGAAGCCTATCTGATGAAGGTCAGCGGCGAGATAATCGCCGAGGGCGCCATCCAATCGCAGGTGATTCACGACCGTCTGAAGAACTGACGAGACCGCTCGATCACATTAGTGTTTCACAACATAATGCGAGTTGATTAAAGGTGGGGTGGCGAGCATAGTGGCTGCATCGCCGGCTATGGGAGTGGCTGCCGGCCCGGTAGTTTTCCGTTTCGGCCCTCCGCGGGTGATATGAACCGATGCTTAGGTCGCCAATATTTCCTCGTGATCTGCCTCTGTTTTCGGAGGATCTGGATATCCTTTCCGACGCTCTCGATGACGTCTGCCGCCACAGGCAGATCGCGCGAAACTCGCCGCGAGCCGAGCAGATCGCGTCTCGTCTGATCGAACTGTATCGCCAGGGCGTCAAAGATCCGAAAACCCTTGCCGCCCTCGCCAAAGCCTATCTCTGAAGATCACTTCTGCTCGATCGAAACGCCGTTCTGACCGATGCTCATTTCGATCCCGTCAGGCTTGCTTTCCTCGTGAAAAATATAGGCTCCCAGCCCGGCAATGATAACGACCAGCGCGCCGATGACGAAATAAAGACCATTACCCGTTCTCACGAAAACTCCCGCAATATGTTGAATACGCAGGTTAAACGCGCAATCGCCGCTTTGGTTCCGCCTCAGTCGTCGTTGGTGGAGTTGAGGTTCTCGGGCCGAAGGCCTTCGTCGACGCTGGTGCGCGCCTTGAGCCGGACACCCGGGCCGCCCTCGTCGTGATTGCCGCTGGCAAGGAAGATCACGCCCGCCGCTTCGAGAGCGTTTTTAACCGCCAGTAATGCCTGCGGCTCTCCCGTGGAATGGTCCTGTTCGAGGGTTTCGATGATTGCTGCCGGCAGTCCCGAAGCGGTTGCCAACTGCTGGATGCTCATGCCCATCATGGCGCGGGCGCCGCGCATTTGTGTTGCTGTGATCATCAGGTAAGTCTAGCGCGCCGATGGCGGTTCGCAAGTGTCTCGCCGATGCCATCAGGCGTTTATGATCGGCCCTGTCGCGCTTCGAGTGCTGCGCACCCCCAGACCACGCCGAACAGCAGATACACATGGCGCCAATGGTCGATGTCGATGACGTTCCCGATCGCGGCGTGGCCGAGAACGGCGATCCAGCCGATCATCAGATAGGGCTGCCAGGGGCGATCCCTGAGCAGGTTCTTGAAGCCGAGATAGAATGTCCAGCAGAGCATGCTCACGTAACTGATGAAGCCGAGCCAGCCGTAGGTGGTCAGCGACTTCAGCCAGATATTGTGCTCGTCTTCAGGGAAGATCGTGCCGAACACCATCGGCCCTATGCCGAGCGGGCGCTCCATCATCATGGTAAAGCCGATCCGATGGCGGTCGAAACGGCCGAGGTGCTCACCATCGTACTGTTGCACGAGCTGCGCGCGGGTCGAGAAGAGGTCGCTGACCTTTGGAAACTGTAGGGCGATCAACAGGGATGCCGTCATCATGCCGATCGCGGCGAGCGAGAGGATGAGGATGCGCAGCCGAAACGCTCCGCTTCGCTCCTTCAGCATCATCACGAAGATCAACAGAATGATCGTGAGAAGGAACAGGCCCCAGGCCGCGCGCGAGAAGGACAGGAAGACGCCGAGTGCCAAGATCAGCAGCGCGCCAGCCTTGACCGGCGCAGTCTTCAACGAGCCTGTCAGAATTCCATGCACGAGATAGAGGGACGGGGGGACGAGGAACGGACCGAACACGTTCGGGTCCTGGAACGCTCCCTTGGCGCGATCATAGAGCGTGAAGACTTCTGCGCCGGGAAAGGCATGGAAATAGCCAAGGATCCCGAGCAGCGAGGTGATCACCGCGGCGATTGTCCAGGCATTGAAGATGAGCGGCAGGCGACGGTGGCTATCCTCGATGATCGCGGCATAGAAGATCGAGGTCAGCGCCAGGAAGGTCGAGACCGCGACATACATGGGTCCATCGGCAAGGTCGCGCATCTGCGTCAGCGACAGCATGCCGCCGACATTGAAGGTCAGAAGCAGGGCGAGCAGCGGTGCCGTTGTCCGCGATATGCGCAGCCCGAGGATGAACCACAGACCAACGAGGCCCGCCATCCAAAGCTCATAGGGCGCCGGCTCGTTGATGACGAAGCCGGAAAGGAAAACGCCGAAACCGACCGCAGCCGACCCGATCAGGCGAAGCGTCGCTCTCTGCGGGTGAGCGACACGCGGATATGTCGCGTCGATCGCAGTCAATATGCGTTTTCCGTATTGAAGAGCCGGAAAGGCGTCAGGAACAGGATCTTCAGATCGAACCAGAGCGACCAGTTCTCGATATAGTAGAGGTCGTATGCGGTGCGGAACTTGATCTTGTCGTCGTTGTCGACCTCGCCGCGCCAGCCATTGATCTGCGCCCAGCCGGTAACGCCGGGCTTGACGCGATGGCGTGCGAAATAGCCCTCGACGACGTCACCGAATGCCCGGTCGCGTGCCTGGGCAAGCACGGCGTGCGGGCGAGGGCCGACGAGCGACAGGTCGCCTCTCAGGACGTTGAACAGCTGGGGAAGCTCGTCGATCGAGGATTTCCGGATGAAGCGCCCAACCGGCGTGACACGCGCGTCGCCCTTGGTGACGGCGGCGCGTCCCGTCGGGTCGCCCTTGTCCGCATACATGGAGCGGAACTTGAAGACGTTGATGACTTCATTGTTGAAGCCGTGGCGCTTCTGCATGAAGAACACCGGGCCCTTCGACGTGAGCTTTATGGCGATGGCAGTGCCGAGCATGATCGGCCAGAGCAGGCAGAGCGCGAAGATGGCGAAGAAGATGTCGAAGCAGCGCTTGGCAACTGAATCCCAATCACGGATCGGCTTGTTGAAGATGTCGAGCATCGGGATCGCGCCGATATGCGAGTAGGCACGCGGGCGAAAGCGAAGGCGATTGGCGTGTGCTGCGAGACGGATGTCGACCGGCAGAACCCAGAGCTTCTTGAGCAGCTGAAAGATGCGCGCCTCGGCGCTGAGCGGAAGTGCAATAATGAGCATGTCGAGGCGCGTGAGACGGGCGAACTCGACGAGCTCACCGACCGTGCCGAGCTTGGGGTAGCCTGCCACCATGATCGGCGAGCGCTTTTCACCGCGATCGTCGAAGATGCCGCAAATCCGGATATCGTTATCAGGCTGCATCTCGAGCGAGCGGATCAGCTCCTTGGCGGGCTGGCCGCCCCCAACGATCACCGCGCGGCGCTCCATGATGCCATTGCGCACCCAGTTGCGGATGCCGTAGGCAACGAGAAAGCGGCTCGCCAGCAGGAAGATCGCGCTCAGCCCGAACCAGAGACCATAGGCATCGATGTCGGCTCGGCCGGTATTGCGCATCAGCGCCATACCGACGGCGGTTGCAAAGAAGACGCCCATCCATACCCCGAGAATGCGAGGCAGAAGGCGGATTCGCGAACGGAGTGCAGGAATGGAATAGGTATCGGCAGTCTGCAGCGCCAGCACCAGCAGCCCGGCAGCGAAGGCGCCTGAGAGCGCGCGCCCGGCAAAAGTCTCGTCAATTGCCGGCCAGATAAGGAAGGTTACCAGGGCGATCGCCAGCTGCGACAGGAACTCGAACAACCGCAATTGGCCGATGAGCATGACGGGAGAGTGCGTGCTTTCAGCGAACTGTTCCGCTATCTGTCGCGCATACTCGTTCAGCGGCTCGGCGGGGTGCGCATCATCGGCCGTGTTGCGTTGATTGACGTCGGAAACCTGTCTGCGCAACGCTTCCAGGTCGAACTGATCGTTCTTTTCTGCCTTATTCATGAGGCCACCGCCAGTGATTGACCTCAAGTCAATAGCAGGAAGCCCCTAAGAAACGTTTTACGTCGCGCTGTCGGGCTTCTTACGTCGCGGTTCTTCGAGCAACTCCTGGTACAGTTTCAGGACATCTTGCGCCATGACGGAGGCGGAGAAGACTTGCTTGATCTGGCTGACCGGGGGCATCGCTGTCTCATGCCATCCGGGAATACTAACGGCCTCCGCCATGACCCGGGCGAGGTCGTCTGAATTCTCCGGTTCGACGAGGGCTGGGCTGTCCTTGCCAAGCGCTTCGGGAATGCCGCCGACACGCGTGGCGATGAGCGTTTTTCCCGCTGCCAGTCCTTCGAGCACGATGTAAGGCATGGCCTCCGCACGCGATGGAACGACGAGGTTTTGCGCCATCGCGAATGCCTGCTGGACGCGCATCGCCGGCAGCATGCCGATCCGCTTTCCAAGACCCCGCTCGATCATCATGTCGCGGTACCGATCTCGATCCGGCCCATCACCGATCATCAGCGCAGACAGTGGCCTGCCGAGAATGCGTTCCGCCTTCGCAAAGGCATCGACAAAAAGGTCGGGACCCTTAAGGTCCCGCAACATGCCGACATAGATGTAATGGACCGCATCGGAGCGCGTGGGGATCAGTTCGAAGTCCCGGTCGGCGATGCCGTTATAGATCAGCCGCATCTTGGTTCGCGGCCTTCCGATCCGCTTCGTGTAGGTGTCGCGCTCATAGTCGCAGATGAAGACCAGCGCGTCTGTCAGATACTCCTGCAGGCGCTCCATTCGGAGAACGAACTGGCCGACGAGAGAGGAGCGCGAGTAATGCAGGCTCCCCCCATGGGCTGTATAGAGGCGGGCTACGCGATACCTGTTCACCCGCAGGGCTGAGCCGGCGATACGCGCGAGCACACCGCCTTTGGCGCCGTGTCCGTGCAGCACGTCCGGCCGCAAACTTTTGATCTTTTTATAGCCGTCCCACATCACGGCCATGTCGGAGAAGCTGATTGAGCGCCGGATCGGCACGCGCGTCAGGCCGAGCGACAGATATGGGCGGATGTCGTCGAAAAGAGCTTCTTCGTGGTCGCCACCCGTCGAGCTGTCGCAGAGAATGCCGATCTCGTGGCCGGCCCTGCTGTGCTCCATGACCAGATCGCGAACGTGGCGGAAGATTCCGCCGACCGGCGACCTGAAGCAATGGATGATGCGGAGAGGGCGCTGGCTGCTCATGCCGCTTAAAACAGTCGCTCGCGGACGTAAATTGTATCACCGGCCACGATCGCGGAAGAGATATTGACGCGGCCGGTAATAACCTGGCCGTTGATCTTCCTGGTTACGTCGACGGCGCCCTGATTGGCTCTGGCAGTAAAGCCGCCGGCGACGGCGACAGCGTTCTGAACCGTCATCCCGGGAACGTAGGCGTACTGACCGGATTGTCCGACTTCGCCCATGATGAAGACCGAACGGTAGCGGTCGACGTCGATCGTGACGTCAGGATCGCGCAGATAGCCCTGCTTGAGTTTCTGGGCAATTTGGCCCGACAGCTGCTGTAGCGTGCGACCACGTGCGGCAACCTGGCCGACGAGCGGGAAGGCAATGTAGCCGGCCTGGTCGATCGTATAGGTGTTCGTCATGCTCGGTTGGTCGAAGACAGTGATGCGCAGACGATCGCCGCTATCCAGGGAATAGGGTTGAATGGTCGCCTCGTTGAAGGCTCTCGGCGCCGGCTTGTAGCTGTTGCAGCCGCTGAGGATCGCTGCCATAGCGGCAACGCTCAAGGCCATTACTAACTTGGTCTGGGCGACAGGCATCCGCAGTGCTCGCAGGAAATGAACGTGTTACCTGTCGTTATCGATCCGTTAGGGTTAATAGCCGGTAAAGACCGCAACTTTTTCCGTTTTGCACGCCTCTACTCAAGCGTCGGAGCCACGCGACTGCATTAACTGTTGCGTTACTATACTCATTTACTCTCGCGCCACCTTTGTTCTTGGAGTGAGAGCATGTCCGGCGTAAGTGGTCATGAGGATGTCGATATCGATCTTGGGCAGTTGGTTCGTGCCGTTTGGGCCCGCCGACTGAAGGTCGTGACCATCACGTTATTGGGGGCAGGGGTCGCCTTCGCCGGTGCGAAGATGATGTCGCCGAAGTACCGCAGCGAAACGCGCATCCTGATCGAGCCGCGCGCGCCGGCCTTCGCGAATGCCCAGACGAACGACGCCGGCGCGAGCCCGCTTCTCGACGAACTGAACATCGCCAGCCAAGTCCAGCTGCTGCAGTCCGCCGACCTGATCAAGCAGGTGATCAACAGCCAGAAGCTCTACGACCTGCCCGAATTCGATGCCGCTGCGAGCGGCTCGGCCTTTGGCGATCTGCTCGTCGCACTGCATCTGAAGAAGAGCCCGCTGGAGAGCCCGCCGGAAGAGCGCATCATCGATGCCTTCACCGAGCGGCTGCAGGTCTATCAGGTGCCGGGTTCGCGCGTCATCGGCATAACCTTCACCTCCAAGGATCCGCGGCTCGCCGCCCAGATCCCGAATGCGATGGCAGCGGTCTATCTCTCCAAGCAGAGCGGTGCAAAGCTCGCGTCCAACTCGGAAGCCACCCGCTGGCTCGAGCCGGAGATCGAGACGCTTCGCCAGAAAGTCAGCGATGCCGAGCAGAAGGTTGCCGAGTATCGCGCCGAACACGATCTCCTGCCCACGAATGGCGGCAGTAATTTTCCCACCCAGCAGCTGAACGACATCTCCGCGGAACTGACCCGCGTTCGCGGCGAAAGAGCCAATGCCGAAGCCCGGTCACAGGCCGTGCGCAACGCGCTCTCTTCAGGCGAAGCGTCGGACACGCTGCAGGATATAATGTCGTCGCAGTCGATCCAGCGTCTGAAGGGTACTGAATCCGCTTTGCAGTCGCAGATCTCCGATCTCCAGACCACTTTGCTCGGCAATCATCCGCGCTTGCGGAGCCTGAGGGCTCAACTCACCGACATCAAGGCGCAGATCCGCGAAGAGACCCAGAAGATCCTCGCAAGCATCGAGAATGAAGCGAAGGTTGCCTCGCTGCGTCAGAAGGAACTCGAACAGCAGTCCGACAGGTTGAAGGCAAGCAGCGCCCAGGCAGGAACGGATGAGGTTGGCTTGAACGCTCTGCAGCGTGAAGCCGCCGCCCAGCGCCAGTTGCTGGAAACCTACCTTGCGCGTTACCGCGAGGCCGCTTCCCGTTCCGATAAGAATTCGAGCCCGGCCGATGCCCGCATCGTCTCGAACGCGATCCAGCCTGTCGATCCCTATTTCCCGAAGGTCGTGCCGATCGTCACCGTCGTCGCGCTCGCGACACTCATCATAACCTCGATTGCGATCATGCTTGCCGAACTCTTCAGTGGTCGTGCGTTGCGGCCGGTTTCCCGTGCCGTCGAGATCGAAGAGGAAGTGATTGAAGAAGTGGTCGTATCGGAGCAGCCAAGGCGTACACCTACGCCAAGCATGTTGGCGGTTTCCGAAGACGAAGCACCTTCCGAAGAGGTCGTCGAGCCAGAAGACGAGCCGCAGGCCGAAGAGGAGAACGAGTTCTCCGTCACGTCAGTAGCCGATTACCTGATCGAGAGCCGCGCACAGCTGGCGATCGCCATCTCGCCGACAGGCGACGATGGCTCGGCCGCTACCGTCGCGCTTGCACGCCGCCTGGCCATCGTCGGCGCCCGGGTCGTCCTTCTGGATATGACGGGTTCCGGCTATCCTACACGCCTCATGGCCGAGAATGATGAGGCACTTGGCGTCACCGATCTGCTGTGCGGCGAGGCCGCTTTCGGCGAAACCATCCACAGCGATCGCCTGACCGATGCGCATCTGATCCCGCAGGGCGTGAGCGATATGCGCCAGGCCATGCGCGGTGCGGATCGCTTGAGCCTGCTGCTCGACGCGCTGTCGTCCGCTTACGACCTTGTTGTCGTCGAATGTGGCGCTGCCAACGTTGCCGCAGTGTCACGTTTGACCCGCAGCAAGGATGTCGAGATCATTCTGTCCATGCCTGAGATCGTCGAGGCCGAATTCCTGGCCGCGATGACGGATTTCGAGGAAGCCGGCTATCATCGCGTGCTGCTGATGAGCGGCGGCGAGGCCGAAATCCTCCCGGAATCGCGCGAGGCTGCCTGATCAGGCGAACCGACGCATCCGCTGCGCAATCCTGTAGAGCTGCGGATGCGACTTCACGAACGCCTTGCCTCGGGTGATGGTACGATGAAGGATGCCCATCGCCGCGCCGCGAGCGTTTAGCGGCAGAACCACGTCGTAATGTGCCGTCTCTTCCGGCGCCCAGGAGCGTTTGTAGCTCTGATCGCCGAGGCCGAAGTCGAACAGGCTGACACCCTGATCTTGCTGCCGCTGGATCATCTGCCAGAAGAGGAATTCGCCCGGGCTGGCATCCGCCGCGATCGTCTCGTCGATCGAGCTGAACTGGCAGATGATGTGATCGCCCTTGCGCGAGATTCCGGCGAGCGCCGCGATATGTTCGTTGTGCTCGCCTTTCAGCCGGATTGCGTGCATCTCGAGGCCGAAGGCCGGAATGGCAGGATCACGGGCGTCGATCGCGCCGTGCAGGAATTGCTTGGTTTCCGCATCGGAGAACACGTCGGGTAGCCCGAGCGTCTGAAAGCGCCGGCTCTTTTGTGCGAAGAACGCATCCAGCAGCGTATGCTGCTCTTCCGGTGTGCCACCCGCGACGTATTCGAAACCGCCAAGCGCTTCGAGCCGCTTCGACTGCACACGAAACTTCTTGCGGCGGTTCTTTGCATTCAGCTGCTTCAGCGTGGCTTCCCAATTGTCGAGCAGCGGCAGTTGATAGGCATAGTTCTGGTTCTGCACCGTCGGAAGACGGGTGAGGGGATTTGGACGCTCTCGCCAAGACAGCGGAATGTTCTGCAGCAGCAGAAGGTCCGCATCTTCCTTAAGAGCGGTCTTCAGCATCGCGGAGAGACGGTCCGGCTCGATCGCGCCAAGGGCAGCGGCGAAGTCGGCGGCAAACAGCCCCGTGTTGATGTTGCTGTGGTCGGCGCCGATGAACTTGGCGATCCGGATACCGCGCGACGATACGATCTCCACGGGGAGGATGAAAGCAGTGTCAGCACCTGCCTTGCCGACGATGACGGCGAGAGGTCGTCGATGCGCTTCGACCCAGGCGGCGCACCAGTCATAGCTCTGGTGCAAGGAATTGAGATTGTCGCGGTCCAGCGCGCGCCATTCGCTTTCAATGGCCTGCATCGAGGTAACAAGTTCAATCTGCAACCGCTCGACGGCGAGCTCGACATTCAACGCCCGCAGCTTCGCCACGCTATCAGGCACGCCGGCTTCTGCCTGCGCTTCGTGATCGACATGAAGCTTCTTGTGGTGCACGACGCCTCTCCGCATTATGGACGCGGAGAAGGATAGGTATCGGCACCCTATATTTTCTTTACGCCAGGCTAGCGCTGCGGTTTTCCGGCAATCAGGGTTATTCCGTGATTAACGGTCACTGCTGTTTGGGGCCGGCCATCCACTTGATGATGACCATTGCCGGCAGCACCCACAGCAGCCCGCTGAGCGAGAAGTAGAGCAGGTGGGCCCACCAGGGCGCTTCTCCGAGCGTTGCGACCGCAATGGTATTCGCGAGCACGGCGTAGGCCAGAACGAGAACGACGATCAGGATCGTGCCGATGAATTTGCGAAGGCGGACGGGCATCGGTTTCATTCCAGCTCATACGAAGGGCGCCGCGACGGCATGCCGCAAAGGCTCGGGGCTTGTTTTGCATGAGCCGCTCGGGCAAATCAATGCCGGAAACAAGGAGCAGTCATGGCATTCGCGAATACAACCACCGAACAGAGAATCTTGGGGGAGGTCCGCACGCAGGACCGCAACCGTAAGGCGGTTCGCGTCTGGCTGGGCTTCGTCCTTCTGGCGTTGTTCTGTCTTGTTATCGTCGGCGGCGCCACGCGGCTGACGAATTCCGGGCTCTCTATCACCGAATGGAAGCCGATCCACGGCGTTATCCCGCCGCTGAACGCTGCGGAATGGGAAGAAGAGTTCAAGCTGTACCAGCGCATTCCCGAATATCAGCAACTGAACAGCGACATGACGGTCGAGCAGTTCAAGGGAATCTTCTGGTGGGAATGGGCGCATCGCCTTATCGCGCGCGGGATCGGCGTTATCTTCGCGCTTCCCCTGATCTATTTCTGGGCGACCGGAAAGATCGAACGGCGCCTGCGCTGGCCGCTTCTCGGTATTCTCGCGCTGGGTGGCATGCAGGGCGCCATCGGCTGGTGGATGGTGTCATCCGGCCTGTCGGTTCGCACCGATGTCAGCCAGTACCGGCTCGCCACGCACCTGATCATGGCCTGCCTGATTTTTGCATCCTGCATGTGGATCATGCGGGGCCTGTCTCCGCATTCCGACGATGAGGCGCCGACGTCAGGTTCCAAGGCGTGGGCGGGCGTAATCGCGATCTTCGCGCTATTCCAGATCTACCTCGGCGCGCTGGTGGCCGGGCTCGATGCCGGCTTCAGCTACAATACCTGGCCGCTTATGGATGGAGCGATCGTTCCGTCCGACCTGCTCATTCAGCAGCCTGCCTGGATCAATTTTTTCGAGAATCCGAAGACGGTGCAGTTCATCCACCGTCTCGGTGCCTATACGCTGCTGGCGCTGACGCTGCTCAACATGATCATCGCGCTGTCGGCGGCTCCATCGACCACGCACGCTCGTCGAGCCGTCGTTCTGTTCGTTCTGGTCATCGTCCAGGCTGCGATCGGTATAGCAACGCTGCTGCTGCAGGTTCCCGTGCATTGGGGCCTGTTGCATCAGGCAGGCGCCCTCGTCGTGTTCGGCTTTGCCGTCGCCAACTGGCGCGGCTTCTATGGCGAATATCCTCGCACCACAGTGATCGCCGAGCGCGACTGATCTCAAATCGAGGCACAAAAAAATCCGGCTGCACCACAGCCGGATTTTTTGTTTCTACGCGTAAGCGACAGGCGGCTTCTTAGAAGAAGCCGCGGCGCTGCCACCAGCCAGCCTTCTTAGGCTTGCCGTCGCCATCGGTGCTCGTCGACTTCACGGTCGGCTCCGAGGAGGAGATGTTCGACTCGCGGTTTGCCCGGACTGGCTTGGCTTCTTCTTCGACGGATGCCGTCAGGTCGGCGGCCGCTTCAACCGTTTCCGCTTCCGGTTCCGCAGCAGGGGTGACCTCGGCAGCGGCTTCGACAACCGGCTCTTCCACCGGCGATGCCTTGCGGCTGCGACGTGCGCGCTTCGGCTTGACGTCTTCGGTGACGGAAGCGGCTGTTTCGACAGCAGCCATCGCAGTCTGGGGCTCGACAGCTTCTTCGGCAACGATCTCGATGGCTTCCGCCTCGGTCGTCTGTACAGGTTCTGCTACCTCGGTTTCCTCGGCATCGGCCGCGGACTCGTCTCCGTCGCCGGCCTCAGCGGACTGCTCGCCGTTTTCCTCGCGGTTGCGGCGACCACCGCGCTTTCCGCGGCGGCGGCGCTTGCGGCGCTGGCTCTCATCGCCGTCAGCCTGCTCGTCGGCTGTCGTCGGTGCGGCTGCATCCGCTTCGATCTCGCCGTCCTCGTCATCACCCTCGTCACCAGCGTCTGCCTGATCGGAGGCCGACTCGTTGGCAGCCTGCTGTTCGCCGTTACCGTTACGGCCACGACGACGCCGGCGACGCTTGCGCTTGCGCCCATCGCCTTCACCTTCGGCGCGCGCTGCCGGACGTTCGGCGGCTGCCGGCTTTTCTTCGAGTTCTTCGTCTTCTTCCTCGTCCATTTCGATCACGACATCGTCGTCGTCATCGTCCGGGATTGCTGCGAAGTTGAAGAGGGTTTCGATCTTGACCGGGTTCTCGACAGCTTCGCCGCGATCGATCGCGAAATGCTGCGCGCCGACCGCGCCATCGGCATCGATGATGATAGCGACACCGAAGCGCGCTTCGTAATCGATGATCGTCTGGCGCTTGTGGTTCAGCAGGTAGAGCGCGATGTCAGGCGTTGTCCGCACGGTGATGTTGTGCGTCGTGTTCTTGAGCAGATATTCCTCGATGCCGCGCAGGACGTGCAGCGCAACGGAGGACTGCGAGCGAACGTGACCGGTGCCGCCGCAATGCGAGCAAACCTGCGTCGTCGATTCGAGAACCGACGCGCGGATGCGCTGGCGCGACATTTCCAGGAGGCCGAAATGCGAGATGCGGCCGACCTGGATACGCGCACGGTCGTTCTTCAGGCATTCCTTCAGCTTCTTCTCGACGGCGCGGTTGTTACGCTTCTCTTCCATATCGATGAAGTCGATAACGATGAGACCGGCAAGGTCGCGCAGGCGAAGCTGGCGAGCGATTTCTTCCGCTGCTTCCAGATTGGTCTGGAGAGCGGTGTCCTCGATCGAGTGTTCGCGCGTCGAGCGACCGGAGTTGACGTCGATCGAAACCAGCGCTTCCGTCTGGTTCATGATCAGGTAGCCGCCGGACTTCAGCGTCACCTGCGGCTGCAGCATGCGGTCGAGCTGTGCTTCGATACCGGAGCGCGAGAAGATCGGGTGGATGTCGCGATATGGCTGAACGACCTTCGCGTGGCTCGGCATGAGCATCTTCATGAAGTCTTTTGCTTCACGATAGCCTTCTTCGCCGGCAACGATGATCTCGCCGATGTCCTTGTTGTAGAGGTCGCGGATCGAGCGCTTGATGAGCGAGCCTTCCTCGTAGACGAGGCAGGGTGCGGTCGATTGCAGCGTCAGCGTGCGAACGTTTTCCCACAGGCGCATCAGATATTCAAAGTCGCGCTTGACCTCGACCTTGGTGCGGTTCGCACCGGCGGTACGCAGGATGACGCCCATGCCTAGCGGCACTTCGAGCATGCGCGCGATTTCCTTCAGGCGCTTGCGGTCCTGCGGATTAGTGATCTTGCGGGAAATGCCGCCACCACGTGCCGTGTTCGGCATCAGAACGGAATAGCGGCCGGCCAGCGACAGGTAGGTCGTCAGCGCTGCGCCCTTATTGCCGCGCTCTTCCTTGGCGACCTGAACGAGCAGGATCTGGCGACGCTTGATGACTTCCTGGATTCGATACTGCTTGCGCGGCTTGCGCTGTGCGCGATCCGGAACCTCTTCCATCGCATCTTCGGCGCCAACGGACTCGATCACTTCTTCCTCGTGATCGTCATCGTCGTCATCGTCGTTGCGGTGGCGGGTGTCGACGTCTTCGGAGATCGAATCGGTTTCGACCATAGCGGCCATCTCGCCACCGGAAGACCCTTCGTCTTCATCGTCGGCGGCAGCAGGGGCGGATGCCTCTTCCGCTGCGGCCTCTTCGGCAACAGCAGGGGCAGCCTTCTTGCGGCTGCGACGTGGCTTTGCCTTCTTGGCCGGAGCCTCTTCCGCAGCTTCGACAACCTGAGCGGTCTCGACAACCTCAACGACCGTCTCTTCGGCGGTCTCTGCGACAGGAACGATGCCGATGTCAGGCTGATCCTGCGTGGAGAGATCTACGGTCGCGGTCTCGACGTGTTCGACGTCGTCATCCCGGCGATGGTCCTCGGCTTCAGCGCGCAGAAGCGCCTGACGGTCGGCGAGGGGGATCTGGTAATAATCGGGGTGGATTTCGGCGAAGGCCAGAAAGCCGTGCCGGTTGCCGCCGTAGTCGACGAACGCGGCCTGGAGGGAGGGTTCAACCCTCGTTACCTTTGCCAGGTAGATGTTGCCGCGAATCTGCTTCTTGTGCTGTGATTCGAAGTCGAACTCTTCTATGCGGTTCCCGCGAACGACAACGACGCGCGTCTCTTCCTCGTGAGACGCGTCGATAAGCATTTTGTCTGCCATGTAAGCTGAGCTCCTCGGCGCAGTCGTGCGGCGGCATCTCCCGCTGTCGATGAGACAGGCGGAATGCGGTCCGTTGTTGCAGCGCCGGATAATGAAAGTCGCGATTGGTGCGGTGTGGAAGGCAGCAGCCAGACAGCAGCGGGGAAAATGTTCTCCCGGGGCCTGTAGACTTCAGATAAAACCTGCTGCGACACCATCAAAGACCAAGCGAGATCGACAAAACTAAGACCTTGTTCAGGTCCGATGAGTTTGCTCTCTCTGTAAAGAGCGGTTGGTGGCTGATCCACCGATGAAGTTCCCGCATACGCCGGAAATTCAGGATCCAATTTACGAGTGGAAACGCATGAGACGGCGGACGATTGCCGGTTGTGGCGCCAGGTCCTTCGCGGTTTGGCTGCCCTTGCAGGCGACTCTATCCCGTCAGCACTTCTACCCTGAAAATCCTTGTATGTTTTCTCCGTCATAATATCAAGGGAAAAGCCAAATGTGCCATAATATTGATGGATTTGGAGCAACATAGAAAACTACGGCAGGCGTCGGTCGATTCGGGCATCGCAAGGGCGAGTCCGATTTGCCCCTCGGGAGAGCTGCGGGACATTCACAATGACATTTAAGGTTAGGCGGTCGATTGGTTAAGACGATGCGGCGCGGGGCGGCTGTGGCTGCCAGCTTGAGATTGGGCTGTCTTGCCGTTGCGGCGGCAGCGCTTGCCGCGGTCATGGCGGTCAATGTGGCGATGGCGGCCGAACCGCTGCTTGCCTATGGCGCCCGCATCGTCGGCGATGATGCGCGAACGAGGATCGTCATCGATTTCGACCGCGCGCCGTCTTTCTCGGTCCACTATATCGCGAACCCGGAACGCGTCGTCATCGACCTGCCGGCGACGGCCTTCGGTTTCCCGGCAAAGGATCTCGAGGCGAGGGGCCTTTTCAAGGATATTCGCTACGGGACGATGGATGAGGACAGCGCCCGGATCGTCCTGACCGCGATCAAGCCGGTCAATATCGGTCTGGCGCGCGTTCAGGCCGATGAGAACGGCAAAGGGCACCGGCTGGTGCTCGAAGCCGAGATGACCGACAAGGCGAAGTTCGACGAACTCGTCAAAGCGCAGTCCTGGAGCGATCCGACGACGCCTCAGACCACCAACACGATCCCTTCGGCCGAACAGCCGCAGGGCGGCGACCTTGTTATCGCGGTCGACGCCGGCCATGGCGGGATCGACACCGGCGCCGTCGGCATCGACACCAAGACGCAGGAAAAGGACGTCACTCTCGCCTTCGCCAAGGCCTTCGCCGACCGCCTGAACCGGGAGGCCGGCATCCGGGCCTTCCTGACGCGCAAGGACGATACCTTCCTGTCGCTGTCGGAGCGCGTGGAGATCGCGCGCCAGAACCATGCCAATCTCTTTGTTTCGATGCATGCGGATACGCTGAAGCAGAAAGATATCCGCGGCGCCACGGTTTACACCATCTCCGACAAGGCTTCGGACAAGCTTGCCGCCGATCTCGCCGATCGCGAAAACCTCTCCGATCAGATCGCCGGAAAGACGGTGACGGCAGAGCCGCCCGAAGTGGCCGATATCCTGCTGGATCTGACGCGTCGCGAGACGCAGGCCTTTTCAATCTCGATGGCGGAAAGCGTTCTCTCCTCCTTCAAGGATCAGGTCGGCACCATCAATAATCCGCATCGCCATGCGGGTTTCCGAGTGCTGCAGGCGCCCGACGTCCCCTCGATCCTGCTTGAGCTGGGCTTCCTGTCGAACAGGGAAGACGAGAAGCTTTTGCTTGACGATACATGGCGATCGAAGATGGCGGACCTTTTGACCGAGGCCGTGAAGCGCTATCATTCGGCGATGGCCGCCAATGGCGGCTGAATGACAGCGTGGCGCAGATGTGACAGCCTCCTCATAAAGGCTTGAAACAATGTGAATTAGCGGTAGGAGCCCTAGTTTGCTCACATTCAGGCCATTAGTCCCGATTATGTTTCCACACGCAAAACGGAATTGGCTTGTGGCAATAACGCTCATGGAGTAATCGGCGCAGCATGCAAAATGCCGCGATCCATGGGATCGTTAGGTTCGCGCCGATCGATAATTGAGATACCGGTAGCTTAAATATGATCAGACTTCTTGGATATTTCTTCGGAGCGGCTTGCGTCCTGTTTCTGGGCGTCGCGGGCGTCGTTGCCATTTATCTGGCGACTGTCACGAAGGATCTTCCTGATTACGCGGTGCTGAGCAGCTATGAGCCGCCGGTAACGACGCGCGTCCATGCCGGCAACGGTGCCCTGATGGCGGAATATGCCAAGGAACGCCGGCTTTTCCTGCCGATCCAGGCTGTGCCGGATCGCGTGAAGGCTGCCTTCCTGTCGGCTGAAGACAAGAATTTCTACCAGCATCCCGGGATCGACGTCACCGGCTTCGGCCGCGCTGTCGTCGCCTATCTGACTGGCGGCCCGACCCAGGGTGGTTCGACGATCACGCAGCAGGTGGCAAAGAACTTCCTTCTGTCGAGCGAACAGACGATGGAGCGCAAGGCCAAGGAAGCCATCCTCTCCTTCCGCATCGAGCAGGCCTACAGCAAGGACAAGATCCTCGAGCTCTACCTGAACGAAATTTTCTTCGGCCTGAATTCATACGGTATCGCGAGCGCGGCGCTGACTTACTTCAACAAGTCGGTGAATGAGCTGACGATTGCCGATGCCGCTTATCTGGCTTCGCTGCCTAAGGGCCCGGCCAACTACCATCCGTTCCGCCATCCCGAGGCTGCGATTACGCGCCGCAACTGGGTTATCGATCGCATGGTCGAGAACGGCTACGTCAGCCAGTCCGATGGTGCGGAAGCCAAGAAGCAGCCGCTCGGCGTCACCGGCCGCAACAGTGGCCCGTCGCTCTTCGCCTCCGGTTACTTCGCCGAAGCGGTGCGTCGCCAGCTGATCGACCAGTATGGTGAGAAGATGCTTTACGAGGGCGGCCTGTCCGTCCGGACATCCTTCGATCCGCAACTGCAGGTCTTCGCACGGAAGGCCCTGCAGGACGGCCTGACCACTTATGACGAACGCCGCGGCTTCCACGGTCCGCTGAAGCAGATCGATACCGCCGCTGACTGGGGCAAGGCACTTGCCGACATCCCCGCACTGTCAGACGTGCCCGAGTGGCGCCTGGCCGTTGTGCTTGCTGTCGCCGACGATAGCGTCGACATCGGCCTGCAGCCCGCGAAAGACGGCGCCGGCAAGATCCCGAGCGAACGCGAGCGCGGCGTCATCCAGGCAAAGAACATGCAGTGGGCCTACCGGGCGGCCGGCGGTGGCAAGACCGCGAAGTCGCCGCAAGGCGTGCTGTCGGCCGGCGACGTCGTCTACGTCGAGCGCCTGGGCGACGACAGCTCGAACTCCTACCGTCTGCGTCAGCCGCCGAAGGTCGAGGGTGGTCTGGTCGCGATGGACCCGAAGACCGGCCGCGTTCTGGCAATGGTCGGCGGCTTCTCCTATTCTCAGTCGGAATTCAACCGCGCCACGCAGGCGATGCGCCAGCCGGGCTCGTCCTTCAAGCCGTTCGTCTATGCGGCGGCCATGGATAACGGCTATACGCCAGCCTCCGTTGTCAACGACGATCCGCTGCAGATCCAGACCGGAAACGGCCAGATCTGGGCGCCTGACAACTACGAGGGCGAGGGTGGCGGTGCGAACACGCTCCGTTTCGCGATCGAGCACTCGCGCAACCGCATGACGGTTCGCCTCGCCAACGATCTCGGCATGAACGTGGTCGCCGAATATGCGGAACGCTTCGGTATCTACGACCACATGATGCCGGTGCTCGCTATGTCGCTCGGCTCCGGTGAAACCACCGTCATGCGGATGGTTTCGGCCTATTCGGTCATCGCGAATGGCGGCAAGCAGATCAAGCCGACCTTGATCGACCGTATCCAGGATCGCTACGGCAAGACGATCTTCAAGCATGAAGAGCGGGTCTGCGAAGGCTGCAACGCCAGCGACTGGCAGAACCAGGACGAGCCGAACGTCGTCGACAACCGCGAGACCGTTCTTGACCCGATGACGTCCTACCAGATCACCTCGATGATGCAGGGCGTAATCCAGCGCGGTACCGCAGCGGGCAAGGTCAACCTCGGCGGTCGCGACGTTGCCGGCAAGACCGGTACGACGAACGACGAAAAGGATGCTTGGTTCGTAGGCTTCACGCCTGATCTCGTCGCCGGCCTCTATATCGGTTTCGATACGCCTTCGACGCTTGGACGCGGCGGCACCGGCGGTTCGCTCTCGGCGCCTGTTTTCAACGAGTTCATGCAGGTGGCGGTCAAGGACATGCCGGAATCGAAGTTCGTGATTCCGGCCGGAATGAATATGATCCCGATCGACCGCAAGACCGGCATGGCCGCGACACAGGGCGATCCGAATACGATCATCGAGGCCTTCAAGCCCGGCACCGGTCCGGCGGACAGCTTCTCGGTCATCGGCATGGACAATACCATGGCGCCCGAGGAAATCCTGAAGACCTCGCCGCAGGCCAACCAGGCCGTCCAATCGGGCGCCGGCGGTCTCTACTGATCTTTCTCCCAGACAGCTTGTGGCGGTTGCGGCCCTTTACATCCGCAGCCGCCACAATTATTTGACGGGCAACTTTCTAAGCAACGCAAAGAAGCAGGAAAATGCGAGCGGAAATCCAGAACGTAGTCGATGAAACCAAGCAGGCTATCACCCTGCTGAGGAGGCATCTTTGACTGGGACCAGGCGGTAAGACGACTGGACTGGTTGAATAACAAGGCAGAGGACCCGAACCTCTGGAACGATGCCCAGGAAGCACAGAAGCTGATGCGCGAGCGCCAGCAGCTGGATGACGGCATCAATGGAGTGAGGCAGCTCGAGCAGCAGCTGAACGACAATATCGAGCTCATCGAGATGGGCGAGGAAGAGGGCGATGCAAGCATCGTCACCGAGGCCGAGGAAGCCCTGAAGGGCTTGAAAGCCGAGGCTGCGCGCCGCCAGGTTGAGGCGATGCTGTCAGGCGAGGCCGACAGCAACGACACCTATCTCGAAGTCCATTCGGGAGCCGGTGGTACCGAAAGCCAGGACTGGGCGAACATGCTGCTGCGCATGTATACGCGCTGGGCCGAGCGTTCCAAGTTCAAGGTCGAGCTTCTCGAAGTGCACGATGGCGAAGAAGCCGGCATCAAGTCAGCGACGCTGCTCGTCAAGGGCCACAATGCATACGGCTGGCTGAAGACCGAATCGGGTGTCCATCGCCTGGTGCGCATCTCGCCTTACGACAGCAACGCCCGTCGCCACACGTCGTTCTCCTCGATCTGGGTCTATCCCGTGGTCGATGACTCGATCAACATCGAGATCAACGAAAGCGATTGCCGTATCGACACCTATCGCTCGTCGGGCGCCGGTGGTCAGCACGTCAACACGACGGACTCGGCTGTGCGCATCACGCACATTCCGACCGGCATCGTCGTAGCCTGCCAGCAGGAACGCTCGCAGCACAAGAACCGTGCCAAGGCATGGGACATGCTGCGCGCTCGCATGTACGAAGCGGAATTGAAGAAGCGGGAAGACGCAGCAAGCGCCGAAGCCGCCTCCAAGACCGATATCGGCTGGGGTCACCAGATCCGTTCCTACGTGCTCCAGCCCTATCAGCTGGTCAAGGACCTGCGAACCGGCGTTGCGAGCACGGCCCCGGGCGACGTCCTCGACGGTGAACTCAACGAGTTCATGGAGGCTGCGCTCGCGCACCGCATCAGCGGCAAGCCCGACGCCATGGTTGACGATATCGACTGATCGGCAAGCGAACGATTTCAGAGAGGCCCCGCACTGCGGGGCTTTTCGTTTCTAGTCGGGCAGTTTCAGACGCGTACGCAGCAGCGCCTCATGCATGATGATGACGTCCTCGACAACCAGTTCGTAGGATGAATGCCCCCTGGTGAGAGCCTCTGCAAAGCAGATGTGTCCCGTTTCAAGCAACAGGATTCCAAGCCGGCGCGCGGTGGAGGCTTCGATCGCAGGGCTTACCTTTAATAGCCACTTCGTGTGAGTGTCTATGATGGTCCGGTCATGCTCGTCGGCGATGCGTCGCAGCTCCGGATGGGATTGAAGCGCCTCGATCGTCGCGAGAAGATCCTGATTTTCCTTGTAGAGGGCTGCGATCGCTCGGGTAAATGCGCGGAAGTCTCTGCTGAACTCCGACCAATAGCGTGGCGCATCCTTGTCGGCATATTCGAGAGGAATTGGTCGAAACGCAGCGAGCCAGCGACGCGCCAGTTCTAGTACGATCGCCTCCTTGTTAGGGAAATATTGGTAAAGCGAACCGACGGACAGCCCGGCGCGTTCGGCGATTGCCGTCGTTGTAAGCCCGTGCACGCTGTCGTTGCTCAAGAGGTTTCGCGCCGCGTCCAATATGCGCTGCACCATAATCAGCGACCGGTCCTGCTTTGGTCTCTTCCGGGGTTCTATCGTCAAAGATGTCGTGCCTCGATCTCCTCGGGAAACCGAACTTAGACCGCTTTCAGTTCGAACTTCCAGTTATGGACAGAAATTTCCCCCGAGTGCGTCGTGAATTGACAAACGCGAATAAATATTCGTATTTGCCAATTCGGCATTGATGCCAGGAAATTGAGGAGGAAGTGTATGGCTAGGGAGTTGCGGGCCTTCAAATGGCGTTGGCTTTCGATGGGATTGGTTCTGGCGGCGGCCGCGATCGCGGGGCCGGTAGGGGCCGAGGATCCACCGCCCTTTCCCAAGACGCTCGAGGAGGCAGTACAGGCAGAGAAGGAGGATTCCCTGCCATTGACGGCGTTCTATGAGCAATCCTTTGGTCTCGGAGCAAGCAAGCCGGGCGCGTTGCTGGCAAGCGAGGCGGCGAGCGACTACGCGCTACCTGCCGGTGTCTCGGCAACTCGAATTCTCTATCATTCGCTACAAGGCGGAAGGGACGCCGTCACATCAGGTGTCGTATTGACGCCTGAGGGAACGCCGCCGGATGGAGGCTGGCCTGTGATTGCGTGGGCACACGGCACCAGCGGCGTCGCCCGTCAGTGCGCTCCATCGGCGATGAAGGACGTCTACTATGGAGGCGAGGGCCTGACGGAGATGCTTGCAGCTGGCTTTGCTGTCATAGCGACCGATTATCACGGTCTCGGCACAAAGGGCCATCACCCCTATATGAACAAGGCGGACCAGGCCAACGACGTGATTTACTCTGTTCCGGCTGCTCGTCAGGCCGTGCCGACACTGGGGTCGAGGTGGGTTGTCGACGGTCATTCGCAAGGCGGATTGGCCGCTTGGGGGGTCGCTGAAGCTCAGTTTGGCAAGGCGGATCCGAACTACCTCGGGGCAGTGGCGGTTGCCGGCGCCACGCATCTCGGATGGTTTCTTGATCATCCCGAGGCGACGAAGGGAGCGGGCTTCTACCTTGCATGGCACGCCTACGCCGTCGCGCAGAGCTATCCCCAGTTCAAGGTAGGCGACATGCTTTCGAGCGCCGGAATGGCCAAGTACGAGAAGGCCACTCACGATGGTTGTTGGCTTTACGGCTTCCTGAGCTACGAAGGCGTTGAGGCCACGCAGATGGTAAAGCCGGAATGGCGCGATAACAAATGGGTACGGAAATTCTATCTTGAGAATTCAGCCGGTGATCGGCCGATTTCCGGCCCGATCCTGGTCATTGCCGGAGAAGGTGATAACTCGGTACCGGTCGACGCCATCCGGGATACGGTGAAGAAGGCGTGTGGGGCCAAGCCTGTTCTGGAGTTCAAGAGCTATCCAGGCCTGGATCATGACCCGGTCATGATCGAGTCCACCGGTTTCCAGCTTGACTGGATCAAGGACAGGTTCGCAGGCAAGACGGCGCCGAGCAACTGCGGCAGTTGATTGGCGAAGAGCGGGTGACTAGTTACTTGCCTTGCCGACGGTCACTTCACCAAATTCGTCAATTACAACTGTCCAGGTTTCCGATTCCGCATCGGGGTCGGTCTTGAGATAAACCATGGCAAAGAGCCCTGGCTCCTTCAGCAGGCCCGAGGAATTCTCGGGCCTGATGTCGGTGACATAGGGCTTCAGATCGTTGAGTTCCTGAAGTTCCACGGTCGAGGCGATAGATGGCCCTCCATCGCCCTGTTCGATCTGCTGCAGATAGATCTTTGCCGTTCGATCCGGTTGCCGGACTGCAAACAGCTTGTAATAGCCGTGGCGTGGCTTTGCTGGAACCGCCGCCGCTGGAGCCGGCGTGGAGGCGGACGGCGCTCTTTGGATGGTGGGCGTCGAGCCGTCGTCTTCCCAGTAACCCGTGCTGGTCGCGAATATGATGGAAGCAGGCAGAACGGCATCATCCGCAGCATCAGCGCCGGTGCAAAAGGCGGAGGCGGCGAGCAGCAGGGCGCAAAGTTTCGTTTGTCGCGGGCTCATCTCTCAATCCTCGAACTGTTCTGCGAGGATACGATCGGACCATGATCGATCGGGATCGGAGAGAATGCGCGCTGTCATATGCTCCGACTGCGCGATGCGCACATGCAGCACCGACTTGACCTCGGAATTATCAGCAACCGCGTTGACCGGCCTTTTGTCCACTTCGAGAATATGGATATCGACGGTCACCTTGTTCGGCAGCAAAGCGCCGCGCCAGCGGCGCGGCCGAAACGCGCTGACCGGCGTCATGGCGAGCAGAGGCGCGTCCAAGGGCAGGATAGGTCCGTGCGCCGAGAGGTTATAGGCTGTCGACCCCGCAGGGGTCGCGACCATCAGCCCGTCGCAGATGAGCTCTTCGAGCCGGACAACTCCGTCCACCTCCACCCGCAGCTTAGCTGCCTGGTAGGATTGCCGGAAGAGCGATACTTCATTGATCGCAAGAGCTGTCGAGTTCGTGCCGTCGGCATTCGCGGTGGTCATCTGCAGCGGACGGAAGGCGTTTTCGACGGCCTCGCAGATCCGGTCCTGCAGTTTCTCGGTCCGATAGTCGTTCATCAGGAAGCCGACCGAGCCGCGGTTCATGCCGTAGACCAGCTTGCCCGAGTTCATCGTGCCGTGCAGGGTCTGCAGCATGAAGCCGTCGCCGCCGAGGGCAACAATCACATCTGCTTCGTCTGGGGGCACGTCGCCATAGAGGCGAATCAGCTCTTCCCGCGCGGCCAGCGCTTCTGCCGCCGGGGAGGCAAGGAAGGAAAGCGTCTGAAATGACCGGCCCATGCAATTCCCTTTTGTTGCGTGCTCCTAGCTAACTGATCGCAGGGTCACCCGACAAGGCGTTTTAGGCGGCAAGCGGTTCTCCGCTAGCGTCCGACATCGGGCCGCGATGCTGACCGCCAGCAATCGATTGCCTTAGCGGACGAGGCACGCCCTTGAATCTGTCTTGGTAGCGCAACATTTTTCCCACCGGAGCGAAGCCGTCGCGAGAAAGTCCAACGGGCAGAATTCACATGTTGGTCATTGCGGGATGGTGGTCATCCTGACCGCGTTCACGTCAGCCTGCACGACCGGTCCCAAGCATTCCAGTTGATAATTATTATAATCCGCGAACATGCGAAAACCCGGCTTGCGATGGCGGATTTAGGCCCGACGAACAACTGGACGTGCAGTTGCTGACTATTCACGATCTTCGCGCAACGGAGCGAGCGAAGCCTCAAGCCAGGCGCCATTCACGGGATAAAGTGGCTGCGCTCGGTCGTGCAACGACAGAACGACCGCTAATGGCAGGCGACGCCAAGTCAATAATTTCGTTGAGAAGAAGTGGTGCCCCCGGCAGGGTTCGAACCCGCGACCCCCTGATTACAAATCAGGTGCTCTACCAACTGAGCTACAAGGGCAATGCCTGCCAAGTAGCAGATTCTCCCGTCCTGTAAAGCAGAAAACGGCTCGGGCGTTCATTTGGGCGTGGAAACTCGCAGCCTCAGTTCTGTGCCGTCTGCCGGATGCTCGCCTGCAGGTGACCATCATCCATGACATTTCCGTCACCGGACGGTGACATGATCGCGATGCTGAGCACCGATACAACCATCACTGCAATAACAACGATCATTATTCGCACACGGGTTCTCCTTGTTGCGGAGGTGAGAACGTGTGGAGAGGCTTTCGGTTCCGGGTGCGATCGGCTACTGCGCGGGTGGCGGCTGGCTGGGAACGGTCGCCGGCGCGAGCGGATCGGGCTGGTGGAGCGGCTGTGTTTTGTCGATCCAGCCGATGCTGAGCACGATTGCCACCAAGATCGCGATGAAGGTGATGCCGAAGATCAAAGAGCGCAATGCCATGCCGAGTTCGTCTCCTTTATATCGGGGAGTTCAGGTCGCCGCGAGAATGCCGCATCAAATGGGCGAGGCTATGGACCCCTGACCATGACAAGCGGTTTGCCGCCCTCATCGGGACTTTTCTCGAACGATCCGTCCGGTCTCATGTCGAACGAGAGCGAGGCTCCATCGGTGCTCATGAGGACAAGTCCGAACCCTTCGACATGAAAAAGGGAAAGCTGCAGGTTTGCGATGGCCTTGTCGCAGTCTCCAGACGGTGACATTGGCGAATTGCCGTCTTCTCCGGGCTTGTTCTGAAGCGTGACCGCGCACATGGCCTGCCCCGAGGGACGTTTGAGGCGCCATTCGCCGGCAAGGCTGGCAACGGTAGGCACATGGTCAACACCATCAGGAGCATCGAGCAGAAGCAACGGCTGCGCGCCTTCGGTAGCAAGCGGCGAACCTTCGCTTTCGATGAAGCGCGCCAGGACCTTGCGCGTGGCATCGAGCATGATGAGAGTGCCGTCGTCACCGAAGTTCCACGCATAGGCTTCGGCAAAGCGCGGCAGCGCCTTGGCACAGCCGTCGGCGCCCGAAACGGCGTATCCGCCGATCGCAGTCGTCGTTTCCAGCGTGATCCTGCAACCCGGCGTGCCGTCGGCCGGCGCAAGCAGATAACTGCCTGCCTGGGCCTTGATGATGTCAGCGTCCACGTCATCCGCCAGAACAGGGACTGAGGCGAAGACGCCGGCGGCGAGAAACAGGCTGCGAATCGAAAGACGGATCAATGCGAACCTCCCCTTGTCGCCGCCCGCTTCAGGAACCGGCTATGGCTTCAGATATTGCCTTGCTGCATAGAGCGCGATCGCCGCGGCATTCGACACGTTCAGCGACTTGATTTCGCCGGGCATATCGAGCCGGGCGAGTGCATTGACCGTCTCGCGCGTCTTTTGCCGCAGCCCTTTGCCTTCGGAGCCAAGCACCAGGGCAACCTTGTCGCCGGCGAATGTGCCTTCGAGCGGTGCCGGCCCTTCCGAATCGAGACCGATCGTCGTGAAGCCGAGCTTGTGCAGTTCACCCAGCGCGTCGGCCAGGTTGGTGATCTGAATGTAGGGAATGCGTTCGAGAGCGCCGGAGGCCGATTTTGCGAGCACACCCGATTCGGTCGGGCTGTGACGCTGCGTCGTGATAACCGCGGCGGCATTGAAGGCGACGGCCGAACGCATGATGGCGCCGACATTGTGCGGATCGGTTACCTGGTCTAGCACGAGAAGCAGCGGGCTATCCTTCAGCGCTTCAAGCCGACGAACGGGCAGGGGGCGCGTTTCCAGCATGACGCCCTGATGGATCGCGTCGGGGCCGAGGATCTTGTCGATATCGTGCGGGGCGACCATTTCGACCGGAATACCGAGTGCCTCGACGTCGACTTCCAGCCGAGCGAGTGCATTCTGCGTCACCGAGAGCTTGACGTTCTTGCGCTCCTTATTGTCGAGCGCCGCGCGAACCGTGTGCAGGCCGTATAGATAGACCTGCTCGGGCGCCAGCGCCGGAGGCTTCCAATCGTCGCCACCGCGACGGCGCTTCTGCTGTGGTGGCGTCGGAATCTCGCCGCGTTCGCGTTTGTTGTCGCGATGCGCGCGGCGCAGATTCGCATAATGTGTGTCCTTGGCGGACTTGTCGTCAGCGGACCGGCCGCCGGATTTGTTGTCTTTGCTCATGCGGCTTTATAGCGAGGGCCTTTCTTCCCGCATAGGATTTCTTTCAGGAGCCGGGCTTTCCACGGCCGATGAAATTTTTCACATTTTTTCCACCGTCATCGTGTTGACATGCGGAAATCGTCCGGTCATATACGCGGCGCAGACCGAGGGGGCGGCAACGCTTCGAAGGCCTGCAGACTTGGTCTAACGATCCGGACGAAAAACTGGAGAGATGCCCGAGTGGTTAAAGGGGACGGACTGTAAATCCGTTGGCTCAGCCTACGTTGGTTCAAATCCAACTCTCTCCACCATTCGTCCTCGGATCGGACCATCCCGCGGGTATAGCTCAATGGTAGAGCAGCAGCCTTCCAAGCTGAATACGCGGGTTCGATTCCCGCTACCCGCTCCAGATCCCCAGCATGGTATTTCAGATCGTCGCCTTATCTTTGTGCGCTTCTAGCCCCAGAGAAGAACGAACGGCGAAGCGATCGCGATGATGCCGGCAATCGTCCACCTTTTATTTCCGTAGGTGCTGAGGTCTTCCCTCGAAAGCCATTTGCGAACGGCGACGAAGCCGATCGCGATGATCGCACTGTAGATGATCGCCCGCAGCAGG
Source organism: Hyphomicrobiales bacterium (assembly GCA_900468535.1). Lineage (GTDB taxonomy): Bacteria > Pseudomonadota > Alphaproteobacteria > Rhizobiales > Rhizobiaceae > Rhizobium. Next base: position 634 of record UBTY01000026.1, on the reverse strand, counting down.
ATCGACCAGCCGCCGCCGAAAAGCCCGATCGCAATGCCGAAGCCCGTGAGTGCGCCGAGGATGCCGTAGCCGACGTCGAACATCAGCGTTGTCGTTGCCGAGAGCGGCGTCAGCATCTTCGGAAAGGCGATGGCAAAGGCCGCCGTCAGCAGCCATATGGCGACGATCGCCTGCAGCGTGGATGAACTGACGATGGATGTCGCGAGCGCCGGAAGGCGCTCGGGCGAGGAGAGGCGGAGGATCTGCGCGACCCAGTCGATCGCGGCGGCAAGTATCCACAGTACAAATGCGCAGGCGGCAAAAATCAGAAAGTTGCTTACCGATCTCTTGGCAATTTCCTTGGGTTCCATGCTTTGTCTCCAAAACAATGCTTTGGTATCAGGGCTGCGGGGAAAGTAGTACCACATCCTCGATGGCCGGCGCCCGTTTTTCGAGAATATATCGGCGCTGCCATTTGTGATGGATATTGCCGATTGCCTGCCCCCGTCCCATATGGGCCGACAGGCTAGGAATACGGTCCGCAATTAGGTCTTGCGCAATTTCCCCGAAAGCCTTAAACGGCGGCACTAAACCGGTTCGCCGGGGTCATCCATTTCGTTCACAGGAAGCATTCAAATGGCAAAGAGTAAGTTTG
>UBTY01000010.1:135521-166252 GCA_900468535.1 Hyphomicrobiales bacterium | reverse complement strand
CCCAGCGTCAGGTCTCGCTCGCCCAGGCAAGTCTGGCCGCAGCCGTCCAGCAGATGGCAAAGGACTACGTCTCCCTCAACATCGCCATCGGCGGCGGATACACACCAGACGGAAAACCAACCGTCGCACCGCCAAAGGCAAGCTGAGATCAGCGGCCTTCCCGGCCGGGAGGACGCCGCCGAGGCGTTAGCCTGTCGTTAAGGAATCTGTTATATATTAGAACAGCTGGAAGTACTGAAGTAGGGCATAGGAGCGACCGCCGTTTCATTTGGACGCAACCCCGGCGGTCGCATCCCTCCACCCCGCAGCCTTAACCTTACCAGCTAACCAATCCATTAGCATCCCCTTGAAAACACACGCGGTTATGGCAAGGTCCAGCCATGACGAACATCCGCTCTCCCAGATACAGCGCCGAAGATGCAGCCCGCTTGCGCGAATGCGCAAAAGCCTGCGATAGCGCCATAACCGATGTTGTCCGTCGCGCGGTAGCGGCGGGATGGCGTGAAGAGGAATTCGCCCTTCACCTCGCAGACGCAGCCGAGAACTACGTCATGTATCTGGCCAAGCGGCCGGACCGCAGACGGATCGCGGCAAACAACAACTGACCGCAAGAGGCGGCGATCCAAACCGCATATGCGTGTCAAGATATCGCGCAAGATCGCATCCCAATAGCGCCGATCTTGCACCCAAACGGCCGATATGGCCTTGATCACGGCATACGACACCGCCAAACCAAGCGTGTTCCCGAAGCCATCCTGCGGCGGAACAACGAGCAACCGCGCTCGTTAAATCCCCCGCAAACTCGAGCTAAGGAGAACGAAATGCACAAGGCTCTACTTGTCGGCGGTGCGATCGCGCTGTCTTCCCTGGCCACGAATGCGTGGGCCGATGGAACGTTGACCGGCGCTGCCGGCGGTGCGGTAACCGGCGCCATCGTGGGCGGCCCGATTGGCGCCGCGGTGGGTGGTGTTGCAGGCGCCGTCGCAGGTGCCGCTATCGATCCCCCGCCACGCGAAGTCGTGACCTATGTCGAAGCGCAGCCGGCCCCGACAACCCCTGTCGTGATCGAGCAGCCGATCGTGGTCGGCAAACCTATTCCAGCCGATGTCGTCGTGACCCCGGTTCCCGACAATCCGCACTACGCCTACACAATCGTCAACGACCGCCACGTAATCGTGGAGCCGCAGACGCACCGTGTCGTCCAGGTCATCGAATGATGGAAGACTTAGCCCCGCAGACGCGGGGCTTTTCCTTTATGCCTGCGGCCGATTTCTCAGCGCTTCCGCTTCGGCATAGAACTTCTTTTCCCACTCCTTGTGGTTATCCAGCCCTTCACGAATGAACGGCGTGAAGACGGCAAGGTTCATCAGCGCCCAATTGACGAAGCGCGCCGGGAACTTGAGGGGCTTGACGAAGTCGACAAACAGAACCACGCGCGTCTTGTCCGTGTGGTTCCACGCCTCGTGTTCGTAGGCGTCGTCGAAGATCAGCGCCTTGCCTTCCTGCCAATGGCAGATCTGGTCCTTCACGCGAATTGCAAGCTTGTCAGCCGGTTCCGGCACGATCATGCCGACATGCAGGCGCAGGACGCCATTATAGGGACCGCGGTGAGCCGGCAGATGCTTGCCCGGCTCGAAGATCGAGAACATCGCGGTCTTCAGTCCCGGGATCTTCTGCACTGCTTCCCAGGTCTTCGGGCAAGCAGCAATGTTCTGTTCGGCTTTTACGCCGAAGCCGAGCAGGAAAAACGTCTTCCAGCCTGAATCGGTCGAGATCGTCTTCACGTCGGTCGAAATGTCCTGGAAGGTCGGCAGTTCGCTCTGGCGCACAAGGACGCGATCAAGCTCGCTGCGGATTTCAGGCCAGGCCTTCTCCACCTCGGCGGCCCAGGGAAAGGTCGCGTTGTCGTAGACCGGCGGGTTGCCGAGCTTGGCATATTTGAAATTCAGCTTCTCCGCCCATGCGACGATGCCCATGAAGAACCGTGTAACGGCACTCGGGCGGCCCATCGGGGCGATACCGCTGGTGCCGAAGGCCTGGCCGTCTGTCTTGGAATGAGATGCTTGGGAAATGGTTGCGTCAGCAGTGCCGTCTGTCATGGGTTTTCCAATACGCGAATGCGAAACTGTCAAAAGTCACTCAGGATATGGACATGGCGACCTGTTTCGCAAGAGCGGCACCACCCGGTGAGCCCAAATGTCGCTCTACATGTCTTCGTCCCGTCAAACGCGGGAGCAGAACGCGGCATAGAGCGCAATTAGCTGGAAATCAATGGGAGACCGATTTGGAGAACAGGTTGACCACCAGAACGCCGGCAATGATCAATCCAAGCCCAAGCATCGCGGGCAGATCGAGGCGCTGCTTGAAGTAGACAAGCCCGACCAGCGAGATCAGCACGATCCCGAGCGCACTCCAGATAGCGTAGGCGATCCCGACCGGGATCACTTTCAGCGTCAGCGACAGGCAGTAGAACGCCGCGGCATAGCAGACAACCATCACGACGCTCGGCCCGATCCGGCTGAACTGCTGCGACAACTGCAGCGCCGTCGTCCCGATGACCTCGAGCACGATCGCAACGAGCAACAATGAATATACGGCGATCGGGGCCATCAGCGTCTGTCTTTCACGGGAGGATTTGTTACTTGCAGGTCAACTCGATCAGGCGGGTGACAAGGCCCTGCCGATCAACGGCACCGGCGTCATGACTATCGACCATGTCGGCAAGCCACAGCCCATCGGCGGCGAAACGGACGATCTGGGCGTCGATCGACGAATCCGTGCCGACATATTCATCGGCGCGATCCTGCACCCAATCCCGCCATCGCGCCCGCAACCGCGGCTCGGCAAGGATCGCGATGGTGACCTGCGCCCAGTGGGCCGCCTCCCCTGGATTGTCCTTGAGTTCGACGACGGCGCGCAGATAGGCACGCGAAAAGCGCCCATGCGAGACCGGATCCTCACGCATGCGCTCGTCGATGTCGGCATCGAAGCGCTCGAGAAGACTGTCGAACAACGCATCGAGCAGCGCATTCTTTGTCGGAAAGTGATGCAGCAACCCGCCCTTGCTGACGCCCGAGGCGCTGGAAACGCCATCGAGCGTGACGGCACCCATACCCTGCTCCAGCGTCAGCCGTGCGGCGACATCCAGCAACTGCTGGCGCACGAGGGCAGGTTGTTTGCGGCGATGATGAGCGAGTGACATAGGCCATAAAGATACCGTCCAGACGGTTTTGTCAAGGAATATTGATTTCGGACCTCTGGTGACGTGCGCGGCTGCGACAGTCGGCTGCGGTTGCGATTAGCGGCGCGGCAGTGCATGAAGCATGGAGGTTATGGGAAAGATGCAGTGAGCGAAGAAGTCATTACGCTTTATCAGGCGATCGGCGGCGATGAGACCGTACGCGCCTTGTCACGCCGCTTTTACGAGTTGATGGACACTTTGCCGGAAGCCGTGCATGTCCGCGCGGTGCACCCGCCGACGCTCGAGGGAAGCGAAGAGAAGTTCTACGAGTACATCACCGGCTATCTCGGCGGACCGCCGCTCTACACCGACAAGCGCGGGCACCCACGCCTCCGCAGCAGGCACTTCGTCGCGGAGATCGGACCGCTGGAGCGGGACGAGTGGCTTCTGTGCTTCCGCCGCGCGTTGGACGAGACCATCGAGAACCCGAAACTGCGCGAAATCATCTGGCCGCCGATCGAGCGGCTCGCCTACCACATGCAGAACAAGGAATAGCCGGCCATGACCATGAACGAGCGCGTCGCGCCGCTTCTCTACATTTTCGCCGGCCTGTTCGGCTTTGCGGGTGTGGCGCTCGCCGCCGCTGCTGCTCATGGAGGCGGCGATGCCCATCTGGTGTCGTCAGCCTCGGCGATGTGCCTTGCGCATGCCCCTGCCCTTCTGGCGCTGGCAATCGGCATCGACAAGCTCAGAACGGCATGGGTCGCAGGCGTTCTGCTGGCTATTGGCACCCTGCTTTTCGCGGGCGACCTGACGATGGCGCGATATGCCGGATCCGGCCTCTTCCCGATGGCGGCCCCCACCGGCGGCTTTGCTATGATGTTTGGCTGGCTTGCCGTCACGGTCGGCGCATTTAGCCGCAAGCGGGTGTAAGCCCCCATCGCATCCGGCATCCGTGTCGGAGCGCAGAAGATTTTCCGTGGGGATCGTCAGCATGGAACTCTTCCATGCTCTAGGCACGCACCTTGAACGAGAAGACGCTTGGAGCATTCCGGCCCGCGAAATTCCGTTTAGAGCGCCTACCCCGCACCGCACAGACAACCGAATGCTCTCTTGCAGGGCAATAGATGACCGCGCGCTGGAAGTGTGGCTCTATCCCGCGCGACGCGGGATGAGATAATGGCAACGTGGTAGACAACCTCGAACCCAAGCTTATCGTGGTCGAGTGCCTACATATCATCGATATCGATTAAACCGACGTCCGGCAGCACCTCGACCCCGTCAGCCTCGGTCGAGCTGACCGCAGTCAGATACCCTCAACGACGTTGAAGCCCTCAAAAACCGGCGGACCGAGATACATCGCCTTGCGATCGCCAGCATTTCGGTGAGCGGCGCGGAAGTTCTCCGAGGTCGTCCAGTTCCGGAAATCTTCTTCGCTGCGCCAGATCGTGTGCGAGGCAAACAAGGTGTATCCCTCCTCGGCATTCGTCCTGCCGCGCAGCAGGCGAAATTCCACGAAACCCGCCATCTCCGAGAGACTGGAATCGCGGTTGCGCCAGACGGTCTCGAACTCGGTTTCCTGGCCAACGGCAACCTTGAAACGGTTCATGGCGATATACATCGGCAAAACCCTTTATGCCTTTCGTTTGCCGCTCGCGCTTACAGGCGCAAAGGCAACGACATTATTGCCGTTCGCGGCCTCGAGGCCAAGCGGCTTCTCCGGCAGCTGTCCAGGCATGCGGGCATCCCAGACCGGAAACTCCGTCACGTTGGGGTAGTGCTCACGCATCTCGGCATGACGAACCATCAGATCATAGAGTTCAGGCACCAGGCCATCCCCATTCTGTGCGGCAAGCTTGTGCAAGCCGATCATCATGAACCCTTCCGGGCGCTTATCGGTCATCGGGCAGAATCTCGTTCGTTCATGGTGTGCAGCGCACGCTCGAGGCTGGACTTGCTGCCGTTTCGCAACGGGATGAAGGCCTTGCCGAACTTCTTGCAGCCGGTCTTCACGCGAAGGCAGGCATCGTGGCTGATACAGTCGATCGGGCAGAAGACGCAGTCGACCGAAGGCAGGACCGTATCGATACGCGATACCGCTTCACGCAGTCCGCCATCGTGATGGATGAGCTCTGCACCAAACGAGCTTGCGATCTGACGAAGATGCGCAACCTGGCAATCCCGGCCGCCGACATAGAGGAAGCTACGCCCATCGAGTTTGGACCGTCCGGCGCTGTCCTGCGCCGCTTCGGAAACCGCGGAAACGCGGATATCCCGGTTCGAACCCTTCTTTGCCTTGCGAGCCATTTACCACCCGTTCGCTCGTTGATCCCACACGATTCCTGCGTGTGCGAACGGACCTTATTAAACTTGATTTTTAGAGTAAAGTATAAAGTTGATTATTTTTATCATATTTCTTCATCGGCCTGTGACCTGCACTTCCTGGGTGAAGGACCAGCTGGGTTTTCCCCACTCTGCAGGCAATGGCGGGAACGGCGCAGCGCGGCGGACACCGTCGACAACAGCCTGATCCAACTCCGGAATTCCAGAGCTTCGTGCGACCGAAAGCCCGCTCAGTGCGCCGCTGGCGCCGATCGTCAGCCGCACGCGCACATTCATCGAAGCAGTCATCCGCTTGTATTCGGAAGGAACCTTGACGGAACGGCGGATACGCGACTGCACCTTGCCCGGATAGTTGGCGACTGCGGCACTGCCGGCGCCACCGCTGCTGCCGGCGCTACGTGAATTCTGATCGGACTGGGCAGCCTCATTGCCGTCGACGGTACCGCGCCGGCTGTCCTGATTGTTTTCACCACCCGAGCCTGCGGTTGCTTTCTCCTTCTTCGGAGGAAGCTTCTTCTCGACGGGTTTCGGCTTCTGAACGGGCTTCTGTGCGACAGGCTTTGCTTCCGGCGTCGGAACCTGTTCAGGCTCCGGAGCAACCTCAGCCGTCTCTGTTGGCTGCACGGGGGAAACTTCCTCGGGCGTCGCCTGCGCAACTGGCGGCGTCTCCGGCGGAATTTCCGTTGGAACCTGCGTGGCCATCGGCTGCACGACCGAGGTCTCCGCAGGCGACTGCGATGTCAGAATTTCAGGCTCGGCCGCCACGACATTCTCCGGCGACACGCGGGTCACCTCTTGTGTCGGCGCAACGGCCTCGGGCTGGACGGTTTCCGTCGGCTGCGTTTCCGCAGCCTGGACCGTTTGCGGCTGGACACTCTCGGCGACGATCTCTTCCGGCTGAGGCTCTTCCGCCTCTTCACCGGCCGCCGCCTGATCAGCTTCGGAATCGCCAAGAATGATGACGCTGACGACCTCGCCCGCTTCCTCGACGGGCGCTTCCGGCGTCACGACGAAGCCAACCAGCAGGGCGGCAATCACCGCAAAATGGAAAAAGCACGAACTGAGGCAGGCGATGACGACGCCGCGCTTGCGGCCAACCGCGCGCGATGCCGGCAGCTCGACGCTTTCGTCAAGCGACGGCGCCTTGGCACCGCCGTTGCTGGCGCTGCGAGGGTCCTGCGGAAAGGATTCGATCTGGGTCAGGCGGGTGTAGTGAAGAACGGCTTCGCCGGCCGGTTGGCGCTGCGCGTTCTTCAACTCAGGCATTTCATGGCCCGGATGCATACCCGGGTTGTTGTCGTTCAAACCGCCGTCTGCGGCCGGATCAGCGAGATTAAGTCTCGACTTCGCTCTTGCTGAAACCACCATATGCACCTGCCTCGGCCACTGAAACTGAAGCCGGCCGGGATCATCCCGGCTGGATAATCAACCTTCGAAGGGAACTGAAACCTGGGAACGCGTGACGAGGCCCTTCATGCACTCGCCCGCTGCCGGACCATCACAGACCGGCGTATCGTTGATCAGCAAACGGGTGACGCTCTCGCACTTAATGTTCGGCATATCGAACTGGCGAACGCGCTTCTTGCCCTGCGGCAGATCGCGGAAATCGAGAACCGTGATGCGGTCGACGGCATTCTTGTCGTTGAAGAAGGCGAGTTCGAACGAGACCTTGTTGATCGGTGTCGGCAGCTTGTTAAGCGCCACGAAGGTCATCATGCAGCCCTTCTGCGAAGGCGCCAGCGCATTCAGCTCCACATCGAGGCTCGCCGCGGCGGAAGCGTCCTGCGCATAAGCCTGCGCAAAGCTCGAAACAGCAAGAAGACCGCCGGCCAAAACCGCAGCAAATCTCGAAATCAACACGTCGCTTCTCCACAAATTCCTAAAACTTGACTTAGCAAGTCCGCTATTGCGTCTTTAAAAAATGATGACTATGAAAGTCAAGATAAATCTAGGCATTTGGGGCGCTAAGCCCCTGAATAAAGCGGAACAAACCGACAGAAATGATGATCCAGAAGCCGGAAACGTTCGAGCATGTGCCCGTAGCGGGACAAGCCCCAGCCGAAGTGCGGGTGTTGGAAAGCGGCGAAATTTTCCAGGGCGCCAGCGAGATCATGATTCGCCACGAAGGCGCTGTCTACCGCATGAAAATCACCCGCCAGGGCAAACTTATTCTGAACAAGTAGGGGTACATGATGACCGAGAACACCAAGCCGTCGCCAGCCGAAATCCGCGCCTTCCGTGCCGAAAACCCGAAGATGCGCGAGCGCGACATTGCCGCGCAGCTGAAGGTATCCGAGGCGGCACTCGTCGCCGCCGAGGTTGGGCTGACGGCAACCCGCATCGACGGCAGCGTCGAGAAGTTTCTTGAGCGCATCGCCGCGCTCGGCGAGGTCATGGCGCTGTCGCGCAACGAAAGCGCCGTCCACGAAAAGATCGGCGTTTACGAAAATATCAACTTCGGCAAGCACGCCTCGATCGTTCTCGGCGAAAACATCGACCTGCGCATTTTCCCGAGCCGCTGGGTGCACGCCTTTGCCGTCACCAAGAAGGACGGCGAGCAGGAGCGCCTGAGCCTCCAGTATTTCGACAAGGCCGGCAACGCCGTCCACAAGGTTCACCTTCGCCCAGATTCCAACGTCGAAGCTTACCGCGCGATGGTCGAGGAGCTGAAGCTTGAGGATCAGTCCCAGGATTTCATCGCCGACGAAACGGTTTCCGAGCCGGGCGAGACCGGCGACGTCAGCCGCGACGAACTGCGTGATCACTGGAGCAAGATGACCGACACGCATGAGTTCTTCGGTATGCTGCGCAAGCTGAAGATCGATCGCCAGACGGCATTGCGGACGGTGGGCGACGACTACGCCTGGAAGCTCGACAACAGCGCAACCGCTGAAATGATGCATGCAGCGGTCAAGGTCGGCGTGCCGATCATGTGCTTCGTTGCCAACGACGGCATCGTCCAGATCCATTCCGGCCCGATTTTCAACGTTCAGCCGATAGGCCCCTGGATCAACGTGCTTGACCCGACCTTCCACCTGCACCTGCGGCAGGATCACATTGCCGAGACCTGGGCCGTGCGCAAGCCGACCAAGGACGGCCACGTGACGTCGCTGGAAGCCTACAATGCCGAAGGCGAGATGATCATCCAGTTCTTCGGCAAGCGTAAGGAAGGCTCCGGTGAGCGCACCGAATGGCGCGACATCGTCGAAGCACTGCCGGTCGCGGCAAGCGTCGCGGCCTGAGCGGAGAGCGTGCAATGAACAAGCATCCAGTCAAGATGACGACGATCACCCGCAGCCTGCGGGCCCTGCCGATCGCCGCATCGCTGTTCCTGGGCGCCGCTGCGTCGTCGGCCATGGCCGACGACAAGGTGGACAGCTCACGGCTGGTTTCCGTCGGCGGCGATGTCACGGAGATCATCTATGCGCTCGGCGAGGAAGGCCGGCTGATCGCCCGCGACACGACAAGCACCTATCCGGAAGCAGCGACGAAGCTGCCTGACGTCGGCTACATGCGTGCGCTCTCGCCCGAAGGTATTCTTGCGATGAACCCGACGGCCATCATCGCGATCGAAGGCTCCGGTCCGCCCGAGGCGCTGACCGTTCTGAAGAGCGCCAGCGTTCCGTTCGAATCCGTACCGAATGCCTATACGCGCGACGGCATCCTGGCAAAGATCGACCGCGTCGGCGCGCTTCTTGGCGTCGATGACAAAGCAAAGGCGCTCGAGGCAAAGGTCAGCGCCGATCTGGACGCCGCAATCTCCGATGCCGCCAAGCGCCCGGAGGGTGAGCGCAAGCGCATCCTGTTCATCCTCAGCCTCCAGGGCGGCAAGGTCATGGCATCCGGCAGCGGCACCGCTGCCGATGGCATCATCAAGCTCGCCGGCGCCACCAACGCGGTCGCAGCCTTCCCGGGCTACAAGCCGCTGACGGACGAGGCGATCATCGAGGCCAAGCCTGACGTCATCCTCATGATGGACCGCGGCGACGGCGCATCGGCCAAGAACGACGACCTCCTGAAGCAGCCGGCGCTCGCCCTGACGCCGGCGGTCCAGAACAAGGCCATCATCCGTATGGATGGCCTGCATCTGCTGGGCTTCGGTCCGCGCACGGCGAGCACCGTCCGCGAACTGAATACGGCAATCTACGGAGGCTGAGCGTGGCTCTGCAGGACGTCATGACAAGACCGCACTCATGGTCACCGGCGATGTTGCGAGCATCGCATCGCGCCGGCAACCGGGCACCGCTCGCCCTGCTCGTCATCGTCCTGCTCCTCGCCGGCTCAATCCTGTCGCTGCTGTTTTCGGTGACAACAGGTGCGTCCGATGCGTCGTTTCTCGATGTCGTGATCAATGTCACGGGCTCGGGCGACGCGCTGAATGCCCGTGACAGGATCATCATCTTCGACATTCGCATGCCGCGTGCGATCCTGGGTTTCCTGGTCGGTGGTTCGCTCGCCGTTTCCGGCGCAGTCATGCAGGGCCTGTTCCGCAACCCTCTTGCGGATCCGGGCCTTGTCGGCGTGTCGTCGGGTGCAGGCTTCGGGGCCGTCGTCATGATCGTTCTCGGCGGCTCGATCGCAGCGCCGCTCTTTACCCTGCTCGGCATCTATGCGTTGCCGATGGCCGCCTTCGCCGGAGGACTGGCCACGACGATGTTGCTCTACCGCATCGCCACCAGCAACGGCCAGACATCCGTCGCGACGATGCTGCTTGCCGGCATCGCGCTCGGCTCACTCGCAGGCGCTTTGACGGGCGTCCTCATCTACATGGCGAACGACCAGCAGCTTCGTGATCTCACCTTCTGGGGCATGGGCTCGCTTGCCGGCTCGACCTGGACGAAGATCGCCGCAGCCGGCCCGATCATCCTGCTCTCATTCGCCGTGATGCCTTTCCTGGCCCGCGGCCTCAACGCCATCACCCTCGGCGAAGCCGCCGCCTTTCATATGGGCGTACCGGTGCAGCGGCTGAAGAATATCGCAATCGTTGCCGTCGCCGCATCGACAGGCGCATCCGTTGCCGTCAGCGGCGGCATCGGCTTTGTCGGCATCGTTGTTCCGCATGTGCTCCGCATGATCATCGGCCCGGATCATCGCTTCCTGCTGCCTGCCTCTGCCCTGCTCGGCGGCTCGCTGCTGATCTTTGCGGACGTTCTCGCACGGACACTGGTCTCCCCCGCGGAGTTGCCGATCGGTATCATCACGGCCGCCGTGGGCGGACCGTTCTTCCTCTGGATCCTGCTGCGCCAGCGCGCCCGTCTCGCACTTTGAGTACCTGCAATGATTGAAGTATCCGGCGTTTCGATCCGCCTGTCGGGCAAGACCATCGTGCGCAACGTTGCCTTTGTCGCTAGCGCCGGCAAACTGACGGCCATCGCCGGCCCGAACGGCTCGGGCAAGACCACGACCATGAAGGCGGTATCCGGCGAGCTTGGCTACGAAGGAAGCGTCCGCATCAATGGCAGCGAAGTCAAATCGCTCGAGCCATGGCAGCTGGCGTCCGTGCGAGGCGTTCTCCCGCAAGCGAGTGCCATTTCATTTCCGTTTACGGTGCGCGAGATCGTCCGCATCGGCCTCACCTCGGGGCTGAACAGAAATCCAGAAAAGGCAGAGCGCACGACAGCCAAGGCGCTCGCCGCCGTCGATCTCGAAGGCTACGAAGGGCGCTTCTACCAGCAGCTATCAGGAGGCGAACAACAGCGCGTCCAGCTTGCACGCGTTCTCTGCCAGATTCCGGAGCCCGTCGTCGATGGCAAGCCATCCTGGCTCCTGCTCGACGAACCGGTCTCCTCCCTCGACATCAGCCATCAGCTGACGATCATGCGCCTTGCGCGCGCCTTCTGCGACGCCGGCGGCGGCGTGATCGCCGTCATGCACGACCTCAACCTGACCGCCCTTTTTGCCGACCAGGTCCTGCTGATGAAATCCGGTGAACTGGCCGCCGTCGGCACAACCTCGGAAGTCCTGACCGACGCGACGATGCACGATGTCTTCGGCTGCCCGCTCAGGATCAATCAGGTTCCGACCGACGGAACTCCTTTCGTGCTTGCGCACAGCGCACTGCAGGCCTGACACCACAGCGTATCGGAACTTTTGCGCGGCAAGGGCGTTAAGCCTTTGATTTGGGTCATTGTCGGGCATCATTCCTCCTGCGAACTTCCGTGATGATCCTGTGTTGAACCGACGGCGTTGATAACGCCGCAGCAATGGAGAAGACTCGTGGCGCATTCCTTTCTTCACTCCGCACGCAACCGCCGCAACGGGAGCGCTGCGCTTCATTCGATCGAAGCAACCGTCGAAGAGCAGATCGAATCCTTGAGGGATGAGATTGCAGCCCTGACGCAGGCACTCGGAAAGAATTCGCGCCGGCAAGGCGATAAGATTCGCTACCAGGCCGCCGCTGGATATGATGAATTGATCGGACGAAGCGAAGATCTGCTTCGGGATCTTCAGGACGGATACCTGCGCGGCGCCAACGAAGTGAAAAACACGGTGCGCAAACATCCGGTCGCCACCATCGGCGCGGCGGCAGCCTTCGGGCTGGTCCTCGCGCTTCTTGCACGCCGTTAGGAGGCTAGATGCTGTTTCCGATTTTCAGCCTTCTTGTTGGCACGAGCGTCAGTCGTACCGTTGCGCGAACCAAGCGCAACGGTATTTTCATTGCCCTTGCAGTCATTTTCGCCCTGACGGCTTACGCCCTCGCGGTGGTCGCCGGCGCCATCTGGCTCGCCGGGATTTATGGCCCGATCGGTGCGTCCCTTTTCCTCGCTGCTTGTGCGCTGTTCGTTGCGATCATCGTTTTGATCGTGATGACCGTCATCAACGCGCAGGAAGCTCGCCGCGCCAAGGAACGGCGCGACGCACTGGAATCGCTTGCCGCCACGGGCATCGGCCTTCTTCGTACTCAACCGCTTATGACGGCCGGTATCATCGCGGCGGTCGTTGCATCGAGCCTGATGGGATCGAAGAGCCGCGACTGATAAAGTCGCGGCAATCTCCGACAACAAAAAAGCCGGCGCCCGAAGGCAGCCGGCCTTTTTCCTCCCTTTATGGATTGTCAGAAGGCAAAAGCCTTCGAAGTCAGCGGCGATGACGTTGCATCAGGACCGAAATCGGCCTCTCCGGTGATTTTCAGCAATTCCTGGAGACGCTGGCGCGCACGGTTGACGCGGCTCTTGATCGTTCCGACCGCGCAGCCGCAAATCTCCGCCGCTTCCTCGTAAGAGAAGCCGGAGGCGCCAACCAGAATGATGGCTTCACGCTGGTCCGGAGGAAGCTGCTCCAAGGCCTTCTTGAAGTCCTGGAGATCGAGTGCGCCGTACTGCGAGGGATGCGTCGCCATGGATTCGGTGAACAGGCCATCACTGTCCTGAATTTCCCGTCCGCTCTTGCGCATCTGACTGTAGAGTTCGTTTCGAAGGATCGTGAAGAGCCACGCCTTCATGTTCGTACCCATCTCGAAATGGTCCTGTTTGGCCCAGGCCTTCATGATGGTGTCTTGGACAAGGTCGTCCGCCCGGTCATGGCGACCGATCAGGGATATCGCGAAAGCGCGGAGGCTGGGAAGCGCTGAAAGAAGCTCTCGCTTGAAGCTTGGCTGCTGATTATCCATCGGCTCACCTTTACTTCACAGCTTTGGCCGAAGCCATAAGCTCGGCCTGATCGAGCTTTTCCAGCAGATCCAGGAAACGATCCGGAATAGCCTCTTCCTGGACGGCCGCGTAGAGGGACCGCAGTCGGACGCCGATCTGGCTGTTAGGATCCAGAATGTCCCCGGCGCGCATCTCAGACCGATGGCCGTCCGCTTCTTCTTTCTGTCTTGTTGTCATCACCTAATACTTCCGTCTTTTGTCTTTGGCGCCATTCCCATATCGACGCCGATCGGTAATCCGTCTTGTCGAGCGAACATCACAATACTCAACGAAACGTAGATTGCCCTTGCGATCATCGCGGGGAAAATGCCGTGACTGAAAAAAAGTTCCAAAAGCTGAGGAACTTTTTTGTGGCACGACGCGTTCATTTGCCACTGGAGCCGTATAGCGGCCCTGCAGATGGGAGCTTTCTATGACACTTTCTACCCGAATTGCGCCGCACCTTCCTTACTTGCGCCGCTATTCTCGCGCGCTGACAGGCACTCAGACTTCCGGAGACGCTTACGTCGCCGCTGTTCTTGAGGCGATCATCGCCGACATATCCATTTTCCCGGATACGGCAGATGATCGTGTCGCACTCTACAAACTGTTCACAACGATGTTTGGTTCCTCGACAGTACAGATTCCGGAGCCGTCCTCGCCCTACGCCTGGGAACAGCGCGCAACACTCAATCTCGGCAAGGTTTCGCCGCGCGCCCGTCAGGCATTCATTCTGGCCTCGGTCGAAAACTTCCGTGTCGGCGAAATCGCACAGATTCTCGCGACCAGCGAAGACGACATTGCAGGCCTTCTCGACAGCGCTTCGCGCGAGATCTCTCGGCAGGTTGCCACAGACATCATGATCATCGAGGACGAACCGCTGATCGCGATGGACATCGAGCAAATGGTGGAAAGCCTCGGCCATCGCGTTACCGGCATTGCCCGCACGCATGCCGAAGCCGTTGCACTCTATAACCGCACGAAGCCCAGCATGGTGCTTGCGGATATCCAGCTCGCGGATGGCAGCTCGGGCATCGATGCCGTCAACGACATCCTGAAGACGTCAAGCGTACCGGTCATCTTCATCACCGCCTTCCCTGAACGCCTCCTGACCGGCGAGCGGCCGGAGCCGACCTTCCTTGTCACCAAGCCGTTCAATCCCGACATGGTGAAGGCCTTGATCAGCCAGGCTCTCTTCTTCAACGAGACGACCAGAGCTGCCGCCTGAGATAAAAATCGAGCGAATGCGGAACAAAGACAAACGGAAAGCGTTGCAGTCAATCTGAAACGCTTTCGGTTTTAAGATTTTGTGCAGTGCTTGCGTCTAAAGAGAAGTGGGCGGCGTGAGCCGTGCATTTTTGGCCCACTTCTCATGCGCATAAGGATCGAGGGAAAGGCGGCCGGGTGAACAGGACTGGACCATTGGCCGGCGCTTCTTTCGAACTGGAAAGTAAAGAACTGCTCATGGGTCGCGCGCTCGCCAGCGCCGGCATTGCGCTTGTCTATCAAGACCCAGACCTCGCGATCGTCTACACCGAAAATCTCCCTGCGCACTTCAGCCTGCATTCCGCCGGCGGCAGCGATGCCGATCTCTTCGGCACCGCGCACGGCCACCGGCTGGAGCAGATCAAGCGGCTTGTCCTCGAAAGTGGCACCTCCACGACCACGGAGGTGGATATCACCATCGAAGGCGAAATGCGCACCTACGAGATCAAGATCGAGCGCGCCAATGTCGGCAACCAGGTCGGCATCCTGTCGATCGTGACAGAAATCACCGAAACGCGGCATCGCGAGAAGGTTCTGAAGTCGCTGCTGCGCGAGCTGTCGCACCGGTCGAAGAACCTTCTGGCGATCATCCAGGGAATTGCGACGCAGACTGCGCGCAACACCATATCGCTGGACGGTTTCCTCGTGAAATTCCGTGGCCGCCTGCAATCCCTGTCGAATTCCCAGGATCTGATTACGGATTCGAGCTGGCGCGGCGCGTTCCTCTTCGAACTCGCGCAGAAGCAATTCGCGCCTTACTGGCCCGAAGCGGCCGGGCATATCCCTGTCAGCGGCCTTAACGTCCATCTCACGCCCAACGCCGCCGTTCACGTCGGCCTCGCTCTCCATGAGCTGATCGTCAACTCCGCGACATCAGGCGCCATTGCCAATGGCTCGACGTCAGTGGCAATCGACTGCCGCGAGACGACGATCGGGGATCGCAAGGCAATCCTCATGTCCTGGATCGAAATGCTGCCGCACGAAACCGCCACTCATGACCTCAGTGAGAACAGCTTCGGACGAACCGTGCTGGAGCGCGTCGTTCCATCCTCGGTCAATGGCCGCGCAGAGCTGCGCCTGACATCGACGCGTATCGAATATGATCTGCTGATCCCTGACGCCGAGTTTGAAATCCTTCGGCGGGCACAACCGGCCTCCATTCGCTAGTCTTCGGAAGTAACGCCACCTCGACGCGAACACCGGTACCCAAAACGAAGAACAGCCAGTGCGAGGGCGGCGCACCGGCTGTCTCTTCACTCACCGGGAGGGGACCGTGAGTGTGGATCCGAATGATGGGTTGGGGGCGCGCATTTTTGGGTCGATGCGATCATCATTCGGATATCGCTTAAACGAGCCGATAACGGATTGGTTCCCTTTATTTTTGCGTTTTATCAATTTTCTCGATTTTTCGCGAAACGCCAACCTGCATAGGCCGCCTTGCGCCTTCGCCAAGCTCGGAAAAGCTGCCTTCAGGCATCCTGATACAAGGGCGAATTACCCAAAATTTTACCGTTTGATAAATTTTTGAAGCTGAGTTACGCTTTCCCTCACTGGCCGTTTACCAATAATGAGGGAACTTCAATGGAACGACTGGGAACTGGGATTCGTGCTGGCCGGCTTTCGCCCGCAGAATACGAGTCGAACTTCTCCGATCTTCATCCGCGCCTCGACAAGCACGAGGCGCTGGTCGCAGCTGACCGCTGTTACTTCTGCTACGACGCGCCGTGCATGACGGCCTGTCCCACCTCCATCGATATCCCGCTCTTCATAAGGCAGATATCGACAGGAAATCCGCTTGGCTCCGCGAAGACGATCTTCGACCAGAACATTCTGGGCGGAATGTGCGCCCGAGTCTGTCCCACCGAGGAGTTGTGCGAGCAGGCCTGCGTGCGCAACACGGCAGAGGAACGCCCTGTCGAAATCGGTCGCCTTCAGCGCTACGCCACCGACACGGCCATGCAGGCTGACAAGCAGTTCTACAGCCGCGCCGCCTCATCCGGAAAGAAGATCGCCGTGGTCGGTGCCGGTCCTGCAGGACTTGCCGCTGCTCACCGCCTTGCTGTGAAGGGCCACGACGTCGTCATCTATGACGGCAAGGCAAAGTCCGGCGGCCTCAACGAATACGGCATCGCCACCTACAAGGCTGTCGATGACTTCGCCCAGAAGGAAGTCGACTACGTGCTGGCGATCGGCGGCATCGAAGTTCGTCACGACCAGCAGCTTGGCCGTGATTTCTCCCTCGCCGATCTGCAATCGCAGTATGACGCCGTCTTCCTCGGCATCGGCCTCGCGGGCGTCAACGCACTTCGCCTCGAAGGTGAAAATCTCGCCGGCGTCGATGATGCCGTCGATTTCATCGCCGGCCTGCGCCAGGCAACAGACAAGGGCGAGATTGCCATCGGCCGCCGCGTCGTCGTTCTCGGCGGCGGTATGACCGCCATTGACGCCGCAGTACAGGCGAAACTCCTCGGCGCGGAGGAAGTCACGATCTGTTATCGCCGCGGCAAGGAACATATGAACGCCTCGGAATTCGAGCAGGATCTCGCGACATCGAAGGGCGTCATCATTCGCCATTGGCTGGCGCCGAGGTCCATTCTCGCACAGGACGGCAAGGTCGCCGCGATCGAGGTGGAGTACACCAGGCTGGTCGATGGCCGGCTGTCCACAACAGGCGAGACCGGCGTCATTGCTGCCGATCAGATCTTCAAGGCGATCGGTCAGACCTTCGATGCCTCGGGCCTCGGTGCCCTGCGCATGGAATCCGGGCGCATCGCTATCGATGGCGATGGAAAGACCTCGCTTGATGGCGTCTGGGCCGGCGGCGACTGCGTCTTCGGCGGCGACGACCTGACCGTTTCGGCGGTCGCGCAGGGCCGTGATGCCGCTGAATCCATCAATCGTATGCTTGCTGCCGGCGCGCAGCCGGCCGTTGCCGTGGCGTGAAGGGGAGAATGAACAATGGCTGATCTCCGCAATAATTTCGTCGGCATCAAGTCTCCGAACCCGTTCTGGCTGGCTTCCGCGCCGCCGACCGACAAGGCTTACAACGTCGAGCGCGCATTCAAGGCAGGCTGGGGTGGCGTCGTCTGGAAGACGCTCGGCGAGGAGGGTCCTCCCGTCGTCAACGTCAACGGCCCGCGCTACGGCGCCATCTGGGGCGCCGACCGCCGTCTGCTTGGTCTGAACAATATTGAGCTCATCACCGACCGCGATCTCTATACCAACCTGCGCGAAATGAAGCAGGTGAAGATGAACTGGCCGGATCGCGCCCTGATCGCCTCGATCATGGTGCCGTGCGAGGAGGAGAGCTGGAAGGCAATCCTTCCGCTCGTCGAGGAAACCGGCGCTGATGGCATCGAGCTCAATTTCGGCTGTCCGCACGGCATGTCCGAGCGCGGCATGGGTGCCGCAGTCGGACAGGTGCCGGAGTACATCGAAATGGTCGTGCGCTGGTGCAAGCAGTACACACGCATGCCCGTCATCACCAAGCTGACGCCCAATATCACCGATATCCGCAAGCCGGCGCGTGCGGCAAAGGCGGGCGGCACCGACGCGGTCTCGCTGATCAACACGATCAACTCGATCACATCGGTCAACCTCGACACCTTCTCCCCCGAGCCATCCATCGACGGCAAGGGCAGCCATGGCGGCTATTGCGGCCCGGCGGTCAAGCCGATCGCGCTCAACATGGTCGCCGAGATCGCCCGCGATCCGGAAACCTATGGCCTGCCGATCTCAGGCATCGGTGGCGTCACCACGTGGCGCGATGCAGCCGAATTCCTGGTGCTCGGCGCGGGCAACGTGCAGGTCTGCACCGCTGCCATGACCTATGGCTTCAAGATCGTCCAGGAAATGATATCGGGCCTCTCCGACTGGATGGATGCCAAGGGCCACCGCAACCTTGACGACATCACCGGCCGCGCCGTGCCGAATGTCTCGGACTGGCAGTATCTCAACCTCAACTACATCGCCAAGGCCAAGATCGACCAGGACGCCTGCATCAAATGCGGCCGCTGTCACATCGCCTGCGAGGACACCTCGCACCAGGCGATCACCCAGTTCGTCAATGGCGTCCGCCATTTCGAAGTGATGGAAGACGAATGCGTCGGCTGCAATCTCTGCGTCAACGTCTGTCCCGTCGAGAACTGCATCACCATGGAACAGCTGCCATCAGGCGAACTCGACCAGCGCACCGGCCGTCCTGTTGACCCGAACTATGCCAACTGGACGACGCATCCGAACAACCCGATGGCCCGCCAGGCCGCGGAGTAACCGCTTTGCAACGCCGCGGAAGAGTTTCTCCCGCGGCGTTGTCTACGGAAGGCTTTATGCTATCGATGCCTCGCTGCACTGTCGCAGCGCTTTTTCAAGAGGAGGCAGCCATGGCTCGCAAACACCTCACCGATCTCAGCTTTTGAGGTCACGTCCAAGCGACGTAAATCCTATCCATCGGAAACCCGGGTTAAAACCGGCCGCCAGTTCGTCCACGGCGACGTCGAGCTGATCGAAAAACTCGGCCGCAATGATCCCTGCCCTTGCGGTTCGCGGAGGCGCTTTCAAGAACTGCTGCCTGAAATCAGGCAGTTATGACGGCATCCACCGCCACCACTACTTTTAGGGACCGCGATTGACCGACATCGCAAGCGCGCGGCAGACCACGCGCTTGCTTCCCATCAGCCGCCGCCACCTGCAAACATCTTCCGATATGCGCCCGGGCTCGTTCCCAACCTCTTGCGAAAATGATGCCGCATCGTCGCCAGCGTTCCGAATCCGCTGGCGCCAGCGATATCGTCGAGCGATACACTGCTTGCCCTTTCCAGAAGTTCGCGCGCATGCCGCAGCCTTTCGCCCAGCAGCCATTCACCCACAGTTTGCCCGGTGGTGCTTTCGAACCGGCGTTGAAATGTGCGCTGGCTCATCCCCGCCTTCGCCGCGAGCAGGCTGATCGGCTGCTCTTCGTCGAGCCGCTGCCGCATCCAGTCGATCAATGGGCCAAGCCGGATACCCTCGCGTTCCTGCGGCACCGGCGCATGGATGAACTGAGCCTGCCCGCCTTCGCGATGCGGCGGCAGGACCAGACGTCGCGCGACGCTGTTGGCGGCCTCGGCGCCAAAATCACCACGGACCACATGCAGGCAGAGATCGATGCCAGCCGCGCTGCCGGCCGCCGTCAGAAGACTGCCCTCATCCATGTAAAGGACATCGGCGTCGAAGGTGATGTCGGGATAGCGTTTCGCGATCGATGCAACATATCGCCAATGCGTCGTCGCGCGGCGATGGTGAAGCAGACCGGTTGCCGCAAGCACGGCAACGCCGGAACAGAGAGACATGATCCGAGCACCGCGCCGATGCGCCGCACACAAGGCGTCGATAATGGCGACCGGAACATCGGCCTCGATCGACCGCCAACCCGGCACGACGATCAGGTCGGCCTCCCCGATCACCTCAAGCCCATGCTCGACCGACACCGCAAGCCCGCCCGCCGCTCTCAAAGGCCCGGGCTCGACCCCGCAAACCGAGTAGCGATACCAATCCTCGCCCATCTCCGGGCGTGACAGCCCGAAGACCTCATAGGCAATTCCAAACTCGAACGTGCAGAGCCCGTCATAAGCAAGCACGACGACATGCGGACCTTTCAGCAGGTTTGGCATGATCTTTACGCTATCCGTCATTATGGCCAATTTCGCCAAGCCATAACATCGGCGACAAAAGCTGACAACTCGAACCGAAAGGAACCGTCATGCCGAGCTTCGTTGCCGAAACCCCCGCCGCGTCGCCTGAAGCCACCGCTGCCTACTACGCCCGCAAGCTCGCCTTCGAAACCGACTGCTGGGACGTCCACGCCTCGCTCTCGGCCGGGCACAGCGACTTCGTGCTGCTCGACGTGCGCTCCCCGGCACACTACGCCGCATCACACATTCCAGGCGCGATCAACCTGCCGCATGGAAAGATGACGGCGCATCGTATGTCGGAGTGGCCTGCGCACACGCTCTTCGTAGTCTACTGTGCCGGCCCGCATTGCAACGGCACCGATAAGGCGACCCTCCGGCTTGCCCGGCTCGGCCTTCAGGTAAAGGTGATGATCGGCGGAATGACCGGTTGGGCCGACGAAGGCTTCGCCTTCCACAACAGCTCGGATACCGAAGCGGCCTGAAACCCCTCGTAGTTGAGGAAAGGCGGCAGGGCGGGAGATTGAATTTTCTTCCGCCAATGCGATAGTCGGGAGGCGCAAAGAGGTAGCCTCCCGCATGACACGTCATATTGTTGCGATCGGTCAGTTGCCTCCGCCGCTCAACGGCTTTTCGTTCGCGACCAGGGATATGATCGCGCTTCTTTCCGAGGCGAACGACGTCAACGTTCGCAACATCGCCCCGCCGTCAAGCAGACTGCTCAAGCATCCGATCCGGCTCGTCCGCACGCTCGCCGCTTGCCTGCGGCTGTTTCGCGATCGCAAGCAGGACGGCCGGATCTGCTACCTCGGCTGCGACGGCGGCCTTGGCATGATCTATGTGTTCCTTATCGTGTCTGCGGCGCGGCTCCTCGGCTACCGCACCCATCTGCATCACCACAGTTTCAGCTATATCGATCGCCCCCAATTGCTGATGCGATGCATCCTGATATTGGGCGGTCGCCAGCTGTGGCATATCTTCCTGTGCGACATCATGCGGGACCGTTTCACCGAAACCTATGAACACCGCGCCCGTTGCAACATCGTCTCCAATGCAGCCTTCGTTGCCCCCATGGAAGCGAACGACGGACCTGTCGACCATACCCATCTGGTGATCGGCATGCTGAGCAACCTCACGCGCGAAAAGGGGCTAGATACCTTCATCACGCTTGCAAGGCAGGCACGGGCGGAGGGCGCGGAGATCAAGGCAATCCTCGCGGGCCCGGCCGATCCTGCCGAACGCGCTGCCATCGATGCAGTCGTTGCCGAACTCGGCGGCGTGCTCGATTATCGTGGGCCGCTATATGGCGAAGCGAAGACTTCATTTTACCGGGAGATCGATGTCTTTATCTTCCCGACAACCTATACCAACGAAGCCCAACCCCTGGTGATCTTCGAGGCAAAAGCTGCGGGAAATGCCGTCATTTCCTTTGATCGCGGCTGCATCCGACGGCAGCTTGACGAATATGACTTGCTGATCCCCGCCGGCGGCGAGTTCGTACCGACCGCCTTGGCCTGGTTGTCGGCCCTGTCGCCGGAGCCCGCGCGCGAACCACGGCGAACGGCAATCCGGCAAGCTTATCGCGCTCGCCACGCCAAGGCGCGTGCCTCCGCCGGCACCCTGTTTGACGGGGATGACTAGCAACCCATGCGCAAGAAATTTCGCGCGATGGCTGGATTTACTGCCACGGTGCAGCATATGTCCAATATCGCCAAAGGTTTAGGCCAACAGACATTGGAAATTCGACAGTATGCCACTCAGGAGCGCGCTTCGCGCACAGACCAGCGATTGCCACGCTGAAGTAGACACGATCTTTGGCCGCTTCGACCTGTCAGATCAGCCGCAGTACAGCTCTTTTCTGTCCGCGCATGCTCGCATTGTTCCTGTCGTGGAGATGGCGCTGGAGCGCGCAGGGATCATCAAGCTTCTTCCCGATTGGCCGGAGCGACGCCGCCGCGAACTCCTGATGGCCGACCTCGCCGACCTCGGCGTGAATCCGCCGCCGCTGCTGGAAGGTCTCACGCCTAATAACGAGGCGGAGCTTTGGGGCGCCGCCTATGTGCTGGAAGGCTCGAAGCTCGGGGGCTCGATGCTTGCGAAATCCGTGCCGACAGGTCTACCGTCTCGATACCTGACGCCGAACGGCCCGCGCGGCAGTATCAAGATTTTCATGGACCGTCTCGATGAGGCCGGCATCGCCGATCCCGAGACCGCAATCTCCGCTGCACGCGATGTCTTCGCGCTCTTCCGCCGCGCGGCGGAGGTGGAACTGGAGCTCGTCGTCTCGTGACCGAGCCAGGTGAAAAGGTCGATCTGACCAACTGCGACCGCGAGCCCATCCACAGATTGGGCGCTATCCAGCCGTTCGGCTTCCTGATCGTCACCTCGACAGATTGGCTGGTCGTGCGCGCATCTGCCAATCTCGAGCAGTTCATCGGCCTCTCGCACAACGACGTGCTTGGCCAGCCGATCTCGAAGGTCATTCACTCCCCGACGATGCACGTCCTGCGCAATCGATTGACGATCATGCGTGGACCCGACGTCGTTGAACGCCTCTTTGGCGTGACGCTATCGGACAATGGGCCGGTCTTCGATATCGCCATTCATCTGAGCGATGGCCAGGTCGTGATCGAGGGAGAGCCTTCGCAGGAAGGCACTCAGGGCGGCTCGACCATGTCGATTCGCAGCATGATGGCCCGCCTCGACCAGGCCGAAACGCTTGAAGCCTTCTTCCGCGAGGGCGCCCGGCAGGCGCGCGCTTTGACCGGCTTTGACCGCGTCATGGTCTATCGCTTCGATGAAAGCGGGGCCGGCGAAGTCGTGGCAGAAGCGGCACGCGCCGGAATCGGCTCGTTTCTCGGCCTTCACTATCCGGCCTCGGATATTCCGGTACAAGCTCGCGCGCTCTACACCCGCAACCTCTTTCGCATCATTGCCGATATCGCCGCACCGAATGTCCCGGTGCTTCCTGAACTCGATGAGCACGGCCGTCCGCTCGATCTCTCAATGTCGATCCTGCGTTCAGTCTCGCCCATTCACATCGAGTACTTGAAGAACATGGGAGTCGGAGCCTCGCTTTCGATATCGATCGTGGTCGACGGCAAGCTGTGGGGGCTGTTTGCCTGCCATCACTACTCCGCACGCCTCCCCTCCTTCGAGCGGCGAACGACGTCGGAACTGTTCGGCCAGATGTTCGCCTCGCGCCTGGAAAGCCGTGAACGTCGCCTGGCGCTCGATTTCGAAACAAAAGCCCGACGCATTGCGGACAAGCTGCTCACCTCCGTTGCCGACAATGCGAGCCTGCTCGATGATCCGACCTGGCTCATCGATGCGCTCGCGGACGCGATCCCTGCCGATGGCATCGGCGTGTGGATCAATGGCCGCTCGGCACTCACGGGGGTAACGCCGTCGCAGGCGCAGTTTGCGGATCTGGTGCGGAGGCTCAATCGCAATGCGTCCGGTCGCGTCTTCGCAACCGACCATATCGAAAGCTTCTGGCCCGAGGTCGATCCGGGTGGCATCGTCGCCGGCTTCCTCGCCATCCCGATATCGCGATCGCCACGCGACTACGTGGTTCTCTTCCGGCAGGAGATCGTTCGCACGGTCCGCTGGGCAGGCGACCCGCACAAGCCGTTGGAATACGGCCCGAACGGACCGAGACTCACGCCGCGAAAGAGTTTCGAGACCTGGTCAGAACTGGTGCGTGGCCGCTCCCTGCCCTTTGCCGCCGCCGAGCGCAGCGTTGCCGAAACCATTCGAGTGACGCTGATCGAGGTCGTCCTCAGACTGACCGACGAAGCCAATGTCGTTCGCCAGCAGGCCAACGAGCGTCAGGAAGTCCTGATTGCCGAACTGAACCACCGTGTCCGCAACATTCTCGGCCTTATAAGCGGCCTGATCCGTCAGTCGCGCGGCACGACCAACCAGGTGTCTGATTTCGTCGAACACCTCGAAGGCCGCATACAGGCGCTGGCGCGCGCTCATGACCAGATCACTCGCGACCACTGGGCGCCTGCGTCACTGCGCGCGCTTTTGCAGGCCGAGGCCGCCGCCTATCTCGGCAAGAATGCCGCGCGCATCGTCATGCGTGGCGAGGATGCGCTTCTTGCGCCGCAGGCTTTCTCGACGACAGCCTTGGTCTTCCACGAGCTTGTGACGAATAGCGCGAAATACGGCAGCCTCTGCGACAGCGGCACCGTCGAGGCCTCTTGGCGAAAAGACGAGGCAGGCAACCTGCTGATCGACTGGAAGGAAAGCGACGGCCCGCCGGTGCATGAGCCCAAACGCCAGGGCTTTGGCACAACCATCATCCGGCGTTCGATCCCTTACGATCTCGGCGGCAAGGCCGAAGTCATCTATGATCCGGCCGGGCTGCGCGCGCATTTCAGCATTCCGGCGAAATTCGTGACCTTCGCCACCGGGCCGGTCTCGGTTCTGCCGAGCCGCAACGACGACCCTGTGCAAGACATGCTCGCGCATGTCATCCATCAACCGCTTGCCGATCTGACGATCCTGCTGGTGGAGGACAATCTGATCATCGCCATGGACGGCGAGGACATATTGCTTCAGCTCGGCGCCGCCGAGGTGGCGCTGGCGCCAAACGTCGCGCATGCCCTCGAACTCATCGATGCCAGGCATTTCGACCTGGCCGTGCTCGACGTCCATCTGGGCGAAGAGACGAGTGAGCCCGTCGCAGCGAGGTTGAGAGAAAAGTCGACACCGCTGATTTTCGCGACAGGCTATGGCGAGGCCATGATCCAGGCCGGTAGTGCTGCCGACGTCGAGTTGCTTCAGAAGCCCTACACGATCGAGAGTGTTGCCGCACTTCTCAGCCGGATCATGCCGATCGCCAAATCATGAGGCATCGGGTACCGGCTTGACCTTCAGCCCGTCGATGAACAGCTGTTCGAGGAAGCGGGCCGCGTCCTCGAAACGACCGGCGCCGGCATGTTCCTGCCCAAGCACCGCCCTTACCTGGACGTCGAAGTCGGCATAGTGCTGCGTCGTCGACCAGATCGAGAAGATCAGGTGGTAGGGATCGCACTTGGCGATCTTGCCGGCCTTCGTCCAGCTGCGGATGACCTCGGCCTTCTCGTCGACGAGTTGCTTCAACGGTCCCTTGAGCTCGTCTTCGACATGCGGGGCACCCTGCAACATCTCGTTGGCGAACAGCCTGCTTTCCCGCGGGAAATCACGCGCCATTTCAAGCTTGCGGCGAATATAGCTGCGGATCTCGCTTTCCGGATTTCCCTCGGCGTCGAAGGCTCTCAGCGGCTCCAGCCAGGTAAACAGCACCCGGTCGATCAGCGCCCGATGCATCGCTTCCTTGGTGCGGAAATAATAGAGCAGGTTCGGCTTCGACATGCCGGCAACTTCGGCGATCTGGTCGATCGTGGAACCGCGAAAACCACTGACCGAAAACACATCGAGCGCAGCTTCAAGGATCTGCTCTTCCTTGGCTTCCTGAATACGCGTGCGTCGCTGGGTCTTGGCTGCCCTCGGGATTGTCATGTCGACCTTGTTTTCCCCTTCAAATTCAACTGTTTCACTCAAGATTGAACAGACCCGGCGGCATGCCGCAAAAATGAGCAGATGCCGGTAATTTTGTCTGTATTTTTCCTGATTTTCGTCTTGAGCCCAGCGCCGGAAGTTGTAATGTTTACCAATCGGTCAAATTATCGATCAGATGCTAAACAAAGGCAACTGGCGATTTTCCGGCGCTAACAAAACAAACAAAAGCGCTCGGATACTGACCACGGGAACAGGCGGAGATGTGAACAGCATTTCCGCAGAAAACAGGTGAGGACTTTAGACATGGTGGCAGCACCAGGCGAGAACATGCGCGTCAACGGGGACCGTCTTTGGGACAGCCTCATGGACATGGCAAAGATCGGCCCGGGCATTGCTGGCGGCAACAACCGCCAGACGTTAACGGATTCGGATGCCGAGGGGCGTAGCCTCTTCAGGACATGGTGCGAAGACGCGGGCATGACGCTCGGCGTCGACAAGATGGGCACGATGTTCGCAACCCGGCCCGGCACCGATCCGGACGCCCTACCCGTCTATGTCGGGTCGCACCTCGACACGCAGCCGACCGGCGGCAAGTATGACGGCGTGCTCGGCGTGCTTGCCGGACTTGAGGTCGTCCGCACCATGAACGATCTCGGCATCAAGACCAAGCACCCTGTTGTCGTCACCAACTGGACCAACGAGGAAGGCGCCCGCTTTGCGCCTGCCATGCTCGCGTCAGGCGTTTTCGCCGGTGCCCATACGCTGGAATACGCCTATGACCGCAAGGACCCTGAAGGCAAGACCTTCGGCGACGAACTGAAGCGCATCGGCTGGGTCGGCGAGGAAGAAGTCGGCGCCCGCAAGATGCACGCCTATTTCGAGTATCACATCGAGCAGGGTCCGATTCTCGAGGCCGAGAACAAGCAGATCGGCGTGGTCACGCACTGTCAGGGCCTCTGGTGGCTCGAATTCACGCTGACCGGCAAGGAAGCGCACACCGGCTCGACGCCGATGAACATGCGCGTCAACGCCGGGCTTGCCATGTCGCGCATTGTCGAGATGGTGCAGACCGTGGCGATGGATAACCAGCCGGGGGCCGTCGGCGGCGTCGGCCAGGTGTTCTTCACCCCGAACTCGCGCAACGTCCTGCCGGGCAAGGTCGTCTTCACCGTCGACATCCGCTCGCCGGATCAGGCGAAGCTCGACGGCATGCGCGCCCGGATCGAGGCGGAAGCGCCTGCCATCTGCGAAGCACTCGGTGTCGGTTGCGCGATCGAGGCGATCGGCCACTTCGCTCCAGTGACCTTCGACCCGACTCTCGTTTCCCGCGTGCGTGGCGCTGCCGAACGGCTCGGCTACAGCCACATGAACCTGATCTCCGGCGCTGGCCACGATGCCTGCTGGACGGCAAAGGTCGCCCCCACGACCATGGTCATGTGCCCCTGCGTCGGCGGCCTCTCGCACAACGAGGCGGAGGAAATCTCCAGAGAGTGGGCAACGGCAGGCGCTGATGTCCTCTTCCACGCCGTCGTCGAGACCGCTGAAATTGTTGCATAATCAAGGGCGGGATCATTCCCGCCTTTTCTTTTACCAGCGGACGAAGAGCCGCGCGCAATCAATGCAAGGGAACTGATCATGAGCAAAGTCATCAAGGGCGGAACCATCGTCACCGCGGACCTGACCTACAAGGCGGATGTGAAGATCGAGGGCGGCAGGATCGTCGAGATCGGCCCGAACCTCTCCGGCACGGAGACGCTTGATGCGACCGGCTGCTACGTCATGCCTGGTGGCATCGACCCGCACGTTCACCTCGAAATGCCGTTCATGGGGACCTATTCCTCCGACGACTTCGAAAGCGGCACGCGCGCGGGCCTTGCCGGCGGCACGACCATGGTCGTCGATTTCTGCCTGCCGGGGCCGGAGCAGTCGCTGCTCGAAGCACTGCAGATGTGGGACAACAAGACCAGCCGCGCCAACGCCGACTACTCGTTCCACATGGCGATCACCGGCTGGAACGAGCGCGTCTTCAACGAGATGGAGACCGTCGTCAAGGACAGGGGCATCAACACCTTCAAGCACTTCATGGCCTACAAGGGCGCGCTGATGGTGAACGATGACGAGATGTTCGCCTCCTTCCAGCGCTGTGCGGAACTGGGTGCGTTGCCGCTGGTCCATGCCGAAAACGGGGACGTCGTCGCCTCGATGACCGCAAAGCTGCTCGCCGACGGCAACAACGGCCCCGAGGCACATGCCTATTCCCGCCCGCCTGAGGTCGAAGGAGAGGCAACCAACCGCGCCATCATGCTCGCCGACATGGCCGGCGTTCCGCTCTATGTCGTGCACACCTCCTGCGAACAGGCGCATGAAGCCATCCGCCGCGCCCGCCAGAAAGGCATGCGGGTTTACGGCGAACCGCTGATCCAGCATCTGACGCTCGACGAAAGCGAGTATTTCGACAAGGACTGGGACCACGCCGCCCGCCGCGTCATGTCCCCGCCCTTCCGCAACAAGCAGCATCAGGACAGCCTGTGGGCTGGCCTGCAATCCGGCTCCCTCTCCGTCGTGGCGACGGACCATTGTGCCTTCACCACCGACCAGAAGCGCTTCGGCGTCGGCGACTTCTCCAAGATCCCGAACGGCACCGGCGGCCTGGAAGACCGGCTGCCGATATTGTGGACTCACGGCGTCAACACCGGTCGCCTGACAATGAACGAGTTCGTCGCGGTCACCTCGACCAACATCGCAAAGATCCTTAACGTCTACCCAAAGAAGGGCGCCATCCTCGTCGGCGCCGATGCCGATATCGTCGTCTGGGATCCGAAGCGTTCGAAGACGATCTCGGCCAAGTCACAGCAATCGTCGATCGACTACAACGTCTTCGAAGGCAAGCAGGTGACCGGCCTGCCGCGCTACACGCTGACGCGTGGTGAAGTCGCGATCGAGGAGAGCACCGTCAAGACGAAGGAAGGGCACGGCCAGTTCGTCAAGCGCGAGCCGTTCCAGGCGGTCAACAAGGCGCTATCGACATGGAAGGAACTCGTCGCGCCCCGCAAGGTCGAGCGCTCGGGCATCCCGGCGACGGGGGTCTGAATGAACGCAGGGCAAACTAGGATTTTGCCGGCATACCCCCACCAGCTTGGGAACTGGTTTCCGAGGCTTCACGCTGTGGGCTGCCTGGGCGGCACCTATACGGCATTCGCGATGATAGCGGTCATTCAGCCCGCGTCGTTTGCCGGGACGCCGCCCCAGGTTCTCGTTCCCGCCAGCATCCTGTTGCCGTTCTTCGCTTCGTTCGTCGCCTTTGTCGTTTTCGCTCCCGTCAGCTTCGGGCTCTATAGGCTGATGGAACGCTTCAACGTGCGAAGCTTCAGCAGCCATTGCGTTGCAGGCGTACTCTGCGTTGCCCTCACGTTGGCGATCGTTCTCATGGTTGGTTACGTCGCGTCCCTGTTTCACGATCGACCCGCGCAAATGGAAGAGACCGGTCTCTTTGGCCAGCCTATCGGGCAGGAACAACTGTTTGTCGCCACATTCGCGCTCAGCGGTGTAGCGGGCGGAGCAGCCTTCTATTTCGCACGCAGAATGGGGATTTCGACGGCCTACTCTGACACATCTGAAGGGAGGCAATCCTAGATGCAGTCCCCTTCGCCCTATTTCTCACTTTGCTTGCCGGCCCCGAAAGCTTCACTCACCGGGCCAACGCAGTCATCATCCCGGAATCGCCTTATCAAGCTCAGGAAGCAGAACGACGCTTTCCTGCTCGTTCGGATCGGTGCGGGCGATGATCGCGGTGCAAGGGGTACTGCTGAGATTGGCAGGCAGATGCGGCACCCCGGCGGGGATGTAGAACAACTCGCCGGCATGCACGACGACATGATGCTCCAGCTCATCGCCATACCAGGTGTGAGCCTCGCCGGAGAGCATGTAGATCGCCGTTTCATGCGCTTCGTGCAGATGCGCCTTGGCGCGAACGCCGGGCGGAATCGTCAGCAAATGCATGCAGATGCCCTTGGCGCCGACCGTCTCGGCCGCGATGCCTTCGAAGTAACTCAGCCCCTGCTTGCCGTCGTAGGCATGACTGGGGCGCACAATGTGACAGGTGGGCTTTGATGTCGCGTCCATCGTCATCCTCCATGGACCTTGCCGGAACAATGAAAACAGCTACTCATACTATCACGCAAACCGCGGAAGCGCGGGGAAAACAGGATACACAAGCATTGACGCAAGCTGCCTCCGTCGTATCCGCCAAGGACCTCTGTCTGACCTATGATGCCAGCGATGCTCCCGTGCACGCGCTGACGAACGTCAATCTCGACGTTCGCAAGGGTGACTTCGTCTCCTTCATCGGGCCATCGGGCTGCGGGAAGACGACCTTCCTGCGCGTGATTGCCGATCTCGAGAAGAAAACATCGGGCGAGATCACCGTCAACGGTATGACGCCGGAAGAAGCGCGCAAG
The DNA here is from genome assembly GCA_900468535.1 of Hyphomicrobiales bacterium. Classification (GTDB taxonomy): domain Bacteria; phylum Pseudomonadota; class Alphaproteobacteria; order Rhizobiales; family Rhizobiaceae; genus Rhizobium. Next base: position 136,197 of record UBTY01000010.1, on the reverse strand, counting down.
GCGCGCGCCTACGGCTATGTCTTCCAGGCGCCAGCTCTCTACCCCTGGCGCACGATCGAGAAGAACATCGCCCTGCCGCTCGAGATCATGGGCTACGCATCGGCCGACCAGAAGAAACGCATTGCCGGCGCGCTCGATCTGGTGAACCTCTCCGGTTTCGAGAAGAAATTCCCCTGGCAGCTATCCGGCGGCATGCAGCAGCGCGCCTCGATCGCCCGCGCGCTGGCCTTCGACGCCGACCTGCTGCTGATGGATGAGCCCTTCGGTGCGCTCGACGAAATCGTCCGCGACCATCTGAACGAGGAGCTTCTGAAGCTCTGGGCGCGCACCAACAAGACGATCTGCTTCGTCACCCACTCGATCCCCGAGGCGGTCTACCTTTCCACCAAGATCGTGGTGATGTCCCCCCGCCCCGGCCGCGTGACCGATATCATCGATTCAACGCTTCCACGCGAACGCCCGCTCGACATTCGCGAGACGCCCGAGTTCCTCGAAATCGCCCATCGCGTGCGCGACGGTCTGAGAGCGGGGCACAGCTATGAGCACTAGCGCTTTGGAGATAAAGACCCCTCCCCAACCCCTCCCCACAAGGGGGAGGGGCTTCAGCGTCCCACAGGTTCGACTGGCATTATGCGGCTCGGCAGGCGCTACAGGCCTGCCCCTCCCCCTTGTGGGG
>UBTY01000010.1:0-135512 GCA_900468535.1 Hyphomicrobiales bacterium | reverse complement strand
AGGGGTTGGGGAGGGGTCTAGATGCCACACACAAACATCACCCCAAAAACCAGAGAGCAAGCCAGACGCCTACGCCGCGAATTGACCAAGGCCGAGGCTGCGATGTGGAACATGCTCCGTGACCTCCGCCCCTACGGTGCGCGCTTCCGGCGGGAAACACCGATCGGCCCCTACATTGCGGATTTTGCGTGGCTCTCCGCCCGGCTTATTATTGAAGTCGATGGCGACAGCCATGAAACGGACCACGGTCGCCTACACGACATCGAACGCGACGCTTTTCTTCATCGTCAAGGCTTCAAAGTGCTCCGCTTCGATAATGACCAAGTGCTGGATGGCCCCGACCACGTTTTCATTCAGATCCAGAACCAGGCCGCGCCCTTTCTGAAGGAGGGCTCGGCATGAAACCGGACACACTCAAGGATAGAATCGTACCCGTCCTTACCATTCTCATGGTCTTGATCGCCGTCTGGTACGTCGCGGCAGTCCTGATGAATGCTTCCTTCCAGCGCGACATGGATCAGCGGGCCAACCAGACGCCCGGTACCATGGAATTCATCGAAAAGACGCTCTCGCAGCCGAAACCATTGCTGCCTGCGCCGCATCAGGTCGTGCAGAACGTCTTCGAGAACACTTTCCTGCGGAAGCTTTCGAGCAATCGCAGCCTCGTCTACCACAGCTGGGTCACGCTCTCCTCGACGTTGCTCGGCTTCGGCTTCGGCACGTTGCTCGGCATCGTGATCGCCGTCGGTATCGTTCATATCAAGGCGCTGGACCGCAGCCTCATGCCTTGGGTGATCGCCTCGCAGACCATCCCGATCCTGGCGATTGCGCCGATGGTGATCGTCGTTCTCGGCGCCATCAACATCACCGGCCTGATCCCGAAGGCGCTGATCTCGACCTACCTCTCCTTCTTCCCGGTCACGGTCGGCATGGTGAAGGGTCTGCGGTCGCCCGAGGTCATGTTCCTGGACCTGATGCGAACCTATAACGCGACCTCAGCGCAAACCTTCTGGAAGCTGCGGGTTCCAGCCTCCGTGCCGTTCCTTTTCACCTCGATGAAGGTTGCGATCGCAGCAAGCCTTGTCGGCGCCATCGTCGGCGAGCTCCCGACCGGCGCCGTCGCCGGTATCGGCTCGAAGCTGCTCGCAGGCTCCTATTATAGCCAGACAATCGACATATGGGCGGCACTGGTCGCAGGCTCGGTGCTGGCCGCAAGCCTTGTCGCGATCGTTGGTCTTATTGCAAAGATCGTCGATCGCTCGATGGGCGGGAGACCGGCATGAAGAAGATGTCCTTTTCCTGGCAGGGCGTTCTTGCCCTGCTGCTGACCGCGATTGCAATCGTCACCTTGCCGCTCATGGCCGAAGGCGCGCCGGACCCTGTGTCACCGCTGACGGTGGGCCTGACGATCGCGCTGATCGTCGCCCTCGCCTTCGTTTCCTTCGCACCATTACCGAAGCCATACATTGCCGCCGTCTTGTTGGTCGGCGCGCATTGGGCTGCATGGGTGCTGCTTGCTGATGTGACCGGCAACGAAGGTCTGGCCACCAGATCCTTCTTCCTGCTGATAGCAGCCTGCTGGCTGCTTGCATGGCGCTGCGTCACCGAGCTTTCGGCAATCGCGCCTGGTTCGAGTTCCGGCCGCACGTTCCTGCGGCTGCTGATCCCGGCAATCTTCGGTGCCTGGATCCTGATCATCTGGGAGGCACTGACCCGCGGCGCCGGCATTCCGTTCGTTCTGCTGCCGCCGCCAAGCGCCATAGGCGCCAGGATCGCCGGCTCACTGCCAATCCTGGCAGACGACGTGCGCCAGACGATCTTCAAGGCAGTATTCGCTGGTTACATCATCGGCTGCGGTGCAGGCTTTGCCGTCGCCATCCTTGCCGATCGTGTCGCTTTCCTGCGTCGCGGATTGCTGCCGATCGGCAACATGGTGTCGGCGCTGCCGATCATCGGTGTCGCGCCGATCATGGTGATGTGGTTCGGCTTCGACTGGCAGTCGAAGGCGGCGGTCGTTACCATCATGACCTTCTTCCCGATGCTGGTGAACACAGTCGCCGGCCTCGCCGCATCCGGTCCGATGGAGCGTGACCTGATGCAGACCTACGCCTCCAACTATTGGCAGACACTGCTGAAGCTCCGGCTTCCGGCGGCGATGCCCTTCATTTTCAATGCATTGAAGATCAACTCGACGCTGGCGCTGATCGGTGCCATCGTCGCGGAGTTCTTTGGTACGCCGATCGTCGGCATGGGCTTCCGCATCTCCACGGAGATCGGGCGCATGAATGTCGACATGGTCTGGGCCGAAATCGCCGTTGCGGCGCTGGTTGGTTCGATCTTCTATGGCGTCGTCGCCCTTGCAGAACGGGCGGTGACTTTCTGGCATCCGTCTATCCGTGGTGGCTAGGCGTCGCTTTCTTCCCGCGAATGGGATTGGGGCATAACTACAGAGGGAACAAGAAAATGAAAAAACTGATTGTTGCAATGATGGCGAGCGCGATGTCGCTCGCGGCAGCCCATGCAATGGCTGCAGACAAGGTGACGCTGCAGCTCAAGTGGGTGACGCAGTCGCAGTTCGCCGGCTACTACGTCGCCAAGGAAAAGGGCTACTACGACGAGGAAGGCCTCGATGTCACGATCAAGCCGGGTGGTCCTGATATTGCGCCGGAACAGGTGATCGCCGGCGGTGGCGCCGACGTCATCGTCGACTGGATGGGTGGTGCCCTGGTTGCGCGCGAAAAGGGCGTTCCGCTCGTCAACATCGCCCAGCCCTTCCAGAAGTCGGGCATGGAGCTGATTTGCCGTAAGGACGGCCCGATCAAGACCGAAGCCGACTTCAAGGGCCACACCCTCGGCGTATGGTTCTTCGGCAACGAGTATCCGTTCTTCGCCTGGATGAACAAGCTCGGTCTGAAGACCGAAGGTGGCGCCGATGGCGTGACTGTGCTGAAGCAGAGCTTCGACGTGCAGCCGCTTCTGCAGAAGCAGGCCGATTGCATCTCCGTCATGACTTATAACGAGTACTGGCAGGCAATCGATGCCGGCTTCAAGCCGGAAGAACTGACTGTCTTCAACTACACTGCCATGGGCAACGACCTGCTTGAAGACGGCCTTTACGCCTCTGAAGACAAGCTCAAGGACCCGGCCTTCAAGGAAAAGATGGCCAAGTTCGTCAAGGCTTCGATGAAGGGCTGGAAGTACGCCGTCGAGAATCCGGACGATGCAGCAGGCATCGTCGTCGATGCCGGTGGTCAGGACGAAAACCACCAGAAGCGTATGATGGGCGAAGTTGCCAAGCTGATTGGCGACGGATCAGGCAAGCTCGACACGACGCTCTACGACCGCACCGCCAAGGCGCTGCTCGATCAGAAGATCATCACTAAGGAACCATCGGGCGCCTGGACGCACGACATTACAGACGCTGCCGCCAAGTAGGCAACTCTGCTGAGAGAAATGAACGCGCGGGCCACTCCGCGCGTTTTTTTGTGTGGGCCAAAGAAAAAGCGTACTCTTATGTCGCATTTGGAAACTGTCGTGCGTCATAAGCATGACCGGATCGCGATCAACTATCGGAATGCACGCATAACCGTCTGGTGATTGATCTGTGTTTCGATAGTAATTATTGGTGCAGATAGAGGAATTATTTTCCGCCGGACTTGCGCGTTGGACAAAACGATACCACGTACAATCCGATTTCGCCGGGCGAGGGACTTCTTAAGTAAGAACCGGCGGAAGATGCGGGAATACCTCTGAGAATAACAAATACGGGAACGGGCTTTTTCGCGAGCTGACGACAACGCGCGGATATGGCTGACCTTGTCAAAAACTGGACGAAGACGCATGGCACGCAAGCCGCTTAACATCCTCCGCGCCTCCACAATGATCGTCGCTGCTTTCGCGACCTCGAACCTGTTCGCCCAGGAAGCGACCGTCGCCAAGCCGCAGCAAAACCTGCCGGCGATCGTCGTCACCAAGGCCGCGACCCGCACGCTGGTGGACAGGGTCGTCGCCACCGGCACCGTAAAACCGGTCGAAGAGATCTATCTCCAGCCACAGGTCGAAGGATTGTCGATTCGCGCGCTCGCCGCGGATGTCGGCGACCACGTCCGTTCCGGAACCGTCCTTGCGACACTGAACGACGATGCGATCATACTTGAAAAGAGCCAATTGCAGGCAACGAGAGCCAAGAACGAGGCCAGCCAGGCGCAATTGCGCGCGCAGCTGATCGAAGCGCAGGCCAATGCCGAACAGGCTCGCCAGCAACAGGCCCGCGCCCAGGAAATGGGCAAGAAGGGCACCGTTTCGACGGCGACTGTCGAGCAGGCGGATGCTGCCGCGGCCTCTGCCAACGCACGCGTATCCTCGGCGGAGCAAGCCATCCAGGTGGCTGTGGCCGACATCAAGGTCACCGACAGCCAGATTGCCGATGCCAACCTCAAGCTGGCGCGCACCGATGTCAAGACGCCTGTCGACGGCACGGTTTCCGCCAAGAACGCCAAGGTCGGCGCGATTGCATCCGGAACCGGCGAGCCCCTCTTCACCATCATCCGCGACGACAAGATCGAGTTGGTGGCCGAAGTTAACGAGAGCGACATCGTCAAGATCGAGCCCGGCCAGAAAGCGACGCTTTCGCTCTCAGGCAGCCGCGACAAGATCAGCGGCTCGGTTCGCCTCGTATCCCCGACCGTCGATCCCGTCACGCGCCTCGGTCTCGTCCATATCCTGATCGACGACAGCAGCAAGGCACGCTCCGGCATGTACGGCAGCGCCGATATCGTCGTGCGCACCACTGAAAACGTGTCCCTGCCGCTTTCGGCGGTCCTCACCAGCACCGACGGCTCTTCCGCCCGCAAGGTGGAGGACAATGTCGTGAAATTCGCGAAGGTCGAGACGGGCATTCAGGATGGTGCATATATCGAGATCACCAACGGGCTGAAGGACGGCGAGGAAGTCGTTGCCAAGGCGGGCGCCTATGTCCGCGACGGCGACCATATCACGCCGGTTCGCGAGCAGCCTGCGGCTTCCAACTAAGGGACGACCGATGAACTTTTCAGCCTGGTCAATCCGAAATCCCGTCGCGCCGCTTTTGGCCTTCGCACTCCTGCTTTTCGTCGGTATTCAGGCCTTCAACAAGCTGCCGATCACCCGCTTTCCGAATATCGACGTTCCGCTCGTTTCGGTCGTCGTAACGCAGAGCGGCGCCTCCCCTGCCGAACTCGAAATGCAGGTGACGAAGGAAATCGAGGATGCTGTCGCCAGTATCAACGGCATCGATGAGATCCAGTCGACGGTAACCGACGGCCAGTCCCAGACGGTCGTGATGTTCCGCATGGAAGTACCGACCGAACAGGCGGTGCAGGACACCAAGGACGCCATCGACCGTATCCGCGGCGATCTGCCGGCGAACGTCGACGTTCCGATCGTCTCCAAGATCGACGTCGAAGGCCAGGCAATCCAGACCTTTGCCGTGTCCTCGCCTGATATGTCGCTGGAAGAGCTCTCCTGGTTCGTGGACGATACCGTCAAGCGTTCGCTTCAGGGTCAGGCCGGCATCGGCCGCGTCGACCGTTACGGCGGCGCCGAACGCGAAGTGCGCATCGAACTCAATCCCGACAAGCTCAACGCCTATGGCATCACCGCCGCCAGCGTGAACCAGCAGCTGCGCGGCACCAACGTCGACCTCGGTTCCGGCCGCGGCCAGGTTGCCGGCAACGAGCAGGCGATCCGCGTTCTCGGTGATGCCCGCAATGTAGCCGAGCTTGCCAATACGACGATCGCGCTCCCCAACGGCCGCTTCGTCAAGGTTTCCGATCTCGGCGCCATCAAGGATACCTACGAAGAGCCGAAGTCCTTCTCGCGCTTCAATGCCGCCCCGGTCGTCACCTTCGGCGTTTTCCGTGCCAAGGGTGCCAGCGAAGTCAGCGTCGCGGAAACGGTCTCGAAGAGCCTCTCAACCGTCCGGGCGGAGAACCCGAACGTAAACATCGAGCTCATCGACGACTCCGTCTACTTCACCTACGGCAACTATGAAGCCGCCATGCACACGCTGCTCGAAGGCGCACTGCTGGCGATCGTCGTCGTCTTCCTGTTCCTGCGCAATTGGCGCGCCACCCTTATTTCCGCAGTCGCCCTCCCCCTTTCCGCGATCCCGACATTCTGGATCATGGATCTGATGGGCTTCTCGCTGAACCTCGTCAGCTTCCTTGCCCTGACTCTGGCGACCGGGATCCTCGTCGACGACGCGATCGTCGAAATCGAAAACATTGCCCGCCATATCAAGATGGGCAAGACGCCCTATCGCGCCGCGATCGAGGCCGCCGACGAAATCGGTCTCGCCGTCATTGCGACGACCTTCACGATCATCGCGGTCTTCGTACCGGTGTCGTTCATGCCGGGTATCCCCGGCCAGTACTTCATCCAGTTCGGATTGACCGTTGCCTTCTCCGTCTTCTTCTCGTTGATGGTGGCCCGTCTCATCACGCCGATGATGGCCGCCTATCTCATGCGTGCCGAAGACGGCATGGAGGACCACCACGACAATGACGGCTGGTTCTTCGGTGGCTACACCCGCCTTGTGAAGGCAACGACCAGCCGCTGGTGGACGCGCTATGCGACGCTGATCGCGGCGATTGCCTTCCTCGTCGGCTCGATGATTCTCCTCGCACAGGTTCCCGGGAGCTTTCTGCCGCCGGAAGATGCATCCCGCATCGTTCTGTCAGTCGAACTGCCGCCGAATGCCACGCTCGACGACACAGAAGCAACGACCGACGAGGTCTACAGGAACGTCAAGGACATCAACGGCGTTGAAAGCGTCTTCGTGCTGGGCGGCGCCTCGCCGAAGGGCGATCTCGAACTGCGCCGCGCGACCGTGACGCTTGCCCTGCAGAAGCTCGACCAGTCGCTGGTGAAAAAGCTCGTCAATGACGTGCTGGGCTCGATCCCGGTCATCGGCCCGCATCTGCCGAAGGTTGAGCTCCACGGCCGCGTGCGGCCGCAGTGGGATATCGAAAGGGAAGTCTTCGCGAAGCTCCGCCATATCCCCGACGTCCGTATCCTGAAGCTCAACGACCGTGGCGAACGCGACCTCTCGTTCAACTTCCTGTCGAAGAACGAGAAGGATCTGAGCGACGCGGTTGGTATTCTTGAATCGAAACTGCGTGCCGATCCCGCGCTGGCAAACGTCAGTGCCGATGGCGCCCTGCCCCGTCCGGAATTGCAGGTTCGCCCGCGCAAAGATCAGGCAGCTCGCCTCGGCATCACACCGCAGCAGATCTCCGAGACGATCCGCGTTGCGACGATCGGTGACATCGATGCATCGCTTGCCAAGATCAACCTCGACGATCGCCAGATCCCGATCCGCGTTCAGGCCTCGGTCGACATGCGTCGGGACCTCGCGGCTCTCAGGGCTCTGAAGATCCAGACCGCAAGCGGCGGCACCGTTCCCCTGTCGACGGTCGCCGACATCGACTACTCGGAAGGTGTCAGCTCGATCAAGCGCAACAACCGCAACCGCGTTGTTGCGATCGGATCGGACCTGCCGCAGGGCGTCGCGCTCGATACCGCGTCCGCCCGCTTCCGGGCAATCGTGGCCGATGCCAAGATCCCGCCGACGGTTCACCTTGTCGAAAGCGGCGATACCAAGGTGCAGAAGGAAATGCAACAGAGCTTCGTCAACGCCATGTTGATGGGCCTGATGCTGGTGCTGACAGTGCTGATCCTGCTCTTCAAGGACGTGATTCAGCCCTTCACCATTCTGTTCTCGTTGCCGCTCGCAATCGGCGGCGTCGCGGTCGGCCTGTTGGTCACCAACAATCCGCTGTCGATGCCCGTCCTGATCGGCATCCTGATGCTGATGGGCATCGTCACGAAGAACGCGATCCTGCTCGTCGACTTCGCGATCGAGATGCGCCATCGCGGCATGGCCCGCGTCGAAGCCATGGTGGAGGCGGGCCGCAAGCGCGCACGCCCGATCATCATGACCTCCATCGCCATGTCGGCCGGCATGCTGCCCTCGGCAATGGGCGTCGGCGAAGGCGGGTCCTTCCGTGCGCCGATGGCCATCGCCGTCATCGGGGGCATCATCGTCTCGACAGTGCTGTCGCTTGTGGTCGTCCCCTCCTTCTTCCTGATCATGGACGATCTGTCCCGCCTGCTCGGCTGGATGTTCGGCCGCCTCGTCGGCAAGAAGGATCAGGAAGAATTGGCGCTGTCGCGTGAAGAACTGACCGACGCGGTCAACACGCTCGGCGAGCGCATCGATGCGATCGAGAAACCTGAAAAGCACGGCAAGTCGGGCGGCAACGTCGTCCGCCTGCCGCCCTTCGCTGCAGAGTAACGTTCAAGCCGGGGCCTCGCCCCGGCTTTTTTCTTCCTTCGAGAAATTGATCCATATCAAGTTGCGACTTCTCGTCTTCGGCTAGTCTGAGGTTGCAGGCGGAGTTCGCCTGTATGACCATCAACGGAGAAAGAGATGACTACGGCCTTGAAACTGAGCAACGCGCAGACAGCGACGCTTGGCAAAGCCCTGATCGTGTCGAGCCTGAGCCGGAACGAACGGGAGGCACTGCTTGCGTGCGCGACTGCCGTGCGTTGCCAACCCCAGGACATCCTCTTCCATGACGGTGACACGGCGGACTATTTCTACAGCGTGCTGAGCGGCTATGTACGCCTTTACCGGCCCGGAAGCGAAGGTCGGGAAGCCGATATCCGTATCTGCGAACCCGGCGACAGCTTCGGCGAATGCCTCATTCTGGACGGCTGTGACTACAATTACAGCGCCCAGGTGATGGAGCCCGCGATACTCGCGCGGTTCGATCTCGAGAAGGTTCGCGAGCTGCTGGAAGATCAGCCGCGCATCGGCATCGCTATCGTGCGCAGCCTCTCGCAGCACTTGCTGTCGACGATGGACTGCCTCGCCAGCGACCGGATGCAGACGGCGCCGCAGCGCGTCGCAAGCTATCTGCTGACACACTGCACGCCGAACGGCGGCGCGGCGTCGTTGCGGCTTCCGTTCCAGAAGAGCCTGCTGGCTCGCAAGCTCGGACTTGCTCCCGAGGCGCTCTCGCGTGCGTTCTCAGCGCTGAGAACCGCCGGCGTCACCGTCAGCGGACGCTCGATCGCAATCAGCAACATGGACATGCTGGAGCAGATTTAACGGTTAAAGACCGCCATGCTCTTTTAGGAAGCTGACGATCGAACCAATGCCATCGCCCCGCTTCATATCGGAGAAGACAAAGGGGCGATCCTGGCGCATGCGCGTCGCGTCGCGGTCCATCACCTCGAGATCGGCACCGACGTGGGGCGCAAGGTCCTTCTTGTTGATGACGAGCAGGTCGGACTTGGTGATACCAGGACCACCCTTGCGCGGGATTTCTTCGCCCTGGCAGACGGAAATCACATAGATGGTGATATCGGCAAGATCCGGAGAGAAGGTCGCCGCTAGGTTATCGCCGCCGGATTCGATGAAGACCACGTCAAGATCGGGAATGCGCTCGCTGAGGCCAGCAATGGCCTGCAGGTTGATCGTCGCATCCTCGCGGATTGCCGTATGCGGGCACCCCCCCGTCTCCACGCCGACGATCCGCTCGGATGGAAGCGCCTGCATCCGCATAAGCGCTTCGGCATCCTCGGTCGTGTAGATGTCGTTGGTAACAACGGCGACCGAGTAGTCGTCGCGCATCGCCTTGCAAAGCTTCTCGGTCAGCGCCGTCTTGCCGGAGCCGACAGGGCCGCCGATACCGACCCGCAAAGGTCCATTTCCTGATTTCATGCTGAAAACTCCAATCGGGATCGATGATAGCGCGGCGTCCGCGGAGCGACCACCTGCAAATGACGTATGGCAATGGCCGATGTCACGACCGGAAGAGCCGGGTCTGCTGCGTCTCATGGCGCAACGACATGATATCGGCCTGAATGGTCGCTGAGCCCAGGTCGTCGAGCGAAGCGACGGCGGCGCGCTTGGCGAGGCCGGCGATATCAGCCTCAAGCCCCGCAAGTATCGCCACACCATCCTTTTGCCCGGCAACGCCCAAGCGTATCCCCGCCGACACGGCCTGGGAAAGATAAGCATGTACGAAGGCCGCTATGACGCGCTCAAGCGGGATAGCATGAGCACCTGCGACGGCGCCAACCGCAACCGGATAGACGACGCTGCGCGGCAAACGATCGAAAACCGGATCCGGCCACGCGCGTGCTGACGTCAGGAAAGCATCGCCGAGCAGCATGGTCTCCTGGTGACGCTCGCGCGAACCCGCAAGCGCCTCACCCAGTTCGCACACAGATCCAAGGCCTTCAGCATTCGCATGAGCACCATGGGCCGCCGCCAGCAATACGACGTCGTTCCAGACACTGCCACGCGTGATCAGCGTCGAAACCCAATCCTTCAGCGAGGCAACGTCGCGAACCAGACCATCCTCGACGGCACGTTCCAATCCGCCGGAATAGGCGAAGGAGCCGACGGGAAATGCCGGCGAAAGCCATGCCATCAGCCGAAGCAGGGCCTGCAGGTCGGTATCTTCGGTCATCTCAGTCGTGGGAGTGATGGTGGTGACCATGGCCGTGATCGTGGCCGTGCGAATGGCTGCCATGCGAATGATAGGCACCGCGGACGGGCTGGAACGGTTCCGTCACTTCGTTGACCTCAGCACCAAGCCCTTCCAGCATCGAACGAATGACGTGATCGCGAAGGATCAGGATACGGTCATCCTCGATCTGTGCGCCGAGGTGCCGATTGCCGAGATGCCAGGCGAGTTCGATCAGATGCAGCCGATCCTTCGGCTTGATCTCGAAGAGCTTTTCATCGGCCGCGACGACTTCGATCAATTCGCCGTCCTCGAGCACCAGCATGTCGCCGCTCGCAAAAAGCACCGGCTCCTTGAGGTCGAGCATGACCATGTCGCCATTGTCGAGATGCAGGAGTTTTCGGCGCAGATGCCTCAGATCATGCGGCAGGACGACCTTGCCTGTTGGGTTCGAGGAAGGCGTGCCGGCGGGAAGATAAGAGGTAACGCGCTGCATGACATGTCCATTTTCATTGAGACTGTGACCATGCAAAATACCCCCTTGCGATGCAAGCGGCAAAGTGCGGAAGCGCCTGACTATCCTGCGCTCTTTGCCGTAGGATAATCGGGTTCAGCGGCCGCGTTTTCGGCCAGATGCCGAAGGCGGCTCTGCAATCCATCCTCCTCGTGAACCACGCGGTTACGCCCCAGCGCCTTGGCGAGATAAAGCGCCTTGTCGGCGGAAGAATAAACGGCCTCCTTGCTGCGACCGGGCGCAAATTCTGCAATGCCGGCGGAGACAGTAATGCCGATCGAGCAGCCCTCGGCGCACACCGGATGTTCCGCAAGTTCGGCGCAGACCAGGCGCACCCGGGCAATACGCTCGTCCCGCTGGCTGCCGGCCACGATGACGCCGAACTCCTCCCCTCCAAGACGTGCCGCGACCGAGCTGCCGCCGAAGGAAGTGGCGAGCGTGGCGGAAACCGCAACGATAACGGCATCGCCACATGCATGGCCGAAACGATCGTTGATCGCCTTGAAACGATCGACGTCGAAGATCGCGAGACACGCCCCCTCGTCAGCGCAGCTCAGCGCCTCCGTGAAAGCCCGCCGATTGAGGAGCCCTGACAGCATATCCGTCCGGCTGAGCCGCTCGAATTCCGCCCGCGAAACGCTGAGCTGATGCATGGCATGTCCCGCAAGAAGCGCCAGGCTGCCGGAAACCAGACCGCCGATCAGCCAGGAAAACACGACACCATAAATCAGTGCGTGCGCGAGCGGAATCGGCAACAGCCCCAGCCAGCCGACAACCGGCAGAACGAGAACGATGACGGCCGACGACAGCGCCACCGCGAGAAAGCTCATCTTGAGAGCGAACGTGTAAATCGTGCCGCGATTCTGAAAATCGCCAAGCTCTGCCTGGAGAGAAATTTTCATCCGAATCGACCTTTTTGCCCAGCGCCAAGCACATTGGATAGAGGCCAATTCCTGCCGGGTTCTTAAGTGAATTGTTAAGATTCGAATGAATTTGGTAAATTGAAAGGGCCCGGGGAAATGCCCAAAAACGCTACGATTTCAGGGTTGAATCAAAGAAAAAACTGAAAAACCCAACACATTGATTTTCATTCCGATTTCCGTCGGCGGTCGATGGGCATGTATCATACCGGACGCCCCGCCTCATTGTGGCGCATCCGACTGGCAGACAAACAAACGGTGGAAATCGAGCTTAATATTTCAGGTGGGAAGACCGGTGCGAACGCACCGGCCTTCGATCGCGTTCAGAACAGGAAATAGCGCTGCGTCATCGGCAGCACCGTCGCCGGCTCGCAAGTCAGCAACTCGCCGTCGGCGCGCACCTCGTAGGTCTCCGGATCGACCTCGATGTGAGGCGTCAGGTTGTTGTGGACCATCGACGCCTTGGAGATGCCGCCGCGCGTGTTCCTGACGGCAAGCAGATCCTTGGCCACACCCAGCTTGCCCTTCAGGCCGGCATCGAGCGAGGCCTGGCTGACGAAGGTGACGGAGCTGTTCGTCAGGCTCTTGCCGTAGGAGGCGAACATCGGGCGGTAGTGCACCGGCTGCGGCGTCGGGATCGACGCGTTCGGGTCGCCCATCGGCGCTGCCGCGATCGAGCCGCCGAGCAGCACCATATCAGGCTTGACCCCAAAGAAGGCCGGGTTCCAGATCACCAGATCGGCGCGCTTGCCAACCTCGATCGAGCCGATCTCGTGCGACAGGCCGTGAGCGATCGCCGGATTGATCGTGTACTTCGCGATATAGCGGCGAACACGGAAGTTATCGTTCTCGCCCGTCTCTTCCTTCAACCGGCCGCGCTGCCGCTTCATCTTGTCGGCCGTCTGCCAGGTGCGGATCGCCACTTCGCCGACGCGGCCCATCGCCTGGCTGTCGGAAGAAATGATCGAGAAGGCGCCGATGTCGTGCAGAATGTCTTCCGCCGCGATCGTCTCCTTGCGGATACGGCTTTCCGCGAATGCAATGTCTTCGGGGATCGACGGCGACAGGTGATGGCAGACCATCAGCATGTCGAGATGCTCGGCGATCGTATTGACCGTGTAGGGCCGCGTCGGATTGGTGGACGACGGAATGACGTTCGACTGGCCGCAGATCTTGATGATATCGGGCGCGTGGCCGCCGCCGGCGCCTTCAGTGTGGAAGGCGTGGATCGTGCGCCCCTTGAGCGCGCCGATCGTGTCTTCCACAAAGCCGCTTTCGTTCAGCGTATCCGTGTGGATCATGACCTGTACGTCGTACTGATCGGCAACCGTCAGGCAGCAGTCGATCGCGCCCGGCGTCGTGCCCCAGTCCTCGTGCAGCTTCAGCGACGTGGCACCTGCTAGGACCATTTCCTCGAGCGCGCCCGGCAGCGAAGCATTGCCCTTGCCCGCGAAAGCAAGGTTCATCGGAAACGCATCTGCGGCCTCGATCATGCGGGCGATGTGCCAGGGACCGGGCGTGCAGGTCGTTGCCAGCGTGCCGTGCGCCGGTCCTGTGCCACCACCGAGCATGCAGGTCAGACCGCTCATCAGCGCTTCCTCGATCTGCTGCGGGCAGATGAAGTGGATGTGGCTGTCCATGCCGCCGGCCGTGACGATCTTGCCCTCGCCAGCGATTGCCTCGGTGCCCGGGCCGACGATGATGTTGACGCCCGGCTGGGTGTCCGGATTACCGGCCTTGCCGATCGCCGCGATGCGTCCGCTCTTCAGGCCGATATCCGCTTTGTAGATGCCTGAGTGATCAATGACGACAGCATTGGTGATGACGGTATCGACGGCACCGTTGGCGCGCGTGACCTGGCTCTGCCCCATGCCGTCGCGGATCACCTTGCCGCCGCCGAATTTCACCTCTTCGCCGTAGGTCGTGAAGTCCTTCTCGATCTCGATGAAGAGCTCCGTATCGGCAAGGCGTACCTTGTCGCCGGTGGTCGGGCCGAACATGCCGGCATAGGCGGCGCGGGAAATCTTGTAGGGCATATGTCAGGCTCCTTGGGAGGAAGAAACGGATGCGTTCGCCGGCAGCCGCGTAACGCGGCCCTCGGCGACATAAAGATCGACAAGCTGCCGCTCGGCAGCGAAGGGATGCCATTCCCACCCCGCGTGGCCGAAGCCCGCAAGATCGATGGCCGCCTCGGGAAATCTGTTCATTACTTCGGCAATAACGATCATGCCGCTGCTCGGCACGACGTAGGGCGCTGGGTGATAGGCACCGAGTGCAGCGTCGACGGCCTCATGAATCGCTTTATCAACGACCACATGCGTCTTGCCAGTATCCGCGCAGAACGCATTGAATTGACTCGTGTAGTCGTCGCAGAAATCGTCGAGTTCAGGATGCGATACGGCGAGCGGCGTCTTCAGCTCGGCGAACTTCCGCGGATCACGAACGCTCCAGATGGCCGCAGCTTCGCGCACGGCGGGATGTTCGCGCCACGCCTGTGAGGCAACCATTGCCTTGCCCGGCCGTCCCGTATTGCAGACCGCGACGACATCGGTGCGGCCCGCGCTTGCCTCATAGGACCGGCATTCGTTGAAGCGGATAACGAAAGAGGCATCCGCTACCGCGGCCGCCGCTTTGGCGCCGATCTCTCCGTTGCCGACGATCATGATCCTGTCAGTCACGTCAGTTGCCCATCGTCTCTGCGAGTTCCTTGAGCTGCTTGGTGCGCTCGTCCGTCAGCTCGGCAATGCAGCCGGCAACCAGCATCGGTTCCATCGTGCCGCCGCGCGCCTGGAAGCCGGCCGCCTCGCACTCCGCATCGCGAAAATTCACCCAGGCGCGCTGCGCCTTCACCAGCGCCTCTTCGGCGCCGCGCATGTCGCCCTCGAGATCCTTATCGACCGCAGCAAGCGCCGCACGGGTGATCTTGTATTGCACGTTCAATGCCTTGTCGGCTGTTTCCTGACGCTCCTGCTCGCAAGCTGTCATGTCGGTCTGCGTGACCGGATTATTGCAATCCACATCTTCCGCACTGGCGCCGAAGGCGATGAACGTGCCGATACCGGCCGCCAGGAGATACAAGCTCGCGCGCATCGTTTCCTCCCCGATCCCTCAGAGCTTGCCCATGACGAGCTGGCGGAAGCCATAGACCTCGCGCTTGCCGGAAAGCGGAATAAGGGTCACCGAACGCGTCTGGCCCGGCTCGAATCGAACGGCCGTGCCGGCCGGGATGTCGAGCCGCATACCCTGCGCCTTGTCCCGATCGAACGACAGGCCGGCATTGGTTTCCGCGAAATGATAATGGCTGCCGACCTGCACCGGGCGATCGCCCGTGTTCGAGACGTCGAGCGTTATCGTCGGCGCGCCGGCGTTCAGCTCGATGTCGCCGCTCGCGGCAATGATTTCTCCTGGGATCATGGTCTTCTCCTCACGCGGCCTTGATGGGCGTGCAGCCCTCGGCCTTCAGAACGCGCTTTGTCGACGCGGGATATTTGGCAAGCTTGGCAGCCGGGCGCACCGGGCGGCGCACGAGTTCGCCGCCACAGTTCGGGCAGACACCACCGAGGATATCGGCAACACAATCGGCGCAGAACGTGCACTCGAAGGTGCAGATCATCGCTTCTGAACTGTCAGGCGGCAGATCCTTGTCGCAGCATTCGCAATTGGGGCGCAGCTCCAGCATCGGGACCTCAGCGGATCGGTTCGTGGACGGTCACAAGCTTTGTGCCGTCAGGGAAAGTCGCCTCGACCTGCACGTCATGGATCATCTCCGCGATGCCTTCCATCACCTGGTCACGACCGATGACATGGGCTCCCGCCTCCATCAGCTCCGCCACCGGACGCCCATCACGCGCGCCTTCGACGACGAAATCGGAAATCAGCGCGATCGCCTCCGGATAGTTGAGCTTGACGCCCCGCTCCAGCCGCCGCCGCGCGACCATCGCCGCCATCGAAATCAACAGCTTGTCTTTTTCTCTCGGTGTGAGGTTCATCGTGCATCCATCTGCTTGAACTAGAGATTCCAGACTTTCGGTACCGGCGCCCCATTGCGCAAGGTCGAAATGATCGGGATGAGAATTTTTCTGAGCGCAAAGCCATCGGAAGCCGAAAGGCGCACGACGAGCTTGCCGGCCCAACTGCTGGCGCCGCCCATATGCCCTTCGAGCAACGGGCGGACTGCAGCAAGGTAGGCTTCGGCCCGCGGTCCGACATAGAGCAGCGTCGCAAACGCAACCTTGCCTGACAGCACGGCATCGGCGCCGGCAAGTGAAGCGACATTGCCCCGCAGCTGCAAATCCTCGGCGTGGCAAAGCCTGCCGCCCTTGCGAATACGCCAGCGGTCGCGAAAGAGGCCGGTATCCACCGCCTCCCCCATCGCCTTGCGGCCAAGCAGGATGGCCTCGACCGCCAGGAATTCGGCATCGTTATCAAGATCGACGTCGAGCCGACGAAACAGCGACGAACGATCGAAGAGAATGGTTTCCTGCGGCAACCAGTCCACCCGCGCTTTCGCGCCGACGGTAATGCTGGTGTTGACGTCAGCCGTTCCTGCCGATGCCTTGTAGATCTTCTCGCAGGCCTGTGTGGTTACGTCGATACGGGCACCGGGCGCCGCCGCGACGCTCCAGTTCATCCGGTCGCCACCGGTGAGCCCGCCTGCCGTATTGATGATGACGGCTTCCATGGAGGAATCGAACGTATCCGGAAGCCGGATCTTGGCCGCTCCCTCCTGATAAAGCTCCTGCAGGCGCGTGCGCCCGTCGAGCGTCTTCGCAGCCAGATGCCCGCGCCCCTCGGCTCTCTGCGGTCTCGTGGCTGCCGCCGCGTTCGTCATTCCGTCCCTTCCCAATGCACCGCCGGTTGGTTCCGGCCGTTTTCATTGAAGTCACTAACTTGCAGAAAGCAAGCAATTCCCGTGCCGCGCGGAGACGCGATCGGCTATCGGACCCGCGTCAACAAGCCCGCTCGGAAACTGCCGAGAAAAACAGCATCTGCCCAAGAGATAGCCGCCGGATCAGACAGTCAGATGACGACGCGCTTCCGGCGTATCCAGCGTCTCCGCAAGACCCTCGTGCACGATTTCGCCGCGATCCATGATGTAGACGTAGTCGGCAAGTTCGCGGCAGAAATCGAGATACTGCTCGACGAGCAAGATCGCCATGCCGGTGCTATCCCGCAGATAGCGGATCGCCCGGCCGATATCCTTGATGATCGACGGCTGGATGCCTTCGGTCGGCTCGTCGAGCACGAGGATCTTCGGCCGCGTCACCATCGCCCGGCCGATCGCCAGCTGCTGCTGCTGCCCGCCGGAAAGGTCGCCGCCGCGACGTCCAAGCATGGTCTGCAACACTGGAAACAGGCTGAAGATATCATCGGGAATATTCTTGCTACCGCGTGAGAGCGGCGCAAAGCCGGTCTCGAGATTTTCCTTGACCGTCAGCAAGGGGAAAATCTCGCGCCCCTGCGGCACATAGCCGATGCCCTGCTTGGCGCGTGCATAGGGCGGCAGGCCGTTGAGCCTGGTGTCGTTGAACGTCACCGTTCCCGCCGACAGCGGATGCTGGCCGGTAACGGCGCGGAGAAGAGAACTCTTGCCCACGCCGTTACGCCCCAGCACGCAAGTGATCTTGCCCATTTCCGCCTTGATGGAAATGCCGCGCAACGCCTGTGCCGCGCCATAGTGAAGGTTTGCATTTTCGACTGTCAGCATCTCAGCGCCCCAGATAGTTCTCGATCACCTTCGGATCGGAGCTCACGAAATCGATCGATCCCTCGGCCAGCACCGAACCTTCGGCAAGGCACGTCACCTTGACGCCCAGATCGCGGATGAAGCCCATGTCGTGCTCGACGACGACTACCGAGCGGGTCTTGGCGATCTCCTTGAGCAGGATCGCCGTCTCCGCCGTCTCCGCATCGGTCATACCGGCGACCGGTTCATCGACCAGCAGCAGCTTCGGCTCCTGCGCCAGAAGCATGCCGATCTCAAGCCATTGCTTCTGGCCGTGCGAGAGGTTGGCGGCGAGTTCGTCGCGCCGATGCGTCAGCCGCACCGTCTCAAGGATCTCCTCGATGCGCGCTTTGTCTTCCGCGGAGAGCCGGTAGAACAGCGTCGAGAAGACATCGCGCTTGCGGTTCAAGGCGAGTTCGAGGTTGTCCCAGACCGTGTGGCTTTCGAATACCGTCGGCTTCTGGAACTTGCGGCCGATCCCGAGCTGGGCGATGTCGGCTTCGTCGAGCTTGGTGAGATCGGTCTGCCCGTTGAAGAACACTTCGCCTTCATCCGGTCGGGTCTTGCCGGTGATGATGTCCATCATCGTCGTCTTGCCAGCACCATTCGGGCCGATGATGGCCCGAAGTTCGCCGGGCTCGATGACGATCGACAGCGAGTTCAGCGCCTTGAATCCATCGAAGGAAACCGAGACGTTGTTGAGATAGAGAACGCTGTTTGGCTTGACGTCAGGGATCATGATCGCTCACTCCGCCGGCTGGATTTTTGCATCGACGCCCTCTTCCTGAAGCGCGGGCGGCGTCGCCTCCGTCTTCGGCTTCCGGCGCGTGAAATACTGGCCGATGGTCCCGACGATCCCCTTCGGCAGGAACAGCGTGACGAGGACGAACAGACCGCCGAGCGCGAACAGCCAGAACTCGGGGAAGAGACCCGTGAAGATCGTCTTGCCGCCGTTGACCAGAATGGCCCCGATGATCGGCCCGATCAGCGTCGAGCGACCGCCGACCGCCGTCCAGATGACGACTTCGATCGAGTTGGCCGGCGCGAATTCGCCGGGGTTGATGATTCCGACCTGCGGCACGTAGAGCGCGCCTGCAATACCCGCCATCATCGCGGAGACGACGAAGGTGAAGAGCTTGAAGTGTTCGACGCGGTAGCCGAGGAAGCGCGTGCGACTTTCCGCATCCCGCACGCCGACCAGCACCTTGCCGAATTTCGATCGGACGATAGCCGAGGCGATCATAAGCGACAGGGCAAGGAAGATGGCAGTCGCGGCAAACAGCGCAGCACGTGTGCCATCAGCCTGCACGTTGAAGCCGAGGATTTCCTTGAAGTCGGTCATGCCGTTGTTGCCGCCAAAGCCCATGTCGTTGCGGAAGAAGGCGAGCAGCAGCGCGTAGGTCATGGCCTGCGTGATGATTGAGAGGTACACACCGTTGACGCGCGAGCGGAAGGCGAACCAGCCGAAGACGAAGGCCAGCAGTCCCGGCACCAGCAAAACCATCAGCGCCGCGAACCAGAACTTGTCGAAGCCGTACCAGAACCACGGCAGTTCCTTCCAGTTCAGGAACACCATGAAATCGGGGAGGATCGGGTCGCCATAAACACCGCGCGAGCCGATCTGGCGCATCAGATACATGCCCATCGCATAGCCGCCGAGCGCGAAGAAGGCGCCGTGGCCGAGCGAAAGGATTCCGCAGAAGCCCCAGACGAGATCGAGCGCCAGCGCCAGCAGCGCATAGGTCAGATACTTGCCGAACAGCGCCATGATGTAGGTCGGGACATGCAGCGGATTGGTCGGCGCGGTCATCAGGTTGAGCACCGGCACCAGAACGGCGACGGCAAGCAGAATGACGATCGCAGCGACGATCTTGCGGTCGAGAGACCGGAGAAGGAAGGCCGTAATCATGCTTCCACCGCCCTTCCTTTGAGTGCGAAGAGCCCACGCGGACGCTTCTGGATGAAGAGAATGATGAGAACCAGCACCAGGATCTTGCCGAGCACGGCCCCCGCGAAAGGCTCGAGGAACTTGTTGAGCACGCCAAGCGACAGCGCGCCGACGAGCGTGCCCCAGAGATTGCCGACCCCACCGAAGACCACGACCATGAAGCTGTCGATGATGTAGCTCTGGCCAAGGTTCGGCGACACGTTGTCAATCTGCGAGAGCGCGACGCCCGCGATACCGGCAATGCCTGAGCCGAGCGCGAAGGTGAATGCATCGACCCAGCCTGTGCGGATACCCATCGACGAGGCCATGCGGCGGTTCTGCGTAACCGCGCGCATCTGCAGTCCGAAGGCGGAGCGCTTCAGGAGCGCAAGCAGCGCAAAGAACACCACCATCGAGAAGACGATGATCCAGAGGCGGTTCCAGGTGATCGAGAGACCGCCGAGTTCGAACGCCCCGGACATCCAGCTCGGATTGCGAACCTCGCGGTTCGTCGGTCCGAAGATCGTGCGAACCGCCTGCTGCAGGATCAGCGACACGCCCCAGGTGGCGAGCAGCGTTTCCAGCGGCCGGCCGTAGAGATAGCGAATGACGACGCGCTCGATGACAAGACCGACGAAGCCGGTGAAGAGGAAAGCCGCCGGCACGGAGAAGGCCAGCGAGTAGTTTCCAAGTTCCGGAAATGCGGAGCTGATGTACTCCTGCACGACGTAGGTCGTGTAGGCGCCGATCATCACCATTTCGCCATGCGCCATGTTGATGACGCCCATGACGCCGAAGGTGATGGCAAGGCCGATTGCGGCGAGCAGCAGCACAGAGCCGAGTGACAGCCCGTACCAGACGTTTTGCCCGACATCCCAAATCGCCAGGCTGCGGTTGATCGCGTTGATATGGGTCTGGATAGCGCCCTTCAGTTCCTCGGGCGCGGTCGCCATCGCGGAATTCAAGATGGTCAGCGCATCGCGCCCGCCGCGCGCAGCGACCGTATCGATCGCGGCCTTCTTCTCTTCGGCGCTGACATCACTCTTCAGCACAATGACGGCGCGCGCCGCTTCCATCGCATTCTTGACCTCGGCGTCCTTTTCTTCAGCCAGCGCCGAGGTGAGGAGATCGAGATTTGCCGGATCCGCGTCCTTGAGCAGTCCCTGAGCTGCAGCAAGCCGCGCACCACGATCCGGGCTCAGGAGCGTCAGCTGGCTCGTGACGGTGGCAATCACCGTACGCAGCGAATTGTTGATCTTGACCTTGGACATGTAATCAGGATCGACGTCGGAAACGGCCTCGCCGGAAATCGGGTCGGCATAGGTCGGCTCATCCTCGGTGCCGCCCTGCACCAGCACCGGACCGCCGGTCTCGGAATTCACGTAAAGCTGGCCATCGCTCAGCAGCTTGAGGATCTCGCCGACGCGCGGATCCTTGGAGGCGACCAGTGCCTTGATCGCGGCTTCGCGCTCGGGGAAATCGCCGACGCCAAGCGCGTCGATAAGCGGGTGAATATCTTCCTGGGCCTTCAGCGCGGTCGCAAAGGCCGGCATGGCCAGGCATAGGGTCAAAAGCAAAATCTTGATGGCGCGATACATCGGCTTTCTTGCCTCGGTTATCGTTGGCCTTCCGGCGCAATCGAGAAAAATAAGCCCTTAAGTCGGCATCGATCCGTGGTGGAACCGGCGCCGTCCGAAGCATCAAGGCTGCGCTCCGGAGATGGACCTTCCGCCCGGACAGGAGAGACCGGGCGGAAGTCTTCAGGCGTCAGAGTGACGGGGTGATCAGCACTCAGGAGCCCTTGCCGCCGCACTTGCCCGTGGCAACGTTGAAGTTGCCGCAGTTCATGGGCTTGCGCCAATCGGAGATCAGGTCCTTGGAGTCAGGCAGGAAGTCGGACCATTCGTCGCCGACAACTGCCGGGGTCTGCTGCACGATTTCGAACTGGCCGTTCGCCTGGATTTCACCGATCAGAACCGGCTTGGTGATGTGGTGGTTCGGCATGACGGTCGCATAGCCGCCCGACAGGTTCGGAACCGTGGTACCGATGATCGTGTCGAGAACCTTGTCCGTGTCGGTCGTGCCGGCAGCCTGAACAGCCTTAACCCAGGCGTTGAAGCCGATATAGGCAGCTTCCATCGGGTCGTTGGTCACGCGCTTGTCGTTCTTGGTGAAGTCGTGCCACTGCTTGATGAACTTCTTGTTCGCCGGGCTTTCGACCGACTCGAAGTAGTTCCAGGCAGCGAGGTGACCGACGAGCGGCTTGGTGTCGAGACCTGCAAGCTCTTCTTCGCCGACCGAGAAGGCAACAACCGGGATGTCGGTTGCCTTGATGCCCTGGTTGCCGAGTTCCTTGTAGAACGGAACGTTCGCGTCACCGTTGATGGTGGAGACCACGGCAGTCTTCTTGCCGGCAGCGCCGAATTCCTTGATCTTCTTTACTTCCGTCTGCCAGTCGGAGAAGCCGAACGGCGTGTAGTTGATGACGATGTCTTCCTTCGGAATGCCCTTGGACTCGAGATAGGCTTCCAGGATCTTGTTCGTCGTGCGCGGATAGACGTAGTCGGTGCCTTCGAGCACGAAGCGCTTAACGCCTTCCTTCTCCATCAGGTAGTCGACAGCCGGGATCGCCTGCTGGTTCGGAGCAGCACCCGTGTAGAAGATGTTGCGCGAGGACTCTTCGCCTTCATACTGAACCGGGTAGAACAGGATCGAGTTGAGCTCTTCGAAGACCGGCAGGACCGACTTGCGCGACGACGACGTCCAGCAACCGAAGACGGCCGCGACCTTGTCCTTTTCGATCAGCTCGCGTGCCTTTTCGGCAAACAGCGGCCAGTCGGACGCCGGGTCGACGACGACGGCTTCGAGCTTCTTGCCGAGAAGGCCGCCCTTCTTGTTCTGCTCGTCGATGAGCATCAGCATGGCGTCTTTCAGCGTCGTTTCGGAGATCGCCATCGTGCCGGACAGCGAATGCAGAACGCCGACCTTGATGGTGTCGTCAGCCGCAACGGCTCCGTGGAATGCGGCCGTGGCCGACATGACGGCGCCGAGTGCGGCGCCCGTGATATAGGACTTGAGATTCATCTGGTTGATCCCCTCTTCTTGTTAGACAACAGGCCGAAAACGGAAGTTAACTGTTGCTTAAGGGACTATCCGGTGCTGCACTGCGAAAGCGTATACGTGATATGACGTAGGTGACGGGGCGAAATGTGCAGTTTTGTGCTGCGCCGCACTCTTAAGCCTCGCGTGGTTCCATGTTACGAACGCATGACAAGGGGAACAAAGGGGCTGGCACCAAGGCATGGCAGCGCGGCAACGCATCATTCCGGTCAGGCGCGAGTATAATCGCTGGGTCGCCAACCAGACGCTGGAGGACTATGCGCTGCGGTTCACCGCCAAGAGCGCCCGGCAGTTCTCCTCGCAGCGCATCTCGCAGACGGCCATCGGTGCCATCTCCTTCCTGGCGCTGGAGGCGATCGGCGGCGCGATCACGCTGTCCTACGGCACCACCAACGCCTTCTATGCCATCATCGTCGCCTCCATCGCGATGCTCGCCATCGGCCTGCCGATCAGCCGCTATGCGATCCGCCACGGCGTCGACATCGACCTGCTGACCCGTGGCGCCAGCTTCGGCTATATCGGCTCGACGATTACCTCCCTGATCTACGCCAGCTTCACCTTCATGCTTTTCGCGATCGAGGCCTCGATCATGTCAGGCGCGCTCGAGCTGACGCTCGGGATACCGCTTTGGATCGGCTATATCATCAGCGCCGTCATGGTCATCCCTCTGGTGACGCACGGCGTCCGTCTGATCAGCCGGTTTCAATTGCTGACGCAGCCCTTCTGGATCGTCCTCAATGTCCTGCCCTTCCTCTTCATCGCCGTGATGGACTGGGAGAAATTCGATCTCTGGCGCGCCTTTGCCGGTATCCGCCACGCCTCGGGCCCGCCAGGCACCGTCGCTCCCTTCGATCTCGTCGAGTTTGGCGCCGCCTCCGCCGTGATCCTCGCTCTGATGTCGCAGATCGGCGAACAGGCCGACTTCCTGCGCTTCCTGCCGCCGGAAAAACAGACCAAGTGGCGCCACCGCCTCGCCGTCTTCCTGGCTGGTCCCGGCTGGGTCATCATCGGCGCGCCGAAGCTGCTGGCCGGCTCCTTCCTCGTCGTGCTGACCTTCGCCTCAGGCGTCCCCGCCGACCGCGCCGCCGATCCGGCACAGATGTATCTGACGGCATTCGGCTACATGATCCCCTGGCACAACGCGGCGCTCTTGCTGATGGCAGCCTTCGTCATGGTCTCGCAGCTGAAGATCAACGTCATGAACGCCTATGCCGGCTCGCTGGCATGGTCGAACTTCTTCTCCCGGCTCACCCATAGTCATCCCGGCCGGGTCATCTGGCTCGTCTTCAACGTTGCGATCGCCCTGCTCTTGATGGAACTCGGCATCTACAAGCTGCTTGAGGAAACGCTCGGCATCTTCTCGATCATATCGATGGCCTGGCTCTGCACCATCTCCGCCGACCTCTTCATCAACAAGCCGCTCGGCCTTGCCCCTCCCGGCATCGAATTCAAGCGCGCCCATCTCTATGACATCAATCCCGTCGGGCTCGGCGCCATGACATTGTCGGCAACGATCGCCCTCGTCGCCCATTTCGGCGCTTTCGGCGACATTGCCGCCTCGCTTGCCCCCTATATCACCCTCATCGTCGCCCTCATCGCCTCGCCGCTGATCGCCTGGGGCACGAAAGGGAAGTTCTATCTGGCCCGCAAGCCGCGCCAGAGCTGGAAGAACCTGACCAACATCACCTGCTCCGTCTGCGAACATCCGTTCGAACCCGAGGACATGGCCTGGTGTCCCGCCTATGCCGCGCCGATCTGCTCGCTCTGCTGCTCGCTCGACAGCCGCTGTCACGACATGTGCAAGCCGAAGGCCCGCTTCAACGCGCAGGTCGGAACCGTCGCCAAGGCCGTCCTGCCGGAGACGGTCGTTCAGAAACTCACCACGCGCCTGGGCCGCTACGGCATCGCCGTAATCCTGGCGCTCACCGCCGTCGGCGCCATTCTCGCAATGATCGCCCATCAGGTGGCATCCGCCTCGCCGGAGACCGCGGAAGTGGTCAACCGCACCATCCTGATCGTCTTCTTCGTCTTCGCGGTCATCGCCGGCGTCGTCTGCTGGTTTTATGTGCTGGCACATGACAGCCGCGTCGTCGCCGAGGAGGAATCCTCGCGCCAGAATACGCTTCTGCTCAAGGAAATCGCCGCCCACAAGAAGACCGACGCCGCACTCCAGACGGCCAAGGAAACCGCCGAGGCCGCCAACCGCGCCAAGAGCCGCTACGTCGTCGGACTCAGCCACGAACTGCGCACCCCGCTCAACGCTGTCCTTGGCTATGCCCAGATCCTCGAGCGCGACGACACCATACCAACCCCGCGCCAGTCCTCGATCAAGGTCATTCGCCGCTCGGCCGAGCACCTCTCCGGCCTGATCGACGGCCTCCTGGATATTTCGAAGATCGAGGCCGGCCGCCTGCAGGTCTATTCCAACGAGATCAACATTCAGGATTTTCTCGACCAGATCGTCGACATGTTCCGCCCGCAGGCGCTCGCCAAGGGATTGATCTTCCAGCACCAGCGCGCCCCCGCCCTGCCCCAGTTCGTCCGCACCGACGAAAAGCGCCTGCGCCAGATCCTCGTCAACCTGTTGTCGAACGCCATCAAGTTCACCGACGAGGGAACCGTCACCTTCGACGTCGCCTATCGCAGCCAGGTCGCCACCTTCACCGTCTCGGACACCGGTCGCGGCATCGCCGAGAAGGATCTGAGCCGCATTTACGAACCGTTCCAGCGCGGCGAGGCCGACAGCATCCGCCCCATGCCGGGCCTCGGCCTTGGCCTGACGATCACGCAGCTTTTGACCAACACGCTCGGCGGCGAAATCGCGGTCACGAGCGAAAAGGACAAGGGCTCGACCTTCAAGGTGCGCCTGATGCTCTCGGCTGTCTTGCGCAGCATCAATCCGCCCCCACAGGAAAAGAAGATCGTCAGCTACGATGGCCCACGCCGCACCATCGTCGTCGTCGACGACAACGAGGATCATCGCGAAATGATGCGCGAAATCCTGACGCCGCTGGATTTCGTCGTGCTGACGGCGGCGTCAGGAACCGATTGCCTGACGCTGATAGAAGGCATCAAGCCGGATCTTTTCCTCGTCGACATCCTGATGCCCGGCATGAATGGCTGGCAGCTGGTTTCGCGTCTGCGCGAGGCCGGTCAGATGGCACCGATCCTCATGCTCTCCGCCAATATCGGGGATGCCGCCGCCCATGTCGACAGCGACGACAGCCACAACGACGCGATCGGCAAGCCGGTCGATATCAAACAGCTTCGAGACAAACTCGCGCTTCATCTCGGGCTGAAGTGGACCTACGCCGAACCGACGCCGCCGCCTGTTTCAAAGCCGGAACGGAAAATGCGCAGCCCCGGCGCCGCGCATGTGCAGGAACTGCTGCGCCTTGCTGAGATCGGCTATATCAGGGGCATCGAGGCGAAACTGACGGACCTTGCCAAATCGGAGGCAAATCAGCCATTTACCGACGAGCTCCGTTCCTATGTCGGCGCCTTCGACCTCGACGGCGCCGCAAACTTTCTGCACCGCTTCGATGAAAAGGTAGAGACCCTTGGCTGAACTCCCCCGCGATATCGTCCTGCTGGTGGATGACTCACCGGAAGCGCTGGGGTTTCTGACCGACGCGCTGGAGCAATCGGGCTTCTCGGTGCTGATCGCGACCTCGGGCACTGCAGCTCTCGGGATCGTCGAGCGGATCACGCCGGACCTGATCCTGCTCGACGCCATCATGCCTTCAATGGACGGCTTCGAGACCTGCCGGAGGCTGAAGGCGAACCCGGCGATCAGCCAGATCCCTGTCATCTTCATGACCGGACTGACCGAAACGGAGCATGTCGTGCATGCGCTGGAATCCGGCGGCGTCGACTACCTCACCAAGCCGATCAACATCGACGAACTGCGCGCGCGCATCGGCGTGCATCTGCGCAATGCCCGCTCGGCGCAAAGCGCCCGCGTGGCGCTCGATGCTGCCGGCCGTCACCTGCTTGCCGTGAAAGGCGATGGTGAGATCCACTGGTCGACCCCGCAGGCAACGAGGCTGATCAACACGGCGCTCGGCGGTGACGACAGCCTTGATGTCGTGGTCGGTCGGATCGCGGAATGGATGAAGAAGCGCTCTGCATCCGCCACCTCCGACGGCGCCATCTCGGTTTCTCACGGCGGCAAGGATGTTCTCGGTCTTGCCTTTCTCGGCGCGATCGGCCCCGACGAGTATCTTTTCCGGCTGACAGCGAATAACCGGCGCTCCGACGACGAGACGTTGCGTCAGAGTTTCGCGTTGACGCAGCGTGAATCCGAAGTGCTGCTCTGGATCGCCAAGGGCAAGGCGAACCGGGATATCGGTGAGATCCTGGGACTGTCGGCAAGGACGGTGAACAAGCATCTCGAGCAAATCTACGTCAAACTCGGCGTCGAAAACCGCGCCTCCGCAGCCGTCAAGGCAGCCCATGTCTTGCATGAAACGTAAACACGCTCCGACCAGGAAGCAGCCTGAGCGGACGGCGCTCACACTTTAGAAAGCAGACACCGATATCCTTGAGAAGACGCCCGCAAGCTGGGCATGGCATCAAGATGATATCCGGCAGGTCATGAAGGACAGGCTTTACTATGTGGATCGGCTGCGGATTTCCGCCTTCGCGATCCTGATCCTCTATCACTCCTCGGCCGCCTTCTTCACCGACATGGGCTGGCTGATCCATAGCGATCGCACCAGCCCTGCCCTGTCACTCATCATGGAATTCCCGCGCGCCTGGCGGCTGGCCCTGCTCTTCTTCGTCTCCGGCATGGGCGCTGCCTTCTCGTTCCGCTCGGATTCCAGCCTCGCCTTTCTGCGTAAGCGTACTATCCGCCTGCTCGTGCCCCTGCTCTTCGCCATGGCCGTGCTCGTCGTGCCGCAGGTCTGGTATGAGCGCATGTACGAGGACGGCTATGACGGCTCGCTGCTGACTTTCTGGATAACCCGCTATTTCACCGAAGGCCGCTATCCCACCGGCAATTTCACCTGGGCGCACATGTGGTTCGTCGCCTACCTGCTTGTCATGTCGGTGATTTGCTACCCGATCTTTCTCTATCTGAGCCGGCCCGGCAACGCGATCATGGCCTGGTTCGAGCGCGTCGCGAAGACAGGAGCAATCTACCTGTTCTTCCTGCTGCCGCTGGTGCTGAACCTCGCGCTTTCGCCTTTCTACCCCAAGGAAACCAATGCGCTCTACAATGACGGGGCCTGGTTCGCGGTTTGGGCAAGCTGGTTCGGCCTCGGCTTTCTCATCGCCCGCAATCATCGTAGCCTGATCGAGACGATCATTGCCAAGCGCTTTGTCAGCGCCGCCGTTGCGCTGGCAGTGACGGTGTTTCTCTATACGTTCGCCTGGCTTGCTCCGGCCGAACAGGCAATCGGCAGCTATGCCGATGAAACCCCACTCTTCAAGGCCGCGATCTTCCTGCTCGCCTGGTCGATGATCCTGACCCTGATCGGCTTCGCCGCCCGTCACTTCAACCAGCCGGACGTGCGGCTGGTCACGGTCAACAGGCTCGTTTTCCCGCTCTACATCATCCACCAGACGGTGATCGTCGGCGCGCTTTACTACGTGCTGCCACTCGGCCTCCCGGCAATGCCGAGCTTCGTCATCGTCGCTGCCGCGACTTTCGTCCTCTCCGTGCTCTTCGCCGTCGCCGTGGATCTCATTCCCGGCCCCGCCCGCCTGCTCTTCGGCCTCGAGGCCAAACCGCGGAAACCATCGGGCGAGCGCAGAACCGTCGGCGCGGAGCGATAGACGGGATCAGGCAACTCTGTCAGGCGGTTCCTTGCCGTCGAAGAAGGCCGTGATGTTGTCGACGACCTTCATGCCCATGGCCGTCCGCGTTTCTTCGGTGGCGCTGCCGAGATGCGGCAGGAGCACGACGTTCTCCAACGTGCGCAGCGTCTCCGGCACATGCGGCTCGGCCTCATAGACATCCAACCCGGCGCCCCGGATGACCCCATTCTTCAACGCGGCAGCCAATGCAGCCTCGTCGACCACGTCGCCACGGGCGGTGTTGATGAGAAATGCGCCCGGCTTCATGGCCGAAAGGCGTTCAGCGTTCATAAGATGCCTGTTCTCGGCACCACCCGGGCAATGAAGCGAGACAAAATCCGCAGTGCCGAGCACGTCCTCGACGGTCAGAAGCTGACGGGCGCCATATCGGCTAGCCTCGGCGGGATCCACCGGCGAGCGATTGTAGAAAACGACATCCATCCCGAAACCGAAATGGCAACGCTGCGCGAAGGCCTTGCCGATCCGGCCGAAGCCGATGATACCGACGGTCTTTCCCGTTACCTTCGTGCCGATCATGTGGGTGGGGCACCAGCCTTGCCATTCGCCGGCCCGGATCTGTCGCTCGCCCTCCCCGGCACGACGCGCAACCGACAGAAGCAGCAGCATCGCGATATCGGCGGTGCAGTCGGTCAGAACGCCAGGCGTGTTGGTAACGACGATGCCCTGGCTCTTTGCAGCCGCAACGTCGATATGATTGTAGCCAACACCGAAGTTGCCGAGGATCTTCGTCCTGATGTCGCCACCCGCAAAGACCCTGGCCGGCAGCTTGTCCGAAACGGTCGGCAAAACGCCGTCGTAACGGTGAAGTGCCTCGGCGATCGCTTCCGGCGTCATGGGCTGATCATCGACATTGAACGTTGCATCGAAACGTTCGGCGAGCACCGCCTCGACGGCAGCCGGCCAGCGCCGGGTAAGAAGAATCGTCGGACGAGACATGTCGACTCCTTGCATGTTGAGGGCCGGACGATGCGATAAGCAACGGCTAGGCGCAAGCCAAGGAACCACCATCTTCCAAAAAAGAAGCCCGGCGGTTGGCCGGGCTTCGATCTATGCATGTAGCGATATGGCTTAGTCAGCCTTCGGGAAGTAGCTGTACTTGCCGTCTTCGCCCTTCTTCCACTCGTACATGATGTAGCCAGGAAGCTTCGGGTCGCCCTTCTCATCGAAGGAGATATCGCCGAGGGCGGTCGGGAACGGGCCCTTTGCCTTCATTGCGGCTGCAACGGCTTCTGCGTCCGTCGAACCAGCTGCCTTGGCAGCGCCGGCAATCGCCTGCATCGCAGAGTAGGAGTACAGCGTGTAAGCTTCCGGGTTGAAGCCGGCAGCCTTGAACTTCGCAACGAGGTCCTTGTTGGCCGGGTTCAGTGTCGGATCAGGGCCGAAGGTGTTCAGCGTACCGGCAACTGCGTCGCCAGCGATCGATGCCAGTTCGTTCGAAACGATACCGTCACCGGAGACCAGCGTAGCCTTGAGGCCCTGGTCGGCAGCCTGGCGGATGATCAGGCCAGCTTCGGTGTGGAGACCACCCCAGTAGATGATCGAAACGCCGGCTTCCTTCATCTTGGCGATGAGGGCCGAGAAGTCCTTGTCGCCAACGTTGATGCCTTCGTAGAGAGCTTCCGTAACGCCAGCAGCGTTCAGAGCCTTCTTGGTTTCGTCAGCGAGACCCTGGCCGTAAGGCGTCTTGTCGTGAACGACAGCGATCTTGGCGTCCTTGAAGTGGTCGGCAAGATACTTGCCGGCGATAGCGCCCTGCTGGTCGTCACGGCCGCAAGTACGGAACGTGTTCCACAGGCCGCGCTCGGTGAACTGCGGGTTGGTAGCAGCCGGCGTGATTTCGAGGATGCCGTTTTCAGCATAAACTTCGGAAGCCGGGATCGAAACGCCCGAGTTGAAGTGGCCGATAACGAACTTGACGCCGTCAGCTGCGAACTTGTTCGCGACCGAGATGCCCTGCTTCGGGTCGGAGACGTCGTCGCCGAGCACAACCTTGATCTGCTCGCCGTTGATGCCGCCAGCAGCGTTGAGGTCGGCAGCGGCCTGCTCAGCGCCCTTCTGGAGCTGCGCACCGAAAGCGGCGTTCGGGCCGGTCAGCGGACCAGCGACGCCCACGATAATGTCGGCCCAAGCGTTGCCGCTGAAGGCGACCATCGCCGTCAGAGCTACAGCCGACAGGAGAGACTTTTTCATTCCGTTACTCCCAATTTTTTTAGCGGGTTCCGTTCCACGAACCCAACGCAGTACCCACCTTACCGCGCCAGGAAACTTGTTCCACTCCAAGGGGCAGTCTGTCCCTAGTTTCAACCGGCTGTCAATGTTTTGCCTTCCAGGAGAAGGGGGACGTCTTTTCGTATAGCCAGTAGTAGTTATTGACCATCTGGTTGGTGCGGCGATAGCGGTAGCCGGCCGTCGAGAAGATCAAAAGAAGCACCACGTCGATGACGTAGTAGAAGGCGCTGAGAAACGGCCCATCGAAGAGCGCATGATGCAGAAACTGCATCGCGACTCCCAGCAGAAGCGTATAGGCGACCACCAGAGGGTATTCGCTCCAGCCTTCGGCCGCGGCGCGACCGGCACGCCATGCAGTCCAAAAGCCGATCAGCACGACGACGAGGCGGATGACGCTACGAACGCCGGTATCGCCTTCAAAGAAAAGTCCCTGCATATCAAAGTCTCCTCTTCGTCATGCTCAATGCCGTCCGCCTTCGAGATAGGCGGCGCGAACCTCGGGATTGGCAAGCAGTTCCTGGCCGGAGCCCGACATCGTCACCTTGCCGTTGACCATGACATAGGCCCGGTCGGACAGCTTCAGCGCTGCGAATGCGTTCTGCTCGACGAGGAACACAGTCAGTCCCTCGTCCTTGTTCAGCTTCTTGATCGCCTCGAAGATGCCCTTGACGATCAGCGGCGCGAGGCCGAGCGACGGTTCGTCGAGCAAAAGCAGCTTGGGCCGCGCCATCAGCGCGCGGCCGATCGACAGCATCTGCTGCTCACCGCCCGAAAGCGTGCCGCCGCGCTGCGTCTGGCGCTCCTTCAGGCGCGGGAACATCGCAAAGATCTTCTCCACGTCTTCCTTGAAGTATTTCAGGTTGTCGAGGCCGGCGCCCATCTGCAGATTTTCCATCACGCTCATACGCGGGAAAATGCGGCGTCCCTCAGGCGACTGCGCGATACGCAGGCGGGCGATTTCGTGGGTCGGCATCCTGGTGATGTCACGGCCTTCAAAGACGACCGAGCCGCTGCGCGCCTGCGGGCTGCCGCAGATCGTCATCATCAGTGTCGACTTGCCGGCGCCATTGGCACCGATCAGGCTGACGATTTCGCCCTGGTTGACTTCGACGTCGATACCGGCAAGCGCGCGGATGTTGCCGTAGTAGGTTTCGACACCCTGGACCTTGAGAAGTGGCTGACCGGTCATCAGTGCGTACCTCCTTCGAGGTTCTCGACGTCTGCGATCACTTGTTCCACTTCCTCGTCTTCGACACCGAGATAGGCCGCGATGACCTTCGGATCGTTCTTCACATGGTCAGGCGTGCCGTCGGAAATCTTCTGCCCGTATTCGAGCACGACGACATGGTCGGAAATTTCCATGACCACGGACATGTCGTGTTCGATCAGGAGCAGCGACGTGCCCTCGTCACGGATCCCGCGCAGGAGCGCGTTCAGCGTCAGCGATTCCTTCGGATTGAGACCGGCGGCCGGTTCATCGAGGCATAGCAGTTCCGGACCAGTGCACATGGCGCGCGCGATTTCCAGGCGACGCTGCGCACCGTATGGCAGGTCGCCGGCGGGATCGTCAGCGCGATCGATCAGATCGGCCTTCTCCAGCCAGTAACGGGCAACCTCGATCGCGTTCTTGGCTTCCGCGCTGTAGCGGCCGATCCCGAGCAGGCCGAGAATGGTGTAGCCCGATGCCAGCATCAGCTTGTTGTGCTGCGCGACCAGAAGGTTTTCGAGAACCGTCAGGCCGGAGAACAGCCGGATGTTCTGGAAGGTACGGGCAACCTTGGCTTCGCGGGTGATCCGGAAGTCGGGCAGACGCTCAAGCAGGTATTCCTTGCCGCTCTTCTGCTGCAGGGTGATCATGCCCATGGTCGGCTTGTAGAAGCCGGTGATGCAGTTGAAGACGGTGGTCTTGCCGGCGCCGTTCGGTCCGATCAGCGCGGTAATATCGCCGCGCTTGGCTTCGAACGAGAAGTCGTTGATCGCCATCAGGCCGCCGAACTTCATCGACAGGTGCTCGACCTTGAGCAGGGTATCGCTGGTCATGGTGTTTTCCTGAGGGCTCATCAGCCGTGGCCCTCCTTGGTGAAGCTGCCGGAAACGGATTTCCGCTCCTTGAGGAAGGCCGTCGGCTCACGCGATCCCACGAAGCCGCGTGGCTTGATCAGCATGACGACGACCATCGCCAGACCGAAGAGCAGCATGCGGTAGAGTTCCGGCGTGAAGTCGGGCCCGAAGATGAGCTTCAGGAACTCCATCTCGCGCAGCATTTCCGTGCCGCCGATCATGACGATCGCTGCAATCGCGATGCCGGTCAACGAGCCCATGCCGCCAAGAACGACGATGGCGAGGATGACGGCCGATTCCAGGAACACGAAGGATTCAGGCGATACGAAGCCCTGGCGAGCGGCGAAGAAGGAGCCGGCGAAGCCACCGAACATTGCACCCGTGGCGAATGCCGTGAGCTTGGTCGTCACCGTGTTGATGCCGAGCGAACGGCAGGCGATCTCGTCTTCGCGAAGCGCTTCCCACGCACGGCCGATCGGCATGCGGCGCAGGCGGATCGTCACGTAAGCCGTCAGCAGGCAGAGCGCCAGGATCAGATAGAACAGGAAGATCTTGTAGTAGGCCGACGAGATCGGCAGGTGGAACAGCTTGGCGAAGCCGTGCGGGCTGGCATCGAAGGGAATGCCGAAAAGCGTTGCCTTCGGGATGCTCGAGATGCCGAACGTGCCCTTTGTCAGATCGGTCCAGTTGATGATCACGAGGCGGATGATTTCGCCGAATGCCAGCGTCACGATCGCCAGGTAGTCACCGCGCAGACGCAGGACCGGGAAGCCGAGAATGATGCCCCAGAGACCGGCGAGAATGCCCGACAACGGCAACAGAACCCAGAAGGACAGGCCGAAATAGCTTGACAACAGCGCGTAGGAATAGGCGCCGACCGCATAGAAGGCGACGTAACCCAGGTCGAGCAGACCGGCGAGACCAACGACGATGTTCAGACCCCAGGCCAGCATCACGTAGATCAGGATCTGGATGCCGAAGTTATCGACCCACTTCAGCGAACCCTGTGCGCCCACAAGCGCGACGATGACCATCGGATAGAGCAGCAGCGCCACCAGCGCGATCTTCAGGAAGTGCGCGTGGAAGAAGCCCTTCTTCTCGGAGATATCGAGTTCGCCGCTGCGCGCCTTGGCGAGCTTGCGGGCATCGAGATGCGGGCGCAGGAAGACGACGACGGCAAACCGGCCGACTGCGGCGATGGCGACGAAGATCGCCAGAAGGCCCCAGCGCTGAACGACGATCAGTTCGTTGCTGATGTTCTGCTGCGTGCCGAGGCCGACATAGAGAACGAACATGCCGAACGAGATCAGGCCTGCGAATATAGCTTCTTTAATACCCGTCTGGACAAGTCCGGGTGCGGGCTTGCCAGCGGAGTTTCCAACATTTGCCATGACGTTAAACCTTCTCGACTTCCGGCCGGCCCAGGATACCTGTCGGCTTGAAGATCAGCACGAAAGCGAGGATGGCGAAGGTCGCGACATCCTTGTATGCGATGGTGAAGTAAGCCGACCACAGGGACTCGATCAGGCCGATCATCAGGCCGCCGAGAACGGCGCCCGGAAGCGAGCCGATCCCACCGAGAACGGCTGCGGTAAATGCCTTCACACCGGGCACGAAGCCGTCGTTGAAGTTCACCACACCATAATACATCAGATACATCGTGCCGGCGACGGCTGCGAGAGCGGCGCCCATGATGAAGGTAACCGAGATCGTCTGGTCGACATTAACCCCGAGAAGAGCCGCCATCTTGCGGTCCTGCTCGGTTGCGCGCTGGGCGCGGCCGAGCGCGGTGTGATTGACGAGGTACCAGAACACCGTAAGCAGAACGGCCGTGATGATGATGATCACGATCTGCTTCAACGAGATCGAGATGCCACTGATATTGTAAACCGTGCTGACGAGCGGCGGGATCGGCTTGTTGCGCGGTCCCTGCGTGACCTGAATGAAGTTCGACAGGGTAATCGACATGCCGATCGCCGTAATCAGCGGCGCCAGACGGAAGGAACCGCGGAGCGGACGGTATGCGACGCGCTCGATGGTCCAGTTCCACAGGCTCGTCATCAACATCGCGATGAGCAGCATTGCGAGAAGCAAAACCGCGACCGGCAGACCGGCGAAAATCGATGTGAGAACGAGGAAAACGATAAGGGCTGCGAAGCCACCGATCATGAAAATATCGCCATGGGCGAAGTTGATCATGCCGATGATGCCGTAAACCATCGTATAGCCGATAGCCACAAGGCCATAGATGGATCCAAGAGTCAGCCCGTTGACGAGCTGCTGGACAAAATATTCCATATGTCATTTCCCCTGGATGCCGGTCAGATCAACCTGCATCTCTTGTTATTAGAACCCTTATTGAGCTCTTGATTAAGGATTTCATACTGCTTTCAAACCAAAAGGGAAGCGCAAAATCGCAATGCCCCAAAGTTCTTTGCCTTTTTGGTGAAAATGACTTTTTTTAACTCAATAAGTTGATTTTTTTAACATGCACTGCCCGGAAAACGCCGGATTTGATTGCATTTGCCGGAGATTGCGGTTCGCTTTGAAGCATGCTTACAAGGACACGAGAGCAGGTATCGCAGGCTTCGTGCGGACAGAATGCACGCGAATGTGCGCTAAGGATGCGGCGTGCAATCCGAAGTGAAATCACCTATATCTGCATCGATAGCAATATACCGAACACAAAGCGAAATGCTCCAAACCTTCGAACGCGCTGCTCTTGAGGCAGGGCAAGCCATCCTGGAAATCTATGCGCGCGGCTGCGCCAGCGCAAAGAAGGCCGACGACAGCCCCGTCACGATCGCCGACGAGGAAGCGGAGCGCATCATTCTTCGCCACCTGCACGAAGATTTTCCGGACATACCCGTCATCGCCGAGGAATCGGTTGCCGCGGGGATCGTCCCCGCGATTGGCCATGCCTTCTTCCTTGTCGACCCTCTCGACGGTACGCGTGAGTTCATCGACCGGCGTGGCGAGTTCACCGTCAACATCGCTTATATCGTCGATGGCGCACCGGTTGCGGGCATTGTCTACGCGCCGGCCTTGAGCCTTGCCTTCTCCGGCGAAGGCAATCGCGCCGAGAAGATGTTCATCGATGCATCCTTTCGCGTCGAGCGGCGTGCATTCATCAATGTTCGGACACAGCCGTCGGATCGGTCCGCGCTGGCCAGCCGTTCGCATAACAGCCCCCAGACCGAACGTTTTCTCGCCGAGAATGCCATTTCACGCTGCACCAACATCGGCTCGTCGCTGAAATTCTGTCTGCTGGCAGAAGGCGGCGCGGACGTTTACCCGCGCTTCACACGCACGATGGAGTGGGACACGGCCGCCGGCGATGCAGTCCTGCGCGCGGCTGGCGGAACCACGGTAACGCTCGACGGCGCACCGCTCACCTACGGCAAGGTCGGTCAAACCGAGGATAGCGATTTCGCCAACCCCAACTTCATATCCTGGGGCGGGCGTCCGCCGGTGCTGTCAGGCGCATGATTCTTCGAGAAAACCAAGCTTAATCAACAGCTCCACAGCGCCTTGCTCCCCGTCCGCCGCTGACTCTCTAGGATTCAGCGCAACGAAACAGCATCGGCTCCCCCCGATGCCAGGACGGAGCGCCTTGATGTCGGATCAGACAGCCAACCTTGCCTTGCCCTACATACTGCCCTCGCAGGCACAAAAGCATGTAACGCATAACGAAGCGCTGCAGCGCCTCGACGCCGCCGTACAACTGACGATCCATCAGCAACTGACCGCGCCGCCCGCCACCCCGGCGGAGGGCGATTGCTACCTCGTCCTGCCTGACGCTACCGCTGCATGGGCTGGAAAAGACGGCCAACTGGCGATGCGCCAGGACGCGGCCTGGCTTTATCTCTCCCCCAAAAACGGCTGGTGCGCGTTGTTCCGCGAGAGCGGCGACCTCCGCAGCTTCGACGGCGCTACATGGCAGGCAATTTCGCTCCGAAGCGACCAGTCGGTGGCCATGATCGGGGTGAATGCCGCGCCTGACAACACGAATCGGCTGGCAGTCTCGTCGCCAGCCAGCCTCTTCAGCCATGAAGGACATGGCCATCAGCTGAAACTCAACAAGGCTGCGGTCGGCGAGACAGGAACGATTCTCTTCCAGACGGGCTGGGCCGGGCGCGCCGAACTGGGATTGGCGGGCAATGACGATTTCTCGATCAAGGTCAGCAGCGACGGCAGCAGCTGGAAGACGGCGTTGCGAATCTCCGGCACTGGAATTGTCGAGACTCCCGAGCGACCCGCAGCGGCGGCATCGCGAACTGCAGGCACGGCAACACCCGCCTCAGGCAGCCTGACGGGCTTCGACGCCCTTCGCCTTCTGCAGGGGAGCATACAGCTTGGGACAACGGTCCCTTCGGGCAGTGGACAGCGCCTCATCGTCCCCTCGGCAGGTCTCTACATTCTTTCGCTGAACGTCCGCACGCTGAGCTCGTCCGGGCATGGCGCGGCAATCGAAGCGAACGGAGCGACAGTGCTCGCCGCACTCGAAGGACAGTCGTCGGCCTCCCCTGCCCGGCAATCCGTAGCGGCTCTTGCGCGGCTCGAGGCAGGTGATTGGCTTGCCCTGCGCCATACCGGCACAGCGCTCTACGAATTCGGAGAATCCAAAACAGAGCTCGCCATTGCGCTGCTCTGAGATTGTTTCAGAGAAGACGGTAGCGGAACGCTCGGGCAATCGCCTGCATCCGATTGACCGAGTCGAGCTTGCGCATCGCGCTCTTCAGATAGCCGACAACCGTGTGCGACGAGAGGTTGAGGATAATCGCGATCTCGTCGCTGCTCTTGCCTGCCGCTGACCACCGAAGACACTCGATTTCACGGCTGCTGAGACTTTCGGGAGGCTGTTCGGTCGGATGATCCTTTGCGAACAATTCCAGAAACTCGATGCTCTGGAAGACCATCGCCATGGCCTCTTCGCGCCCGATCTTCGGCCGCTCGCCTGAAAAGGCGAAAATATACTGCCGCAGCTCGGCGTCATGCAGCGAAAATGCGAATGTGCTCTTCAGTCCGCGCTCGCGAAAAAGCGCCGTAAGCGCCGGATTTTCCTGGTTGGCCGCGGTGGCTTCGAACGGCGCCTGATCGCAGAAAACGGGAACGATCGATCGCCGTATCCTATTCACAAGCTTACAATAATAGAAAAGATCGGCCCCGTCATAGAAGGACAGAAGCTCCTCTGGCCAGTTGCTTGAAAGACAGTTGGCCGCGAAGCTGGCGCGGTCGCCACGGGGAAAGGCAGCAAGCAAGTAATATTGAAAGCCGCCCGACTTCGCCATCGCTTCCATGCGCTCGTCCGGCGCACTTGGCATGGCCCGCACCGACATATCGGAGCGCAGAAAAACGGCATCGTCGGCGCTGTCGGAGACGGCGCGCACTTGCTTTCCCATCGAAACTTTCCCACGGCTGCCGGCGTCGTCTGATGTCCTTGCCGTATGGCGGCAGCCTTCAAGAGAACCGGAAAAGCCGACAACCCCAGTCCCGGTAGCGGGATGGAGCAGATGGCCTAAAGTCATTCCGGACATGAGGATAAGAACGGAGACGGGGTCTGGCGCTTACATTCTATGTTGCGGTGCTTATAAGATGACGAATATCAAATGCCCAACGCGCAATGCGCATGGCTCCCATGCATTTGTTACAAATTTACGTAACGGGAGGTTGCCGGGACCGTCTTACTGCTTCGCATCAGCAGCAACTAAACTTCTTATCAAAGTCTTACGATGTGCTTAGGCAATTTTTAAATGTGACAAGCTAGAGTGGCTGCCGTGGTCTTGAGTTGTGTAGAGAGTCCAATGACCGAAATGATACGTCCCCGAGTGAAATATGTCATCGGCCCCGATGGCAGCCCGCTGACGATTGCGGATCTTCCACCGCCGAATACCCGGCGCTGGGTAATCCGTCGCAAGGCAGAGGTTGTCGCGGCTGTTCGCGGTGGCTTGTTGAGCTTGGAAGAAGCCTGCGAACGTTACACCCTGACCGTCGAGGAGTTTCTCTCCTGGCAGTCGTCGATCAACAGCCATGGCTTGGCCGGGTTGCGCACCACACGTATCCAGCAGTATCGTCACTAGACAGCTCATCCGAGCAACGATTTTCGTTTCGGGCCGAAAGCACCCCGGTGCTACAGCGGCCCGAAACCGTTGATGCCGACAGTGGCATCATGACTCGCCAGAGTCGGCGCGTGTTCACGTCCTTCAAAGACCACTTGGACGTCCACGCCGCCGGCGGCAGGCAAAACATCGCCGTACGTCGACCGCGACCCTCTCCTTTATCGAACAGTGTGTCCTCAGGTGCCGGCTTGGCGCACGCAAGGTCCCGTGCGAAGTTCCTCCTGCAATCTCTGCGAGGAAGATAATCGATGGAAATCAAGAACGAAGATAATGCCTCTGGCGGTCGCTACGTCGCGGAGCTCGACGGGCATCAGGCTGAGATGACGTTCTCGCGCACCAATGCCAAGCTGATCATCATCGATCATACCGGCGTGCCGGATGCATTAAGGGGCAAAGGCGTCGGACAGGCCCTCGCCGCTCACGCAGTCGATGAGGCCAGACGCGGCGGCTGGAAGATCTTTCCGCTGTGCCCATTCTTCAAGGCCCAGGCTCAACGGCACGAAGAATGGCGCGACGTCGTCAATCTCTGAAGCCACCAGTAACGCCAAAAGCCATGTATGACGGACGCGACAGCCCATCATGCATGGCTTTTTCAGGCATCACCCCAGGCGCCAGCACTCTGGCGCCTGCCTTTTTTGTTAGGCCCGTGCGCGAACGGCAC
Source organism: Hyphomicrobiales bacterium (assembly GCA_900468535.1). Classification (GTDB taxonomy): domain Bacteria; phylum Pseudomonadota; class Alphaproteobacteria; order Rhizobiales; family Rhizobiaceae; genus Rhizobium. Next base: position 95,893 of record UBTY01000010.1, on the reverse strand, counting down.
CATCGCGCTCTTCCAGCGCGGCCGCACGTGCATATTCCGCCTGCATCTCCTCGAGCGCTTGCTCGAGCGACTCTTCCTGCATCTTCAGCTCCTTGATCGAGACCTGAAGATTGTCGGCGCGTTGGCGAGCTGCCTTCGCGAAAGTCGGGTAGGCGAAATGATTCGGATCCGAAATACCGGATTTCTTCTCTTCGACGACGATCTGGCTCTCCAGATCCTTCGTCATCCGGTCGAATTCAGACATCATCATCTGCAATTGCTGCAGCTGACGACGTTTTTCGTTCACCTGAAACTCCTTCAGACGAACTAGGCTCTCACGCGACTTCATACGCATTACTCCAGTGATGCGAGACCCCTGCTCCACTTACACAGCCCCTTGCGAACCGCTTTGACGCGATTTGCTCGAAAAATTTCCTTCGGTGTTAACAAAAACCTACCGTTGGTAACCTTTCGTTTACGGGCATCGTTAATGATAGTGCCGATGATTTAAGGGTCGGTAAACACCACTACGCGATTTCCGGTACCTGTTCATTGGTGAGTCGAATGAATCGCTTACCGGCCATTCTTAATGTAACAGTTGAGAAGTTGGCTTTGCGGATTCTCGTTGGAAAACAGCGGAATGGACAAAATATTTAATAAATTCTCACCCTCTTGCCAGAGTGAATCAGAATTTGTTAACCATTTCGTGGCAGGTTCCAAATCACGCAGTGACATATTCGGTATCGCGTAGGGGCCAGACCACCTTTCGGCGGCGGTAAAGGGGATAAGAATGCGGGTACTACTTATTGAAGATGACAGCGCGACAGCGCAGAGCATCGAATTGATGCTCAAGTCAGAAAGTTTTAATGTCTACACCACCGATCTCGGTGAGGAAGGCGTCGATCTCGGGAAGTTGTATGATTACGACATCATCCTTCTCGATTTGAACCTCCCCGACATGTCCGGATACGAAGTGCTCCGCACTCTCCGACTGTCCAAGGTCAAAACACCGATCCTGATTCTCTCCGGCATGGCCGGTATCGAGGACAAGGTCCGCGGTCTCGGCTTCGGTGCCGACGACTACATGACCAAGCCGTTCCACAAGGACGAGCTCGTCGCCCGCATCCACGCAATCGTCCGTCGTTCGAAGGGCCACGCCCAGTCGGTCATCATGACCGGCGAACTGATCGTCAACCTCGACGCCAAGACCGTCGAAGTCGGCGGCCAGCGCGTTCACCTGACGGGCAAGGAATACCAGATGCTGGAGCTGCTTTCGCTCCGCAAGGGCACGACCCTCACCAAGGAAATGTTCCTGAACCACCTCTACGGCGGTATGGACGAGCCGGAACTGAAGATCATCGACGTCTTCATCTGCAAGCTGCGCAAGAAGCTCGCAAACGCCGCCGGTGGCGCGAACTACATCGAGACTGTCTGGGGTCGCGGCTACGTGCTGCGCGAGCCTGATGGTGCCGAATACGCCGAAACCGCCTGAAATTAGCCAACCCCTTACCGATGAAAATCCCGCCCTTTTGGGCGGGATTTTTTCGTTTTTCAGACTACTCGCACGCAAAAAAGCCGCCCTCGGAGGCGGCTTGCAGACTTCGGCGATTGGTATGCGGTGTTAAGCGGCTATCGCGCGATTGCCGAAAACGGCGGTCAGAATCTTGCGGTCGAACGGCTTCAGGAGGAAGTCGGTGGCGCCGGCGCGCTTGCCCATCATCAGCTTCTTCAGGTCGGCTTCGATAACACAGTAATAGATCTTGACCTCCTTGCCGCCTTCCATGGCTCGGATAGCAACGATGAGATCGATCGCGCCGTCCATACCGGAATCGACAATGAGATAGTCGGGCAGCTCCATCTGGCAGCGTGACAGGGCCTCGCTGGCATTGGAGGCCTCGCTGACCAGGAAGTCCAGTTCGGAGAGAATGCGCCTTCCGACCTTGCGAACCACGTCCGAAGAGTCGGTAATCATAAACCTCTGCATGGCTGCTCCTTAGCCCAGCTTCTGTCCTGGCGGGCATTTCAACCGTCAGGATAGGAACATTAGGCTAAGGAATTATTACCTCGATCAGCGGTTCGTCCCGATTCCGCCATCAGGCAGCGATCAGTTCTGCACCAAAAACGATCTCTTCCGGGCTGGCGCTGTGGCTGAGCCGCATGCCGCATTCCTCGGCGAGGAGGACGGCGTAGTAGGGCTGGATCGAATGCGCATCGATTGCCTCTTCGATTTCGCCGGTGGAAATTTCGACGAACTTCGGCGGAAGCCGCATGAGCTTGCCCTTGGCGACGATCTTGAAAACCGCGTCGAATTCCGGGTTCTCGAGCGTGATCTCAAGCGAACCGCCGCGCGGGATCGACGAGTAGGCGATCAGGAAGAGGTTCAGCAGCAGCTTCACGCGGTTCTTCGGGATAATCGCGCGTGGCCCGTTCCAGGTCACTTCGGTCTTCTTTTCTGCGGCTGCAAAATCCTTGGCGGCCCGTTCTGCTTCGCCCGTGTCGATCGACGCGCCGACAGAACCGGACGCACCAAATGCCAGGCGCGCGAACTTCAGGCGAACCGAAGCATTGAGCGCACTTGTTCTAATAAGATCCATCGCATCGGCATCAGCTCCGCCTTCATCGAGAAGCTCGAGGCCGTTGTTGATCGCTCCTACGGGAGAGATGACGTCATGGCAAACGCGGCTGCAGAGAAGCGCGGCCAGGTCTGGGCCGGTCAAGGTAAGGTTTGGATTTTTCGACATCATCGTCTCCTGAGGGCGGTATAATCATTCCGCCGCAGATCTTGCCTCATCTAAATTGCACGAAGTTTGCGAGCGTACTCGGGCGCCATAATGACACCATATTTGGTAAACCGATTGTTAAGACCATCCGCGCAAAATGCAGTAAATGCCGGAAACGGCTCAAACGACCGACCATGATGAACGGATGACACCATGCACTCCTCAATCTTCGGAAGATTTCGGGCACTTGGCCGCCTGATCCTCGCCCTCACAGTCGCCTCGACAATGCTGTCGGCGACGCAGGCTTCGGCGCAGGAGGCAAACAGTGGCCAATATACGATGCAGGAGATCGTCGACGCCGGCCATTCCTTCTTCGGATCCACCAGCGGCGGCCTTGCCAAGGTCATCGAAGCGGCCTTCCAGAAATACGGCCTGCCGAACGGATATATTCTCGGCCAGGAAGGCTCCGGCGCATTCATAGCCGGCCTGACCTACGGCGAAGGCCAGCTCAACACCAAGAACGCAGGCGAGCATCCGCTGTACTGGCAGGGCCCGTCGCTCGGTATCGACTACGGTGGCCAGGGCACGCGCGTCATGATGCTGGTCTACGATCTGCCTTCCACGGATGCCATCTACGCCCGCTTCGGCGGCGTCAGCGGCCAGGCTTTCGTCATCGCCGGCTTCGGAATGACGCTTCTCAAGAACAACAACGTTCTCGTCGTGCCGATCCGCACTGGCGTCGGCGCCCGCCTCGGCCTCAACGTCGGCTACCTCAAGGTGACCCCGAGCCCGACCTGGAACCCCTTCTGAGGCAAGCGTGACGGTGTACCCCGGTTCACCGTCACCTTTCCGCCACTTGCCCAATCGGCGCCATGCGCCTAATGATTGGCTTGACGCAAATCAACTTCCGGAAGCAGTGGCCCTGTCGTGATCGAATACGCTCTTTTGTTCGGACTGGGCTTTCTGACCGCGGCGTTTCTCGTCTTCCTGGTATCGCCCGCCGTCCATCGCCGCGTTGTCTGGTACACGGAAAACCGCATGCGGGCGACCATGCCGCTCAGCCCACAGGAAGTGCGTGCGCAAAAGGACATGGTCCGCGCCCTCTATGCCGCAGAAAACGCCCGCACTGCGCAGGACCTGCTCCGTGAACGCGAAAAATCCCTCTCGCTGCAATTGAAGCATGACTCGGCAGCCCGCGACGCCGGCCAGTTCGCGTCCGAAATCGGCGGACTTCAGGCCCAGATCGCCGACATGAGCGTCGAGGCGGCAGACCTTCGCTCGCACCTGCGCAAGGACGAGAACTATATCAGCCAATTGAAGACCAGCCTTCATATCGCCGAGCAGGCGAGTGCTGCCAAGGACGGCGAACTCGATGCGCTGCGGATCCGGCTGAACAAGATCACCGAACAGGCCGATAACCTGAAGATCGATATCGCCGCCCGCGAAACCGAGGTGGAAAACCTGATCTTCAAATCGAACGCGCTTCGCACCGAACGCGATATGCTGCGCCAGGACGTGGATCTCGTCCAGAAGCGCGCGAAGGACGCAGAGAAGAAACTGACGCACCAGGAACATATGGTCGTCCGCCTGGAAGATAAGACGCAACGCGATACGACAGCGCTTGCCGACCGCGACGCGCTCCTTGCCCGGAAACAACAGGAAATCGCCAAGTTGAAGGATCAGTTGAAGGCCGCCAACGGTGACCTCCGCAAGGCAAACCGCGCCCTGCGCAGCGCCGGACTGGCACCGGTTCTGTCCGAGCCTGAGGTGGAGAAGGCACCGAAGGAAGCAAGCGTCGCGGTGCCGCTGGATGCTGCTGCCGCCACCGCCCGACTGGCCGAAGAAGTCCGCTCCCGCAGCGCTGCGGTCTCCGAACGGCTGCTGAAGGCGAAGAACGATTCGTCGCAGGATGACGCGATCAGGGAAGACATAGCATCCGTTGCAGCCAACATGGTTGCCCTGACGGCGCTTCAGGAAGGCGCGTCGTCTCCGATCCGCGATCTTCTGCCTGAGGCAAGCGATCCGCAGGAAGGCGAGCGTATCGACCTCGCACAACGCGCGGCGACCGTACTCTCCGAACCCGGCTGATCAGATCCGCCCTGCGGCCGATGACATTGCGAACAACGCGATCCCCGTTGCCGTTGCCACATTGAGGCTGTCCAGCCCCTCGGACTGCGGAATTCGCGCGCTGCGGAACCGCGAAAGTATCTCCTGCGGCAGCCCCTCTCCTTCCGTGCCAACGACAAGCGCCATGCGGCCGGACGGCGGTATCGACCGGATATCCGTCTCCCCGCGTGGCGATAGCGTCCAGATCGCGAAATCCCGGGCTGCCAGCTGCGCCAACAGCGCTTCGGCCGTGCCTCCCCGCTCGTAGGGAACGCCGAGCACGGAACCCACGGAAACCCTCAGCGCCTTGCGATAGAGCGGATCGCACGAGGTCTCGTCGAGAAAGACGCCATCAGCCCGAAACGCCGCGGCGTTGCGAAACATCGAACCCGCATTGTCGTGGTTGGAAATACCAGCGCCAACCAGCACAAGCGCATTCTCAGGCAGCCGGTCGATCAAGGAGGTCGTGGATGTACGCCTCCGACCGAGCGCCAGGACACCGCGATGCATGTGAAAGCCGACGATGCGATCGAGAACCTCGGCTTCGGCAATGAAGACCGGCACGTCATCAGGCAACTGCGTCAGTATCTCCGAAACGCCGTCCGCGCGATTGCGCAGGAGAAGGATCTTCTCCGCGACGAAATCGCCGTCGTTGACGTGGGCGGCCGCCAGCATGCGAAGAACGACCGTGCCCTCGGCGATGAACCGGCCCTGCCTTCCCGTCAGATCGCGCTCCTTGATATCGCGAAATTCGGCGATGCGGGGATCGTCGGCGTCATCGATCACTATCGGCGCGGCCGGCATCGTCTCAACCGCCGTTGATCGTTACATCGGCAACGATGCGTCCGGCTTTGATATCGAACACCAGCGCCTTCATCACGCCATCCGATGTCGACCCGAAGAACATGATCTGGCCGCCTGAAAGCGATGAGGACTGGATGATGAAACCGGCCGGGAGGTTTGCGGTAGCCGAGATCGGTCCATCCGCCGGTACGGCGCTGCTGGAGACCGCGACAGGCTCCTTCGCGGGAGCGCGCATCGTCTTGTAGACAACCGCGCCGAAGACCGCCATAAGGCTCACGAACATGATAACGCCCGAAACGATCTGCAGGCGGATCATCTTGCGGCGGACACTTTCCATCGCCGGATCGAGCGGCTTTTCTTCCTGTTCGTCTTCAGGCTGGATATTCGTCATCTTTTGGCGTTCCATTCTTGTAAAATAATTCGGAGAAGAAGCGTCTTGAGCGACCCCTTTAAACAAGCATCGGACATTATGAAAGTGCTGACGGCGGATGAGAACGCCGCAGGCCGGCTCGACGCATGGCTGACCGCACAATTGGGCGAGGAGTTCTCGCGCAGCCGGATCAAGGCGCTCATCAAGGACGGACAGGTTTCGGCAAAGGGCGGCGTCGTTGCAGATCCGCAGAAGAAGGTGCGTCCCGGCGACGTCTTCGAGATCACCCTTCCCGCACCGGAAGACCCGACGCCGAAGGGCGAGGACATTCCGCTGGATGTTCTCTACGAGGATGACGACGTCATCGTTCTGTCGAAGCCGGCCGGAATGGTCGTGCATCCGGCAGCCGGAAACTGGACCGGCACATTGGTCAATGCGCTGATCCACCATTGCGGCGACAGCCTGTCAGGCATCGGCGGCGTGCGCCGGCCTGGCATCGTGCATCGCCTCGACAAGGATACGACCGGCATCATGGTGGTGGCGAAGAACGACATCGCTCACCGCCACCTGTCGGCACAGTTCGCCGACCACGGCCGCACCATGCCGCTCGAGCGCGCTTACCAGGCGATCGTCTGGGGCCGACCGCGCACCCTGACCGGCACGATCGACGCGCCGCTTGGCAGAGCCACTGGCGATCGTACGCGCCGCGCGGTCAAGCGTGCTGACAGCCAGGATGCGGATGAGGCGATCACGCACTACGAAGTGCTGGAGCGCTTCCATGAGAACCCGGATGCGACGTCGCTGGCGTCGCTGGTGGAATGCCACCTTGAGACCGGCCGGACGCACCAGATCCGCGTCCACATGGCCCATATCGGCCATCCGCTTCTCGGCGACACGGTCTACGGCGCGCACTTCAAGACCAAGGCCAACCTTTTGCCGGAAGCCGCGAAGAAAGCCGTCAACGCCTTCGGTCGCCAGGCTCTGCATGCCTACATGCTCCAGTTCGAGCATCCGCGAAGCGGCGAGATCATGCGCTTCGAATCCCCTCTTCCTGATGACATGGAAGCATTGGTCGAAGCTTTGCGCCTGCTTCCCGAGTAACGGCTTCGTGAAAGCGGTCCAAGTCTTGAACCGCTGTTCCGCCATACTTATCTGTACATTGACCTAGTGCGGGCTCGATCAGAGCCGCAATGTCCCGGTTTGCCTTTTTGACGCCTAGCGCGTCGCATCGGGAGCCGGATTTTCCATAGGAGGGTGCATCATGGCCCGAAATAGTTTGCCGTCGATTACTGCCGGTGAAGCCGGTCTCAATCGTTACCTGGACGAAATCCGCAAGTTCCCGATGCTGGAACCCCAGGAAGAATACATGCTCGCCAAGCGCTACTCGGAGCATGGCGACCGCGAAGCAGCCCATAGGCTGGTAACAAGCCATCTGCGCCTTGTGGCGAAGATCGCCATGGGTTATCGTGGCTATGGCCTGCCGATCGGCGAAGTCGTGTCCGAGGGTAACGTCGGCCTCATGCAGGCCGTCAAGAAATTCGATCCCGAACGTGGTTTCCGTCTGGCGACCTACGCGATGTGGTGGATCAAGGCATCGATCCAGGAATACATCCTGCGTTCGTGGTCGCTCGTGAAGATGGGCACCACGGCTAATCAGAAGCGCCTCTTCTTCAACCTGCGTCGGCTGAAGGGCCGTCTCCAGGCGATCGACGAAGGTGACCTGAGGCCGGAGCACGTCTCGGAGATCGCAACCAAGCTGAAGGTCTCCGAGGAGGAGGTCGTCTCGATGAACCGCCGCCTTTCCGGCGACGCCTCTCTGAATGCCCCGATCAAGGCATCCGAAGGCGAGTCTGGACAGTGGCAGGATTGGCTTGTGGACGATCACGACAGCCAGGAAGCGGTCCTGATTGAACAGGACGAACTGGACACACGCCGCCGCATGCTCACCAAGGCAATGAGCGTGCTGAACGACCGTGAGCGCCGCATCTTCGAAGCCCGCCGTTTGGCTGAAGATCCGGTGACGCTTGAAGACCTGTCGTCCGAGTTCGACATCAGCCGCGAACGCGTGCGCCAGATCGAGGTTCGTGCCTTCGAGAAGGTTCAGGACGCCGTCCGCAAGGAAGCGCTCGAACGCGCCAAGGCAGTTCGCGTCGTCGAAGCCACGGCATAAGAACTACTGCACTGGAAAAGCAAAAGGGCGGATCGAAAGATCCGCCCTTTTTGTATTCACGATCCGAAGCCTTACTGGCTGGTCGAAACGTCGCCCGAAGCGGCCCATTCCTTGATTGCCGACGTGAACGCCTGGGCGCCCGTCGTACCCTTCTGCATTGTTATCAGGGCACGGCGGCCGTTGCGGTAGGTGATCGGAATGTCGATCCAGTCCCGGTTCTCAAGCAGATCCAGGTTCGCCTTGCGGGCATCCGGATAGTCGTTGAGGGCGATCATATGGAAGTCGTCTGTGATCTTCGCCGGCACCGCGATCAGCGGGTCGCCTCGATCCTGTTCGGTCCGCTTCATCGCGATGCGCTGAACGCTCTCGATCGCGCCGCCTTCGAAGTTCGCTGGAAGCGAGAACACGACCTCGACGATATGGCTTGCCGGCAGCGACGGGTCGGAGTTCCGCTTGAAATTGACCTGCGCCGTCAGGTTGCGCTCCGGAACCGTAACGGTTCCCTGCACGACGGCTTCCTGTTTGCCATCTGTACCGGCCTCATGCTTGACGGTCCAGGCAACAGAACCCTGGATCGCCGTCGGCGAACTCTGGCCGATGCGCTCTTCATAGAGGAACATCTTCTCGCTTGAACCGACAGGCGCAGCCTGCTGCGCGTCCGGAGCGGTTGCTACAGCAGCGGCAGGCGCCGTACCGGTGGCTGCGGGTGTCGTTGCGGTCGTGGGCGGCGGAGCGTCCGAAGACGCGACATTCTGCGGCGCGACCGACTTGCCCTCGGCGGCTTGCGCACTGGGGATAGCGGCAGCGCCATTGTCGACTTCGGTGCCGTCGGCGAGCAGGCGCTGCGTGAACTTGTTGCTGACGGAAGAACCGTCGTTCAGCGACGCGACTTCCTTCTGGGCTTCAGCAGGCTTTGTCGCCCCGGCATCGGCCGTCTGCGGCGTGGGCGTCGACGTGTCAGACTGCGAGGTCGTCTGTGTTTCTGTCTTGGCTGTCTGCGACGGAGCCGCGCTTACCAAACCCTTGACCATTTCGGTCAAAGCGTCCTGATGCGTCCAGGCGGCATACGCTCCTCCAGCCACGACACCAAGCGCAATGAGCACGCTGATGATCGAGCCGATGCCGAAACGGCGACGCTTCGGTTCCATCCGAAGATTGCGGCCCTGGAACTTCGAAGCGATGACGCTGTCGATGTCGTTCTGCGCCGTGCCATCGTCATCTTCCGCAACGACGCCACGATTGTTGTAGCCGCGAAGCTGTGTAGCTTCCTGCCAGGAGTCATCTGGGCTCTCGGGCTTCTGGCTTTGACCGCCATGCACCTCGGAGAACAGATCGCCATCATCGAAATGCGCGGTAGCCGCCGGCTTCTGGTTCTCGATCGGAGGAAGATCGTCGAACGCGGCGGCTTCCCATGAAAACGCTTCGTTGCCGGTAGGCGCAGGCTGGGTGGCAGCCGCGTTGCCGAGCCCGGCGACGAGATCGTCAAAGGCGCGCGCGGCGTCATTCGCCGGCGCAGTATGTGATGTATCGGAGAACTGCCGAAGCTCTTCGAGCGCCCAATCCGTTGGTTCCAACCTCGACGGCGGTTCCGGCACTTCTTCTGCATGCTCGGCCCAAACGGGATCGAAGTGTGCCGCGGCTTCAGCGTGAAGAGGCTCCTCGCGGCTATGCTGCACGAAAGCCTGGGGCTCCTTGTCGAAGGCCAAGACGGGCTCGACGAGACGGTTGCTGAGATCGAAATCCCGTGCGGGCTGCGATACGGGCTCAACAGGCGCTTCCGCTTCCTCATATGGTGCGGCAGCAGGCGGAAGCTCCTCCGGAACATGCTCTTCGAAGGCGGCATGATGCTCAGGAGCGACCTCACGCGTCTCCGCCGCAGGCTCGTAAGCCTCTAGCGGAGCTTCTTCCTCATGGGTTGCCTGCCAGGGCTCGAACGCTTCGACCTCTTCCGGAACGGAAACCGGCTCGGGCTGCTGCTCCTGCGATTGCCAGGCGGCATCGTGCTGGGCAACGGCAACGTCGCGCGCGGTTTCTTCCGGTTCTTCGTAGCGCGCACCGTCTGCGTGATGCGTCGGCTCTTCGTAGACAGGCTCCGCCGGATAAGCGGGCTCGCTCGAAACAACCGGCTCTTCCGCCTCGACCGGCTGCGCGTAAACCGGCTCATGATAGACCGGCTCCTCGGCAGGGGCCTCCTCGGCAGGGGCCTCTTCGACAGGCGCTTCCGGCTCTTCGACAGGCGCAGCGGCTACAACCACCGCTTCCGGTTCTTCCGCCTGTGGCTCCGGTTCGGCGGCAACAGCCGGTTCCTGGTCGACGCCTTCGGCAGTCGCGACAAGGACCTCTTCTTCAGCGACAACATCGTCAGCCGGCAACGCCACGGCGTGCTCGGCTTCGACTTCGCGGATTGCGGCTTCAAGCTTTTCAAGCTGCCGTTGCAGCATTGCTTCCGGCGGACGCGGCTTCATGTTCTCGAGCTGCCGCTGCACAGCACCGCGCGCGCGCTCGTAGACCTTGACCCGCATCTCGGGCGTATTGTCGGTCAGGCCGTCAACCGCCCGCCGGATAACTGCGATAAAATCCGCCATACGTACTTTCTCTAGAAGTGCGGCTCAGCAAGCGAACCGCACAAGTAATGACACGAAACCTTAATCCTCAAAAGGATCGGTCACAAGTATGGTGTCATCTCGCTCAGGACTTGTAGACAGGAGAGCGACCGGCGCGCCGATAAGCTCTTCGACCTGACGAACGTACTTGATCGCCTGAGCCGGCAGATCAGCCCAGCTACGAGCGCCCACGGTCGATTCTTTCCAACCTTCGAGCGTAATGTAAACCGGCTCGACACGAGCCTGAGCAGCCTGACTAGCCGGCAAGTAATCGATCTCCTTGCCGTCGAGCTTGTAGGCAACGCAGATCTTCAACTCGTCGAGACCGTCGAGAACGTCGAGCTTGGTCAGCGCGATGCCGGTGATGCCGGATGTCTTCACCGTCTGGCGGACCAGAACAGAATCGAACCAGCCGCAACGGCGCGGACGACCGGTGTTGACGCCGACTTCGCGGCCGACGGTCGAAAGATGCTTGCCGACCTCGTCGTCCAGCTCGCACGGGAACGGACCTTCGCCCACACGCGTCGTGTAAGCCTTGGTGATGCCGAGAACATAGCCGATCGCAGTCGGGCCGAGACCCGAACCGGCGGCGGCCTGGCCGGCAACCGTGTTCGACGAGGTGACGAAGGGATAGGTGCCGTGGTCGTTGTCGAGCAACGCGCCCTGCGCGCCTTCGAACAGGATGCGGGCGCCGGCCTTGCGCTGGTCATCGAGGATGCGCCAGACCTGGTCGACATAAGGCAGAACCTGATCGGCGACTTCGTTCAGTTCCTGCTCAAGCGATTCCACCGAAATCTCCGGCAGGCCGAGGCCGCGACGAAGCGCATTGTGGTGCGTCAGAAGACGATCGATCTTGGCCGGCAGCGCTTCCTTGTCGGCAAGGTCGATGGCGCGGATCGCGCGGCGGCCGACCTTGTCTTCATAGGCAGGGCCGATGCCGCGGCGGGTGGTGCCGATCTTCGTGCCGCTGTTGGAGGCCGCGTCTTCGCGGAAGCCGTCGAGGTCGCGGTGCAGCGACAGGATCAGCGGTGCGTTGTCGGCAATGCGCAGCACTTCGGGCGTTACATTGACACCCTGAGCGCGCAGCTTCGCGACTTCAGCGACGAAATGGTGAGGATCGACGACGACACCGTTGCCGATGACGCTGAGCTTCCCGCGTACGAGGCCAGACGGCAGCAGGGCCAGCTTGTAGCTGACACCATCGATGACGAGCGTATGACCGGCATTGTGGCCGCCCTGATAGCGGACAATCACATCCGCACGTTCGGAAAGCCAATCGACAATCTTGCCCTTGCCTTCGTCACCCCATTGCGAACCGACCACGACTACGTTCGTCATTCACGTCTTCCTGTTAACAGCGGATGGAACCGCATCTGCATAAACCCGCGCATCTATAAAACTTTGTTTTTGGGAAAGCGACCCTGTATTGACAGCCGAATGGGCTTTTTACGTGACAAATCAGGCCGGCACACGCTAGTTCGCGGCTAGCGATGAACTTCGAGGCAGTATCCGCCTCCCATTTGGAAGAATCGGCGATGCAGCTTGCAGCCTATATCTGTCTCGTCGTAGCCGCGCTCTGCTGGGGTGGAAATGCCGTGGCCGGCAAACTCGCCCTCGGTCATGTCAGCCCGATGATGCTGACCTTTCTGCGCTGGTTTCTCGCCACCGCCCTGATCGCCGCGATATCGATGCCACAGCTGAGGCGCGACTGGCCGATCGTGAAGCGAAACCTTCCGCTTCTCTTCTTCTATGGCATCGTCGGCTATACGCTGTTTAACGCCATGCTGTACTCGGCGGTGAAATACACGACTGTTATCAACGTTGCGATCGAGCAAGCCGGCATTCCGATGCTGATTTTTCTCTTGAACTTTATGTTCTTCCGCACCGCCGTATCCCTCGCCCAGATCACCGGCTTCGCCATGACCCTCGTCGGCGTTGCCCTGACGGCGTCGCATGGCGACCTTGCAAGCCTTCTTCAGCTCGGCCTCAACAGGGGCGACGGACTGATGCTGATTGCCGTCGCGGCCTATGCCATCTACACGATCTTCCTGCGCTGGAAGCCGCCGCTCGACTGGCGCACGCTGATGGCGGTCCCGGCGCTTGGCGCAGCCCTAAGCGCGGTTCCGCTGCTTTTGTGGGAGGGCATGCAAGGCAATGTGCAGGTGCCTGACGCGCGCGGCTGGGTCATTGCCTTCTATACCGCGATATTCGCGTCCCTGCTGGCGCAGGTGTTTTACATCAGGGGCGTCGAGACAATCGGCGCCAATCGCGCCGGTCTGTTCATCAATCTGGTGCCGGTTTTCGGGACCCTGCTCTCGGTCGTGCTTCTCGGCGAACAGCTGCAGCTCTTTCACGTGATTGCGCTTGTCCTGACCCTCGGCGGAATTGCAATCGCCGAAAAGGGTCGTCCCAAGAGCTCCGCACCGACAGCGCCCGCCTCAGCCATGGATTGAGATCGGAAAGAACCGCCTACGGCATCGGCCCGAAAATCGGAATCGATTTTCGGAAAGCCTGATGAGTAGATTCAATAAGATAGAGCGTCCTCTGTAAGGACGCAAAGGACGCTCTAGCCGAGTTCCAGCGTCGTCACGCCGAACACGTTCTTCAGCGGCACTTCAGGCGCTTTCCCGCGATACATTCTGGCGGTTTCGAAGACGGGCTCAAGACCCATGCCCTGCGCAAGCGCGACGGCATCCTTATTGTCTGCAGGAATGTCGATGAAAACGCGGGCACCGGCGGCTTCCTTCGCCAGCACCGCCAGCACGGAAGCGGCCGCATCGGCATCGCTCGCGAAGAGCGGCCCGATCTTGTAGCCTTCATAACATCTTCGGATCGTTCCGTAGCCACGGATCTTCCCGCTCTTGCGGACAATAGCCGTTCGCCGGCTCTTGCGGCTAGTGCACCACGAAGAGATAAAGTCCGGCCGCGGCACGGTGAAGATTCCGGCATCGTAGCGTAGCAAGCCGTCGAGCTTGTCTGACACGATACCGGCCGTCAGCGTCGAAGCGGGGACGGACGAAATCGTGCCGCCGTAGCGAACGGTCTTGTAGGCTTCCTCGAAACCGGCCTTTCGGTAGTTTTCCTGCTGCGCGACGACACCATCGAGCCCAATGCTGCGCCCCTCGGCAGAGGCGATGCCGGCATCCCATATCGCCTTTCCATAGCCTTTGCCGCGGAAATCGGGATGGACCATATAGAGGCCGACGAAAGCGAAGACATCGCCATATTTGACGACCGAAATCGAACCAACCGGGACTTCGCCCAGCGCGCCGACAAAGAAGCCGGAGGGGTCTGCCGCGTGAAATGCAAGTGAATCGTCAAGCCCGGGATTCCACCCCTCCTGGCGTGCCCACTCCAGCACCAGCTCCAACTCACCGGGTCGCATCGGGCGAACGGCAAACTCCGAATTCATGCAAACGTCCCAATCAGATCAACTGCACGCGCGCAGGCGGCATTCAACGACAATATAAGGGTTCAGCGGCCGCAAAGCGTAACCGATAACGACATTCATGTTCATGGCTGACGCGATCTACATCGATCGTCATGAAGCGCGACACGAAATTCTTCACGCCGAAAGCATCATGGAACAACGAATCTCTAATCTCAAGGCAATTACTTAAGAGAAAGTGAAGCCTGCGACAGCTTGTCGACTCTGCTCTTCGCGTCCTCGCGGAGAGGTAGTTGTCCTCCAGTGTCCGTTGCCGTCCCCACTCGCTCCGGCTGATTTAGGATCAGGGCCCATTTCGCCCTGGAGATAAATCATGCTTATCGGTTTTGGTCTCGCTGCTGACAGCGCTCTTTGCCCCCATAGCCAACGTCCCACTTCAATCGCCGCTTTCGGCGACAGCCTGACGGAAGGCGCTGGCGCGTCTACACCATCTCGCAGCTTTCCGGCGCTTGCGGCCAACCTGTTTGACCCTCCCCGCACGCTGATCAATCGGGGCATCGGCGGCCAGACCTCGACGCAGATCGCCGCGCGACAGGGCGGACGTGAGTTGCTGATCGCAATCAAGGAAAGCAATCCGAAGAACCTCTTCCCACGCACCCGCGACTGGATGCAGTCCTTTGAAACCGGCACCGTCAACGGGCTCACACATGAACTCGTCAATACCGGAAGCGACGAAACGGGCCTGCCTTACGGCGACGTCAGGATACACGGCACTGCCGATGCCGCTTTCACAGATTTCGGTCGACAGATTTACGGCGCCATCGCGACCAATCACGCCGCCGCTTCCGGCTCCGCCTGGACGGTATCCGGCGACATCCAGAAAATCGCGGGTACCACGGCGGGGATATCAAGCCTTCGTCTCACACTCATCCAGGCCGACGATCTCGGCGGCTACGTCAACGAGATCGCAACGGTCGCATTTGGACTCGATGGCGCGCGCCATTCCCTATCCGCGACCGGAGTCGCAATGCATCCATACATCCGGTCGACACATCTTCTCGACGTCATCCCCGGGAGCGCCGTCGATATCACCATCCGCGTGTTTCCCGGCCAGTTCGAGGCCGGCTCTGCCGCAACCGAACTGGTGCTGACACCCGGCACGGGTGAAATTCCGGCCTATCGCCCCGAGGCCGTGGTCATCAGTCGTTTCGACGAAGGCATGGCCGGCTGGTCTTCCCGCAATCAGGGCGGCCACACGGGGCCTCTCTTTCTGCAGGCTGGCAAGCTTATCACCGCCAATGACGATGGCGGCGCATTGCGCGGATGCGAGCTCGAGATAGCGCCAGTCCCTCAGGGCAAGACAATCCGCGTGGCGTTCGATCTCGAATTCGTCTCCGGCGCCGGCCAGATCCAGATCGGCGGATTGCAGGCTGCCGGCGGCAGTTGGGCGACAACGACACGAGAGGGCGACCCGACCTGGCCAATCTCCACCGCCGGTCATCACGAGCTGATTTTTACCAGCGGCAATGGAGCCTTCGGCAACATCAACTGCGCCGCCATTGCCTTTCTCGCCAGCGGCAGCCTTCTCAGCTGGTCGCTCGACAATGTTCTGGTATCCTCGGGCGACGACGATCCTCAGGTCGAGGTCGCCTACGCCTCCATGGATGCGCTGTACGGCACGAGCAGCATTGCGGGCACGATCCTGGAAACATCGGGTGTGATCACCAAGGTAAGCAACGGCCAGCTCTATTTCACCCGCACCGGCGAAGGCGGGGCAATCTCCGTGGCCTACGGCACAGCTTTCAAACCTGAAGACGCCATGGCGCTTCGCCACGATGTGCAATGGATATGGGCTGGTCGCAACAACGCAACCGACCGGGAGACTGTTCTCTCTGATATTGCCGCGATGGCCTTTGCTGTCGCGGGCAATCGCTTCCTCGTCGGTTCGGTGCTGCCTTCCGCGGCCGATGGGACCGACATCAGGCAGGCGATTGCCGATCTGAATGCTGATCTAGCCGTTCGATACGGCTCGCGTTACGTCGACCTGCATGCCGCGCTCGTCGCGGCCGCAAATATCACAACCGGCGACCAAGCGGACATCGCGGCAGGGTTGGTTCCGCGCTCGCTCCGGTCCGATGGCCTGCACCTGAATGACGCAGGTTACGCGGTGGTCGCCGCCGCGTGGGTCGATGCGACCCTGGCTATGCGCTGGTGAAGCGTCCTCGCTCTCGAACAAACCGCGCAGGGTTGCCGACATG
Source organism: Hyphomicrobiales bacterium (assembly GCA_900468535.1). Classification (GTDB taxonomy): domain Bacteria; phylum Pseudomonadota; class Alphaproteobacteria; order Rhizobiales; family Rhizobiaceae; genus Rhizobium. The sequence goes on along the minus strand of UBTY01000010.1, from coordinate 79,495 downwards.
AACAGTCCAGGCCGGAAGGTCCTTGAAGGCAACCGCACGCGCACCGAGAACGGCACCGTCCTCGATGACGACGCCCGGGCCGACAAAGGCATCGGCCGCCACCCAGGCATCGGCACCGATCATGATCGGCCGAGCCTGGAGCTGAAAGGCCGGGTCGTCGATGTCGTGCGTGCCCGTGCAGAGATGCGCGCCTTGAGAGACGATCGCGTTGCGGCCGATCTGGATCGGCGCCATCGCGTAGCAGATGACCCGCTGCCCGATCAACGCGTTGTCGCCCATGAAAAGGTTAGGCGGATACCAGATCATCGCCGATCCATGCACCCGGGCATTTACGCCCAATTGCGCCCCGAACAGCCGGAGCAGACAGGCCCGCCATCGATGCATCGGCGCGGGCGTGTAGCGGCCGAAAAGCGCCCAGACTGCAATCCACAGTGCCCTCAGGAGACGATGACGAAGCGTGAAGCTCGGACCGCCAAACCGCGAGCGATGGTGTTGCGCATTCAGGATTCCAAGACTTGCCTGATCCATCTCGATCATAGCGCGTGCGCCTCCCGCGCATCCGTGGAAAACGACCGATGACTTCGCGTCAGGAGCGACAAGACAACGACGGCAAACATCTGACAGCAGAACAGCGGCAGGACGGCTCCGACGGGACCTCTCAACAATATCGGCAGCGACGACGCGATGACGAATTGCGTGACCGGTTGGCCCGCGAACAGCCCGACATTGGTCTTCACACCCCTTTGCAGGAGAGCCGCGACAACGATCCCGCCGAAGACGACGCCCACGAAGCCAAAGTCCATGAAGAGATCACAGCCGAGAAAGAAGGAAAGATTCGGTGTGCCGTACATTCCGGCGGCGAACAGCTCATTGCCGATATCGAGCCCTCCGACGATCGGCTTGCCGGGCCAGAGAACGCGCGGCACGAAGAACAGGATGACTGCAACGGACTTCGCACCCCACATGTGCTCGTGTGTCTGCATGAACCGCACGGCATGAACGGCCGTGTCGAAGACATCGACCGCGGGAACATCGAAAAAGTTGTCCGCAAACGATATCTCGGAGATGCCCGCCGCCCCCTCAAGCCCCAATCGGGTCGTGACGCTGAGAACGGGGAAGAGCACTGTCAGCGCGATCACGGCAGCTGCATAGAATCTCCACGCGGAAATCCTGCCTCCGACTAGCGCCAGCAGGACCGGCCCCCATACCGCAAGCAGCATGAAGCGCGGTGAATTGAACGGATTTCGGGAGATCGCAAGCAGGCAGATGACGAGGGCGAATGCGCCGAGCGGCGCAAGCCTTGACGGAAAGGCCCGCATGTGAATGCAGACCAGGCAGGCCGTTGTCGATTGCACACCGAGAAACAGCATGCTTGCGACGAAAGCCTGCGCAGGATCCTGTTCCAGGCGCGACGACAGCAGTCGCTCGAACCCACCTTCCGAAAACACGAACAGGCCAAAGGCAGCCGCATTCAAAAGCAGGAGGGTTGCCAGAAACGGCGGCCCCGCTTTTGCCACCGGACGTGCGTCTCGCTCCATCCTGACAGCCAGGAACGGCACACAGAAGAGAAGGACGATCAACATCGCCTCGACGTATTCGTAGGGTTCGTAGGCGTAAAAGGTGATGGCGGTCGTGCCGCCAATCATCGCGCCATGCATCCGCTGCAGCGGCGAAAGAACGAAGAATACGAACAGGCAAAACCAGAAGACGTCGCCGATCTGAAACACCGGCGAGCGCATGCGGATCATGCCGGTCAGCACCAACAGAAGCATCGGCAGGGTGAGCAGCACAACGAACAGACTGTCGGCGAACGGCAGGTTGAGGAGATAAAGCAGAAGCACCGCGCAAAGCCGTGTCATGCTGCCACCCTCGTCCGGTAAGACGGAAGCTTTCGCCTGAACGTCATCGACAAAAGCAGAAGAACCACGACGATATGGGTAAGCACCTCAGACACGGCGAGCCCAGGAACATGAAACAGGGTGCCGAACAACGCCGTCGTGCCGAGGCCGACGACCATCGCCGCATTCGCCGCGATCGCAACGGCCCGGTAATCGCCTCGCGCCTGAGCGGCCTGCACCACCGTTTGCGACAGCGACCCCGACAAGACCCCGACAGAAAAGAGCGCCAGCACATGGCAGGCCTGCGCGGGTGGCCCGCCCAGCAGGATCATCCCGCATACGCCTGCAAGCAGCAGTCCGGAGCTTAGGCCAACTGCCAGCATGGTCGCCGTGCGCTGCGTCCTGAATGCCGTTGCGACAGGCGTCTCGCTGTGCCTGACATCGCCAACCAGCTGCGCGAAACTGGCACGTCGGCAGAATTCAAGCACCTGTGACACCGCCACGGCAACCTGCCGACCATAGAGGAACAAGCCCGTCACCGCGGGCCCCAGCACCAAGGCACAGATGACGATCTGAAACCGGAACGAAACCTGCCCAGGCAGCATGGAAAGCAGAACCGCAACGCCCTGACGCGCAATACTCTTCGAGCGCTCCCTATCTCCAAGCGGAGCTGAGGGGAAAAGCCCGACGCGATGTAACACCACCATCTGCGCAGCGACGCTCACGGCATAGCCAATCGATGCCGCGAGCCCAAGGAGCAACCCATTCGTTTGGCTGAACGCTTCCAAAAGAACGAGACCGACGGCCGAAGCAAGATAGGCAGGCATCGCGGTCAGCCCGCTCATGCCGCTAAGCTTGATACCATCCAGTATGCCGGTGGCATTGAAGGACCAGACCGTAAGGGCGGGCGCTGCGCCCAGTAGGTACCATCGCGAGAAGACGTCTCCCCAACTCCAGGCATAGACGGCGCAGACGGTCGCAACGGCAACCGCCGCGCACAGCCTGACACCACAGGCAGACCAATAAGAGCGCCTAACCTCATCCCGCAGCTCGTCTTCCCCTGCCAGCGAAATGCGCCGGGCAAGAACAACGGCCGTTCCCCAGTCGACAACCATCAGTGCCAGAATGAGAAATGAGAAATGCGCGCCGAAATGCGCCAGCAGGTCGAGCGAGTTTCGCGCGACGAGCCAGCTCTGTGCGGCAAAGATCGATCCCTGCCCGAGAACGAAGCTTGCGATGAGCAGACCCGCATTCACGGACGTCGAGAACGAGTAACTCCTCCGCGCTGCATCCGAGCGCTGAAAGCTGGCTATCATGCGGCATCCCGCATCAACTGCTGCTCGATCCAGTCATAGGTCTTTTCAAGCCCTACCCTTAGACCCGCCGAGGGCCGCCAGCCGATCTTTTCCTCGATCAGCCTGTTATCCGAATTGCGTCCGCGCACGCCGGTCGGCCCGGGAATATGGCGCTTGTGCAGCCGCTTGCCGGCGATGTCGCAAACCATGTCGACAAGTTGGTTGATGCTGACCATCTCGTCCGAGCCGATGTTCAGCGGTCCCTCGAAATCCGAGCGCATGAAGCGGATCGACCCTTCGATGCATTCGTCGATGTAGAGGAACGACCGCGTCTGCAGGCCATCACCCCATATCTCGATCTCGCCGCCATCGCGCGCTGCAGCAACCTTTCTGCAGATGGCGGCTGGCGCCTTCTCCCTGCCGCCATCCCAGGTGCCGAGCGGGCCGAAGACGTTGTGGTAGCGCGCGATGCGGCTGCGCATTCCATAGTTCCTGCCATAGGCCAGGAACAGACGTTCGGAGAACAGCTTCTCCCAGCCGTACTCGCTGTCGGGCGCTGCCGGATAGGCCGAAGCCTCCGCACAATCAGGATTGTCAGGGTCATCTTGGTTGTAGGCAGGATAGATGCAGGCGGATGACGAGTAGAAGACACGCCCGACACGGTGGCGCAGACATGCGCTCGCGATGTTGAGATTGATGATCGCCGAATTGTACATGATGTCGGCATCATGGTTGCCGGTGAAGATGTACCCGGCGCCACCCATGTCGGCGGCAAGCTGGTAAACCTCGTCGAACCCGCGATCGATCATACGCTCTGAGATCGCCTGCTGCCTCAGATCGCCGAGGATAAATTCGTCGGCGTGGGTTTGCTCATAGACGGGATATTTGAGATCGATGCCGCGAACCCAGAACCCTTGATCTTTCAGATGCCGAACGAGATGGCTGCCGATGAACCCTCCGGCACCACAAACAAGCGCAGTCTTCATCGCAAAACGCCCCCCAGCGCTAGATAGCCCTTAGTTCCTTCCAAGCGAGATTGTCGAAAATGCCCTCGAAGCGATCCGTGATCCGATCGATCGCGAAGGCCCTCTCCGCATAGGCCCGACCGTTGGCGCCGAGCGCCGCGCGCAGACCCGCATCCTCGGCAAGCCTCTGCATGTTGCTGATGAACGCGGCCTCGTTACCTGGGTCGACGACCAAGCCCGCCTTCTCACGCTCGATAATACGACGCGCCAGATTGCCGTTCGGTATGGATCCGAGCACCGGGCGCGCACTGCAGAAATAGGTCAGCACCTTGGAAGGCACGGAGAACACACCGGCCTCCTCCTCGATCATGGCGATCAGAATATCCGCATTCGAGAGAACGCCCGGAAGCTCCGCGAACGGAACCCACGGATGGACCCGCAGGTGGGGGACGCCGTCAGCCGCAGCGTGCTGCAAGGCCGAGGCTGCGGTTCCCTCAGAGAAGATATCGAGCGTGATCGGCAGCGCCTTCGCAGCGGCAAGGAGCAGGCCGGGATTGTGCTTGTAGCCAAGCGTGCCAGCGTAAACCGCCCGCACTTCGCCTGCCGCACGCTTTGGCTCTTTACCGATCGTACGCAGATTCATTTCAGCCAGCGGCGCCCAATTTTCGATCACCGATATCGGCGGCGAAACGCCTCGCGCCGCGAGCATCGGCACGAAATCTTCCGAAATGGCGATCACATGATCGCTCCCTCGCAACAGCCCGTATTCCAGCCGCCGATAGCGCCTCGCGACGGCCTCGCCGATCAATGGAAACTTCTTCGGTAGAAGCCGGGTGATTGCCTCGCTATAGATATCCTGAAGCCAGAAGATGAAATGCGCGCCGGCGCTGCGTGCCGCCTTGTGGATCACCGCCTGCGTGTCCAGCGGCGCATTCGAAGACACCACGATATCGGGCCTGAAGCGTCGGATCTCTTCGGCCACCAGCCGACCGAACTCTATTTCCTGCGATCGCCGCTTGAAGAAGCTGTCTTTTCGAAAAGGCCGATCGAGGGAAAGGCCGATGATCTCGATGTTGTCGGCAGGGTCCTCGCCCGGCTTCAGATCGCCTTTCGGCGTTTGGAAGCTGGCTGAATGAACGTGCCTGATATCGTACCCTCGTTTTGCGAGAGACCGGGAAAGCTGAACCTGAAACGGATGTCCTGAATAGTCATGAACAAGTATGCGCTTCGCCACGGCCATGCGAACTCTCGCGAAAACAAGTAAAACGGATCCTTTGAAATTCCTCAGACAACAGACCGAGTGCTTCCAGCTGGCCGCATCAGCTAGATCGACGGTTGTATTTATGATTTTACTAAACCTTTACATAAACAACCTGTTTGTCAATACTTACGCGAAAGTTGTAGAAAAGATTGCGTGCTGCCTGCTGCTTTTCCGTCGACACACACCGCGGCGGCTACCGTGCAAGGAAGCCGAACAGCTTGCGCCGGTCCTGACCGTTCAGGATGGCGACGACGGCCGCACCGTCCCGAACATTCTCCTTGAGCGCGGCGACGGCCCGGCGTGCCGCACTCTGGGGCGTGCTGGCCCAACGAACGACGAACAGAACGGCGTCGCTCAGCCGCGCGAGGTAAAGCGCATCCACAGCCGACTCGACCGGCGGCGTGTCGATCACGATATAGTCGAAATGCCGACGCGCGCGGCCAAGCAGCGTCCGGATGGTCGGTCCCATCAGGAGGTCGTCGGTCGGAAATTCAGCCGGTCGCGCTCCGATGATGACCGAGAGGTTCGTCGACTGATCGGTCAGGACCATGTTGGCGAGCCCCGGATCCGGCTCCCCGCGCAGAAGATCGATGAAGGCGGAGGTCGGCTCGCGGTCCACGTGCTTATGGATGCTTGGCTTGCGCAGATCGCAGTCGATCAGCAGGGTACGCTTTCCGGCCAGTGCATAGGTGCGCGCCACCGAAGCGGCGAGCGTCGACTTGCCGTCGCCATGCTGCGCGGACGACACCATCAGCACCATGCATTCCTGCTGCCGATCGTCCCGGAAGGTCAAAGCTCCCGTCCGCGTCTGCTCGATCGACACACGAATTCGCCGGATGGATTCGGAAAACACCGACAGCGGAGAGGCAATGATGATATCGGAGAGACCCCGCCCATGCGGCCGCTCGAGCTCGCTTCCCTGCTCGTGCGGAACGACGGAAGCCAGCGGCAGGCCGAGAACCGCATTCACCTGGTCATCGACCGTGAAGCCGCCGATCACGAACTCCCGCAGCAGGCCCGCGCCGATGCCGGCAGCAAGCGCCACCAACGCCATGACCGCAAGAATGAGCGGCACCTTCGGGTAGGACGGCTCGATCGGCAGAAGTGCAGGCGAAACGACCCGGCTGTCGGCAAGCTGCAGGCTTACCTGCGTTTCGAAATCCTGCAGTCGCGTCAGCAGCGTCTGATACTGGTTTCTGGCGATTTCGGCAGATTGCTGAAGGCTGTAGAATTGTGTGACGACATCAGGCGCAACGCGCGGCCCGGCATCATCGGTGGCGACACCGGTCAGTCTCAGCACTGCGCCGGCGTCCGCCGATGCGCCGGCGAGACTGCCATGGGCCGCGGAAAAGGCCTCCAGCTTCGTTTCATATTCGGAGAGCAGCTCGCGCGCCTCCGTCACCCGATGCTGCAGGCTGTTGCGTGCCGCAATCGTGCCGGCGACCTTCGCCTCGACCTGCTTCCTCATGTAGACGTCGGTGACCAGATTGGCGAGCTTCGCCGCCTTGGCCGGGTCCGCGGAGGTAACGGAAACGCCGATGAGATAGGTCAATCCCTCGCGTCTGACTCTCACTGCTTCCCGGAAGGCATCAAGAACCCTGCCTTCGATATGAGACCCGTCTTCCGCAACGCTCTGCCTAGCGCCCAGCCAGCGCAACAAACGCCCGCCGAGCTGGGCATCAGCTTGAAACTCCGCATCTCCGACGAGCCCGCTCTCGCGAACGGCTTCGAGCAGAACCGCATCGGATTGGACGATGCGAACCTCGCCCTCGACGCGCGAATTGTCGGTAACCCCACTCGCAGCATCGGCATCCGGATCAAGCAGGTTCTTCGAGCTTGTATCGACGAGCAACAGCGCCTGCGCGCTATATTGAGGCGTCAGCAAGAAGGTAACGACGACGGCGCTCAAGAATATCACAGCCGCCGTAACAAGAATTGCACGCGTCTGGCGGCGTATTATGCCGGGCAGCATTCGAAGGTCGGCAATTTCGTTCATACGATGCAAACCCGCCAGCAAAACCCATGGTCATGCCGACAAGTAAATACCATAAATGATTGAAATAACAACCGGCGATATACTATAGGATGAAATTCACCTCAGCGAGATCGTTTCGGCAGACAATGGCCAGCCTCGCTGCCGAGACTGGCCTTTCTTGTCGCTAGAGATATGCCCGGAAAAGACTGCGCACAGCGTCCACTTCGTTCGGGCGGATTTCATGCCCGCCCGCATGCCAATCCGTCACGACCGATGCTTTCTGCGCCTCGAAATAATCGGCAAGAGCCTCGGTCACGGCCTTTGGGCTGATCGGATCACGCTCGCCGGCGGTGATCAGTATCTTCCGACCGGCAAGCGCCTCGTTTGCCCTGGGCTTGAACGGAATAAGCGGATGCAGAAGAGCGGATGCGTCGAACAATCCCTTTTCAATCAGCACGTTGGCAAGAATGTTCGCGCCATTCGAGAACCCGAGGCCGAGAATGGCGGATGCATCATGCTCGCGGGCAAGGTTTGTCACGTAGTCCGAGAGCTTCTCCGTCGCGCGCGCCAGATCCGCCATGTCGTAGACGCCCTCGCCGGTACGCTTGAAGAAGCGGGCGGCACCGAACTCGGAGACGTCCCCACGCGGCGAAACGATCGTCGCATCGGGCAGCAACTGCCGCCCAAAATCGAAGAACTGATTTTCGTCGCCACCGGTGCCGTGCAAGGTGAAAAGTATAGGCTTTCCGCGTGCACCGGCATGCAGCCGGTGCACATAACTATTGGCGTTCATATTTTCGCTCCTTAGCCTTCGAGCGGCTGCAGATGTTGTTCGATCAGGCCCCGCAGGTGCTGGTGCTGCTGCGGCAGCTTCAGGGCTTCGCCGAGATGCGCCGTATCCTCGTCGCGATCGAAACCGGGTTCGTTGGTGGCGATTTCGAACAGCACACCGCCTGGCGTGCGGAAGTAGATCGCCCAGAAGTAGTCACGGTCGATAACAGGCGTAACCTGATAGCCGGTATCCATGAGCGCCTTGCGCACCTCGAGCTGCTTCTCGCGGTTTTCAACCGCGAAGGCGACGTGGTGGACGGAGCCCGCGCCCGGCAGGGCACGCGAGATGTTCGGCATCGTTTCAAGGTCGATCAGATGCGCGCCGTTGCCGCCAGGGATCGTCAGGCGCTTGACGCCATCGCGCTCTTCCTGGAGCTCGTAGCCCATGAACTTCAGCAGTTCACTGGTTGCACCATCATCGCGCAACCGCATCGCAACCGAATGGAAGCCACGGATTGCGTGATCCTCGCTGATCCCGCCATGGGTCCACGGCAGGCGCGTATCGTCCTTGACCTCGACCAGCGCAAAGCCGTCACCATCGGGACCGGCGAAATTGAGCCGCTTTTCACCGAAGCTTTCCTCGGTCTTCAAGCCGCCAACGTTCAGCTTGGAGAGGCGGTCGCTCCAGTAGCCGATCGAGCCCTGCGGGACGGAATAAACGGTCGTACCGACCTCGCCGGTGCCCGGACGGCCTTGCGCCATCTTCGGGAACGGGAAGTACGTCATGATCGTGCCGGGAGCGCCGGTCTCGTCGCCGTAGTAGAGGTGATAGACGTCAGGCGCATCAAAGTTCACCGTCTTCTTGACGCGGCGCAGGCCAAGCGTGTTCGTGAAGAACTGGTTGTTGGTCCGGGCGTCTTCCGCCATCGACGTAACGTGATGCAAGCCTTTGATTTGATCTAACATTTGAGACCCCTTTCTGGCCCGCCGTGCGGGCTTTCGATGGGTGATAGATGGCCCCTAAACCGGTCTGGGCATAGCCCTTGCAGTCGGAACGCATTGTCTCCTATTTGTGAACGATGAAAAGAGTTCGTTCAGAATGGACTACATTGCTTCCGGATTTGCCGGCAGCGTCCAGTCGATCGGCGTACGGCCATGCGCTTCGAGAAATGCGTTGGCCTTGGAAAAGTGCCGGCTGCCGAAGAAGCCGTTATGGGCGGAGAGCGGCGAAGGGTGGACGCTCTTCAGCACCAGATGCCGCGATGTATCAACGAATGCGGCCTTTCGCTGCGCATAAGAGCCCCAGAGCATGAACACGACAGAATCGCAATCGTCGTTGACCTTGCGGATGACCGCATCCGTGAATTTTTCCCAGCCCTGCCCCTGATGCGAGGCAGCTCTTGATTCCTCGACTGTCAGAACGCTGTTGAGCAGGAGTACGCCCTGCCGTGCCCAGTGTTCCAGGAAGCCGTGTTTCGCTGGCGCAATGCCAAGATCTGTCTGCAGTTCCTTGTAGATGTTGACGAGAGATGGCGGGATCCGAACGCCGGGACGCACGCTGAAGCAAAGCCCATGAGCCTGCCCCAAGCCGTGATAGGGGTCCTGCCCCAAGATCACGACTTTCACATTGGAAAGCGGCGTGAGATCGAGCGCCCGGAAATACTCCGAGCCTTTCGGGAATATCCGTTTTCCGCCCTCGCGTTGTGCCAGCAGGAAAGCCTTCAGTTGCTGCATGTAGGTGCTGTCGAATTCGGTGGCGAGCGCCGCTTTCCAGCTCTCCTCGAGCGCGATCGTCTGTTCAGCCATGAAATGCCTCCGCCGCTGCAAAACGCTTTCGACTTGCCTCGAAAACGGAATTCGCAGACATTTTATTCGTCGTCAGTCGTCAAAATTTACGAACTATACGTAGTTTGTTTCGAAAAGACCGGTAAATTCAACCGCATCCGAGGGCTTATTCAACATGAAATTCGGCACGAGCGGGCTTCGCGGCCTGTCTGAGGACCTCAAAGGGCGCGCGTCGGCACTCTACGCGACGGCCTTCGGTCGGCATTTGCTGGATAGCGGGCTGGCCCGGCCTGGCGATGCCATCCTCATAGCCCGCGACTTCCGCGACTCGAGCCCCGAGATTTCGGCCAACTGCGTGGACGCGCTGACCGCCCTCGGCTTCAAGGTTGCCGACTGCGGCACACTGCCCACACCTGCGCTCGCTCTCTACGGCCTTCAGGAGAAGGCAGCCAGCCTCATGGTGACAGGCTCGCACATTCCGGCCGACCGCAATGGCATCAAGTTCTACCGGCCGGACGGAGAAATCGACAAGGGTGACGAGGCAGCCATCACGGCGGCGGCGGCAGCGCTGGATGAAGGCGGCTTCAGTTTCGTCCCCAGCCATACAGCACCCGAGAACCGTGCGTCCGAATGCCTTTCCCTGTTTGCAAAGAGAAATACAGCTCTTCTCGAGCCAGACGCCCTGCGTGGGCTGAAAGTCGGCGTCTACCAGCACAGCACCGTGGCGCGCGATCTTCTCGTCGAGATTCTGCAAGGGTTTGGCGCAACGGTCGTCGCGTTCGGCCGCTCGCACTCCTTCATCCCGGTGGATACGGAAGCCGTCTCGCAGGACACGATCGCCATCCTCAAGGCTGCGGCGCGGGAGCATGCGCTCGATGCGATCGTCTCGGCTGACGGTGACGGCGATCGCCCGCTTGTCAGCGACGAAACCGGCCATCCCCTGCGAGGTGATCTCCTGGGCCTGATTGCCGCCAATTTCCTCGGCGCCAGCGTTGTCGTCACTCCTGTCACTTCGAACTCGGGCATCGAGGCATCGGGCAACTTCAAAACCGTTAGAACCCGCGTCGGCTCGCCATTCGTGATAGCTGGCATGCAGGAAGCTGTTGCTGCCGGCGATGACGGTGTGGCCGGCTTCGAGGCGAATGGCGGCACCCTCACGGCCAGTGAATTTTCCGTGCGAGGCGCGCGCCTGCAGGCCCTGCCCACCCGCGACTGCTTCCTGCCGATCTTGGCGACCCTGCTTCTCGCCGCGTCGAAGAAACAGCCTCTTTCGCTCATCGCTGCGAACTACCACCTGCCGTTTGCCGCAGCCGACCGGCTCGAAGACTTTCCCGTCGAGACCAGCGCGCGGCTGATGGCATATCTCAGAGCCAGCCCGGAAAATCTGTCGTCCTTCCTGCAGCCGATCGGCGAAGTTGGCAGCACAAGCGACATCGATGGATTGCGGGTAACGCTAAAGGATAAGAGCATCGTCCATTTCAGGCCCTCCGGCAACGCGCCGGAAATGCGATGCTACGTCGAAGCCGCAAGCGAAGCCGCCGCATCCGCCCTGCTCGAAGCCGGCCTCGGCCGCATCCGGCAATGGGCCAGTACCAATTGATTGACCGCGTACAGATTGTTCAAGGATACGACCGATGAGTAAGAAGATCGTCCCAGTCATCATGGCAGGCGGAAAAGGCACCCGCCTCTGGCCACTGTCGCGGGCGACGGCCCCGAAGCAGTTCATCCGCTTTATCGGAGACCGCACGCTTTTTCAGGAAACGCTGCTTCGCGTTTCCGACCCTGCGATCTACGAGCCCGCGATTGTCCTGACCAACGAGGAGTTTCGCTTCCTCGTCGCCGAACAGGCCCGTGAACTGGACCTCGGCCTCTCCGCCATCCTGCTTGAACCGCTCGCCCGCAACACCGCGCCGGCGGTTGCCGCCGCGGCAGCCTTTGTGCAGGAGCGTTTCGACGATGCGACGCTCATGCATATCATGGGCTCCGACTACGAGATCGTCGCCGACGAGGTCTATTTCGACTGCGTGAAAAAGGCAGCAACGGCAGCCGCCGACGGCCGTCTCGTCACGTTCGGCATTGCACCGACCGAGCCGGCGACCGGATACGGCTACATCGAAGGCGGCGAAACCCTTGCCAGCGGCGCGCAGGCAGTCGCCCGCTTCATCGAGAAGCCACCGCTGGCAAAGGCCGAAGAGATGCTCGCCGCCGGCGGCTTCTATTGGAACTCCGGCATGTTCATGTTCTCCGCCGCGCAGCTGCTCGACGAAATGGGCACCTATGCCCCCGCGGTGATGAAAGCCGCCAGCGATGCCGTGGCGAAGGGTCTGAAGGACCTCGATTTCATCAGGCTGGATAAGACAGCCTTCGCCGAAAGCCCGAACATCTCCATCGACTATGCGATCATGGAGAAGACGAGAAACGCCGCCGTCATCCCCTCACCCTTCAAGTGGTCCGATCTCGGCAGCTGGGATTCTGTCTGGAAGAGCGGCAGTCGCGATGAACACGGCAACCTCGCCGCTGCCAACACGACGCTGATCAACACGAAGAACTCGCTGGTGATGACCCATGGGGTCCACCTTGCCGTACAGGGCATGGATGACATCGCCGTCATTGCCAGCGAAGACGCCGTCTATGTCGGCCGTCTGCAGGACAGCCAGGAAGTCGGAACGATCGTCAAAATGCTGGCCTCTGCGCCGGCGACGTCGAAGCTGACCGAGTTCCATCCGACATCCTATCGCCCGTGGGGTGGCTATACCTCGGTGCTGAATGGCGACCGTTTCCAGGTGAAGCGGATTTTCGTCACGCCGGGAAAGAAGCTCTCCCTGCAGAAGCACCACCATCGCTCCGAACACTGGATCGTCGTCAGGGGCACGGCGGAGGTGACGATCGGCGAAAACGTGCAAATGCTGCGCGAAAACGAATCCGTCTACATCCCACTCGGAGAGGTCCACCGCCTCGCAAACCCCGGCAAGATCACGCTGGAGTTGATCGAAGTGCAGACCGGCTCCTATCTCGGTGAAGACGATATCATCCGGATTGTCGACGAGTTCGGGCGCAGCTGACCACCAGCCGAGCCTTTGTCTTGAACTTATAAAACTACCCCTGTACACCGTCACGACCCGCCCGACCGGCGGGTCGTGATCGTTTTTCTCAGGGAATGACTCCATGCGTATTGTGATGATTGGTTCGGGCTATGTCGGTCTCGTTTCCGGCGCCTGCCTTGCCGATTTCGGCCATCATATCACCTGCGTCGACAAATCCGCGGCAAAGATCGATGCGCTCGAGGCCGGAGAGGTTCCGATCTTCGAACCCGGCCTCGACACGATCATCGAGCACAATCGCAGTTCCGGCCGCCTCGACTTTTCGCGCGATCTTGCACCGGCCGTCGCGGAAGCGGATGTCGTCTTCATCGCCGTCGGAACGCCGTCGCGCCGCGGCGATGGACACGCTGACCTGACCTATGTCTATGCGGCGGCGCGTGAGATCGCGGCAGCGGTCACCGGCTTCACCGTGGTCGTCACCAAATCGACGGTTCCTGTCGGCACCGGCGACGAAATCGAACGGATCTTCCGGGAAGAGTTTCCCGACAAGGAGATCGCCGTCGTATCGAACCCGGAATTCCTGCGCGAAGGCGCCGCGATCACCGACTTCAAGCGTCCGGATCGTATCGTCATCGGAACGGAAGACCCCCGCGCGATGGAAGTCATGCGCGAAGTCTACCGTCCGCTCTATCTCAACGAGGCCCCGCTTTACTTCTGCGAACGTCGGACCTCGGAGCTGATCAAATACGCAGCCAACGCCTTCCTTGCGATGAAGATCACCTTCATCAACGAGATCGCCGACCTCTGCGAACAGATCGGTGCCGATGTCCAGAAGGTGGCCAAGGGAATAGGCATGGACAAGCGCATCGGCGACAAGTTCCTGCACGCCGGTCCCGGCTATGGTGGATCCTGCTTCCCGAAGGACACGCTTGCCCTCGTCAAGACCGCTCAGGATTACGACAGCCCCGTCCGGCTGATCGAAACGACCGTGGCGATCAACGACAATCGCAAGCGCGCGATGGGACGCAAGGTGATTGCCGCCTGTGACGGCAGCGTGCGCGGCAAGAAAATCGCAGTTCTCGGCCTGACCTTCAAGCCGAACACGGACGACATGCGCGACGCGCCCTCGATCACCATCGTTCAGGCATTGCTCGACGGCGGCGCGACAGTCCACGTCTATGACCCCGAAGGAATGGACGCGGCCAAGGACCTTCTGGGCCCCGTCACCTATGGCAGCGACCCCTATGAGATCGCCGAAGGCGCCGATGCTGTCGTGCTGGTGACGGAGTGGGACCAGTTCCGCGCACTCGACTTCAAGCGGCTGAAGGGACTTGTACGCACGCCAGTGCTCGTTGATCTTCGCAACATTTACCCGACGGCCGAAGTCACCAGGCATGGCTTCAGCTATTTCGCGGTCGGCAAGAAGAGCGAGAAGAACTGAGCATGCGTTATTTCATCACCGGAACCGCCGGCTTTATTGGATTTCATCTTGCCCGCCGCCTGCTTCAGGACGGACACGAGGTCGTCGGCTTCGATGGAATGACACATTATTACAACATCAAGCTGAAGCAGATGCGGAACGCCGCCCTTGCGCAGTTCCCGGGTTTTCGTGCCGTGACGGCCATGCTGGAAGATCGCAAGGCCGTAGAGGATGCGGTTGCCTCCGCCAAGCCTGATGTGATCGTTCATCTGGCCGCCCAGGCCGGTGTTCGCTACAGCCTCGAAAACCCCAAAGCCTATCTGACGTCGAACCTGGAAGGCTCCTGGAATATCCTGGAGATCGCAAAAAACGTCGGCGTCCAGCATCTTATGCTTGCCTCCACATCATCGATCTACGGCGCCAATCCGACCGTCCCGTTCCATGAAATGGACCGCGCCGACGAACCGCTGACCTTCTATGCGGCGACAAAGAAGTCGATGGAACTGATGGCGCATAGCTATGCGCACCTTCACAAGGTCCCGACGACCGCCTTCCGCTTCTTCACGGTTTACGGCCCATGGGGCCGGCCTGACATGGCATTGTTCAAGTTCGTCAAGAACATGCTGGAAGACCAGCCGATCGAAATCTACGGCGAAGGCAAGATGAGCCGTGATTTCACCTATATCGACGATCTCGTGGAAGCGATCCTCAGGCTTTCGGCAGTCGCCCCGTCGGAAGCGAACCGCGTGGCTGGCGAGAATACCGATACGCTCTCGCATCAGGCACCGTTCCGCGTCGTCAACATCGGCGGCGGACAGCCGGTCAGCCTTATCGACTTCGTGGAAACGGTCGAAAAGGCACTTGGCCAGCCGGCAAAACGGCTGATGCTGCCGATGCAGAAGGGCGATGTCCCCCGAACCTTCGCAAGCCCTGATCTGCTCGTCGCGCTGACCGGATACAAACCCGAGACGACTTTGCGCGAAGGCGTGAAGGCATTCGTAGACTGGTATGTCGAGGCGCGCGCCGAGCTCGACTAGACCACCGATCTATTCGACGGTCGCCGCTTCGAGCATCCTGTCGATCTCGGACGCCGGCGCCGGTCTCCCGAGGGCAAAGCCCTGCAGGGCATCGCAGCCAAGCCGCGCCAGTGTTTGCGCGTGCTTCTCGGTCTCGACGCCCTCGGCAATCACCTTGACGCCAAGCGCCTTCGCGATCTCGATGATCGACTTCACGACACGTCGCTGCTCGTCTGACGTATCTACCGTATCGACCAGCTGGCGATCGATCTTCAGGCGCGTTGGTCGAAGCCGGACAAGCCCGATCAGCGAGGCGTGACCAGAGCCGAAATCATCGATCTCGATCTCGATGCCCATCTGCTTGATCCGGTCGACGCTCTCCAGCAAGTCGTCATCGCAGTCATCGAGAAAGATCGTTTCGATCAGTTCGAAGACGATGGCATTGCGGGGTACGTTCAGCGCCAGCAGTTCCTTGGAAAGCAGCGGGTCATAGAGCCGCTGCCCCGAGATGTTGACCGCGATCCGGGGCACCTGTGCGCCGCGTCCCTCCCATATCTGCCGGTCTTCCAGCACACGACGCAGCATGATGGCGTCGAGTTCCGCCGTCAGGCCGTATTCGTCGGCAACCTTCAGGAACTCTCCCGGGAGCAATAGGCCCCTGTCCCTATGCTTCCACCGCGCCAGCGCCTCGAGCCCAACGACTTCGCGGGTGCGCGCGTCCACCTGCAGCTGATAGAACGGCACGATCTCGCCTTCCGTCAGCGCCGTCCTCAGCTCTTCGGCAATACGTCGGCGCCCCATAAGGTCGTCCTTCAGCTGCTGCGTGAAGAACTCGATCCTGTCCCTGCCCGAGGCCTTCGCCTGGTAAAGCGCGATGTCGGACTCGGCGAGCAGATTGGCGCCATTGCGCTCGACAGACCAGGAAACGCCGATCGACGCACCGGATTGCAGCTGGTCGCGGCCGAAGCGTATCTTCTTCCGCAATCGGCGCTGCAGATCCCGGGCAACGTCGCGAACCTCGTCGATGCTTCCAAAATTGACGAGGATAATGACGAACTCGTCTCCCCCGATCCGGGCGGCGACCCCGCCTTGCGGCAGGGCAGCCTTGATGCGCGTGGCGGCGGCACGCAGCACGACGTCGCCGGCAGCATGCCCGTATGTGTCGTTAATCTGCTTGAACTCATCGAGATCGAGATGCAGCACTGCGAGTTTCAGGACGTCAGGATCGTCCGCCATCTGCGCCAGCCGCTTGTCGAAAAGCCGCCGGTTGGGCAGACCCGTGAGATAATCATGCTCGGCGGCGTATTCGACACGCGCCGCACTCTGCTCGAGGTCGAGTGCACGCGCCTCCGCGACCGCCCTCTGCCGCGCGGCCTCGTCCGTCAGAAGCACATCGGCCGTCACATCCCATTCCGCACCGATGAACGAAGGGGCGCCATCGTCGCTGATGTAGAAATGAGCGCGAGACCGGATATGGCGGATCTCGCCATTCGGCCAGATGATGCGGAATTCGGAATTATACTGCCCCCTCCGCGCCGCAGCATCGCTGAAGTCCTGTTCAGCCCGCTCGCGATCGTCGGGGTGGATTGCGTCCGCCCAGACAGCCGTCGACACCTTGCCACCGGTCAAACCCGTCTTGTAGAGACGGTGCATCTGCAGATCCCACGAGATCTCGTTTTTCCGCAGATCATGCTCCCAGACACCGATCTGTGACGCGTCGAGCGCCAGTTCAAGGCGTCTCAGGAGATCCCGGAATTCCCGCTCCGACCGTGTGGTGTCGTTTGGTACCAAAACCGTCTCAGCCTCATGCAATCCCACTGCGACAGAGCTGGCGGAACCAACCGTCGCGCGAGATATTAATTAGAACAAACTAAAAATCCATCAATGATTGTGCCGCAGAGACCGCCGCTATTTTGGCAAGTCGCCTCCTCATGCGGAACCCCGACCACCCGCATTCTGCTTTTCCAGCTGCAACAGCAAGCCGCTGTGATCGACGTCCGCGCCGCCATCCTCGACGAACGCGGCAAACTCTTCGCGAACGGCCTCCGTCAATGGCAGGACCAGCGAAAGGTCTTGAGCAACAGCAAGGATATTATTGAGATCCTTCAGCTGAAGCCTCGAAGGCCCGGCATGGCCGAACTCCCGGCTGACCATTCTCTGCCCATGAATGTCAAGTATCCGGCTCTCGGCAAATCCGCCGCGAATGGCACGCCTGAAGGCCTCGGGCGAACCTCCGCCTGCCTGCACCAGCATCATCGCCTCGGCAATCGCCCCGATCGTAACGGCCACGATCTGCTGATTACCGAGCTTGGCCAGCTGCCCGGTGCCGCTCGGCCCGACATGCGTGACGCGACCAAGCGGCGCGAAGACATCCGCCAGCTCGGCAACGACCTTTTCATCTCCTCCCGCCATGATCGCAAGCGTACCGGCCGCCGCCCCGACAACGCCGCCGGAAACTGGCGCGTCGAGATGCCGGACCCTGCGTGCCGCAAGCCTTGCTGCGTGATCGCGCGCCTGCGCCGGCGCTATCGAACTGCAATCGACCACCGTTGCATCTGGCGACAGAGCCTCTGCGACACCCTGCAGGAACAGCACGTCTTCGACAGCCTTTCCGTCCGAGAGCATCGTGAAAACGACCGCCGCACCCTTGGTGGCAAGGACCGGCGTTTCGGCGACGACTGCCCCGTCCTTTGCAAGTGCCTGCGCCTTGGTGGCATCGCGGTTCCAGACGCTTACGGCAAAGCCCGCATCGAGCAGACGCCGCGCCATCGGCGCTCCCATGAGGCCGGTCCCAAGAAACGCGATACTATGCGGTGTGGCACCCATCAGAGCTTTCCTCCCATTTCATCCTCGATATGAACCCGAATGATGTCGTCGAACGAACGATCGGCGACGAACCCGAGTTCCAGCGCCCGCTTCGGCTCGAATGCCTGCGGCCAGCCTTGCACGATCTTCATCACCAGCTCGTCCGGCTCGCGACGAATGAGAGCGACGGCTCTTTCCCCGGCAACGCGACGCAGTGCCTCGATCTGCTCGCCGACCGTGACGCTGACCCCCGGCATGGTGAGGCTGCGTCTCGAACCCAATAACTGCAGATCGATGCTGGCAGCATGAATGAGGAAGCCGACGGCCGAGCGCGGCGATGCGTGCCAGTGGCGCACCGTATCCGCAACAGGAAGGATTGCCGCCTGGCCTGCGAGCGGCTCGCGCACGATCCCTGAGAAAAAGCCGGATGCCGCCTTGTTAGGCTTGCCTGGCCGCACGCAGATCGTCGGCAACCGGATGCCGATGCCATCCAGGAAACCGCGACGCGTGTAGTCGGC
The DNA here is from genome assembly GCA_900468535.1 of Hyphomicrobiales bacterium. GTDB lineage: Bacteria > Pseudomonadota > Alphaproteobacteria > Rhizobiales > Rhizobiaceae > Rhizobium. The sequence continues at coordinate 60,805 of UBTY01000010.1, read as the reverse complement.
AAGCAGCAGCTCGCCCATCGCCTTCTGCGTCCCGTAGCTCGTCAACGGCGTGAGATTGAAATCATCGGGAATGACATCCGGGAACGGTGCTCCGAAGACGGCGATGGACGATGTGAAGACAACGCAGGGGCGATAGCCGTCCTTCAGATGCGCGAGTCGGATCGCCTCGAAAAGCGATCGCGTGCCTTCAAGATTGATGCCGTAGCCCTTCTCGAAATCAAGCTCGGCTTCGCCGGAAACAATCGCCGCGAGATGAAAGATGACATCGGGCCGGGCCGCAATAAGCGCCGTGGCATTGCCCGGTTGGGAAATATCGATCGCGCTGCTATCCACCCGGCCGGCAAAGCCTTGCGGGCGCTCCGGTTCGGCAACATCGACGAGTGAAAGACGCGTCAACGGATGACCACCAAGACTTCCATCCGAAACAAGGCGCTGAACGAGCTTTCGCCCGATCATACCTGCGGCGCCGACAACTGCGATGTGCATCACGCTCCTCCAAGCTTTGGCTCGCGGCGCGACTCCCTTCGCCCGACGTACGTTCATCAAGGCATATCTGACGGATCATGGGAACAGAAAAATAGCGGCTGATAGCGATGGCTCAGCCGATCTCGGCTTGCGTACACAATAGCGTAACGCCCCTGCCGATCAGGCAAGTTTCGGGACAGACGTCAGCAGATACTCGAGCGCAGCCTCGCTTCGCACGCCATCCTGATAAAGATGCAGGACCAGGCAGGCGAGATCATCGAGATCACCGGCATTCATCGCTTCTTTTGTGCTCAACCGGTGCAACACACGTTGGCAAAGTGCGACTTCGTGGTCCTCAAGTGGTACTTTTGTGGAGTTCGGAATTGCTTTGGTCATGACAGCACCTCCTCACCCAACAGCAAATACCCCTGAAGATGAACCTTACGTGAACGGAAGATGCCGGAACGTGTCGGCCGCTCAGCGCTCGACGTGGCACCATGCCGCGAGGAGTGGCCGCGCCGTACAACGCATCGCCACGTTATGGCCTGCGTCGTTGAAGAAGATGGATCCGACCGATCCGCGCTGCCAACCCTTGTCGTCACACGAGAACTCGCAATCCGACAACGCGAGAAACACCCTCGAACGATACTGGATATGGTCAGGGAAACGGCTGTATGGCGCCATGATCGTCAGGCCAAGGGCAACGTCGTCCCGTTCTTCGACGCCCGAGACCCCCGCCACGACGGCATGTGCATGCGTGTGCTCGATATTTAGGCTTGCGAATGGTCCCGTCTTGCTCGCAACCCATTCCAGGCTCTTGGCGAGATCGCCGATCGCGGCCGAGACTTCAGCGAAGGCCGGCCCTTTTTGTGACAGGTGGCGAAGTGCAAACTGCATCTGGGTCGCCAGCGGCATGGCCGCGACAGGCTTGTTGGCGACAGCACCCGGCTCCTGGAGGCGGTGGAACACCTTGCCGGCGACGAACTTCTCCATCATCGGCGTGCTGTCCGACAGCATGATATTTCCCAAGGCACCAATCAGGCGCTGAACCGCGACCGGCCTGCTCGCCCGGCGAACGGAATAATCCCCCTGGGTGGCTTTCGTACCGCGATGCAGAAGAAGGTCTGCCTCCCGTCTCAGCCGGGATTTCAAGCTCGCCACGGACGACTCCTTTGTTACCGCGCGCAGATCACTTATCGCGACGCGGCCGAAAAGGGAACGGTCATCCCGTGGTTTGAGTATCTTATCGCGCGCGACGCCCGAACGACCGCGGATACAAACCTGCAGATCGACGTGGCAAAAGTTGGCCCGGGCGGGGCTAACTGGTGACAATATCAAAGAAACGAGACGAAAACCTGAGGTAGGTCACTGCTTCTCAAATCGCCCCGGCACAAAGGAAATGACCACCTTCTTCGATCTAATGAAACCGTCCAATCCGTAGCATGGAAGCAACTCAATTTCGATGTCACCTTCCTCTTCAGGCAAGGCGTAATAACCGGCACGGCCTCGGTCGATCGGCCGCCCCAGGCGAAGACCTGCTATAACGTTTTGCCGGCTAAAGCCGTCCAACTGAAGGTCCATGATATCGGTGAATGTAAACGTCACAACAGCGTGCTTATCCAGCACGATATAACCGTCGGGATCAACCTCCTCGGTCATAACCCAGCCGTGTACAATCAACTCGCTGGTCCCGGTTCTATTGAGAGATAGGCTAAGAATTTCAGCATCGTGGAATGTTGGCACTTCTCCAAACCACGCCAGAAGCTCGTCTCCGCCGGTTAAATCTGAATATTGCATCTATCAGGGCCCCCCCCTTGTAGATCTCCACAATATCAACCCGGTAAGGCTTGGCAAAGGTCGCCAGATAACGGCTTTGCGCCAACCCCATAGGTTCAGCAACAGGACGGGACAGCAAGAACCACCAAAAACCAAGAAAGGCGGAGCAATGCTCCGCCTTTCCACGTCTCGCCGCTGAGTGGGGGTTACTCGGCAGCGAGTCGGATGATTTCGGCTTCCTCTGCGTCGTGCTCGTGCTCCGTGTGCTGGATCAGCGGGCGGTTGCCCGACAATTTGCGAACCAGCACGTAGAAGACGGGCGTCATGAAGATGCCGAAGAAGGTGACGCCGATCATGCCCGAGAACACGGCCACACCCATGGCTGCACGCATCTCGGCACCGGCACCCGTCGAAAGAACGAGCGGCACGACACCCATGATGAAGGCCATTGACGTCATAAGGATTGGGCGCAGACGCAGGCGACTTGCCTCGATGGCCGCCTGAACCGGAGTCCGCCCTTCGAATTCCAGCTCGCGAGCGAATTCCACGATCAGGATCGCGTTCTTCGCCGAGAGGCCGACAAGGACCACCAGACCGATCTGCGTGAAGATGTTGTTGTCTCCACCGGTCAGCCAGACGCCTGTCAACGCCGCCAGCACGCCCATCGGCACGATCATGATGATCGCGATCGGCAGCGCGAGGCTCTCATACTGAGCAGCGAGCACCAGGAAGACGAGCAGCAGCGCCAGCGGGAAGACGACCACGCCGGAGTTGCCCGCCAGGATCTGCTGATAGGTAAGATCCGTCCATTCGAAGCTGATGCCCTTCGGCAAGGTCTCGTCGGCGATCTTCTCGATCGCTGCCTGAGCCTGGCCGGAGGAGAAGCCCGGAGCAGGACCGCCGTTGATATCGGCGGAGAGGAAACCGTTATAACGGTTGGTCCGCTCCGGCCCGGTTGTCGCGTTCACCTTCAGGAGAGCGGACAGCGGGATCATCTGGCCCGATGCCGAACGAACCTTCAGCTTGCCGATATCCTCGGGCTGCGCCCGGAACTTGGCATCGGCCTGGACGCGCACGCTGTAGGTGCGGCCGAAGGCGTTGAAGTCGTTGACATAGAGCGAACCGAGATAGATCTGCAGCGTCTCGAAAACATCGGTTACCGGGACGCCAAGCTGTTCCGCCTTCTCACGGTCGAGATCGGCATAGAGCTGCGGAACATTGATCTGGTAGGCGGAGAAGATGCCCGTCAGCTCAGGCGTCTGGTAGGCTTTGGCGATCATCGCCTTGTTGGCCTCGTCGAGCACCTGATAGCCGAGACCGGCGCGGTCTTCGAGCTGCATCTTGAAGCCGCCCGTCGTGCCGAGACCGTTGACCGGCGGCGGCGGGAACATCGCGATGAAGGCATCCTGGATCGCCCCGAACTTCTGGTTCAGGGACATGGCGATCGCACCGCCCGAAAGCGCCGGCGACTTGCGTTCCTCGAAGTCCTTCAGCGTCACGAAGACGATGCCGGCGTTTGAGGAGTTGGTGAAGCCGTTGATCGACAGGCCCGGGAAGGCAATCGCATGTGCGACACCAGGCTCGGCCATGGCGATATCGCTCATCCGCTTGATGACATCTTCCGTACGGTCGAGGCTGGCGGCATCCGGCAGCTGGGCAAAGCCGATCAGATACTGCTTGTCCTGCGCCGGCACGAAGCCGCCCGGCACCGCATTGAAGAGGCCATAGGTCGCGCCGGCAAGTACCAGATACACCAGCATGACGATGCTCTTGCGCGACACGAGGCCGCCGACGCCCTTGCCATAGCCCTTAGAGGCAGCGCCGAAGGCCTTGTTGAAGCCACGGAAGAACCAGCCAAAGGCCGCGTCCATGGCACGCGTCAGCCAGTCACGCTTGGCGTGGTGGTCCTGCAGCAGCAGCGAAGCCAGAGCAGGAGACAGCGTCAGCGAGTTGAAGGCCGAAATGACCGTCGAGATCGCAATCGTCAGCGCAAACTGGCGATAGAACTGCCCGGACAGACCGGTGATGAAGGCGAGTGGTACGAAGACCGCGACGAGCACCAGCGCGATCGCGATGATCGGACCAGACACTTCCTTCATGGCCTTGTAGGTCGCAGCCCGCGGGCTGAGGCCATTCTCGATGTTGCGTTCGACGTTCTCGACGACGACGATCGCGTCATCCACCACGATACCGATCGCCAGCACGAGGCCGAACAAGCTGAGCGCGTTGATCGAGAAGCCGAAGACATACATCACCGCGAACGTGCCGATGATCGAGACCGGAACGGCAATCAGCGGGATGATCGAGGCGCGCCATGTCTGCAGGAACAGAATGACGACGATGACGACGAGCGCGATGGCTTCGAGCAGCGTGTCGACGACCTTCTCGATCGACGAGCGAACGAATTTCGTCGTGTCATAGACGATCTCGTAGCTGACGCCATCGGGCATCGCGGTCTTCAGCTCTTCCATCGTCTTCTGGACTTCGTCCGAGATGGTGATGGCGTTGGAACCAGGAGACTGGAAGACCGGAATGGCGACCGCCGGCTTGCCGTCGAGGATCGAGCGCAGCGAGTAATCGGCAGCGCCGAGTTCGATACGGGCGACGTCGCGCAGGCGGGTAATCTCTCCGTTCGATCCGGTCTTGACGATGATGTTGCCGAACTGCTCAGGCGTCTGCAGACGGCCCTGCGCATTGACGTTCAGCTGCAGGTCCACGCCCGACAGGCTCGGCGAAGCGCCGATGGTGCCGGCTGCGGCCTGCACGTTCTGACCGCGGATCGCGTTGGTGACGTCGCTCGCAGCAAGGCCATGCTCGGCCGCCTTCTGCGGGTCGATCCAGACGCGCATCGAATAGTCGCCCGAACCGAAGACCTGTACCTGGCCGACGCCATCGATGCGCGCCAGCCGGTCCTTGATGTTGAGGACGCCGTAGTTGCGCAGATAGGTGATGTCGTAGCGGTTGTCAGGCGAGATCAGGTTCACGACCATCATCAGGTCGGGAGAGCTCTTGACCGTCGTGATGCCGATGGTCTTCACCTCTTCCGGCAGACGCGGCTCGGCCTGCGAGACGCGGTTCTGAACCAGCTGCTGCGCCTTGTCAGGATCGGTGCCGAGCTTGAAGGTGACGGTCAACGTCATGACGCCGTCTGAGGTCGCCTGGCTGGACATGTAGAGCATGCCCTCGACGCCGTTGATCTGCTCTTCGAGCGGCGTTGCGACCGTCTGCGCAATGACCTCGGGGTTTGCACCCGGATAGGTGGCGCGTACGACGATCGATGGCGGAACGACCTCGGGATATTCGGAAATCGGCAGTGCGCGCAGGCCAAGCAGACCAGCGACCACGATCAGGACCGACAGGACTCCGGCGAACACCGGACGGTCGACAAAAAATCTGGAGAAATTCATTTCAAAGCCCTCTCCGGGATGAAACTTGGGATGCAACGACCCTCTCCGGCGGTTGGGAGACCGCCGGTGGATCACGTCATTTCGGAATTATCGCGGAGCGCCGAGACGCTCCGAATGCTTCGGCTTACTGAGCCGTCGCGACTTTTTCTTCTGCCTGCGGTGCAACCACTGCACCGGGGCGGATACGCTGCAGACCGTTGACGACGATCTTGTCGCCGACAGCAAGACCGCTTTCGACGATCCGCTGTCCTTCCGCTGCCGCACCGAGCTGGACCGGCCGGTAGCTGACCTTGTTTTCGGCATCGACGACGAACACGAACTTCTTGTCCTGGTCGGTGCCGATCGCGCGGTCGCTGATCAGGATTTTGTTCTCGGCCTTCGGCTCGCCCATGCGGACGCGAACGAACTGACCGGGGATGAGCTTGCCGCCCGGATTGTCGAAGATGGCGCGAACGCCGATCGTGCCGCTTGCCGCATCGACCTGATTGTCGATCAGTTGCAGCTTGCCCTTGATCGGCGTGCCTTCGTCAGCCAGCGTGCCGACCTCGACCGGGATCTGCTCGACGGCAGGAACCGCGCCATCACCAGCCGGCAACTCGGAAAGCGCCTTGGTGACCATCTCCTCGCTGGCATTGAAGCTTGCGTAGATCGGATCGACCGACACCAGCGTCGTCAAGGCGGGAGATGTGGAGCCAGCCGCAACAAGGTTGCCGACCGTAATCTCGATCTTGCCGACACGACCGGCGACCGGTGCGTGGACCTCGGTATAGCCAAGCTCGAGCTGCGCCGAGCGAAGCGCAGCCTGAGCGGTGCGAAGACCGGCCTGCGCTTCCGTGAAGGCATTCTGGCGCTGATCGAGATCGCTTTGCGAAATCGTCTTGTTGTCCGAAAGCCTACGGCCGCGCTCCAGCTCGATCTGGGCGAGATTGACCTTCGCCTCGGCGGAGGCAACCTGCCCTTCCGCCTGGGAAACCGCCGCCTGGTAGGGCTCTGGATCGATAGTGAACAGCAGATCGCCCGCCTTCACCAACGCGCCTTCGCGGAAATGCACGGATTGGACGGCGCCCGCGACGCGCGAACGGATCTGCACGCGGTCGACCGCCTCGAGCCGGCCGGAAAAGTCCTGCCATGTCGTCACGTCGCGGCTAGCGACGACGGCAACCGTCACCGGCACAGCGGGAGCCTGTGCGGGGGCGGTAGCGGCCGTGGCGGTCGCGCTCATCGGCAGTTCGAAAAAGATGGCTGCGGCCGAAACGGACGCAGCAAGGCTCAGACCGGCGCCCACAAGGGCCCAGCGCTTCTTACTGGACGTCATTGGTATTCTCCTTACGGCCCTCACGGCCGAAAATAATCAGTTCGTCTTCAATGCAATGGGTTGTCTGCGCATATCCCGAACGAAGTTTCCGAATTCGCGGCTGATGCTCTCATGCCACTTCGGCGCCTTGTCGGACGTCCCGCCGTAAATCGACGGCCAGCCTGCCCCGGCGGGGAGAACATGCTGGCGAACTGCAACACCGGCCTGCTTCAGGCGGTCGGCGTAGCCAAGCGTTTCATCGCGGAGCGGGTCATCTCCGGCGGTGAAAACCAGAGCGGGCGCAACGCCCGCAATACGGGAGCAGAGACAGGGCGCTGCATAAGGATGGCACCCGCCGCCGCTGAGGTAATGGCTCCATCCGTCCGCCCAGCGCTGGCGCATGCCAATGCTGTCAGCCTCACGGATCGAGGCCGAGCCCATGAAGGGGTCAAGCAAGGGAGAGATGAGGATCTGGCCATCGAGCGCATCGGCGTAGTGGTCGCGCGCCTTGAAGGCGACACCGGCGGCAATGTTGCCGCCCGCTTCCTCGCCAGCCACCAGCAACAGCGAATTGCGATCGCCGATACCGGAAGCGCGCTTGTTGGCCATGTAGGAAAACAGCGAATAGCCGACTTCAAGCGGCTTTGGAAAGACGTTCCCGAGCGGCGCATTATAGTCGGCCACGACGACGATGGCGCCGGCGCTGGCGATTGCCTCCGCAACCGGGCTGTCCTGCAGTCCGGATCGCTGGAAGGAGCCACCATGGAAGAACAGCACGATCGGCGAACCCTTGCCGAATTCGGCGCCCTGATAGACGCGCGCGGAAACGGGGCCGATGGCCACCTTCTCCAGCACCATGTCTTTCACTTGCACCGTCATCGTTCCAGCTTTCTCCTGATCGGAGTAAAACATATTGCGTGCCGCGGCGGCTTGCAATTTCTGAAAAAAAGATATTGTTATTCCACTCACGGAATAAGTGACGCCATCGCGATTACACTGTTCCAGATTTCGAACAATACCGCAGTGCAACCTGCTTAGGTGATTTCCGATGGACCAGCTCTCGGCAATGCGCGCCTTCATCCGCGTCGTAGAGACGGGCAATTTCACACGGGCCGCCGACACACTCGCCATGCCCAAGGCGACGGTGACCAATCTTATTCAGGGGCTTGAGGCACATCTGCACACCAAGCTTCTCAACCGCACCACGCGCCGCGTCATGGTGACGACCGATGGCGCGCTCTACTACGAGCGAGCGGCACAGATCGTGTCGGAACTCGAGGAACTGGACGGCAGCCTCACAAACTCGCAAGGCCTGCCGACCGGACGCCTGCGCGTCGAAATGGCCGGCGCCTTTGCCGACTGGATCGTCGTGCCAGCGCTTTGCGACTTTTACCAGAAATATCCCGATATCAGGGTCGATCTCGGCGTCGGCGACCGCACCGTCGACTATCTTGCCGAGAACGTCGACTGCGCGCTGCGCGCCGGCACGCCGGCCGACCAATCGCTGATCGCGCGGCGCGTCTCGGAAGTCGAAATGCTGACCTGCGCCGCACCGCTCTACATCGAAAAATTCGGCATCCCGACCCGTCCGGAGGAGCTGGAAAACGACCATTATTCAGTTAGTTACTTCCGCGCTCAGACGAACCGGACACTTCCCTTCGAATTCCGCAAGGACAACGAGGATCTGGAGATCAACCCGCGCTACCTGCTCTCCGTCAACGACAGCAGGACGTTCGTCAACGCCACATTGAACGGGCTTGGCATCGCACAGCTTCCGCGCTTCATGATCCGCAACGAACTGGCGAAAGGCGATCTCGTCGAGCTTCTTCCGGAATGGACCCGCGAACCATTGCCGCTCTACATCGTCTATCCGCCGAACCGGCACCTCAGCAACAAGGTCCGCGTCTTCGTCGACTGGCTGGTGAAACTGCTCTCGGATGCGAAGCTGAATGATCCATGATGCAATTGCGGCCCGGAAGGACTTCCTTCGACGGGCCGCAACTGTCTATCATCGAATTCCTTTCAGACCCTGCCGCGTCACCAGGGAAAATGGCTCGGCCGGTATCTGAGGTTGGCGCCAGGACTTGGAGGTCTTACAGTCGCCTTTACAACGCTAATATAAGCCTGCTTTTTGCCGTTTGTTAAGTGCTGATTCGTGCATAAAAGGTTCGCAAAAACGGAACAATGGCAGGTATCACGGTTTAGTGAACGGCGGGCTTGAGCAGATCCTCCAGGCCGATGCGGCGGAACATCTCGGCGCGAACCCGATCAGCAACACCATTGACCACCTCCGCACCGTCTTCCGACGGATCGATATGCGTACGGAACGGCCGCTTGCCGAAAGGCATCGCAATGACCTTCGCGATCGCAGTTGCAACGGCACCCGCATCCGCGTCGGCAGGTTCGAGCGCGGCGAGTCCCTGCAGCGCCTGCTCCGGCACACCCTTGTAGGGTCCGTCGTTATATTCGGCCGCGCGTGCCGCGTCAGCCGGCGAGCCGGAATGCGCGAAGTGGTTGGTACCCTTGGTAAAGGCCCCGGGCACGATGATCGCGGTCTCGATGCCCCAGCGTGCAAGCTCCGACGCATAGGAGACGGCAAGCGAGTCCATCGCCGCTTTTGCCGCGAAATAGGGTGCGAGATAGGGAGGCGTACCGCCGCGCGTGCTGGATGAAGACACCCAGACGACGAGCCCCTTGCCGCGCTTGCGCATATGGGGAAGCACGGCGCGGTTCACCCGCTGCGTCGACAACACGTTGATGTCGAACAACTCTGCATATTGCTCCGGCGTGAATGCCTCGGCCGGTCCGAAGGACATGTGACCGGCATTGTGGATGATCACATCCAGCCTGCCCGCCTCTTCGAGCACCTTCGCAATACCGGCTGCGATGGAAGCGTCCGAGACGACATCGAGTTCGACCGAGCGGAGATCGACATTGTTGTCCCGCGAGAACGCCACGATTTCGGCGACAGCCTTTGCGTTGCGGCCCATCGTATCGCGAATGCCGGCGTAAACGACATGCCCTTCCCTGGCGAGCGTGCGGGCGGTGAGAGCGCCGAAGCCGCTGGACGCGCCTGTTATGACGATGACCTGCTTTTCCATTGTTCCGTTCCTTCGAATAATGACTGGTAAGGTCTGATGTTGGAGAGTGGACGGCGGACCAAACCCGCCGCCGCAAGGCTGGAAATCAGATGATGCCGCCGTTGGCGCGCAGCACCTGGCCGTTGATCCAACTGCCGTCGGGGCCTGCCAGGAACGAAACCGACGCGGCGATATCCTCAGGCGTTCCCAGGCGCTCCAGCGGGTTCATCTTGGCCATGCGGGCGATCAACTCATCCGACTTGCCGTCGAGGAAAAGGTCGGTTGCCGTCGGCCCAGGAGCCACGGCATTCACGGTGATGTCGCGACCGCGCATTTCCTTCGACATGATCGCCGTCAGCGTCTCGACGGCCGCCTTGGTTGCGGCGTAGACACCGTAGTTTTCAAGCTTCAGCCCGACGACGCTCGTCGAGAAGTTAATGATGCGGCCACCGTTGCGAAGGCGCTTTGCGGCCTCGTGCAGAGTGTTGAAGGTGCCCTTCAAATTCACGCTGACCTGGCGATCGAAATTTGCATCGTCCGCATCGGCAATCGACGCGAGTTGCATGATGCCGGCATTGTTGACCAGCACATCCACGCCACCGAAGGCTGCTTCCGCAGCGTCGAACATGCGGCGGACGGCTGCGGGATCGCTGACATCGGCCTGAGCCGTCAGCGCCCTGCCCCCGCTCTGCTCGATCTTCTCTACCAGAGCTTCGGCAAGTGCGGCATTGCCGGCATAGTTGACGACGACTGTGAAACCGTCCTGTGCGAGCCGTTCTGCAATTGCTGCGCCGATGCCTCTCGATGCACCTGTCACCAGTGCGACCTTGTTCTCGTTGCTGCTCATTGTCTTTCTCCTTCACTCGATGCGGCTTTCCGCGTTTTCGATGAGAAGAAGATGCCCCTTTTCGAATGGCGGATAATCGGCCATTATTCGGCATCACTATCCGGATTTAGCGAACAAATAGAATGGACAGATTCGATGCCATGCGGGTATTTTCCCGCGTCGTGGAAAGGCGGAGCTTCACGCTCGCCGCCGAGGATACCGGCCTGCCGCGCTCGACTGTCACGGACGCGGTCAAGCAGCTGGAGTCCCGCCTCGGCGTGAGATTGCTGCAGAGAACGACGCGCCACGTCAGCCCGACACTCGACGGCGAAGCCTACTATCAGCGCTGCCTTTCCATCCTCGCCGACATCGAGGACGCCGAAGGAGCCTTCGCCGGCGCCAAGCCGAAGGGGATGCTGCGCGTCGATGTGCACGGCACCCTTGCCCGCCATTTCGTGCTGCCAAGCCTGCCGTCCTTCCTCGAGACCTACCCGGATATCGAGTTCTACATGAGCGAGGGGGATCGGCTGGTCGATCTCGTCCGCGAGGGTATCGATTGCGTGCTGCGCGTTGGTATTCCCCAGGACAGCGACATGGTGGCGCGACGGGTTGCCATACTGGAAGAGATCACACTCGCGTCTCCCGGTTATCTTGAGAAACATGGCGTGCCCGAGCATCCCGACAGGCTCGACGGTCATCGCATGGTGGGCTTCCGCTCGACCGCGACGGGCGGTGTCCTTCCCCTGGAATTCCTCGTCGCCGGCAATATCCGCAACGTCACCCTGCCCGCGACGGTCACCGTCAACGCCGCCGAAAGCTACATGTCGGCGGCCCGGCTCGGCCTCGGTCTCATTCAGGTGCCGCGATACCACGCGGAGAAAGACCTGGCCGACGGTACGCTGACCCACGTACTTCCGGATTTTCCGCTGACCGAGACACCTGTCTCCCTGCTATATCCGCGAAACAGGCAGCTTTCTCCGCGCGTTCGCGTTTTCATCGACTGGCTGGTGAAGGTCTTTGCTCGACAATCATAGCGAAAAGCGTTTGACTTGGAGCAACTGTCAGAACCGGGAGATTTCCATGGCCATCACAGACGTCACCGTACATCCGAAGGACGGCAGCTTCGTTGTCATCTTTACGGATCAATCCGGCAACAACATATCGGTCACGCTTTACGCGGCCGCCTCTCCCGGCCTGACGAGTGACAACGCAATCACCCGCGCCAGGGCTCTGCTTTCAGCAACGCTGCAGAGTTCGCAGGTTGACGGCGCCCGCGGCAAGGATGCCGCACTTCTGGAAGAGGAACTCGAAGAAGGTCTCGAGGACACCTTCCCGGCCAGCGACCCCGTATCGGTCACCGGATCCTCCATTTCCGCGCACGACCCCAAGGTCGGCCACTAGTGCCCAACGGATCGGAAGCCTGAAGCAGATGACACATGCCGCCGGTACGATCGGCGCCGCTCCCCTTGCCGGCTCGGATCTCACGCGCTTTTTCGAGCGCGATGCGATTGCTGTTGCCCGGGATTTGCTTGGCTGCCATCTGCGCGTCGGCGATGTCGGCGGTCGGATAACCGAGACCGAAGCCTATTTCCCTGACGACGAAGCCTCGCATGCCTTCCGCGGCCCCACACCGCGCAACCGCGCCATGTTCGGCAAGCCCGGCAATGTCTACATCTACCGTATCTACGGCATGCATTGGTGCGTGAATTTCGTCTGCACGACGGGCTCCGCCGTGCTGATCCGCGCACTCGAGCCGGAGGCCGGCATCGCGACCATGATCGAGCGGCGCAACAACGATGCGTTGACTCAACTCTGCAGCGGCCCTGGCAAGCTCTGCCAGGCGCTCGGCATCGATCTGTCCCTGAACGACAGGCTCCTCGATGAGCCGCCCTTTTCGATCGCCCCTGCCGCCCCCGTCGAGATTGTCGCCGGCAGACGCATCGGCATAACGAAAAATGCCGAAGCACCATGGCGCTTCGGCATCTCCGGATCCCGTTATCTCAGCAAACCGTTTCGCTGAGCATCATTCCATGACGGCGCTGTGGTCCATCACCGGCGCTACCTTCGGCTTGCGCAGCAGCAGCGCAAGCGGGATGACGGCAAGCGACATCAGCATCAGCAGCTTGAAATCGTCGATATAGGCGATGATCGTCGACTGCAGCGTGATCACTTCGTTGAGCGCCGCGCGACCGGCGGCGGTCAGTGGGTTCATCCCCTGCGCCGCCGTTGCCTCGAAGGCGCGGTTGAACGGCGTCACATAAGCTGCGATGTTCTCATGGTTGACCTGTGCGTTCTCCACCAGCAGCGCCGAAACGATCGAGATACCAACGCTCGAACCGATGTTACGCGACAGGTTGTAAAGGCCGGTGCCGTCGCCGCGCATGTGCGCGGGCAGCGTCGAGAAGGCGATCGTCGTCAGCGGCACGAACAGGAAGCCGAGTCCCGCGCCCTGAATGAAGCCGACGGACACGATCGTCCACTGCGAAACATCGGGCGTCCAGCCGGTCATGTCGTACATCGCCCAGGCCGTCAGCCCGAGGCCCAGCACCAGCAGCAGACGCGTATCGACCTTGCCGATCAGCTTGCCGACGATGAACATGCAAAGCATCGTGCCAAGCCCGCGCGGTCCCATGACGATACCCGCGGTGATGACGGGATAGCCCATCAGCGTCTGCAGATAGGGAGTCATCAGTGCCAGCGAGGCGAGATAGGTAATGCCGATCACGAAGATGAAGAGCATGCTCACCGCGAAATTCCGATCGAGGAACAGCCGGGGATTCACGAAGGACTTTTCGGTCGTCAGCGTGTGCACGATCAGCAGGTAGAAAGCGGCGGCACAGATGATCGCCTCGATGACGATCTCGCCCGATGCGAACCAGTTGAGCTGTTCGCCGCGATCGAGAAAGAGCTGCAGCGACGCGATACCGAGACTCATCATCCCGAAGCCGAACCAGTCGAGCTTCGCCAGCGCGTCCAGCTTCGTTTCGGTGACGTAGATCACGATGCCGGCAAACGCCAGCGCACCGATCGGGATGTTGATGTAGAACACCCAGCGCCAGCTGATGTTATCGGTCAGCCAGCCGCCGATGACAGGTCCCAAGACCGGCCCGACCATGACCGAGACGCCAAATAAGGCCATGGCCGAGCCGCGCTCCTCGGCACTATAGATGTCGAGGAGGATGCCCTGAGAGAGAGGAACCAGAGACGCGCCGAACAGGCCCTGCAACAGGCGGAAAGCGACGATCTGGTTCAGCGATTGTGCAAGGCCGCACAGGACGGAGGCGAAGACGAAGCCGGCGATTGCCGCCAGCAGCACCCGCTTGCGCCCGAACTTGGCCGCAAGAAAGCCCGACGGCGGCGTCATGATCGCAGCCGCCACGATGTAGGAGGTCAGCACCCAGTTGATCTGGTCGGCGCTCGCCGAAACGCTGCCCTGGATATAGGGCAGCGCGACGTTGGCGATGGTCGTATCCAGCGCCTGCATGATGACGGCGAGAATGACGCAGGCCGTGATCGCGCCGCGATTGGCAACCGGGGTAGCCGGAGATGATGCAGCGTTACTCATGGTCCTTGCCGCCCGAGCGGCCCAAAAGCTTGGAAACGAAATCCGGAAGACCGCGGGCGCGACCGGTATCAACGTCGACCACCGNNTGCCGACGCGAAGCGGCGGCTTGCCGGCAGCGTCATCGATGCTGACGCGCATCGGAATGCGCTGCACGACCTTCACCCAGTTGCCCGTCGTGTTCTGCGCCGGCAGCAGCGAGAAGCTGGAACCGGAGGCCGGGCTGATGCTCTCGACCTTGCCCTTCCACTCGACGCCCGGATAGGTATCGACGTAGATCGTCACCGGCTGGCCGGGCTTCACGTAGGTCAGCTCGGTTTCCTTGGGGCTCGCCGCAATCCAGAGATTGTTGTTGGACACCAGAGAGAAAGCCTGCGTGGAAGCCGCAAGGTAAGAGCCTGGCTGCAATGAGTTGACGTTCGTCGCGATGCCGTCGAACGGCGCCTTGACGACGCTGTGGTCGAGTTGGCGCTGAGCATCATCGACCTTCGCCTTGGCCTCGAGGTAGAGTGGGTTCTGGTCCACCGGCTGATCGGCATTGCCGCCGAGCTGTGCCAGCGTCGCGGCCGCTTCGGCCTTCGCAACGGCGACCTTCTGGTGGCCGGCGTCGAGATTGTGCTTGGCCTGATCATAGGCGGTCCGCGTCGCGGCAGAGCTGTTCAGCAGGCTCTGCTGGCGATCGAACTCGGTCTGATAGTAGGGAATGTCGGCTTCCGCCTGGGTGATCTCGGCAAGCGACTGCTGATAGCTGGCCTGCATGTTCAGGATCTGGTTGCGTACGGCGCCAAGCTGCGCCTCAGCGCCTTCAAGCGCAATCTTGAAGGCATCCTGCTGCAGGCTGAAGAGCACCTGGCCCTTCTTCACCGCTTCGTTCTCATGCACGTTGATCTGGTCGACGATACCGGAAACGTCGGTCGTCAGCCCCACCATGTCGGCCTGGATATAGGCATTGTCGGTCGACATGATCTGACCGCCGTTGACATAATAATATCCGCCGACGACGAGCGCGATCGGCAGCAGGGCGAAGAGAACGGGCCGCGTGAGACTGCGCCGGCGGCGGACCTTTGTGCCGCCGGGCGCAGCCACGGCAGTGGCGGGCGCTGAATTGGATGAAGGCGCCTCGGCCACCGTTTCCTCGCGGGGGGAAGCCTCGTTTTCTTCAACTGGGTTCTTGGCATTTGCGTCTGCAACGACGCGCAGGGAGGACTTGTCAGCCATGGTTGGTCTCGTTTTCGGCCAGGGGGGTCCGGCACGCATTCACTAGGTTGGTTTTCATCAAGGACAGTATTTCGAACAGCTGCTCGCGCTCCTCGGCGGACATGCCATCCAATGCTTCGCCGCGTGTCAGGTCGCCGATCTCCCGCATCGTCCCCAGCAGCGGACGAGCTTCGTCCCGCAGATAGAGAAGCCAGATACGGCGGTCGGTCGGATGCTGCCGGCGCTCGATAAGCCCGCGATCCGCGAGCTTGTCGAGAATTCGAACAAGTGTGATCGGCTCGATCTCAAGCATCTCGGCCAATCCGCCCTGATGGATCCCCTCGTTGTTGGCGAGGTAGGCCAGGGTCTGCCACTGCGATCGCGTCAGGCCGAGGCAGCGCGCACGCTGTTCGAAACGCTTGCGAAGCAAGCGGGCGATGTCATGCAGCAGAAAGCCGAGGGTCGGATTGTCGTTCATTGATATCTGCGCCAATGATAAGCACACTTATAATGTGCTCAGATATATTAAGCGTGTGCGGCGCACAAGTACGTCGGCTACAGATTCGTTCGACGCGACCAAAATGCCGCACTACTGTCCACGAGCATTCGGGATGTCGGGCGGCACCGGCAGGCGCACGCATTGATTTTCCAGCCTCGCAGAAATGCAACCATCCGGCATTTGCATTTTTCAGCGGAGGCCGTTTATATACCTTCTACAGATACTTACAGCCGCTCGCGCCGGTCATCACGCGATACTGCATCAGAATGCCAGTGCATCTCGGGTCTCGCATAACGACACCCGCGCCGACAGCAGCAGACATGCGGATGAAGCCCTACTCATCCGAACCAGCAGCCTATGAACAGTTTGACTTCCTCGACCCGAAAGCGGCATGCGCCGCCTTAACCGGAGGACTGCGATGCTTTCCCTGCTTCGACACGCTTTGGTGCTTGGCGCTGCTGTCATGCTGCCCGTTGCGGGCGCTCTTGCCCAGGGAGCCCCAGCACCCCCTCCAGTCACCGTCGCCAAGCCCGTCGTCCGCGATGTCGTCGACAACGACGAATTCATCGGTCGCTTCGAACCGGTGGACGAGGTCTCTGTTCGCTCCCGCGTCGGCGGCTACCTGCAGGAAGTGGCTTTCACGGACGGCGCCATAGTCAAGCAGGGCGACCTCCTTTTCGTTATCGATCAGCGGCCATTTATCACCACGCTGAACGAGGCGAACGCTGCGCTGGAAGTGGCGAAGTCCACACAGACCTATGCGGAAGCGCAATTCAAACGCGCCGAGTCGTTGGCGACCAGCGGCAGCCAGTCGGTTTCCACTCTCGACGACCGTCGCCGCGAATGGCTTTCGGCGCAGGCAAACGTCCGCGGCGCTCAGGCAACGGCCGATCGCGCGGCTCTCGATATGGAATATACCAAGATCACGGCGCCGTTGAGCGGTCGCATCGATCGCCGCCTGATCTCGGTCGGCAATCTGGTCCAGGCCGACCAATCGATTCTGACGACGATCGTTTCGCTCGACCCGATAGACTTCTATTTCGATGTCGATGAACGCCGGCTGCTGAATTTCGCCGAGACTGCGCGCCAGAAGGGCCAGGTCCTTCAAGAGGGCGGCGGCGGTGTCGACGTCAGCGTGACGATCAGCGACCCCAATGCCAAGCCCTTCATGGGAAAACTCGATTTCGCGGAAAACCGGATCGACAATCAAAGCGGCACGATCCGGCTGCGCGCCCGCTTCGCCAACCCCGATCTCGTGCTTCAGCCCGGGCTGTTCGGGCGCATCCAGGTCGAAGCTTCCAACACCTACAAGGCTGTCCTCGTCCCTGACGAAGCAATCGGTTCAGACCAGAATGAGCGCGTCGTCTATGTGGTCGGCCCCGACGGCAAAGTTTCGACCGCGCCCGTGCGGCCGGGTCCCCGGCTCTACGGTTACCGGGTCATTCGCGAAGGCCTCGAGGGCACTGAGACTATCGTGGTCAATGGCTTGATGCGCGTCCGACCGGGCGCAACGATCACGCCGAAAATGATAGAACTGCCGCAAGAACGACGTGATACGCCGCCCGATTCCGCCATCACGGAGAGCGGCCAATGAGATTTGCCCATTTCTTCGTGGACCGGCCGATCTTTGCGGCCGTCATCTCGATCGTCTTCCTCGTTGTCGGCAGCATTGCCTACACGCAATTGCCCGTCGCGCAGTATCCGGAGATAGCGCCGCCTACCATCGTTGTGCGCACCTCCTATCCCGGAGCCGACCCACAGACCATCGCCGACACTGTCTCGACGCCGCTTGAACAGCAGATCAACGGCGTCGAGGACATGCTTTACATGTCTTCCTATTCCAGCGCCGACGGCGCCATGTCGCTGACGATCACGTTCAAGCTGGGCACTGACCTCGACAAGGTCCAGGTTCTTGTCCAGAACCGCGTTTCAATCGCCCTGCCCCGCCTCCCCGAAGAGGTGCAGCGCCTCGGCGTGACCACCGACAAAAGCTCTCCCGACCTGATGATGGTCGTGCATCTGCTGTCGCCATCGCATCGCTACGACCAGCTCTACGTCTCGAACTACGCGCGCAACCGCATCCGCGACACCCTGGTGCGCCTCGATGGCGTCGGTGACGTGCAGATCTTTGGCGAGCGCCAGTATTCGATGCGAATCTGGCTGGATCCGGAAAAACTCTCCGCCTACCAGATGACATCGGACGATGTCGTCTCAGCGCTTCGCGACCAGAACGTCCAGGTATCTGGCGGCAAGATTGGCGCGCCTCCCGTTACCGGCAAGAATGCCTTCGAATATACGGTGCGAACAGAGGGGCGCTTTTCCGATGTCCGTCAGTTTCGATACGTCATCGTCAAATCGACCGCCAGCGGACGGCTGGTTGCGCTCCAGGATGTGGCTCGTATCGAGCTCGGTGCGCAGGACTACGTCACCAACAGCTATCTGAACAACGATCCGGCCGTTGCCCTTGGTGTCTTCGCTCGTCCCGGAACCAATGCGCTGGATACCGCGCATCAGGTTCAGACACTCATGAAGGACATCTCGAAGAATTTCCCGCCGGGACTGGAATATCGGATCGTCTACGACACGACCGAGTTCATCTCGGATTCGATTTCGGAAGTTTATCGCACAATTGCAGAAGCAGCTATTCTTGTGGCGATCGTCGTCCTTGTTTTCCTGCAATCCTGGCGAACGGCGATCATTCCCATCGTTGCGATACCGGTATCGTTGATCGGCACCTTTGCGGTGCTGCTAGCCTTCGGCTTCTCGCTCAACATGCTGACCTTGTTCGGCCTCGTGCTCGCGATCGGTATCGTCGTCGACGATGCGATCGTCGTGGTGGAAAACGTCGAGCGCAATCTGGCACGCGGCATGACGCCGAAGGAAGCCGCGCACGTCACCATGGATGAAGTCGGCACGGCGGTCGTTGCGATTTCGTTGGTCCTTATCGCCGTGTTCGTACCGACTGCCTTCATTCCCGGCATATCCGGTCAGTTCTACAGGCAGTTCGCGGTCACGATCTCGGTAACCACCGCAATCTCGGCGCTGAACTCCCTGACGCTGTCCCCGGCGCTGGCAGGGATCCTCCTGAAAAGTCATGACCACGAGAGCAAGCGCGCCAGCATCGCAACACGTTTTGTGCGCGGCCTGGCCAACGGCTTCAACCACGGCTTCGATCGAATGAGTGCCGGCTACTCATGGATCATTAGGCATCTCGTCAGCAGCTGGGTGGGTCTCACCGCCTCACTGCTGGTCTTCGCGGGATTGCTCGGTGCAACTTGGTTCATGGGCACAAAGGTCCCGTCAGGGTTCATTCCGACGATGGACCAGGGCTACGCGATCATTGTCGTTCAGCTTCCGGACGGCGCATCGCTCGCGCGCACGGATGCCGTCGTCAAACAGGTCGGCGACATTGCCAGACAGGTTCCCGGCGTCGGCAACGCCGTGCAGTTCGCCGGCTTCAGCGGCGCGACCTTCACGAATGCCTCGAATGCCGGCGTCGTCTTCGTGCCGTTCAAGTCGTTCGCGGAGCGAGAGGAAGGTGGCGAGACCGCCAACAAGATCATTGGCGAGCTGTACGGCAAGCTGCAGAATATCCAGGAAGCCTTCATCATCGCCATCCCGCCGCCATCCGTGCGTGGCGTCGGCAACTCCGGCGGCTTCAAGATGCAGATCTCGGATCTTGATAACGCGGATATGACGCGCGTGCTCGGCCTCGCGCGCCAGATGATGGGTGCAGCGGCCACGACACCAGGACTGACTGGCGTCTTCACGACATTCTCCGATGCCAGCCCGCAATACTACCTCGCGATCGACCGCGACAAGGCTCGCTTCCTGAACGTGCCGATCCCCAACATCTTCAATGCCCTGTCGATCAACCTCGGCGTTTCCTACGTCAACGATTTCAATGCGTTCGGCCGCGTATACCAGGTCCGGGCGCAGGCCGACCGGCAGTATAGAATGGACAAGGAAGATATCCTTGCCCTGAAGGTCCGGTCGGCGACCGGCGCGCTTGTGCCCCTTGGAACCCTGATGGAAATTCAGGATGCGAGCGGCCCAACGCTTGTCCAGCGTTACAACATGTATGTCTCTGTGCCGCTGCAAGGAAATCCGACGCCCGGCACCTCGACCGGCGATGCCATCAAGAAGATGGAAGCGCTGGCGGCGCAGATCCTGCCGCAGGGAACCACGTTCGAATGGACGGAGTTGGCCTACCAGGAAACGCACACCGGCAACACGGCGATCTACATTTTCATCCTGTCAGTCGTCTTCGTTTTCTTGGCGCTGGCCGCTCAGTACGAAAGCTGGATATTGCCTCTGGCGATCATCCTCATCGTGCCGCTTGCCGTGTTGGCTGCCTTGATCGGTGTCTGGTTAAGAGGAATGGACAACAACGTCCTCACGCAGATCGGTCTGATCGTGCTGATCGGCCTTGCAGCCAAGAACGCCATCCTGATCGTGGAATTTGCGCGACAGGCCGAGGAGGAAGGGAAGTCACCGGTGGAGGCTGCCGTCGAGGCCAGCCACCTTCGCCTCCGCCCGATCCTGATGACGGCGTTTGCCTTTATCTTCGGCGTGCTGCCGCTCGCGATCGCCACCGGCCCCGGCGCCGAAATGCGTCAGTCGTTGGGGACGGCCGTCTTCTCCGGGATGCTTGGCGTAACGATCTTCGGCCTGTTCCTGACACCAGTCTTCTATGTCGTCCTGCGTGGCCGCCGGAAGAAGCCTGCTTCGCAGCGTGACGACGGCGCCGCAACCGAGAGCGTTCCGCCCGAAACCGCCTCATGAGGCCCGCCGCGCGAGTTCGGTATTCTTGGAACTCGCGCGGGAAATGATCCGCCTGAACGGTTTTTCGACAAACTCGTAGGCAACGGCCCCGAGGAAGGTGCCGCCAATGACTGCCGCTCCGATCGTGATGGTGGCTGACAGCCCGAGCAGGCCCGCCACCTTGACGATCACCGAGATCGCAAGCGTGTGCCAGAGATAGATCGAATAGGACGCATCGCCGAGATAGGTCAGCAGCGGCACGCGACCGATGCTGCCATCGGCCTCGAGAGACACCATGCCGTAGACGAGCGCCATCGCAAGCGGCCCGCAGATCGTCTCATCGAATTCGGCCCCCATCAGGAAGATCGCTGCGAAGCCGGAGAGCGAAGCCCCCACGCAAGCAAGACCAAGGCTGGTGCCCGCGATCCATCGGCGAAGCCAAAGCTCGGCGAGCAGGACGCCGCCGAGAAACTCCAGAATGATCGGACGTGTATAAGTATGGAGTGCCGGCGACGTCGGCTGTATCAGCAAGCCGACGAGGAAGAAGCCGCCGAAGACCACGCAGAGGAACGCCAGCCTGAGATGCCTGGGCAGGAACAGGGCTCCCGCGAAAATCGCGTAGAAGAACATCTCGAAGTTCAGCGTCCATCCCTGGACAAGCACCGGCCAGATTTCCCCGCTGCTCGGCGAGCGCGTGGGGATGAAGAACAACGACGCGAAGATGTGCTCGGCCGTCAGCTGCAGATTGGGGAAGAGCCCAGCCATCGCCCCCGCGATCATGACCGCGGTCACCAGCCAGTAGGACGGAGCGATGCGTTTGATCCGATCAATCAGGAAGCCCTGGGGCGTAATCGGCCTCCGGTCGCTGATCACCCACATGATGAAGCCGCTGATCACGAAGAACACGTCGACACCAGCCGCGCCGATCGCAAAGTGCTCGCCCGCCCTTTCCGCCGCATGAAACATGACGACAGCGAAAGCGGCGAACGCGCGCAGATATTGGATGCCGTAAAGAGTTTTCATCCGGTGACCCCAAGCAGCCGGTCAATGCCGGCCGAAAACTGTGAAATGATGCTGCTATGACAGGACGGGCTCTGGAGCTCTTTGTCGCCGCCAGGTCCCGGGGGCGGAAACCCGAGACGAACTCGCGAGCTTTCCGGCCGTAAAATAGAAGAGGAATGTTCCGACGTTGTAAGGCGTCAGGATATCGATCTCCACGAAGGAGCGGATCGTCAGAAGCACGGCGATCGAAAACAGCAGGTAGGATTCGTCGTTCCTGAAATCTTCGATGAACCGCCGCAGATGGCCCCACAATATCCTCAGCAGCGTCACGGCGAGCGTCAGGACGCCCGCGAGGCCGAGTTCAACTGCGGTCTCGATATAGGTGTTGTGGAAATGGAAGCCGCTGCGGGAGCCGATGAAGAACTCTTCCCACAGTCGTTCCGGTTCGGAAAAGCCCTGAACCCAATAGGCCTGATAGCCCACGCCGAAGATGGGGTTCTGACCTGCGGCCTCGATACCCTGCTGCCAGAGATAGGTTCTGCCCGTCAGCGTGGAATCCTTGCCGAAAATCCCGAGGACTGCATCCACGGCGCCGAGATAAACGCCCGCAACTGCAAGAACGACAACCGCCACGCCGCCCCCGATGATCAGAAGCTTGCGATGATCGGGCGCCAGCGCAAGAACGACGCGCAACCCCATCACCAGCCCCAGGACGACGACAGTTGTGAGCACGGATGTCGCCGACTGGCAGACGGCAAGGCAATAGGCCGAGAGCAAGCCGACAACGCCCGCCGCCATCATCCAAATTCGACGCTCGCCGAAAATAAATACCGCCGAGAAGCAGACGAGCAGCCCGAGAGAGGCGTAGAACCCCAGCTGGTTCTTGGAGGCGAAGGCTCCAACGAAGCTAAAGGTCCCGTCCAGCGGATCGAACTCGTAGTAGCCGAACAACACGGAATAAACGAGAACGATGCCGACACCCGCGACCATCCCGAGCGTCAGCGTACGAACGTCGAGCACCCTGACGGCAATCAGCGCACAGATGACCTGCGTCAGATACTGGATGCTGGCGCGGAGCGAGACACTCGGAACCGCCGACCAGAAGACCGAAAGGAAAGCAAGCGTCGCAAAGGCGAAAAGCCAGAGATAACGACTGTAGCTGCCGAGCACCTTGCGGTAATCGACCGCTATAAGAGGCAGCCAGAGCGCATAGTAAAGCAGGATCGCTGCCTGCCCGAACCTGATCGAGTAGGCGAAACAGAACAGCGATAATGCCACGGCCGGAATCGCATACATCGCGTTCCTGCCCGGCTGGATGAGAGCCGACTTTGCGATACGCATGCTGCCTCGTTATCTCATGTACAGTCCGGCGGTGACCTTGATCAGATCGCCGGGCTGCAAGGCGGTGTTTTCCTGAACCGGAATTTCCTGCGGCTTTCCATCGACTTCGCGAATGATGGAATAGGCAATGCTTGCCGCACCACTGGTGTTGTCGAAACGCGCTGCGTCGGTCGATTGCGTCAGGGCTTCGGACATCAGCGAGTTGCTGGTCTGAAGTTTCAGATCGAGTTCGTCGAGCTGTGCTTCGGTGCTCTGCAGCTCCTGGGCCAGCTGTGCGTCCCAATCGTTCCGCAGCGTGATCTCGTCCTGGTTGGCCTTGCTGATATCCTGCTTGGCCTTCAGCGAATTCGTATCGATATCGAGAAGTGTCGCCTCGATGTCGGCGGCGCGCTGCTCGGCGGCCATCTTTCGGGCGCTGAGCGCGAGACCCTTTTCGGCAAGATCCTCGACCTTGTCGCGGTCCTCAGTCGCAAGCTGCAACTGGCGGCTTTGCGTTTCCGTTTTCTTGCCGAGCGTTTCGACTTCGCTCTGCAGCAGCGCCCTGAGATCGTCGAGCGCCTGGAGTTGCAGTGTCAGTCGCTTCTTGCGCGATTTCATCAGCGCCGTTTCGCTGGCGACCAGAGCCTTTGCCTCAGGTTTGTCCTGAAGTTCCTTCGGTGTTTCGAAGCTCTCCTGATCGGCGGCTTCGGCCTTCAGTCGAGCCTGCTTCACCAGCAGACGGGCGCGATCCGCCATGTAGACGACAGCATCGCCCTTGGCATTGATGAAATCGCGGGCAAAGCGCTGGCCGGCATCGGCGCGGCGCAGACCGCCGGCAAGGCTTACGGCCTTGACGACCGAAAGGTTGGGGGCGAACGGATATTCTCCCGGCTTCTCCACGTCGCCGGACAGATAGACCGGCCGGTATTCCGACAGTTCGACGGAGGCGGACGGCCTATCTTTCAAGGCAAATTGCTTCTGCAGTGCTACGCCGATTTCCTGGGCGATGGCATCCGTCGTCTTTCCGGAGGCAGGCATGTCGCCCACGAACGGAATCGAGATGCTTCCTGAGGGTCCGACGGTATAGTCCCCGCTTACGACCGACCAGTCCCTTATCGTCCCATCCGCCGTTTGCCATTCGGCAACGCGAATCTTGAGCTTGTCCATGACCCCAAGGCGGTAATCATCCGCACTGGCGATGGACGAAGAAAGCAAGACGCCCGTCAATCCGGCGACCAGCATGATGCCCGATTGCAAAGCGCGCTTTCGGCTTGCCCTGCTCTCGATGAAGCAATCTTTCATGAATTTCCCCGTGTTTCGGCACGACTCGGCTAGGCCATGTCGTGCAGTGGCTCGGTGGTAGAAGAAGAATCCGCTTAGTAGCTGCCGCGTTGAGCACAGACGGCCGGGATAGTGCGAGCGATGATCACGACATCCCGAACCAGAGACCAGTTCTCGACATAGTGGGTATCGAAGGCAACGCGCGCCGCATAGGAAACGTCGTTGCGTCCGCTGATCTGCCAGAGGCCGGTAAGCCCCGGGCGCGACTGCAGATAGTAGACTGCAGCATGCTCGTACATTTCGAGCTCGTCGCGCACGACGGGTCGTGGGCCAACGATGCTCATCTCGCCGCGAATGATGTTGAAGAGCTGTGGCAGCTCATCAAGGCTCAGCTTGCGCAGTACGGTACCGACGGTGGTCACCCTCGGGTCGTTCTGCAGCTTTCGCGTGCTGCGCCATTCATCCATGGCCTGCGGATTGTTATGCAGGTAGTCCTGCAGAACCCTGTCGCCATCCGTCACCATGGTGCGGAACTTCAGGCAACGGAATTCCTGGCCGTTATGGCCGATACGGCGATGCCCGTAGAAGGCCGGACCTTTGTCCGAGAGCTTCACCAGCAACATCACCATCAGAAAGATCGGGCTCAGAAGAAGGAGCCCGAGGCAGGCGGCGGACACGTCAAATGCCCGTTTTGCGAAACCGCCCGTGGGCGGAAACACGCGTTCATGAACTGCGCCATAGAATGGCGAACTGTCCGATCTCGTCGCAGACTTCATAGAGGTAACTCCACTTATGTTTGCCGTTTGGTCGGGTAGGCTCAGGCCGCTTATCTGGCGCTGACGAGATCGAAGTGTATGAGCGGATTTTGTTTTTTTAAGCCACATTTTTAAGACCGACCGTTTCACGCATGTTTTACGACCGTTCATCCAGCATTTTATTTCTTCAGCATATGCTTAAACATATTTAAAGCTGGGGTTGTCTTTTGAAAAAAATACAACGCCTCTGAATAAAACTTCCGCCAATCCCTGTAGCACTCAAAAATACTGAAGGTTATGTTGTTGCGGTGCATCGTTGTGAAGTCATGGCAATCGTGAATTGCTTCTGTCGGGATGATCAATCTAATCTTTGAAACACCCGATTTATTGCATCGCAACACGGATTTTGCGCCGCACTCACAAATCGGTTTAAATTAAAACTTTGTAATAAAAGTTGAACGCAAAACCGTTCTGGGAGCGTCTTGGACAGGTCGATTAAGGCAAAACATCTGCGTGTATTGCCAAATTCGCCACAACCAGAAGAAATAACCGATCCTTAATCATCTTTCGGATTTTCCGAGGTTGCCATTCTGGTCAGTGGCATTTTTACCAGTCCTCGGAACAAACATTTAAGATCACGCTTGTACTACCGACGCCGCGACGCAAAAAAACGGCGCCAGCGCTTCAATGGTACGTAGAAGTCCTGTAAAACAAATCTGCACTAAGAGCCTAATGAAGCGATCGCGTCCGATGAAAGTTCATTGAACAACGCTTCGATGGGGAGGCAACACATGTATGCACCTCGCGTTTTTATCAGCATGCTCGGCGCCCTGGGCGTTTTTGCTGTGGCGACGTACTGGCTGAGCGGCTCTCTTTCCGGAACGATCATCAAGACCGTGATCTGCGCGATTCTCTTGCAGGCCGGATACTTCGGTGGCGTGCTCTATCTCGTCTGGAAGGAAAGCAGGGAACGCCGCGCTCGCCAGCCGTCTCAAAACCGCGGCGAAGAGCCTGAAAAGCTTTCGGTAACGCCTTTCAAAAACTCCGAACCTTTCAATCGCTGAGCCTTCTGGCGGGTATCGCGTCTCGCGCGCCGGATCGGCGTCCGCCGACCGTTTCGTAACATGAAGTGACTCCTTCTGCGTTGTCTGCCGCGCTCCGACATCCTAGTTCTGGGCGAAACAACGGAGGTAAAGCGTGGCTCAAACGGCTAATATTTGCGTCATCATCGCCGCCAAGAACGCGGCCGACACCATTGAAACCGCTGTGATATCTGCACTGCGCGAGCCCGAAGTGGCCGAGGTCGTGGTCGTGGACGACGGGTCGAACGACGGTACGGCGGAGGCGGCCAAACGCGCAGACGATGCCACCGGCCGGCTGATTGTTGCCCGATTCGAACAGAACAAAGGGCCGTCTGCAGCCCGCAATCATGCAATCGAAATCTCGTCCGCACCGCTGATCGCAATCCTCGACGCCGACGATTTCTTCTTTGCCGGACGCTTCCAGCGCATGATCGCCGCTGACGATTGGGAGTTCGTTGCCGACAACATCGCCTTTGTCGATGCGGACACTGCCGCCGAAGCCCCCCGCCATCTCGATGCGTTTGCCGAGAACCCTCGCTTTCTCGATCTGGCCGCCTTCGTCGACGGCAACATCTCGAAACGCGGTGTCCGGCGCGGCGAGATCGGCTTCCTCAAGCCGGTCATGCGTCGCAGCTTCCTGAATCAGCACGGGCTTCGCTACCGCGAGGAGATGCGGCTCGGCGAGGATTACGATCTCTACATCCGGGCGCTGGCTCTGGGTGCGCGTTACAAGATCATCCACAGCTGCGGCTATGGCGCCGTGGTTCGGGGGGATTCGCTCAGCGGACGTCACCGCACGGAAGATCTGCGCCGGCTCTACGAAGCCGACCGCGCGCTTCTGGACACTCATGTGCTGACGCCGGATGCAAAGGCGGCCGTCAGCCGCCACGAAAAGCATGTGCGCGATAAATACGAGCTACGCCACTTCCTCGACCTCAAGGCGCAGAACGGCCCGGCGGCGGCTCTGGCCTATCTTGTCGGGCACCCGACCGCCTTCCCGGCGATCGCCGGTGGCATCCTCGCCGACAAGACGGAACGCTGGCGCAATCCTTCCGGTGTCTCGGCGACCGCGGGAAGCGGACGCCTGAGATACCTTCTCGAGGCGACAGCCGCCTAGGAAGACGACTTCACGAGTTTTCCGGCGGCAAGTTGAAGCGCGCTCTGCAGAAGACGCGGATCCTGGAAGGCCCAACGCGCCAGCAGGCCGAAATCGGGGCGGCGGCGCCGGCGAAGCAGACCCACCTGGCTCCACAGAGCCTGCCGCCGGGTCGTGCTCTTGTGCGCCTTGATCGCGGCGATCTCGCGCGGCCGGCTGCGGAAGCGGCTTTCAAGCCGATCGAGCGCCATCCATGTGATGAATTGCTGTTTCAGGAATTCCGGCGACGTGTTGTCGACGCCGTGGAAGATGTTGATCCCCTCCCCGCGCAACGCGCCAGCGTCGCCGCAGAGCAACACCCGGCGGGCTGCAAGAATGCAATCGCAGAAGAAGAGCACATCTTCGGCCGCCAGCCGGAGCGCTGCATCGAAGCGGACCGTCTCGATCAGCGGACGCCCGATCACCATGCAGGACATGTGCAGGAAGGCCCAGTTGCCGATCATGACGCCGGCAATATCCGGCACTTCGAGAATGAACGGACGATCCATCAGGCGCTTCGCACCCTCGATCTGTTCAAGGGCCGCGATCCCGAAGTGATAGTCGAATTCCTCGCCGCCTTCGATCGATGCCCAGTAGCAATCGCCGCCGAGCGTCTCCAGAGCCGTAAGAGCGTTCTGGAGATGATCGGGTGCCCAGACATCATCCGAATCGAGAAAGGCGACATAGCGGGTGCCATCAGGAACATGATCGAGACCGGTGTTTCGCGCCCCGCCTGGGCCTGCGTTCGGCTGACTGATAACCGTGATTCGCTCGCGCTCCGATGACGGTAGCGGTCCCAATTCGTCGGAAGGCGCATAGGGCGATTGATCGTCGACAACGATGACATCGAAATCCTGGAAACTCTGCGCAAAGGCTGAGGCCAAGGCACGGCGAAGGATGCCGTCCTCGCGCTGGTAGAAAGGAATGATGATCGTGAACGTCGCCATGCGCTCTCCTGACGGAACTGAGTTATCTGCTGCAGCATCTAGTCGGCGCCATACCACCGACAAGCTGCTGCAGTGCGAAAGCATCAGGGTCATTTCGTCCGAAGTTTGTCAAAGCGGACAGACTCTGCCGCAGTCCCCACTTGTCCCAAAATGGTCGCACTCCGAGCCGTTATCCACATTTTGGCCACAATCGGCACAGCTTCGCGGCTCACCGATGCGGATATTTTTCACCAATACGGAAAAACTTTTGGCGTCGTTTGCGACGTCGGGGGCGCTAACCAAATGAATATAATCGATTTCTGCAATACACTGGTCACCATGGCTTTGCGGACGCTCCGAGACGCGCTCACGGCGAGTTTTTTACCTTCCGTAACGGTAGGTAGCAGGCGTGCCGAAGCGGGACCCTCCACGAGTTTTTGCTGCAGTGCCATATTTTCTTCCGGGAATTCGCCCTAGCTTTTGAGACGCGGGCTCGAGTCTGCTCTGATTGAAACGGCTGCCTTGGGGAGGTGCGGCCCAAAAGGGGTGACTGACAACGTGACTGTTGACTCCAACGTATCGTCGCGGATCAACCTGATGCGCATCGTGCTCATTTCGGGCATCGTGTTCGTCCACATACCATTCGACGTCAAAAGCAGTCCCTTCAACGGGACTTACGGCGCGTTTGACTGGTTCAGGGTTTTTCTGACTGAAGCATTGTTTCGCGTCGGGGTTCCGTGCCTCAGTGCGATTTCCGGCTACCTGCTGTTTCGCGGCGGGCTTGAGAACTTCAGCTACCTGAAGACGGTGCGAACCAAATCGCAGACCGTGCTGCTGCCGTTTCTGATCTGGAATGGGGCCTTCTTTCTGGCGATCCTTGCCGCGCTCGCGCTCGGCATTGGTGACGGATACGTGCCGGATCCCTGGCATGCCTCCGCGCGAGAGCTGCTCACGCATCTCTTCGGCATCGAGGATTTCCCGGTCAACGTTCCGCTGTATTTCCTGCGCGATCTCTTCGTGTGCATTCTGATTTCGCCGCTGCTGGCACTGCTGATCAGCCGCGTGCCGCTGATCACTTTGGCCGCGCTGCTGGTGCTGGCGCTCGTTCCCGAACTGCCGCTTTATATCGTCCTCAAGCGCTCGATCCTGTTCAGCTTCAGCCTCGGCATCTATGTGGGGCTCTACAACATCGATCTCAAGGCTCTCGACCGTTTCGCGCCTGTCGGCATCGCCCTGTTGCTGGCGAGTTCGGCTCTCCTTGCGACCGCGATCTACTTCGCCGGGCCGCAGATGCCGGACTGGATTCAGCTCTTCCGCAACACGCTTGCCATCGCCGGCGCCCTCGGTTTCTGGCTGTTGTCGGCGCCGCTGATCAAGACTCAGATCGGTCAGCGTCTGTCGAAGACCGGCAGCCTGAGCTTCTGGATCTTCTGCGCCCACTACCCGCTTCTGGTCATGCTCTGGATCGTCTGGGGCAAGTCGGGGATCGACACGTACCCGATCTTCTTCGTGCTCTCGCTTGCACTTCTCTTTCCGTTCCTCGCCGTCTCGAACGCCGCATGCCGAAGGATCGCTCCCAGGCTTTACGCGATCCTGACCGGCGGACGAACCAAAAAGCCTAAGGACAGGACACCGTCCCCCGGTGCCATCCGTCCCGAACTCGTATCTCAGCAGAGGTGATCGTCATGATTAAACTCACCCGCGCACGAACTCTTTCTTCCGCCCTCGTCATCGCAGGCGCGGCCTTCGCGGCGGCGTCGACAGCCGAGGCGCAGCAAGCAAGCGGAACCTCGTTCGTCGAAAACTTCGACAAGCTCGACAGGACCTTCTGGTACACCTCCGACGGGTGGAACAATGGCGCCCACCAGAACTGCACCTGGTCCAAGCGCCAGGCAAAGGTAGACGGCGGCGTGCTGAACCTCGGTTTTGCCGAAGGGAAATCCAAGGACCGCAGCTATCTCTGCGGCGAGATCCAGACCACCAAGCGCTACAGCTACGGCGTCTACGAAGCCCGGCTGAAAGCCGCTACCGGCTCGGGCCTGAATTCAGCGTTCTTCACCTACATCGGCCCTGCCGACAAGAAGGAACACGACGAGATCGACTTCGAGGTGCTCGGCAAGAACACATCCGAAGTCCAGGTGAACCAGTATGTTAAGGCAAAAGGCGGCCATGAGAAGCTGGTGCCTGTCGGCAGCAAGGCCGATGACGGCTTCAACGACTATGCCTTCGTCTGGGAGCCCGGTCGGTTGCGCTACTACCTGAACGGCAAGCTAGTTCAGGACGTCACCGATGCCTCGAAGATTCCAACCAGCCCGCAGAAGATTTTCCTCAGCCTCTGGGGCACGGATACGCTTTCGGACTGGATGGGCAGGTTCTCCTACACCGCGCCTGCCACGATGCAGATCGATCGGATCGCCTACACGGCGGCCGGCGACAAGTGCCAGTTCCCCGACTCCATTGCATGCGCGCTGAACTAAGCCGCTTGCGCTTTCAAACCGGAAAAGGACGCTCGATGCTGAAAATCCTCTACCTCGTGCACGATCTGGCCGATCCAGCCGTTCGCCGGCGGGTGCTGATGCTGCGCGAGGGAGGAGCAGACGTCACCCTGGCGGGTTTCCGACGCGGGGACAACGCGCTGGCAGAGGTGCATGGCGTGCGCCCGATCGAGCTTGGGAAGACCAGCGACGCCAAGTTCGCCCAGCGAATCGGGGCAGTCATCAGCGCCATAGCTGGCCTGAAGACCAAGCTTGCGGGCATAGCCAAACCGGATGTCATCATCGGACGCAATCTGGAAGCGCTTGCCGTCGCTCACCGGGCCAACGCCCTCTACGGCCGCGATGTTCCCGTTGTCTACGAGTGCCTGGACATCCATCGTCTGCTGACCAGGGACGACGTGATCGGCAAGGCAATCCGTGGCGCCGAAGCCCGCTTCGGCCGAGGTGCAAAGCTCATCCTCACGAGTTCGCCGGCCTTCATCGATCAGTATTTCGAGCCCCGGTCCGGCGTCCGCGCACCGGCGCTGCTTGTCGAGAACAAGGTTATCGCCTTGGATGACACCGCCATCGAACCCTCCTTCGCGCGTCCGTTGAAGCAGCCGGGACAACCGTGGAAAATCGGATGGTTCGGCGCCCTACGCTGCCGCAAGTCCCTGCATTTGCTCGCCGATTTCTCCCGTCGCATGGAGGGTCGCGTCGAGATCGTTCTTCGCGGTCGCCCGGCTTATTCGGAATTCGAAGACTTCGATGGCTTCGTCGCCGCCGAACCCTACATGCGGTTCGAAGGCCCCTATCGCAACCCGGAGGATCTTCGGGCGATTTACGACGACGTCCACTTTTCATGGGCGATCGACTTTTTCGAAGAAGGCCTGAACTCGAGCTGGCTGCTGCCGAACCGACTGTATGAGGGGTGCCTCTACGGTGCAGTTCCGATTGCCCTTGAAGGCACCCAGACCGCCAACTTTCTAAACGAGCATGACATCGGTCTTGCGCTCCCGGAAGCCAGCCCCACGGCACTGGAGGCGTTGTTTTCCAGCATGACCGGCGAGCGCTACCAGAGCCTTGCCGAAGCGGTCACTTCCAAAGACCGCAAGACATGGCTTGCCGACCGCAGCGACTTTGAAGCGCTCGTCGACAGCCTTTCCCGCCTCGTACCGGACTTCGCAGAGAGGGGCGAAACCGGTGTGATCCCTGAGCAAATCGTATCTGAAGAAGGGTGGACAAACATGAAGTCTGATGTGTGTAAGAGCGTCTCCAGTCTCATCATCATCCCTTGCCTGAACGAAGAAAAACATATCGGCGCGCTGCTCGACAAGCTCGGCGCTGAACTCGATCATATGAATGCGAAGATCGTCGTCGCCGATGGCGGCAGCAGCGATGCGACCCGGGAGATTGTCGCCGCGCGCAGCGCAAGCGATCCGCGTATCCTGCTGCTCGACAATCCCCGTCGCATCCAGAGCGCTGCAATCAACCTTGCCGTCGCCACCTTCGGGCGTGACTACGACTATCTGATCCGCATCGACGCTCATGGCGACTATCCTGACGACTACTGCCGCCAGCTCGTCGACGAGGCGATCCGCACACAGGCCGACTCCGTCGTTGTCGCCATGGAAACGGTCGGCTTCGGAATGTTCCAGAAGGCGACCGCTTTTGCCCAGAACTCGAAACTCGGCAACGGCGGCTCCAAGCATCGCCAGGGTGCCAAGGGCCACTGGGCCGACCACGGCCACCATGCGCTGATGCGGATCGCGGCCTATGATGCGGTTGGCGGATATGACGAAACCTTCAGCCACAACGAGGACGCCGAACTCGATTATCGTCTGAAGAAGGCCGGCTTCGGCATCTGGATGACCGACAGGACGCGGATGATCTACTATCCGCGGTCGACCATTGCGACGCTGTTTCGTCAGTACATCGGCTATGGGCGTGGCCGAGCCAGGAACATTCTCAAGCACGGCAGCATGCCAAGCCTTCGGCAGTGGCTGCCGCTTCTGGTCGTCCCCGTGTTTATCGGCGCCTTCCTTGCCGTTCTCAACTGGGCCGCGGTCATTCCGTTCAGCCTCTGGGCGGTCGTCTGCGTCGGCTATGGCTTCTGGATGGCCGTTGGACAACGCAACCCCTATGGGCCGCTTGCGGCTCTCTCGGCCATGGTCATGCATTTTGCCTGGTCGGCCGGATTCTGGATGGAGCTTTTGAAGTTCCGCGGACGAAAGGCTTCGTGATGGACGAACGCAATACGACCCGGATCGATATCGGCGTCTGCACCTATCGCCGCGCCTCGCTCGACGAGGCGCTGCTTTCGCTTGCAGTGCTGTCCGTTCCCGAGAATGTGGATCTGCGCATCATTGTTGCCGACAACGACAAGGTGCCAAGCGCCCGCGAACGCGTGGAGGCTCTACGCGCGACGATCCCGCATGAAATCGCCTACGTCCACTGCCCTGCGTCGAACATCTCGATCGCGCGCAATGCCTGCCTGGAAGCCGCGACCGGCGATTTTCTGGCTTTCATCGACGACGACGAGGATGCCAGCGAGGATTGGATTTCCGAGCTTCTTGCCGCCGCGGTCGCGACCAAGGCGGACGCGGTTCTCGGTCCGGTGCGCAGCGTCTATTCGTCGACCGCGCCGGACTGGATGCGCCACGGCGACTTCCACTCCACCCTTCCCGTCTGGGTCGGGGGTGAAATCCGCACCGGCTATACCTGCAATGTCCTGCTGCGACTTGGTTCGCCACATGTGGCTGGCCGCCGCTTCAACCTGGCATTGGGCCGGACGGGCGGCGAGGACACGGAATTCTTCACTGATATGCACGGAGCTGGTGGCACCATCGCTTACGCGGAGAATGCCTATGTCTACGAACCGGTAACGGAAAACCGTGCGGATCTGGTCTGGCTCGCCAAACGCCGCTTCCGTTTCGGCCAGACCCACGGCCGCTTGCTGCTCGAAAAGAGCACCGGCGCACGGCGCCTGCAACAAATCGGATTGGCCGGAGCAAAGGCCGCGTTCTGCTATGCTGCGGCCCTCGCCTGCATCGTCATCCCCGTCCCGCGCTATCGCTACGGCCTTCGCGGCGTCATGCATTCCGGCGTGGTCAGCGGGCTGCTTGGCATTCGCGAAATCCGCCAATACGGCACGGCGGAGGCTGCATGACGCCATCGGCACCTGATGTCACCTTCATCATCGCCGCCTACAACGCCGCCGACACGCTCGCCCGCGCCATCGACAGCGCACTGGCACAGACCGGCGTTTCGGTCGAAGTCATTGTCGCGGATGATTGCTCCACGGACGAGACGAGAGCTGTCGCGGAGAGCTATGCCGGCTCGAATGTCCGATTGCTGGCCCTCCCCCGCAATGGCGGACCGTCTGTCGCTCGTAACGCCGCGATCGCAGAGGCCAAGGGCCGCTGGCTGGCCGTGCTTGATTCCGACGATGCGGTTGCGCCCGAGCGGATGGCCCGGATGATCGCGCGTGCCGAACAGGCGGGAGCCCAGATCGCCGTCGACAACCTTCGCGTCATCAGGGCAGACGGCACGCCCGCCGAGACGATGTTTGCCGAGCGTACGCTGCAGGAAACGCCCGAACTCACCCTGTCGGCCTTCATCCGGTCCAACGCCCTCTTCGAGGCGACCCACAATTTCGGCTACCTGAAGCCGGTCTTTCTCCGCAGCTTCATCGAAAGTCACTGCCTCGAATTCGACGCGGCGCTGAGGATCGGCGAAGACTATCTCTTCCTGGCCGCCGCCTTGGCGCTCGGCGGTCGCTGCGTGATCGAACCGGCCGTCGGCTACGATTATCACATCCGCGCGGGCTCCATTTCGCGCGTACTGGCCCTTCATCACATCGACGACATGATTGAAGGCGATAAGAATTTTCTCGAACATCACCGGCTGGATGCCGAAGCTGCGGCAGCGCAGACATTTCGGACACGCAGCCTTCACAAGGGACGCGCCTTTCTCGTGCTCGTCCAGAACATCAAGGATCGATCGGTTTTCAGTGCGATCAGAACCGCCTGGAACGATCCGGGCGCGCTGGCGCATCTCAGAATGCCTGTTGTTGCCCGGCTCAACCGCGCGATTAGCCCCCTGCGGAAACTGACTGGTGCCAATACCGATCTCCCAGCCATCGATGGCACGACCCGCTCCCCGCAAAGGATAGAGCCATGAACCAACGGAACCTCACCTTGCACAGCACACTGGCCAAATCGGCCGACGATTCCGACTCCTTCATCGACATTGATCGGCTGATCGCAATTCTGGTCCGGAGAGCGGGCTCGGTTGCCCTTTGCGTCGGCGCCATGGTGGCGATCGCCGTGGTCTATCTGCTGTTTGCGACCGCGCAATACACGTCGATGACACAGATCCTGCTCGACGACAGCATGACGCGCTACGCGCAGGATGCACCGCCCGTCGCGAATTCGCAGCAGGTCGACATGCAGATCGCCAGCGCCGTCGAAATCCTGAAGTCCAATGAACTGGCGCTGAGGGTCGTCGACGCCGAACACCTTCAGGACAACGACACCATCCTCGAGCCGCCGCAATCTCCTGCCGCCCTCGTCAAGGCCGGCGTCAAGCTGATTGCAAGCGCACTGCTGCCCCGCAAGGCTCCAGCGAATGAGGACGATGCCCGCAACGGTCGCCGGCAGAAGGCCGCGGCTCTGTTGCAGGATGCGCTGACCGTATCCCGCGTCAACCGAAGCGCAGTTCTCGCTGTTTCCTTCCGCTCGACCGACCGCCTGCTCGCGGCCCGCATCACGAAAGCCTATGCGACCGCCTATCTCAGCGACCAGCTCAACGCCAACTTCGATGCGACCGAAAGCGCATCCGTCTGGCTGCAGCAGCGCCTCGCGGACCTGCGCGAACGCTCACAGCAGGCAGCCCTCGAAGTTGCCAAGTTCAAGGCCGAAAACGGCCTCACATCAGCCAACGGCGAGTTGATGTCGGAGCAGCAGCTGGCCGACCTCAACAAGCAGCTGATCGTCGCCCAGGCCGATACTGCCAGTGCTTCCGCGCGCTACAACCAGTTCAAGTCGATCATCGAGCTTGGTCCGGAGAGCGCTGTGAACAATGCGGCCGTATCATCAGGCCAGGCCGATAACAGCGTGATCAAGGATCTGAGAACCCGCTACATCACCGTCAGCAAGCGCGAGCAGGAAGTCACCACCAATTTCGGCGAGGACCATCCCCAGGCTGTGGCATTGCGTGCCGAAAAGCAGGACGTCACCCGCCAGATCTATCAGGAACTGCAGCAGCTGACCGCAAGCTACCGCAACGAATTCGAGGTCGCGCGTTCCCGCGAAGCATCGTTGCGCACCAACATCGATCACCTGACCGGCAAGAACTCCGAAGCAGACAAGTCGTTGGTCCAGCTCAACGATCTCGAGCAGCGCGCTGCCGCTCTGAAGACGCTTTACGAGTCGTACCTCGGAAAATATGAGGAAGCAGCACAGCAGCAGTCCTTCCCGATCGCGAAGGCACGCGTGATCTCGGAAGCGGGCGTCCCGGCTTCGCCTTCCAGCCCGAAGAAGACCATGACACTCGGTCTCGCCATCGTGCTCGGCCTGATGGCTGGCGGTGCGCTGACGGCATTCCAGGAATTCCGCGAGCGCTTCTTCCGTGTCGAAGGCGACGTCCGCACGATTCTCGGCCTGAAATTCCTCGGCTACCTGCCGCTCGTCGGAAAAGGCCCGCGCGAGAAGAAGGTCTTCCGGCCGAAATCGGCGCAGACCGCGCCGCCGCAGAGCGAACCGGTCGCTGACGACGGCGCCACCTTCGAACGCATCATGCGGGTGGTGCTCGAGGCGCCGCGTTCGGTCTTTGCCGAGACGCTCCGCAACGCCAAGCTCGCCAGCGACGTGATGTTCCAGGGCAAATCGGACCGCGTTATCGGTGTGGTCTCAGCAATGCCGGGAGAAGGCAAGTCCACCACGGCGGCGAACTTCGCTGCCCTGCTTGCCTCAAGCGGCAAGCGAACCCTCCTCATCGACGCCGACCTTCGCAATCCCGGCCTTACCCGCATGCTGCGGAAACCGCCGCAGTACGGTCTCGTGGAAGCTGTCCTTGGGGAAGTTCCGTGGGCGAGTGCCGTAAAGGTCGACCCGGTCAGCAAGCTCGCCATCCTGCCCGTGCTGTCGAACGATCACCTGATGCATACCAGCGAACTGCTGGCATCGCAGGGCATGTTCAACCTCATGGAAAATGCCCGCAAGATGTTCGACTACATCGTCGTCGACCTTGCGCCTCTCGGTCCTGTCATCGACGCCAAGGCCTTCGCCCCGCAGGTCGACGGCTTCCTGTTCGTGACCGAATGGGGATCGACGCCGACCAACGTCGTGCGCGATATCCTGAACGCGGAGCCGCAGATAAAATCGAAGGTTCTGGGCGTGATCCTCAACAAGACCGACATGACCGAACTCGGAAAATTCACGAATTTCGGCGCGGCCGAGCGCTATCGCTCGAAATATGTGAGCTACTACACGGACGAAACGCCGAAGAAGCGCGAGCCGGCCGAAGCCGGCACCTGATCAGGTCGAGAAAAGGTGGACGCGGCCTTGCCAGAACCGCGCCACCGTCAACCGTCCGCTACGGAACGCGCCGGTATCGAGATTGAGGCGGGATGGCTGCACGTCGGGTTTTTCGACCGGCGTATGTCCGTGGACCACAAGCTTTGGAAGCGGAACCGGGCTTTCGAAGAAACGATGGCGGATGAAGACGAGATCGTCATCACTCTGCTCCTCAATCGACACGCTTGGCTCGATGCCGGCATGCACGAAAAGAATCTCCGGCGTATCGACGAGGATCGGCAGCGATCGCAGGAAGTCGATATGTGGTTTCGGCAGCGACTGGCGTATGAACGCATCAAGCTTGGCAGCCGTCGGAAAGATTAGCGGCAACTGATCCGCATCCAGCCCGTACGACCGCAGCAGCTCGTCCGAGCCCATCGGCAGCCAGTCGTTGAAGGAAATCCGTCCGTCGATGTAGTCGAGCATGACGATCTCATGGTTGCCGGTCAGGCAGATGCGATCGAAGTTTTGCGGCGGCGCCGCCATCAGATGGGAAATCACCTGTGCCGACGAGGGCCCGCGGTCTATGTAGTCACCGAGCGTGACGATGAGCTTGCGCCCCGGCAGCTTCGAAGCGTCTTCGGCAATCGCCTGTTCGGCGCGCTGAAGCAGATCGTGCCGGCCGTGAATGTCGCCTATGGCGTAGATCGGCATCTCGCCGGGATCGATGTGAAGCCGCGTTCGGGCGGTCGATGCCATAGAAAACCTCGCATTATCGTCGTCGCTGCTGTTGGAATGCTGCCAGCGTCACATAACTATCCAGCTGCTTACGACAATCAAGCGCGTAATAAAATTCCAGCGGCACGCGTATTTCTAGAAAAACCAGTCTTATCATCGCATGAGCGATGCCGCATTCCTTAGATCCTTGGCATGTTTGAAGGCAACCGATGGGAAGCGTATCGAAGTTTCACAACGGAGAAAGGCCCGTCGCTCATCGCATCGAGAGCGAGGAGGAGGCCCTGGCGACTGCCCGGCAGCTGTCGGCATCCTTCGCATTGCAGGCAAGCGAACGTGATATCAACCGCATCCTTCCCCACACGGAGCTTGACGCCTTATCCGCCTCCGGGCTGGGTGCGATCACCGTGCCGCCGGAGTTTGGCGGGCTCGACATCGGCAACGCCCTGCTGGGCGAGATCGTGGCGATCATAGCCGAAGGCGATCCCTCGATCGGGGAATGCCTCGAACTGCATTTCTCGACGTTGGAGCACCTGAGAGCGACCGGAAGCGAGAGCCTGCAGCAGGTCATGTACGAGCGCGCCTTGATCGGGGAGAGATTTACAACTGCAACCCTCCCGGAGACGGCAACCGTTCAGGCCAGTCAGCATTCTCATCGGATCACCGGCCGAAGCCTGCCGGCAACTGGCTTGCTCTTTTCCGATTGGATCACGGTCATCGCAGATGGAACCGCTCCAGGACTGGAATTCTACGTACCTCGGGATGCCGCCGGACTGCAGTGTCTGGATGATTGGGATGGCTTTGGTCAGCGCACCAATGGAACGGGCACGCTGATCGCGAACGACCTGCGCGTCGGCAACGACACAACGGCTCATGTCGATCACGCCGCAGCCTCGCTCGTCCCGGCAATCGCAGCGCTTACGCATGCGGCGACCGCGCTTGGAATAGCGCGCAGCGTGCTGGCAGGACTGTTGGAGCCCCTCGCCTCTCCACGGCTCGGAAAACTGATGGTCGACATCGAAGCGACGGCCGCCCAGATTCAGCGCGCCGGCGGACGTATCGACCTCGCCCAGGTCGGCCCCTCCAGTCGCTCGATCGAAGCGGCGACATTTTCGGCGCTGGCAGCAAAAGCAATTGCGTGTACCACGGCGCTCGAAGCATCGGGTCTGCTGTTCGAGCTGTCATCAACCGCGACAACAAGCATCGGTCTCAACCTGGATCGGCACTGGCGCAATGCGCGACTGCATGGCGCAACTCAGACCGCGGCGGAAATTTACAGCCTCGTCGGCAACCTGAAACGCAACGACGGATGATGCTTACTTTGCGGCCTTCAACGGAACCGCATCGTCGTCTTCATCGATCTTGTTGCCCGATGCCACGAACTGCTCGAGCGTCATGTTGTCGAGAATGTCGGCAATCGCGTCCCGAACCTCGGTCATCGAGCGCCGCACCTGACAGGTCTCGGGATCAAGACAGTCGTCACATGCTTCGAAGGCGGTGCGGCTGGCGCAGCGGATCGGTGCCAACGGCCCGTCAAGCGTGCGGATTACATGCCCGATTCGGATTTCTGCTGCCGGTTTTGACAGCGAATAACCGCCACCCGGCCCCTTTTTGGAGCGAAGGATTCCGACGTTGCGAAGTTCCAGCAGGATGGTGTCGAGGAACTTCTTGGGAATGTTGTTGCGAGCGGCAACATCATTGATGAAGGCCGTTTCTCCCGGCGCTAGACGCGCGAGATCCACCAATGCCTTCAAGCCATACTTTCCTTTTTTCGTCAGCATGTTCGATTGCCCTGCCGCCCTGTATCCATCCCCATCAACCAGCAAATAACGCCAAAAGAGTGAACACACAACAAATAGCCATCATTTATATAGTTTATGTTTGCAGGGGGGCGTTAGTAGGCCTGAAGAATACTTGCCGTCCGCACTTCGGCGGGCGGCACTATTCGAAAGCTTTGGCTGCTTATCCCGGCCCTGTGCCGGGAGGGGTGGGGCCGCCGCTCATGAAGACACCGAGCGCAAGCGCGACCATGAGGATCACGAAGATGATCGCGCCTATCACAGCCCAGATAGACAGCCGCCGCCCTTCGGCGATCAGGTGCTCCTCACGCGCGATCGTCGGCTCCTGCCCCGGAGACGGATTGCCTGCTCTTGGTTCATCTTGCGCCATGACATGCCTCCGCACCAAAAACGTCGACGGAGAACGATCTGTTCCGGCTCTCAGACCAGCGGGTCGCGCCCCTCTGCAGCACTCTGGTTCAACTCCGCAGCGATATCTTCCGCATCCTGCTTGCTCAGCCCCACGAGATCCCGTCCGTCGGTGGCGGCCGGCAGAGAAGTCAGGGTATCAATGATGGACCAGCCGCCGGGTATCTCCCTGCGAATCATGTAGCGTGGAAGCTCCTCAGGCTCGTCGCATGTCATTTCGGCCACCTCGCGAATACTCGCTACGATATGTGTTGCGACCCACCCGCCCGGCAAGGACGGCGCTTAACTTTCGCCGTCGGGAACGTTGGTTTTCAGTTCCTTGATCCAAATCCGCGCGTTGCCGTCGGAGGGTGCGCGCCAGTCGCCTCGGGGTGAAAGCGATCCGCCCGATGTCACCTTCGGGCCATTGGGCGACGCCGACCGTTTGAACTGGCTGATCGTGAAGAAGCGGAAGAGGGAAACCTCCATCCAACGGCGAATGGTCGCCAGGTCGAAGCTCCTGCGCTTGTCGGTCGGAAAATGTGGCGGCCAGAAACCGGACTTGGCATCGCTCCATGCCCGATAAGCAAGGAATGCCACCTTGGACGGCCGCAGACCGAATCGCGTCGTGTAGTACAGGAAGAAATCATGCAGATCGTAAGGACCGATCTTATCCTCGGTGCTCTGCATCACACCGTTTTCGTCGGCCGGCACCAGCTCCGGCGAAATCAGGGTGCCGAGGATACGCTCCAGCGTGGCCTTGGTCTCCGCGTCGAAGTCACTCGTGCGGATAACCCAGCGAATGAGGTGTTGGATCAACGTCTTCGGCACCGATGCGTTGACGTTGTAGTGGCTCATCTGATCGCCGACGCCGTAAGTCGACCACCCGAGACCGATTTCCGACAGGTCGCCGGTACCGAGAACAAACGCATTGCGCTGGTTGGCCGCCCGGAACAGGAAATCAGTGCGCAGGCCCGCCTGAACGTTCTCGAAGGTCGTATCGTAAACAGGCTCGCCACCGGCAAACGGATGCTTGATATCCCGCAGAAGCTGTAGCGCCAGCGGCTTGATATCAACTTCCTCGGCGGACACCCCCATGCTTCGCATCAAAGCCCAGGCGTTCGACTTGGTTTCGTCGCCGGTCGCAAACCCAGGCATCGTGAAGCAAAGTATATCCGAGCGCGGCCAGCCCAAACGATCGAAGGCTCGGGCGGCCACAAGCAGAGCGTGGGTCGAATCGAGGCCTCCCGATATGCCGAGGCAAAGCCGCTTGATGCCGGTCGAGCTCAACCGCTTCATCAGCCCTTGCACCTGGATATTGAAGGTCTCGTAGCAATCCTGGTCGAGCCTGCTGGCATCGGCCGGCACGAAGGGGAAACGCGCAACGTCGCGCTCGAAGCCGATGTCTCCGGCAGGCTTCGCAAACGAGAAACTGACCGTACGGAACTGCCTGTCCGCTGTCAGGTTGAGCGTCGCGGCGTCGTTGAACGTCCCGGTCCGCAACCGCTCGAGGCGCAGCCGCTCAAGATCGACATCGGCGACGCACATCTGCGACTCCGTGGGGAAGCGATCCGTTTCCGCCAACATGTTGCCGAGCTCGTAAACGCAGGCCTGGCCGTCCCAGGCAAGATCGGTGGTCGATTCGCCGGGGCCTGCGGCGGAGTAGATGTAGGCCGAGAGACTACGGGCCGACTGCGCTGAGCAAAGCAGCTTGCGCGTGTCGGCCTTGCCGACGGTGATATTGCTTGCGGAAAGATTGGCGAGCACCAGCGCGCCGGCCAGCGCACCGAAATCGCTCGGAGGTGCCGGCGCCCAAAGGTCTTCGCAGATCTCGACATGGAAGATGAAATCCTGCAGCTCCTCGGCCGCAAAAATCAGATCCGTGCCGAACGGAACGGCATGGCCGGCTACTGTGATGCTGCGACCTCTGACATCCCTCCCCGACGCAAACCAGCGCTTCTCGTAGAATTCGCGGTAATTCGGAAGATGTGTCTTTGGCACGACTCCGAGAATCTTGCCGGCATGGATCGCAATCGCGCAGTTATAAAGACGCCCGCCGCTTTGCAACGGAGCGCCGACGAGCAGCACCGGTGTCAGATCCTTGCTGGCCTTGACGATGTCGGCGATCGCGGCATCAACCGATCTCAGCAACGCATCCTGTCCAAGCAGATCGTCGATCGAATAGCCGGAGATACCGAGCTCCGGAAAGACCATCAATCCGACGCCACGCGCATGACCCTGCCGCGCAAGTTCGAGCGTCGCCGCTGCGTTGAAATCCGGATCGCCGATCTCGCAGCTCGGCGTGCATGCCGCCACGCGGACAAATCCTTGATCGTAAACCGAATAGAAATTCACCAATGCCTCCAGCAGCAACGCGCTTTGCCCAACCATTACATCCAAAAGCGCTGCGGCAAAACCATATCTGCCCATGACGTTGCCGCTCTGCAAGTGTACCGAAAGATTGCACGCGCCTGCATGACCACAGGTTGCACACTCGAGAGATCGGGTGCGATTAGGCGCAAAAAATTACAAAACTGTCATAAAACTATGGGCGACGCGGCCTATATCGCACTCCGCGCCCATCTGTATGCTTTCTAAATAGAGCGATGAATGTCTGAACCTGCCCATGTCCGCGCCGGACTGCTTCGGGAATCTTTTCCCGGTGAGCGCCGCGTTGCGTTGACGCCGGACGACATTTGTCGGCTGTCCAGCCGCTTTACATTTCTATTCGAGCCGGGATGCGGTCAGTTCGCGGGCCACACCGACGATGATTATAGAAGAGCCGGCGCATGCGCCGCGACACCCGCCGATGTCGTGGAATGCGATCTTGTCGTCAGCGTCCGCAGACCGGACAGGTCCATTCCCAGCAGTTCGGTGTCTCTCTTTCTCGGCAACGCCGCAGGCTCCGCAAGCGCGTCGCCCGACCAATCGCTTGAACTCGATCTTGCGCGCCTGGAAGGCTATGCGGATGCTGCGGCAATGGATGCTGCCACCACGCAAGCGACCGTTCTCGGTCACGCTGCCGTCCTCGAGGGTATAAGGCTGATGCGAATCGGCCATTCGATGCTGACCCTGGAGGGCAGCTTCGTTCGCCCGATCAGACTGGCAGCCATCGGCGTCAACACCGTATCCCTGCAAGCGATTGCAACCGCCAGGAAACTGGGTGCTCTCACCCATGTTTTCGGATTGAACGAGAGCGATCGCGCGAAGGTGGAGAGACTGGGAGCAAAGTTCTCGGCGATAGATACGGCAATATTTGCCACCGGCCCCAAGCGTGAGCAGGCGCGCCGGCAACTCGGCCGGCAGCTTGCCCCGATGCAGATGATCGTCACGAACCTTCGCGAATCAGGCAGCGCCGCCCCGATGCTGATCGACGAGGAAACACTTGGCTCCCTTCCCGCTGGCTCGGTCATCATCGACCTTGCAGCCGCGCACGGAGGAAACTGCGCATTCACACGCGTCGATCAGACGGTGACGGCTCACGCCGTCAGCATCGTCGGCTCAACGCTGCTCGCAAGTAACGAAGCCGCCGAAGCAAGCCGATTGTTCAGTGATTGTGTCTGGCGACTGCTCGAACACTTGGTCGAACCCGGAGAACATCTTCAGCTCGACCGTCGGGATCCTGTCTTGGATCGTCTTACGGGTCGCTTTCA
Organism: Hyphomicrobiales bacterium; assembly: GCA_900468535.1. Lineage (GTDB taxonomy): Bacteria > Pseudomonadota > Alphaproteobacteria > Rhizobiales > Rhizobiaceae > Rhizobium. Next base: position 16,868 of record UBTY01000010.1, on the reverse strand, counting down.
CGAAGAGAACCCAGGGGTTTCATAAGCGGGAAAGCATGCCTCTCTTCCGAGTAATGCTGCATTGCAACATTGTTCGCCGACGAAAGAGGCTCCTGCCATGCCATTGAGAACATTGTGTTTTCAGAATGGCTAATAAAGGGGCTGCCGCGGCCTTTGCCACAGTTGCCTTTCTGCAACAGCCCAATATTGCATTGCAAATAAAACAAATTATGACTGTATCTATAATTGATACATTTAAGCCAAAATGTAATTTGCCGGCCACGGGAACATCACGTCCCCGTGAGGGCTTGTTTTGAAATTGGGGTAGGTAGGGGCCGTTCTCGGCAGCAATGACCTGTGCCCGATCCTAAATAGATTGGACTCAACTATGACTATTCGTATGATGCTCATCAGCTCGGCAGCGGCTCTCGCAGCCGTATCGGGCGCTCAGGCTGCAGACGCTATCGTCGCTGCCGAACCAGAAGCTGTAGAATACGTTCGCGTTTGCGACGCTTACGGCACCGGCTACTTCTACATCCCGGGCACGGAAACCTGCCTCAAGATCAGCGGCTACATCCGTACGCAGGTCAACGCAGGCCCGAACGCCAGCGCCACGACCGGCAACGGCTCGACTGTCGCTAACAATTCGGACTGGGACATGTACACTCGCGGTCAGGTTCAGTTCACCGCCAAGAGCGACACTGAATACGGCCCGCTCACCGGCGTTATCGTTCTGCAGACCAATGCGGACAACGCTTCCTCGCAGGCTGCGGTCCTCGACTCCGCTTACATCGACGTCGCCGGCTTCCGCGCCGGTCTGTTCTACAGCTGGTGGGACGATGGTCTCTCCGGCGAAACCGACGATATCGGCTCGAAGGTAACGCTGCACAACTCGTTCCGCTACCAGTACGAAGCTGATAGCTTCTACGCTGGCATCAGCGCCGACGAACTGGAAGACGGCGTCTTCAAGACCGGCGAAAACGGCAACAACATTGGCATCGCAGTCGGCCTCGGCGGCAAGGCTGGCATCTTCACGTACCAGATCACCGCTGGCTACGACACCGACAACGAAGAAGGCGCTGTTCGCGCCATGGGTACCGTTGCAATCGGTCCTGGCGTTCTCGGTCTCGCAGGCGTCTACTCCAGCAACCCGAACTCCTACTACAGCAAGTCTGAGTGGGCTCTCGTTGCTGAATACGCCATCAAGGCAACCGACAAGCTGAAGATCACCCCGGCCGTTCAGTACTACGGCAACTACGGCGCGATCAACGGCAACACCGACTTCGCCAACGTCGATGCTTGGAAGTACGGCGTAACCGTCGACTACCAGATCGTCGAGAACCTCTATGCCAAGGCGACCGTCAACTACCTCGACGTCGACAAGGCTGACGGCGTAACGACGGGCTTCTTCCGTCTGCAGCGCGCGTTCTAATAAATCTTCGGGCGCCGCTCTCCTTCAATCGCGCCGGATCCTCTGATCCGGCGTGAACGCGGAATGGCGCCCGAATCAGGTGTTTCTGATCAGATTGACCTCCGATCAGTATACGGAAGGTGGCGCGGTTTCCCTGCCGAGCCACCTTTTGCTATTGGCCGAATTTTTACTCCGCCGCGTCACGCCGATCGGCTACGGATGTCTCTGTCGCCGCGAGCTTTTGCCTCTCTACATCGAGGCGACGCAATTCTGCCACGCTATCCTCCACGGTCACCGATCCCAACATATCGACAACCGCCTGCTCGGCGCGATCGCAGAGATATTCCGAGAGATCGCAGATGTTTTCGCCGACCAGCCCTTCATGAGGGATCTCGTGTCGGGTGGCCCAGAGCCGCTTGTTGCCAGTGACGACGGCGTAGATCTCGGCAAGCTGGATATCGTTCCTCGGGCGTGCTAGCCGCACCCCGCCCTTGCCACCCGCCGAAGCGACCAGAATATTTGCTTCGGCTAACGGCAGAAGAAGTTTGCGCACGAAACTGGAACTCGTATCGAGCGCCTGCGCCAGCGACTGGCTTGTGGTCCGAACACCCGCTTCATCGTTCACCGCGATGCTTATCACGATCTGCATGGCGGTCGAGAAACGAGTATCGATCATCTCGAACTGTAGTCCTGTCCTAATCCCCATCCGACGGCGTTAACCGCCGCGAATTTTTCTCCCAAAACAGATATTTCCGTGAAAATTTGGTTGTCAAGAATTGGGAACTAAAATCACGGTTGTTTGAATGCCCAATCGCCCCAAGACAGCGATGCGCTTCTCCTACAGCCAGCCTATCCGCCGGAGAATCCAGAGTGTCGCAACGGATGATATCGTCACGAAGGCGACGATGATGATGAAGGCCCAGGTATCGTTGACGCCGGGAATGCCGCCGACATTCATGCCGAACAGACCGGCGACGACGCTTGGAGGAAGAAGAAGAGCGGCAAGCGCCGCGAGACGGTTGGAATTGCGCGCGATGCGCTCGCTGATCACCGTCGAAAGGTCGTCGTGCAGAATGCCGGTGCGGTCGCGGATCGCGTCGAGATACTCGATGAAGCGCATGAGCTTGTCGATGACCTCGCGTAACCGCAACTTGTCGCGCTCGACAAGCCAGGTTGCGTCATCATGCTCAATGCGGCTGAGAGCGTCACGCTGAGGCGCGAGATAGCGACGCAGCTGAACGGAACGCCTGCGCAGTAGCTTCAGCCGCTCGCGGACCTCGCCCGCATCACCGTGGAAGATCATCTCGTCGAGCTCGTCGACTTCCTCGTCCATTGCATCGAGCACCGGCTCGAGGTCGCGCACGAGCTTGTCGCCAATGAGCGCCAGAAGGTCGCCGCTGCGCTGAGGCCCCTTCCCTTTCTCGAGCGCGGCACGGATATCGCGGAGAGCCGTTATGTAGTGCCCGCTGTCGCGCAACGAGACGACGCGGTTGACATCGACCCACAGATGCAGCGGCACAAGATCGATGTCCGGATGCGGTTCTTCCACCTCGTCGGGCGACGTCGCGCAGACACCGCGCAGAATGATCAGAAGTCCTTCCTCGACAGGTTCGACGCGCGGCCGCGTTTCCTCTTCCAGCAGAGCCTCGGAGACAAGCGGATCGAAGCGCCCATCGACGTTGACCCAGGCCGCCGCCGCCGGGTGATCACGCTCGAGATGGAGCCAGATCACGCCATCGGCCGGCTTCCAGGCGCACATGCCGGCCATGTCGAGTTGCCGACAGCCACCCTTGCCATCCAGCAGCAAGGCGAAGCGTATGCCAGGTTCGGCCCCATAGCTGATCCGGGAGATATTTGCAGCTGTCATCTCCATTCGCCGAACCTCAAAAATGCAGGAAACACAGAAGCTTGCCGTCTGTGATTCTAGCACCTCGTATCACGCGCGCAATATCATTGAACCCGAAGCCCGCGATTCTTGCCAGCCGGATCCGAAGAGCGCAAAATAAAAACGCCCGCCGTTTTGGCGGGCGTTTCTTTGCCGTCAGCTTAGCTGCGCGGCTTGAGATTCTCGGGGTCGTAGATCGGCTTGTAACCGATGCCGACGACCTCGACCGGATAGGTTTCGCTGAAATACTCGACCTGCAATTTGCGTCCGACCTGGCAGTAGTCCCAGGGCAGGTAGGCAAGGGCAATGTTCTTGCCAACGGTCGGGCCAAAGGCGACAGACGTCGTGAACGAGCGGCGACCGAGCTCATCCACCAGCGTCTTGCCAGTCTCGGGGTCGAGAACCGGCATGCTGCCGACAGGATAGCGGGCGACACCCTTGGCATCGACATTCTCAGTCATGACAAGCGTGCAAAGCATGGCCGGCTGATGTTCGCGCGCCTTGTATTCCAGATGCTTCGCCTTACCGCGGAAGTCCGCTTCCTTGACCTTCGGACGAGCGAGATCGGCTTCCAGCAGGTTGTACTCGGTCAGGAGATCGGCGTTCTGCAGGCGAAGGCTCTTCTCCATACGGCGGGAGTTCGCGTAGGTTTCGACACCGAACGCCATGACGCCGGTGGAGCGCAGCGCGTCCCATACCGCCAGGCCGTCTTCATACTTCATATGAAGTTCCCAGCCCTGTTCGCCGACATAGGAGATGCGGAAAGCGGTAACGGTCTTGCCCGCAATCTCGATTGGCTTGATCGCCGCGAATGCGAAATTCTCCGCATCGAGACCAGCAGGGTCAGCAACCACCTTCTTCAGCGTTTCGCGGGCATTCGGACCCCAGATGCCGATGGTGACGAACTTCTCCGATACATCGGTCACCGTGACGTTGAAGCCCTTATCCTCGGCGATGCGCTTGATGTAGTTGAAGTCGCGCGGGCCGGCATCCGCGCCGTCGATGACGCGGCAACGGTCGGCCATGCGGATGATGGTAAGGTCGGCGCGTACCATTCCCTCGTCATCGAGGAAGTGGGTGTAGATCCCCTTGCCGATGTTGGCATCGCCGCCGATTTTGGCAGCGGCAACCCATTCCATCAGCTCGACATGGTCAGGGCCCTCGACGTCGAACATGTAAAAGTGGCTGAGGTTGACGATACCGCAGTCCTCGCTCATCGCCAGGTGCTCGGCATTGGAAACGCGCCAGAAGTGGCGGCTGTCCCACTCGTTCGCGCGCACAGGAACGCGGTCGCCGTATTTCTCTAGCAGGTGCTCGTTGGCAGCATAGCCGTGGGCACGCTCCCAACCGCCGAGCTCCATGAAGTAGCCGCCGAGTTCCTTTTCGCGCTCGTAGAAGGGCGAGCGCTTGACGTTGCGGCCGGAGGCGTAGGGTTCGCGCGTATGCACGGCCGGGAAATAGATCTTCTGCGCCGCCTCGAAGCAGCGGCCGGCGATGAAATCCTCCGTCAACTGATGCTGATAGAAGCGCGAATAGTCGATGCTGGCATGGTCGATCTCGGTGCGGCCATCGGTCATCCAGTCGGCGATCAGCTTGCCGTAGCCCGGGCCGTCCTTCACCCAGATGGCGACGCAGTACCAGAGGCCGCGCACCTTCTGGCTTTCGCCGCAGGAAGCGCCGCCGCCGGCCGAAACCTGCAGCAGGCCGTTGAACGAGTGGCCTTCATTGTAGCCGAGTTCGCCGAGGATGGGCGTCAGCTCCATCGCGCGCTCGAGAGGCTCGATGATCTGCTCCATTTCCAGGTCGCGCTGGGAGGGAGACAGGCGTGCCTCGTGCTTTTCGAGAAGTTCGCGCGGATGGCACATGCGCGGATTGGTCGTTTCGTAGTAGCCCCATTCGATCTGGCCACCTTCGGTGGTCTTCGGGTCACCCGTGTCGCGCATATAGGCGGAATTGCCCTGGTCGCGCAGAAGCGGGAAGCCGATTTCCTTGCCGGTCCCTTCGAACTCGTTGTACGGCCCGAAGAAGGTAAGCGGGTGGTCGACCGGCATGACCGGAAGATCTTCCCCGACCATTTCGGCGATGAGGCGGCCCCAAAGACCGGCGCAGACGATGACATGGTCGGCCATGATCGTGCCGCGATGCGTTACGACACCCTTGATGCGGCCGCCTTCGACGATCAGCGACTTTGCCGGGGTGTTCGCGAAAACCTTGAGCTTGCCTGCTTTCTCGGCAGCATCGACCAACTTGCCGGCAACGGTCTGCGAGCGCGGAATGACGAGGCCGGCGTCGGGATCGAACATGCCGCCCATCACCTGATCTTCCTCGATCAGCGGGAACTTTTCCTTGATCTCGGCGGGGCTGACATAGTGCGCGCGCGTGCCGAAGGCCTTTGCCGAGGACAGCTTGCGCTTGATTTCCTCCATCCAGGTATCGTCGCCGGTACGCGCGACTTCGAGACCGCCGATGCGGGCGTAGTGGCCCATCTTCTCGTAGAAATCGATCGAGTAGAGCGTCGTCCAGACCGAGAGATTGTCGTGGCTGGTCGTGTAACAGAAGTCAGAGGCGTGTGCCGTCGAGCCGATATCGGTCGGAATACCTGATTTGTCGATGCCGACGATATCGTCCCAGCCGCGCTCGACCAGATGGTGGGCAATGGACGCCCCCACGATGCCGCCCAGCCCGATGATGACGACCTTTGCCTTCTGAGGAAATTCTGCCATTGCCTATGACTCCGAATGAGGATGTGGCGCGACTGTAAGCCTTGCCGAAGCAAAATTGCAGCCTTTCTGCGACACTATTCGCAAACCGCGCGACTGCCATCACGATCGTCGCGGAGCGCCCCGCCTCATCCGGACAGCCGGTCACCAATCGCCGGCGCCGACCGCCGCGACGAACCCGCCGAACGGCGATGGCTCGCGCGAGCTGATGTCATAGATACAAGGGGTAGCGAACACCGTCGCCCCCAGAAGAAGAATGATGAACAGCTTCATTGGTATCTCCTGTTTGCGGGGTTCGCCGCGGCCGAGGCCGCGACGAACCGGCTTGCAATCAGACAATATTGAGCTCGACGGCGATGTTGCCGCGTGTCGCTTTTGAGTAAGGGCAAGTCTGGTGCGCTTCCTCGACCAGCGTCCGCGCCAGTTCGGCATCGAGGCCCGGCAGACGAACGTTCAGCCGCGCCTGCAGGAAGTAAGCGCCGTCGGTGGTTCCAAGATCCACTTCGGCATCGACAGAAAGGTCGGTGGGGAGTTTCACCTTGTGCTTGCCGGCTGCGAGCCCGATGGCGCCGATGAAGCAGGCGGACCATCCGGCGGCGAAGAGCTGCTCTGGGTTGGTGCCGGCACGAGCGCTTCCGGGAGGGGAAAGCTTGATATCCAGTTCGCCGTCGTCGCTGCGCGCAGCGCCATCACGGCCGCCAGTGGTATGGGTCTTGCCGGTGTAGAGAACCTTCTCGATCTTCGTCATCGAACACTCCGTTTGTTGCGCCGCTCCTTGCGGCTGCGTTGACGAAGTGGGTTTTGCCAAGTCGAGGTATCCCGCATGTTTCGGAAACATGGAGAAATGTCACAAAGCGTAGCGGTCGGTTTCGTGGATACGATACGCTACAAATGCAACACGCCCCTGTGGGGCGCGCGCATCAGCCGATGGTAATTTCAGCGGCCAAGCCGCCGCCGTCGCGGTTGTAGAGCCTGACCGAGCCGCCGATCGCGGCTGCCAGCTGCTGGGCAATGGCAAGGCCTAGCCCTGCCCCGCCCGTCTCGCGATTGCGCGACTGTTCCAGCCGGAAAAACGGTTGCATCGCTGCATCCAGCTGCTCTTCCGGAATGCCCGGCCCTCGATCCATCACCGTGATGGCGATCCGGCCATCGCCCTTGCGCTCGACGCTGACATCGGCGGATCCGGCAAACTTCAGCGCATTGTCGATGAAGTTGGACAGAATCCGGCGCAGGGCATGCGGCTTGGTTGCCGCCGTACCGCTGACCGCGCTGACGAGGGACACCGCTTTGCCGGTGTCCTGATAGTCGTAGCAGATGCTCTCGACGAACGATGCCAGATCGATGCGGGACAACTTCTCGCCATTGCCGTGGGAGCTGCGTGCATAGGCGATGCCATCCTGGACAAGCCGCTCGATTTCTCCGAGATCGTGCAGAAGCTTGGTTTTCTCGTTTGAATCATCCGCCATGTCGGCACGCAGACGCATACGCGTGATCGGCGTCTGCAGATCATGCGAGATCGCCGCCAGGATCTGGACGCGCTCTTCGAGATAATGCGCGATCCGATCGCGCATCGCGTTGAAGGCGCGGGCCGCATGCGCGACTTCGCTAGGTCCGCTATCGCTGAGCAGCGGCGCCTTGGTGTTGGGATCAAGCGCATCCGCGGCGGCCGCGAGATCGGCGAGCGGACGAATGGCCTGACGCACGGCAAGCCACGCACAGAGCACCACGAGCAGCATCTGGATGCCGAACACATAAGGAAGCCACTGTGCAATCGGCATGACACCCCTTGGTGTTATGTCGATCGTCAGCGGGTTCCCGTCGCTCAACGTCAGATGCGCCTGCAGCCGGGCCACATCACCGGGGATTTTTTCCATGCGTATGGGAAAGCGACTGCCCGCGGCATCCTCGATCTTGGCGGCGATTTCCGCGCCACGGCTGGAGGTGTCCGGAACGCCGGCAATTCCCGGTCCGAGAACGAATTGATAGTTACCGCGACCCAATCGATCGACCAGGGCCGCGCGCTCGTCGGCCGGTAGCCGGTCGAGCACGGCGATCGACGTTGCCACATCGCTCTCGAGCGTTCCGAGCATCACCGCCTTCGCCGACATCGAGCGCTCCGTATAGAGAACGCTGAAGGAAAGCCCGTAGGCAACCGCGAGCCCGGCAAGCAGGATGATGAACAGCCGGGACCTCAGGGTTCGCGGCCAGAACCCGACAAGGCTGGCGGCGCCTCGACTGCTCATTGCCTGGTCTCCGCGATCTCGACCGGAACCGACAGCACATAGCCTTCGCTGCGAACCGTCTTGATGTAGGTCGGCTCGCGCGCATCGTCTCCCAACCGCTGACGCAGCCGGCTGACCAGCAAATCGATCGACCGATCGAACAGATCGGCATCCCGGCCCTGCGTCAGGTTCAGCAACTGATCGCGATTGAGAACACGCTGCGGATGATCGATGAAGACCTTGAGCAAACGATATTCGGCACCGCTCAGCGCAATCGCGGTGCCGTCCTTGTCTAGAAGGTGCCGCGAAACCGTATCGAGACGCCATTCCCCGAATATCAACAGCTGCCCTGCTTCGCTGATCTGCAGATTGGGCGGCAGCATCCGCGTCCGGCGCAGCACTGCCTTAATGCGGGCGAGAAGCTCGCGCGCCGCGAACGGCTTGGCGAGGTAATCGTCGGCGCCCATCTCGAGCCCGAGGATGCGATCCATTTCGTCGCTGCGCGCGGTCAGCATCAGGATCGGCGTCGCCTTGTGCTTTCCGGCACGCAGCTCGCGGCAGAGAACAAGCCCGTCATCGCCCGGCATCATGACATCAAGCACGATCAGGTCGACCGTGTTGCCGTCCAGGAAGCTGCGCATCTGACGGCCGTCCGCGGCAACGGTGACCCGCAGCCCGTTCTTCGTCAGATAGCCCGACAGCAGCTCGCGGATTTCGCGATCGTCGTCAACGATCAGGATATGATCGACATGCTCCATGAACTTCTCCACGCTGCGCAACCAGAAGGCAGCCTCGACTCTCTTTAGCCTGCGAAGCGCAAATTGAATATCCCGCGCCTCGCACCTCGCCCCGGCACTCCGGCTTAGAAATGATCGACGTCGATCACAGCCTTGGAGAAGGCCTCGGGTGCTTCCTGCGGCAGGTTGTGTCCGATACCTCCGGTGATGGTCCGATGCTCGTATCGGCCGGTGAACTTGCCGGCGTAGGCCGCGGGTTCCGGATGTGGTGCACCATTGGCATCGCCCTCCATGGTGATCGTGGGCACCGAGATCGACGGGCCCATTGCCAGCCTCTTTTCGTAAGCGTCGTACTTGGCTTCGCCTTCGACGATCCCGAGACGCCAGCGATAATTGTGGATGACGACGGCGACATGATCGGGATTGTCGAAGGCGGCAGCCGATCTCTCGAAGGTCGCATCGTCGAAATTCCACTTCGGCGATGCCGTGTGCCAGATCAGCCGCGCAAATTCGCTGCGATTGCTCTCGTAGCCAAGCTGGCCGCGCTCGGTCGCAAAGTAGAACTGATACCACCAGGCGAGCTCGGCCTTCGGCGGGAGCGGCTTCCGATTGATCTTCTGGCTGCCGATCAGATAGCCGCTGACCGAGACCAGCGCCTTGCAACGTTCTGGCCAGAGCGCCGCCATGATGTCGGCGGTGCGCGCACCCCAGTCATATCCGGCAACGACAGCCCTTTCGATCTTCAGCGCGTCCATGAATGCGATGATGTCGGCGGCAAGCGCCGCCTGCTGACCGTTTCGCGGGGTCTCGGCTGAAAGGAACCGGGTGGTCCCATAGCCGCGCAGATAAGGAATGAGAACGCGGTAACCAGCGTCCGCGAGCAGCGGTGCGACATCCACATAGCTGTAGATGTCGTAGGGCCAGCCGTGCAGCAGCAGCACGACAGGACCATTCGCCGGTCCTGCTTCTGCGTAACCAATGTCCAGAACCCCAGCCTTGATCTGCTTCAGTGATTCGAAGGAGCTGTGCTTTCCTGCCTTCGAGACAGGTGTTGCAGACTGTGCCGCCTGCGCTGCGCCGCCTGCAAGGCCCGACATGCCGATTTCGGCTGCGGCGACAGCCATGGCGGTGATGCCGAAAAAGCGGCGGCGATTGATCCCCTGGGACATTGATCTCTCCTGCGTTTGAATGTGAGCCGGAGAAAACAGCCTGCGTGTATCGTCGATGTGTCGCACGCGACCTTTTTTGAATGGAGATGTAGCGAGCGGCCCTCCGGATACAATGCGATACATTCGACATCAGCAAAGCGCGCTGCAGCACGACTTTGTATCGCTTTGTAGCGAGGCCGCCGAAATCGACACTCCGCTACAAATCACCGAAGTACCGGACACATCGGGGATACCAGCACGCAGCCATATGCATCTCGTTTTCTGGTTCCGGCGCGTCGCGTCACCAGAACCCGACCTATCGGCATCAAAGGAAAACGACGATGACGCTTCTTATCATTGCTTATCTTGGAGGCGTGCTGACGATCCTCAGCCCGTGTATCCTCCCGATCCTGCCTTTCGTCTTCGCACGCGCCGGGCAGCCGTTCCTGAAAAGCACGCTTCCGATGCTCGTTGGCATGGCGGCCACATTCGCAGTCGTGGCAACACTCGCCGCGGTCGGTGGCGCCTGGGTCATTCAGGCCAACGAATACGGCCGCATCGTCGCCATCGTTGTGTTGGCACTCTTCGGCCTGAGCCTGCTTTCACCACGCTTTGCAACGCGCATCACCCAGCCGGTCGTCGGTCTTGGAAATGACCTTCTGGCCGCCACCGGTGATCGCGGCGCAGCCTCGACCATCAGAAGTTCTCTCCTGCTCGGCGTAGCGACCGGTCTGCTGTGGGCTCCCTGTGCAGGCCCGATCCTCGGGCTGGTTCTCACAGGCGCCGCCCTGCACGGTGCGAACCTGACCACCACTCTGCTGTTACTTGCCTATGCAGCCGGCGCGGCTACGTCGCTTGCAGCCGCACTCCTGCTCGGTGGCAGGATATTCGCCGCGATGAAGCGGTCGCTCGGCATTGGCGAACGTATCCGCCAGGTGCTCGGCGTCGCTGTCCTCGCAGGCGTTGCGATCATCGCCTCCGGCCTGGACACGACGCTTCTGGCACGGCTCTCCTATGCCAGCACGGCCTCCTTCGAACAGGCTGTACTCAACCGGCTGGATGCCCGCTCGCTGAGCGCAGCGCCTACCGAGGTCGCCAGCAACTCGACCGCGATGCTCGTCGACAACAAGCAGCCTTATCACAGCTCGCTCGGCATCGAAGGCCGCGCCCCATCGCTTGACGGCGCCGTCCAGTGGCTGAACTCGCCGCCGCTTACTGAAAAGCAGCTTCGCGGGAAGGTCGTGCTTGTCGATTTCTGGACATATTCCTGCATCAACTGCATTCGCACCCTGCCCTATGTCCGGGAATGGGCGCAGAAATACAAGGATCAGGGCCTCGTCGTGATCGGCGTCCACACTCCCGAATTCGCTTTCGAGAAGAAGATCGACAACGTCAAGAAGGCAGTCGAAGACTTCAAGATCGACTATCCGGTTGCAATCGACAACGACTACCGGATCTGGAGAGCGTTCGAGAACAACTACTGGCCGGCCCACTACCTGATCGATGCCGATGGGCAGATTCGCTACCATCACTTTGGTGAAGGCGAATACGGTGAGACGGAGAAGGCCATTCAGGATCTCCTGCATGAGGCCGGCAGCAAGACAGCGGAGAACACCCCGATCGTCGCTCCGGATGCCAAGGGCGCCGAAATGGCACCGGATCTCGCCAGCATCCGGTCGGGCGAAACCTACATCGGCTACCAGCAGGCATCGAACTTCGTATCGCCCGAAGGATTGCATTCCGACGCGCCCCATCTCTACTCGATCAGCAATCCACACCTGAACGAATGGGGCCTGACGGGAACCTGGACCGTCGGAGCCGAAGCCGCGACGCTGGACCAGCCTGATGGCGGCATCACCTACCGCTTCAGCGCCCGCGACCTTCATCTCGTGCTCGGGCCGGATAAAGCGGGCAAGCCGATCCGGTTCAAGGTCACCGTTGACGGGAAGCCGCCCGGAGCAGACCACGGCGCCGACATCGACGCCGACGGCAACGGCACGGTGACGGCGACCAGACTGTACCAACTGGTCCGTCAGTCCGGGACGGTCACGGCGCGCAACTTCGAGATCAAGTTCCTGGATCCCGGCGTCGACGCCTATGCCTTCACCTTCGGCTGAGCCCAGCCACGCACAACGAAAAGCGGCCCGCGATCAACCGATCCGGGCCGCTCTTATTTTGTTGGACTTGAGTTCCCCCGACTAGAAACGCTGCGGGGAAACCCTGCTGATATCGATCGACGGTGTTTGTCCGCTAAGCAGGTCGGCAACGATCCTCGCCGTACCCGCAGACTGCGTCAGCCCGAGATGGCCATGACCGAAGGCATAGATGACGCGACCGGTCGCGCGTGCCCGGCCAATTGCCGGCAGGCTGTCGGGAAGCGACGGACGGAAGCCCATCCATTCGACGCCGCGTTCCGTCTTCAAGCCGGGCAGGAACATCGCGGCCTTCTTCAGCATCGCCTGCGACCGTTTGAAGTTCGGCGGCAACTGCAGGCCGCCAAGTTCGACGGCGCCACCGACGCGAACGCCTGTCGACAGCCGCGTCACGACGAAGCCATGGCCACCGAAGGTCACCTGCGTGCGCAGATCGAAAGCCCCTGTCGGCAGCGTCGTATTGTAGCCACGCTCCGTTTCGAGCGGGATGTTCTCGCCGATGGTTTTGGCAATCCGGTGCGAGAAGGCACCGGCAGCAAGAACGACCTGGCCGACCTTGCGCGTCTTGCCATCAGCCGTCCTGATCTCGACGGTGCTATCGCCAGGCTTCAGATCGACGACCTCACCCGTTTCGATCAGCCCGCCCTTGGCGCGGAAGTGATCGGCGAGCGCAAGAGTGTAGAGCTTCGGATCCGCGATCGAGTACCAACCGGGCGTGAAGGTGCCGAGGATGAACCGGGACGCCAGGCCCGGCTGGATTGCCGCCATCTCGTCGCCCTTGACGTGACGGAACGCGACACCGTGATCTTCGCGGGCCTTCCAGCCCGGCAGCGATCCGCGAAACTCTGCATCGCTTTCGTAGACTTGCAGATTGCCTTCCTTGCGCAGCATGTCAGCGGTGCCCGTGGCATTCAGGAAGGGCTCGAGTTCGGCCTTCGAAAGATCCATCAAGGCCGTCTGCATCGCAGTCGATTGCGCGACCCGGTCAGGCGCGCAGGCACGCCAGAAGCGAAACATCCACGGCGCGATCTGCAGCGCATAAGCCGGCGGCACGGTCAGCGGGCCGAGCGGATCGAGCAGCCACTTCGGGGCCTTCTTCAGAATACCCGGCGAAGCGAGCGGCAGGATATCGGTGAACGCGAAGGCGCCGGCATTTCCGGCGGAAGCGCCGGCAGCAGGTCCGACGCGATCAAGCACGGTGACGGAAAAACCGCGAGACTGCGCGGCAATGGCCGCCGAGAGGCCGACGACACCGGCACCGATCACGATCACATCACGCTCAACCACTGCATTATCTCCGCAGACATCAGAAGCCGAGGCAATCGGCCAACGTCATTTTCTTGAAAGGAAAGAATTTCGAAGCATGGACCGGCCCGCCGGCTCGGTGATCCACGGCCGTTGCATGACGATATCAGCCGGCTCAGGAGGGCTTTCGTGAAAGCCCTCCCTTTGTTCAAACGGCAATCAGCCGAGGAAATCCTCGGATAGCAGCCCTTCCGGCAGGTTCTGGTAGGAAACCGGGCGCAAGAAGCGGCGGATCGACATCGTTCCGACGCTGGTCGCGCCGAAGTTCGTCGACGCCGGATAAGGGCCACCGTGAACCATGGAATCAACGACTTCGACGCCGGTCGGGAAGCCGTTCACCAGCACACGTCCCGCCTTGCGCTCGAGCACCGGCAGCAGGCGCCGCGCCGCATCGAGATCGCCGCCATCCATGTGGATGGTCGTCGTCAGCTGGCCTTCGAAGCCGCGTGCGAGGTTCTCCATCTCATCGAGCGTATCGACACGCACGACGAGACCGAGCGGCCCGAACACCTCTTCGCCGAGCGCGTGGTCCGCGAGGAACTGTTCGCCTGTCGTCTCATAGAGGTTCGGCGAGGCTTTGCGGTCGGACGACTCGGTCGTCAGCAGCGCCTTGACGGTGTTACGCGTGGAGAAACGCTCCTGCCCGTCGCGGTAAGCCTTGGCAATACCGTCCGTCAGCATGGTCTGTGGAGCGACCTTGCCGAGTGCTTCGACGGTCGCAGCCGTGAAGCGGTCGGCATCGGAGCCCTTGACGACGACGGCAATGCCCGGGTTCGTGCAGAACTGACCGGCACCCATCGTCAGCGATCCCGCCCAACCCTGGCCGAGGGTTTCGGCACGCGCCTTGAGGGCTTCCGGCAGCAGGAACATCGGGTTGACCGAGCCGAGCTCGCCGAAGAACGGAATTGGCTCCGGACGTGCAGCGCAGAGGTCGAACAGAGCACGGCCGCCGCCGAGCGAACCGGTGAAGCCGACGGCCTTGATGCGCGGATGCTTGACCAGGCCATGGCCGACGTCGCGGCTGCCGCCCTGGATCAGCGAGAAAACGCCCGGATGAACGCCGGTGCGGCGGATGGCGGCATCGATCGCCTGCGCGATGATTTCACCCGTACCCGGATGTGCGGAGTGGCCCTTCACAACGACCGGGCAACCTGCGGCAAGCGCAGCAGCCGTGTCGCCGCCGGCGGTGGAGAATGCGAGCGGGAAGTTCGAGGCGCCGAATACCGCTACCGGACCGATCGGCCGCTGCAGGAGGCGGATTTCCGGGCGTGGTGCTGGCTGGCGATCCGGCAACGCCTGATCGAAACGACGATCCAGGTATTCACCCTTCTCGATGTGATCTGCGAAAAGCCGCAGCTGTCCCGTCGTACGGCCGCGTTCGCCCTGAAGGCGTGCTTCCGGCAGACCGGTTTCCTGGCTGCCGATTTCGGTGATGGCTTCGGCGCGGGCTTCGATTTCTTCGGCGATCGCTCTGAGGAACGCGGCGCGCTCGGCGCGCGTGGAGTAGCCGTAGCTCCAGAAGGCGTCTTCCGCGGCTTCGCAGGCACGGTTTACATGCTCGACGGTACCGGCGGCAAAGCTATGCGACGGTCCATGGGCGGGCGAGGATTGAAAAGTGCTTTCCCCGTCCAGCCATTCGCCTGCGACAAGGTGTTTTCCTGTGGGAACGAAGACCATAAGCCGATCCTTTCTCTGTATCTTTTGGCGCGTTTCAGCGAGAATCGGTTCATAGCCGAATTGCACTTGCGATTTCCTTGTATACTTTATGTATTCAGAATTCAATCGCGCCCTTCTCCGGCAGAATGGCGTTTGAGAAAGGCATGTCATGACCGAACTCACCGTTACCGTCGAAGCCCTGCAGCAGCGTGTCGAAGCGATCTTCGCAAAGGCGGGCCTCAACTCCATTCAAGCCGGCGCGATCGCGCGCGTCATCATCGCGGGCGAACGTGACGCCTGTAAGTCGCACGGCATCTACCGGATCGAAGGTGTCCTGCGCACTGTGAAAGCCGGCAAGGTCAGCCCAGATGCCCTCCCGGTTCTGCTGGAACAGGAGCATTCATCGATCGTTCGCGTCGACGCGAAGGGCGGCTTTGCCAACGCCGCATTCGAACTCGGCCTGCCTGCTCTGGCCGAACGCGCTCGGGAATCCGGTCTGGCCGCACTTGTCATCAACGACTGCACACACTTCTCCGCCTTGTGGCCAGAGGTCGAGGCCGTGACGGCGCAGGGCCTCGCCGGTCTCGTCATGTGCCCAAGCTACGCGACCGTGGCACCCACCGGCGGCAACAAGCCGCTGCTCGGCACCAATCCTCTTGCTTTCGGCTGGCCGCGCCCGAACGGCTCGCCCTACGTCTTCGATTTCGCGACCTCGGTCGCCGCGCGCGGTGAAATCGAGCTCTATCGACGCGCCGGCAAGCCTCTCCCCGAGGGCTGGGCGATTGATGCCGACGGCGATCCGACGACCGATCCGCAGGAGGCGCTCGCAGGCGCCATGCTGCCCTTCGGTGGACACAAGGGTTCGGCGATCGGCACGATGATCGAGCTGCTTGCCGGCATCATGATTGGCGATCTGACCAGCCCCGAGGTGCTGGACTATCTCGGTACGACGACGCTCGCGCCGCGGCACGGCGAACTCATCCTCGCCTTTTCGCCCAAGGCATTTGCGTCCGGTCGCAGCGGCGATCCCTTTGCACGCGCCGAGCTGCTGTTCGAGGCGATCGTTGGCCAGGGCGCCCGCCTGCCCTCCGAGCGCCGCTATGCCGCACGTTCGAAGTCGGTTGCCAACGGCATTGCTTTGACGGCAGCGGAGGTCGCGCAACTCGATCGGCTGGAGACACTCGGCCTCGACGCCATCGCCTGACGCCACCGAGACTCCGACCAGATAGCGAGGAAACCTATGTGACTGCTCTTGGTCATCGGCTTGTCGCTGGCCTGCGCGGGTTACACCTTCTGGAAACTTGAGATGACCCGATCGACAACGATCGGGTTGGAACCAACCGGATACGATCTGACCTACACGATGACTTGGGGCTTCGGTATGGATCAGGAATTCAGCTTCGCGCGTAGAGGCACGTCGGGACCATCCAGCGGATCGATCGAGGTATGGAAGAAGCCATACAATTCCGGGCTTGCTCTTTACCGTTCCGTCGACAGCGCAACCTATTATCTCGGCTTGGGCTACAGGCTTTTCACATTCGAGCCCTCATCGGGAGCTCTGAAGTCATCCTGCCACCCCTATGTCATTCCCACCCGTACCGAACTCGGCATGCAGCTTTCGAAACGGACCGGGCACGAACACATTGAAGCGC
>UBTY01000005.1 GCA_900468535.1 Hyphomicrobiales bacterium | reverse complement strand
GTTTTTCAACGAAATCGGCCGGAAGCGGACGCGCCACCTCCTCCGATCTGCGCCCGGTATGCATCGATATCGTCTGACGAAAAACGCCCGGCAACGGCACCGCCGCAAGCGGCTCGTCTCCAATCGACATCAGCATCAAATAAAAAGAGGCCGCTCGAAGCGGCCCCATCCATTGCATCGATGTCAGTCGCTTACCGCGGCAGAACCGTCGAACCCATCAGGGCTTCGTCGATGGCGCGGGCGGCCTGGCGGCCTTCGCGGATCGCCCAGACCACCAGCGACTGGCCGCGGCGCACGTCGCCGGCCGTCCAGAACTTGTCGACCGAGGTCTTGTAGTCGCGGTCGTTGGCAACGACGTTGGTCGAGCCGCGACGGTCGGTGTTGAGCGTGAGCTTGCCGTCGAGTTCCTTCAGCACGCTGTCCTTGAACGGACCGCTGAAACCGATCGCGATGAAGGCCAGATCGGCCTTGATGATGAATTCGGTGCCGGGAACCGGCTTGCGGCGCTCGTCGACTTCGCAGCACTTGACGCCGGTCAGAACGCCATCTTCGCCGACGAACTCGAGCGTCGCGACCTGGAACTCGCGGATCGCGCCTTCGGCCTGCGACGAGGAGGTACGCATCTTGGTCGCCCAGAACGGCCAGACGGCGAGCTTGTCTTCCTTCTCCGGCGGCTGCGGACGGATGTCGAGCTGCGTGACCTTTACCGCGCCCTGACGGAACGCCGTGCCGACGCAGTCCGACGCGGTATCGCCACCGCCGACGACGACAATATGCTTGGCGCCGGCGAGGATCGGGTCGGATGCCCAACCGACGCTGTCGATGTTTTCGCGGCCGACGCGCTTGTTCTGCTGCACGAGATACGGCATCGCGTCATGGACGCCTGACAGTTCGACGCCCGGGATACCAGCTTCGCGCGGCGTTTCCGAACCGCCGCAATAGAGCACCGCGTCGTGATCGGCGATCAGCTGCTCGACCTTCACATCGACACCGATGTTGACGCCATAGTGGAAGGTGACGCCTTCGCCCTTCATCTGCTCGACGCGACGATCGATGAAGTTCTTTTCCATCTTGAAGTCAGGAATACCGTAGCGCAGCAGGCCACCCGCCTTGCTTTCGCGTTCGTATACATGAACGTCGTGACCAGCGCGGCCAAGCTGCTGCGCCGCCGCCATGCCGGCAGGACCCGAGCCGATGATCGCGACCTTCTTGCCGGTGTGAACCGTCGCAGGCTGCGGCCGGATGAAGCCGAGTTCGTATGCCTTGTCGGCAATCGCCTGCTCGACGGTCTTGATCGCAACCGGCGCGTCTTCGAGGTTCAGCGTGCAGGCTTCCTCGCAAGGCGCCGGGCAAACGCGACCGGTGAACTCCGGGAAGTTGTTGGTCGAATGCAGGTTCTGGATCGCTGCTTCCCAGTTGTTGTTGTAAACGAGATCGTTCCAGTCGGGGATCTGGTTGTGAACAGGGCAGCCGGTCGGCCCATGACAGTATGGGATGCCACAGTCCATGCAGCGCGCGGCCTGTTTCTGCACTTCCGGGTCCGACATCGGGATTGTGAATTCGCGGAAATGCCGGATGCGATCCGACGCCGGCTGATACTTCGCTACCTGCCGGTCGATTTCCAGAAACCCTGTAACCTTACCCATATTTTCGTCCCTTACACTCATGACCGCCTCGCCTGCGGCCAGTTGTCCATTGTTAGCCTCGACAGCGGAGGCAAGTTGCTTCTTTCGACCGTCATTGAGATATCCCTTGGGTGCCATCCGCGTGTCTGCGCTGCCTGAGGCTGCTGCCGATCCGTGGGTCATTGAGATATTTCGGTCATCCGCCGCGCCGACATTTCGCCGGCGCAACGGAAGTAAGCGTATTTACTCCGCCGCAATTCCCATGCGGGCGCGTTCCATTTCCTCAAGCGCACGGCGGTACTCGACCGGCATGACCTTGCGGAACTTCGGACGATAGTCGGCCCAGTTGTCCAGGATCTGCTTGGCGCGGGTGGAGCCCGTGTAGTGCAGATGGTTGGAGATCAGCTGGTAGAGGCGCTCCTCGTCGTGGCGCGTCATGTCACCGGAGACGTCGACGCGTCCCTTGTGGGCAAGATCGCCACCGTGATGATGCAGCTTCTCGAGCATGTCGTCTTCTTCCGGAACCGGCTCGAGTTCGACCATCGCCATGTTGCAGCGCTTGGCGAAATCGCCAACCTCATCCAGCACGTAAGCGACACCACCGGACATGCCGGCCGCGAAGTTACGACCCGTTTGGCCGAGAACGACCACCACGCCGCCCGTCATGTATTCGCAGCCGTGGTCGCCCACGCCTTCGACGATGGCGATCGCACCCGAGTTACGGACCGCGAAGCGCTCGCCCGCGACACCACGGAAGTAACACTCGCCTTCGGTCGCACCGTAGAGAACCGTGTTGCCGACGATGATCGACTCTTCCGCGACGATTTTCGCATTTTCCGGCGGCCGGACGATGATCTTGCCGCCCGAAAGGCCCTTGCCGACATAGTCGTTGCCGTCACCGATCAGGTTGAAGGTGATGCCGCGAGCCAGGAAGGCGCCGAACGACTGGCCGGCCGTACCCTTGAGCGTCACGTTGATCGTGTCTTCCTTGAGGCCACGGTGGTTGTAGCGCTTCGCAACTTCACCAGAGAGCATCGCGCCGGCAGAGCGGTCGACGTTCTTGATGTCGACTTCGAAGGACACAGGCGTCTTCGAAGACAATGCCGGCTCGGCTTCCGCGATCAGCTTGCGATCGAGAATGTCGTCGATCGGGTGCTTCTGGCGGGTCGTCCAGTAAGTTGCCTCCTTCGGCGCCTCGACCTTGTGGAAGATGCGGCTGAAATCGAGCCCCTTGGACTTCCAATGCGCCAGCATCTCATCCTTCTCGAGCAGTTCCGAGGCACCGATGATCTCATCGAACTTGGTGAAGCCGAGCGACGCCAGGATCTCGCGCACTTCGTTGGCAACGAAGAAGAAGTAGTTGATGACATGCTCCGGCGTGCCCTTGAAGCGCTTGCGCAGAACAGGGTCCTGCGTGGCAACGCCCACCGGGCAGGTGTTCAGATGGCACTTGCGCATCATGATGCAGCCGGCGGCAATGACGGGCGCGGTTGCGAAGCCGAACTCGTCGGCGCCGAGCAGCGCACCGATGATGACGTCGCGGCCGGTCTTCAGGCCACCATCGACCTGCAGGGCGATGCGCGAGCGCAGGCCGTTCAGCACCAGCGTCTGCTGGGTTTCGGCAAGGCCGATTTCCCATGGAGAGCCCGCGTGCTTCAGCGAGGTCAGCGGCGAAGCGCCGGTGCCGCCGTCAAAGCCGGAGACGGTGATGTGGTCGGCGCGCGCCTTGGCAACGCCGGCGGCAACCGTGCCGACGCCGACTTCCGAGACGAGCTTGACGGACACATCCGACGTCGGGTTGACGTTCTTCAGGTCGTAGATCAGCTGTGCCAGATCCTCGATCGAGTAGATGTCATGGTGCGGCGGCGGCGAGATCAGGCCGACACCCGGCGTCGAGTGACGGGTCTTGGCAACCGTCGCATCGACCTTGTGGCCGGGCAGCTGGCCGCCTTCGCCGGGCTTGGCGCCCTGCGCAACCTTGATCTGCAGCATGTCGGCATTGACGAGATACTCGGTCGTCACACCGAAGCGTCCCGATGCGATCTGCTTGATCGCCGAGCGTTCCGGGTTCGCCGAACCATCCGGCAGCGGGAAGTAGCGATCGCTCTCTTCGCCGCCCTCGCCGGTGTTCGACTTGCCACCGATCTTGTTCATCGCGATCGCCAGCGTCGTATGCGCCTCGCGGCTGATCGAGCCGAAGGACATGGCGCCGGTCGAGAAGCGCTTGACGATATCCACCGCCGGCTCGACCTCGTCGAGCGAAACCGGCTTGCGGCCGATCTGCTCAGCAGTCTTGATCTTGAACAGGCCGCGAATGGTGTTCATGCGCAGCGCCGAATCGTTCACCATTTCCGCGAACTCGCGGTAGCGATCCTCGGAGTTGCCGCGAACGGCGTGCTGCAGCGTGGCCACCGCGTCCGGCGTCCAGGCATGGCTTTCACCGCGCATGCGGTAGGCATATTCGCCGCCGATATCGAGCGTGGTCGCCAGCAGCGGATCCTTGCCGAAGGCAGAGGTGTGGCGGGCAACGGTCTCTTCGGCGATTGCCGTGAGATCGACGCCCTCGATCATCGTCGCGGTGCCGAAGAAGTACTTGTCGACCAGTTCCTGCTGCAGGCCGATCGCATCGAAGATCTGACCGCCGCAATAGGACTGATAGGTCGAGATGCCCATCTTCGACATGACCTTGAGGATGCCCTTACCGACCGCCTTGATGTAGCGATAGACGACTTCGGAGGCGTCCACTTCCTTCGGGAACTCGCCCTTGGCATGCATGTCGAGCAGCGTGTCGAAGGCGAGGTACGGGTTGATCGCTTCGGCGCCATAGCCCGCGAGCAGGCAGAAGTGATGCACTTCGCGCGGCTCGCCGGTCTCGACGACGAGGCCGACCGAGGTGCGCAGACCCTTGCGGATCAGGTGATGGTGCACGGCAGCCGTCGCCAGCAGCGCAGGGATCGCGATGCGGTCCGGCCCGATCTGGCGGTCGGAGAGAACGATGATGTTGTAGCCGCCCTTGACCGCCGCTTCCGCACGCTCGCAGAGGCGATCGAGCATCTCGGGCATGCCTTCGGCGCCGCGCTCGACATCATAGGTGAAGTCGAGCGTCTTGGTGTCGAAGCGGTCCTCCGTGTGACCGATCGAGCGGATCTTTTCGAGATCGCCATTGGTCAGGATCGGCTGACGCACTTCCAGGCGCTTGGCGTTCGCCATGCCGGTGTGGTCGAGAATGTTCGGACGCGGACCGATGAACGAAACGAGGCTCATGACCAGCTCTTCGCGGATCGGGTCGATCGGCGGGTTGGTGACCTGCGCGAAGTTCTGCTTGAAGTAGGTGTAGAGCAGCTTCGACTTTTCGGACATGGCCGAGATCGGCGTATCCGTGCCCATGGAGCCGACAGCTTCCTGGCCCGTCGTCGCCATCGGCGACATCAGGATCTTGGTATCCTCGGTCGTGTAACCGAAGGCCTGCTGGCGGTTGAGCAGCGACACGTCGCGGCGCAGCGCGCGCGGTTCCACCGGCTTCAGGTCCTCAAGGATCAGCTGGGTGCGATCGAGCCACTGTCCATAGGGATGCTGGGTCGCAAGCTCGGTCTTCAGCTCCTCGTCGGAGATGATCTTGCCCTGCTCCATGTCGATCAGCAGCATCTTGCCCGGCTGCAGGCGCCACTTCTTGATGATGCTCTCTTCCGGCACCGGCAGCGTGCCGGCTTCCGACGCGAGAATGACGCGGTCGTCATCGGTCACGAGATAGCGGGCCGGGCGAAGTCCGTTGCGGTCAAGTGTCGCGCCGATCTGCTTGCCATCGGTGAAACAGACCGCCGCCGGCCCGTCCCACGGCTCCATCAGCGCAGCGTGGTACTCGTAGAACGCCTTGCGCTCCTTCGACATCGACTGGTTGCCGGCCCAGGCTTCCGGGATCAGCATCATCATCGCATGCGCCAGCGAGTAACCGCCGCGGGTCAGGAACTCGAGCGCGTTATCGAAACAGGCCGTGTCGGACTGGCCTTCGTAGGAGATCGGCCAGAGCTTGGAGATGTCTTCGCCGAACAGCGGAGAGGAAACCGACGCCTGACGTGCCGCCATCCAGTTGACGTTGGAGCGCAGCGTGTTGATCTCGCCGTTGTGGGCGACCATGCGATACGGGTGCGCCAGCTTCCACGACGGGAAGGTGTTGGTCGAGAAGCGCTGGTGGACGAGCGCCACAGCACTTTCGAAGCGCGGATCCGCCAGATCCTTGTAATAAGCGCCGACCTGATAGGCCAGGAACATGCCCTTGTAGACGATCGTCGTCGACGACAGCGACACCGGATAGAAGTGGCTCTCCTCGCCATCGAACTCGTCATAGATGCGGTTCGAGATCACCTTGCGCAGCGTGAACAGGCGACGTTCGAATTCATCGGTCGTTGCGGCGTTCTCGCCGGCGCCGATGAAGATCTGACAGTGATGCGGTTCGGTGGCGGCGATATCCGGCGCCTTGGACAGAGAAGAGTTGTCGACGGGCACATCGCGGAAGCCAAGCAGGACCTGACCTTCCTCGGCGATGACGTCGTGCATGACCTTCTTGAAGTGCTCGATCTGCTTTTCGTCGCGCGGCATGAAGATATGGCCGACGCCATACTCACCGGCCTTCGGCAAGGTGATGCCCTGCTTGGCCATTTCCTCGCGGAAGAAACGATCCGGGATCTGCACGAGGATACCCGCGCCGTCACCCATCAGCGGATCGGCGCCGACGGCACCGCGGTGCGTCAGGTTCTCGAGAATGAAGAGACCGTCCTTGACGATCTGGTGCGACTTCTGACCCTTCATGTGGGCGACGAAGCCGACGCCGCAGGCATCGTGCTCGTTGCGCGGGTCGTAAAGCCCCTGTTTTTGCGGCAGACCGGAGGCGAATTTACGCGTGTTGGCCGTCGCGCTAGCCGTTGCTGCTGCGAACTGGTCAAAACCCGTGGATGGCGTCTTCGTCATCATTCCCTCCTGTCAGAGCCCGCGGGGCTGCGGGCGGCTTCTTGTCGTGCGCCGTCCCTGATCCTAGGTTCGACGCGTGACAGCGCTGTTGCACTAATTCGAAGATCCGGTCGCCGGCGGCAGGCTTTCCAGGGAAAGCAGCCGTTGCGCTACCGCGCCTGCTATCCGCCTCCGCATGCGGGCGCTGCCCGCTTTTGAAGAACTATAGCGTGAAACCCCACGAGTGTAAGGTTTTTTGGCGCCTCTTCGGCCGTCGCGGCCAAAATAGGACAGCAACCCTGTCCTAATTCCATTGATCTATGCCAGAAACATCGGGCAGGCGCAAGAGTGCAGATTCAAAAAATCAGCGATTTGTGATACAATGTTGCGCTGAATAGCTATTTATGCGAAACAAAATTACGAGTTTACGCACTATTTTGTTTATTGATTACCGAGGTCAATTTTTGTGATGGATTCCACGCTGCCTCTTTGACCGGCGGGAGCGATGGCGTAAGGTCGCCGCCCGAACCTCATCCTCATCATATCTCATCCGGTCTCTTTTCCATGTATTTTGCATCCGACAACTGGGCAGGCGCCCATCGTTCCATCGCCGAACGCCTACTTAAGGAATCCGACGGCTTTGCCGCGGCCTATGGCGCAAGCGATCTCGATCGACGCGTCGAGCGGCGCTTCGCCGAAATCTTCGAGCGCGATGTGACCGTTCTTTTCGTCGGGACCGGCACGGCGGCGAACTCCCTGTCGCTGGCAAGCGTCCAGCGGCCGGGCGGCATAACCTTCTGCCATTCGGAGGCACATGTGATTGCCGACGAATGCGGCGCACCCGACTTCTTCAGCGGCGCCCGCCTCATCGGCGTTCCTGGCCTCGAAGGAAAGATCGATCCGGAAAAGCTCAAGGAGAAAATCGCAGCTTTCCCGCAGACGGCCATTCAGCACGGACGCGCAACGGCGGTGACGATCACCCAGGCGACGGAAGCTGGAACGGTCTACAGCCTGTCCGAGATCGACGAGATCGCAGAGATCGCAAGGAAGGACAAGCTGCCTCTTCATATGGACGGCGCCCGCTTTGCCAACGCCCTTGTCTCCCTCGGCGTCAGCCCGGCCGAGATGACCTGGAAGCGCGGCATCGATATGCTGTCCTTCGGCGGCACGAAGAACGGCTGCTGGTGCGCGGAAGCGATCGTCTTCTTCAATCCGGATAAGGCGACGGAAATGCCATTCATCCGCAAGCGCGCCGCCCAGCTCTTCTCCAAGTCGCGCTTCATCGCGGCCCAGTTCGACGCTTATCTCGAAAATGATCTCTGGCTCGATCTTGCCCGCCATGCGAACAGCATGTCCGATCGCCTGCGATCCGGCATCACCGCAAGCAACGCATCCTGGCTTGCATGGCCAACCTCAGCCAATGAAGTCTTTGCCGTCATTCCGAAAAGTGCCGCGAAAACGGCTGAGGAAAAAGGCGCCAAGTTCTATGCCTGGCCGGTACCGCCGGCTACGCCCGACCTCGTCGGACCGGACGAAACGCTGGTCCGGCTGGTCACCAGCTTTGCCACCAGCGAGGCAGATGTCGAAAGTTTCCTTGGCTGCCTCGCCGGCTGAGGCTCAGTTCTGATGGCCCGTGACGGCGGATTGCGGCTTGCCGCTATCCGCCGTTGTCCCGTCGTGGCCCGCCACGACAATCAGCATCACACAGGCAACCAGCCCGGATACGAAGAGTACACCATACGTCATCGGTCCGTCCTCCTTGCCCCGAAGATCGACCATGGGATGACCCGACAGTAGGCCCCGAACCTAACCAGATGCCTAAGTGATACGGTTGAGGGCGTGTTAAGATGGTAAGCGGGCCATTAACTTTTAAATGAGACTGCGAACGAAAATTGCGCGAAGGAGAAGCCTTGTTGCGCTAAGCTGCCCAGGGCCAGCTGTTACTCGCCGCAGCGCCGGGGCAGCACCATGACGAGCTGCGACACCGGAGATGATGAAAGAAATGCCGATGGAAATCCGCCCAGAACAGCCGAGCGACATCGCCACCATCCGCGAGATCACCAAGGCGGCCTTCGCGCCGATGGCGTACAGCAGCCAGACGGAGGCGGAAATCGTCGACGCACTGCGAAAGGCGGATGCGCTGGCGATCTCGCTCGTCGCCATTGATAAGGACGCAGTCATCGGGCACGTCGCCTTCTCGCCCGTTACGATCGAGGGCCGTAACCTGGGCTGGTACGGCCTTGGGCCGGTCTCCGTGAGGCCCGACCGCCAGAAGCAGGGCATCGGCGGAAACCTCATTCGGCAAGGACTGTCGCAGCTGAAGGAGATGGGAGCCATGGGCTGTATCGTTCTCGGCGATCCCGGCTACTACAAGCACTTCGGCTTCGAGAACGACGATGCCTTGATCTTCGAGGGCGTGCCTGCGGAGTATTTCATGCGGCTAAGGCTCGACGGTCCGCTGCCGGCTGGAAAGGTCAATTACCACGACGGCTTCAACGCCACCTAGTCCGAGGCGGGCTCCTCGCGAGCTCAAGGCGTCACCGCGCCCCGCGCCTCACGCGCTGGACCCCAGTCGACGTACCTTGCCGAGGATATCCTCCGACAGCGCCGACACCAGCGTTTGATCAGCCCCCTTGCGTGGCACCAGCACGAATTCCACGTCCTCAAGGATAGGAAGCCTGTCGCGTCCGATCTCCTTCAGGCCCGATGGCGCCATGCTGCGCGGCTGCACCAGCACGCCCATCCCCGCCCGCGCTGCCGCCGTCAGCCCGCTGAGACTGCCGCAGGTGCAGACGATCCGCCAGGCGATCTGGCTGCGGCCAAGCGCTTCCAGCGCGATGCTGCGGGTCACGCTCGGCGGCGGAAAGGCAATCAGCGGCAAAGGCCCGCCACTCAGCACATGATCCGGATCGCGCGCCAGCCAGACCAGCGGTTCGCGATAGACCAGCCGGCCGCGCGCATCGCCCAGCCGGCGCTTCGCCAACACAAGATCGATCTCGCCATTGTCCTGCATCTCGTAAAGCGTTCCCGACAGTGCTACTGTCAGCTCCAGATCGACCGATGGGTGAGAGCGAACGAAATCCTCCAGCACCGCCGGAAGCTGGCTGGTCACGAAGTCTTCCGAAACGCCGAGCCGCAGATTGCCGCGCAGGTTCTGCCCCTTGAATTGCGACTGGACCTGCGCTTCGATCGCCAACATCGCCCGCGCATGGCTGAGCAGCGCTTCCCCATCCGTCGTCAAAACCACCTTATGGGTATCGCGGGCCAGCAACCGCCGTCCAACCGCACTTTCCAGCCGCTGGATGTGCTGGCTGACGGTCGATTGGCCAAGGCCCAACCGTTCGGCGGCGAGAGTGAAACTGCCCATCTGCTCGACGGCCACGAAACTGCGCAACTGTGTCAGGTCAAGCATAACCTATCCGGAAGTATGATAACTGTTATTCCTTGCATCGCGTATCATAATGGAAGAAATACCAATGATCTACTGATCCCGATGAGTTACGCCATGCGCCGCTTTTTGCCCGATACGTTCACGATCCTCCTGGTCTGTACTGTCATCATAGCCTCGATCATGCCCGCTCAAGGCACGTTCGCGGGCTATTTCGGCATAGCGACGAACCTCGCGGTCGCCCTGCTCTTCTTCCTGCATGGTGCGCGCCTGTCGCGTGACGTCGTGATCGCCGGTCTGCTGCACTGGCGGCTGCATCTCGCCATCTTGCTGACGACCTTCGGCCTCTTCCCGATCCTCGGTCTCGGCCTCGGCTTCATACCGGACTGGATTCTGCCGAAGCCGCTCTATCTCGGCATTCTCTATCTCTGCGTTCTTCCCTCGACGGTGCAGTCGTCGATCGCCTTTACGTCGATCGCGGGGGGCAACGTCCCGGCCGCCATCTGCTCGGCATCGGCATCGAACATCTTCGGCATGTTCCTGACGCCGCTGCTGGTCGGACTGCTCTTCTCCGTCGGCGGCCATGGCGGCTTTTCCTGGGACGTGCTCGGCCAGATTCTCCTGCAACTGCTGCTACCCTTCATCGTCGGCCAGGCACTGCAGCCATGGATCGGCAACTGGATCCGCTCGAAGAAGACCCTGCTGATGCCCGTCGACCGCGGCTCTATCCTGATGGTCGTCTACCTCGCCTTCAGCAAGGCAGTCGTCGAGGGGCTGTGGCACACCTTCTCGATCGGCGACATCGCCGCCGTCATCATCGCCGACATGGTTTTGCTTGCCCTCGTACTCTGCTGCACGAT
Organism: Hyphomicrobiales bacterium; assembly: GCA_900468535.1. GTDB lineage: Bacteria > Pseudomonadota > Alphaproteobacteria > Rhizobiales > Rhizobiaceae > Rhizobium. The sequence goes on along the minus strand of UBTY01000005.1, from coordinate 22,291 downwards.
GTATGGCAGCCGTCTCCTCGGCTTCGACAAGGCTGACGAAATCACCATTACCTTCTGCGGCTCGAAGAAGAGCCTGGCGAGCGGCGCGCCAATGGCGAGCGTCATTTTCGCCGGCCAGTCTGTGGGCGCGATCGTCCTGCCGCTGATGCTGTTTCACCAGATCCAGCTGATGGTCTGCGCCGTGATCGCCCAGAAATATGCAACAAAGCACGCTCATCGCATCACCGAAGAGGAAGGCGAGGAAGCGACGAGCCCGGCCTGATTGCGGACATGAAAAAAGCGGCGCTCAACGAGCGCCGCCTGCATGATTGGCCTGGGAGGACCGATTAGTTGGCGACCTGCGCCTCGATTGCCTTCGGCGCGCTCACCGGCTCAGCCGCAATCGCGATCTTGCGCGGTTTCATGGCTTCCGGAATGCTGCGAAGCAGGTCGATGTGGAGCAGACCGTTCTTCAGCGAAGCGGCGGTAACCTCGACATGGTCGGCAAGCTGGAAGCGGCGTTCGAAGGCGCGCTTGGCAATGCCGCGGTAGAGGAACTCGCTACCTTCAGCCTTTTCTTCACTCTTCTCACCCTTGATGGTCAGAGCGTGAGCCTGCGACTCGATGGAAATCTCGGTTTCATCGAAGCCGGCAACGGCCATGGTGATACGATAGGTGTTCTCGCCGGTGCGCTCGATGTTGTAGGGCGGATAGGTCTGGCCCTGGTCAGGCTGACCGAGACTGTCGAGCATAGTGAAGAGGCGGTCGAAGCCGACGGTGGAACGATAAAGGGGAGAAAAGTCTACGTGACGCATGATGTCCTCCTGAGGAAGCGACGTGTTGCGATAAATGCCCCTGAAACCCCTTGATTGGCAGCTTCGGGACGGTTCCGCAGGCCCGTTTGGCGCCTGCAGGAATGAGATGGGTATGGCTTTTCTGCAGTTCAAGACCCACCCCACATCGGGGCCACATCACGGCCACCAGCTTGCGTGAACCGCATATGAACGCATGGTTCGGAAGCCGTTCAGGACGAGGAGAATAGGAATAGTGCCATCGGGTAACACTGTCCCGGTGGCTGAAGTGTATCGTCCCTTCGTCTTCAGCCCGATCTCCGACCGGCATTGCGGAACGCCAGTCCCGCATGCCGGTCTTTTTCTTTTGCGACCCGCTGCCATAAGGCATTCGGGGAGATTGAACGGCATATTAGTTCATGCTTCAATGGCGACTTCACGATCAGCCATGGAGATACCGATGCCGACGGATATCTGGAAGGCCCGCGTCGCACGTCGCGGAAAGGATCTGCTTGCCCCCTCGCTTGTTGCTATCGCCCTTTTCGGCGCCGGCATGACGGCCGCCCGTGCGGAAACGATCGCCGTATCGCCGGTCGCCAAGGCCGGCGAAGGCATGACCATCCAGCAGGCGCTGGACAAGGCCCAACCGGGCGACACGATCGTGCTTGCTCCAGGCACCTATCTTCAGGACTTCCGGTCCGTTCGCGATGGCCAAAGCGGACGCCCGATCGTCATCAAGGGCAGCCGCAGCAGCATCGTCAGCGGCGGCGGGCAGCCGCGCGTCATCGAGATCAATCACAGCTACATCGAACTGCGCGGCTTTACCGTCGATGGCCATTTCGAAGCCGCAAACACCAAGGGCAGCTATCGCGACAAACTGATCTACGTGATCGGCAACCAGCCGGGTCGCGGTCCAAACGGGCTGAAGATCCTGAACATGGATATCAGGAACGCCGGCGGCGAATGCGTCCGGATGCGATACCAGGCCCGCAACAACGAGATCGCCTATTCCAGGATCACCTTCTGCGGCCACGCCGACTTCAAGTTCAAGGACGGCGGCAAGAATGGCGAGGGCATCTATATCGGCACCGCGCCGGAACAGCTTGGACAGCGCGGCGCCCCCGATCGGGCGGTAGATCATTCCGACAACAATCACATCCATGACAACACCATCAATACCGCCGGCAACGAGTGCGTCGACATCAAGGAAGGGTCGAGCGGCAACGTTGTCGAGCGCAACAGTTGCACCGGCCAGAAGGACAAGGAATCCGGCGGCTTCGATTCCCGTGGCAACGCCAACGTCTTCCGGAACAACACCGTATTCAACGTTCGCGGCACCGGTGTGCGCCTCGGTGGCGACGGCCCGAAGGATGGGCTGATGAACAACGTCTACGGCAACACCTTCCGCAACGTCGGCGTTGGCCTTGTACGGGCGCAAAGGGCGCCCCAGGGCAAGATCTGCGGCAACATCTCGCAGAACAACAAGACTGTCGCCGTCAACGGAATCGGCAAGACGCTCGACCCGACCGGCCCCTGCGACGGCCCGAGAGCGACAGCGGACGGCCGCACCAAGGTCGCCGCCCAGCCCAAGGAGACGGCAAGCCGCGAGAAGCCCGAGAAGAAGGCGGACAAGCCATCGAGCGGCTTGATCAAGGACGGCCCCGCGCTCTCCTGCCGTTCGGCTGTCGCCGGCTGCATCGTCGGCCGCATCGAAGGCGACGCACGCAACCGTATCAAGATCTTCGACGCCAGCGATGTCGATCTGCGCGGACACCACCTGATCCTGGCGACAGCCACAGGCCGCGACGGCAAGGCGATCGCGGTGAAGTCGCTGGCAGGAAAGGTCGTCCGGGTGGAATATGCCGGGATCGAGGAGAAGAAATTCTCCGGTGCCCGGATCGTCGAGGTCATGGATCAATGATCGGCGTGCAGCGGTCCACGGTCACACGCGACCGTGGACCGTGCGCGCTTTTTTGTTTGATTTGACACGCCGATCCCCTATCCGCTTTACTCGATATCCGAATCCCGTGACGGACGCGACCAAGCAGCATGGACCAGGTCCTTTATTCGACACCCGACAATCCGGCTCCCGAGAACCGCACCGAGGGCTTCTTCGAGACCCACGACGGATATAAGCTGCGCTACGCCGTTTTCCGTTCCAGCGCGGCGGTCGCCAAGGGAACGGTGGTGCTCCTGCATGGCCGCAACGAATATATCGAGAAGTATTTCGAGACGATCCGCGACCTGACGGCCAAGGGTCTGTGGGTTGCCACCTTCGACCTGCGCGGCCAGGGCGCCTCACACCGCCTACTGAAGAAAACGCATCTCGGGCATGTCAGGCGCTTCGTCGATTACGAGCACGATCTGGATACGTTCCTCGAGAAGATCGTCCTGCCCGATACCCGCCTGCCCTTCTACATCCTCGCCCATTCGACCGGTGCGCTGGTGGCGCTTTCGGCAGCCCCCTTCCTGTCGACGCGTATCGAACGAATGGTGCTGACGGCGCCTTTCATCGGCCTTTCAGGACAGGCCGCCTCGCCGGGAACGATCCGGCGCCTCGCGACGCTTGCCTGCTCGCTCGGCTTGGGCTCTTTTCCGCTCACACGGAAAATCAAGGAATCGCCGTTTCGAGACAATCCGCTGACCTCCGACGAGGTCCGTTTCGAGCGAAACGCCGCCATCGCCGCGGCCCACCCGGAACTTGTGCTGGGGCCGCCGACGGCGCGCTGGCTGGTTGAGGCCTTCCACACGATCGACCGGGTGACGTCACCGAACCACCTGTTCTCGATCACCATCCCGACAGTCGTCATCGCCCCGACGCGCGATGCAATCGTTCCCTATATCGCCCAGGAACGGCTGTCGCGCTACTTCCGCGCCGGCCAACTCGTGCCGATCAACGGCGCCCGCCATGAGGTGTTGCACGAGCGCGACGTCTATCGACAGGCTGCCCTTGCCGCATTCCACGCCTTCATTCCCGGCAGCGATGCCGAAGAGGCGGAAGATGTGGAAGGCTTCGGTACCTGAGCTTCCGATCGCTTTTTCGTCCTCAGGCGACGTTCGCCCAGCGGACGCTCTGTTCGTCCTCGGCACCGACCTTGAATTGACCGATGAGTTCGAAGAGCGACTGCGCCTCTGACGCCAGTCGCCGGCTCGCGGCAGCCGTTTCCTCGACCATGGCCGCGTTTCGCTGCGTGTCCTGATCCATCGACAGCACGACGTCGTTGATCTGCGCAAGGTTCGACGACTGCTCCTTCGCCGCATCGATGATACCGGAGACGTTCTCACGCACCTGCACGACCTGCTCGGCGATCGTTTCCAGGGCCGCCCCCGTGCGGCCGACCAGCAGAACGCCATCGCGGACGAACTGCTCGGAATCGGCAATCAGCGCCTTTATCTCCTTGGCGGCCAGCGCCGAACGCTGTGCCAGCGCACGAACCTCCTGCGCCACGACGGCAAAGCCCTTGCCGGATTCGCCGGCCCGCGCGGCTTCGACGCCGGCGTTCAAGGCCAGCAGGTTGGTCTGGAAGGCAATCTCGTCAATGACGCCGACGATGCCCGAAATACGCGACGAGGAGTTCTCGATGTTCGACATCGCCGCAACGGTCGCACGAACGACTTCGGCCGAGTCCTGCGCGTTCCGCGACGTCTGCTCGACAAGCACGCCCGCATCAGCGGCGCGGCGGGCGGAGTCGGAGACCGTCGAGGAAATCTCTGTCACCGCCGACGACGTCTCCTCGACGCAGGCAGCTTGGGTCTCGGTGCGCTGCGCAAGATCGTCGGAGGCGATACGGATATCCTCGGATCCCGCCGCAATCAGCGTCGCGTTCTCAGCGATCGCCCGCATTGCTGCGCGAAGGCGTCCGATCGATGCGTTGTAGTCCGTACGCAGCTTGTCGAGAGCTGACGTGAAGGGCCGGTCAATCGTCCGCTCGAGGTCACCTTCGGCCATCGCCTGCAGGCCGCTACCGAGCTCGTTCACAGCCCTTACCCGCTCGGTCACGTCGGTCGCGAACTTCACGACCTTCCAGACCTTGCCGTTCATGTCGAAGATCGGATTGTAGGAGGCCTGGATGAAAACCGTTCTCCCGCCCTTGCCGACCCGCATGAACTCATCGGAAGCAAAATTGCCCGCGGCCAGGCTCGGCCAGAACTGCCTGTATTCGTTCGACGCCACATAGCGCGGATCGCAGAACATCGAGTGATGCTGCCCCCGGATCTCCTCCAGCGTATAGCCGAGCGTTGCCAGAAAGTTGTCGTTGGCGGTCAGAATTCGTCCATCCGGCGAGAATTCGATGGTCGCCTGCACGCGCGAGATTGCATCGAGCTTGCCGGCGTCCTCTGCGCTCTTCAGCTTGATCGCGGTGATGTCGGTGGCAAGCTTCACCACCTTGTAGGGCACCCCACCCCGGAGAACCGGATTGTAGGAGGCCTCGATCCAGACCTCGCGACCACCCTTCCCGATCCGCTTGTATTGCCGCTGATCGAAGTGCCCCTGCCCCAGCCGCTGCCAGAATTCGCGATAATCAGCGCTTCCCGCTTCTGTCGGCTCGACGAACATCCTGTGATGCTGCCCGACGATCTCTTCGAGGGAATAACCCATAGCCTGGCAAAAATTGCCGTTTGCATTCAGTATCTTGCCATTGAGGTCGAACTCGATGATCGCCTGCGAACGATTGACCGCATCAAGGATGGCCTTTGCGTCTGCGCCGGCGGAAACAGGAAAGAACGACACTGCAAAATTCCTTTGACGTAAACTGCGGCTGGCACGCGCCATTCCGCGACCCCATGAAATGGCTGAAGCAATTGCAGCGAAATATTGATTCTTTGCTAACGCGCGAACCGGAACAACTATTCAGCCCCGGGTAGAAATATCCCGATGTCGCAAAATGCAACCACAACGAAAATGGCCAAATCAGAACGCAACAAAGCCGCGCTGCTGAAAGCGCGGCTAGGATAGCCCAGAACGGGTATTACAAACCTAGCGGTTGAGGATCGCGACAGCCTGCTCATAGACGGCGCGACTACCGGCGGCGATGATCGAACCGCCCATCTCGGGACGACCGCCATCCCAGGTCGTGATGATCCCACCCGCCTTCTCGATGACGGGAATGATGCCGCCGACGTCGTAGGGCTTCAGGCTGTTCTCGATGACGAGATCGACATGGCCCGCCGCCAGCAGCGCGTAGGCGTAGCAGTCGGTTCCGTAGCGGAAAAGTCGCACCTGCCCCTCGATCTCGCGATAACGATCCATCTCGTCGCCGGCAAACAAATGCGGAGAAGTGGTAAACAGGATTGCATTCGAAAGCGCGCCGCAATCGCGCACCTGCAGGCGGCGCTCTCCTTCCGGCCCCTTGTAGAAGGAACCGCTGGCATCGGCGAAATAGCGTTCGCCGGTGAAGGGCTGCTCGATCATGCCCATGATCGTCCTGCCGTTCTGCTGCAGGCCGATCAGCGTTCCCCATACAGGAACGCCTGAAATGAAGGCGCGGGTACCATCGATCGGATCGATGACCCACACGAATTCGCGGTCGAGACCGACGCTGCCGTGCTCCTCGCCGAGGATGCCGTGATCGGGAAAGTGCTCCTCGATCAGTGCGCGGATGGCGACCTCGGCCGCGCGATCCCCCTCCGTCACCGGATCGAAACCGCCGGAGACCTTGTTCACGACATCGAGGCCGGAACGAAAACGCGGCAATGTCTCGGCCTTGGCCGCTTCCGCCAGGCGATTGAAAAACGAGCGATCAGGAAGCATGGCAAAATCCGTGTGATTGGCGGCGCAATGGCGCTTTTCTTAGCGGAAATACGGCCAGTTGCAAACGCGAGCGGCAGTTTTTCGCCGACTGCCCATTATTTCATCAAGCTAAAATGCTGCTTGACATTTGTGCAGTGCAGCAGTAGCCTTCAATTACAGTCTTCTGACTGTAAATACCCTCCTTGGGTGTTTCCTCCCTAGACTTGGACCGCCGAAAGGCGGTCTTTTTTTGGGCTGCGAAAGGTAGCTGCTGCTATTCGGCGGCGAGCGCGCTGTCGCCGGCGAACTGGGCGACGTAATCCGCCATCTGCCGCATGAACGACGTGATCGCAGCCGCAATGAGCGGAAAGTCCGGCCGCTTCTCAAGCGTCACCTCGTCGACATAGATCGACCGGTTGACCTCGATCTGCAGCGCATGCAGCCCGCGGGACGGGCGCCCGTAGTGCTCGGTAATGAACCCGCCGGCATATGGCTTGTTGCGGATCGCGTTGAAGCCGAGTTCCTCGAAGATGCCGACGGCGGTGCGGGAAAGCTCAGCGGATGCGCTGGTTCCGTAGCGATCGCCGATGATGACATCAGGACGCACCGACGCGCCGGCGACCCGGATATTGCCAGGCATGGAGTGGCAATCGATCAGCACGCCGAAGCCGAACTGCACATGCGTACGGGCAATCAATCGCCGCAGCGCAGCATGATATGGCTTGTAGACCGCCTCGATGCGATCAAGCCCTTCCTGCACCGGCAGCCGGCGGGAATAGATTTCCATGTTCTCGGCAACGATCCGCGGAATGGTACCGAGGCCGCCGGCAACCCTGAGCGAATTGATGTTCGCATAGGACGGCAGCAGCCCGTCGAACATGCGCGGATCAAGCTCATAGGGTTCGCGGTTGACGTCGAGATAGGCGCGCGGGAAATTGGCAAGCAGCAGGGGCGCCCCAAGCGCGCTCGCCTCGCCGAACAGTTCGTCCACATAATGATCTTCGGAACGGCGGATCGCCATGCCCTGGAGACGGGACTGGGCAATGAACTCCGGCGGATAGATGCGCCCGCTGTGCGGCGAGTTGTAGACGAAGGGAATGGTGTGCGATTGAGGCTCCCGGACCTCGAAAAGCGCATATTCGGGGATTTCGCGCACCTTTTTCCCTCTTAACCATGCCCGGAATGACTGCTTCGCCCATGTTGCCAGTTGCCGGCCTTCAAGTCCATACTATCTCATGGGGATGACAGCCCCTACGAGCCGTTCACCGGTTGTTTACTGGGCAAAACCTAGTGTAGATGACTGGAGCCCCATGCAAAATTTCACTGATCAGCGGTCTGGATAATGACTCAGAAGATACTTCTTGCAGAAGACGACAATGACATGCGTCGCTTCCTTGTAAAGGCGCTTGAAAAGGCAGGTTACAAGGTTCTTTCTTACGACAATGGTGCGAGCGCCTACGACAGGCTTCGCGAAGAGCCGTTTTCGCTTCTGCTGACCGACATCGTCATGCCCGAGATGGACGGAATCGAACTGGCGCGCCGCGCCACCGAACTCGATCCCGACCTCAAGGTCATGTTCATCACCGGATTCGCAGCCGTCGCTTTGAACCCTGATTCGAAGGCGCCGAAGGATGCGAAGGTCCTTTCCAAGCCTTTCCACCTTCGCGACCTCGTCGACGAAGTGAACAAAATGCTTGCTGCGTAGGCGTTCGCGCGGCGCGTGTCACAAATCTGAAAAAGGCCTATTGACGGCCAAATAGGTTTGTGGTCTATGCGCCGACATCGGATGGGCGTGTAGCTCAGCGGGAGAGCACTACGTTGACATCGTAGGGGTCACAGGTTCAATCCCTGTCACGCCCACCATTCGAATTCAAAGGCTTAGCGAGAAATCGCTGAGCCTTTTTCATTTGGCGGCTGCCAGCAGACCACCGTAGTCGATATCGACCAGATGCTACGGCACTGCGTCACCTGCGGCTGCCACAACCGGCGGTCTGCTCGTTCCAACTTGCCACGACCCAGAGGCAAGAACCGTAAAATTTACAGTAACGTACTTTACTTGCGTGACCCCTCGTACGACCGTTCGATCTCCATCCTTCATTGACCAATCGAGCAGGAGATACCCCGCTCTCGTAGCGAGGCGGCCGGGATCACGGGTGCGAAATGTCGTTACGGTTCTACAAATCGATCATCGTCTTGATCGTGCTGAGCACGCCTCTTGCGTCAACGCGTACGGTTGCCGCCCAGGAGGCGGCAGCGGCGACAAAACCGGCGCTTATGGAGAAACACGTCATCGGTCTCGAGGCGATGAAGCAACGCCGTATCGTTCGAACACCGGTGCCATATAGCAAAACCATCCGTTTCGTTGACGGGGGCCGGCAGTATGGAACCGCCGTCTAGCCAACAAGCATCGCCAGATAGCCGCACGCGAGGGAAGATCGGCGCGCTTTGGTCGCAACCGCTCAGGGTCCACCTGAGCGTTGTTATCGTCGGATTGCTGGTCGCAATATCGGCACCCCTGATGTGGATGGCTTACGCTCAGGGGCGGTCGACGGCATTGGCCGCCGGCGAAGCGCAAATGCGCCAGCTCGGCTTGCGCGTAATAGAGAACTACCGAAGCGTCTTTGGTGACGGATACGCGGCGGTTGAGACCGCATCCGTTCTGCCCCAGATGCTCACTCCGCCGCCCCAGGACTACGAGGCGAAGCGCGACTATCTTCTCAAGGTGCTTCAAAGCGCCGATTATATCGACGACGTCTATGCCGCCTATCCGGACGGCGGCTTCATCCAAGCGGTCAATGTCGAGGTTAACCCGAAGTGGCGAGAAGTCTTGTTCGCACCGGAGGAAACCGCGTTCGCAATCCGCACGATTGTCAAATCGGGAGCGCAGTCGCTCTCCACGTGGCGCTTCCTCGGGAAAAACGGCGCCCAGATTGAGACCCGTGAGGAGCGCAACGACACCTATGACCCCCGGACCAGGGGGTGGTATCACGACGCGGTCCGTACCCAAGGACAAGTGTCCGTTGGCCCTTATGTCACCGCAACGACGAAGTCGCTGAGTCTGACGCTTGCGGTACCTATGAGCAAGGACCCTGGAACGGTTGCCGGCGTCGACGTGCTGCTGGAGACGGTAAGCCATCTTCTCAACAAGGAAGCAATTTCGGAACATGCGCGCGGCTATATGTTCGACAGCGACAGACGGCTTATCGTCCACTCGGACGAGGCGGTGATGGCGAACATTCTCGATGCCCTGGCGCGCGGCGATCGTGAAAACGCCACTACCGTGAGTGCCGTCGACCCGGCAATCGCGCCGATTCGTCATCTGCTGGAAGCGCGGATCGATACCCGGAAAGACGCAGGCATCGTCCCCTTCTCAGTCGAAGGGATTCACTATGTTGCGCAGTTTTCGCCCGTGGAATTTTCCGGACTCCTGAAAGGAAATACCGTCGTCATCGCAGCGCCGCTTGATGACCTGGTCGGACCTACGGACAGACTTCTGTTTGATAATCTATTGACCGCCGCCGCTTTCGTGGCTGCTGGCATCGCTGCAGCGATCGTATTGGCACGGCTGATCAGCAATTCACTCTTCTTGCTTGCCGACGAAGCCCGCAGTATCGGCGATCTGAGGTTTGAAGACAGACACCTGCCGCATTCATGGATCGCGGAGATCAACGTTCTCGGGCGTGCCCTCGAGACAGCACGCAGCACGATCGCGACATTTTCGCTCTACGTACCGCGGGAGCTGGTGAGAAGGATCGTGACGTCAGGACAGTCGGCGGTCGGATTGGCCACCCGCCAAGAGATCACCGTGCTCTTCACCGACATCCGGGACTTCACCACGATTTCCGAACAACGCTCGCCAGAAGAAGTGGTCGAACTGCTATCGGTCTACTTCGAGCTCCTGAACGAGATTGTGGAGCAGCATGATGGAACGATAGTCCAGTATCTCGGCGACTCCATTTTTGCGATGTGGAACGCGCCGACACGTGACGAACACCACGTCGCGAAGGCTCTTCGATGTGGCCTGGCAATGAAAGCGGCGATCGACGATATGAACGCCGTCAATGCCCGGTGTGGTCGCTCGGTGTTGGCAACGCGATTTGGCATTCATACGGGTACTGCGGTGGTCGGAAGCGTTGGCGCCAATACACGGCGCCAATATACGGCCATGGGAGACACAGTTAACGTGGGATCACGCCTCGAGGGGATGAACAAGGAGTTTGGAACATCCATCCTCGTGAGTGGCGCCGTTCACGCCGCTGCCTCCGCGCTTTTCGTATTCCGACCACTAGGCGCAGCGCGGGCAAAAGGCAGAGTGGAAGAGATCGCAGTATTTGAGTTGGTGGATAGTGTCTCGGACTGATTTGCGAAGATTCAAGCGGCGCATGAACCCCGACCCACGAAGGCTCTGCGTCGGCCATCCAACCACCTGAAAGCCGTGCGCGAAATTTCAGGAACCATCCGCCTGGGGCTGGGACATGCCTGACAAGCCCTGTCGGGTCCACTCGTAGATGCGCACGTCCGTCCGGAAACTTCCGAGGCGAGCTGTTGCAAGATCCAGGATGTCGGTCACCACTGCTGTCCATACCACGGTCAGGAGAAAAACCAGCACACGCACCGGCCGCCCCTTGAGTCCAAACTGATAGCCCAGCGATGCCATGCTTACAGCCATCACAGATACGAGAAGCCAGAAAACCTGTGAGGGAAGACGTGTTTCAAGGGCGAACCGTTCGGAGGTACTGCTGTCGAAAGTCTCGTTGACAGCAGTCATCAGTGCCGCGGAGATGGGGTCCGGGTGCTGACGCACGAGGACAGTCACGCGTTTCCAGATCTCCTGCTGCAACTTCGACGTGGTTTCGTTCACCTTGGATAACTCTGCCTCATCGCGACCTTTCCGAACGAAATCCTCCCGGGCGTCGAGATAATCCTGCAAAAGATCCGCGATCTGATGGGCTTCCGGCAGACCGATAGCTTGCGCTCGCAACCACGCGGTTCCTATGGCGTTCGCTTCGGACAGCGCGTCCTGGCGCCGCTCGTTGAAGCGAGTGCTTGAATAGGAAAGCGTCAATGCGAGCACGAAAGCCAAAAGCCCGAGCATGCCTCCGACGACGACACCTACATTCTCGGGCTGGCTGGTTCCTCGGTTTCTAGCGCGACGGCCGAGGTTGTATCCGATCTCGTGTGCGATCAACTGGATGACAAGCAGGATGGCTGCCACCGCAAAAATGCTGACCTCGGCAATCGCAATGATCACACCCATGGCGCGCCCCATCCTATGCAAAACATGCAAGCTTTAAGATGCACCCGGATCGTTGGACCTGTGATGATCTGGATGTCAGAAGCGGACGGTCATTCCGATAATGGGACCGTGTTGGATCATATCGTAGGTGAAACCGTCATTGCTGTAATTGACGCCCTGTGCACGGTAACCGGCGACTGCCGAGACGGTGTCGTTGAACTTGTACCCAAACGCGGCGAGGACGTCCCAGTCGAGATCGGCTCCGCCTCCGCCGATCATGCCCCAGCCGGTAACGAAGAGCTTGTCCGTGAAGGCATAGCTACCCTTTGCGCCGACAAGTCCGTCAACCCAATTCGCATCATCCGACTGAGACAGACTTCCGATCAGGCCACCGCTAAGAGCGATGCGCGTTTCGGCGTGCCAGAAACGGGCGCCGGCAAGAACATCGAACCGTGTCTGCGAATCCTCATATAGCGTGTAGGCGCCACCGACCATGGCAGTAAACGTAACCGACTTCACACTGACGTCGTCCGCAATGATACCGCGGGGCGTGGCCGAACTTGTCGTCACCCTGACGTAGCTGAGATCGGTGAAAATGCTGTAGCGATCATAGCGAGCGTCGCCAGCGGCCATGAACGCGAAATCCAGATCGGGCAGGATGTCACTGAAATTCTGGCTGATATCCACGGTGGGCAGGCCGAAAACTTGTGACTTGCCATCAAGCCCAGCGATCCAAAAGTAGGGAGAAACGGAGAATGTCCAACCACTTTGGGATTGCGGCACTGGTTGCGGTGCGGACGCTGGCAGGAGGTCCGCCGCCACCGTCGGTGACGCGAGAAAAAGTGTCGTCAAAATGCCGGCGACATACCCAATCTTGCTGCGCATCGGTGCCCCCTGAAACGCTACGCCTACGAATGGACTTGCAGTTGAAGATTGAGCGCGTTTGAAGATAAAGGGAAGCAGTCTCTGCAAGTTAGAATATGCTTGTGAGCCGAATTTCGATTAAGTGTTGCAATGGCGCTACTGAGATTTTCGACGCAACTAGGCCACGCGACACGGAAGGCTCGACTTCAGTCCCGCCGGCCTGTGATGCGAGGCTGGACGCGGTGATCGCCACCTTCCGCAAAGGCAAGCAACGACGTCTTGTCGCCCCCTGCAGCACAGGGCTTGGCGCTGAGGCCGCACCTCGGAAGCAAAGTCTATCTTCGCCTAGCGAGACGCAGGAAGCCGATGAGCTCCCTGCGGTCGGCGTTTTTCGATTTTACTGTGGCGAGAGCCGCTCGAGTTCGTTCAGCCGTTTCAGGGCTGCCTGCTGACGAAGCAGTCCATAGTTGATGCCACTCGCGTTGAGCGAACTGCCTTCCTGATACGGGAACTGGTCAAAGTCGGAGAAAAACTCCTTGATCTTCGCTTGAACAGGAACCAGCAGCCACATGTTACGGGCAAGGAACTCCATCGCACCCCCACCCTCCTTGAGGCCCCTTTCATAGGGATCCATGCGAAGGTTGAAGATGTTGGCCCAGCTTGGAATCTCGCGGGTAGCGGTAGCGATGTTGCCCTCGCTGTTGACCGCGAATGCCAACTTCCAGTCATTCCAGCGAATAGCGTTCAGATTTCCGCCCTGGTCGAAATAATAGACCGCGTCGCGTGGGCCCGTTTGAACTTCACCCTTCAAGAGCGGCATCAGGTCATATCCGTCCAGATGAACCTTGAAATCCTTCGTGCCAGATTTGAAGCCTGCCTTCATTTGCTCCTTGATGTCGGATATGCCCGCCGCGCTTGCGAATGTCGGCATCCAGTCCATGAGCGTAACGATGTCGTTGACCTCGGTGCCCGGCTTTACGACGCCCGGCCAGCGAACCATCATCGGAATTCGGAAGCCACCTTCCCAGGTCGTCCCCTTCTCACCATGGAACATGGTTTGTGCGCCGTCCGGCCACAGCGCAAGCTCGGCGCCGTTGTCGGTGGTGTAGAGGACGATCGTGTTGTCGGCGATACCGAGCTGATCCAGCTGGTCGAGCAGCTGGCCAACATGACCATCGTGTTCGACCATGCCATCTGCGTGGATGCCCTTGCCGGTCTTTCCAAGCGACTCGGCCTTCAAGTGGGTGAAGACGTGCATTCGCGTCGAGTTGAACCAGCAGAAGAAGGGCTTGTCGGCCTTCGCCTGGCGATCGATGAAGTTCTTGGCTGCAGCCAGAAACTCCTCGTCGATGGTCTCCATGCGCTTGGTATTGAGCGCGCCGGTATCTTCAATCTTTCCGTCCGCGCTGGACTTGATCACGCCGCGAGGCCCGAACTGCCGGCGGAACGCCGGATCCTTCGGATAGAAGTAGCCTTCCGGCTCCTCTTCGGCATTGAGGTGATAGAGGTTGCCGAAGAACTCATCGAAGCCATGCTTCGTCGGCAGGTGCTGGTCCTGGTCGCCGAGATGGTTCTTCCCGAACTGGCCCGTCGCATAACCTTGCGTTTTCATGACGTCGGCGATGGTCGGCATCCAGTCCTGAATTCCGTGGGGATCGCCGGGCATGCCGATGGTCAGGAGGCCGGTACGAAACGGTTCCTGGCCGAGAATGAAGGAGGCCCTTCCTGCCGTGCAGCTATTCTGACCGTAGGAGTCCGTGAAGATCGCGCCTTCCCTGGCAATGCGATCGATGTTGGGCGTGCGATACCCCATCAGGCCCATCGTGTAGGCGCTGATCTGCGGGATGCCGATATCGTCACCGAATATGACGAGTATGTTCGGCTTCTTGCCGGACGCCGTCCCTGACTGCGATTGTGTGGGTTGTTGTGCTTGAGCGCTGGCAGTGCTCCCCATTGAGGCAGCCGCCAGGGCGGTTACGGCAAGAGAACTTCCGCCAAGCAGAAGGTTGCGGCGGCTCACTGATGCCGATTGGGAATCGCGGCTGCCACTTTCGGTATTATCCATCTGGTAGTCTCCTCGATTGGAACCGTGCCAGGATAGACAGCGCGACTTCTCGCATCCGCAGAAGTACGTTGCGTTAAATCGAGCGTAACACTCCGACACATTGCGACGTGCAGGTAATGCGTTAAGTGTGGTCGGTGTCAGCTCTTGTTCACCGCGAAAGCCGAGGCGGACCTGACAGGCCACAAGCTAGCGTCGCTTTAGATACCGCGCGAGAGGTTCGTACCGTTCGTACCGTAGCTGTACTCCGGGTTCAGGGGCGGGAGGCTGGTGTGACTAGCAACTGCAGCTGCTTGCTTGAAATCGATCGCGGACGCCAAGGCGTGACGATCGAAATTACCGCCGTCCAGCTTGAAAAGCTTGCGCGAAAGCACATCGACTTCGGATCGCAATTCCTCGGACCCTGAACGCGCCCACATTTCGAGCGTGCGGAACCCCAGGTGCCGGCTCCACTGCTGGAGGGCCGCGTAAACTTCCATTTCGGACGCAGTCAGGATCGTTTTTTTCAAGCCCGTGAGACGATGGCTGTAGGACGAGCGACGTTTCTCCCGGACGATATCAAGCCGGGACCTTATCGCGGGCAAAGCCCTGTAGCCGACCCAGATCAGCGCGCAAACCGCAAGAAGAAACGCGATGGCGATGGCGGCTTTCTGGCGCCGGACATACGGGAGTGGATGAGGTGTATCCTCCAGCACCGGTTTGATTTCAGGAGAGGAACTGTCCGCGGCCGATACATTGATTGTCATTGCGGGTAGCGAAGCGGATTTACTCTCGTGGCTCGACGCGTCGAACCACGTGTACGAAACCGCCGGCAATACAAAGGCCCCTTCCTTGTCTGCCGTGTAAACGTATGTTTCGGTGCGGCGACTGGCCGTATCGCGTCCGACGTCGATACCGTCTTGGATGGACGGCGCATTTTCATATCGATGAAGACCGGCCACGGCTCCCGGATCCAGCGGAGGTATCATCATCGCCTGCGTGTCTTGGGCGGTGATCGATATCGTCCTCGTCAGCGCGTCTCCAACCTTCATTGACCGGGCGTCGTGATCGAAGGTCTGCTCGACGGTAAGATTGCTTGCTGCAAATGTGACGTCCTGTCCCTTCCCCGCCGATCCCTCGACGCTGAACGACACTGCCGGCACATTCACCGTCGCTTTCGTTGGCTTGCCGTCGGGGGCATGACCAAAGTCAATGCCAAACGCAGGCAATGTGTAGGAGCCGGACACCTGCGGCACGATCGCATATGTCTTGCGGATGCCAGTATATTGCACGCCGTCGATTGTTTCCGTGAGGTTTTGCGAACGTCCATCAGGAAGCGTTACCAGCGCATTTGGAAGATCGAAAAGGGGGAATTGTGGAGGCGAAGTGAAGAAGTCCGGGACATACACATCCACATCGACAAGGACTTGCTGGCCGGGAACGATCCCGTTTTTTCCCTCCACAGTTATCCGGGCCAAAGGTTCGGCGCCGAATGCCAACGAGGGCGCAAGGAGCAAAGCGATGACAAGGATTACCTTTATCACGGTTGCGATCCTCCGGCCTCGATCGCGAATTTCCTGGCCATAAGGTCAGCGGGGCTTACCTGGATGTTCTTCATCCACATCTCCGACGTCTGCTCGGCAACCGCCATTTCGCCTGCCTTGCCCTTCTTCCCCTTGTCGTCGAACTGGACGCTGTCAGGTTTCTGGTTCGGATCCTGTTGTTGTTCCTGCTCGGCGTCCTTTTCCTGTTTCAGGAGTTGTTGCGCGATGGCCAGATTCGCAGTCGCCTCGGGCCAGTCCGTTCGCTGCTCCAATGCCTTGGTGTAGGCGGCGACCGCCTCTTCGAACTTGTTCAGGTGCAGCAATGCGTTTCCCTGATTGTACCAGCTCTCCGGTGTGTCAATCGACGCGAAGGCGTCGAGCGCATCCTGATAGCGGGCGGAACGATAGAGTGCGACACCCCTCCACATCGGATCCTGAAAGCGGTCGGCCGCAGCCGGATAGTCGCCGCGCTGATAGGCCAGACGACCCTGCTGGTCAGGTGTCAGCCATGCGTTCCCGAAGTCCAGGGCAGATGCCGATGTTGGGGGCAGCAAATGGAGGGCGAGCAGGACGGTGGAAAGCCTGACAAGCCAACCGCGCCTGAACGAAAGTGCCGATAGCAATGCAGCAGGTGCGATGAGCCACCATCCAAGATCGTGCCAGCGATCGCCCTCGGTCGCCGTTTGCTGGGCGAAGTTGGTTCGTACACGCTGCGCCAGCCATTGAATGTCTGTATCGTCCTGCGTGATGGTCGCCACATCGGCGCTCGTATCGCTGCCGAATTTCTTCAGGGCATCGAGATCGAGTTTGGCCGTCAGTCGAGCACCGCCCGCGCCATTGAGAAAGCTGCCGTCGCCTTGCTTCACGACGCCGCCCTCCGACGTGCCGATACCGAGAACGACGATGGCACTGCCAATCTGCCTGGCGCTTGCGGACGCGGCGGGCTCGATACCATCCGTAAGCAGTGCGATTGTCCCCGATGTTCCATCCCGCTTCAGCAGATCGTCCGCCAGGTTAAGGGCGGCCACGGTGTCTTTGCCGGGTTTCGGCATGATGCCGGTCGCCAATGCGTCGGTGTAGGTTTCGATCAGTTCCACGTCGTCGGTGAGCGGCACGACGAGATGGGCAGTTCCAGAATAAGCAACCACGGCGGTGCGCGCGCCGTTCCGGGTTGCGAGCAGATCATCGATCTTCAGCTTGACCCGCTCGATCCTGCTTGGCGAGATATCGATCGCATCCATCGTTGGCGATAGATCGACCGCGATCACGAGTGAGGCGGTGTCCGCGACAAACGGCGGAGCCTCGCGCTTCCAGGTGGGTCCGGCGGCGCCAACGATCGCAAACGTCAGCAGTGCGGCGAGAACCCAGGCGGGGGCATAACGATGCCGGCGGTCGGGCTGAACGATGAGGCTGTCGAGCAGATGGGGCGCGATCAATCCTTTCCAGCGACTGCGAGTATCCCCCGCAAGCGATGCCATCCAAATGATGATCGGCGGCGCAACAAGGGCGAGGAGCCACAATGGACGGAGAAAATGAAAATCCGAAATCACGCGGCGGCCCTCCTGCGGATCAGACCGAGGACACCGGTTAGCCCGTACCATGCGACGGCGAGAGCGACCGCAGCGCTAAGCGGCCAGTGAAATAGCTCTATGCGAGGACGCCAGGAAAGCTGCTTCTGATCCTGTGGCGTGATCCGGTCGAGTTCGTCGTAGATGTCCTGCAGCTGCTTCTGGTCACCGCCAAAAAAATAGCGCCCGCCGGTGGTTTCGGCGATCTTCTGCAGAGACGCGGTATCGAGCTTGTCTTCGCCGGTCGCGTCGGGATTGCCGATGCCGATCGCATGGATAAGGATACTCTTGGTCCTGGCTATGTCCGCTGCCTTGAGGGGCGGCATCTTGCTTGCCGTGTCGTTGCCGTCCGTCAGCAGGATCACCACCTTCTGAGGCACTGTGGTCTTCTCGAACATGCGAACACCAAGACCAAGCGAGTCACCAAGCGCTGTTCGCGGCCCGGCAATCCCGGGAAGAAGTCCCTTCACCAGCGTCTGAACCAGGGCATGATCCATTGTGAACGGCGCCAGAGGATAGGGCGCGTCGCCGAACGCAATCAGCCCGATACGATCACCGGGGCGCTTGGCAACGAAGTCGGCGACAACGGTCCTGACCGCATCAACGCGCGCCTTTGATGTTCCGTCGGGTGCCGCAAAGTCGCGGGTATCCATTGATTGGGACAGGTCGAGTGCCAGCAGAATGTCGCGCTGTGGCTCGGTCTTCTCCAATGGCGGTTCCACATATTGCGGGCGTGCCAAGGCAACGACGATGAGACACCATACGAGAACATCAACAAGTGTTTGTGGCCAGGACCGTCTGGGTACCACGGAACCAACCGTGGGCTCGACACCGGCGGCGCGAGCGACCTGATCGAAGAAAGGCAGCCTGACCGAGGCCGCCGTTTCGCGATGCGGAGGGACCAGCCACCAGACCAGCAGTGGAAGCGGCAAGAGAAACAGCGCCCATGGCATATCAAGCTGATACATGATGCCTCTCGATCCAGCGCCGCGCGTCGAGCAGAAGATCATCCGTGGCGTCAGCGCTCAGTGTCGCGCTGCCTCGATACTCGAAATCATCGAGGTAGCTTTTCAGAGCGCTGCCGATCTCGCTTCCTTGGTGAGAGCTCAAAAAGCCGACCCATTCGTTCCCCGAGACCGCCGCAATCGTGTTGCGTGGCCAGGCTGCCAGCGCTGTTCGTTTGAGCAGTTCCCCGAGGCGGGCGCTTGCAACATCGCGCGTTTGCTGGCTTCGAAGATCGCCTTCGATCTCGTCCAGAATTTGGAGCGCCTCGCGACGATAGGCGTTGCGACGCCAGCGCCTGTAAAGCACCATCCCCCACAGCAGAATTGCTGCCAGCAAGATCAGCCCCAAGGCCAACCATCCCCAGGTATGCGGCATCCAGGAAACCGGCTGCGGAACTACGATGTCCTTGAGAGAGCGAAGGGCAGCCTCGGTGATCGGATCCGGTCGGGCTTCCTGCTCCATCACCGCCTCCGTTGCCGCCAGGCAGATTGTTCCAGCAGGCTTCGCAATTGAGGAGCAACCTCCTCGGCTGCGGAAATCGGAAGCATCGGCAAGCCGAGCTGGCGCTGCCAGGCTCGAAGCTCGTCGCCACGGTCCTTGGCGAAGTTATCGATGGATCGGCGCACGGCAGGCTGACTCAGCGGCAGCTCGGCTTGCAGCGTGCCGCCGCTGACGACGATCTCGCCGGAGGAAGGCAGTTCGAGCAGGAAGGGATCGTAAATGAGGAGGCAGACGACGTCGTTTCGGGAGGACAACTGAAGCATCAGCTGCCGTGTCGTCTCGCTGTGACCATCAAAGTCGCTGACGACCACCACGAGAAAGTCATGGTGGGCGATCTCCGCCACTCGGTGGAGCACATCGTCAAGGGCAACGGGCGACTGGGGAGCCGCGTACGTCGCATCGAGTTCCCCATTCATCGCCGCGATGCGGTCGGCAAAGGCGATCACGGCATTTCGGCTGCGATGCGGTTTCACATCGCTCACGTTCTGGTCGTTAAACACAAAGCCGCCGACACGATCGCCGGAGCCCAGTATTCGCCATGCCGTCAGCATCGCTGCTTCGGCAGCCGCGACCGATTTCATGGCGAGACGGCTTCCGAAGAACATATTGATGCGTTGATCGACAACAAGGATGGCGGGACGTTCCTTCTCTTCACCGTAGACCCTGACGACAGGTCTGCTCGTGCGCGCCGTGACGCGCCAGTCGATCGAGCGCACATCGTCACCTGGAAGGTATTCGCGCAGCTCCTCGAAGACGAGACCACGGCCCCGCATCGCCGATTGCATCCGCCCTGCCAGTTGCTGATGGCTGCGGGCTTTCTGCACGAATGTCAGGTCTCGCGCACGGCCCTCGAGTGCGACGAGTTGCTGCGTCGTTACATGGACCCCGGCTGAGCGATCGCCTTCGCCGCTCATGAGACGGCCACCAGCTCGACAATCCGATCAATAACCTGATCGGCTGTGGTGTTGGAAGCATGCGCCTCATAGGAGAGGATGAGGCGGTGTCGGAAAACGTCATTCGCCACCGCCTTGACGTCATCGGGCGTCACGTAGTCACGCCCTTGCAGCCATGCGTATGCACGCGACACCTTGTCCAGGCCAATCACCCCGCGAGGGCTGATGCCGACTTGCAGCTGCTTCGCAAGCTCCTTGTCGTAGCGATCCGGGTAGCGCGTGGCGATCACAAGAGCGACGATGTATTTTTCGACCGGTTCCGAGACGGTGACCGCACCGATCTCCTTGCGCGCATCGAAGACCGATTGAGGGTTGAGCCGTTCGATCGTCGAATGCTGTTTCGTCTCGTGAGAAGCGTTCTCTTCGTCCCGGTTGAGACGCATGATCGCCCCTTCCGACTTTTCGTCCGGATAGCCGACTTCGACATGCATCAGGAAGCGATCGAGTTGTGCTTCGGGAAGCGGGTATGTGCCCTCCTGCTCAATCGGGTTTTGCGTTGCCATGACCATGAAGAGGTCGGGAAGAGGATAGCTTTTCCCGCCGACGGTCACCTGACGTTCTTCCATTGCCTCAAGGAGCGCGGATTGCACCTTGGCCGGCGCGCGGTTGATTTCGTCGGCTAGGATCAGGTTCGCAAAGATCGGCCCCTGCTGAAACTTGAATTCGCCCTTCCCGCCCTCCGAGAAATAGATCTCCGAGCCGGTGATGTCGGCAGGCAGCAGATCGGGTGTGAACTGCACCCGTGACAACTCGGAATCCAGGTTCTTCGCAAGGCTTTTGATGGCTCTGGTCTTTGCAAGGCCAGGCAGGCCCTCGACGAGGAGATGGCCGTTGGCCAGAAGGCCGAGCAGCAATCGCTGCACCATTGCATCCTGGCCGATGATCGACTGCTCGACACGCTTGCCCAGATCAAGAATATCCTCACGTGCCGTCACTTCTGTTCCTCCGCTGGATGATTACGCCGGGCGCTCCGTCTGCTTGCTCCAATTCAGCTGGTTTTCGTCGACGGGACACTTGAGCACTGTGACTTGGAGACTGAGCCGCCTAATCCTCTGTCACCGACCAACGGTCCCCCGGATTGAACTGCTTCATCGCTCGCGCGATCTTGTCTGTTTCTGCACCGAGATCAGCTTGGTAGACAATGCCGTTACGGTTGACGACGAAGGTGTTGACGCCCGTCTCGCCGTACTTCACCGGCCAGGCGACCAGGGCAAAGCCCGCGATCATGTTGCCGTTGATCACATAGTCATAGGGACCGCCGGCGATATTGCCGCCCTGTCGGGTCAGCACCTTGTAGCGGTAGCCGAAGTATCCGTCGTTCTTTGACTTGTCGAATTGAACGTAGTCGAGATACGGCGCCGCAGGGCTTTCGCCGAGGCCGGCGCTCTCGGGCCAGTAAAGACCGTCGGCCCGACCGGGACTGCTCACGAGCTTCTGCGCATACTCGAGCACCCCGTCCCCATCGTGATCGGCGGTGGCGTATTGCTGCTGTGCATCGACATAGCCGCGCACGGTTTCGATTGTCTGGATTTCGTTTTCGCCAATGCGGCGATTGATGATCTCCTCGATACCGACCACCGGATCGAAGGCGAATTTGCCATTCTCAGCCTTTACGATCGGGAATGGGAACGGCCACATGACCTCGCCGACATCGACGATACTCTGGCCGTTCTTCTCCTCGAGAGCGATACGCTTTCCGATGCCATCCTTGATCGCCGCCAGCGTTTCAGTGACCCCATCGGTCGCCTTGAGGTGTGCTGCATCGACGCCGAGAATGGTCGCCAGCTTGTCCAGGTCCGAGGCGTTGACGGCCTCCTTGAACGCGGCCAGCGCTGCATCGGCGCTATCATACTCGGTCGGCAACTGCTTGGACACGAGGTCGACAAGGTTCTTCTCGGCGGCAAACGTGCCCGTAGTGGACAACAGGACCGACAAAGCCGCCGCAACAATCAAACGAAATCCAATGCGAGGGTTATGGGCGCTCATGGCAATAACTCCGTTCGGTTCGATTAGCGTCGACGTCCGCCATGGGGAACGCGGGCATGACCGCCGCCACCACGACCACCGCCGCTGAAGTG
>UBTY01000004.1 GCA_900468535.1 Hyphomicrobiales bacterium | reverse complement strand
TCTAACTTTGCGGCTACACTTGAATGTTTGATAATCTATCTTATGGAACACAATAGATTTGATGTCGTCCCGTTAACTCCGTCACTAGCGAACAAACCGGGACCCCAAAAAATCATGTTTGGCAGCGCACCACGCACGACCGTCAGCGCTGTCGAAATATTCAAGCCCGCCACTCCGAACGCGGCAACGATGTACCAGTTTGAGACGATTGCCGCGGAAGTTGCCATCAACACGTTGCCATATCCGGTTTGCTAGAAACACAGACGCTGAGACAAATCACTCCGGGATCCGCAACGGGAGACCGAACGACGTGCTTAGATCTCCGTCTCACACGATGTCGTGTTGCAAGGTGCGCCTCGAGATTTGGCGCCGACATCAATCATGTTTGGCCCGATCCCGATCCCGATCCGCCGCGCTGAGCGCTTGCACGCTGACGGCGGCAACGAGGCCGGTAAGCACGATACCCGACAAGCCGATCAGCAGCGCGAGTACTCGCGCAATAGCGTGTTTGGGCACAACGTCCCCATATCCGATCGTCAGGCCGGTCACGAAAGTGAAATAGAGAGAAGCGCCGACATCCCATCCCTCGATTCGACCGACGATCAGTCCCGAAGCGACCATGACGATCAGAACGCCGGAAAAAATCGGCCACAGCAAGCCAATCTGGCGGAAAAGCACGGCAAAGAAAAGACGCCGCATGCGCTTTGATTGGGACCTGATGCTTGCTGGCGTCGCTACCATCTCCAGCCCTCCTGCGGTGCGGGTCCAACGGCTTGGGCAGTTGATACTACAATTGCCACGGCAAATGGATCAATGGCCCGCCGACACTACGCTCCACTCCGGATAGAAAAGGCCGTTTCGGTTGACCTTGGCATGTCTTTTCCTTCGCCTTACGCTCCTAGTGAACCACGGTTATTACCGGGATACCCGCCTCCTCGGCGGCGCGGATGAGAGCGAGACGAGCGTCTTTCGCGTCCACCCTGCCGTGAATGGCTTCCAGGCAAGCCTTGATGGCCGCCATGTACTCCTCACCATCATCAGTGGGCCACGCGATGATTAGCGTTTCTGCGACATCGCGCAACGAAGCGACATGCCTGTATTTTTCTCGTCCACCCATGACCAGCAACAAGGGCAGGAAGTCCCCATTTCTGTCCCAATTCACTACACCTGAACCTCGTACAGATAACACATTGCTAACTGTGCAAGATCCGTTCCGCTCGGAGCCGGATGAACGTACATCAATTTCAACTTCGCAACTGCGGTAATTGTCATATAATTTAAAGTTCTAAAACGAAGGTAAAATCAGTTGCTTGAGTGGTTTTTCTGGACTACGTTTTTGATATAAGCCGGCGATGAATTTGGTCCAGCGTATCCGTTCAGCCGAGGTTTGCACGGTGTAGCCAAAGGGAGGAACGATGGCTCGACCCGATCGATTGCGTTCCTTTGGTGCGACAAGGCGAATGTGTCGGGCTCGATGGGCGCGACACAAGCTCTCGATCCTCTGAGAGCGTCGCAAATTTTTCATTCAAGATTGCTAATGGTGCGCACGCGGGTGCGTGGGCGGAGGTTTGTCATGCGTAAGCAGGCTATCATCTTCAATGGTCAGGAAGTCGGGATCGCTGTTCCGGTAGACAATCGTTTAAAGTTCATCGCCGTCCGTTTCCATGTGATCGATCTCGACAATCGTGTCTTCGATACGGTGACGGAGATACGAAGGGCAATCGCTGAACATATTGCCGCTGCCACCTCCTCCAGGCTGGCGCTTTCCAACTGAGACTTTCGCGCCGCGATGAGGCGTGCTGAGGTGCTCGCAAGCTAGCAGAACAACTAAAAAGCCCCCGTCTTGGGGACGGGGGCTTTTGAGTTGGATCCAATGTTCGTTCGGGTGCCAGATCCGCCGCAACCTCACATATGATGCGCTCGAGGCCGGGAGCAACCCCAAGGTCTCGCGAACGGAAGTTTAAACGTCGCATCCGCGAGATTCCTTCTGTGCGAACCGCAGGGATCTGTCAGGCGATGTCGCGGCGTTTGGCCATCGGTTGGGTTGGATCGGGTTGCCCGTCGAAGAAGAGATAGATCGCGGCGATTTTTCCCTCTCTCGCAATGATGAAATCAGTACCGGCGTACGCCGGTACTTCGCCTGGCACTCCGGCCACCCACCTAACCCGACCGGCCTGCTCGTGAAGCACTTCCGCCGCGCCGATAGGCGTGTATCTGAACGTGGGATGCATCTCGCGGATCACTCCGGCGATGCGGACGATCTCGTCTCGACCTCGATACATGCCGTGCGGTTCAATGAAGACAGCATCCTCATGCAAGATCTCCTTTGCAACCTCGAGGCGGAGGGCGCTATCGCCCTCCCCGAAGATTTCATGGAGGTTTCGCTCGAGAAGCGTTGCGATGTCTGCCATTGCCGTTCTCCTCGAAGGCCGGTTGCTCAGATCTGAACCTGACCGCCGTCGACGAACAGCTCGACACCGTTGACGAACGAGGCCTCGTCGGAGGCAAGGAACAGTACCGCCTTGGCGATCTCTTCCGGCTTGCCGATACGACCCGCCGGGATAAGGCCGGCGAGGTAGTTCTTGGTGTTTTCGGCACTGTCGCCGTCGCCAAAGAGTTCGTTGAGGCCAGCCGTGTCAGTCACGCCGGGGCTGACAACATTGACCCGGATGCGGCGATCCTTGAGATCAAGGATCCAGTTGCGGGCGAAGTTACGGACGGCCGCCTTGGTCGCGGAGTAGACACTGAACGACGGCGTGCCGGAGACACTGGTGGTCGACGATGTCAGGACGACGGAGCCGCCATCGCGGAGCAGCGGAAGCGCCTTCTGGACGGTGAACAGCACGCCCTTGACATTGGTATCGAAGGTTTTCTGGTAGTGCTCTTCGGTGATCGCGCCGAGTGGTGCGAATTCACCGCCACCGGCGTTGGCAAAAACGGTATCGATTTGGGAGTGCTTCTGCTGGACGGCATCGTAGAGGCGGTCGATGTCGACGAGGTTGCTCATGTCACCCTGGACACCAGTGACGCGGCCGCCGATTTCCTTAACTGCAGCGTCGAGCGCTTCCTTCCTGCGACCGGTGATGAATACCGAAGCGCCTTCCTGGGAGAAGGCCTTTGCCGTGGCAAGACCGATGCCGCTCGTGCCTCCGGTGACAACCACTACCTTGTTTTCGAACTTCTTGGTCATTGTTTAGCTCCTTGTGTTGCGGCCCCTTGCCGTCGAGAAGGAACATGCCAGCAGAACGATGATGCAAATAGTAGGCAATAATGTTACTTAGCGTTCTATAGGAAGAACGATGATGCGATCAGACCTGAACGACCTGGTGTACTTTGCGGAGGTGGTGTCACATGGCGGTTTCGCAGCCGCTGGGAGGGCATTGCGCGAACCCAAGTCGAAGCTCAGCCGTCGTATCGCCGGTCTCGAGGCACGGCTTGGCGTTCGGTTGATCGAGCGCTCGAGCAGACGGTTTCGAGTGACCGATGTCGGACAGACCTTCTACGAACGCTGCAAGGCGATGGTCGCGGAAGCCGAACAGGCAGAAGCGCTGGTGGCAGAAGCGCGCTCGGAGCCACACGGGCTGATCCGCATGAGCTGCCCGACGGGCTTGGTCGAGCTGGTCTCCAAGCTTGTGACGCAGTTCCTGGAGCGCTATCCGAAAGTGCACCTGCAACTCGTCGCGATCGATCGCCCCGTCGATCTGATCGAGGAGCGGATCGACGTCGCACTTCGTGTCCGAACATCTCTTGACGGCGACGCCTCGCTGACCATGCGGTCGCTGGGACATTCGGTCAGGATCCTCGTCGCCAGTCCGCAGATTGCCAGTCGAGTCACCGGCATTGAGGATCTCGGCAACCATCCGACGCTTGCAACCAGCGACGATCAGGGAGACGTCGACTGGTATCTGGAGACCACTGACGGCCGGCAGCATGTCCTGAGCCACGCGCCCCGAATGGGGTGTGCAGACTTTACGGCGGTTCGCGCCGCCGCGACGGCGGGACTGGGCATTGCGCTGCTGCCAGACCACACGTGCCGCGAGGCGCTTGATGAAGGAAAGCTTGTGCGCGTTCTGCCCGGATGGAGCGGCGTGAAGGGGCTGGTGCATCTTGTGTTCACCACACGCCACGGTCTGCCACCCGGCGTACGACGGTTCATCGATAGCATTGCAGCCGGGTTTCCGAAGGATGCACTAGAGCGCTGAGGATTGGGGAGGCCTCGTTTATTTTTCCCAGGCCGCAAGGAATCTTCGGCTTGCCTACTGCCACGATCAGTATTGTTCCCGGCTAAGCCAGCGGCCTTTTGCCCAACCACATTCGGGGCGATCGTCGCTAGGTTTGGAGGATGTCGGATAGCAGCCAGCGGAAATCACCTGGCGTTTTCTGAAGTCGCCAAAAGACAATACTGCGTTGATCCTATCACCGATCGAACCGCCGGCTGAAAGCGGCAATCACAAGCGGAAGACCGGCCGTAACCACGGAGCCGAGCGGAAGCCTTTTTACCGCTTGAACAGTCAAAAACGTACCGCTCATCGCGCCGGCCAGTTTCAGCCACGGGTATGCGCCAAGCTGTTCATGCGCACTGGCGTCCGCCCACTGGAGGCGTGACGTGACTGCTGTCTCTGCCTGCTGCCTGATCACCAGAAGTCTGGCGCGCAGTTGCTCGATCTCCTCGCGCACAGCGGCAATATCGCGTTGGACATCTTCGACGCCTCGCTTTGGCGTCGCGGCAACATTTTCAGCAAACAGCCCTTCTGCTCGCGCTTCTTCGTCGAGTTTTCCGAGGTGGGCCTGAAGCTCCTCTTCTGTGTCAAAATCTCTGGCTTCCGGCGAGATGCTATTCGTCATGTCGATCTATCCGCTCAATCTTCAATTCCAGCGAGCTGCCGTTTCCCCATCACCAAGCCGTTGTCCGCTGTGCCTGAGAATTTGACCAAAGACGATAAGCGATCGGGAAGATGAGTGCGTGGATGTGTGAACCGGGTGAAAGTTAGAACGACAGACGTCGCAACTTGTTCCAAGGCCAATACAATTGGGCGCGCAGGAGAGCCGAACGCAGGCGGAGTCGAACAACATCCCAATTTTCCCGGCGCGTACGCCGGGAAAGCCAGCGTATTCGTCAATCGTCTGGCAGGCAGCGATGGGATGCACAATCGAGTATTGGTGTTCCTGGCCGCAGGCGAGATCGTCGCCTTGCGTGGTTTGCGTGGCAGACGTATCGGCGCCCACGCCCCGCCGAGGCTTTCAATCTCGGCATCGTGCAGCAGATCTAGAGTGGGGGCTTTTCGTTGAGCGGATCATGCCTACCAAAATGGCCCCCGGCCAACCGAAGCACCGGTTCGCAAGCGGTGACAAATGCCGTAGTGTTCGACGTGATCGTCATCGGCAGCATCAATAACTAGCCAGCTGCGATGCCCACGCGATCATCTAAAGAAAATCATCTCGCCGTGGCGTGAAGGTGTCGATTAGCAGTCCCTTTTCAAGGGCGACGACACCGTGAACGAGGTTTGGGGCGACGATGAAGCTGGAGCCGGCGTCGAGGCGG
Source organism: Hyphomicrobiales bacterium (assembly GCA_900468535.1). Classification (GTDB taxonomy): domain Bacteria; phylum Pseudomonadota; class Alphaproteobacteria; order Rhizobiales; family Rhizobiaceae; genus Rhizobium. Next base: position 150,092 of record UBTY01000004.1, on the reverse strand, counting down.
GTCGTGACACCGTCGACGGTGACGTCGAAGGCACCCTCGGCGACATAGCTCACCTGTGTATGTGGATGCGAATGCAGCGCGCCGACGGCGCCGGGCTCAAAGCTGAAAGCGACGAGCATCGCCTCGGGGCGATGGGACAGGACCGCGCGTCTGTTGCCGGGCGCGACCTCCGTCCAGGCAATGTCGTCAGGAAGCGTGTAGTGATCGGCCATTATCATCTCCTATCGAGCTAGCCAGCCGCCATCGACCGGCAGCACCGTACCATGAACATAATCGGAAGCGCGCGAGGCGAGGTAAACCGCCGTGCCAACCATATCCTCGGCCTTGGCCCAGCGGGCGGCCGGGATGCGTTTCAGAATATCGGAGCTTCGCTCGACATCGGCGCGAAGCGCCTCGGTATTGTTGGTTTCAACATAACCGGGGGCGATGGCATTCACATTGATGCCCTTCGATGCCCACTCGTTCGCCATTAGCCGGGTGATTCCGGCAAGCCCGCTTTTCGAAGCCGTATAAGACGGAATGCGGATGCCGCCCTGGAAGGAGAGGAGCGAGGCGATATTGATGATCTTCGCCGGCGCTTGCCGTGCGACTGCGGCCTTCGCGAAGGCCTGGCAGAGGAAGAAGACGGACTTCAGGTTGGTGTCGAGCACCGCATCCCAGTCCTCTTCCGTGAACTCCAGCGCATCGGCGCGGCGGATGATGCCGGCATTGTTGACGAGGATATCGGGCGAGGCGCCGGCGGCAAGGGCGCGTTCGACAACCGCCTTCGCCTCCCCGGTATCGGACAGGTCCGCCTTGAGCGATACGAACCGGCGCCCCGTCGATGTGACGGCAGTCGCCGTCTCGTCCATGGCCGAGCGGCCGACGCCGACGATGTCGGCGCCCGCTTCTGCAAGGCCAACCGCGATGGCCTGACCGATACCGGTATTGGCGCCAGTGACGATGGCCCAGCGGCCGGTAAGATCGAAAAGGCTCATCGCAGGTCTTCCATCGGCACCTTGTCCATGTCGGTGAAGCTCATGTTATCGCCGGCCATGGCCCAGATGAAGGCATAGCGGCCGGTACCGGCGCCTGAGTGGATGGACCAGCCGGGAGACAGGACCGCCTCGCGGTTCTTCAGGACCACATGCCGTGTCTCGCTGGGTTCTCCCATGAAATGGAAGATGCGGGTCGTCTCCTGCATGCCGAAGTAAAGATAGACCTCCATGCGCCGATCGTGAACATGCGCCGGCATCGTGTTCCAGACCGAACCCGGCTCGAACATCGTCAGCCCCACGAGCAATTGGCAGCTCTCGCAGACATCGGGATGCACATACTGGTTGATGGTGCGGGCGTTGGATTCCTCCGCCGAGCCCACGACTACCTTCCTGGCCATCTCACGCGTGATGTGAACGGTCGGGCAGGCACGATGCGCGGGTGCGCTCAGCAAGTAGAAGAGCGCCGGTTCAGTGCGATCGAGGCTGGCGAAACTCAACGCCCCCTCGCCCATTCCGACATAAAGCGCCTCCTGAAAGCCGAGTTCGTGACGCTTTCCCGCGACGCTGACCGTACCCGCGCCGCCGATATTGACGATGGCGGCCTCGCGCCGGTCGAGAAAACGCTCCGTGCCCGTCTGTGCGATGGTGACGATCTCCAGAGGATCGACGACCGGCATGACGCCGCCGACGATCATACGATCGAGATGGCTGTAGGTGAGATTGGCTTCCCCGGGGCGAAACAGATCCTCAATCACGAAACCATCGCGCAGGCCCTTTGTGTCGCGCCTTGCGGCGTCCTCGGGTCCGACGACCTGGCGTACTGATACTGAAATGGTCACGGCTATGCCTCTTCTGTCTGGAAAATGGGATCAGGTAAGCACGACATATTCGGTCAGCTGGTTGATCGTCGTATCCGCCTTGTCGACATCGAACACCTTGGTGCCGTGGCTCATGATCACGAAGCGGTCGCAGACCTGATAAGCGTGGTAGATGTTGTGGGTCACCAACACGCTCGAGACGTTTTCCGCCTTGAGCTTCAGCACCTGGTTCAAGAGCGCCTCCGTCTCACGCACAGACAGAGCCGAGGTCGGCTCGTCGAGAAGCAGTACGCGCTTCTTGAAATAGACCGCGCGGGCGATAGCGACCGCCTGTTTCTGGCCGCCGGAGAGATTGCCGACCAGCGTATCGGGGCTATCGATGCCCGAGATGTGGACGGCGTTCTGCAGCACTTCCATGGCGATCTCGCGCATCTCGCGCTGCCGCAGAAAGCCGAAGCGATCGGTGAGTTCGCGACCCATGAAGATGTTTCGGGTGATCGAAAGTGAATCCACCAGCGCCGTATGCTGATAGATGGTTTCGATGCCGGCATCGGCCGAATCCGACCGGCAGGTAAATGCGGTCTTCTTCCCGTCGACGCTCAGATAGCCTTCCGTCGGCTTGTGAATGCCGGATATCAGGTTGACAGTTGTCGACTTGCCGGCGCCGTTGTCGCCGAGCAGCCCCACCACCTCGCCTTCGCCGATATGAAAGCTCAGATTGCGCAGCGCCGTCAGCGCGCCGAAACTTTTCGAAATGTTGTGCAGTTCCAGAAGATTAGGGGCCGACATCACGCAAGACCTCGCCGCTCGATAAGATGGTTGAAGATGGCGGCCAGCACGATCAGCGTCGCGATGAACATATCGAGATAGAAGCCCGGCGCGCGCAGCAGAAGCAGGACATCGGTGATCGTGTGGATCAAGAGCACGCCGAGGAAGATGCCGATGATCGAGCCTCGACCGCCACGCAGCGACAGTCCGCCGATGACGCAGGCGGCGATCGCCTGGAGCTCTAGTCCGGCGCCCTGCCCCGGCTGCACGCTGCCGACGCGGGCCGTGGCAAGAATGCCGGCCACTGCCGCCATGCCGCCGGCGATCGCGAATGCCACGAGCTTGACGCGGTTGGTGTTGATGCCGATCGCCTCCGCGGCGCCGCGATTGCCGCCGGTCGCGAAGACGTGGTTGCCGAAACGGTGACGATGGACGAGGTAGTGGAAGCCGACGACGAAGAGAACGATCCAGATAAAAGCGGCATTGATGCCGAGCAGCGTGCCGGAGAACAGGCTGGTAAAGATCGGTTCCGGGTCGAAGCGCACCTGGACGGCGCCGTTATAGAGCAGGACCGCGCCGCGCCAGAACAACAGACCGCCCAAGGTAACGATGAAGGACGGCAGCCCGAAGCGCAGCGTGATGTGGCCGTTGAGCAGGCCGATCATGATGCCGGCCAGCACGCCGAGCGGTGCGGCTATGAAGGCGCTCAATCCGGCGCCGACAAGGCTTGCCATCAGGATGGCGGTGAAGGTGTAGACGGAGCCGATGGAGAGATCGAACTCCCCTGCTATCATCAGCACGCCGGCGCCGAGCGCCAGGCAGCCGAGCACGGGGATCGCCTTCATCAGGATCGTCAGGTTCTGCGGCGAGAGATAGCGAAACTGATCGGGGTAGAGCAAGGCGCCTGCGATGCAGACGATCTGCAGCGTCATGAAGACGAGGAAGATCGCACCCGCCGGCATCGCCATGATCTGCCTGAGGAGCGGTTGTTTCTGCGTCCGCGACCGGGGCGCGGCACTTGTCTCGAGAATTGGTGTCACGGTCTGGTACTCGATCGATTGGAGACGGAGAACCTGCCGGTATCGCCGGCAGGCTCCCACGAAACGCGGTTAGCGGAAGCTGCCGATCAGCGGCTTGACCGAGCTGATTCGTGATTTGTCGAGGAAGGCGCCCTGCCCGGTGTCGACGTCGGTCGGTGTCAGGCCATATTTCTTCGAGAGCGCGATCTGGGCGATCGGGTAATAGCCCTGCAGGTAGGGCTGCTGGTCCATGGTCGCGTACATGGCGCCTGACTCAACCGCGTTGACGATCTCGACCGCGAGGTCGAAGCCGCCGAACGGGATCTTCACGCCTGCGTCCTTGATGGCGCCGGCGCCGACCGTCGAGGTGACCGAGCCGGTGCCGAACAGCGCCTTGACACCCGGATTGGCGATCAGGAACTGCGCCATGATATTCTGCGCCTCGGCCGGATCGAGGCCGGCGCGAACCGTTTCGACCTTGATGCCGTTTTCCTTCATCGCCTTCTCGATGCCGCCGCCACGCGCGACCGCGAAGCTCGCCTCGGGGATTTCGCGCGGATTGAAGACAACGTCGCCGGATTTCAGGCCGAATTCCTTGATCATCCGGTTGCCAAGCTCATAGCCCGAGGCGAACTCGTTCATGCCTACATAAGCCTGGCGGCAATTGCCCTTGGCGCCTTCCAGATCGTCGTTGTTGAAGCCGATGACGACGATGCCGGCCTTCACGGCAGCGCAGATGCTTTCATCGAAGGCATCCGACGAGGAGATGGCGACGGCAATGCCATCAACGCCGGCTGCCGTCGCGCTCTCGATCAGGTCGTTCTGGCGAACCGGATCGTTGTTCGCATATTGCACGTCGAGATCCACACCGAACTGCGCGGCCGCATCCTTGGCGCCCTTCACCACGGGGTTGAAGAACTGGACACTCGGATCGAGATAGATGATCATCGTTGCCTTGACGTCCGCGGCCAATGCCGTAGATGTCATCATCGTGGCGAGACCCGCGGCGAGTGCTGCGGTTTTGAACCTGGTCAATTTCATTTGCGTATCCTCCCTTTGGATGTGCAATGCGGGTCGAAAGACCCGAGTCTCGGCTGGCGGGCTCCGACCAAAGATCACGCCGGCCGAGATTTTCCTCCTGAGCGCTCCGCCTTCTCCCAAAAGCGGAAACGCCCTATCCCTTACTCCCCTGTTAGCCGAACCACGGCGCCGGTCGCCCGAACGTCACGTGCACGCCCTTGAACTGGGAATATTCATCAAAGCCATAGCGGCCGAGTTCACGGCCGAGGCCGCTCTTCTTGTAGCCGCCGATCGGCAGTTCCGGCGTGCCGTCGATGACGCTGTTGATCCAGCAACGGCCGGCACGAATGCGGCGGATGCTCTGCATCGCGTTTTCGAGATTGGTGGACCAGACCGAAGCGGAAAGGCCGAACTCGCTGGCATTGGCCAGTGCTACGGCTTCGTCCGCGGTCTTGAAGGTCAAGGTCGAAAGCACCGGGCCGAAGATCTCTTCGCGAGCGATCGACATCTCAGGCTTCACACCAGCAAACACGGTAGGGGCGTAGTAGATGCCGGCGTCCTTGCCGACACGCTCACCACCGAGCAGCAGTTCGGCGCCGGAGGCGATGCCGGCTTCCACGTAGGAATGAACCTTGCCGACATGCGCTTCTGAGATCATCGCCCCGATCTTGGTGCGGTCATTCAGCGGATCGCCGAAGGTCACCCTCCGCGAGATATCGAGCAGGCGTTCCATCAATGCGTCGCGGATGCCTTCCTGAACCAGCAGCCGGCTGCCCGATATGCAGCACTGCCCGCCATTGTGATAGACGCCATAGGCGATGCCATCGGCGGCCGCCTCAAGATCCGCATCGGCAAAGACGATCTGCGGGCCCTTGCCGCCGAGTTCCAGCCCTACGCGCTTGACACTACGCGCGGCGATCTCGCCGAGCTTGGTGCCGACCCGCACCGAACCGGTGAAGGCAACCATGTCGACGCCGGGATCCTCGGCGAGCACCTGGCCGGCCGGATCGCCGTAACCGGTGACGACGTTGAAGACGCCATCGGGGATACCCGCCTCACGTGCCAGTTCCGCCATGCGGATCGACGTACCAGAGGTGAATTCGGACGGCTTGAGGACAACGGTGCATCCCGCGCCGATCGCCCACGGCACGCGCTCGGAGGCAATGATGAAGGGGAAATTCCAGGGCGTGATGATGCCGACGACGCCGACAGCTTCGCGCAGCACCAGACCCAGGCGATCGTCGCCGATATTGTTATGCGCCTGCCCTTCCAGAGCACGCGCCTGACCGGCGGCGTAAGACCAGAGGTCGGCGCAAAAGCCGATCTCGCCGCGCGCCTGGGCGATCGGCTTGCCGACCTCAAGACTCTCGGCCAAGGCGAGCTCTTCCTGGTGCTTGAGGATCAGGTCCGCCACCTTGAACATCAGCCGCGAGCGCTCCGCACCCGACATGCGCGGCCAGGGACCTGTCTCGAAGGCACGACGCGCAGCCGCGATTGCCAAGCGCACATCGTCAGCCGAGGCTTCCGGCCATGTACCAACCACGACACCCGCATGCCCCGGGCTGACGCGGTCAATCGTACGGCCTGATGCGGCATCCACCGACTTGCCATCGACAAGCATCTGGTAGCGGGATTTAATGTTCAGCCGCGGATCACTGGAATCAGGCGCAATGAAATTGGACAGCACGTTTCCCTACAAGCCGACACATCGTGCCGGCCCTCCCTTTTTACCCGGTTTTGAGCCACCGGATTTATGTTGCGTTTGAATTGTATGGTACTGTATGGTGGTTTAAATTGGATGTCAACGCATGACGGCGACGAAAGACATGAACCTAGAATCCTTGAAGATTGAGACCGGCGAGACGGCAGCGGCGCAGGTGGAACGCGACCTGCGCGAGCAGATCATCAGGCTAGAGCTGGCGCCCGGCACGCGGCTTTCCGAGCAGGAGATCGCAACCCGCATGGGCGTCTCGCGCCAACCCGTGCGCGAGGCCCTGATCGCGCTCGGAAAATCACGGCTGGTCGACGTACGCCCCAACCGAGGCACGGTAGTGGTCCGGATCTCGGCACGTCAGATGATGGAGGCGCGTTTCGTGCGTGAGGCGCTCGAAACCGCAGTCGCCCGTCGTGCGAGCGAAAGCTTCGACACCTGGACGCGGCGTCGGATCGACAACATCCTCGGACGGCAGAGGGCCGCGATGGAAGCGCACGACCACAACGCCTTCCGGCGCGAGGACGAACAGTTTCATATCGCGATCGCCGAAGGCGCAGGCTGCAGCCTTGCCTGGAATGCCATCGCCGACATCAAGGCTCACATGGATCGCGTCTGCAATCTGCAGCTTCGCCACCCCGATTCGATGATGCGGCTGATCGCTGAGCATGAGGCGATCATCACGGCTATCGACGGACGCGACGCGGAGGCCGCCGCCGGCGCCATGCGCGCCCACCTGAACGGGATTTTGTCGGATTTGCCGCAGATCGAGGCGGACAATCCTGATCTGTTCGAGTGATGCAGTCGCGATGGTGTCGGAAACTCGATAATATGCTCAGGCGACGCAAGGCACAGGCATCTGCTGTACGATTACTTCCGTCCTGCGCGTCTCGTACGCGATGAGGAGGAACGATTGTCTTCCGACCACAGAGAAGACGTAACGACGTCGCCGCGACCTTTTGCTTTCGCCGCGTAGAGGGCGTCGTCCGCTCTCTTCAACGCTTCATCGCAGGTCTCCGCGGCGTCGGCGGAAACCTCGCCAAGCCCGAAGGACGCCCCCACCGATGCCTCGACCTCACCGATTGCGTATGGCTGGGACAAAAGCTGGGAGAGCTGCCGGCAACGCCACTCGGCATCGGCCATTGGAACCGACGGCATGAGAACTGCGAACTCGTCGCCGCCCAATCGGAAGACAACGTCGCTCTCGCGCGTCCCAGCCCGCAGGCGTTGAGCGACCTGCTTTAGCAGTTCGTCGCCGGCCGCGTGTCCATATCGGTCGTTCACGCTCTTGAAGCCGTCGAGGTCGAGGCAGACTACCGTGAGATTGCCGTCGCCGGACATGCGCGTGAATTCAGGCTGGATCATCGAACGGTTCGCCAGACCGGTAAGGAAGTCATGCGTGGCGGCATGACGCATGCGCTGCTCCGCCTCCACCAACGAAACCACGGTACGGCGCGACAGCCGCGCAACGAACAAGCCACCTGCAACGAGGAGGATCGTTACGGCTGCGGCAAGCGGAAGCGATTGCAGAAGAAGGTCGCTGGCAGGCGTTGGCGGCCGCCATGAAAGCACTTCGGCCTGCCCGTCCTGTCCGACGGCGATCTCGGCGCGCGCACGGTCCGGCGAAACTTCACCGATAGGGCTGATGGCCGCGTCATCGAGAAGGAAACGGTTGCCCAGGAAGTCCTGCAGACTGCCCGCGATCGGTACCGCGGAAACAAGGATCGGCGCGTGGCTTCCACGGAGCTTGGCGGTGTTGAAGTCCGGCTGAAACAGGCTCGCGGTCAGAAGGACGGCATCGCTTCCGATGACCTCGATCTTGCTGAAGGCGATCGGATCGGGAATGCCGTCCTTCTTCACGCCGGTTTCGCGCTCGCGAACGCGCTCAACGAGAGAGCCGGCATCCTGCACGATGGCCATCGCTCCTCGCAGGAAGAACGGGCGATCAATCACCTCGTCAGCCGTCTTGGTGTAGATCATGTTGTCGTCGGCGTCCAGGATTGCGGCGAAACGCGTTCTGGATGTCCCGATCAGGGATTTGCCGATATTGCGGTCGGCCCACTCGCTATCGAAGCCGTTGTCGATCTTGGCGATGGACTCGTCCCAGATCGTCCACGCGGTCAATGCGAACTCCACGTCGGCGATCCATATCGAGATGTTCCGCTTGACCAGCGTCTCCTGCCGTTCGCGACTTTCCGCGTCGAGGCGCTTCACTCCGTAGTAGGGAACCGCCGCCAGACCCGCGATCAGGATCGCGACGAGTACAAGGGCGGGGCCGACCAATTTGAATTGGGTGAAGCGCATAGTCACTGAAAGGCATCCTGATCGTTCGTTCGCGCGAACCTACAGGCGTGACGCTTTATCGACGGTTACCGTTCGGTAGATTCAGAACACTTTATATGGCTGCCGCAGAGCGGGCCGATTACACGAATCCGGGATTCCGCGGAACGAGGCCGTCGGGATCATCCTTGAGCGAAAAGCTGAAAGTTTGGAGGGCTTGGCGCGGCAATCGCGCTGAAGCCATGCCGAGCGGTTAGAGCGTTGATGGAAGCAACCACAAGCGTATCGGTCACCGCCAGATCGTCGGGCTGAGCTGGCCCGCAGACAATCTACATGGACCAACTCTCGCAATGGTTTCCACACAGCAGTGCGGACCTAAGCATGCTAGCTCTCGCACTCGCTGTCTCAAGCGTTGGGCTACGATCGACGAGGACTGCAATATACAGTCATTTGGATTGGAATGGCTGCCGCTCCGGTTCAAATATTGCACCGAACTCGCGTTGCGAGCCATTCTCTATCTCCTTCGATATGTACCGCAACCGGATGGATGAGAACCCGCAGCCTCTTTCTGCGCCATTCGGTTGATCGTTGGTCCGTTGACGCCTGCAATATCGAAATATCCAATGTCCCGGCGCTCATGATGAGCGATTGACACCCGTGTCCACCGGGTGGGGCCTCGCGATCGCAACGCGCGAGGCCTTTTTTACCTTCATGCAGATTTCGTCATCGATCTCTGGAACGCGATTGGGCGTCGCGGACTTTCTCAACACGATCTGCCGCGTGTTGCACGTCGTGAATGGCGAGACATATCCAGTTGTAAGGGCTCAATCAGGAAGTTGCGGATGAACAAATTGAATCCGGAGACAATGCCGCAAGCGGATGCGGTCGATGAACGGCCGGAACTGACACCAGAGCAGATAGAAAAAGCTCGCAAGGCGTATTTGCTAAGACGTTTCTGGATCAGCGCTCGAGGATATTGGGGATACGAGGGAGATAGGCTCGCCTGGCCGTTCACGGTCGGACTTCTTGTTTTCATCGCGATCAACGTCGCATTCCAATACGGCATCAATATCTGGAACCGTGGGCTTTTTGACGCTATAGAGCAACGAAACGCCTCGACGGTCTATTTCCTGGGTGCTGTTTTCCCGCCGCTTGTTCTGGGCAGCGTCGGGATCGTCACGATCCAGGTCTATGTTCGTATGTTGATACAACGACGCTGGCGTTCATGGCTGACAAAAGCGCTGATCTCGCGGTGGCTCGCAAATGGGCGTTACTACCAACTGAACCTCATCGGCGGGGATCATCAGAATCCTGAAGCCCGTATATCGGAAGACATGCGGATAGCCACAGAGTCACCGGTGGACTTCGTTGCAGGTGTCATTGCGGCGTTCGTATCCGCCTCGACCTTCATTGTGGTTCTATGGACGATCGGCGGCGCCTTGACCCTGCCGCTCGGCGGGTCGTCCATCACCATTCCGGGCTTTCTTGTGGTCACAGCCGTCCTCTACGCGGTGATAACATCCGGCTCCATAGCCTTCATAGGCAGGAAATTCGTTCGGGTCTCCGAGGTAAAGAACCAGGTGGAGGCCGAGTTTCGTTACACTCTGACCCGTGTCCGCGAAAATGGCGAGAGCATCGCTCTGCTGGGCGGCGAAGAAGAAGAGCGCAACGACCTCGACAGGACGTTCGCCCGCGTACGTCAACAATGGCGGCTGCTTGCACATCAGTACATGCGCACGACGCTGGTGTCGCACGGTTCCATGCTGATCGCACCGGTGGTGCCCGTCCTGCTCTGCGCGCCGAAATTCCTCGAAGGAAGCATGTCTCTGGGACAAGTGATGCAAGCAGCCTCCGCTTTCACCATCGTTCAGGGTGCTTTCGGCTGGCTGGTTGACAACTATCCTCGCCTTGCCGACTGGAATGCTTGCGCAAGGCGTGTCGCCTCGTTGATGACATCGCTCGATGGGCTGGAGAGCGCGGAGCAAAGCGACTCTTTGGGGCGGATCAGACGCGGCGAAACCGCAGGTGACGTGATGCTCAGCCTGAATGATGTTTCCGTCTCGCTCGGCGACGGCACGGCTGTAGTCAAAGAAACCCAAGTCGAGGTCGGACCGGGTGAGCGCGTTCTCGTCGCCGGAGAGTCTGGTTCCGGCAAGAGTACCCTCGTTCGGGCTATCGCCGGCCTTTGGCCCTGGGGTGAAGGAAGTGTGGAACTCCATGCAAAAAAGCAGATGTTCATGTTGCCCCAGCGTCCTTACATCCCTTCGGGAACGCTGCGCCGGGCCGTTGCCTATCCCCAGGCCGCGGACAGTTGGACAATGGAAGAGATCAATGCGGCGCTCGAAAAGGTCGGCCTCGGCCATCTGAGTGGTGCGATTGAGGATGAAGCGCCATGGGACCTTACGCTGTCAGGTGGAGAGAAGCAGCGGTTGGCTTTTGCTCGACTTCTACTAAATGATCCAGACATCATCGTGCTCGACGAAGCGACCTCGGCGCTCGACGAGAAGACCCAGGACGAGATCATGGAAATGATGATCGAGGAACTGCCGAACGCCACGATCGTCAGCGTCGCACACCGAGCAGAACTGGAAGCCTTCCATAGCCGAAAGATCACGTTGGAAAAGCGCAAAGGTGGGGCAATGCTGGTAAGCGACGTTGATCTGACACATTACAAAAGCAGGCGTAACGTGCTCAAGCGGCTGGTAAAATATTCGCGCAAGCTGCCATAGAAAACTTCGGCGCACCGCCCCCGCTGACATTATGATATTTCATGCGCGTCAACCAAGGAGTCTCGTCTGAATTCGGAAGGGCTGCGGCCGACCATTGCTTGGAACTGGGTTGAGAGGTGAAAGGCGGAGCTGAAACCAAGCAGTCCCGCTACTTCCTTTACCGATTTATCGGTGTTGGCGAAGATGTCTTGCGCCCTTCGGATTCGAAGCGAGACGAGATGCTGTTTCGGCGAGACACCTGTTTTTTCGCGAAAGACACGCCTGAAGTGCGAATAGCTAACGCCAAGTTCCTCCGCAAGATCCTCCACGGAGACGCGCTGCGTGCAGCGCTCCATCAGGAGGACACGTGCTCGCTCCACCAGCCGGTCTGCAGGCGCTGCTGAGGCGAGTTCGCTTTGCCGGGAAAGTAGCGCCAGCAATTGCAGGCCGAGCGTCGAGATCAGCGATTGGTTGGAAAGACCTTCCTCAATCGCCAGCCCGTGGATTTTCTCGAACACTTCCGCAAATTCCGGGGTCGAAGGCAACACCGACCGAGCGGGGTCGATCAATCCCGCTGTACGGGCAAAATCAAAAGCCGTGCTGCGGCATTCGATCCAGTTCTCGGTCCAGCCAAGCTCTAGATCGGGTGCGAAGCGATGCCAGACGCCAGGGAAAAGAAGAACGATTGATCCTGCTCGCACGAGTTGGGTGCGACCACGGTGGCCGAACTCAAACAGCCCCTGCCCTTCTGAGATCAGGATCACCTGATAGGCCTGCAGGATACGGCCTCGCTTCCAGTCGAAATGATGATCGTCGGGATGGCGGATCGGCGGGTACGCCGAATGAGGCATGATTTTCGTATGCCCCGTGGAGATCGCGGTGCATCCCCAGGCAGAACATAGGCGATTATCAGGCAAATAAAGGAAATAGTTCCGCGTCATGAGTCTCGTTGGATGATCAGTTTTTGTATGTTTCAGATCATTTTTGGAGAAAAGATCGGGATGTCAACTCGGATTTCTGATGCTACGGTTCACCGAGAGGATGGGACCGACGGCAAAGACCGGCGGAACAGGCGATAGCCAAGCCGCACGTTTCGCGGCCGTGGAGGAGATTAAACAGTGTCATCATTCCCGAACGTGGCCGGCGTAAGCCTGCCGCAAAGCCCCTCGCATTGCCGCTTGCAGGCGGGGCGCGCATGACGCACCGCAAGCTAAAGGTCGGCCTGTTCGGGATCGGACTGGCAACGTACTGGCCGCAGTTCGAAGGGCTGGAGGAAAGACTTTCGGCCTACGTCGGACAGATGGCCGATAAGCTCGCGCGTCCGGACATTGACGTCGTCAATCTTGGCTTGATTGACACACCTGAAAAGGCCTTGGAGGCGGGGCACGGCTTCCGTGAGGCGGATGTCGATATCATCTTTCTGCACGTCACGACCTACGCGCTTTCGTCCACGGTGCTGCCGGTCGTCCGACGGGCGCGTGTTCCTGTCGTGATCCTCAACCTCCAGCCGGAAGCGGCGATCGACTACCGCAGCTTCAATGCACTCGGCGACAGGACGCGGATGACCGGCGAATGGCTGGCCTTCTGCGGCGCCTGCCCGGTGCCGGAAATCGCGAACGTCTTTCGTCGCTCGGGCGTAGCCTTCCACCAGATTACAGGCATGTTGCACGGTGACCCTATCGTCGACCGCGAGATCGCCGACTGGATCGATGCGGCACGCGTCGCTCATGTCATGGCGCACAACAGGCTGGGTGTCATGGGTCGCTACTACAATGGCATGCTCGATATCTATTCCGACCTGACCGCCCACACGGCCGCCTTCGGCACGCATGTCGAAATCGTCGAAATCGACGAGTTGGCTCGGCTACGGCGGGAAACGACGGAAGGCGAGATAGAGGCGTCGCTGGAAGCAATCAAGGACGGGTTCGACATCGATCCGGAGTGCGACCCAGCCGAATTGCGAAGGGCCGCTCGGACGGCTGTTGCCCTGCGGAAGTTTGTCGACAAAAGAGACCTCGGCTCACTCGCCTATTACTATGAATCGACCCCCGGCCACGAATACGAAGACGTGATCACTTCGGTGATCGTCGGCTGCTCACTCCTGACGGCGCAGGGCGTGCCGATGGCCGGCGAATACGAAGTCAAGAACGTCCAGGCGATGAAGATCATGGACAGCTTCGGGGCTGGCGGATCCTTCACCGAATACTACGCCATGGATTTCTTGGAAGACGTGGTGCTGATGGGGCATGACGGCCCCGGCCATATCAAGGTTGCGGAAGGAAAGACCAAAATCAGGCCTCTCAAGGTCTATCACGGCAAGGTCGGATCCGGCGTCAGCGTCGAGATGTCCGTCAAGCATGGCCCCGTGACGCTTCTCTCCGTGATCGAGCGAGACGGACGGATCGTCCTGCTCTGCGCCGAGGGACAGTCGGTTCCGGGACCGGTCCTCGAGATCGGCAACACCAACAGCCGCTACAGGTTTGATATCGGAGCGCGGCGTTTCGTCGAAGACTGGAACGCGCAGGGCCCGGCGCATCACTGCGCCGTTGGCGTCGGGCACATTGCTACGAAAATCGAAAAGCTCGGCAAGCTTCTGGACCTCGAAGTGGTTCAGATCTGCTGAGCGCAGGGAATGGCGACGGCACAGCACAGACCGTCGCATAAAGTTCAACAGGGTGAGGAGGACCTGAAAATGCCAATGAGAAACATAAGGAATCTGGCCGGAAGAGGCCGATGGCTGCTCGTTGCGGCCGCCATGGCAATCGCCGGCCACGCGGCAAACGCGGCGGAAGTCCATCTGGACGCCCCGGCGCCGACGCCGCCGGCCGAAGTCGCCAAGTTCGAACCAATTGCTCCCGGCAGCGCAAAGGGGCTGACCCTTGGCTTCACGCAGCTTATCCTCGGCGTTCCTTTCACAGATGCGCTTCAGCGCGGCATGGAAAAGGCATCCGAGACCGCCGGCTTCAAGCTCGTAACCTGTGATTCCAAGATGGACGCGGCAACCGCGCTTGCCTGCGTCCGCCAGTTCAAGACGCAGAACGTCGACGGCCTCGTCACCTTCCAGGCAGATGCGGCCGCCGCCGCCAATATCTGCGCGGAGGGTCCGAAGGTTCCTGTTATCGCGATCGACATCCAGCAGAAGCCTTGCGAGACGGCCTTTGTCGGGGCAGCTAATTCTTATGCTGGCGAGATCGTCGGCCACGAACTCGGCATGTATTTCGCCAAGAACTTCAATTGCGAGTATGATGCCTTCGTCTCGCTGGAATCCACTGCGGTGGGCGTCGTCAACGATCAACGCATGGGCGGCATCCGCAAGGCATTCGAGGCCGTTTGCGGGCCAGTTCAGAACCTGCGCATCATCGATACCGGCGCAGGCGGCCAGGCGGATGCCGCACAGCGACAGTTTACCGATACGCTGACTGCCTTGCCAGGCGCCGGCAAGATCATCACTGTCGGCATCAATGAAGATGTGATCACCGCAGCGCTCGCCGCGGCTCGCACGCAGGGCCGCAATCAGGACCTCTACCTTGGTGTCCAGAACTTCGATCCGGACAATTGCCAGATCTGGACGGCTCCGCACTTCATCGCCACGGCTGCCTATTTCCCCGAGCGTTATGCGGATCTGATCGTACCGAACCTGGTAAAGGCCATCAAAGGCGAGAAGATCAACAGCCAGATCCTGGTGCCACACGAGCTGATAACACCTGACAATGTCAGCAAGGTCTACCCGGAGTACGCCTGCAAATGACGAAGGACTTCCTTGCCGTCCGCGGCATCCGGAAATCGTTTGGCCCGGTTGAGGTTCTGCATGGTGTAGACCTCGACCTTGCCGGCGGCACGATCACCGCGCTTCTCGGAGAAAATGGTGCCGGGAAATCCACCTTCGTGCGCATTCTGGCTGGAGACCACCGCCCAGACGAAGGAACGATAACGGTGGACGGCAAGGTGTCATCCTTCCACAGCGTCAGCGATGCAAGGCAAGCCGGCATACGGCTGATCGCCCAGGAGATCGCCGACGCCCCTACCCTGACGGTTGCCGAGAACATCGTTCTCGGCGCCTGGCCAACCAAAGGTGGCCTTCTCGATAGACGTGCCATGCAGAAGATGGCGCGAGAGGCGCTCGACCTTCTCGGAGCCGATCTACCAATGACAGCCAAGGTCGCGAACCTTCGCCTTGGCGAGCGCCAGATCATCGAGATCGCCCGCGCAACGATCGGCGCATCGAAATGCATCATATTCGACGAGGCGACGGCCGCACTTTCCGACGCAGAAGCGCGCAAGCTCTTTCAGCTGATCCGCCGCCTGGCCGAGCGCGGCGCGGCTGTTCTCTACATAACGCACCGTCTCGACGAGGTCTTTGCACTCGCCGACCGGGTCTGCGTTCTGCGCGACGGCCGTGTGTCATTGGATCGCCCGACCCTTGAGGTCAATCAGGAGCAGGTAATCGAGGCGATGGTGGGACGGGCGGTCGCCCATGCCCGTCACTCGCTCGCCGCCCCCGCATCTACGGCAAGGCCGGTGCTTGAGGTCGCGCATCTCGGCTCGGATGCATTTTCGGATATCTCTTTCACGCTGAGACCCGGCGAGATTCTCGGCATGTACGGCAAGGTCGGCTCAGGGGTTCAGGAGCTGTCCGCGTCCTTGGTTGGTGCGCGCCCATTCGACAGCGGCACGCTTCTCGTCGACGGAAGCCCTAAGCACTTCCGGCATCCCGCCGAGGCGATCGCGGCCTCGATCGGCCACTTGCCCGCGGATCGCGCCAGCGAAGGACTGCTGCGGACCATGACGCTGGCCGAAAACCTCTCGGCGCCGAGCTGGTCGAGATTGGCCAGGCACGGCGTATTGAGTGGCGAGCGGCTGAGCTCCGCCTACTCTCGATGGCATCGCGAACTTCGCGTGAAAGCGGATCCCTCAGGCAATCAGACCATCACCGAGCTGTCCGGGGGCAACCAGCAGAAAGTACTTCTTGGTCGCTGGCTCGAGGCAGGTTCCAGGATACTGGTGCTGACAGAACCGACGCGCGGCGTCGATGTTGGTGCCCGCCAGGAGATCTACCGCGTTCTTGCTGAACTGGCTGCCAAGGGCCACGCCATCATTATCGCGACCTCCGATTATGAAGACATCAATGCGGTGGCCAGCCGAGCACTGATCCTGATCCGTGGACAGATGGTCACGGAAATCCCGCACGATCAAATTTCAACTGAAACCCTGACCGAAGCCGCTGGAGGCGGTGTCCATGCATGACAACCAATCCAAGGCAATAACAGCCATGACAGATCTCGACTCGGCCGGCGACAAGACACCCATCTGGAGAAGGGCACCGGAATCCGCCGCGCTGCTCGCATTCCTGTTAGCAGAGATTGTCTTCTTCTCGTTGAGCTCGCCCTACTTCTTGACCTGGGGCAATTGGGTCAATGTCATCACTGCCTTGTCGATCACCGGCGTCCTCGCCGCCGGCGGAACGATGCTTCTCATCGCCGGCCAATTCGATCTGTCGGTCGGCAGCGGCGTCGCCTTCGTCGCACTGGTGATGGCATTGACGGCAAACAGCATCGGGGTGATCCCGGCGAGTGCGCTCGCCCTGCTTGTCGGCATGGCGATCGGAGTCATCAATGGCTTCCTGGTCACGAAGATCGGCGTCAACGCGCTGATCACGACACTCGGCACCCTTGCGATCTTCCGGGGGCTGACCCAATCGATCGGCGGCGGCAAGAACCTGCTGATATCGAATTTCGACTGGGCGATCTGGCGGCCGTTTCTCAACATCCCGATTTCGGCGCTCGTCTTCGTGCTGGTGGCAGTCGTTGTCGGCATCGTCCTGAAACGTACGGTTTTCGGCCGGTCTATCTATGCGATCGGTGCCAATGAGAACGCTGCACGCCTGGTCGGCATTAAGACGAAGCGGGTGGTTTTCCTGAGCTTCCTTTTGTCCGGCGCGTTTATCGGCCTCGGCGGACTGATGAGCGCCTCACAGCTTGGATCGACGTCCGGCACGACCGGTCTCGGTCTTGAACTTGCGGTCGTGACGGCGGTCATTCTTGGCGGGACGTCGCTGAAGGGAGGCACCGGCACGATGTTCGGCACGGTGATCGGGCTGCTGATTGTCGGCGTCTTGAACAATGGACTGACACTGATGAACATCAACTCGTCCTGGCAGCAGGCTGCCACCGGCCTCCTGCTCATTCTCGCCGTTTCCTTCGATCAACTCCGGCAACGTCTCGTCGGGGGGCGTTGAGAACGATGCAAGCGACATTCAGGCTGCTCGACAACGTCGACGTGACGATGCGGGACGGCGTTGTCCTGAAGACCGACATCTGGCTTCCGGCGACGGACGGCGCCAGCCCGGTACTTCTGCAACGGACACCCTATCGGAAGGAAACGCCCTTCGGCTCGCAGTATATTTCGGCGCTCGAGTTTCAAACGGCGCTTCGCCGCGGCTATGCAATCGCCATACAGGATACGCGCGGGCGATATCAATCAGGCGGCGAATTCGTCCCCTTCGAGTTCGAGGGACGAGACGGCGCCGATACGATCGACTGGCTGAGGTCGCAGCCGTTCTGTAACGGAAAGGTCGCGATGTTCGGGGCGTCCTATGTCGGCGCCACGCAGGTGCTGGCTCTATCGGAGAACCCGCCGGGCCTTTCAGCGATCGCGCCGCAACTCACAACGCTTCGCCATGACGACACGTGGATGTATCGGGGGGGGGGCCTCGAACTGGCGTTCTTGATGTTGTGGATCATCGAATCGCTCGGCCCCGATCACCTCCAGCGTCGAATGGCGACAATGCCATCAGGTGCACGCGAACGTGCAACGGCTCTGCTTCAGCGGCTCCAACAGGATCCCGCTGCGGCTTTCGCTCGGCTTCCTGTTCTCGACAACACGTTGATCGAGCTTGCGCCCTATGTACGGGAATGGTTCGATCCGGAGGCGGTGTGCGGCAAGCAGATTTCCGAACGCGTTGATTGGACAGAAGACAACAAGCCCGCGATGCTCGTCGTCGCGGGCTGGAACGACATCTTTCTCGAAGGCTCGCTCGAGCTTTTTGAGAAGGCAAAGTCGCGGTGGTCGGATGACGGCGCCATGCCAGACCGGCTGATCATTGGCCCGTGGTCACATGGAAATCCGAGCGATTGGCAGGGAACCGAGTGGTTGGGCTATGCCGCTTCGACGGTCGAGCTGCCCGAAGAGAACCTCGCCTTCTTCGACGACATCCTGATGGGCCGCCAGCCGGCCTCGCCCGTCGTTCGCTATTTCCGCTCGGGTTCAAACAGCTGGCACGCGGCGCCGGACTGGCCCTTGCCGAACACGACGCTGGTTTCTCATTTCCTCAGCAGCGATCGTGGCAGTCTGGATACGCTGCCCGGACCGACAGCAAGCGCCGGCTTCGTCTCTGATCCTTCATCGCCCGTGCCGAGCGCAGGCGGCGCGACGTTTCTCCCCGGCCTACTGCAGGGACGCAATTCCGGCCCCATCGACCAAACGACGATCGAACTGCGCGATGACCTCTTGATCTTCACTGGCGAGCCACTTCGGGACGATCTCGACGTGACAGGACTCGTGACCGTCAGCCTCTGGGTAACGTCCTCAGCTCCAACCTGCGATTGGACGGCCAGGCTGTGCGAGGTGGACGCTGAAGACAGGAGCATCGGTATCGTCGACGGGATCCTTCGATGGGAGCGAGGTGACACAAGTGCAGAGCAGCCGGTAGAAGTGACCGTTCGCCTCGGGCACATTAGTCGACTGTTCAGGAAGGGGCGCCGATTGCGACTGCAATGCGCATCCTCCAACTATCCGCGTTTCGACCGCAACCCGCAGTCGGACGTGCCATCGACCCTTGCCAAGGCTTCGGACTTCATAGTGGCGGAGCAACGAATTTTCTCGGGCGCTGCGTACCCGAGCCGGCTCGTCTTGCCGGTCGTAACGGCAGCTTATTCAGAAGCGCTATCGTTGCATGGACTTGGTACGGCATGACGCCGAAGTGCCTGGCTACTGCTTCGTGGCAGTATGCAGATCGATGGAAGCACATGACGCGGCCACGTAATTATCGCAGTTTGGCGTGATTTGTCCTCTAGTGGTCCGTAGGTGGTGTCGAACCGACGTGAAGAATCCTGTTTGTTCAATTGAACAGACAATGAAAGGATTGCTACGATGCCACATCACTCAGCACTGCTTGTTATCGACGCCCAGGAATCGTTTCGCCAACGCTCTTATTTTCGCGACGACGAGTTCTCATCCTATCTGCCGCGCCAGCAGGCGCTCATAGACGGTGCCAAGAAAGCCGGAATTCCGGTCGTGCAGATTTTCCACGTCGACGAAGACGGTGCCTTTTCAATTGATGCCGGCTTCGTGAAGACGATCGCGCCGCTTTCGCTTGCCCCGGACACAGTGTTCCACAAGCATCGCCATAGTGCTCTGGTCGGCAGTGGGCTCGATGTCTGGTTAACGACAAATGGCATCCGGCGGGTCATTATTTCCGGCATCCGAACCGAGCAGTGCTGCGAGACAACTGCTCGACATGCATCGGACGTCGGCTATGATGTCGACTACGTGAGCGAGGCGACCTTGACGTTTCCGATGACAGATGCGGGTGGGCGTGAATGGTCCGCTGCAGAGATCAGGGCACGAACGGAGCTGGTTCTGGCGGGACGCTTCGCACGCATCGTGACGGTAGAGGAAGCCCTTCGAACAGGTGAGAAGCAGGCAGCTTGAGCGAACAGGAACGACTGCAGACAATTCCCGTTTTTGTGGTCGTCCCGCCGCGCGCGTTGATGCTCGACATCGCCGGCCCGATCGAGGTCCTGCGTCGCGCCAATCTGGAGCAGTCCGCAGTTCGTTTCGACATCGCCTATGTCGGCCCGACCCCGGATGTTCGCAGTTCCGTCGGGCTTCGCCTCAGCGGCATTGACCCGCTGCCGACGAGTCTCCCGGAAGGTGCGCTTGTGCTTGTCTGCGGCGCCGTGGACGAACCGCTCGAGATCGAAGCACCGAACCGGCTAGACGATGCTCCCTCCGAAGACACTATTGTCAGATGGCTGAGAGGGAGCATCCGGCCCGGCATCGGGCTCGTCACCATCTGCTCGGGCGCCTTGCTGGCTGCGCGGGCCGGCTTGCTGGAAGGCTACGAATGCACGACGCACCACTCAATGCTGCCGGACCTCAGCCGGCTGGCGCCGACCGCGCGGGTGCGTGACAATCGATTGTTCGTGGAGGACGGCGAGCGCATGACCAGCGCGGGTGTCACCGCGGGCATCGACCTGATGCTCGCGATCGTCGCACGCAAGGTCGGTCATCCGACAGCACTGGCGGCAGCCCGCACGCTTGTTATCTATCTGCGCCGGGCGGGCGCAGACCCGCAACTTTCGCCCTGGCTACAGGGGCGCAGCCATATGCATCAGGCGATCCACAAGGCGCAGGATGCAATCGGCGCAGATCCTGCCCATGCCTGGTCGGTGGAGCTTCTCGCCGATGTCGCGGCCACCAGTCCGCGCCATCTGTCACGGTTGTTCAACGAGCATGTTGGAATGAGCGTGACCGATTACGTCAACCGCATCCGCCTTGCGCTCGCCAAAGAGCTCCTGGAAGGCTCGCGTCTCAGCATCGATGCGGTTGCCGACCGGGCCGGCTTTTCGTCCGCAAGGCAGTTTCGAAGGGCCTGGAACCGGCTTCATCATCTGCCGCCAAGCCTGTTGAGAAGCGAAGGCGTGAAGCCCTGATCCGCATCGAAGCGCTCGACCAACCGTAATCTGCATGGCTGCGGCGCGGCTGTGGGTAATCGCGCTTCATTTGCCTGCTCCTCGCCATTCCTTGGTGCTTCGTTGCGGGTTATAAGACAGGCCATCGCCGCACCATAGGATCGCTATGTCGCCTGATATTCTTGGCAATCCAGTCTTTCAATTCGTCTCGCTGGTCATCCTTAGCGGCGCGGCGCGGCTGATTTTCGGAAAGAATCCAACTCTCCGCCTGATCGCCAACATCGCGTTTTTCGCCCTTCTGACGATGAGTCTCCTGTCGCATGGGATCGAGCCGTATGCACCTGACGTGAAAGCCGAAGACCTTTCGTGGAGGGTCTTCGTGGGGCTGGCAAAGTCGATCTGGTGGATTGCCGGCGCGATGGTGCTCGTCAGTTCGGTGCGGCTCTTCCTTATCCTCGAGAGAAAGCCCCGTGAGGGAAGGCTGCTGCAGGACCTGGTCGTCGGCGCCATCTATGTCGGGGCGGGACTGTCGGTCATTGCTTATGTCTTCAGTGTGCCTGTCGGTACGCTGATCGCAACGTCGGGTGTTTTCGCCATCGTCCTGGGTCTGGCGTTGCAGAGTACGTTGAATGACGTTTTTTCCGGTGTCGCACTTAACCTTGGAAGACCTTATAGCGTTGGAGACTGGATCGTGCTCGACGACGCGGTGCAAGGGCGCGTCATCGAGACGAACTGGCGGTCCACGCATCTCCTGAACAACACCAACGACGTCGTGATCGTTCCGAACAGCATCCTCGCCAAACGACGCCTCACCAACCTGACGAGCCCTGACGAAATCCACGGCGTCTCGATCAGGGTTCGCGTGCTGCCGACGAAGCCACCGTCGGCGATCGAGGAAACGATGCGCGAGGTGCTCTTGAGCAGTAACCTCATCCTGAAGGAGCCTAGCCCTTCTGCGAATATCGTTGCCCTCGACGGCAACGGTGTCGAGATCGAGTTGTCGTTCCGGGTCAGTGGCATTGGCCGGGTGTCGCCGGCGAAAAACGAGATCTACGACCTCGTTTTCAGGCATCTTAAGGCTGACGGGCTGCAGCTGTCTCCGCCCGGCGGAGATGCGCTGGTGGACGTCAATGCGGCTCAGGAAGGACTGCTCGCAAAGCATCCCGGCTCCGCATGGCGGCTGGTCAATACCGTTCCCCTCTTCGCAACGTTGACGGAAGAAGAAAAGGAAACGCTGGCGGCAAGCATGAAGCGGCAAACCTTCCGCAAGGGAACCGTGATCGCATCGCAGGACACCTCGCTGACCTCGCTCATGGTCGTCCGCAGCGGCGTAGCAGTGGTTGAGCGCGAGACACGGGGCGAGCACATCGAGTTGAACCGGCTTGCGCCTGGAGATCTGTTCGGAGAACGCGGCGTTCTCATGGGCGCGCTCGAGCCCGGCAATATCACCGCGCTGACCCTGGTCGTTGCCTACGAAATAGCAAAGGACCAGCTCGCCGCAGTCATGCGACAGCGCCCCTCGCTCGCAGACGAGTTGGGCGTTCTGCTATCCCGGCGCATCGATTCCGAGAAGCACCTGTTTGGCGAAGAGATGCTTCCCGAAAACAATCACCCTTCCACGCTAACGGCTAGAATCCGCCACCTCTTTGAGGTTCAGCATGTGATACGACCTCGCACGGAGCCCTTCATTCACGAAGGCTGACGGTCTGGTCGTCGCGCGCCTTGACCGGCTGCGACCGCCCGTAAGATATCTCATCACGAGCAAGATATCGGCAGAACTGGACACCATCACTCGAGTGTCCTTGCGCGATGCAGGGGATTGGTCTCCCGGCGCTCAAGCGCTGTTCGCGAATTGGCTACGAGAGCTGTTTTTACCAGAAATTGCAGCGGAATAGACTTCGAACGTTTGGCGCAGAACGCGATCGATGCGCAGGTCTTCGATCCGAAACTGACTTTTAGCCTTCCAAAGGCCGACATTCTCGGGTGACGCCAAAAGATCCTTTAACGCCTCGGCAATGGCAGTTGGATTATTCGGTGGAACCAGGATACCTGCGGCGCCGTTTTCAAGCAGTTGCGGTATGCCGTCGACGTCCGTGCCCACAATTGCGCAACCTGCCTCGCGCGCTTCCGACAGAACAAGAGGCGCCGGGTCGGCGTGCGAAGGCAGCACGAAGACATCGGCGGCCAACATGTACGGATAGGGGTCAATCGATGGCCCGATAAACTCTACCGAAGACGAGCTGGATAGGGCATCAGCCATACTCCGGTATTCTTGCCGAAGCGGCCCATCGCCGACAATATAGAGCCGCACGTCGGGGCGGCTTTTGTGAACAATGTCGAATGCGTTCAGCAGATCAGGAAGGCCTTTGCGCGGATGCAGGCCCCCGACAAAAAGGACGCTGGGCGATTGCAGTTGTGCCGGCACCTCGCTGCGACCCTCATAGCGGGCGGCGCCAATGGTTCCATTCAATACGGTGTCTATTCTCGACGAGGATATGCCTCGCCTCTGCATCGACGCATTTACGGCATCGCTGACCGCAATGACCCTCGTCCCGAGACCCATTAACGTCGCGCTCTTTTCGAACTCGTTGTGCACGGTAGTGATCAGAGGAATGCCAGCCAACCGACAAACCGGAAAGGCCAGGACAGCGCTCGTCATCATATGCGCGTGAACGACAGCCGGGCTGAAATCGCGCAGGAGCCGGCGAAGAATGAGGACGCTTCGAAGGAGCGTTGGAACCGCCCTTCGATGATCGACCGCCACGGTACGAATGCCCTTTCGGCGTAGAAGTTCGTCGAAATCCCCTCCTCCGCTCGCGACGCAAACATCGTGTCCAACGGCAGCCTGAGCACAGGCCAGGTCAACCATGGCATGTACATGTCCGTTCAGCCGCCGGGTATGATTGAGAATGTGCACGATGCGCATATGCGATCCCTCGGGTGCATTTCCTGCCGCATCCCCACCTCGTGGCGGAACGCGCCGCTCTCATTTGCGCCTGCCTAGACCTGCCGGGTTTCGTCAAACTCCCGGCGCAGTTGGGCAAGTGCCTGATCCACTGCTTTTTCCATGCCATAACGGAAACGATAGCCTGATGCTTTCAACCGATCGTTCGAAAAACGCATCCGCCATAGCGGGTTCCTGATCGGCAGTGTACGAAATCGAAGGAAGTCGTGCAGCCAATCCGCAGCCCAGTGGACTGCTATGGGACGGTAGCGGGGGTCCCTGTTGATCGAATAGGCTCGCCTCATGAAATCGATATGGCGCCGTGTAGCGCAATCATCTTCGGCGAGATTGTAAACCTCCACCTGGCCTGGGGCATAGGCGCCGTCCAGCGCTTGCTGCATGAACCAGATTAGCGCGTCCGAGACATCCCACACATAGACGTGGTGGGCATGGCGATGCGCAGCCAGGACTCGTTTTATCGGGTTCCAGTCTCGAATTCCGATCATCTGAGCGATGCTTACAACGACAGCCGGGCGAAGGATGATGTAGCGCGTACTCCGGGCCGCCTTGCGCAGTTCCAGCTCGCCGCGCAGCTTCGTGCGGCCATATTCACGGACATAGTCGAGTGCCCAATATTCAGAGGGTTCGTCGCGGTCGTGCGTCAGGACAGCGGACCTCTCGTCTATCTCGATCGATCGACCGCTGCCGTAGACGGAGACGGAACTGGCGTAGCAGAAAGCCGCAATGCCTCCTTGCTCAGCGGCTTCTGCGAGGCCGCGCGTTGCCTCGACGTTGACTCGCTGCATTTTCTGTTTGTTTCCAAGCTCCGCGGCTAGATGAATGACAGCGTCGCAGCCATTGACCAGACTGGGGAAATCACACTCGCCCGCAAAATCAGCCACTCGCCATTCGAGCCCTTCCCGACCATCCTTGGTGGCAGCCTCTCGGGATGTGGTTGCCCGAACGCGATACCCGCGATCAAGCAGATCGTCGACAACGACCATTCCAATGCGCCCGGTCGCTCCAGTGACAAGAACCCGCTTATCCAGCATGGGCAGCAACCGTCGATGTAGCTGCCGTCCGGGTGACAGCCTTGATATGATCAGCAAGGCGAATAGCCATCGCAACGATCATCTGCGTTGGATTACAGTGACCCGCTGTTGGAAATACGGAGCTGCCTGCAACATAGACGCCCGCTACGCCATGCACCTCGCAATTCCTGTCGACGACGCCTTTCGTCGGGGTGGTCGACATTCGCGTCGTGCCGGTCGGATGCGCCACATCGACGAAACTTGAGGGGATCGGCGCCCTGTCACGAACCCATTCGGCCAGCCTCGGTGTCGGAAGCCCCAACCTCGCGAACTCGTCGGAGACGAACTCGGCAGTGCGCCACATGGTGCGGCTTTCGTCCGGGTGACTGTGCCAGTCGACCCTAGGCAACCGCATTCCCAGATGGTCGCGCTGTTCGGAAAGGGTTACTCGGCTGTCGGGGTCAGGCATCTGTTCGCAGATACATTCGAGCGTCAATTCCTGCAGTTTCCGGGGAAAGCCGTTTCGCGCACCGAAATAGTCGTTCAACCCACGGAAAAGAAGTGGTGCATTCTTGATGAGATTGACGGTGTCTCTGGGCAGGTCGGGGTTCCTGCCTGCAAAGCGCCGCAGGGCCTCCCACGGGTCATCCGGCGCGAGCGTCTCTCCGAGCCAGACAGCCGAGTTGAGAAGTCCCTCTTGTCGTTGAATCTCGGGGCTTAAGCGCAATCCGGCGCGAAACAGGTGACCACTGACGTTGTAGCGACCAAACCGGCGCTGCAGGCTCTTCGAACCAGCCAAGTCGAAAGAACCGACCGGGCCTCGAAGATGATCCATGAGATAGCGCCCGACCTGATCGTAGCCATTTCCCAAGCCCCCACGGTCGCCTGAGGCTGAGTTCAGCAACAGCCGGGCGTTTTCGATGCCGCCCGCACAGAGGACTATTGTCTGCGCATCCAACATATGGCGGCAGCCATCCAATGTGATGAACTCGATGCACTGCGCCCACTGGTTCGCGTCCACGAGCACCCTCGACGCGGTCGCGCCGGTCAAAAGGGTGACATTGCTGCCGAGGTTCTGGGTCAGATGGCGCCCGAAGCGCATGTATTCGAAAGGGTATGCTTCCGCTCGATCTCGGCTGAACTGCCAGAAAAAGGGCAAAAGCAACGCCGGGTCCACTTCGTTGGCGGGTGGTTTCTTCCCAGCGAACTCCCAGAAACTCTCGTCGGTGAAGCCGCTGCCAATCGCGAGCCCGAGATGCTTGGCACTCCTGTCGAAATACGGGACGAGTTCGCCGAACTCGATCGGCCATCCCGACTGCGAAACCCAGGAGCGGCGTTCGAAATCTATCTCATCGAAGGTCGCGCAGCGTCCGCCCCAAGTGTGGGAACTTCCGCCGACGATGCGGTTGCGAACCGACCATTGGTCAGGCGCTCGAGGTCGCCCTACATTCTCGACTTCATTGAGGGCATCCATGGAAGGGTGGCGCTCGAAGCCGCCGCTTTCAAGGATAATCACGCGCAATCCGGTATTGGAAAGCTCCTGAGCGATTGTGCTGCCGGCCGGGCCGGACCCAACGATGCAGACGTCACATTTAGGAAGAGGAACGGCAAGTCCGCGATTGACCGACTGTAGATCGATAAACTCCATCGTGCAGCGCGCCTTGGTTGTTACAACTTTTGACTAAAGGCCAGGCATTCAGGGTCGTATTCTAATACTCAAAGCCTAATTCACTAGGTGAGAATTGGCTTATTCGGGTGCTTCCTCTGTATTCATGTTGTCCTTCTGTTGCACTATACTATTCAAATCGACCAGTTCAAGAGGATCGCTTGGATGAACTCTTGCGGAAGGAGCGCTGTGGGAGCCACGTATTCTCCAGTACGCCGAAAGATTCTCTATATTCAACCCGGGACGAGCGTCTTTGCCGGGATCGAGCGGGTCGTTGATACGGTTTGCAGTAGCCTCGCGGAAAAATATGCCGCAGACTTCGAGGTGGACGTGCTTTACACGTCCAGCCACGACTACCGCCCACCCTCCCCGAGTTACAACGTCATCGATGTCCGGCCGCGCGGGCGGCTGGATCTGATGCGGATGTTTCGGCGCGTCATCAAAAGCAAGGACTACGATCTCGTCGTCGTCCCACAGATCGAACCGGCGGTCATCGCGATGACAGCTTGCATCGGTCTCCGGCGAAAGTTCGCCATCCATCTGCATGGCAACCCAGGTCGCGAAAGAAGCCATCTGAAAGCTCGGATTCTGTTCTTTCTGATGCGGCGCTATTTCCTGCATCGCGCCTCCTATGTGTTCGGAACCTCCCCCAGACAGTTGGCTTCGTTTCAGGCCATGTTTCCAAGCAACACACCACAACGATGGCTACCAAACCCCGTTCGCAGATTTGATGGCGTGGGTGGCGAAGTCCCAACGCAGGACAACGAGCATGTGACCTTCGTGAACGTCGGGAGGTTCTCTTTTCAGAAGGGACAAGACATTCTGCTCGATGCATTCGCGGAGCTTGTGAAGCGACGCCCCCAGGCGAGATTGAAGATTGTCGGTCATGGCTCGGGAGAGAAGGACCTCCGCAATCAGGTCCGTCGTCTGGGGCTTGAAGCACAGGTCTCGATTGAGCAGTATCCAGTGAATCCTCAGCCCGCCCTAGCTGCGAGCGATGTCTATGTGTCTTCCTCCCGATGGGAGGGCTGGTCGCTTGCAAT
This sequence comes from Hyphomicrobiales bacterium, assembly GCA_900468535.1. Taxonomy (GTDB): domain Bacteria; phylum Pseudomonadota; class Alphaproteobacteria; order Rhizobiales; family Rhizobiaceae; genus Rhizobium. The sequence goes on along the minus strand of UBTY01000004.1, from coordinate 122,415 downwards.
CTGCGAGGCTCTGCGTTTCGGGCTGCCCGTGATTTCGACCGATTGTGAATTCGGTCCAAGTGACATTCTTATCGACGAGCGTTTGGGGCGGCTGGTTGCCGCGAACGGCGGCGCTCCGCTTGTCGACGCAATGATGTACTACTGCGATAATCTTGATAGGGAACGACAGCACGACAATTTTAGACGAAACTACGTCGATCGCTACAGCGAAGAAAACATCGTGAATATACATGCCGACGCTCTTCGGCTGGCATCCAGCTAGCTCCAAGCACGCATGCGATGCCAATGCTCGTGTTAGTTCTTATCTTTGTTAATTAATATATTGGAATTGCCTATTTTTACAGCCCAACGAATGTCGTGCATCGTTGCGTATTTATGTTGATCAGGCCCGTGCGCGACCATCCCCAGAACCTCTGAGCCGCGTCACCGACCGCGTCAAACCGATCTTCGGAGGATTGGCGCTGGGAAGGCGGCGGCGCCTCCAACCCAGCGCGCAATTTCATTGCCATTGGCCGTCTGGAAGGCGTCCGTGGTAAGGCGTATCCCGGCAATGCCCCCATGGTCCGAGCCAGTAGCCTGGAGGGCAAGGGTTGGCCGCCACCGGTGGATAGTATGGCGGCGGGTAATACGGCGCGGCGTAGCGCGGACCAGCAAACTCTGCTCCGAGAGCGGCACCGGAAGCGGCACCCAGTGCGTACCAGCCGGCATTGTTCCAGCCGCGCCAGTGGTCGATGAACAGCGCGGCTGGACCGGTGGCGCCTGTCAGGTTTCCTTCCAGCACTGTCACATCGAATGTCAGCGTCGTGCCGTCGAGCTTGGGCGACTTCAGTGTCACCACCGCGTCAAGAACGTTAGATCCGCCCCCCAGGACCGAGACGGTGGCGTTCGGGGGATCCTTGTCGAAATTGTCCGGCCCCTCACCCCACTGCTTGACGATCTCTTCAGTCGTGACGTGGCCAGCGGCGCGCACCGGCCGATCGGCGAAGACGATTGCGTTCGTCGAAACACCGGTCAGAAGCAGTTTTCCGCCTTCGAGCTTGACGCCGTCCGCGTTGACAACGAGAAGTGAGGCTACCGGCGCCTGCTGACTGACCTGACCGACCGTCTTTTGAAGGGGCACGTGAGGTGTCTTGACCGCATCTTGCGCGAGGGCCGCCCCCGCCAGAAGCGTAAATGAGCCTGCAATAAGGAGGCCAAGCGTGTTCATGCGTGTCATTGTCGAGATCCTTAAGATGGTTTTGGTGTGAGAGCGATCAGCCGCCGCCGTGTGCAGCGGCGTAGTCGATCCCTGCCTGCACTTCAGCCATGGCCTGCTCGACGAGCTCGGCGGCGCGCTCCTTATGGCCCCCCTTGTTGGGCGTTGCCCGGTGCAGGGAGTTGAGTGCGTTCTGAAGCTGGCGCAGGGCGGCCTCCATGTTGCCCTGCTCCGCGAAGGCTGGCGACGATGCAATGGTGACGACCGAGCCAGCAGCGAGCGCAAGACCTGCGCCAGCGATGACTTTGCGACGTGAGAGCGTGAAGTCCGACATTTCATTCTTCCTTTTTTGCTATGGGTTTGGTTCCGACGGTCAGACCGAGCTATCCCGCAGGTCGACCGCCGGGCAGCGCGACTGGCAGTTATTTCCAGCTGCCGTTCGGCAGGCGGCCATGATAGGGCGTGTTGCGGCAGTGGCCCCACGGGCCACGCCAGTAGCCGGGCGGGCACATGTTGCTGGCCACGGGGCGTTCCTGGTAATAGCCATTTGGCAGCCGGCCGTAATAGGGTGTGTTTCGGCAACCACCCCATGGGCCGCGCCAGGCGTATGGTCCGCACCCACCGGCAACCAGAGTGAGCGTGGAAGGCTGATCGATTTCAGGCATGAGAGGAGCCGATGTGGCGAACGACGGAACTGCAAGGACCGTCATGCCGAGGATGACTGCTATTTTCATATTCATGTTCATTCCCTAAGGTTTTCAAATGGAGCCGAACGCTTGCAAGCGTTCAGATCCGCTCTGGATGTCGGGTGCCGGGATCCGATGAGGCTCACCCTGGCTACCGAAAGCTCGTCCGATCTGGGTTTGGTCGACGCGCGTGTGAAGTCGCCCCATATCCATCGTATGCATCAGCCGGGCTGGCCGTTGTCCCGTTTCCTGTGCGATCGATGGCGTGGGGATACCCGATGTCGACCCGACCACGCATCACCACTTCTGGGTATGCCGGAAAAGTGGCGACGGAATATTTCAGTGGGCGCAGGCTGCGATGCAGCTCAATGTGGAGCACGTCGAGCGAAAATCAGCTGGCGGAACGGCCTGCACTTGGTCGTGCCACAAAGGAAACCCACCTGATCGTTGGAGGATCAAGAATGAAAATCGTCGCTATTGCAGTTGCCGTGAGCGCCATATGTCTGGTTGCCCAGTCAGCCGCGGCAATCGAGAACGGAACGGTTCAACTTCAAAGCAAAGGCAAGATCGAGCGCAAGCGAGTTGCTTATGATTGCGGCTCGGGCGGTCGACTGGCAGTTACCTACGTCAATGCCGATCCGAACTTCCTTGCGATTGTCCCCTTGCCTGATCAACCGCAGCCGACAGTCTTCGTCTCGGTCCTCTCCGGTTCCGGCGCGCGCTACGCTGCTGGAAAATACGTCTGGTGGACCAACGGAAATTCGGCGAGCCTCTATGACACCACGATGGGAGACAATGCGGCGCCGACATTGGCCTGCAACGCAGCCAAGTGACCACTTGTCTTTTCAAACGAAGTCAAATTACCTTGCCGACAATCGCGCGTACCACGGTCGCAACGCCGAGCGCCATGATGAGGGCTGGCAATATCAAGCCGGTGTTGAGACGAAGCGACATAAGGATTGCGATGAGAGCGAAGACCGCTCCGGCAATAGCGCGAGACAATGGCTGGACGTTCTGCCAACCCAATGCTCTCGCCAGCCGAAAGCTGTCGATCATTGCGCTTGACGCTGGCAGAAGAAGGATCAGAAAAAGCCAGCGATAAGGCAGGGCGTAGCCCAGCTGATCCATTGCAAGCGCGCCGCCGACGCCGAAGAGCACAAGACCGCCAAAGGCAGAGAGCATCCATCTGCGCCCGCCCTTTGGACTAGGAGCGAGCATGGTAACTCTCCTCGAGGCGTTCCGTTGCAGTCATCCGCCACGCGGCCCACAATAGAATTGCAAGCGCTATCGCGCGTGCAATCGTAAGGATGAGCAATAGGCCGAAATTGTCGGCTGCATAGTCGCCTTCGCGAAACGCTTGAACAAAGTGGCCGATGGCGACGCCGCCATAAAACACGATGGCATAGATTGCGACGGCACTTTGGAAGGCGAGGCTGCGCCAAAAGGAGAGCACGCCGATCAAGCCGAGCGCGAGGTCGGCGATGCCGACTTCAAACTCGAAAGGGCTCTGCTGCCAGCCGATCTGCGCGGATGCGATCGCCGGGAAAAACACGTGAAAGATCCCCGCCCACAAACCGTCGATCCCAACGGCCAACAGCAGGATCCAGGAAAGGTAGCGACGCGGCCAGGGTTGATCGCGTGTCATCAAAGATGGGCAGATGACGGCCGCGACGAAGAGAAAGGTCGGAAGGTTGGTGAGGATAGTCCTGACAGTCTGGGCGATCATGAAGGCCTCCACGGAACGGCATCTGCGATCCGTTGAAACGTGCGGGATCGATGAGCCATGCCGCTACTTAATGCGCGCTAGCGCTGAAGCGCATCCTCAGAACTGATGATGAGACATGATAAGCCGTCGCAGTCCCGCATCAGACGATCTAGTGCGTGAAGGTCCCGAGAAGCGCACCGATACGCTCAAAGTCTCGAAGGTTGGCCGCATCGGTCTTGCGTAGCACCGTGCGGATCTGGGTGCGCACCGTGTCAAGCGAGACGTCACGATCTCGGGCAACCACCTCGGCAGTCTGGCCGCCGAGAAGGGCTGCGGCGACTGCGCCTTCCGCAGCACTCAAGCCGAACAGTTCGCTGAAGACGCAGGCTGGCGCCGAGCGCGGCTGCGACAATTCGTTGATGAGGATGAGAACGGGTGTCGTGAAGGAAGGAGATGCTCCCAGTTCCGTCAAGGGCGATGCGAACACCGCAAGCTGGCCGATGCGATCACGTTCTGGCGCATCGAACTCCACCCGCATGGCTCCGCCGCTTCCTCCCTGCGCCGCGTTCTGAACGATCTGTTTGAACCGCGCCCCCTCGCCTCTCTCCACGACCAGACGTGTGCCGCCACCAGCCGCCGCTCTCGACATCGTTATCGGCAGGCCGTGGCGGGCGAGGAATTTCATGGCCGACGCGTTTGCAAACAGGACATTGCAGTCGCCGTCCACGACGAGCGCATTGCCGGGAACCGCTTCGAAGGCCGCGTAGGTCAGGCGAGATTGGAGTTCGGATCGATACATCTTGCGGCGCAACTGCAATCCGCGCCTCACATGAGGCAGAAGATGTGCAAGCGCCTCGCGCTCGTTTGCTCCAAAAGCTCTCCCCTCTCGAAAGAAGCTCATGATCGTGTGATCACCGTCGCCGATCAGGCCGATCAGCATATGCTCTCGGCCGTTCAGCCTCGCAAAATCCTGGTAGAATTCCGAACGGCGGTAAAGACCGAGATCGACAACCTCATCGACAAAAACAACAGTTTCCGTTCCCGCCGGGGTAGGCTTCATCTTTGATATGGCCGATCGAACTGGATCGATGTGGAGATAATATCTGCTGTATTGATCCTCGCCGGGCTCGGACGTCTGAAACACATTCGCGGATCGACCATCCGCATCGCGAAAGCGAAATGTGCCGGCTTCCGCGTCGAGGTATTCGAAGAGCGTCTTGCGTAACGAAACCCAGTCGAGTTCGTTCGTCGATGCCTCGTAGATCTGACTGATAATAGAATTCGAGTCCATGTGCATCACGCCTCGCAACGCTTGAATGCAACGACAGCCAATATCTAGAGAATATCGGCAACTCAGGATTACAATAGCAGTCTGGTATGGATTGTAGATTTGGTATTATCCGACGGCGATCAGTTGCCTTCTCTCGCCTCCAGGTATTTTTACATAAGACATCACGCATATACTCTTCGTCAAGTTGCATCAGCGCCGCCCTTTGCGACGCCGAACGTCGTAAAGAGAACAGGCCAGCAATCGGGCGATCGGCCGTATCTGGCAGCGCGTTGACGCCGTCGGCGAACTCCTTGATTCGAAGCGACTTACCCCCGACTTCGCAAAACTTTCTTCAACGCTACCTGTTGAGCTAGAAGGTTGTTTTGTCTCATCTCTATCATCGGATGGATAGCAGTCCCGTCTCAGCGACGAAGTCCCCGCCGCTGACCGCCGATCGACCTTGCACACGGCTTGCACCTGCATTAGCTCATGACTGAAATGGAGCAGACCAAATGGTCCTATTGATATTCGCGGTTCCGGTCGTGCTGGCGTGTTACTTCCTGTTCCCGCGGCCGACGTTGATCGCTCTCGTCGCTGTAATATTGATCGCAGCCGCCGTAGCCATCTATGTGTACGTCCAGCAATCCGACCGCAATGGCTCCGCCAGTCTCGTCGTTGGGACGAGCACGGGAACCGATGGTTGCCTCGACCCAGCCAAGCCCATTTTCGTCCAGTTCACGAACGGCTCCGACCGTCAGGCAAACGTGATCCGTTTTCGACTGATTGCAAAACGTCCGGGCTTCAGTATCGAGGCTTACTCGGATTATCTGACGAGCTACAAGATTGTCGAGCCGAAAGGGGTCTACGGAACATGCTGGGCGCTCAATCACTATCGAGGCCTGGACACCTTGCCGGGCAGCCCATCGCCCAAGGACTTTACGTGGTCGGTTGAAATCTCATCCGTCGATTTCGCCGGCGACGGATGACTGCGATCCTTCAGAAGGACCAGCCGGCCGCTTCAGGTCATTCGATATAATAATCCTGCCCGGCGTTCTGATAGGTCAGTTTAAGGGTTCCATCCGGTTGAACGACATAACGCTCCGATATGCGATAGCCGAACTTGCCGAGGAACGTGTTCTTGATCACGGTCCCCGGCTTGTAAGGTGAGTGAACCACTCTGCCCCCATATGTCAGGCTGCCGGGAAGCGGTTGAATCTCCGCGGTTGAAGTGGTGCAGGCACTCAGCCCGATCACGACCATCGCACCGACAATTGCCGTGTGAATTCGCATTTCAAGGCTCCCCGAATCTGACGGCGCTCCATCGCGCTGAAGCCGCCAGCCATCATATCATGCGTGCAAGCATTCGTCGGCTGGGCGTCTTTGCCGCGGCGCCCGCCTTCTCGGCGTCGGCAGCACGATCGCTCGAAGACGGTCGGCATTCGCCTTCCCTCATTGCGGCACATGCAAGTCGAAGCTGATGTCTCAAAGCCGTTCAGAGATCTGGTTGTAGACCGCTAGCATCGTTCTTTGCGACCGATCTCGTCAGCTTTATGCCCGGTCAATGCTGACGAGATCGCCAACCCTCACGACACCGTTTCCCGCCGGGGCGCAATATACGCCCATGTTGCGACCGCCGAACCTCATGATGTTTCTCAAGATCTCCGGATCATTGGGCAAGTCGTCTTGCTCGATGATCGTGAAGCCGCAGCGTTTTGTAGGGGCAATCACCATTCCCTCGACGTCACCTAGCCGGACGGGCTGATCGATCCAAGCGAGTTCGGCAAAACCGGTTATCTCCTTCGCTGTTTCGACCACGATATTCGGTCGGAACCGTCTTGGGTTCGGATCGCCGGTTGGATGAATTGACTTCAGGTGGCCAATCGACGCGGTTGTGAGAAGATGCAATGGCGAGACGTCGTAGCGATCCTTTGCGAACGCGACGCCAGACATTTCAGGCTGCGTTCGCTCATAGGGACGAAGCTCGACGTCAAAACCGAAGAAACGCGATAACGCGAGGGCAAGTTGCGGGTCATGGACGGCGCGCCAATCGTGGTCGGGGACCATGACCTCGACCTCGCCGTTCTCTCTCATCCGCGATCTCACAAACACGCACTTCTGCCATTGCCGATCCCGTTCGGGATGAGCGACGATGCCAGTCGACACCTCGACAAGTGCGTAGCGCCGGTCGCCTACCAGCCCGTCGGCCGATACTTCGGCATGGTCGAGCTGCTCTCCAGTCACGGAGCTTCCGGGATAACGCCAAAGCTCGGTGATTTTTCCGACCTGCGGCATGCTCAGTGCACCTCCAACGGCATTGCCCGCACCTGCGAGGGCGTTGCGCCGAAGGTTCGCTTGAAGGCGCGCGTGAAGTGTGAGGCGTTTTCGAAGCCGACATCGAGCGCGATTTCGATCATTGACAGTTTTGGGTTTGCAAGCAGTGCCTTTGCTCGTTTCAGTCGGACGCGCTTGTAGGCCTGCGCCGGCGACATCCCTGCCTTCTCCATGAAGATACGCTCAAGCTGCCGGCGTGAGAGGCCGACCGAGGACGCGAGTTCGGGGATCGATATGCCGTACTCCATGTTCTGTTCCATCAGGATCATCGCAGCCCTGACGCGATCATCCTCGTAATTCTCATAGAGCGGCCGGTGCGGCTGTACGTCTCCTGGAGATCTAGCCTTCTCGATCTGCAGGACTTCTAGCGCATTTCGTTCTGCCTCGTGGCTGATGTATCGGCGAACAAGAAGCGCAGCCATGTCGGCGGCGCTCGTTCCGCCTGCACACGAGCCGCGCTGGGCGTCGAGATTGAAGAGCCGATCCGAGCGAGCAGACAGGCTCGGAAACCGCTCCTTGTAGGCCTGCACATGGAGCCAACTGACGCAGGCATTGTGGTTTGTCATGAGGCCGGCCTCGGCAAGGATGAACGTGCCGGTGCAGAGCCCGATCAGGGGAACGCGTTGCGAAGCAGCGCGCCGCAGAAACGCGACGGTCTCGTCGTCCACCGGTCGGTCGACGGTCAACAGCCCGCCGACCACCACGATGTAGTCGAAGCGAGACGGGTCGATGAAGTCGGAGGTCGGTGCGACCTGGACGCCGCAGCTTGAGGTAACGAGATGGCGCGTGCTTCCCAGAACCTGCCAATCGGCCCGCACCCTTCCGGAGCGATCGAATTGATCACTCGCAAGACGTAAGGTGTCTACGAAAAGGGCAAACGCCGACAGCGTGAATGTCCGTGCAAGCACGAAGCCAACCTTTAGCTGCTTGGCGGAGAGTGCATTTTCCCCGGTTCGAAAATCCTCGGGTCTCATCGTCATGCCTCCTGTTTCGAAAGCCCATCATCAAGCGATCTTAAAATCGGTATGCGCGTGGATCCCGCTCGTCCACGACGGTGGTGTTGTGAGCAACGACGCGGGCGAAGCCTGAGATGCAGAAGTACGTGTCCGCCATCGGTCACCTGGCAGCAACAGACGGGCGATTGCGATCAAGCAGCCCTCGGCTCAGGCGATCAAGCAGGAGGGCGACGGCGACGATTGCCAGCCCGGCCCGTAAGCCGAGGCCCATTTCCATTCGCGTCAGTCCACGGGTTACCTCCGCGCCCAAGCCGCCTGCGCCGACCAGACCGGCCAGGACGACCATCGCCAGGGACAGCAGGATGCACTGGTTGAGGCCAACGAGCAGTGTCTGCTTTGCGAGCGGAATCTCAATTTTCCAAAGCACAGACCGTGGATGCGCCCCGATCGCGCTACCGAGCTCTATGTATTCGCGCGGTATCTGTTTGAATGCCAACGTGGTCAGACGCAGCATCGGAGGGATCCCATAGACGATCGTCGCAATGATCGCCGGCACTCGCCCGAGACTGAAAACCATGACAGCCGGAATAAGATAGACCCATGGCGGCACGGTCTGCATGACGTCGAGGACGGGCCGGACGGCTGCTTCGATTGGCCGATAGCGTGCACACAACACGCCAACGGGGAACGCAATGACCACGGAGATGAATACGGCGACGGTCACCAGCGCGACAGTCTGCATCGATGCCGTCCAAAACCCGACGATGAAGCAGAAACCGAGGCAAAGCCCGGCAAGGACAGCACCACGAAGATTGACGGCGAAGAACGCAGCGACGACGACGATCGCTATCATGGCAGGCGGCGGCAGCACGAGAAGGGCCGCCTCGATTGCCGACAGGACCGCTTCAACGACAGTGCTGATGGCTGAAAACAATGGATGGAGATTGGTATTCAGCCAGTCGACAACAGGTGCCAGAAAGGCGCCCGGCGAAAACTGCAAAAGCGAAGTATTCATGACGTCCTCCCCGTTCCGAGACGCGCGGCGCTCTGTGTGATGCGATCAAGCACCATGGTCAAAACCACGATCGCGATCGCGCCGTTGATCGATGTGGCGATATCAAGGGTGCGGATGGCGCCGTAGATGGTTTCGCCAAGCCCACCGGAACCGACGATGCCGGCGATAACCACCATGCCAAACGCCATCATCAGGCTTTGATTGATGCCGGCCATGATGCTTGGAAGTGCGAACGGCAGGCGGATCTTGAAGAACATCTGCGCCGGAGTTATCCCGCTCGCCTCGCCAAGTTCGATGAACTCCCTGGGCGTCATGCGAATGCCGAGGGATGTCAGTCTGATCGTCGGCGGTACGGCAACGATGATGGTCGCGATCAGCGCGGTGGCCGGGCCATAGCCGAGCAGCGCAATTGCCGGCAGCAGGTAAATATACGGCGGCAGCGTCTGGATCAGGTCGAGACCCGGCTCCATGAATTTGTTGAGCGCTTTTGAGAAGCCGGCTGCTATTCCGACCGGAATGCCGATGGCCAACGCAAGGACAGTCGCGGTCAGAACAAGTGCCAGAGTGCTCATCGTCTGCGGCCAAAGGCCCATCGAGAAGCAGAGCGCAAGCGCCACGGCGCTGAGGATCGCGAACCACTTGTTGACGAGCCGCCAACCGATGATCGCAACCACGAATGCGATCACATAGAAGGGGGGAAGCTCAAGCAGCGAGAGGATGCTGTTATAAAGTCCCTCCAGCAACCATCTGATGAACTCGAACACGGACTCGCCATTGTCGCCCAACCATCCGAGCGCTGTGTCGGTCCATTCGTCGAAGGTATCTGTGAAGCTTGAAATGTCCATGTCATTCAGCTCCTGCCGGCGCTCAAGCGGCCGCGCGATCGTGACTTGAGGTTCCCTTCACTCCCATTAGGAGGCTCCGGGGGGTGACGACGCCGACCACCTGATCATTATCGACCACCGCAATTGCATCGCGGTCTGTCTGCATGGTCAGGGTAATCAGTTCGTCGATATCTGCGTCCGGCGTGGTTCGCGCCAGCGACGAAATGTCGGCATTCGGGGCGGCCCGCTGGAACTCGCTCACGCTATGCATCACCGAATGCGCCTTGATCAGATGCAGGCGCGAGATACCTGCCACGAACTCGGCAACGTAGTCATCGGCCGGATTGAGGATAATATCTTCGGCCGTGCCGGTTTGTATGATGACGCCGTCCTTCATGATGGCGATACGGTCGCCAATCCGGATGGCCTCGTCGAGATCATGGGTGATAAAGACCGCCGACTTGCCAAGCGACTTGGTGAGCTCCCGGAACTCGTCCTGGAGCTGGCGCCGGATCAACGGATCGAGGGCGCTGAAGGGTTCGTCCATCAGGATGATTTCGGGATCGGAGGCAAGCGCCCTGGCAAGGCCGACGCGCTGCTGCATCCCGCCGGACAATTCTTTCGGATAGCGGTCGACCCAGTCGGCCAACCCGACCGTTTCCAGGGCCGCCTTCGCAGTCTTGTTGCGCTCGGCCTTCTGTATGCCCTGAACTTCCAGCCCGAAGGCCGCGTTCTCGAGAACAGTACGGTGCGGAAGCAATGCGACGCTCTGGAACACCATGCCGATGTTCTTTGCTCGCATCTGCCTGAGATCGACCGGGGCCAGCGCCGCGATGTCCTTACCCTTTACGAACACTTTGCCTGAGCTTGGCGTTATCAGCTTGTTCAGCAACCGGATCAGTGTCGATTTCCCGCTGCCCGACAGGCCCATGATGCAGAATATTTCGCCCCGCCGGACCTGCAGGCTGGCGTTCGACACGCCGACGACGCAGTTGAATTCCTTGAGGACTTCCTTCTTTCCAAGACCGCGCTCGGCGATGGACTTCATGGCGGTGGCAGACTTGTCGCCAAAGACCTTCCACAGCGATTGGCAGTCAATCAGGACTTCATTGGTATCGGTATTTACGGTTTTCATAGCGATCCCCTTGAGCCAATTGGTGCTGGCTTCTGTCTTTGGGCTTGAAGTGGCCGTCCGGCGCCCGGACGGCCGTGGCGACATCAATCCTTCTTGATGTTTTCCCAGCGCTTGATCAGATCAGCATGCGCACCGACCCAATCCTGGACGGCCTGGTCCATGGTCTTGCCTTCGTTCACGGCACCATTGATCGCGGTAATGTCAGCGAGCGGGACGTAGACACTCGCCATAACTTCGCGGGCATGTGGGTTGTCGGCTGAAAAGCCCTTGTGGCCAATCCAGTAGTAGCTCTGCGGCGGTGGGAAGACACCTTTCGGGTCAGTCAGATACTTGACCGGATATTTCTGGACCATCCATGACGGCTCCCAGATGGTGACCGCAACCCACTCCTTGCGGTCGTAGGCGGATTTGAGCGCTGCCGTCATCGCAGCGGTGCTGCCTTCGACGAGCTGCAGCTTGATGCCGTAATCCTTGACGGCGTCCGCCGCGTCGCGCATCAGCCCCGAGCCTGGTTCGATCCCGATGATCTTGCCGCCGAATTTATCCGCGTTGTCGTTAAGCTGCTCAAGCGAGTCGATGGGCACGTATTTCGGCACCGCGATGGCCTGGTAAAGCCCATGGGAAACCGGCGATATTTTCTCGAGCCGATTCTTGTTCTTGTTCCAATAGTCCTGGGCGACATAGTCTGTCTGAGAGGCCAGAACCTGGATGTCGCCCTTGGTGAGAGCTGCGTAGGCAATACCCCATTCTGAGAATTCGGTTACCTTGACGGTGTAGCCGGCGTCCTCGAGCACCTTCTTGGTGATGCCGGTAATGGGCGTCAAATCCTCCCATGACAGGGTGCCCATGTTGATGGTCTTTTCTTCTGCACGGGCGGGGAGCATGCTGATCCCGACCATTGCAGCAGCGCAAAGCGCCTTCCACAATGTCTTCATTGTTCTTACTCCTAGTTCTTCGTTCCCATTATCGTTGAAGCCCTGCGAGCGGCGGAGACTTCATATTGCGCGGCCAGGGATCATCCCTCGCGACCTGCACGCAATTCCTGCAAGCGGATCACCGAATTGATCCCGAGCCAGGCGAAAGGCTCTGGCGGCAGCCTGGTTGGCGCCGGGTGATCCATGTACCGAGTGAGTTCCTGGGATGGGGTCGAGGTGGCGAGTTCCGCTGCCATCATTCCGGCAAGCGTGCTCTTCACGGTTCCGAGGCCGTTTTCGCAACATGCTGAAAACAGGCCTTCCTCGACCTCGCCGAATGCCGGCGAATGATTGCGGCTGAGGCAAAGTCGTCCCGCCCAGCTGTGCTCGAAGGGAAGTCCGGCAAGTTCCGGGAACCGTACGTCAAGCGAGCGACGGTGTTCCGCAGCCATCTTCGCCATGCGTTGCTCGCTTACGGCGACCTTGGTGTCGTAGGTATATCGCGTTCGGATGACGATGCGTGAAAGCCCGTTGGACGTGATCTTCCGGATCGTCGCCCCCATGGCGTCTGCCGGCAGGAGAGCCCATCTTTCCTTGCCCGCGATCGCAGACCTCGCCGGAAAGGGAGCGGTCATCGATGCATAGGCGAAGATGTGCATCAACCGCCCATCGAAATGGCCGAAATCATCGATGTGTCCGTTGACGCCGAGGATGACCTTCGGCGCCGTGACTGTTCCGGACGGACAGGTCGCGGTCCACTCGCGACCATGCCTTGTCAAAGAGGTCACGGGCGAGCGCTCTAAGATGTCGACCGTGCTTGTTAGCCCCGCCGCAAACTGCCTTACGTAGTCGGCAGGCTGGATCAACACCGTGCCCGGCGTGTAAAGCCCGCCGAGGTAGTAGTTCGACCCTGTTAGATCCAGCATTTCCTGGGCGTTCAGAAACAAGTGCTTCTCGCCAGCCGCTCCAAGGGAGTGCCCAAAGTTCGCGTTGAGCCTCATGCCCCGCGTTGTTGCCGCGGCATTGATCTTGCCGGCCGGGTCGAAAGTTTCGCGCGACATCCCGAACTCGTCTGCGGCCTCCCGCGCAAAGGCGATGGCGGAGCGGTTCTGCGCCATCTCGATCCGTGTCGCTTCGTCGCCTCCGCTTGAATATTCGCTTGCCGAGAGATTGTGCGGCACGTCGATCATGAAGCCGGAATTCCGTCCCGACGTGCCTTTTCCGATCTCACCGGCGTCCAGCAGCACGATCTTTTCACCCGGGCGCAGTGTCCGGAGGCGTCGGGCAGCCGAGAGCCCGGCAAATCCGGCGCCGATGACCAACCAGTCGGCAGACACGTTGCCGTCGAGTTTTCTCAAGGGAAAGAGGCGCTGACTGATGGCCTCCCAGCCAGAGACCCCGTTCTCAACCGGCAGCCTTCTGACAGGGTTGCTGGTCATCGGACGCTCTCGTCGATTGACCGTTCGGAGATGTCGATCCAAATGGTCTTCAGTTCGCAATAATTGTCGTGGGCGAATGCCGACTTGTCGCGACCGCCGAACCCCGATTCCTTGTAGCCGCCAAACGGCGTGGTGGCATCGCCTTCGCCGAAGCAATTGACCGTGACCACACCGGCGCGGATCTCTCGCGAGAGCCGGATCGCGTTGCGGAGGCTGCTGGTGTAAACGGACGCTGTCAGGCCATAATTGGTATCGTTCGCGAGCGCGACCGCCTCGGCGAGCGTGTTGAAGGTGGTCACCGACAGCACTGGTCCAAATATCTCGTCCTTGAAGAGGCGGCTTGATGACGTCACGCCATCAACGACCGTAGGCTCCACAAAGATGCCGTCATGCGTGTCGCCGCCATAGGCAACCGACAGCTTCTCTTTCTTTGCATCGTCAAGGAAGGATGTGACTTTCTCGAAATGCGCTTTGTTGACGAGGGCGCCGATGCGGTTGTCCGGATCGAGCGGGTCGCCGGTTCTCCACTCCCTCATGTAGGCGCCGACCCGCTTCAGCAGCTCGTCCTTCACATTGGCCTGAACGATAAGGCGCGATGTGGCCGAGCAGTTCTCACCCATGTTCCAGAAGGCGCCGTTGACAACTTGTTCGGCAACGAGATCGAGATCCTCGGCATCATCGAGAACGACCGCAGGGTTCTTGCCGCCGCATTCGAGCACGACCTTCTTGAGATTGGAATCGGCGGCGTAGCGCAGGAACCGGCGCCCGGTCGGCGTCGATCCGGTAAAGGCGATCATGTCGACGTCCATGTGCAGGCCGAGCGGTTCGCCCACCTCCTTGCCGCTGCCGGTAACGACGTTGAAGACGCCTGCGGGGATCCCGGCTTCGTGAGCGAGTTCCGCGACCCGAAGCGTTGTCAGCGTCGTGTCCTCGGCAGGCTTGACGACGACAGAGCAGCCAGCGGCCAATGCCGGGCCGATCTTCCAGGCAAGCATCAGGAGCGGAAAGTTCCAGGGAAGGACGCAACCAACGACGCCGATCGGCTCCCGGACGATCATCGTCAGCGCGTTCGATCCGACAGGAGCGGTATTGTCGTAGAGCTTGTCGATCAGCTCGGCATGCCAGCGCAGGGTATGGATGGTGTCGGGAATGTCGACCGTCTGGCACTCGCGTATCGGCTTGCCGCTGTCGAGACTTTCCATGACCGCAAGTTCGTGGCGATTTCGCTCGATGAGCTTGGCGAGTTCCAGGAGAACCTGCTTGCGTTCGCCGGGCGTGCGCAGCCGCCAGCGACCATCGTCAAAAGCCGCGCGGGCTTTCGCTACCGCATGGTCGACGTCGGTGCTGTCGCAGGCCGCGACCTTGGCGAGCGTATCGCCGGTCGCCGGGTTCTTCGCCTTGAAGGTCTTGCCCGAGCTTGCAGGGCGGAAGGCGCCATCGATGAAGGCATTCGTCGGGAATTGAAGGTCGGCTGCAATCGCCTTGTATTCAGCGGCGGTCAAGGGCTCATGCATGACGATTGGCTCCCGATGTGATCTGGCCGACCGTGCGCTTCAGCGTCGAAACAACGGTCTCAAGTGTTCGCTTTTCTTCGGAATTGAGAGGACGCAGCGGAGCCCTCACGGAGCCGGTCTTCAGCCCGATGATCTCGCAGCCGTGCTTGATCGACTGCACGAACTTGCCGCACTCGAGGAAGTCCATGAGGGGCAGCATCGCGGTCATGATGGCGCGACCCTTGTCGAAGTTCTTCTCGATGACGCAGGCCTCATAGAGCGCGACGTGCTCTTTCGGCAGGAAGTTCGAGCCGGCGCAGACCCAGCTTCTTGCGCCCCAGGCAAAGAACTCGAGCGCCTGATCGTCCCAGCCGCATGAGAGGGCGATGTGCGGAAACTTGCGGGCAAGCAGATGCAGGTTGCCCATGTCGCCGGAGCTTTCCTTGATGGCGACGACATTCTTGGATTTTCCGACGCGGGAGAAATACTCTTCGCCCATCATTACGCCCATGCGGGCCGGATAGTTGTAGAGCATGATCGGCATGTTGGCCGCGCGATCGACGGTCATTGCGTGGACCGCGTTTTCTCGCTCGGTCGGCAGGGCATAGGGTGGCGTGGACACGAGGATTGCATCGGCCCCGATCTCCTTCGCCGCTTTGGCGTACTCGACCGAATCTTCTGTGCGTGTGGCACCGGTTCCGATGATCAGTGCCAATCGGCTGCCGATGACATCCTTGGCGTAGGCACCAAGATCGAAGCGCTCCTGGCTGGTCTGTGCGTAGTATTCGCCCGTCGAGCCACCGACGATAATGCCATGGACCCCCGCTTCGATGAGCGATTCCAGGACAGCAGCGAACGCCTTCCGGTCGATCTGCCCGCTCTGGTCGAGCGGGGTCACGGCCGGGGTGTAAATCCCCTCGAATTTCACGGTAATTTCTCCAGTGATTAGGTGGCCGGCGCGCCCACCAGGGCATCCGCCTTGAGGCCCTGCGGAGCGATGAACATCTCCATGTTCTCGCGCGACAGTTCCCAGTGTTCGAAGACGAGATCGACAACCGCATCCTCGTCATGCGCGCTCAGTGCCTCGATGAAGGCATCATGGTGCTCGACCGCGACCTGCAGGCGACGTTTCATGTCGTCGTTGCGAGGGCGGAAGAACGTGTGGCCGATACGGGCATGATCGATCAGCAATCGGCCCAAGCTTGGCTGGAGGTAGGCGTTTGCCGACATCTCGCCGAAAATCTCATGAAAGCGGTTGTTTTCCAGGACCATGGCAAGCGGATCCATGTTCACGCTCGCCGTGCGAAACCGTTCCTGGGTCTGCTGGAGATCCGCCAGCTGCGTCGACTTGAAATTCTGCACCGCCAGCCGTCCGATCGCAGCGTAGATCATCGGTGCGACCAGGAAGAAGTTTCGGAGCGTAACGTGGTTCATCGGGATGACCCGTGCTCCACGGTTTTCGCGAATGTCGATGTATCCCTCGCCTGCAAGGCGACGAAAGATGTCGCGGACCGGCGTTCGCGACAGCCCGTAACGCTCGCTGAGGCTGCCCTCGTCAAGATCGGTGTCGGGATCAAGTTCCATCGTCAGGATCTGACGCTTCAGGTCCTCGTAGAGATTGCTTTTGATCGCTTTCGCCATTTTGGGGCCAACTCCTCGTTCCTCGACATGGAAACCATACACCTTCGAAACGGAGAGTCAACAGATTGTGTACGTAATGTACACAATGTATGTAAATACAAAATACATTGCGCACAAAACCACGATTTCTGGTGTAGCCGCCGGAGGGATTTTCGGGTGATGGTAAGACGGCCGCTCGCAACCCTGAGGCCGCAGAAAGCCGCGGAAACAGGCAAAACAGGGATTCAATACGCGGTTGGAAGCGGACCAAGAGGCGCTTGAGCGGATGGCACTTTGCCAAGACCCGGACCGCTTACGAGCAATATCTGCCGTGTCGGCAGCCCATGTTGCCAACGCGGAGCACATCTGTGGAGCGCTTTTTAATGTGAGCCTTGCAGTCGCTGGGTTGATGCGAAAGCCAGCGACAAGGCCTCGCCGTGGAGCCCCCGCGTAGGGACCGGCTAGCCGCACATCACGCGGCCGGATAGCTCCGTGCCAGAACATAGAGGCTGACGGCGAATATGACCCATCGGAAAATCTGGGCGAGCGTGTTCCGGTGCGTCGCCAACCGGCAGGCGCCGATCGTACCGGCAATTCCGCCACCGATACCGCCTGCGATGAAGTAGAGCGCGGTCAACCAGTCAACATAACCGGACGCCGCGTAGTTGATGGCAGTGGTCAGTCCGAATGTGCCGACGGCGAGGAGCGAGGTGCCGACTGCGTTGATCAGGGGCATACCGGTCGCAAGCAGCAAGGCGGGTACGATCAGGAAACCACCGCCAATCCCGAAAAAGCCGGAACAGACACCGGTTGCGAGTGCGATCAGCGTGGTCTTTCCATGCGTTCCGACTGTCAGCGACTGCGCCGTCACATCTATCTGACATCTCGCCTGCCGCATCAGGAAACTGACCAGCATCATCAATAGGCCGAACAGGAAGAGCAGACTTTGCCCGTTGACCAGCTTGCCGAGGCTCGAGCCGAGATAGGCGCCGAGGCTGCCGGCGACGGCGAATATGATGGCGCAGCGCCACCAGACATGTCCCCTGGAAGCGTGGCCGGCCAGATTGAGGTAAGCATTGGCCGAAACCGCCAAGGCGCCCGTCCCGATTGCCGTGTGAACATCCCGCATGCCGACGACATACATCAGCAACGGCGTTGCAAGGATGGACCCGCCTCCTCCGATCAAGCCGAGCGTACCTCCGATCAGGGATCCGGAGCCGAGCGCGAGCAGCAGATGATCGAGTGATCCGTCCATGCGGTCAGGAACTCCACACCGATGCCGGGAACGCGTCGAGCGGGATCTTTAGAAAGCGCTGGCCGCTCTCCTCGACCGGGGGCAATTCCCCTGCCCGGATATTGACCTGAAGCGCATGGAGGATTAGCCGCGGCATGGGCAGTGTCTTGTCACGGGCTTCGCGACGTTGGATGAAATCCTGTCGTGACTGGCCGGCGACATGGGGATTGCTTCGCTTCTGCTCCGCGACCGAACTCTCCCACAAAGGCTGGCGCCCTCCCGGCATATAGTCGTGACCGGTGAAAAGACGTGTCTCGTTAGGCAGGCTCAGGATGGTCTGGATCGACCGCCAAAGGCTCTCGGCGCTGCCGCCTGGAAAGTCGGCCCGCGCGGTCCCGCTGTCGGGCATGAACAGGGTGTCGTGAATGAAGGCCGCATCGCCGACGACGTAACTGATCGAAGCCAAGGTGTGTCCCGGCGAATGAAGGACGCGTGCGTCCAACTCGCCGATTTTGAATGTCTCGCCATCGCGAAACAGTCGGTCCCACTGCGACCCGTCGCAAGCAAGGTCTGGCCAGTTGTAGATCTTTTGCCAGATCTGCTGCACGTCCCTGATGTGCTCGCCGATGGCGGTCGGTGCGCCGGTCTTCGCTTTCAGGTAGGCTGCGGCGGAGAAATGATCCGCATGCGGATGGGTATCCAGGATCCAGTCGAGCTTGAGGTCATGATGTCGAATGTGATCGAGGATGGCGTCCGCGTTCGTCGTCGCAGTGGAACCAGACTTCTCATCGAAATCGAGCACGGGGTCAATGATGGCGCATCTGCGCGAGCGCGGGCACGCGACGACATACTGGATGCTGCCCGTTCGCTGATCGTAGAACCCGGTGACCTCAGGCTTGAGCATAGGCTTTGCCTTCGACCACTGCAGTCCGGGGAGCAAAAATGGCCCGGCTCGGATCGACATCGTAATCCGCTTCGAAGCTCGTCGCGTCCGTTGCAATCTGCTTCACGGCATCGAGAATAAATTGAACCTTTTCCTCGGAAAGGAGAACGCTGAAGTTGAGTCGGATGAAGCCCGGCTTGCTGATCTCATCGCCGGAAAGGATCGCCTGCCGTATGGCCTCGGACTGCTCTTCGTCGATGGACAGCAGCCGGTGCACGTATGGTCCCGCGCAGGCGCAGCCGCCGCGAGCCTGAATGCCGAAGCGGTCGCTCAGCATTCGCGTTACCAGCTGCTGGTGCACGTAGCCGCCCTTCCCGTTCTTGACACGGAAGGAGAAGATCGGAAGTCGCTCAGGTTCCGAGAGGCCGAGGATCTCGATCTGCGGGATATCCTTCCAGGCGTCGAAGGCGCGCTCTGCGAGCTCGCGATTGCGTTTTGCCATTACCTCGGCACCGATGGCGTCCTTGACGATGAAAGCCAGCGCGGCGCGTATATCGCCTACGACGTTCGGCGTTCCGGCCTCTTCGCGCGCTTCGAGGCTATCTGAATAGTCGTGCGTCTGCGGCGACACGAATTTCACTGTCCCGCCACCCGGCCATGATGGCTTCTTTGTCGAGACAGCATCGCGTCGAAGGATCAGCATGCCGGATGCGCCGGGGCCGCCGATAAACTTGTGCGGCGAGACGACGATAGCGTCAATTTCTGCGTCAACGCCTGGAGACATCGATATCGGGACATATGGTCCGGCGCCGGCGTAGTCCCAGATCATTTTCGCGCCGGCGGCTTTCACCATAGCCGTGATTGCCGCGACATCGCTGGTAATGCCCGTAATGTTCGAGGCTGCGGAGAGTGTGCATACCGTCAGATCAGCCGCGTCCTTCTCGAGCGCATGGCTGAGGAGGGACAGGTCCGGACCACCCGTTGGGGCCTCGGCGATCTCGACAATCTCAGCTCCACTTTCCCTCCAGGGCAGGATGTTGGAGTGATGCTCGTAGGGGCCGATGACAACGCGGACCCGTTTGCCGGCGGCAACGGCTTCGGTGACGCCGAACAGCTTGACCAGGCGATTGATCCCGGACGTCGCACCGGAGCCCGTGAAAATGACCGCATGCTGGTCCGCCCTCGCTCCGCAGAACGCGCCAATCATGGCACGCGCATCCCTCCGCATCCGCGTCATGAAGCCGCCACAGTAGGAGGCCTCGGTGTGGCTGTTGGCGTAGTAGGGAAGGACTTCAACCAGTATAAAGCGCTCGATCTGATGGAGCGCACGGCCGGATGCGACATAGTCGGCGTAAACCAGTTCTTTCTCGCCGTAGGGGCCGGAGATCGTGGCGTGTGCCCCGATGAGACCATCGCGAAGATCAGCCATCACGCCCGATTTGTTCAAGCTGCGACGAAAATTGGAAAGCGGTGTTTCGGAACGACCTGGCGCTGCGGGGGCGATGTCCACGGGCTCTCTCCTAAGCTCGGATATTGACACCGATCGTATCCTGCTTCACGGTCAGTAAATTCACCTATTTTCTGAGTATTTTTCCGATTGGCATTTCAAATGAACGATGAACTGACAAAAATCGACGCATTTGATATGAAGATTTTGAGTGCCATGCAGAACGATGCGAATCTCTCCCAGCGAGATCTGGCGGACAAGGTCGGCTTGTCGCAAAACGCCTGCTGGCGGCGGCTGCAGCGGTTGAACTCGATCGGGCTGATCCGAGGCTCGCACAGCGACATCGATCTTCGGGCACTCGGCTTTGATCTTACCGTCTTCGTGATGATCCGAACGCGCCATCATTCCAAGGAATGGAGCGAGGGATTTCGCGCTCATGTCGAGCGGATCCCCGAGGTGATCGATTTCTATCGGATCGGCGGCGACTGGGACTACCTTATCAAGGTCGTCACGAAAGGCATGTCGGGCTATGATGCGTTCTATCAGAAGCTGATCACCAATTTCGATCTCGCAACGGTGACCGGCTTTTTCTCGATGGAAGCGATCATCAACAATCGTCCGGTCGATCTGATGAGAATGCGGTGACGTTCTGGAGAGCTCCATGTCGACAACCGCGCGTTAAGTGCGGCAGCAGTCCGACTGCCCTGCGTTCTGACACAGCAGTTCGCGATCGAAGTCACCTCATGACGTCGCCCACCGAACGAAACCTTGCCGCATCGACCCCCGGCGAAGCACCGAACTCGCGCCGATATTCCCGATTGAACTGCGATGCGCTTTCGTAGCCGATCTCGAACCCGATCGACGCAACGCTCCTTTGCTCGGACAGAAGTTTGGTTCGTGCGTGGATGAGACGCACGCGTTTCTGATACTGGATCGGCGTCATCGATGTCGCGCGGCGGAAATGGCGGTGGAACGAGGTGACGCTCATGCCAGCCCGTGAGGCGAGGTCCTCGACCTGGACCGGCTCGGCAAAATTCTGCTTTAGCCATTCGATGGCTTGGACTATTCGGGACGTAGGTCCACCCTCAAAGCCGATCTGGCGGATGACCGAGGCATGTTCGCCGGTCAAAAGCCGCCACATCACTTCCCGCTCGATCGCCGGACGCAGCGCCGTGGTATCCGACGGCGCGTCGAGGAGGGTAAGGAGGCGGACAAGTGCATCCAGAAGGTTTTCCGGCAGCGGGCTCACCGCAGCACCCATCTCGGTATCGCTGATCAAAGGATGAAGGCCGGTCTCCACTGCCAACGCGGCCAGCGCCGCCGGGTCTAGTGCCATCTCGAAGCCGAGAAACGGCTCTTCTTGGCTCGCCTTCGTGACATGAGCACTGACCGGGACATCCAGCGAGATTACGAGAGAATCTCCGGCACGGTAGTCGCAGACCGTGTCGCCGATCACCGTTTGCTTGGCGCCCTGGGCCACCACGGCAAAAGTCGGAACCGCAAGCCCCGCCAGCGGATCGGTCACACTAGTCGAGCGCAGTAGCCGGATGCCCGGAAGCACGTTGGTTAGGTAGCGCGGGCCGGCGTGTTTCTCGATCAGCGCAGCGAGTTCCAAAAGCTTTTGCATCGGCCATCCGGATGGTTTGGGACATATCAGCAAGCGGTTGGCATGATTGTGCAACAGGATGGCAGCAATGGTCTACGCCGATTGGACTGCGAGATATTAAAATCAGGACAATTGAATTCGCAAATCAGGAGCTGTTATGCCACTGGATTCATTTGTCACTCTCGGCCGTTCGGCCCTTCGTGTAAGCCCGCTGACATTGGGCACCATGACCTTTGGTGAAGACTGGGGCTGGGGGACGGATGCCGAGCATTCGGTGGAGATCCTCGCGGAATATCTCGATCGGGGCGGCAACTCGATCGACACGGCGAACATTTATACCAATGGACATTCTGAAAAGATCATCGGTGACTATTTCGCTGGACAGCCCTCAAAACGGGACCGCGTGGTTCTCGGAACCAAGTTCTTTGCCAGTCTCCATCCGAGGGATCCGAATGGTGGCGGAGCTGGACGCAAGTCGATGATCCATCAGTTGGAAGCGTCATTGCGCCGACTGCAGACCGATTATGTCGATATCTACTGGCTGCACAACTGGGACAAGTTCGCGCCAATCGAAGAGACACTGCGTGCGCTTGATGATCTCGTTCGTTCTGGAAAGATCCGGTACATCGGACTGTCAGATCTCCCGGCATGGAAAACAGCCGAAGCATCGGTTCTGTCCCACTTTCGCGGCTGGACGCCAGTCATCGCCTTGCAACTCGAATATTCCTTGCTCGAACGCACCATCGAAGGCGAGCATGTCCCCATGGCGGAGGCCTTGGACATGGCCATCATGCCCTGGAGCCCGCTGAAGAACGGTTTTCTGTCCGGCAAATACCGGCGCTCGGCGGCCATGCCGGCGGACGCGTCGAGATCCATGATTGCAGGCGCCCCATCCGAAGCAGATTACGATGTCATCGATGTTTTGCATCAGGTTGCTGAAGACGTCGGCGCCAGTCCCGCGACGGTCGCGCTCGCATGGCTCAGGACCAAGCCTGCCGTTGCCTCGATTTTGGTCGGTGCCCGCCGAAAGGAGCAGTTCGTTGAGAACCTTGCCGCGTTAGAGGTTGCGCTCGGCGAGGAGCACATTGCGCGTCTTGACGCTATCTCCAAACCGACTCTCAACTTTCCCGCCCATGTGCTCGAGACAGGGACGCCGATGCTTGGCTACGGAGGAACCCGCATCAACGGTGTTCAAACAACGCTTTGGCCCATGCTTGCACAGAGCACCGCCCGCTACTGAGCCAATCTGCACTCATAGCCACCATCGACGCATGCGACGACGAACACGGTTTAGGAAATCAATACCGGTCGTCGCCCGCCTGCTTGGCCGCCGATGCGTTCTATCAGAAGCTGATCACGAACTTCGATCTTGCAAACGGTGGCCGGCTTCTTCTACCGCGATACGTCAGCCACAGGAGCCGCCCATCGTTCCCCGGGCCTCGTTGGCGACGCGATCATACTCCTCGGCCTGCTGAAGGGATTGCTCGCGCTCGGTGCCCGAATAGAACTGTGCACAATATCGCGACTTCTTGGCGCCTTCGGAATTGATAAGGTAGGCACCTCTTGCGTTCATGCAGACGCCGCCAGAGGAGGCCTGCTGCTGAACGCTCTGAATCCACTGAACAAATCGGCTGTTCGGATCATCGCAGTCAGAGCGACTATCGCCCGGCGGCTGCGGAAATCCGGAAGCGTTAACAGCAGGTGTTGTGGCGGCAATCCTGGTCGGCGCAGGATAGTCGGTTTGAATAGACGGCGTCCTCGTGCGCTCATTGTCTGCTAGGCGTTTCTCATCCGCTTCGATCTGCTCCCTGGTCTTACCCTGGAGATCACTCGGCCCCACGACAACGACCGCGTCCGAAGGAACCTGTTCGATCGGGACAGCATTGCACGACGCCAGTAGCGTCACGCAAAACATGACAATGTTTCTTCTGAAATTGGCAAGCACGATATCGACCCCTCGACGATGATGTTCAGGGAGATACCGACCACGGAATTGCGCGCAGCGCATCCCGCGTTTGGGGGATGTCGGCATCATAAGACGCCGACATCTCGAGATCGTTCACATCACGTCAGAACGGATAGTGTTGGTGCGGATCTTCGACGGTGATCCAGCGCAGTTCCGTAAACTCGTTGATCGCAGCCTTTCCGCCGAAGCGGCCATAACCTGAGCTCTTCACACCGCCGAACGGCATTTGCGCCTCGTCATGCACGGTCGGACCGTTGATATGGCAGATGCCTGTCTGGATCTGTGCCGCAACAGCCAGGGCACGCTGCACGTCACGGCTATAGATCGACGATGACAGCCCGTATTCCGTATCATTGGCGACACGAATTGCCTCGGCCTCATCCTTGACGCGAACGATCGGCTTTACCGGCCCAAAGGATTCTTCCTCGAAGGTACGCATCCCCGGTTTGACGTGATCGAGCAGCGTGGCGTCGACCACCGAGCCACTGCGCTTTCCGCCGGCAACCAGCTTGGCGCCCTTGCCAACCGCGTCCGCGACAAAGTCTTCCATCTTGGTCGCGGCCTCCGGCGTGACGAGCGAACCCAGCACGACATGGCCGCGTGGATCGCCGGCAGGCAGCTTGTTGGCGCGCGCGGCGAGCTTTTCCACGAATTCGTCAGCAATCTTCTCGTCGACGATGATCCGCTCCGTTGACATGCAGATCTGGCCCATGTTGGCGAACGAGCCGAAGATGGCGCCATTCACGGCAGCGTCGACGTCGGCGTCATCAAGAACGATCATCGGCGCCTTACCGCCGAGTTCCAGGAGCGCCGGCTTCAGATGACGGCCGCAGAGCTCACCGATAATGCGACCGACCTTCGTCGAGCCGGTGAAGTTGACGCGGCGCACTTCCGGAGCGGCGATCAATGCCTCGACGATTTTCGCAGCATCCTGGGGGGCATTCGTGATGACGTTGACGACACCGGCCGGAACGCCCGCTTCGACAAGCGCCTTGCCGATCAGCATGTGCAGGCCGGGGCATGCTTCCGATGCCTTGAGGATGACGGTATTGCCACATGCCAACGCCATTGCGATCGCGCGCGTTCCGAGGATAACCGGGGCGTTCCAGGGGGCGATGCCGAGGCAAACGCCCGCCGGCTGGCGCACCGCCATCGAAAGCGTGCCCGGTTTGTCTGATGGAATGATCTCGCCCTGGATCTGTGTCGTCATGCTGGCTGCTTCCCGCAGGATTCCTGCCGCAAGCATGGTGTTGAACCCGGCCCATGGGGCCGTGCCACCGGTTTCCTCGATCATGATACGAGCAAACTCATCCGCCTTCGACGCCAGGACATCGGCCGCCTTGAGAAGGAGTTCGCGGCGCGCGGCCGGCCCAAGCTTTGCCCAGGCTGGGAAAGCTGCGGCAGCCGCGGCAACGGCAGCCTGCACATCTTCGAGGTTCGAGGCCGGAGCACGACTTGCAATCTTGCCGGTGTACGGATCAAGCCGATCGAACGTCCTGCCAGAGATTGCAGGCACGAATTTGCCGCCTATGATTTGTTGAAGTTCCAACATCTGTATTTCCTTCCGCTAAAAACCGAGCACGTCTGCATTGATGGAGGCTTCGAGGCCGCCGTCGTTCGAAATATTGGCGCCGTTGATCCAGCGAGCGGCGTCCGAGGCTAGGAACAGGACGACCGGTGCGATATCGGAAGCAGTCGCAGCCCGGCCCACCCGACTGATGTCGCTGTCGACTTTCTCATCGCCCAAGACAGCTCGAAATTCCTTCAGTATCTGAGTTTCGACCGGACCTGGACTGACCGCGTTCACGCGAATTGCCCGATCCTTGAAAAGAGGCTGGTGCGCGGCCTTCTGCGTCCAGAGGATCAGCAGTTCCTTGGAGAGCGGGTATCCGATGTCATCGTCCACACCGTTCTTTTCCATAACCGACCTTATATCGGGGAAACCGGGCTCGCTCACCATGGCTTTGGCCTGTTCAAGGTTAGCCCGCCATCCATAACCTGCGATGGATGCGACGTTCACGACGGCGCCCCCCTCACGGATTTTCGGCGCGCAGGCTTCGGAAAATGCTCGCAGTCCGTAGAAATTGATCGCAAGGGTCGCCTCGGCACCGGCTCTGCCGGAGATGCCCGCGACGTTGAGCACCGCATCAAACCGCCGTGGCAACCGACGGACGATGTCCTGGATGCCGCTTGGGTTGGAGAGGTCCCCCTTGATGAAGCTGGGGCTTGGAACCGGCGGTTCGTTGACGTCGATCCCGATGACGTCGGCTCCGAGGGAGATGGCGAGCTCGGTGGTTCTGGCGCCGATGCCGGCCGCCACGCCTGTGATGACGACGGTCTTACCGTACAGCATGTTTCACTCCGTTGATTGCTTGGTTTTGAGTTCGAGCCTGTATCCGACAGGCATCAGGGAGAGGCCGAAACGTTCCTCGATGGCACCCCACAGGCCGCGCGGCAGGAACAGCGAGAACAACAGCGCGACCAGGCCCAGACCGATCAGGTACCAGACCCCCATTGCGCCGAAGGCCGTCTCGATCACAAAGAAGATTATCGCGCCGAGAATGGCGCCTTCGAAGCGTCCCAGCCCGCCGACCAGAACCATGAAGATCATGTAGGCCGTCCACTGAACCGAGAAATAGGTCTTGGGCTGGAAGCTGGTGGCACTTGCGAGCCATAGGGCACCGGCAATTCCGGTCCCGAAGGCCGCCAGCATGAAGAGCGTTCGTTTGGTGGTGAAAACGTTGACGCCGATAGCTCCAGCAGCATCCTCATTGTCTCGAATGGCCTGAATGGCTGCCCCGACACGGCTTCTCAGCAATGCGAACAGTCCGAGGAGTAATACTGCCATGGAAATCAGGGCCAGCCCGTAGATCAACACTTGGCGTTGACCGGCCGGATATGCGTTCAACGAGATCAGCGAGGTTCCCGTCTCCCCCTGGATCAGTGGGTCGAGATTGACGAGAAGGTGTGTCAGTGCCGAAACCACCCACATGGCGATCGCGAACTCCCCGCCTTTCAAGCGAAGCATCACGAATGAAAGCGGATAGGAGATGGCCCCGACAACGACCGCCGCCATGAGAACCGCGAGAAAAGGATCAATCCCCGCATTGGCGATACGGACAGTGAAGTAAGCGCCAAGACCGAAGAACATCTGCTGGCCAACTGAGACCAGTCCGCCATAGCCGGCAAGCGCGTTCCACATGGCCGCGAGGATGACGTAGACGAATAGCGCCGTCAGCCGGTCAACGATGCCGACGCCTGAAAATGCCGGAACTGCAGCAAGGATCGCGATCACGAGAACCGACGACCAGGCGGCAATGCGGGACGCTCGAGTCCAGCGATGGACATCGCCGATTCCAGGCGCAGCAAGTGGAAATGACGCGGGATGGGTCATGCTGATACTCCGCGTTTCATAAACCGTGCAGGCAGCGTTGCGAGGTCGGGCAGGAACAGGCGGGCAAGAAGGATCGCCAGGAATACGGCGTGTCCGGCGATAAGGAAGCCCAACGGATGAAGCGATGCGCCCATCGTCTGCGCTATGCCAAGAATGATCCCGCCGGCCAATGTGCCCCAAAGGGAGCCGACGCCACCTATGATCGTTGCTTCGAAAGCAAACAGCAGCTGCTGGGCGCCTGAATATGGCTCGAACGTCGCACGCATCGCAAGAAACATGCCCGCGATCGTGACAGTCGACAGGGCAATCGCCGCGGCCATCGCGTTTACGCGACGTGCGTCGATCCCGACAAGCCCGGCTGTATCCGGATCCTCCGCCGTTGCCCTGATCGCGCGACCGATCGCTGTTCTGGACAAAAGCAGCTGCAGGGTGGCAAGGAGCGCAACCGCGGTGAGGAATATCAGAACCGGAAGCTTTCCGACGAAGAGGCCGCCCGGTAATTCCCAGCTATCCCAGGAGAGGTCGCCGATGGAGTTGGCGAGCGAACGGGTATCTGCCCCGAACTGTTCGAAGAGCGCATTGTCGAGAACCATCGACAGTCCAAAGGTGGACAGGATCGGGAGCAGCTGGCCTGCGCGGGCGCTCCGATCCAGTATGAAAAGCTGAAGCAGCCATCCGACAATGCTCATGGCGGTGACGGCCAGGATCAGGCAAAGCCAAAGCGGCAAATGTATGCGTTCCGACAGGACGAAAATCAGGTATGCCGCGACAACAGCGAGGCTGCCATGCGCGAGATTGATGATGCGCATGATAGAGAACATGAACGAGAGGCCGCACGCGATCAGCGCGTAATAGCCACCAAGCAATACTCCCTGGACGATCTGGTTCATCATTGTACGTGTCTCCCGCTGTTGGCGCGGTGCAGGCCAAAATACGCGTCGGTAACTTGTTCGCGGGTCAACTCCGAGGCTGCGCCTTCAAGAACGGTCTTTCCCTCGAGCATGCAGATGACGCGATCGGCGACGCTCATCGCGCGTGACAAATCCTGCTCGACGAGAATGATCGTGGTTCCTGATTGCATGAGGCCGCCGAACTGTTCGTACACCCGATCCACCACAAGGGGCGAAAGGCCCAGCGAGACTTCGTCGAGGAGGAGAATGTCCGGATTGCTCATCAGAGCGCGGCCAATCGCTGTCGCCTGCTGTTCGCCGCCCGACAGATGGCCCGTCTTGTGATCGAGCCGTTTTTTTAAGTTCGGAAAGATCTCGACGATCCGCTCGATGGACCAGTCTCCCTTGCGGCCGGACATGGCGCCGAGCTTGAGGTTTTCCGTGACGGTCATGGAAGCGAACATCCGCCGCCCCTCCGGCACAAGTGCAATTCCATGACGGACGCGCTGGTGCGCCGGCAGCTTTGTGACGTCGTCTCCGTTCAGCAGAATGCGGCCTGCTGCGGTGGGGTGTGCGCCGGCCAAGGTCCGAAGCAGGGTTGTCTTCCCCGCGCCATTTGCCCCAACGAGAGCCAATGTCTCGCCTTTCCTGACAGCGAATGAAATGCCGCGAACGGCTTCGAGCAGACCGTGGCGGGCATGAAGGCCTTCTATGGAAAGCGCGCTCATTTGGGACCTCCGCCCAGATAGGCTTTTACAACCTGTGGATTCGTCATGACTGCGTTCGGCTCGCCGTCGGCGATGATCTTGCCTGCATCCATGCAAACGAGCCGCTGAACGACCTGCAGGAGGACGTGGACGATGTGCTCGATCCAGATGATGCCGATCCCGCGGCGGCGAAGCTCCTGAATGGTCTGAACCAGTTCCTGCGCCTCGGAATCGGTCAGGCCTCCGCCGATTTCGTCCAGCAGGATGACTTTCGGCGATGTCGCGACCGCACGAGCGAGTTCGAGGCGTTTCCGATCAAGCAGGCCGAGCGTCTCGGCTCGCCTGTTGGCAACGTGAAGCATGCCGCAAAGCTTGAGCGAGTCGATCACCTCGGCATAGGCTTGGTCCCTACCCTTGCCGCCTGCATGTGTTGCGGCGACATAGACATTCTCGAACGTCGTCATGCCGGAAAACGGTTTTGGAACCTGATGGGTACGTGCAAGCCCCATGCAGCAACGATCCGCAGCCGAGAGGCGCGTAACGTCGCGGCCGTCGAAGCTGATCGTGCCGGCACTTGGCGGGTATGCGCCCGCAAGCGTTGCGAGGAAAGTCGTCTTGCCGGCGCCGTTCGGACCGACAATCCCGACTGCCTCGCCCATACCCATCGAGAAGTCGAGATTCTCCAAAACGGGAAGCGCACCGAACCGCTTGGAGATCCCGTGACTGGAGAACCGGCTTTCGCCGGTTCCTGTATTTTGCGTTGCCACCATCGCCCGGTCTATCCGTTGTACGGCAGGAGCTTGGCTGCCACCGGCACGTTCGGGTCGGTCGCGTTCTCGGTCACCACATAGTCGTATTGGAACCGGGATCCCTCGGCTGACTTGACCCACTGCGTCCCGATGATCGGTCCCGGCGAAACGTTAGCGACCGGACCGGATGTGAAGTCAACCTTGCCGGCAATTGTAACGGTGTTGAGGCCGGCCAACGTCTTCACGACGGCGTCCTTGCTCTTCGGGTCGGAGGACTTCTTGAGAACCTCGAAGCCTGCATCGAGAAGCGATAGGGTTGCGCCGAGCTGCTGCGTCCACTGTTTTCCCGACGCGGCCTCGTAACCGTCAGCAAGTTCGGGCCCGCTAACGCCAGCGATCGAAGACTTGTACGGAAAATCCTTGTGCCAGTAGGCGGCGCTGCCGATGTTCTTGCCCAGCGGCCCAAGAGCTTCGATCGTCGACGGGAACAGGCCGGTCTTGGCGACCTGTACGATCTTGACCTGGCGATGCAGCCCCTGTTGCGCGGCCTGGCGCCAGAAGGTCGCGAAATCCGGCGGGATCGGGAAGCTGTTGATGATCTCCACGCCTTCCTGCTTGAAGAGAGCGATCTGGCTGGAGAAATCAGTGGTGCCGGTCTCGTAGGCGCCGGGATCGACGATCGTGAAGCCATCCTTCTGGAGCAACGGCGCCAGGTTCGCACGGATGGCGTTGCCGTCCGCGTCGTTCGGATACATGACACCGACCTTCTTGTTGGTCTCGACCAGATTCCACTGGGATACGTAGGTCTTGTGGAATTCGCCGACGCCGAATCCGAAGTGGAAGGTCCATTTGAACGGTGATGGCTGGCCGGGTTTGGCGCCCCGACCGAAATACCAGGCTTCCCACGGCATGACGGTCGACAGGCACGGCACACCGGCGGCCTCGCAAGCATCCGCAACCGGGTTGATCGTCTCCGGCGTCGAGATGGCGAGCATGATGTCAATGCCGCGATTGTTGATGAGATCCTTCGCGAGTTGCCCGGCGCGAGATGGATCCGATTGGGTATCCTGATCGATGATCTCGATGGCGTAGCTTTTGCCGCCAACCTCGATTCCGCTACCAATTGCCTTGCGTACAAGGTCAAGAACATAGCCGTCGGTCTCTCCGAAGCCGGCGAGCGGCCCAGTCCGCGGGCTGATGAAGCCCACCTTGATCGTGTCCGCTGCCGAGGCTGGCCGTGCGATCGCAAATGCTGCCGCCGCTGCGCCGGTCGTGACGATGAGTTGCCGGCGGGTGAATCCGCCTCTTGTTCTGTCTTTCATGCTCTCCTCCCTTGAGATTTATGCGAAAAACTGTGCGTCAGATCGGGTACGTTGGCGTACCGCTCGACGTTGTGATCCACCGCAGTTCGGTGAATTCGTCCAAAGCCGCCGGCCCTCCGAACTTGCCGTACCCACTGGCTTTGACGCCACCAAACGGCACCTGCGGTTCATCGGCGATGGTCGCCGAGTTTATGTGGCAGATGCCGGACTCGATCCGCATCGCCACCTCCATGGCGCGGCGGGTATCTCGTCCGAACACTGCGGCTGAAAGGCCGTACTCGCAGTCGTTTGCGATCGTGACCGCCTCCTCGACCGACCCGACGCGAATGACAGCGGCGACGGGTCCGAAGCTTTCTTCATGGTAGAGCCGCATCGAGCGCGTGACGTGATCGATCACCGTTGCATCCATGAAGGCGTCGCGCGCCACGCCGCCGGTAAGAACGGCTGCGCCTTTTGCCTGAGCGTCGTCGATCAGGCTTTTTACCCGTCGCGCCGACTCGGCATTGACGAGAGAGCCAAGCGGGAATGCATGCTTGAGAGGATCGCCGGACCTCAAGGAGGCCGCCCGGGCGACAAGCCTTTCGACAAAGCGGTCGGCGATCGCATCCATCACGATGATCCGCTCGGTCGACATGCAGATCTGGCCCTGGTTGAAGAAGGCTCCGAATGCAGCTGCGTCGACCGCTGCATCGAGATCGGCATCATCGAGAATAAGGAATGCGGCCTTGCCGCCGAGTTCCAGCAGGCAACGCTTCAGATGCCTTGCCGCGATCTGGGCGACGATCTTTCCCACTCTAGTCGAGCCGGTAAAATTGACCCTTCGAACCGCCGGGTGAGCAATCAGCGTCTCCATGATCGCAGAAGCATCGGCTGGCGCATTTGAGATGATATTCAGCACTCCGGGCGGCAATCCGGCATCTGCCAGGACATCGCCGAGCATCCGATGCGTCGCCGGGCAGAGCTCGGAAGCCTTCATGACGACGGTGTTGCCGCAGGCCAGCGCCGTCCCGAAGGAGCGGACCGCTAGGAGGACAGGCGCGTTCCATGGAGCTATCGCAAGGCATACGCCCGCCGGCTGCCTGATCGCGAATGATGTTACGCCCTCCCGCTCGGTCGGGATGATCGAGCCGCTGACTTGCGTGCTCATCGCAGCTCCTTCGGAGAGAATTTTGGACGCGATCTCGATATTGAACTCGCACCACTGGGCGGTCGCTCCGGTCTCCAGCGTCATGACGGAAGCAAACTCCGCTTTCCGTTCGGTGAGGATCCGCGCCGCCTTTTCCAAAATTGTTCGGCGTGTCACCGGCGAGGTGCGTGACCACTGCGGAAAGGCCGAGGCCGCTGCGTTGGCCGCAGCCTTCGCGTCATCGGTCGTCGCAGCTGCGGCTTCGGTTACCCTGGTGTATCGAAGTGGACTGATCCGTGAAAATGTGAGCGCGGAGCGCGAGGGCATGCCCCTGCCGCCGATCAAAAGATCGACAACACGCAGCTCAGCCTCTTCGTCCAAACCTGGCGCGTAGGTCGATTTCTTATCTAGTTGGCCAGATGCTTCCATCTCTCCAATCCTCCCGAAGGTTAGAGTAGGCTCTGTCTCAACAAATGAAATGTGCTATTATGGGTATCGATTGTGATATCGTGGGAATATGAGTCTAACCGATCCTCAGGTGGTGCAAAGTTGTGCGTCGCAAGATAGATTCCGCGATGCACGCTCTTGTTTATTATTGGGTTTCGCTTGTGATAAAAATTGGTGCGGATTGAGGTATGGTTCCTGGATTGGTCGAGAATGTCGCCAAGGCTGACCTGTTCGAGCCGACGCTCGCTGACCGCACGATCTCGATCGGCCGACCGCCGGACCGTTGGTTGTACCATCTCATTTTCTGCAGTGCTGGTATGGCGAGGCTTGTGATCGGCGATGACAGCTTCGACCTTGTCGGATCGGCTTTCGTGCTTCTTCCTCCGTCTGAACCGGCCCGGCTGACGACGTCGGCGGGCACGCGCGCTTATGTTGTCGGTATATCACTGGAAATGATGGCGGATGCCTTGGGAAGCTACCCGGAAACATCGGGTTTGAAGGTGTTCACGGAAGTTCAGACCCAGATCGAGGACCTACCGGAAGGTGCGGCCTCGTCGCTGGAGAAGCTGTTCCTGAGCTTTGTCGAGGAGCGACATCACGAAAGCCAGGTGTCGGTGATGGCATTGACCGCCTATCTTCGACTCGTGCTTTTGACCGCATGGCGCTTGACCGAACGGCAAAAGCCGGTCCGGGGTCAGGAGAGAGGCACGATCCTCCAGCGATTCCGCCAGCTCGTAGAAGCCGAGTTCCGGCGTCATCGCTCGCTTGCCTTCTATGCCGAGCAACTGGGAATAAAGCAGGATCGCCTGCACGATGTCTGCAAGAGAAATTTGGATCGCACGCCCCTGGAACTGATCCATGAACGGCTCACCCAGGATGCACGCCTTCGGCTCGAGCGTTCGAGCAACACGATCGGGGAAATATCCGAGACGCTCGGCTTCCGCGACCCGGCAGCGTTCAGCCACTTCTTCAAGCGGCGCATGAACGTCTCGCCGGCCCAATACCGGGAGCTTTTCAACAGCGGCTTGAAGTCAGCGGAGTCGACCGAGTATCACGATTGGCCGTGACCCGTTTAGCCAAGGGAGACTCCCCTTGGCGGCCACAGGCGTGATCGACAGAGTGGCGCGGGATTAGCGTCCGAGCCAACGATACTCGGCGATCGAGGCTTTGCCCGTTTTCTTGTCATAGAGGCAAATGAGATTGACCGGCACCTTTCCCTTGCCCATCGAGCCCCGCAACATGACGGCAATCTTTCCCGCCGCGTCGTCGAAGACCACGGGTGCGGACGCCTCTGGTGAGGGCATCCCGGATTGGCCGATGCAGGTTCCATTCACCTTGGCAAACAACGCCTTCCATGCGCCGTCGCTCGATGCTGAGGCGCTGGCTGCCATTGCTGAAACAAAAAGCGCTGTCGCGACAAAGGTCTTAAACATAACGAATTCCTTGTTCATCCGTCGCCGGAATCACTGATGACGACAATTTGGTTCTTGGCCGAGCGGCAAGGCCAAACTTTGGCGAAGGAAGCCGCGACAACAGCGTGTCATTCTGCGGACTGCAGAGGCGCCAGAAGGCGCCTCTTCGGAAACTCAGCCGTTCGTGCCGCGCAGGATCTCGAAAAGGAACCAGGCTCGGCGCTCGCCCTCGTCGATCCAGTTTTCGAGCAGGCTCGCGGTCGCCACGTCGCCGTATTCGTCACAGGTGTCGTGAAGGGCTCTCATGCTGGCAACAAGGGACGTGTTGTCCTCGCGCAATTCCGCCAGCATGCCATGCGGGTGGACGAAATCAGCATCGTTGTCGGCGATCCGCTGGCGACGGGCGATATCGCCGATCGAGCGCAACGTTGGGCCGCCGAGCTTGCGCGCCCGCTCCGCCAACGGATCGGTGATCGCAAACAGCTGGTCGCCGTGCTCGTCGAGCAGCAGATGGTAGTCGCGGAAATTCGCGCCGGACATATGCCAGTGGAAGTTTTTCGTCTTCAGGTAAAGCGCAAAGACATCGGCAAGCAATGTCGTCGCGCCGGCCGAAATGTCCCTGACCGCCTCTTCGCTCAGCCCCGAGGGGGTCTTCAGCGACAAGGTCCGGCGGGATTTCAGTGTGTCGTCCATTTCTTCATCCTCTAGATCGTGATGCATTTCATTCCATGCGGCCCGATGCCGGCGGGTCACTTTCCGGGAGGCTTTTGCGAAGCGCCTCATCAAGCCGCTCGTTGGCCTTGGACAGCACTCCCATGCCATCCCGGATGATGTCGGGGCCCTCTTCGTCATCGAGGCGGTCTCCTTCCTCGCAATGAGTATCCGATCCTGGACATCCATATCTTGGACAATCCGATTTCGATTTGTATTGAATGAGCGGGCAAGCACGACGGCGTCTTCGCCAAACAACGGAATGCAGGCGTCTGACGTGGGGCACCAGATGCACGGCGGCAGGTCGGCGGATTTGCTGCCGATTGTTGCCACGTCGCTGCCGCAGAGACTCGCTCAGATTGGCGGCGCCGCGTCAGAAGTGCCGTACTCTTGATAAGCCCGCGAGGTCCGAAGTGCTCGGCTGCCTTTGCTACAGGTATTGTGACTACCGAGCGCAAACGATGCTTCGCTATACCTCAGTATGATTTTGTCCGGCGACCAGGGCTGCTAACGTTCTGCTTATTGATTGTTCGAAAAGAATATTGATTGCGGAGACGATTTTGTTCCAGCTGACGGCCACGAGCGAGAAGAGCGATAGTCAACCTTCGAGCGTGGGTCTGAGCTGCACATCTGAACCCCATCTACGGATGCCCGCCGGTGTCAACCCAAGACAGGAGGCGAACGGCGCCTATTCCCAGGGTGACGTCGGTCTTCG
Source organism: Hyphomicrobiales bacterium (assembly GCA_900468535.1). Classification (GTDB taxonomy): domain Bacteria; phylum Pseudomonadota; class Alphaproteobacteria; order Rhizobiales; family Rhizobiaceae; genus Rhizobium. Next base: position 87,223 of record UBTY01000004.1, on the reverse strand, counting down.
AGGTGTTCAAGTTCACATTCGGCGCGCCGGGACGGACATTGCCGAGGCGATGGCTGCTGATCGCAACCTGATGCGTAAAAGCCGGTACACGCGACAGCTGAAAGAGGCCGATCGCCGATCGTTCAGCGAACTGACGTTGGCGGACGTGATATCCGATCCATTGATCGGCCTGCTGAATGCGGCCGACAACGTCAACGCGCGATCGTTTGCACAACTCCTTGAAAGCGCATCTCGCGTGTTGTTCTAGACGGCGGTGACGGAAGTCTGTCCATGTCAGACAGAGCCAAACATCAGCGACCGATGCAGACCGGCGCCAGCCAGATTGCCATCGCCGACGGCGAGCGCCACGGATGCCATCGAACGCGCGGCATCGCCGCAGGCAAATACGCCGGCCATGCTCGTCTCCTTCATCGGGTCGGTCTTGATGACCGATCCAAGCGGCCCGTCCTCAAGGTCCAGCCCCATAGTCTCGGCAATCGGGCTCGTCAGCACGAACCGTGCCAGCGCAAATAGACCGGCAAAAGAGAGTTCGCGGCCGTCCGCCAGTCTGATGTCGGCGTGGCCGGAGATCTCCCGGATCAGCGTGCCTTCAACTTTGACGCCGCGTGCGGCAAGGGCGGAACGCTGCTCCGCATCCGGTTCGAAAGCGCCATTGAGGAGGAACGTGGTCGGTCCCCAATCGGGCAGCATCAGCGCGTGATGCATGGACATAGCCGACGCTGCAACAACTCCGATCTCTCCGCGATCAAGTTCGTAGCCGTGGCAATAGGGGCAATGGAACACGGATTTTCCCCAACGTTCCGGCAATCCGGTGATTTCGGGAAGGATATCGCGGACACCAGTCGCAAGCAGGAGCCGGCGCGCAAAATGGTTCCGGCCGGTCGCTGCAACTTCGAAAGCGGCTCCCGATGGGTGGTCTGCTTTCAGGCGGACTGCGCTGTCAGCGCGACCGGAAAGAAGCCGCACCGTCGGATATTTCATCACCTGTGCGCGGGCATTGCCGGCAATCGCCGCCGGGTCAACGCCATCTTGGGTTAGAAATCCATGCGAGTGGCTTGCGAACCGATTACGGCGCTGTCCTTCATCGATGATCAGCACGTCGCGCCGCGCGCGACCAAGCTGCAGGGCGGCGGACAGCCCGGAATAGCTTCCGCCGATGACAATCACGTCGTGAATGGTGTCGGTCATTGCACTCTCCTTTTCTCGCCACAACATAAGTATCATGATATCAAAGAGTCAACGGTCACGACACTTTCGTTGTTACGAATGCGGATCCGTGGTAGCGTGCCGCCAAGCAGGAATTGAGGACGGAACCGATACGGCATGAGACAGGACAGTAGACTTTCGCGCATGCTGCATGTCCTGATCCATATGGGCCAGCACGACGGGGCGATGACCTCGGATATGATTGCTCGCATGCTTGACGCCAATCCTGTCGTGATACGACGCACGATGGCGGGCCTGCGCGAGAACGGCTACGTGCATTCGGAGAAAGGGCACGGCGGCGGCTGGACCCTGGCACGCCCGCTCGAAGAGCTGACGCTTCTCGATATTCACCGGGCGGTTGGAGAGCCCTCCGTCTTCGCTCTCGGCCCAGCCTACGATATGCCGGGCTGTCCGATCGAGAAGGCGGTCAATGCCACGCTCAAGGACGTGTTTGCCGACGCCGAGCAACTTCTGTTGAAGCGATTTGCGGGCGTAACGCTGGCGGACATAGCCCGGGATTTTGCACCGCCTTCAGGCGCGGCCAAGGACGAACGGTGCGCCTCCTAGACTTAGGACGTCGGGCGAAGGCAGGTCTCACATGAAAGGCCAGCCGACAGCTTTGATCGGCCTAGGCAGGCGGGGCATTCCCACATTCCTACCATGGCGGCGCGATGAGGTGCCGAAGAAGCGTCGCAACGATGGATAGGAATAGGGGCCGGGTGCGACGAGATCAGCCTAATGGACTGTTGGAGACATTGGCGCGTTCACCTGGGTCGCCCAACGTCCGACAAAGGTTCCAATGAGCATGGTAGCGACATCATCAGCGGTGCGATAACCCTGGTTGAACAGCGCGATCGCGGCATTGCAGAGCGTGCTGGAGCATTGCTCGTCTGGCGTGACCTCGTAGTATCGATACCACTGCTGTACAGCTTCCGACAGCAGGCGAAATTCCTGATCGTTATGTGGCATGCGGCTTTCTCCTCGTAGACCCCGAAGAGCTAGCGTAGGCCGGTCATGCTTCAATGGGACGCTCTCGGAGATGTGAACGGGAGCTCGTCGCGCGCAACGCGGCGCGCCCCTCCCCTTCCGCAAAGCCGCGCAGGGCACCGGATCTTGTGCTAGTCTCCTTATCGATCACGACCGACGGAAGGCTATCGCCATGTTGGAGACTGACAAGGAATTCGCCGGCTCGATCCCCGAGAGCTACGACAAACATATGGTTCCGATGATTTTCGAGCCCTATGCTGTTGATCTTGCGCAGCGTGCGGCGTCATTCTCGCCAGGATCAATCCTGGAAACCGCCGCGGGCACCGGCGTCGTCTCCCGCGCTATGACCAGCAAGCTAGCTATTGGCACACGCTATGTCGCCACCGACCTTAACCAGGCGATGCTCGACTACGCCCGCTCGCAACAGCCGCCGGACAGTCGCGTCCAATGGCGGCAGGCAGACGCACTTGCCCTGCCCTTCGAGGATGCTTTCTTCGATCTCGTTTGCTGTCAGTTCGGGGCGATGTTCTTCCCAAACCGTTCGGCTGCGTACCGAGAAGCAAAGCGCGTTCTGAAACCTGGCGGACGTTTTCTGTTCAGCGTCTGGGATCGGATCGAGGAGAATGTTTTCGCGGACGACATTACGAACGCTCTCGCAGCAATTTTCCCGGACGATCCACCTCGGTTTCTCGCTCGTACGCCGCACGGCTACTACGATAAGGATCTCATCCGCAATGATCTGCGGAATGCTGGCTTCCTGAATGTGGAGATCGATACGTTAGCCGAAGAGAGCCGCGCGCCCTCACCGCACATTGTCGCTGTTGCCTATTGTCAGGGAACTCCACTTCGAAGCGAGATCGAGGCCAGAGATCCCGACGGCCTGAACGCGGCCACCGATCATGCAATGTCTGCACTCGCCGAGAAGCACGGCACAGGCGAGGTCAGCGCCAAGATTCAGGCACACGTGATCGTCGCGATGGCCTGAACTTGGAGCAGCCGACAGCCATTGCCGCCGCGCTGCCCCCGACACGATCTCATTGCACAGCGGTCAGTTCGTCGAAGATGCCGCGTTTTTTCAGCGAACTGACCAAGCCCGTCAGAGCAACGACGCCGACGAACAACGCCGCCAGAAGGATTGCGTAGGACACTTCCTGTTCGGTTATGGAATCTGCCGCCACGCGATACAATTCCGTGGCGAGCAGCGCGATCAGCGTCGAGGACATCGTTGAGTAGTCCTTGGCCACCACACGTTTCAGATTGAAAACCATTCCTTCTGTCGAGGCCGAGAACGCGCTTAGCTTGAGGCCCCATCTCGGTACATCCCGACAATAGGCGCTATAGGCGTCACCGAATTTGGCTGAAAGGAATTCTTCTTCCGCGAGGATGATGCACTGATAGATGAACCCGAACAAAAGGCATCCGACAATGACGACCACAGGGTTTCCATGGAACAGGAAAAGCCCGGCGTAAATCAGCATATTCCCCACATAGAGAGGATTGCGACAGACGCCGAACATTCCCTCAGTGACCAGATTGGCGGCATAAACGCGCTTGTTGCGCCCACCCCGCTGGATATAGGCGTAGCCGATCACGGTTGCGCGCAGTAGCAGTCCGGAGAGCACGACCAGGATAGCCACGACATCTTTCCCTTGCTCCGCCGCGCTGCTGCCGAATATCGCGGTTGTCGGAGGAAACAAGGCGAACAGCGCGACGATGATCAGCGGAAACGCCTGGTTCCGGTATTTGAAGAAGAAGGTTCCGATCTTCAGCATAAGTTTAGTCATGACGTCGTCTCACTTGATCGCGACAATGCCGCAGAAATTGTACCAGCGGAAAAACACTTCGGTGCTCTTGAAGCCCGTTTCGCGAAGCAGCTGGATGTTCTCCTCCAACCGGTAAGGAATGAGAACATTCTCCAGGGCTTCGCGCTTCTTCGAGATCTCGATGGACGAATACCCGTTGCGACGCTTGAAGTCGTAGTAGTGGTCGATAAACAGGCGATTGAAGGTCGTGTCCTCGCTCGTCAGTTTTTCGACGAGCAACAGACAGCCGTTTTCATTCAGGCCCTGATAGATTGTTTTCATCACCCGCTCACGGAAGAGCGGGCGCACGAACTGCAGGGTCAGAAGGAGTGTCACGACGCTGGCGTCCTCGACGCCGAAACCCCTATGAAGGTCGCCCGTCACCAGATCGATCGACCTGTTGGTTCCGGACGCCTCGATCTTCTCGGCGGCCTTTTTCAACATCTCCGGCGCGTTGTCGATGCCAACAAAATCAACGTGGCTATCGACCACATGATCCAGCGCCAGCAGCGTCGTGGCCGTAGAGCAGCCAATGTCGTAGAGGTTTGAATGAGGCTGTGCGAAGTCCCTCGCCAGCTCACAGACCATGCGCTGCATCTCGCCGTAGAACGGCACCGATCGGCTGACCATGTCGTCAAAGACGTTGGCAACGGTAGAATTGAACGAAAAATCCGCAATCGATTCGCGCTCGTCGGCAAACACCTCATCGCGCGAATGCGTATGCAGGATTAGACGGGTAGACTGCTCGGTCATATCCGCTCCAAATAGACAGCAATTTGAATTGGAGCGCTTTCCTTCCCCGAAGCACCCCGGCGCGACGCGATTTGCTCATAGAAATCTGACGTCAACCTGAAAGCGTCGACCTCAGGGGGATTGAGAGAGCGCGCATTGACGTGCGGAGCTGCGTGATATCGCTCAGCTCAGGATCAGTCTTATCCGGTTCGACAGTTCAGCGAGGTCAAAGGGTTTGACGAGAAAGTCATTCGTTCCTCGCACCATGCCTTCCAGCCGGTCACTCTGCTGGTCCTGCGCCGTCATGATGATCACCGGAAGCTCGCCGTCCCCACTGCGGATGTCTTCGAGAAGCGTTAGGCCATTGCCATCAGGAAGACGCAGATCGAGAAGCACGAGGTCATATGTCTTCGACATCAGTTTTCGGGCCGCTTCCCTCAGATTCATGCACCAATCGACGCGGTGCCCATCGGCGATAACATGAGCCGCTATCGCGTCGCCAATGTCGACATTGTCTTCAACAAGAAGAACATTCACCGAATAATGCCCTCGTCCTCCGCATCGTGTCGGAATAGCTGTTTGGTCAGGAGTGATCGCCTGCGTCTCGCGAATGCGCCGAGCTTTCACCATGGGATGGATGTTTCCGTCTCCAGCATGCCGAAGACATGATGGACCGCCGTCGACATAGGTTGGAGGCCATTGCCCAACCCATCCACCGGCGCATGCAGCCCTTCTGCAGAACATTGCTGACGGCAACCTGAAATCTGAACCGCAAGATCGAGGCGCCGACCTTCGCCCACCCACCGAGTGAAGCACCTTGTAGTTGGGACCTGCTAAACCCAAGCGCGAGACAATAGTTCCAGACGTCCGAGTAGCTTGTATTGCTGCAGAAACGGCCGGGTCCGTAACAGCAACTTAATGTATTGCGTACATTGTTCCGAAAATTCTATTCATTATTGATCGGAGCCATCGCGTGAAGCTGACATCTATTCTTGGCGGGGACGCGTCGCAGATCCTGCAGGCCCTGGATCGGTCACAGGCGATCATTTCGTTCAAGCCGGATGGAACGATCCTCGACGCCAACGAGAATTTTTGCGCCGCTGTAGGCTATCAGAGAGACGAGATCGTCGGTCGGCACCACCGCATCTTCGTTCACCCTGCCGAATCCCAATCTGCCGACTACAGGGAGTTTTGGAAACGGCTTTCCGAAGGGCAATTTGACCAGCGGCAATACAAGCGCATCGGCAAAAACGGCAAGGAAATCTGGATCGAGGCGTCGTACAATCCAGTCTTCCGTCGCGGCAAGGTAATCAAAGTCGTCAAGATCGCGACCGACATCACCGCCAGCAAATTGCAGGACCTCGACAGCACCGGGAAGCTTGCCGCGTTGTCGCGGGCGCAGGCGATCATCGAATTTACGCCCGATGGCAATATCCTGGCGGCAAATCAGAACTTCTTGGACAGCCTGGGGTATTCTCTCGACGAGATCGTCGGGCAGCACCACAGCATGTTCTGCGAAGCTCGCTATGTGTCGTCCCCGGAGTACGCGAGCTTCTGGCCTCGGCTTGCCGCCGGTGAATTCTTCAGCGACGAGTTCAAGCGGCTGACCAAAAGCGGCAGCGCCGTCTACATCCAGGCGACATACAACCCGATCCTCGACGACGACGGCAACGTGATCAAGGTGGTGAAGTTCGCAACTGACGTAACGGGGCGCGTTCGCGCCCTGCAGGAAATCGGGGCCGGCCTAGGGCGATTGGCCGAGTGCAATATCAGGGTAACAATCGACGACCCCTTCGTGCCTGAGTTCGACCACTTGCGTCATGATTTCAACGAATCTCTCGCCAAATTTCAGGAAACGCTCGAACAGGTTCTCGGCCAAACCTCGATGCTTTCTGCAAAGAGTGGCGACATGCGCGCGAGCACCAACGGCATCGCCGATCGCTCGGAGCAACAGGCCGTGGCGTTGAAAGAGACGTCCGCGACAATCGAGCAGATAACACAGACTGTTCGTGGGGCATCGACGCGCACGGCAGATGCGCGCAAGCTGGTGTCCGAGGCACGCTCCGCCGTATCACGCTCCGTCGAGGTCGTGACTTTGACTGTCAGCGCAATGGATCGCATCAACGCGGCTTCGAACGAGATTACGAACATTGTTGGCATGATCGACGAGATTGCCTTCCAGACCAATCTTCTGGCCCTGAATGCAGGCATCGAGGCTGCTCGCGCAGGCAACGCAGGCAAGGGTTTCGCGGTCGTCGCGCAGGAGGTCCGCGCACTTGCGCAACGATCCGCGGACGCGGCCAAGGACATTTCGCACCTGATCACAAACTCCTCGGCGGAGGTCAAGGAGGGCGTCCGCCTTGTCGGCGAAACCGGAGAGGCGCTGAAGAACATCGAGGAATACGTTCAATCTATCGACGTCAACATAGATGCGATCTCGACCGGTTCGTCGGAGCAATCTGCAAGTCTCGGTGAAATCAACATCGCGATGAGCGCCCTCGACAAGATGACTCAGGAGAACGCCGGCATGGTGGTCAACATGAGCGCGATTGCCGAAGCGCTCTCCGTCGGCGCCGCCGAACTCGAGCAATTGGTAAGGCGGTTCAAGTTGAACCGTCGCAAATGGGTTCGCGAACCGGGCAGCGACGCCGCAACCCGGGGAGCCCAGCATAGGGGCTTTGGCAAGAACAGCATTTACCTCCCACCCGAGGCAGGCAAGACACCCGACCAAGGACAGCCGTTAAAAGCTGTAGCTTAAGGCGCACCGCGGACCTCCTGTATCAACGGCATCAACGCGTCTCGCGTCGGCACTCGAGATCCGGCGCAACATAGCTTAGTCATTGCTGGACGAGAGTGGGACGCGCTAGCGCTCGTCCCCTCCCGACTCTAGGTCCGATCCATTTCCGCCGTTTCGATCGTCTTTGGAAGATCGGAACCAAAAAAAGAGACCTGCCGATGACACGAAGCTTGAACTGGTCGGCCGACTGCGATGGCAGGGGCGCGAAAAGATTACCGCCTCTTTCACGCGGTACGCGGAAGCCGCTAAATGGCGGTTCGCCCTCGGCGCGGTCGAAGGACGACCAGCCATGCTCGTCTTCGACAGAAGCAGCGAGATGGAGAGCCCCGGCATTTTGTCTTCATCGGCTGGTAGACTGGACTAGGCAGTCCTTTTTGCGTCGCGAGCAAAAGTGGGCTCGATACAAGGGCTCCGATACAACGGCGCACTTGCCGGCAATTCAGAAAGCTGTCTCTGCGACCAGCGTTCTCGTCACTCCTTCGTCTGACGCAGTGGCGTGAAACCGATCTGCATCTTCTGCGGGTTTTCCTGCCGAAGCGTTCGAAGCATTTCCTCGTATTCGCGCTCGACCTCCGGTGTAACAGACGGCCGCACCTCCTCCAGTGCCTTGGCGAAGTGGGCCTTGGTGACGATCGTGGCATCGAGCGATTGCCGCAGCGCGATCAACCCAGCGCGCCGGGTCAGATCCTCCAGGTCTGCGCCCGTGAACCGCTCTGTGTTCTCTGCCAGTTCATCGAGGTCGACATCGCCGGCAAGCGGCATCTTCTTGGTATGGATACCGAGGATTTTCCGCCGCGCCTTCACATCAGGCACCGGCACATAGACCAGCTCGTCGAACCGGCCTGGACGAAGCAGTGCAGGATCAAGGAGGTTCGGCCGATTGGTCGCAGCCATCACCACGACGCCCTGCATGTCCTCCAAGCCGTCCATTTCAGCGAGCAGCGTGTTCACCACCCGCTCCGTCACTGCCGGCTCGCCGAGCCCGCCGCCGCGCGCGGGCGCAAGAGAGTCGATCTCGTCGATGAAAATCACGGTCGGGGCAACCTGGCGGGCCCGCTCGAAAAGCCTGGAAACCTGCTGTTCGGACTCGCCGTACCATTTGGACAGCAGGTCGGACGACTTCGTCGCGACGAAATTCGCCTCTGCCTCTCGGGCAACGGCTTTGGCAAGGAGCGTCTTGCCGGTCCCAGGAGGGCCAAAGAGCAGGAAGCCTTTCGCTGGCCGGATTCCCATCCGCTTGAACGACTGGGGCGACCGCAGCGGTAGCTCCACACCTTCCCGCAGCTTCATCTGCGCCTCATCCAAGCCACCAACATCATCCCAGCGGACGTTGGGCGCCTGGATCATGATTTCGCGCAGCGCCGAAGGCTGGATACGCTTTAGCGCCGAGGTGAAGTCATCCTGCGTGACAGTCAATTTTTCCAGAACCTCGGTCGGAATACCTTCCTTCAAATTGATGTCGGGCAGGATGCGTCTAAGGGCGTCCATCGCCGCTTCGCGAACAAGCGCTCCAAGATCCGCTCCGACGAACCCGAAGGTCGTCCGCGCGATCTCATCGAGGTCAGTGTCCTCGGCAAGAGGCATGCCGCGTGTATGGATTGCCAGGACTTCGCGTCGGCCGTTCTGATCGGGAACGCCGATGACGATCTCGCGGTCGAAGCGGCCGGGGCGGCGGAGCGCCTCGTCGATCGCATCCCGTCGGTTGGTGGCGCCGATGACGACGATATTCTGGCGCGGCTCCAGGCCGTCCATGAGTGTGAGAAGCTGGGCAACGATGCGCCGTTCCACCTCCCCGGTTACCTGCTCGCGCTTTGGCGCGATCGAGTCGATCTCGTCGATGAAGATGATCGACGGAGCATTTTGTGAGGCTTCCTGGAAGACCTGCCGCAGCCGCTCTTCGGATTCGCCGTAGCGGCTACCCATGATTTCAGGGCCGGCGATATGATAGAAATTCGCTTCAGTCTCGTTTGCCACAGCGCGCGCGAGCAGCGTCTTGCCCGTCCCTGGAGGTCCATAAAGGAGAACGCCCTTCGGCGGATCGATGCCGAGGCGCTGGAACAGTTCCGGGTGACGCAGCGGCAGTTCGACCATCTCACGGACTTGCTCGACGGATGAGCCGAGGCCGCCGATATCGTCATAGGTTACATCAGCGCGCCGTGCCTCCTTCGGCTCTTCGAATTGCGGGCGCAGCTCCACGACAGTTTCCGCGGTCATCTGGACGATCCCGCGTGGCTGTGTGGAGACGACGACCAACCTGATTTCCTGCAGGCCGTAGGCCGGAAGATTGAGCAGACGGGGATCCCTCACCCGTTGCTGGACAGATGTCGAGACAACATCGCCAGCGACCATGGGACGGTGAAGGAAGGTGCGCTGCAACGCTTCACCCGACCCCTGAAGCACAAGGTTTTTCTGCGCCGGTGCCAGTACGACCCTCGCCGCGGGGCGGGCTTCGGCCTTGCGGACCTCCACCTGGTCGCCGCTTGACGCGCCGGCGTTGACGCGCTGGAGGCCATCCAGTCGAATGATGTTGAGCCCGTGGTCCTCTTCATAGGGGCGCATGGCGATTGCTGCCGTATGCCGGCGGCCGATCAACTCGACGAGGTCGCCCTCGCCAATGCCGATCTTGCTCATCGAAGCTGCAGACATACGCGCGATGCTCGCGCCCGCATCCTGCGGCCGCATATTTGCGACTTGAAGCGTTAGATCATCTGACACGGGCATTTTCCCTTCATCAAAGTCTTGAGTGAGGATCATCGGGTTAGTTAGGAGCGCGCGAGGAATTGCAAAGGCGATGTCGCGAGCTCCTGCAAATTCCGCCGCGATTTCGAAATGCTATCGTGCAGGCAGCGGGCGGCCAACTGTACCAAGGTGTACGTTCGGGTCGCCGGTACGAATGGCGGCAGATCTTTCGCGACTCAGCCATTCCAATCGGTCAAACCACAGTGTGCTGTCCAGCAATCAGAGCGCCGTGGCGGCGAGCTGACGGCCGAGCTCCACGATCCTCCTGCCGACGTCGATCCGCTCGCTTTCATACGCCCTCAGCGCGGATTGCAGATTTTCCGCCCGCCTCAGATGGTCGCGTAGCGACATCACGTCCCCCGCGGCCTTGGAGACACCCATGGCCGTGTGCGGACGCGCGACGAAGGCCGCATCACCGACAAGCGCGATGGCGCTGCCGATCATACGCCCCGCCTCATAGTCGAAGATCGCCTGGATCGACGGGGTCGGCTCGGCCTCGATGGCCCAGGAGAAAGGGGGTGGCAGCAGACGATTGGCGTCAACGCGCAGGAGCTTCCGGCTTTCCTCCGGGAGCTCGCCCCTCGGCAGCGAAAACTCGAAGGTCTTGCCTGATGCTCCCGTGAAGAGCACCGGAAGATGGTCCTGATCGACGAAGCGGTACCAGACCCAGTTATACCGGCGCTGCCCTTCGCTGATTTCGCCGTCGGGACCGGGAACGAGATATCCAAGCATGTGATTGCCCGGCGCAACATAGAACGCGAAATCTCCGACAAGAACCGAAGCAGCTTCCGGGAGCTGGTCTTCGGCAACGATCCCGCGCCATGCAACATAGCCGGAATAGTTGTTCGTGGTGTCCCGATTGATCGCGGCGCGGACGGTCGAGCCTAGGCCGTCCGCCCCGATTACGAGATCCGCACTCTCAGTGCTCCCATCGTCGAACTCGAGCAGCGAATAACCCGCCTCCTCGCGCACTCCGACAACCGGTTTGCCAAGAACATAAACACCGGGATCGAGCCGAGCGGCTACGGTCGAATAGAGCAGGTCCCACGATATCTGTGTTTGAGGCATGTGTGCCCGCCGGGCAATCGCGCCGGATCTCTCGAACCAGATGCGATCCTGCGAGACGACGCCGAACGTCGCCAGATGCTCAACGCCGATTTCCCGAAGGATATGAAATACCTCCTGTTGCGGCACGAGGCCTGCTCCCCGCCCGGCAAAGCCGGAAGAGGAGCGTTCGTAGACCTTCACATCATGCCCATCGCGGGCGAGGAGGATTCCAGCAAAGAGGCCCGCGAGCGAACCGCCGACGATACGAACGCGAAGAGGCTTCATCTCGATCTCCTTAGTGCGCGGCCTGGGCATTCGGACGAGTATGCTCGATCACGCGGATCGCCAATGCCACGAGACCGAGGGCACCACCGAGAACACTGACGCCGACCCAGCCCTGGTAGCTCCAGACGGTAGAGGCGAGCGCAGCGCCCGCGGCGCCGCCGAGGAACATGGCTGTCATGAAGATGGTGTTGAGGCGACTGCGGGCCTCCGGATCGAGGGCGTACACGATATGCTGGTTCGAGACCAAGGCACTCTGAATGCCGAAATCGAGAACGATAACCCCGATGATGAGAGCGATCAGCGAACTCCAGAAGCCGAACATCAGCCAGGCTGCGATCGTCAAAATGGTTCCGAGCCACACGACGAAATGCGGGCCTTTGCGATCCGCGACCTTGCCTGCCAACGGGGCGGCAAACACGCCGACGGCTCCGACGACACCAAACAGGCCGGCAATATCTGCGCCAAGGTTGAACTTCGGCGTTGCGAGGTAGAGCGCCAGAACTGTCCAGAATGCGGTGAAGGAACCGAAGAGGGCCGCCTGCATCAAGGCTGCGGTTCGCAGGGCACGCTCGCGCTTCCAGAGGTGGGCGAGAGAACGCAGGGCGTTGCGATAGGCCATCCGTGACGTCGGCGCATGATCGGGCAGCGTCAGGAACATCAGGCCGGACGCACCGAGTGCCATTGGAACGCCGAGCCAGAACATTTCTCGCCAACCAAAATGCTGCCCGACGAAGCCCGAAAGCGTTCGGCTAAAGAGGATCCCGGAAAGAACGCCCGCCATGACAGTGCCGATTGTCGAACCGCGCTTTTCGGGTGCGGCAAGAGACGCAGCAAATGGCACGATCTGCTGAGCGACCGTGGAAGCAGCGCCGACGGCCAGAGATGCAATCGCCAGTGTCCAGGCAGTGGGCGACAGTGCGGCCAGCACGAGTGCTGCGGCCAGAATGATGAATTGTCCGATGATCAGCTTGCGACGATGGACGATGTCGCCCAGCGGGAGAAGAAAGAGAAGCCCAAGAGCGTAGCCTAATTGCGTTGCCGTTGGGATGAAGCCGGTGACCGGGTTATGCGCGAAATCAGCCTCGATAATACCGAGCATTGGCTGGTTATAGTAGATATTGGCGACGGCAATGCCGCTTGCCGCAGCCATCGCGAAAAGTGCGGGCTTGCCCAGCGCTGCCTTGGGCTTGTGAACATGTTTGGCGTTGATATCCATGGCTTTCACCTTCGTTGGATGAGGTCTGCGAGATATCTAGCTTTTTAGCTTGAATGGATTTAGTGGTCTTGGATGTTCTGCCTCTATAACGGAATTCGATATAATGAACACGGATGACGTTCTGGTCTTCACGACGGCGGTCAATGCGGGGAGCCTTGCCGAAGCAGGTAGGCGGTTGGGTATTGGCCCAATGGCCGCGAGCCGACGACTTGCTGCGCTCGAGGAGGCTCTAGGCGTCAGACTTCTGCATCGTACGACGCGCTCGATTTCACCGACCCCTGAGGGGGAAACATTCCTGCCGTTTGCCTTGGCCTTGGTGGAGAACGAGGCGGAGGCAAAGGCGCGTCTGCGATCCTCCGACCGAGGCGCCGCGGGATTGCTGAGGGTTTCCGTACCGGTGTCCTTCGGCCTGAAATTCGTGGCTCCCTTCATCCCCCACCTACTGAAAGAAAACCCGGAGCTTCGAATATCACTGGATCTGACGGACAGCCTCCCCGATCTGATCGCGACCGGTACCGATCTCGCGATCCGGATTGCGCGGCTTCGCGACAGTAGCCTGATCGCACAGAAGATCGCGGACAATCCGCGCGTGCTTGTCGCAAGCCCGGATTACCTTGCACAGCGAGGCAGCCCAACTTCGATCGACGATCTGACAGCCCACGACTGCCTGCCGCTCCGGGGTGCCACGCATTGGACGTTCCAGGAGGGCGGAGCCGAGAGACACATACGTCTCAACTTCCGTTTCACCAGCAGCAGCATCGAAGGATGCCACGCAGCAAGTATCGCGGGCGGTGGTATCGCACTGCTGTCGCTCTGGAACGTTTCTGACGACATCAGGGAAGGCCGCCTTGTTCCACTCCGCTTGCAAGGGGCCGAACCCGAAGCAATCGGCATCTGGGCTGTCTATCCGACGACGAGGCTTGTCCTTCCCAAAGTCCGCACCTTCATCTCTGCTCTGAGATTACGGTTGGCGACCGTCACGGATCTCTCGCCGGAGCCGGAGTGAGTTTGCATCGTAGTGCCAGGCAACAGGATCGGTGATATCGCTACGTCAGATCGCGACCGCCAAAAGCTGGTCCCGCGCCGCTGGCCGGCGATGCTCTGCTCCTGAAGCAGCTTTGATGCGGCGCCACGCGCTCGGCGTGCTTCCAGTCATGCGCTTGAAAATTCGGGAAAGGTGGGCCTGGTCCGCGAGGCCGCAATTCAGCGCGATCTCGCAAAGCGGAAGGTCAGTGTTCAGCATCTGCTCTTTGGCGTGCTCGATCCGGCGTTCCATGACGTAGGCATGCGGCGGGAGCCCGAAGCTCGCTTTGAACGCCACTGAAAAGTAGCTCGTGCTGAGCCGCGCGATCGCAGCAAGCTCGCTCAACGAAATGCCGCCGGCGATCCGGCTGTCGATAAATGCGCGGAGTTTCGCGATCTGCCACGCCGCAAGGCCGCCACTGGATGGCACCCTCAAGGTTACCGCCCGTTCACCTGCCGGCCGGAGTAGCGTTGAAGCCCTTTTGACGAGATCGATTGCTGAACTCTCGTCATCGTCAATGCAGACAAGAGCGTCGAGCAGCAGACGAGAAATTTCCGTCGACGTTTCCGCAGCGATTCCGAACCCCGAGACGGGAGTTCCAAGGCCGACACTATTAGATTGCATAACCGATCTCCTGCGAAACATCGCTTTTCGATGCGGTAATCATGGCCGACAGGCCCTGTGCGAGGAATCCTACTGAAATCTAGTTCGTACCAACCTCCGGCGTACGTCAAACATACCTAGGTATAGGCCACTGGCAGGGACCCCGATCTCCCGGCATCAAGATCCGTCAGAGCATCCGCGCATACGGATGCTTGCGGTCCGGTCGCAACTCCCAAGGATAATTGACTAGGAAACCATATTGATATAGTTTCCTAGTCAACGAAATGGAGCAATATGCGATGTCATCGCCTTCGGACCTGACTAGGCACACCGGCTATTGGATGAGAATGGTTTCGAATGCCGTGTCCCACGAATTTGCGCGAAAGATCGCGGCGGAAGACGTGACAGTGGCGGAATGGGTTTTTATGCGCGCCCTCTATGATGAAGAGGCATTGGCACCTTCCGCCCTTGCAGAGAAGATGGGGATGACGAAGGGCGCCATCAGCAAATTGGCAGACCGGCTCATGACGAAAGACCTAATCGCGCGCGCCGAGCACGAGTCCGACAGACGCGCGCATAGTCTTTTTCTCACGTCTGCAGGACGAGACAAAGTTCCCCGTTTGGCGTCGTTGGCCGACCTCAACGAAACCGAATACTTCGGCGTGCTCACCGAAAAGGAGCACGCCGCACTCGACAAGATACTGAAAGCGCTGGTGGAACGGCGCGGATTGAAGACTATTCCGACAGATTGATCCCTCGGTGATTTAAACACTCAGATGCATAAGGGAGAGCCGCCATGAACGCGGAGCGTATTTCTGTTGCCCAGATCTGCCTGGAAGCCGCGCATGACGGCAGCTTGAGCTTCCCCGAGATCGTTGGGAAACTTCTAGGAGCCGGCTTTGAAGGATACATCGTCGACTATCGTCGCAATACCCAGACCTACTACTTGCCCGACGGTGACAGCGTGACGCTTGAGATGACTGCATCCTACGGCGCCGTCAAAGCAGCGTTCACGCCGCGAGAAGTGGAGCGCTTGGTTCGTTGGGCGCAGGCAAATGGGCCGGACTACAGCTACAAGTCCTTCTGCGAGCGCGTGAAAGAGGCCGGATGCGCGGGGTATCTGGTCTCTTTCCTGGGCCGTCGCGTCGTCTATTTCGGCCGGACGGCCGAAACGCATGTCGAGCATTTCCCGAATTGAACCCAGGTCTCGGGCATCTTTGGTTGCCCATCCGATCAGTGGGCGCGCGCCTTTGCGGGACGGACCTTACCGGCCTTCCTGCGAACCAGATCGAGAAGAACCGTCAGTGCTGCCAACACAGTTACGATGGCGACGCCAACGTCGACTGTAAATGACAGTCCGATCGTGGTCGCGATTTTGCCGAGCGAAAGTGCGACCACGGCCTGCGCCAGATAAGCCACTAGAAACAGGGCCGAAATCGTTGCCGCCCGATGCGTGACGGGTGCGTGCGTGTTGATCAACGACAGACCACCTAGGAGCAATAGGCTGTAGGCCGCGCCCGATCCCACCTGCGCGATCGCGTAGATCGCCAGCGAATGCATGACCGTCGCTGTCGCCAACAATGTCGCAGAGATGGCGGCGATAACCGCCCCTGCCAGAAGCACCGGTGTCGGGCTCTGGCCACGAGCCGGCGCCGTTGCCACCGCCGATGCGAGAGCAAACAGTGCGATCGTCCCTCCATTCACCAATGCATTCGAAGACGACACAACATCCTTTGCGACCTGCGCGCCAAGCGACAAGGTCATAGATCCCAAAACATAGGACGACGTCACCGCAGCCGTCGCCGTGACGAACGTCGCGAACAGGCCGTTGGGAATTGACGGAACCTTGGGTCTCCATGCGCCTGCCGGGCGCGAGGCGGTGTGGTTTGGCAGATGCCATGTCGCGACCATCAGCAGGAGTAGGACGCCCGTCAGTACCGCGAAATTCAACCGCGTCGGTAGTGGAGCATATTCTATGAGCGCTCCACCGATCAGGGCAGCCGCCATCATTCCTATCGCCTGGGCGGCGGCGGTTGCGCTCGCAGCCTGAGATGCCTTCTGTGGCGAACTGAACTCGACGACTGCGGCGGCCGACGGGCCGGCCGAAAGGCCAACCCCGATGCCCATGAAGGCTCGACCGATAAATATCCAGTCGACATCGGGTGCCACAGCGAAGATGAATGCCCCAGTCGCGGATGCGAGAAGGCCGAGCAACATGGTTTCGCGTCTTCCGATATAGTCGGAAAGGTTACCGAAAAGCACGAGAACGAGGACGACAAAGACCGGATAGATCGCGAATATCGCCGTCGTCGCGAAAGTCGTCAGGTGCCATTCCTTGGCATATAGGGGATAGGTCAGCGCAGGGGCTGCACTGGTCCAGATCGTGTGGGCAACAACGGCAGCTGCGACCAGGAAGCTTGTCTGCCGGCCAAATACCATTCGTCTCATTGGATTGCGTCCCTGACGCTTGTGAACTGGTAGCCCTCGCCGATCTTCGCGATCCGCCCGACGCCCGGATACGACCAGTGGAATCCGAGGAGCTTCGCGTTCTCCCGAGCGGCACGATCGAGAAGCGCGATTCGGGTCTTGCGCGCCTGATCCTTGTCCATGTCGAAGCCGAAGCTCCAGGTCGGATGCTCGAACGAGACGATCTCGCTGGCAGCCGCATCCACGGTCACGATCAACGGAACCTCACCCTCAAGACGCAGCGAG
This sequence comes from Hyphomicrobiales bacterium, assembly GCA_900468535.1. Lineage (GTDB taxonomy): Bacteria > Pseudomonadota > Alphaproteobacteria > Rhizobiales > Rhizobiaceae > Rhizobium. The sequence goes on along the minus strand of UBTY01000004.1, from coordinate 70,073 downwards.
ATATGGCCGGGCGTATGCCCCGGCGTTGCCAGAACGGAAAGCCCGGGCACCACCTCGTCGCCATCCTCGAGAAGGGATACCCGCCCGCTGATGGCCGAGAAGTCACGGCGGGCAGCGCTCACGTAAGCCTGTTTGTCGGCTGGAAGGGCATCCGCACCAGGCCCTATCCAAAAGTTCCATTCGGCCGAGCCAACGACGTAGCGGGCGTTTGGAAAGCGAAGTGATCCATCGTCTCGCGTCACGCCCCAGATATGGTCGGGGTGGGCATGAGAGAGCACCACGATCGTGACATCGGAACTGTGAACGCCGACGCGATTGAGATTTTCCTCAAGCCGACCTTCACTCGATTGGACCCGGCTGCCGGCGCCAACGTCGATGAGGATCACATCCTCGCCGGTGACAATGAGCGGTATGTTCGACTGGGCCTTGGCCACATTGCCGTCACCACCAAGCCGGGCGATGATAGCGGCCCTTTCTCCGGCACTAGCCTCGGGCGCAAACATCTCGCCGGGCAGCGTCAAATGACCGTCGGACAGGACGGTAACGTCGAACTTGCCGTGTCGGAAACTATGAAATTCTGTCGTGTTCTGAGCCATGATCAACTCCTGTCTGGTGCGACAGATGTCGTTCATGGTGCGCTGCAATTAAACTTACGATTTTGGACTACGGGCGTTCAGAAACGTTCGGCGCCATTCGAACGACGTGTTGGGCACAGGGCGCTCATCGCGTGGCGAGATGGTGGACCGCGAGTTCGACGAAGGCGCGCAGCCTCCCAAGGCGCTTCAAGTCTCGATGATAACCCATCCAGATATCACGTCCCGGAGGAGGTTCGCCGACTTCCAACATTCGCAGGCCAACCTGCTTGTCGCCGACCGGTCGCGGTAGAACCGCCAATCCTACGCCTGCGGCGCACATCTGCGCTTGGACGTTTCGATTGTTGGACCTGAGGGTGATCGACGCCTTGGGAAAGAGGGACCTCAGCCAATCGATATCGGCGAATGCGCCAAGGGAATTGTCCATGATGACAAGCGAATGCCCCGCCCCGTCGCCAAGCTTCGGCGAAGGGAGATCTTTTGCGATGTAGACGCCGTAAGGCATCGCGATCAGCCGTCGCTGGATCACATCGGCCTCGGTGAATTCCTCGATCCTGAAGGCGACATCCGCCTCCCTCTGGGCGAGGCTGAAGAGCCTTGTGCCGGTGAGCAGTTCTGTATCGACCTCGGGATGAAGGCGCGCGAACTCGGCGATCACGGGCGGCAGCACCCAGGCGCCGAACCAATCCGGCGACGTCACGCGAAGGGTCCCGTTCAACCGCATTGCGCCACCAGCAAGACGGCGCTCGAGGGCCAGCGCCGTCTCTTCCATCTGCTCAGCTATCGAAAGCGCGGCTGTCCCCTCCTCAGTCAGCACGTAACCGTCGGCCGTGCGCTGGAATAACGTCTGGCCCGTCGCCTCCTCCAGCGAGCGCAGCCGCCTTCCGATCGTCGGGTGGCTCAATCCGAGGGTTTTCGCTGCACCTCCGAGCGTGCCGGCGCGTGCCACAGCGAGAAAGATGCGAACGTCGCTCCATTCCATTTTCAGCGTACCCTCAAGCTGCTCCGCCGGCGCGACGGAGCGTTACCGCTGACTAGCGCGTTTATGGTTACGCTGCGAGTGGAAACCAAAGAGTTTCGATCTCCTTCAGGGCAGGTTCCGATCGATGCCACGCAAGATCAGATCAACTCCGGCAAGAAATTGCGCTCGGTCATCGTGCTCCACCAGTTGCTTCGCGATGCTTTCCAGGAACGGAAGCGGCTTTGAGTTATTGCGTGCCCACCGATCGACCATCGCCGAGAGGGATTGCGACCGATCGGTGCCGGGCGGCAAGGCACGACCGTTCGCCGCGTTCTGGCCTGCGACGCCGAGAATATAGTTGATGAGCGTTGACCAGGCATCAAACTGAGCTTCCGCGGGAACGCCGAGTTGTTGGATCTGAACGCCTAGCCCCTCCACGATACGGATCATCGCGATCTGCCAGGGCGCACGAGTAAGATGCGTGCCGATCCACGAGTGGGCTTCAATGGCATCGAATACCCCAAGCGCGATCGTCCTTATCGCGTCAGGTGGCGCTCCCTCGACCCCTTTCTCCATGACGCTTGCGATCACGTGATCCGTCGCAGTATCGAGCAATGCCTGCCTGTCGGCGACATGCCAGTAGATCGCGCCGCTACCCGTTTGAAGCCTGGCGCCGAGAGCGCGAAAAGTCAGACCACTATCTCCGTCCGCATCGAGTATTTCGATCGCTGCGTCGACAATCCTGTCCCTGGAAAGGGCCTCTGCCCGTCTTGTCGATGGTTGGGAGCGAATTTTCATAGTCAGCCTTGACGCCTATGGAACGGCGTTCCATCTAGGTTGGAATGGAACGTCGTTCCAGTCAACGCCGGGATGGGATTTTCGATGGCATCGGTTGCAATTGTCGGAGCGGGGCTTGGCGGCCTGATGCTCGCCCGCGTACTTCACGTCCATGGCATCAAGTCGACGGTCTACGAAGCGGACACATCTGCTTCGGCTAGGACGCAGGGCGGACAACTCGACATCCATGTCAACGACGGGCAGGCCGCAATTGCGGCGGCCGAACTTACGGATCGGTTTCGCTCGATCATCCATCAGGGTGCCGCCGCCACGCGAGTGCTTGGCAGCGACGGCGCGGTGCTGTTTGAGGAACCAGACGACAATACGAATACGCGCCCGGAAGCGCTGCGGGGCGACCTGAGGCGTATGCTCCTGGAGTCACTGCCGCCGGACACAATACACTGGGGAAAGAAGCTCGCTTCCGCCATATCGATCGGAAACGGACGTCACGAGTTGACGTTCGCCGATGGAGCGAAAGTCGTGACGGCACTGCTTGTCGGGGCCGATGGTGCATGGTCCAAAGTGCGTCCCCTGCTATCGAGCGCGATCCCTGAATACACAGGTATCACCTTCGTCGAGACCTACCTCTTTGATGTCGATACCAACTATCCAACCGCTGCACGGACAGTGGGTGCTGGCGCGATGTATGCCCTCGCCCCCGGAAAGGCGATCGCCGCGCACCGCGAGGCTGGCGGTGTCATTCATACATATGCCCAGCTCAGCGTTCCGGCAGATTGGGCTGGCGATATCGACTTCAACGATAAAACTGCTGCTATCGCCAAGGTGGTGGGGCAGTTCGATGGTTGGGCTCCGGAATTGACGGCTCTTGTCACAGAGTCGGATACCTTTCCGGTGCCTCGCATGATCCACAGCCTGCCGGGTGAGCATTGTTGGCGCCGCACGCCTGGCGTGACGTTGCTTGGCGACGCGGCTCATCTCATGCCGCCATCGGGCGACGGAGCAAACCTCGCCATGTTCGATGGAGCCGAGTTAGCGAAGGCGATCGTCGCGCATCCCGATAACATAGAACTCGCACTCTCTACCTACGAAGAAGCAATGTTTTGCCGCAGCCATGCAGCTGCGGCTGATGCACGGGAGGTCGTTGATCTATGCCTTGGCGACAAGGCACCTCACAGTCTTGTCGATTTCTTCGCACAACCCCGTGGCATATCGTAAAATCTCCGAGTGTCGCCTCCAGATCGAGGCCGGACTACGGCCAGAGCGGCTCCTTGAGCCAACCGCTCTTCGCCTTCCGATATCGAAGCCGTTGATGAAGCCGGTCTGAATTCCCCTGCCAGAATTCGACCTCATGTGACCTGACCATAAAGACCGACCAGTTGGGCGCGACGATATCAGGCGTCTCGGCGATCCGCCGAGCCTGTGCCTCAACTGCAAGATCGAGTTCGCGTCGAGACGACAGGACCTCGCTTTGACGACCGACCAAGGCGACGGCGCGCGCAGCGGTGGATCGCCGCCGGAAGTCAGAGTTCCGCTCAGCCTCCGGCGCAGGTAAGGCGATGCCTCGGATCCGGACTTGGCGCCCAAGCTGCTGCCAATAAAACGTCAGCGCAACGTAGGGATTTGCGGCGATCTGTCGGCCCTTTGGCCCGGCGTCCGTCGTCGCGAAGTGCCAGCCGCGATGGTCGAGATTTTTCAGTATAAGAACGCGCGCGTCCGGCGCCCCGCCTTCATCGACCGTGGACAAGACCATCGAATGCGGCTCCCTGACCCCGGACTCGATCGCCTCCCGAAGCCAGGTCGAGAAGAGATCGCATGGGTCGTCGCACGCAGCATCAAGATCGAACGGCGGGAACGGGCCCGAAAGTGAGGTGAGTGATTGAATTTGATTCTTCATGCCCATGTCTCTCATGGCCTTGCCACGAAAAGTCTCAGCGATCCCTCGAAGAAGGGCTGCGTGCGTAGTGCGCCGTATCGCGCTTCCCATGTTCCGTTCGCAAGATCGCGGCCAAGCTCAGCCACGAAGCGATCGCCGACACTCGCATCCACGAAGCTCCAGGCGGAATTGGCAAGTCGGGCACCCGGCTCAAGCAAACGTTCGGGCCGGCCATAATAGGCCTCGCCGAACCCGTCGACGCAATTGAGAGGGATCGGCACGGGGAGAATCTCCACCGGCGCTCCGAATGCCTCGGCGATGGCATCGGGTTCGGGATAGCGCCGGGCCTCGACGGCAATCATCTCCGGTGCATAGTCGTCAAGCCAGCAGCGATGCAGCTCGTTCGGATCGCAGGAGAGAACAACGACCGGGCCACGCGTGACACGCCGCATTTCCCGAAGGCCGGCTTTCAGGTCGGACCACTGATGGATCGTAAAAGTCGCCATGCTGGCATCGAAGCTTTGGTCTTCGAACGGGAGGCGTTCCGCGACGGCATCTACCGCCGAGGGTAGGTGCGAAGGCCTTTGTGCACGCATGGAGGCTGAAGGTTCAACGGGGGTGACCTGGCGGTCAATCGGCTCGTATGAGCCTGCTCCTGCACCAACGTTTAAGACGGTTCTCGCATCGCCGAGTGCTTTCAGGATGAAGCTCGCAATATGCGAGTCCGGTTGACGGTAGGAGACGTAACCTTTTCCGATCACGCCGTAGTTGGCATCACCCGCGCTGCCGTCATTATGTCTGTTGCTCATCGCTTTTTCCTCGCTTTAAGGGGCGTTTATGCTGCCGTGGGAAATGTGTTCTCCCCGGCCAAAATGTTCCAAAACCGAAACTGCTGTTCTCGACGCAGACAAAAAACACTGGAATTGCAGTGGTGGAAACCGATATGATCGAACACCGAATGTTCCGAAAAGTCACATGGCGAGAAACATACCTTCCCTCAATGCGCTCCGCGCCTTCGAAGCGGCAGGCCGTCACGGGCGAATGACCCTCGCTGCGGACGAATTGAACGTCACCCATAGCGCGGTGAGCCGGCAGGTTCAGCATCTCGAGGAGGTGCTGGGCGTTCCTCTCTTTGAGGGACCAAAGAACAGGCTCCGTTTGACGGAGGCCGGAGCAGTGCTTCTCGCCGGCCTTAGTGGCGCGTTCGACCAGATCGACGCGTCGGTTCGTGCCGTCGCCGATACGGAGGCTGGGTCGATCGACGTGTCGTGTCCGGGAACCTTCACGATGCGCTGGCTGATCCCTCGGCTATATCGCTTTCAGGCCGAATACCCTCAGATCGAAGTGCGCTTGACGGCATCGTCGCGTCCCGTGGATTTCGGCCGGGATGGCTTCGATGTCGCAATCCGGGTTGGTGATCCGCCATGGCCGACAGGCGCGGAGGTCATCCCGTTATTTCCCGAGCAGACGGGTCCGGTCATGGCGCCGACCGTTGTTGCGATTGAGGGAGCCGCACTCCTTCATACGCGAACGCGGCCCCGGGCATGGGAAAATTGGCTCACGCGGTCGCACGCGGCACCGTGGGTCGGGCCCAAGGTCGACTATGAGCACTTCTACTTCATGCTCGAAGCGGCAAGGGCGGGATTGGGTGTGTGCGTGGCGCCATGGCCCTACGTCGTCGATGACATCAAGGCCGGGCGGCTGAAAGCACCACAGGGCTTCATCGACAGCGGCCATCAGTACGTGGCCCTGAGGCGCGCTCGGCGCAACCGAAAGGCCAGTCTCTTTTGTGACTGGCTTGCAAACGAAGCGTCACAGTTTTCCGGTTCAGAACCGGCTCCCTCGGCTTGACACAATCATACAACCGCCCGACCTCACCGGAAATCGCGGTCGCAAGGCTTGACGGTCGCGGTCGCTGCGTCATAAGTGGCCGCGACGGTTCCCCGAGAATGACTTCAACGGGATTAATAGGGAACACGGTGCGGAAGACCCCAAAGGGACCAAGACCGTGGCTGCCCCCGCAACTGTAAGCGGATTGCCGATCATCCTCGGGCCGGAAGGCCATGCCACTGCGACTATCGCGGGAAGGCAGATGACCGACAGATATCCGTGAGCCAGGAGACCTGCCGTCAATCACGATCCAATCAGCCGGGCGGGGATGCCCGACAAGGAGCAGACATGATTGACCAATTTTCCGACCACCTGCGACACGCTATCCGTCTCGATTGGACGATCCGCCGCTAGCCATCTCCTCTTCCGTCGTCGCCGCAATGTCTTGCGCGTCGTCACCGCTAGCTCCTTCTTTCCAATCAGAGAGTCTCCTATGCGATATCTTCTGCAGACCCTTTCCCTTGCACTCGTGCTTGCCGGTGTTTCCGCGCCGGCGTTTGCCGCCACCCAATACCCCCTCACCGTCAACAATTGCGGCCAGACGCTGACCTTCGCCAAGCCGCCGACAAAGATCGTATCAATCGGCCAGGGCATGACCGAGGTGTTGTTCTCACTCGGGCTCGCCGACAAGATTTCAGGAACGGCCGTGTGGGTCGGTCCGGTTCTGCCGCAATATGCCGATGCCAACAGCAGGATCAAACGATTGGCCGACAACGATCCGAGTTTCGAATCCGTGGTTGCCGCTGAACCGGATCTGGTCGCTGCCGAATTCGAATGGCACGTCGGGCCCCAGGGTTCAGTCGGTAAACGCGAACAGTTCACCGACCTAGGCATCGGTACCCACATCGCACCGGCCGATTGCGTGGCGAAGATCAACGCGGACGGCGGCGATGGCGTGCGCAAGGAATTGTTCACGATGGACCTGATCTATCAGGAGATATCAGAGCTTTCCGCGATTTTTGATATCAAGGATCGGGGCGATGCCCTGATTGCCGATCTGAGAAAGCGGGAGGCCGATGCGGTTGCGTCTTTGGGCCTGGCGCCGGGTAAAAACCTGCCTGTCCTCTTCTGGTTCTCCAGCAAGGAGGTCAAGGGCGACGCCTTCATCGCCGGCAAGAACAGCGCGCCGGCCTATATCCTGAAGACGCTTGGCGCCCGTAACGTCGTTGCAACAGAGGAAGAGTGGCCGCTGGTCGGCTGGGAGACGATTTCCGAGGCAAACCCTGCAGTCATCGTCATCGCCACGATGGACCGCCGGCGCTATGCCGCGGACGACCCCGCGGTGAAGATCGACTTCCTTGAAAGCGATGCCGTGACCAGGGAACTCGACGCGGTCAAGAACAAGCGCTTTGTGATGATGGACGCGCAATCGATGAACCCGACGATCCGGACAATCGACGGCATCGAGATCCTGGCGAACGGCATCAAGTCTTTCGGCCTGTCGCAGTGAGCGATATCGGTTCAACGCATAGCAGATGGTGGGCGTATGGCGCGCTCACCGTCGCAGCGATCGTGGCGCTCGGCTTCGTGGTCAGCCTTGCCGTGTCCATCGGTGAGATCGCGATACCAGTCGATACGACGGCAAAGGTCGTGTCGAACCGGCTGTTTGGAACCGCCTTCGAGCTGAGCCGCATCCACCAGGGCATTGTCTGGGACTACAGGCTCAGCCGCGCGTTGGTGGCGGCGAGCACCGGCGCTTCGCTGGCCCTCAGCGGCGCGATCCTGCAGGCGCTCTTACGCAATCCGCTTGCCGAACCCTACGTCCTCGGAATCTCTGCCGGCGCTTCCACAGGCGCGGTTTCGGTCATGATCCTTGGCCTGGGCTATGGCGTGCTGGGGCTATCAGGCGGAGCCTTTGTCGGCGCCGTCATTGCCTTCCTGCTGGTGGGTGTGCTGGCGACCGGAGCGGGTGGCACCAGTGAGCGGATCATTCTTTGCGGCGTGGCGGGCTCGCAACTCTTCAACGCGCTGACGTCCTACATCGTCACCACCTCAGCAAATGCCGAACAGGCCCGCGGCGTGCTGTTCTGGCTGCTTGGGTCACTGAGCGGCGTACGCTGGCCGGATGTCTATCTCTCCGTGCCAATCACCATCATCGGCTTCGTCCTCTGTCTCGCCCACGTTCGCGCACTCGACGCCTTCGCTTTCGGCAGCGATGCCGCGGCAGCACTCGGGATTGCCGTGCGCAGGGTGCAATTCACCCTCCTTGGCGTCACGGCAGCGATGACCGCGGGCGTCGTCAGCATGGTCGGCTCGATCGGTTTCGTCGGGCTCGTCATTCCCCACGCCGCCCGCTTCCTCGTCGGCCCCTCGCATGGGCGACTGCTGCCCGTGACCGCGTTCGGTGGAGCTATTTTCATGGTCGGTGCCGATATTGTTTCGCGCATCATCATCCCGCAGCAGGTGCTGCCCATTGGTGTTGTCACTGCTCTATTCGGCGCGCCCGCCTTTGCCGTTATCCTCTACCGCGTGCGGAGAAGCGCATGAGCATCACCGTCGACAAGGTTACTTATGCCGCCGGCAATACGCTCATCGTCAACGGCGTCAGCATGGCGATCGAGAAGGGAAAGGTGCTCGGCCTGCTTGGGCCGAACGGCTCAGGCAAATCGAGCCTCCTGCGCCTCATCTGCCGCCTTCGGCAAGTCAGGAGCGGTGTCATCACGCTCGGCGACGACGATGTCTCCAAGCTTTCCCGCGCGACCCTCGCGCGGAGGATTGCCTTCGTCGAACAGCAATCGGCGACGGATATGCAAATCACCGTGCGGGATGTCGTGCGCCTTGGGCGGACTCCGCATCGTGGTCCATTGTCGGCCTGGACATCTGATGATGACGAGGCGGTCGCGACAGGCCTCACCCGCGTCGACATGACCGAGCGCGCCGGCCAGCTTTGGCACACGCTATCGGGCGGCGAACGTCAACGCGTGCACATCGCGCGAGCCCTCGCGCAGACGCCGAGCGAACTGCTTCTCGACGAGCCGACCAACCATCTCGATATCCAGCATCAACTCGAGATCCTGGCTCTCGTCTCCAGACTTGGGCTGACGTCGATCGTTGCGCTGCACGATCTCAATCTCGCGGCGATGTTCTGCGATCAACTTGCTGTCCTGCAAAATGGCGCCGTCGTGGCAACGGGTTCGCCGGCGGAGGTCCTGACGGAGGATCTCATAGCCGACGTCTTCGGCGTCCGCGCTCATGTCGAGAAGTCGGTGGTTCACGGTCGTCCGCACATCCAGTATCTGATCGGCTGACGAACCCACATCGCCGCTGGAAATCATATCGGCGCACAGGTGACCACGGCCCGTCGTAGTTTGGGGTGCGCCGTGCCGTGGTCTGCTGAGAAATTCGTATTTCAGCGGGTGTTGAACTAGAACCCGTCGACAATCCCGCAATCCCCCAAATCTAAGGGAATGCGGCAGGGTTTCACCGTGGCGATGCCAGAAACAGGCAAGCGCTTTCCCAGGAATTGCCCACACGGCGCCAACGAGCTGCTTGCCGGATCAACGGGGCGCCTGGCAGTGCTCCTGCACGGCGCGAATCTTTGCCGGAGCATCCTGGAGGTCAAAGCCGGTACTATAGGCCACGTCGGCGTCGACGGAGACCATTGTGGCGAAACGGGTTCCTGACGTGAGAGCGGTCAAAAACCGCGGCTGCGCCGACAACGCAAAGCTCCTCATATCCGAGCGGGAACCTGAGAGCTTGACGGTCTGTTTAAACCGGCCGATCTCAAAACGGGCTGATCGCAAACCCATGTCGCCAAGCGTTGGATCCGAAATCTCGAAGACCAAGCCGTTCTTCTTGTCGCAACGGACCATATAGCAGACCGTGTTGTCCGCATCATCAGCCGAGCATGTCCCGACCGCGCCGCTATGCGCACCTTTCAATTGGACCCACGGTGCCGGCGGCTCCGTTTCCTGCGCAAGAGCAGGCGATGCCATTGCAAGGCTTGCGCCCAAAGCTACACCGAACTGAACCAAGCTCATCACGCTGTCGCTCCCCCACGGCCTCGGCGACAAGACTAGTTCAGAGTCGTGGCAGCAATCAAGGACAGCGACTGTAAACCGCTCAGCGGATGACAATGGAGCCTATTCGTCAAGCGCCCCAGCCCGGGCATCAGCCGGACCACCCCTCATTCAGGCGGGATGCTGTTGCACGCTGAGGCCGCCGTCCACCGTCAGGCAGGTGGCGTTCATGAAAGGGCATTCGTCGGAGATCATGAACACGGCCGCCATGGCGATCTCCTCCGGGGAAGCGATGCGCCCGCCGGGATGAAGCTTCATGGTTTCGGCCTTGGCGGCTTCCGGATCCGGAAAGCTATTCCAGTAGTCGATGACTTTCTGCGTGGCGACGTAGCCCGGTGCCAGCGCGTTCACCCTGACGTTCCTGGCCGCATATTCCAGACCAAGCGACTTCGTCATGCCGAGCAGAGCGTGCTTGGCGAGCGGATAGGGAAAGGTGCGTGGAATGATGGTGAAGGCATGCGTCGACGCGATGTTCAGGATCACGCCGCCGTCACCCGCAAGCATGCCCGGAAGAACCGCTTTGCAGCAGTTCCAGGCACCCTTGAGATTGATGTCGAAGCAGCGATCCCATTCCTCGTCGCTGGTCTCGAGCGGTTCCGAGAAGACGTTTACCCCGGCATTGTTGACGAGCGCATTGATCGCGCCGATCTCGTCGGCCGCTTGGTCGACCGCCGCGGCGATCGCTGCGGCATCGGTAATATCGACGGCGCGATAGCCGACATTGCCGCCCGCTTGCCTGAGGGCTTCGGCCTCTCCGGCAAGCAGCGTCGCATCGCGATCAATGAGGAACAATGCGGCGCCCTGGCGCAAAAACTCCCTTGCGATTGCAAGACCAATGCCTTGCGCGGCGCCGGTCACGAATATTCGCTTGCCGCTCAGCCGTCCTGACATGTCAGTGCCTCCGCTCACCACTCTGCAAAACTGCCGTCGCTGTGACGCCAGATCGGATTGCGCCAGCGGTGGCCTTCGTTGGCGCGCTCGATCACATACTCTTCGTTCACCTCGACACCTAATCCCGGTCCCTGCGGAATGCTGACAAAACCGTCGGCATAGTGGAACACCTCCTTGTTGGAGATGTAATCGAGAATGTCGTTGCCCTTGTTGTAGTGGATGCCGAGGCTCTGTTCCTGAATGAAGGCGTTATAGCTGACGGCATCCACTTGCAGGCAAGCGGCAAGCGCGATCGGTCCAAGCGGGCAATGCGGCGCCAAAGCCACGTCATAGGCTTCCGCCATGGTGGCGATCTTCCGGCATTCCGTTATGCCGCCGGCATGCGACAGATCGGGTTGCAGGATGTCGACATAGCCTTCGGAGAGGATGCGCTTGAAGTCCCAGCGGGAATATAGCCGCTCCCCGAGCGCGATCGGCGTCGAAGAGTGGTTGGCGATTTCCTTCAGCGCCTCGTAGTTTTCCGACAGCACCGGCTCTTCGATGAACAGCAGCTTGTAGGGCTCAAGCTCCTTTGCAAGAACCTTCGCCATCGGCTTGTGAACGCGGCCGTGGAAGTCGACGCCGATACCGATATAGGGACCGATTGCCTCGCGGATTGTCGCGATCGTCGCGACAGCCTTCTCGACCTTGTCGTAGGTGTCGACGATCTGCATCTCCTCGCAGCCGTTGAGCTTGATCGCCTTGAAGCCGCGGGCGACGACGTCCTTGGCGTTGTTGGCGACGTCAGAGGGACGATCGCCGCCGATCCAGGAGTAGACCTTGATCTTGTCGCGCACCTGGCCGCCGAGCAGCGAGTGAACAGGTTGACCGAGCGCCTTGCCCTTGATGTCCCACAGTGCCTGATCGATGCCTGATATCGCGCTCATGTGGATCGCGCCACCGCGGTAAAAACCGCCGCGGTACATGACGTTCCAATGATCCTCGATCAGGAAGGGATCCTTGCCGATCAGGTAGTCCTCGAGTTCGTGGACGGCAGCCTGAACCGTCAGCGCCCGCCCCTCCACGATTGGCTCGCCCCATCCGACGATGCCCTCGTCTGTTTCTATCTTTAGGAACAGCCAGCGCGGCGGGACGATATAGGTGGTCAGCTTAGTGATCTTCATGAGGATGATCCGATCATGCGAGAATGAGATCGGCCGCCTTGGCGGCAGCGGCGAGAACGGCGGCATTGGTGTTGCCGCTGACGATGGTTGGCATAAGCGACGCGTCAACCACTCTAAGGCCACGCGTTCCGCGTACCTTGAGATGGCTGTCGAGAACAGCGTCCGGGTCGCCGTCATGGCCCATCTTGCAGGTGCCGACGGGATGGTAGCCGGTCTTGACGGTGCGCCTGCAATGATCGGCGATCGCCTCGTCGCTGGCGACATCCGCACCAGGGAAGATTTCCTTGTCGATCAGATCACGCATGGGCGTCGCCGCAAGTACCGTCCGGGCAAAGCGGAAGCCTGCCATGGTCGTCTTGAGGTCATCAGGATGAGCGAAGATCTGCGTATCGACGATCGGATTTGCAAACGGATCCTTTGACGCAAGAGTCACCGATCCGCGCGCCTTCGGCCGCAGCAACAGCGAGTTTATGGTGACGCCGTCTCCAGGGTCCGTGCCCATGACGTCGCGGTCGAGATAGACTGTCGGCACGCAGAACATCTGGATCGTGGGTTCGTCGTTGTTGCCCTCTGGATCGAAGAAGGCACAGGTCTCCACGCCCGTCGTCGAGACCGGCCCGGTCTTGAACAGAAGATACTGCAGTCCGGCTTTCAGCATCGGCCAGCCGCGGTCCTGTCCATAATAGCCAAACGAACCCTTGGTGGTCGCAACGACCGGGCACTCGTAGTGGTCCTGCAGGTTCCGGCCGACGCCTGGAAGTGCGACCTTCACGCCGATGCCGTGCCGCGCAAGCTCGTCCTCGGGACCAATTCCCGACAGCATCAGGAGCTTCGGCGTCTGGTAGGCGCCGGCGGCGACGATGACTTCAGCACCAGCTGTTGCCGATTTCCGGCTGCCATTGACGGCGTAGTCGACACCGACCACCCGGTCCCCTTCCATCCGAAGTGCGGTGACTGTTGCGCCGGTTTCGATCGTCAACAGCGGATTGTCCATGACGGGCGCAAGGAAGGCGTCCACGGCGCTGCAGCGGCGATGGGTCTTCCAGTCGATCGTATGCTGCATGAAGCCGACGCCGAACTGATGGGCACCGTTGAAATCAGGATTATAAGGGATCCCCATGCCCTGCAGCGTCTTCACGTAGGTTCGCGTCATCGGGCTGGTATGCCCGAGATGCGAAACCTTCAGCGGGCCGCCGACCCCGTGATATTCGCCGCCGAGATGATCGTTGTCTTCCTGTCCCTTGAAGTAGGGAAGCATGTCCCGATAGGACCACGCGCCATCATTGTTTGAACCGGGTCCGGTGATCGCCTTGTTCCAGCGATCGAAATCGGCAGCCTGGCCGCGCATATACACCATCGCATTGACCGTGCTGCCGCCGCCGAGCACCTTGCCTTGCGGCACGATCGGCCCACGACCGTTCAACTGCGGCTGCGGCGCGGTCTGATGCATGGTGAGGTACGTGTCCTTGGCCAGGAACTTCATGTAGCCCGCGGGAAAATGCATGATGGGGTTGGCCTTGGCGGGCCCGCGCTCAAGCAGGAGCACGCGTGCCTTTCCGCGCGTCACAAGCTCGGCAGCAACGACGCAGGCCGAGCTGCCGCCACCAACAATGATGTAATCAAATCCGCTTGCTGCAGACATTCACTGGTCTCCGCTGACCTGATTGGAAATGCTCCGTGGGCGCAGGCATACGCGTCCTGAAAGGCTTTCACCGGGCCGAAGAACCCGGAGGTCGCCAAGACCCGGAAGATTGTGTCCGTTCGCCAGATGCGACATCGGCTCGAAGCAGAAATAGTCTCGTTTGAACGATGGATCGAAGACGGTGTCCGAAACGAATACGAATGCGTGCCTGAAAAGCTCGTCCGCCGCCAGGTGGAGTTCCGTATCCCGCTCCGGCCAGGTGACAATCGCCTCGCCGGACCAATCCTCGAAGCCGTTGTTGACCCAGCGATGAGGAAGCGGGCTTGGGGAACCGAAATCGAGATCGGTGGGGATATCCGTACGTTCTCCAGGCAGCCAACCCTCCACCTCCGTCCAGAACTTCCGGGCCGGCGCAAACAGCGTCGTTTCAGGCGTCATCGGGAAGTAGGGATGCCAGCCGAGGCCGAATGGCAGCGCCTGCTCTCCGCGATTTTCAACTGCAAGCGAAAGCTCGAAGTGATCGCCATCAAGCGTGAAGCGCTGGATCGCACTGTAACGGTAGGGAGTAGGACCGCTTTCGTGACTGAAGCTCAGCTCAACCAAGCTGTCGGTCTGCTTCACCACATCCCATTCCGATTGCCACCCCTCGCCATGAAGATAGTGGCGATCCCATTCAGTATTTGGTGAGAAGCGATAGTCCACGCCCTCGAAGACGAAGTGATTGTCCTTGACGCGATTGCCGAAAGGCACCAGCGGGTAGCAGGAAGAGGACAAGGCATCCGCATCATCGGACGCCGCCGGCCGCAGCAGCGGCACCCGCTCACCCTCTGCTTCTCGCCAAAAGCCGAGGATGAGACCCCCTTTCGTCGAAACACGAGCGTTGAGCGGCCCCGCCGTGAGATCGATCACCGTCATCGGCTTATCGATCCTTGTTGCGAGACATGCTGCGCTTGATCGCCTGGATGTTGGCGAGCACCGCAATGACGATGATAAGACCGCGCACGACCTGCTGGAAGAAGGGATTGATGCCCAGCAGCACCAGACCGTTGCCGATCAGGGTGATGACAAGTACGCCAAGCAGCGTCCCGAGCATCGATCCCCGGCCGCCGGAAAGCGACGTTCCACCGACCACGACCGCTGCGATGACATCGAATTCGAGACCGGTTGCAGCCGTCGCATTGCCCGAGCCGAGACGCGAAACCAGCAGGATGCCCGAGATTGCGGCCATTGCGCCGGCGATCGCGAAGAGCCCGACGCGGATCTTCGCCACGGGGATACCGCTCAGGAATGCCGCCTGGGCATTGCCGCCAACTGCGAAGACCGAACGGCCGAAAGCGGTCTTGCGGCTGACGAAGGCGAATACGGCAAAGAGAACGAGCATGATGATCGCTGCCGGCGGCACGCCGAGGACCGAGCGGTCGAGCGCGTCCAGCATGTCGTTACGCCCGATCGAAACCGGCAGGGCGTCGGTTACGAAAAGCGCCGTACCACGGAGCGCGCTCCACAAGCCGAGTGTTCCGACAAAGGACGGAACATCGAAATAGGCGCGCAGGATGCCGGGGATCGTGCCAAGCAGCGCACCGACGACGATCGCGAGCGCAAAGGCAAGCGGCGTCGGCACACCCCATTGCAGGAAGAAGGACAGCACGACCGAGATGAAGGCGACCATCGGGCCGACGCTGACGTCGATCTCGCCGGAGATGATGATCAGGGTCGCGGCCCAGGCAGCGATCCCGATGGTCGCGGCATCGCGCAGGATGTTGATCTGGTTGTTGAACGACAGGAAGCCATTCGCGGTCGATGTAAAGACGACGTAGAGAACAACGATCGCAACGAACAAGCTGAGCTCGTTCATATGCTGCGACAGGTTGAAGGTCGACTTGTTGCTATTGTTGGAAGAGGACGGCTTGACCGCCTGATCGAGTGACATCTGGTGCCTCCCTCAATGTCCGGTGATGCAGGCTGCCATGACGGAATCCTGATCTATGTTAGGTGACTTGAATTCCTCCTGCAGCGATCCGTCTCGCAGGACGAGAACGCGGTCGCAGACGAGAGGAAGTTCCTCGATTTCGCTGGAAACGAAGATGACGCTGCGGCCTTCGGCGGCAAGCTGGCGAATGATCGCGTAAATCTGCGCCTTCGCTTCGACGTCGACGCCGCGCGTCGGCTCATCCAGCAGAAGAACGCGGCTGTTTGCGTAAACCCAGCGGCCGATGACGACTTTCTGCTGATTGCCGCCGGAAAGCGTGCCAATCGGCGTATCGGTACGTGCCGTCTTGATGTGAAGACGGTCGATGACCTTGCGCGTCGCTTCCGCCATCATGCTCGATGACAGGATGCCGCCATTCGTGACGCCGGAGAAATTGGTCGCGAGCGTGTTCTCGTCGACGCCGAGAAGCGGCACGATGCCTTCCTCCTTGCGGCTCTCAGGCGTATATCCGAAACCCTTTTTGACCATCTGCTTGTAGCCCGCGGAGCGAACCGATCTGCCGTCAACGAGAATATCGCCGTCGTCGAAAGATCGTACTCCCATGATGGCCTGGAGCAGTTCCGTGCGTCCCGAGCCGAGCAAGCCTGCAATGCCGAGCACCTCGCCTTCGCGAAGCGAGAAGGAGATGGAGGAGAGTTTCGGCGCTAGCGCCAGGTTGTTGACCTCAAGCACCACCTTCGAACGGCTCTTGTCTTCAAGAGCAGCGTTCTGCGACGCTTCCGATCCGAGCATCAGCCGGACGATCTCACGGGTATCCGCACCCTTCACGTCGACGGTATCAATGATACGGCCATCACGCATGACCGTTGCCGAATGCGCGATCTGGCGGATCTCGTTCATCCTGTGGCTGACGTAGATGACCGCGATGCCCTCAGACGCGATGCGCGTCACGGCCGCCATCACTTTTTCCGCCTCCGCGGCGGCAAGCGAACTCGTTGGCTCATCGAGGATGACGATCTTCGGCTTGCCGACGAGAACACGGGCGATTTCGAGAAGCTGCCGTTCGGCTGGACTGAGACCCGCCACCAGACGGTTCGGCGGCAGATTGAGGCCGAGGCGCCCCATGGCCTCTGCAGCCTCTGCTTCCATCTTGTCGTATTGGATGACCCCGCCCTTGCGCGGCCACCGCCCGAGGAAGAGGTTTTCGGCCAGCGTCATGCCCGGAACCAGGCTGAGTTCCTGATAGACGACGCGTACGCCCTTTTCGAAGGATTCCTGAGCGCGACCGGAGCCGGAATGGGTCAGCGATTGGCTGTCGATCTCGACGGTTCCGCTGTCTGGAATCTCCGCGCCGGTCAGCATTCGGATGAGGGTAGACTTTCCCGCGCCGTTCTTGCCGAGCAGCGCCCTCACCTCACCGGCGGAGACTTCGAAGGTCGCGTTATCGAGTGCGAGCACACCCGGATATCTGCGCGTGCATCCTCTAAGCGACGCCACGACGCGCGAAGGAGCAGGATTGGTCATGGAAACTTGGGTCATCATCATTCCCTCGAAAGAAAAATGTCGCCGGGGTTCCGGCGACCTCTCCGTTCAAGCAGTTATGGTCAGGATCTCACGGAATACCGTCGGCGTGAGCCTTGAGCCAGGCCTTGCCGTCTTCAGACGACTTGTAGAGATCGATGTCGTAAGCAACCTTGATGCCTTCCGGCGGCTGGCCATCGATCGATTTGATCGCCTGAGCGAGCGCGAGCTTACCAAGACCCTGGCCGGAAATGTCGACAACCGCCTTGATGACGCTGAAGTCCGCCAGTTCCTGCGCGATTTCGGTCGTCATGTCGCCACCGAAGACAACGACCTTGCCGGCCTTGCCCTGGCTCTTCACGGCACGCGCTGCGCCGAGCGTCGCACCACCGGCTTCACCGAAGAAGGCATCGATATCAGGGTTGGAGGAAAGCATCGTGCTCGCCACTGAAACCGCCTTGTCGAGGATCGCGCCTTCCTGGTTGGCGACGATCTGGGCCCCGGGGACCTTTGCCTTCAGAGCTTCTTCGAAGCCCTTGCGACGCGTAACGCAGACTTCAACGAATTCGCAGTTGAGAACCGCGATCTTCGGCGCGTCCTTCTTTTCCGCGATGAAATATTCCGCCGCAGCGTCGCCGAGCTTATGACCGAAGTCATAGGGGTCCCCAACAGCATAAGCAGAAATGTATTCCTTCATGTCGGCATCGTTGAGGCAGGTGTTGTAGCACACGACCGGAATGCCGGCATCATGCGCGCGGCGGATTGCGCGATAGGAGCCGTCTGCGGAGACCGGCGAGACGATGATGGCTTGAACCCCTGCCGAGATCAGCGAGTCGATAAAGGACGATTCCTTGCTGACGTCGCCTTGGGCGTTTGTCTCGACGACGTCGAGCTTGCGACCGGCATCGTTCGCCCCAGTCTGGATGCCCTTGCGGACGCCTGCGTAAAAGCCCTGCGCATCCATGTAGATCGCGCCGACCTTGAGGTCCTTGTCCTGCGCGAAAGCCGGAACTGCGGCCGATGCGGCAAGAGCGGTAAGCGCCGCGAAGGCGGCATGTCTGATGAGGTTCACCTTTTCCTCCCAAAAAACTTGACCGTCGACGAAGACCGAGGCTCACCCGCCGTCCTCTCCACGACGGTCACACCATATTCGTCATCATACAAATGTCAATATAAATACGATTTATTTTTCGGTATAAGCCCCAGAAGTGCGCAAAACAGTCGAAATTCCAGCAATTGGCCGATGTCCGGATGGCAATAAATCGTATTTATTTGACGATTTGTACGCGGTTGACTAGAAATGCGCAGCAGGGAATTTTGGTTGCAATAGAATCGGGAGGAAAGCGGTGACGGTCGTGAAGACGGGACGCACGTTGACGGAGGATGGTGATCCCATCGCTGCGCGAGGAAAACGCAGCGTGCGCGAAGGGCTTTTGCATCATCTCGTCGACAAGATCGTATCGGGCGAGATGGCCGAAGGTTCGACCTTGCCGAACGAAGCCGAGCTCACCGAACGTTTTGGCGTCAGCCGCACGAGTCTGCGCGAAGCGATGCAGTACCTCTCCGCTCTCGGTCTGGTACGCTCGCGGACGCGGGCGGGAACAACCGTACTGCCCCGCGAGAACTGGAACTATCTGGATCCGCTCGTCCTCGACGCACTGCTATCGAACGGCGCCGATGAGAACTTCTACACTTCGCTGATCGATGCGCGGCAACTGCTGGAGCCCGCGGCCGCTGCGCATGCCGCGGCCAACGCCACCGCGCGTCAGCTCTACCAGATTTCCAAGGCCTTCGAGGATATGGTCGAAGCGAACTCACGCGACAACGAAGCATGGAGCCGTGCTGACCTCGAGTTTCATACTGCGATCATCGATGCGAGCGGCAACTGGGTCTATCGCCAATTCGCCAGCGCCATCCGCGCAGCGCTGCTGGCGAGCTTCCGGCTGACAAACCGCGCCAGCCAGTCTCACGAGCAGGCAATCCTCAAGCATCAGGATGTGCTGGAGGCCATTCGCATGCGGCGTCCCGATGCGGCTCGCCACGCCATGGAACAACTAATCGGGGTAGCGCGCAGCGAAATCACCGACGCGCTCCGCAAAGCCCGCATAAGCTGAGCGATTACCCATGCAACGCTTTCGAGTAAGTTATAATAATATCAGACTGTTACGCTTCAATTCGAGTATGATACGCTAAGATACACTGAATTCCCTTTCCAGCGATGATCTTCCTGAGTTGAAGCGTCACTGCCGGTCGTTAGGACCGGTTGACCCGGAAATTGTACCTCCGTCCTGATCGGGTTTTCCGCCGGGGACCCAATTGTCCCCGCTGCCGAACTGCGAACTATCTCTGCCGACAATACGCTCCGTTATGTTCAGCGGTTCGGGGTACCTCTGTTTGACCGTTGCCGGCACGCCGACGGCAACGCAATCGTCCGGCACATCCGTTAGGACCACGGCATTGGCGCCGATCACGACGTTGTTTCCGATGCGGAGGTCTCCAAGGACCTTGGCGCCCGCGCCGATATCAACATTGTCACCGATAACCGGAACGCCGGGCTCTCCTACGTTTTTCAAACCGACAACCACGCCATTTCGGATGCGGCAATTGTCGCCGAAGCGTGCATAGCCGCTAATGATTATTCCGCCGAAGTGATCGATAATGAAGTTGCGACCAACGGTAGCCTCGCAGGGTAGTTCAATGCCGGTCAGAATCTGGATCAGTTTGAAAAGCACCTTGTAGACGAGCGAGAAAGCCTTTCGCAGCAGGACGGGGCGCACGCCGTACCGCCAACGCCCGAAACGATAAACTATCATCACCCAGAACCCCTGGCACCACCACTGGCCTTCGTAGGCCCGCAGATCGGCGCGTATGTTCTTGAACATACCAATTCCTAGCACGTCTGTGGCTGGCGAACCGGATCCGGATGATCTCGAACGTTTTCGCGGGCGATACCTGCCGATAAAGTCGGTGCTCGTCGTGGGGCGCGGCAATGCGCCGGGCCGGAGGTTCACTTCCCGCTTGACGAGTACGCTGTTCATAGAGATGGCAATCCTGCGCGGTTCGTCCAGAATGACTCCACAAAATTAATGTGTGAGCCTCATCTTCCACGAACAGGGACACCGCCCTGCCAAACCAAAGCGCTGTCAAATAGCGCGGTCATCTACCCCCGACCAACCGCGTCGTCGTCTCCGCTTCGCGGATGCCGACCGTCTAGTCGATGATGTGGTATCCGCCATCGATATAGATGGTATCGCCGGTTATCAGCCGGGCGGCGTCGTGCGCCAGGAAGGCCGTCGCCATGCCGACATCGTCGATGGAAACGAGGCTTCGGGTCGGAGCCGTTTCCTGCGCCTTGTTCAGGAGTTCGTCGAATTCCGGAATACCTGACGCTGCCCGCGTCGCAAGCGGACCCGGCGAGATCGCATGAACGCGAATACCCTTTGGCCCAAGCTCCGCAGCAATGTAGCGAACGGCACTCTCCAGCGCCGCCTTTGCGACACCCATGATGTTGTAGTTTTTCACCACCGTCTGGCTGCCGTAATAGGTCATGGTGAAAAGCGAGCCTCCGCGCGTCATCAACGGTTCGGCCAGATGCGCCATCCGGATGAATGACCAGCAGGAGATGTCCATTGTCTTCAGGAACCCGTCTTGCGGGACATCGACGACGCGGCCCTGCAGCGTATCCTTCGGCGAGAAGGCGATGGAATGGACCACGAAGTCGAGTTCGCCCCATTGTTCGGCAATGCGATCGAAGACGGCCTCGAGTTGTCCAGGCACCGCGACATCGAGCGGCATGAAGATCGGCGCTTCCAGTGCTTCGGCCAAGGGCGCGACGTAGGGCTTGGCCTTGTCGTTTAGATAGGTCACCGCGAGTTCTGCGCCCAAAGCGCGAAATGCCCTGGCGCAACCCCATGCGATTGACTGATCGTTGGCAATGCCGACCACCAGTCCGCGTTTTCCTTCAAGAAACTTGGCTTTGACTTCAGGGATCATCTCGGGCCCTCTTTTTGACTGTATGGGCGACCTACGCCGCAATAAGCGTGAGCGTATGCCGCGCAATCATCAGTTCTTCGTCCGTCGGCACGACGAAGATCGGGATCTTGCTGCTGCCGCTTGAAATAACGGGATCGCCGGCTTCGTTCCGTGCGGGATCGAGCGACGCGCCAAGCCATTGAAGCTTCCTGGCAATCCGAGCGCGCATCACGGGTGAATTTTCACCGATACCAGCCGTAAATACGAAGGCATCCAGTCCGCCAAGCGCTGCCGCCAACGCGCCCGCATTGAGGCCGATACGATGCACAAAATGGTCAAGTGCGAGGCTGGCGCCCGGTTCTTCGCTGGCTAGCAGAACCCGCACGTCGTTGCTGACGCCCGAAAGCCCCTTCAGGCCGGACTCCTTGTAGAGGAGGTCCTGCAGGTGTCCCGCCGAGAGGCCGTGCTGTTGGAGAAGATAGAGCAGGACGCCCGGATCGATCTGGCCGCATCGCGTACCCATCGGAAGACCATCGAGAGCAGTGAAGCCAAGCGTGCTTTCGACACTCACGCCCTGATACAGGGCGCACATGGATGCGCCGCTGCCTAGGTGAGCCACGATTACCCTGCCCTTTCCCGGTCCAGGCGAAATCTCGGCAAGCCGGCCGGCGACATATTCGTAGGAGAGCCCGTGAAACCCGTAGCGCCTGACGCCCTCATCGAAAAAACGCGCGGGAATCGCATAGTGATCGGTCATCGGATCATGGCCACGATGGAAGGCCGTATCGAAGCAGGCGATTTGCGCGAGTTGCGGCTGGCGCTCTAGGAGCACGCGGATCGGCGCGAGATTGTTGGGCTGGTGCAACGGCGCCAACGGGGCGTAGCGTTCCAACTCACGGAGCAGCTCGGCATCGATGCGCGCCGGTCGCGAATGGTTCGGGCCACCGTGGACGACCCGATGACCGACGGCAATCAGCCGACCGGCCTGACGTTGCCGCAGCAACTCGCCAACCAGACGCATTGCCGCGGGCAAATCCGGAACGACGTCGGCTGGATAGGTTTCGTTCTCCAGGCGCTCGCCGGTAGGGCTCTTGATGGTGAGGTGTGGCGTGGTTCCGATGCCCTCCATCTGCCCCTTCACCAGCCGTTCGAGCGCCCCCGCGACAGCGAAAACTTCGAACTTGAGGCTCGAGGAGCCGGCATTCACAACGAGGATGGTGTCCATCGGGTCAGCCGCCCTGTATCGGTGCCATACGACGGCGCGCGTCGCCGAGCAGAACCGCGACGGCGCATGAGGCAAGGCGGGCCCGAACCGAGTCCGCGCGCGACGTCAGGATGATTGGCACGCGTGCCCCGAGCACGATCCCTGCGGCATCTGCCCTTGCAAGGAATGTCAGGTTTTTCGCCAGCATGTTGCCGGCCTCGAGATTGGGGACGACCAGGATCTGCGCCCGTCCAGCAACCGCCGACCTTATGCCCTTGATCCGAGCGGCCTCCAGATCGATCGCATTGTCGAAAGCAAGCGGGCCATCCAGGAGACCGCCGGTAATCTGCCCACGCTCCGCCATCTTGCAGAGCGCCGCGGCATCGATGGTGGAAGGTATCTTCGACGTGACGGTCTCGACGGCCGAGAGGATCGCGACACGCGGCTCGCCCAGCCCGATCTGGGTGAAGAGATCGATGGCGTTCTGAATGATGTCGCGCTTGGCATCGAGATCCGGCGCGATGTTGATTGCGGCATCGGTAATGAAAAGCGTTTCGGGATAGTGCGGGACGTCCATGACAAAGACATGGCTGATCCGGCGCGCGGTTCGCAGTCCCGTTGCCGACGATGTGACGGCCCGCATGAGTTCGGCCGTGTGAAGGCTTCCCTTCATCAGCAGGTCGGCACCGCCTTCCCGGATGATTTCCACCGCCTTGGCCGCCGCTGCATCGCTATGCGGAGTATCGATGAGTTCGAGAGAAGAAATATCAAGGTGGTGTGCTCTTGCGACAGCGCGCACCTTGTCTTCCGGGCCGACAAGGATCGGGCGCATTAGTCCGACTTCTGACGCTTCGACCGCACCGCGCAACGACGACTCGTCACATGGATGAGCAACGACGGTTCGCATCTGCGCAACCTCTTTCGCCTTCGCGATCAGCCGCTCATATTTCTGGTGGTGGCCGGCTTCTTCCGCAATGCTTTCCATGTCAGGCATTTGCACATGCTCCGTTCCCAGGGCAGGTTTCCGAAGGCTGATTAGTTTGCGCGCCTCACGGCCTTCAACGGTGTCGGCTTCGTCGGAGGCGAAGCCGGATCGGCTGCCGCTTCCGAGGAAACATCGAAGAATCCGACGATCCTTTGCCAACGTCGTTCGGCCTCTTCCGAAAGCGGCCCACGGGCATTCAGAACGTCCTTGAGGGACATCAAGCCTTCGCGGCGGGCGTTTTGGTTGGCTGGAAGCAACTGGCGAATTGCGCCAACCGCTGCCTCTTCGTCGATGACCAGCATGAGGAATTGGTCGCGGATCAGCGCCTTGAATTCCGCAAGCGTCATCGCCGGAATGTCCTTCTTTGCGTGCCGCATCCTGCGGATCGCCGCAAATCCACGCTCGTCTGCTGTTCCGCTTGCCATCGCGACATAGAGCAAGCTGCGCGCGAGCGCTTCTCTAAGCCCACCCACGCCGATCCGCGCCTTGAGCTCATTTATCCTCGTCTTGAGAACCTGCCGATGAAGGCCAGTCTTGCTGGCTCGGCGCTGCGGCTTTACATCGGACGGATCGATGCCGACGGCAGCCTGCAGGAGCGGCGAACCATAGACCGAAAGGAACGTCGCTTCGCTGAAGATCTCCATTCCTTGGCGCCACGCTTCCAGCCCCTCGACGATCTGGCGGGAAAATGCCTGCTGCAGACCCAGGAAAGGGTTTCCGGCGGCAGCGGGACGTCTCTCTTCCTCGATATCGACGGCAAGGTCCGCGATCGGCGCCATTAGCGGATTGACGTCGGAAAAGAGCTCATATTGCAGCCTGAGGG
Source organism: Hyphomicrobiales bacterium (assembly GCA_900468535.1). Taxonomy (GTDB): domain Bacteria; phylum Pseudomonadota; class Alphaproteobacteria; order Rhizobiales; family Rhizobiaceae; genus Rhizobium. The sequence continues at coordinate 45,808 of UBTY01000004.1, read as the reverse complement.
GATGCATGTCACGAAAGCCATTTGCAACCCACTCCGGCACCATCGCCCGGACGAAGGGCTGCATGAAAGTGCGATAGAGCGAAAGGTTGATCTCCGATACCTTTGCGACGGTGGCGAAGCGGCGATCATCAGCGGCGCTGTTGCAGCCGAGCGCCCTGATATCGTCGAGCGTCCGTGCCTCGCAGCGCATGATCCAGTCGCCCTCGACAAAATCGCCGCCGATCGTGTCGTCGGTCCTTGCTTCGAATGTTGCTTCGTAGAGGCCTGGCGGCAGGGCATCGATGAGGTCGATGTTGCTGGAAAATTCCTCATGCTCTTTGCGGGCAACGCTCGCGGAAACGAAAATCCCCAGATGGCCGATGGTTTCGTGGACCGTGTAGACGATCGTCTGCCCATGTGAGCGAATTTCGTTCACGTCATCGTAGAGATCGAGGATCCATCCAAGCGCCTGCGCGGGCGGCGTGATGTTGTCTCCCTTCGAGCAGAAGACCACAATCGGCGCGCGAATATTGCGAAGATCGACTGCCTCGCCATTGGACGCCTCGATGCGCCCGGCGGCAAGATTGTTGCCGACGAAAAGCTCATCGACGATGAACTGGATTTCTTCCGCATTCAGGCTGACATGGCCGCCCCACCACTCCTCGAAGCCGAGGTAGCGCGGTGCCTCAGTGTCGATCTTTGAATAGAGGTTGTATTGTTTCGTCCAGAGTGTGTTGGCGGGGTTCTGGTTCTCGAAATTCTGAACCAGCCAGGCGCCGTCGAACTGCCCGCGACCGAGGTCGCTGGTCAAAGCGGTGAGCCAGCTGCCACCTAAAAATCCTCCAGTATAGCGCATCGGATACTTGCCGCGCTCGCCAGCCCAATAGGACAGCGGCGCTCCCGCAATAATGATCGATCCGAAAAGGTCCGGCCGCATGGCGGCGAGCATCATGACGGCCCAGCCGGCCTGGCAGTTGCCTATGACGCTGGGCTTGGCGTCCGCCTGCGGATGCAGCGCAATGACCGTCTCCAGGAAGCGCGCCTCCGCCAGCGCGATATCCTCGATCGTCTGGCCGGCCATCGGTTGCGGCAGGAAGCCGATGAAGTAGCATGGATGACCGGCTTTGAGGGCGACGCCGATTTCGCTGTCCGCCTTGAAGCCGCCGATGCCGGGCCCGTGCCCCGCTCGCGGATCGACAACGACGAAAGGTCGGCGCGACTGGTCGATGTCGGTCCCGGCAGGCGGGACGATCCGCACGAGTGCGTAATTGACAGGCCGATCGAAGGTGCGCCCGTCGAGGACGATTTCCGGCGTGAAACTCAAAACATGGGGCGCCGTCGCTTCGGCATGGACCCGATGCTGGTTGCCGCGCTTGCGCATGACATCCAGGAACAGGACGCTACGCTGGGCAGCATCCAGGGCATAGTCAAAAGCATAGCCAGCCGGGCCAAATTGAGCGACAAAATCAGCTGTGGGAAGATAGGAAGAGTGCCGCATGCCAAAGCTCCCTCGTTACCCTCTTGTCGAGAGTTAGGTTCCTATGCCCAGGATAGTAGTCTTGCTCTGCGTCCGCTCTGTGAACGCGCGGATGCCCCATAGCTCGCCGCCGCTCTTAGCACTTGCAGCATAATCGTGTCGCGCCGCCGCACCAACGTATTTTACGGTAGCATACGCGGCGTTTGGCTCGCTGCTTCACGCCGGCGAAACACCGTGGCTGGAGCTGGCTCCCTGCCTCAAGATTGTTTCGAAAGCGAATGACGCGGAAGCGACAGCACCGCCTCCAGCCCCTCGCCTTCCAGGCTCCTGAGGGTGATGTCGCCGCCGATCTTGCGAACCAGGTTTCTTGCGATCGTCAACCCAAGCCCCGATCCGCCGGTATCGCGGTTACGGGAATGCTCAAGACGCACGAAGGGACCGAAGACGCGTTCCAACTCCTGATCAGGAATGCCGGGTCCCCGGTCGCGCACCTTTACGAAGACCAATGTGTCGGAAGCGGAAACGGACATCCGCGCCTCCGCCCCGTATTTGATGGCGTTTTCAACCAGATTTCGCACGGCTCGCCGGAGCACGACCGGGGGGGCGGAACACACAAGTCGCGTGCCCTTGACTGGCCGGCCGTCCAAGCTGGCAGCCTCATACTCATCGGCGATAGCGTCGGTCATACTCCACATGTCGATGAGTTCAGCTGGTTCTGAGGTCGTGCCGAGCTTGGCGAGATCGACCACCGACTCGACTGTCTCTTCGACGTCGGCGATATCCTGTTCCAGCTCGTTCTTGAGCTTGGAGTTTCTCAGAAGCGCAAGGCGCAGGCGCATCCGCGTGACCGGCGTGCGGAGATCATGGGCGAGCGCGACAGCCAGCAACTCACGCTCCTCGAAGCTCGCCTGAAGGCTTGCCTGAGCCCTGTTCACGGTTTGCGCCGCGCGCCTGATATCGCGTCCGCCCGCCTCGGCAATCGGCGGGCTGTTGATATCCTCTCCAAGGCGACCAAGCGCGCCCTCCAGCAGCTGATAAGGTGCGGCAATCCTCGAAACGCTCCAGAAGGCGAGCATCAGCACAAGTGCGCTCACGAGAAGATATTTGGGCAGGCTGTCGGGTGCCAGCAGCGGCGCGATCGGCGTGACCGGTGTCACGAAGTTCAGCCATTGGCCATCCTTGAGCTGCAAGGAGACGGTATAGCGCTGGCTCTTCAGAAAATCGCTGGCGATCTCCGAGAGGTCTTCTTCGACCTCGCCGCTGTCGGGCGTTGGCTCGGCGGCGGCCTGCCCGGGCCCCTCCTGCTTGCCTGGATCCTCTAGGCGAACACGGACGTCTTCGATACCCAGCTTCGATAGTCGCGCGAAAATGATGTCTTCGAGTTCGGCAAGGGTGTCGTTCGACGCGACAGGAGCGCCAACGGCCGGAAGCGACGATAGATTGACGACGATCGTCGAGTCCGCGAGCTCCGTGCCGATGCGCGACCGCTCCGGCGCCGATAGGGGCGCCATCAGCTTGGCGAGCCAGAACGCCCGTTCGTTGAGCCTGTAGAGATCGACGATCTCGTTCGAGGCCGAGCGATCTTTCGACACGATCAGGAAGAGGCTGGTCTGGCTGGCGAGGAGCGCGAGGATGAGAACGATCAGCACCCAGCCCGGCAGGGTACGTGGGAGAAGCCGCCGACCCGATACGCCGTAAAAGCGCGAAGGGTCGAACCGCGCACGCCCCGGGGGCCTCTCAGCCACGGGAGGCTCCGATCTCGTGGCCCCGGCGCCCCAGTTCACATTCTTTACAATCCAGAAACATCATTTTCATTCGCTCGACAAACAAATCCCGCTCTGCCGTGCAATAAGGCGCCGAACACCGTCATAGCAAGGAAAAGGGTCCGTGATGGACAACAATCTCAGGAAGCCGTCCGCTGAAAATGCGTCCGCGCTGAGGCACGGCGAGAACGACAATTCGCCGGCGGATGGCGGCGCGGTCAAGCAGCTTCGGATCGATGCGGACGGCAGAATTCGCGAGTTCATCCTGTCGCCGAACGATGAGGAAGAAGTCATGGCACTGATCGCGGAGCTTTCGGATCGTGCTGAGGCAGACCAGCGCGCATATCGCGAAGACCTCGCGGACTGGCGCGTTGCTCTCGCGATCCTGGCGGTGGCCGGTACTCTGGCGTGGCTGGCTTTCCTATACATCTAGTGATCCGCACCTAGAAGGACCTCGTCAGTCGGCACCTTTTGTCGTCTCGGCAACGAACTGGTATCCCCCACCGCGAACTGTCTCGATCATCGACGGCGACTTCGGATCGTCGTCCAGCTTGCGTCTTAGCCGGCTGATCAGGATATCGATGCTGCGGTCGAAGCTCTGGCTGGTGTCGCCGCCGCAACGCTCGATCAGTTGCTCGCGGCTCAGCACGCGGCCCGAGGCTTCCACCAGCGCAGCCAGCAAGTTGAATTCCGATCTCGTCAACTCCACGCGCACGCCGTCATTGTCGAGAAGCCTGCGCCGGTCCACATCGAGCGTCCAGCCACCAAACCTGTAGACGGATATTGTCTCGCTCGGAGCGGGTGCATCGCGATCATTGTGCCGACGCAGGACGGCGCGGACCCTCGCCAACAGTTCGCGCGGGTCGAACGGTTTCGACACGTAGTCGTCGGCGCCCATTTCGAGCCCGACGATCCGATCTCCGGTGTCGCTGACTGCAGTCAGCATGATGATCGGAATCTTCGACCGTTGCCTCAGCTCCTGGCAGAGTTCGAGTCCACTCTTGCCCGGCAGCATGATGTCGAGGACGACGAGATCGGTCTTTCCTTCTGATAGCACTGTCTCCATGCCCTGCCCGTCGCTTGCAAGCGACACTCTGAAGCCGCGACGTTGAAAGAAATCCTTGAGCAGGGACCGGATCTGGGCGTCGTCATCGACGATGAGAATGTGCAAGGTAGAGTTCAAGATAGGTTTCCCAACGACCTCGGCAAAATAGGCGAGTTGGCTTGTCCTTGCCACCTAGCGGCCCACACAACAAGACGATGTTACACAAGGGAAACCTTTTCATCACGTCCTTGAAAAGCGGCGGGCGGCGAATTGTGAGAAAACAACCTGAGTAGCGGACGTCTGTCCGGACCAAGGTTACGGAATGTTCTTGAAGTACTCTATTCTTTTTCTTGGTTTCGCCCTGGCGTCGAGTGCAGCGTGGGCCGGGGAAGGCATCCTCTCGGCACGCGACAAGCGCTGCATGGACATGAGGTTGCGGTTTGAACGCGCCGAACGCCAAAATCCGGAGCGAAGCAGCCAGGAGATCGACAAGCTGCGGTCATTGGGCATCGACCTCTGCTCGAGAGGAAAGCAGGCGCAGGGCATAAGGGCCTTCGCCAGCGCTGTTGAGATTCTGGAAGAGTAGTGTGGGTCTCCTTCCAAAACGCGGATGTCAGAACAAATGGCTCGGCGTCGTCAGGATCCTCATCGATACCGTTTGCCGACGGGGTCTACTCTCTACCGCCGTCGCGCTCCTTGCCATCTGCCTCTTCTGCCTTTCTGCAGTAATGACGACGGCACTGGCCCTTGCGGGTGCGACAGATTGGATGCCGTGTCTGGTGATCTTTCTGCTCGGCTGTGCGTTCTTCGAGATAGCGGACGCGATAAAGCGGGACGCAAATCCGCCGGACGAGGAGGAAGCCTGACGTGCAGTTGTCGAACCGTCAAAGCCGAAACAACAAACGACAACCTCCCCGATCTCTTTGGGCGCAGCCGACCATAGTGCCGGCCGAATGGCGCTGTTGCGCGGTGGACGCGCCCTCTCGAAGAATGCGCAGTTATGCACATCCCAGCGTCGTTGGCGCCCTTGAGGATAGTCGGAGGCGCGCTTACTGAACCCGGGCTGCGTCGCGGCTGCGGAATCGCTCTTGTAGGAAAATAGGACGACAACATGCCAGCACTGGAAGCAATCGTTTCGCTTTCGCTTGCGTTCTCGCCGACCCCGGCCGTTCGCAGCCTGCCTGATTATCTTCCATTTGGAGTGATGCAGCAGGAGCGCCCGTCCAGTCTCGGTTGTCGTGCGATAGGTGAATCCCTGATGGACACGACCGGCCAGTACGTCTGCACGTCCCTGCCATCGGGGAGCAGCTTGTTCGACGAGTATATCGTCGCCTATGTCCAACCGGCCGGCATCTGCAATGTGGTCGGCGTCTCGCCATACAGCAAGGATGACGCCCGCGGCAGTAGCGCAAGGAGCCTGTTCGCACGCGCCAAGGCCGAAATGACCGAAAAATTTGGGCCGCCGGATGAAGAGGTCGATCATTCCCATACCCCCACCGCGGCGAAGGACGGAGAATTTCGCTCGTCCGTCATCGCCCAGGATCGTCAGGTCTTCTCTCAGTGGAACGACCTTGGGGCACGCTTTGCCAACATGCAGTCCGCAACCCTCGTCATCTCGGGAGACGAGGAACTAGGGCTCGCCATATACGAAGTGTTGCGCTTTGCCGGCAACGACGATTGCCTCCAGCGCCTGGAAACGGTCACCGGGCCGGCTCCGGAAAATTGAAAAGCGAGCTCTAGTGCCCATCCAAAGCAAAACGGGCGACCATAGAGATCGCCCGCTTCTGATCGGTCAGGCCGTCAGAATGCCTGGTAGGCGTGTACGATGGCCGCCACCTGATCGGCCTGCATGGCATCGACCTGCGCCCCGGAAATGACCTCGAGCTGCGCCGTCGACAGCAGCGATATGTCCTTCGTCGAAAGGCCGGTGATGGCGGACGTGTTGATCGATGCAATGTCCTCTAACGAGAACTTGGCAACACCTTCAGCGCTCAGCGCCGCGATCTGGGCTGAGCTCATTGCGGCGATCTGCGCTGACGTCAGCGCTTCTACCTGCGCGACCGACATCGAGGCAAGTTGCGACGTGGTCAGCGCGGTCACCTGAGATGTGCTCAACGCTGCGACCTGGCTGGTCTGAAGAGCCCCGATCTGCGCGGTCGACAGTCCTTCGATCGCCTTGCTCTTCAACGCCGCGATCTGGTTGGTCGACAGGTTTGCAATGTCGCTCGTCCTGAGCGCCGCGACCTGCAGGGCAGTCAGGACGCTCAATTGTGAAGTCGTCATTGCCGACAGCTGATCGCTCGTCAGCGCCCGAACTTGCAGGTAGGTCAAGGCTCCGACCTGGCCCGACGCAAGCGCCGCGATCTGGCTTGTGCTCAAGGCCGCGATATTGCTTGTCGAAAGACCCGCAATACCTGCTGTGCTGATCGAGGCAATTTCCTCGGTGGTGAATGTCGCGAGATCAGCCGCGTTGAGTGCTCCGATCTGCGACGAGCTGAGGTTGGCGATCTGCGACTTGCCGAGCGCTTCCACCTGTGACGTGGACATCGCGGCGAGCTGCGAGGTCGTAAGGCCACCGATGGCATTTGCGCTCAGCGCAGCAACCTGATCGGTAGTCAACGCGGCGATATTTCCGCTGGACAGGCCCGAAACCGTGGATGCCGTCAGCGCCGCAACCTGCGCCGTCGTGAGTGCGGCCACCTGACCACTGGTCAGCGCTGCGGACTGGCTCGATGTCAGCCCGGTGATCTGCGCGGTGGTCAGTGCGCTCAAACGGTCAACGGTCAGCCCCGCCAGAGCACTCGAGCTGATCCCGGCAATCGCCGAAGCGCTGATCGAGCTGATCTTTTCGACGGGCAGGCTGTCGATGCTTGCCGGAGAAAGGGCGGCGATTTGGGCCGCGCTCAAGGCGCCGATCTGGGTGGCCGTCAGGGCGTCAACCTGTGAAACAGACAGCGAAGCAACCTGTTCGGCGGTCAGCGCTGCGATCGCTTTCGAGTTGATCGCCGCGACCTGCGCGTCGCTCAAAACCGCAAGATCGCCAACCGAGATGCCGGCGACAGCGCTGGCACTCAAGGCGCCGATCTGTTCCGTGGTCAAAAGCCCGAACTGTCCTGTTGACAGGGCAGCGACCTGTGACGACGAGAGCGCCGCGATCTGGCTCGTTTTTATCGCTGCGATTTGCGAAGTCGACAACGCACTAATTACCGTCGAGCCAAGTCCGGTGACGGCAGAAGAGGAAATCGCCGCGATCTTCTCGTCTGTCAGAGCCGACAGCTGCGTTGTGCTGAGGGCCCCTATCTGGGTGGAGCTGAGTGCGGCGACCTGCGCCGAAGACAATGCTGCGATCTGGTCGGCCGAAAGCGATGCAATCTGCGACGAGGTCAGGCCAGAAAGCGCCTTTGTCGTCAAGGCGGCGAAATCTGCGACCGGCAACGCGCCGAGCTGTTCGGACGTCAGCGCGCCCACCTGGGTTGACGTCAGCGCGGCCCCCTGCTCCACGGTCAAGCCGCCGATCTGGCTGGGCGTCAGGGCCGCGATCTGCGCTGATGACAGGGCCGCAATCTGGGCAGTCTTGAGCGCAGCCAACCGGTCAGCGTCGAACGCCGCGATAACATCGGTCGCAAGGCCCGCAATCCCCGCCGTACTGATGGCGGCGATCTCATCCAGCTGGAAGGTGGCGAGATCCGCGCTGCTCAATGCGCCGAGTTGAGCGGAGGAGAGGCCCGCGATCTGCCCCGAGGTCAGAGCCTCGACCTGCTCCGTCGACAGGGCATCAATCTGCAGCGAAGAGAGGCCCGCGAGCGCCTTCGTGTTCAAGGCCGCGACTTGCGAGGGTGTGAGAGCGGCGATCGTATTGCTGGAGAGCGATTTCAGTTGCGAGCTGGATAGCGCGGCGATCTGGGCGGTGCCCAAAGCGGCTAGCTGTAGCGGGCTCAGAGCAGCAAGCTGATCGGAACTCAGCAGAGCGATTTGGCTCGTCTTGAGTGCCTCAAGCTGCTCGGCCGAGAGCGCGGCGATGGTATCCGTCGTCAGACCGGAAATGGCCTTCGTGCTGATGGAGCCAACTTCCTCCGGCAGAAACGTTGCGATATCGGCAGGCGTGATCGCTGCAATCTGCGTGGCGCTTAGGCTGCTGACCATCAGGCTGGTCAGCGCTTCGACCTGCGCCGTGGAGAGCGCTCCGATCTGCGAGCTGCTCAGCCCTGCGACGGCGCTGGCGCTCAACGCAGCGATCTGGGAGGCCGAAAGCGCGGCAAGGCTGTCACTCGCGAGCACCTTTACCTGCGTCGCGGTCAGCGCCGCGACCTGCGCGGTGGTGAGAGCATCGACCTGCGTGGACGTCAGGGCCGCAATCTGGTCGGTCTTGAGGGCGGCGATCTGGTTCGTCTTCAGCGCGCCGATCTGATCGGCGTCGAAAGCGGCGATCGTGCTGGGCGCCAGTCCGCTCAGAGCGGCAACGCTGATCGCGGCCAGTTCACTCGGCAGGAACGTCGCAAGATCGGCGGTCGTCAATCCGGCCACCTGCCCCGCGGTCAAGGCGGCAACCTGCGCCGCCGTCAACGCCTCTGCCTGATCAACAGAAAGTGCAGCGATCTGTGCCGATCCCAGGCCGGAAATGGCCTTGGTGCTGAGCGCTGCGATCTGCGACGGCTCCATCGCCGCGAGACCGCCATCCGAGAGGGCACGCACCTGCGACGAGTTCAACGCCGCAATCTGAGCCGTCGACAGCGCCGCGACCTGCTCGTTCGACAGACCGTTGATGAACGTCGTCTTCAGTGATGCAATCTGGGCGGTCTTCAGCGCGGCAACCTGGCTGGGGCTAAGTGCCGCGAAGGCATCCGAGCTCAGGCCCGAAAGGGCCGCCGTGCTGAGCGCCGCGATTTCGTCGGGTAGGAAAGTCGCGATGTCAGCGGCAGAAATCGCCGCGATCTGTGTCGCGTTGAGTACCGCGATCATCTGCGTCGTGAAGGCCTCGACCTGACTGACCGACAGGCCGGCAATTTGTGCCGATGTCAGGCCGGTAACGCCCTTGGTAGTGATCGCCGCGACCTGGGCTTCCGAAAGGCCGGACAGCGCGTCACCGGTCAGCACCTTGATCTGCGAAGCACTCAACGCAGAAACCTGCGCGGTTGTCATTCCGCTGACCTGATCGTTCGTGAGCGCAGCGATCTGCGTCGTCTTCAGCGCGGCGATCTGGGCGGTCTTCAGCGCGGCAATCTGGTCACCGCTCAGCGCGGCGACCGTTGCTGGAGAGAGCCCCGCAATGCCCAAGGTGCTGATGGCGGCAAGTTCGCCGGTCGAAAATGTAGCGAGGCCGTCGGAGGTGATGGCACCGATCTGCACCGCGGTCAGCGTCGCAACCTGGCTAACGGTCAGGGCTTCGATCTGATCCGTCGACAGGCTCGCGATCTGACCCGTCGTAAGGCCTGTCACGCCCTTGGTGCTGACTGCGCTTATCTGTGCCGGCGTCAGCGCCGCAAGACCGTCACTGGACAGAGCCTTCACCTGCGACGCACTGAGCGCCGCGATTTGCGCGGTCGTCAACGCCGCGACCTGCGTGGAGGTCAACGCCGCGATCTGGTTGGTCTTCAGCGCCGCGACTTGGGCGGTCTTCAAGGCCGCGACCTGCTCGCTGCTGAGAGCGGCGATGCTTGAGGCAGCCAGGCCTGCCAGGGCTACGCTGCTGATGGCGCCGATTTCCTCGGGGAGAAATGTCGCTATGTCACCAGCAGTCATCGCTGCGATCTGCGATGCACTCATCGCAGCAATCAACTGCGTGGTCAGCGCCTCGACCTGGCCGGTCGACAGGCTGGCGATCTGCGACGTCGTCAACCCGGCGATCGACTTGGCGTTCAGAGCTGCGATCTGGTTCGACGCCAGTCCGCCAAGGCTGTCCGTGGTCAGCGCCTTGACCTGGGATGACGTCAGCGCGGCAATTTGGGCCGTTCCGAGCGCGGACACCTGGCCCGGCGTGATGGCGGCGATCTGCGTCGTCTTAAGCGCGGCGATCTGGGCCGTCTTCAGTGCGGCGATCTGTTCCGTGCTGAGAGCAGCGATGCTGGCCGACGAAAGTCCTGAAAGCGCGACGGTACTGATCGCAGCGATTTCTGCCGGCAGGAAGGTGGCGATCTCTTCCGGGCTCAAGGCAGCCAGCTGCGCGGCACTCAGAGCAGCGACCTGCGCTGTTGTCAGCGCTTCGACCTGGCTCAGATCGAGCGCCTGCAACTGGTTCGTGCTCAGTCCCTTGATCTGGCTCGCCGACAGGCTCTCGAGTTTTGCGCTCGACAGGACCGCCAGCTGGTCGACCGTCAGGCCCGCAATCGCGGTTGCCGAGATCGCCCCCAACTGGGTGTTCGAGAACACCGCCAGATCTTCCGTTTCCAACGCGGAAACCTGGCTCGCCGACAGAGCCTTGATCTGTGTTGTCGAGAGGGCGGCGATATCCTCAGACGTCCAGGCTGCGATAGCCGCATTCGAGAGCGATCTGATCGCGTTGACGCTGAGAGACGAGACGATCGAGGTCATGCTGAATATCCGTTGAGAAATTGTGAGGAACGGCGGCCTTGGCGAGTGAATCGCTCTCGCGAGCCCAGCGGCGCAAAGCTCGTCGCTGCAAATCCACAAGAGCGTCCGATATGCCGGCCGCTGTCCGAAATGGTTCTAAAAATGCTCAATCAAACGATCCCTGGAGGAGGCCCCAATGCCGGAATGGAGATCCGACGTGACTGCTGGGCAATTCCATACGGCCAACCTTGCGCATGGCTGGCCGATGCGAGACATCGCTATCTGACGTTACAATTGCGAAACCTTTGCGGGCACAACCGAGAACGCTTGTTACAGTTCAGAAATAAATTGCTGCTCATATTCTGCGGGAATTGGGTGCGACAGCAGGAATAGAGATCCAGCGATTCGAACTCGAATCACAACCGCACGTTATCCTTTCATATGAAAGGAAGACCTTCGGAGGTTTCCTCCGCAATGGGATTTTAGCAGGCCTAATGGCTTGCACGACGGCTTAGATCTTAGCCACCTCAAGAACAGGAGAGGCCGGGGCTCCCGGCCTCCCGAACTTGCGCGTCAGTCGCGCAATGCTTCGCGAAGCTTCTCTACCTGTGATGCTTCCACGGCGGGCGCCGCATTACCCCAACTGTTGCGGACATAGGTCAGCACGTTGGCTACATCCTTGTCGGAAAGGTTCCAGGCAAAGGAGGGCATCGAGGGGCCTGTCGGTGCCGCATGCGTGCCGCCTGATTGGCTACCGGCGAGAACCACGCGCATGAGGTTCGTGGCATCGTCGTTGTTGACAAAGGCCGCACTGGCGAGTTGCGGAAACAGCTTCGGTACGCCTGCGCCGTTCGGCGTGTGGCAGGCCGAGCAACGGTCGGCATAGATCGCGGCCCCCGCAACCATGCGGCCGTCGCTTGCCGGGATCGGCTGCGGGACAGAGGCCGTGATTTCACCGCTGTCCTTCAGATAGCTCGCTACCGCTTTCAGGTCCGCATCGGTCCAGTGCTGGCTCGACTTTTCAACCTCTTCGGCCATCGGCCCCGAGGCTATATCGAAGCGATTTGTGCCGGTCTTCAGATAGGCAACGATGTCGTCTTCCGTCCACGCACCAATCCCCTTGTGAGCGTCCGTGGTGATGTCGGGCGCGTACCAGTTGTCGAGATTGCCGCCCTGGAGGAACTGACTGTTCTTGTCGCCCCCCATCAGGTTCTTCGGCGTATGACAGGTGCCGCAGTGCGCCAGACCCTGAACGATATATGCACCCCGGTTCCAGTCCGGCGATTTCGAAGCGTCTGGCTTGAATTCGCCCTTGTCGAAGTTCAAGGCATTCCAGACCGAGAGGCTGGCGCGCACGTCGAACGGGAATGGCAGCTGATTTGTTTCCACCTTGTTGTTCACCGGCTCCAGGCTCTGGAGATAGGCGTAGATCGCGGCGTTGTCCTCTTTGGAGACCTTGGTATAGGCCGTGAACGGCATGGCGCCATAAAGGTGATATCCGCCCCTGCCCTCGCCTTCGGACATAACCTTCTGGAACTCGTCGGCTGTCATGCGGCCGATACCCGTTTCCGGATCGGGCGTGATGTTGGCGCCGACGAGATCGCCGAATGGTGTCTTCAGTACCACGCCCCCGGCGAACGGCTTTCCGCCGGGCGCCGTATGGCAGGCCGAACAGTCGCCGAGGGTAGCAAGATAGCGCCCCTTGTCGATCTGCTCGAAGGAGTCCTCGCGCGCCGACTGGGCAGCGGCGGATTGTGCGACCAGCGCCAGAGCGCCTGCCGCAATCAGAAGGGAGTTTCTCATGCTTGCACCAACGGTCCGGGGTTTTTCAGATACTGGTTGCGGATGGCATCCGCCGCCTTGAACGCCAGTGCGCCGACCGTACCGGTGGGGTTGTAGCCGGGGTTCTGCGGGAAGGCGGAGGCGCCGACGACGAAGAGGTTCGGTACATCCCAAGTCTGCAGGTATTTGTTGACCGAGCTAGTCTTCGGATCGGCGCCCATGACGAAACCGCCGACAACGTGAGACGATTGATAGGGGCCGGTATTCCAATGCCCTTTCATCGGATTCTTGACGATCTGCTTGGCACCCATAGCTTCCGCGATTTCGGCAACCTTGTCAGTGCAATAGGATGCCATCTTCAAGTCGTTTTCAGGGAAGTCGAAGGTGACGCGCAGCAGCGGCCTGCCGAGACGGTCCGTGTAGGTCGGATCAAGCGACAGGTAGTTGTTGCGTGTCGTGTAGCTGGAGGCCTCGCAGCCGACGCTTGCGGTCGACAGGTAGTGCTTCACTGTTGCCTTCTTCCAATCCGAACCCCATTTCGGCGTGCCAGGAGGTGTCGGACGGTAGTTGATGGGAGCAGCGCCGATCGGCGTGATGCGGATGCTGCCGCCACCGAAGAAGCCAAGGCCCGAGTGGTCGAAGTTGTCGTTGTTGAACTCGTCGATACCCATGCCGACGGCGCCGCCGCCAATGAACGGATTGAAGTTCTTGTCATCGAAGAAGAGCTGCACGCCGTTTGCCGTTTGATAGGCGTAGTTGCGGCCCGTCGTGCCGACATTGGTGGCCGGATCGTAGGGCGTGCCGACGCCAGACAGCAGCATCAGGCGCACGTTCTCGAAAGTAAAGGCGGTCACCACGACCAGATCGGCGGGCTGTTCCCACTCCTCGCCCGAGGAGTCGACAAAGATGACACCCGTTGCCTTCTTGCCCGTGGAATCGAGCGTGATCCTCAATACCTCGGAATTTGTGCGGGCGGTGAAGTTGGACTTGCGCACGAGAGCCGGCAGGATCGTCGTGATCGCGCTCGCCTTCGAATAGTTGGCGCAGCCGTAGTTGGTGCAGAAGCCGCAGAAGGTGCAGGGCCCCATCGTGACGCCGAGCGGGTTGGTATAGGGCTCAGAGATCAGCGCGGATGGAACCGGGAACGGATTGTAACCGAGGTCTTTCGCCGCCTTGGCAAACAAGGTCGGGCCATAGGGCTGCTTCATCGGCCCCGTCGGATACTCGTTGGATCGCGGTCCCTCGAAAGGATTGCCGCCCTCCTTGATCTCGCCGCGGAGATTTCCGGCTTTCCCGGAGATGCCCGCAATCTTGTCGAAGGCATCGTAGAAGGGCTCCATTTCATTCCAGTCGGTGCCCCAATCCTGCAGGACAAGCTCTTCAGGAATGGCTGACGCGCCGTACTTTTCGGTCAGGTGGCTCTTCAGGCGAAATTCGTCCGGCTGGAAGCGGAATGTGATGCCCGCCCAGTGATTGCCGGCGCCGCCGGTGCCGTTGCCGGGATGGAACGATCCCCAATTGCGCATCGGCAGCGCCGTCTGGGAGGGATTGTTGCGTGCCGTGATGGTGTTCTGCGCGGTCCGCAGCATCAGTTCCTGACGCTGGGCATAGCGCAGTTCGTCGGCGACGGAGGCCACGTTGAAATCCGCGGCGGTATCGCGCCACGGGCCGCGTTCGAGCGCCACGACGTCAAGGCCCTGGTCGGTCAGTTCATTTGCGATGATCGCCCCGGCCCAGCCAAGGCCGATGACCACTGCGTCGGTGGAAGGCAGTTTGCGCGCCATGTCTTAGTTCCTTGCTGTCCATTCCGGCCGGCCGGCAATGCTCAGCGGCGGGAGGTCGATTTTCTCGTTGTGGCGTTCGACATATTCACGGTAGTCGTAGCGCGCGCCTGGGAAGCCGATCATCTTCCAGGAAACCATGTCGCGGTTGCCGCCATAGATCGGATCGGCAAAGAATCCTTCCATCGTGTTGGTGAGCAGCTGACCGAAGAACATCTTCGAATCGATCGCATCCAGCTTGATCTCGCCACTCTCCAGCCCCTTGAGGACCTTGTCCTGGTCGGTCTCGCCAAGCTCGGCAAAGGCCTTGCCCATGGCGCTGCGACAGTGTGCATTGAGCGCCGCGATCCCGATCCTGTAGCGCTGCTGTGGGACAAGTTCGGACTGGTCACCGTGCTCAGGCGTGCCGGCCATGAACGGTCCTCGCATATAGAGACGCTCGAAGGTCCCGTAGGACCCGGCAAGCTGCCGATCGATGAAGGTCGCGCATCCGGCGTCCTTGCCGCTGACGCTCAGTTCATCGGCCGGAATGATACGCGACACGATTGCCTCGACGGTGCCGGCTTCCTCGGCGTTGAAGAAGTACCAGCCGCTCGGCCCAAGCGTTTCGGGCGGGTTGTAGTCAAAAGGCTTGAACGGTGGCGCGCCGCGAATGATCGTGGCGCCAGCGCTTCCTGCCGCAAGCACGAAGAAGGCGGCGACGCCGGAGCGCAGCACCTGTCTTCGGCTGAGGCCGTCGAATTTAGCGTTCATGGTTGAACCTCGTTGTTATGAATAAATTTTAGGGGGCGTGGCGAAGGCGCGCACAGCCAAATACGGGGCGGCGTGCCTAGCTGGGGACGGTAGCGGTCGCTGATATCGACTGAGCCCACACTCGTCCTGAAATGTTCGGACAGTGTTCGGCCGCCCTTCCCCTTGAAAAGTAGCGGCGCATTGCGCGCGGCGTTCGGCGACTTGCAGAACGACGGATTCGCCCTAGCTGATTTTCTGTAGTGACCGCGGCTGACGTCAGACAGCGACACATAATCTCACCATCCCCTCAAAGCTAAGCGCGAATATTGTTCGCATCCTTATAATCAGTTATGACACTACCTGGGATGCGTCAATGCTGGGGGAGAATTTTCGTGGTTCAGGCTGATGATGTGTGGAAGGCGCCGGGGTTTCTCATTCGACGGTGCCATCAAATCGCGACGAGCATTTTTCTCGACGAGGCAAGGGCGCAGGACTTTACGCCGACTCAATTTGCGGCTCTCGCCTTCATTCAGCTTCAGCCGCGCATCGACCAGCGTACGCTTGGCGAGGCAATCGCGCTCGATCGGTCGTCGGTGACGAAATGTGTCGACCGACTGGAACAGCGCGGCTTCATCCGCAGGGAAGTGAGTCCCGATGACAAGCGCTCTCGCCTGCTCACCATCACGGAAAGCGGAACGGCGGTCCTCAACGATGTCGGAAGGGCGGCACGGCGAACACGCGATCGCATCGAGACGCAATTCGGCACGGAGAAGCTGGCGCTACTGTCAGGACTGCTCAGCGAATTGAGCGAAACGCTCAACGACACCAGCCGAGCGCCGTTTGCAACAAAGGGCTGACGGCTGCCAAGCGGGAAAACGAGCCGTGCGATCGCGTCCTTAAACCAGTACCGAACGTGACATATCCGCTGTTCTACACAGGCGGCTCACCGAGTTTTGGCGTCCACCGGGTCGCCGATTGCATAGAAATGCCCGCCGGCAACATGGTGGATGCTACGCCATTTCGGCTCAGCGGTTTCGAAATGCCACCGGCCACCGCTAAAAACACGGTCGTCGGCCCAGGCCGCTGTGACCTCGGCAACGAAGAGGTCGTATTCTTCCTGAACGTGAGGCTCGTTGATTACCTTGCAGACAAGCCAAGCGGAGCATCCCTCGACAAAGGGCATATTCTGACCGGGCATCTCAAACAAAGGCACTTTGGCGTTGGCCAACTTATCCGGCTCTGAATAGAAGCTGAGCGTGCCGACTTCGTCGGTCAAGCCGACCTGTTCGAAGGTCGGCACCTGAACGACGAACTCACCGCTGGCCTCGATAAGGCTGCGGGTATGAGCTATCTTGTCGAGCACGACAGTCAGCTTGGGCGGATCGAAATCGAGACCGCAGCACCATGCCACGGCCATCACGTTATCGACACCCTGGTGACGAGCCGACACCAGCACCGTCGGCCCATGATTGACAAGGCGCCCGGCCTTTGAGAGTTCGACCGGCTTGATGTGGCTGTTCATGTCCTGATGGTTCCGTTGGAGCTGAAATAAGGTGCGAAGGCAATCTGTCGTCACCGCGCGGTGGCAGCGCCTTCGGCAAGCGCGCGGAGCGTCGCAATTGCCCGCTCGGCGTCCTTGGCCGGTACGAAGATATGGTCATGGTAGTAGGCAGCGACCACGTTGGCGCTAATGCCCTGGGTGGCAAGCGCTCCGGCCATCGCGGCCGTCAGACCCACAGCCTCCAATGAGGAATGCACGGTCATCGAGATACAGCGGCAGGGAGAACTGAGTGGCCAGCCTGTCTTCGCGCCAACCTCTACCGGCAGGATGATGGTTAGCCCCTCCGCCTCTGAGAAGAAGCCGAGAGGGTTAAGCGCGATGCAGGCTTCCATGGAGTCCGGCGGCGCTGCGGCAAACACGAACTCCCCTGAAAGAAGCTCCGGCTCCAGAGTCGCCAACAGGGTTTGCAGGTCCGTCACGCCAGACATGATTTCTCCCTTGTGAAACGACGGCGCAGCGTCCCAGCAGTCTTCAGGACGCACGCCAAACCCATATTCCGCGGCACCGCCTCTTTGACTTGGCACGAGCACTATCCAACAGATAGCGATGTCGATGGATGAAATCCACTTCGCCGACGAGCGATAGGATACTCTAATCGCCCGTCAGAGTTTTGACGCGCACAAGATCCGGAAAGAGCTTGATCCAGAGCAGCACGACGAAAATCGTCCCTAATCCTCCAACAACACCCGTCATGACGGGTCCGAGAAGTGCTGCGAGCATGCCGGACTCGAATTCACCCAGCTGGTTCGACGTTCCGATGAAAAGCGAGTTCACCGCGTTGACGCGGCCGCGCATGTCGTCAGGTGTCAGCAGCTGCACAAGCGAACTGCGAACGACGACGCTGATCGTATCGGACGCACCAACCACGAAAAGAGCGCCGATCGAGAGCGCGATATTCTGCGAGAGCGCGAAGACGATCGTTGCGACGCCAAATATCGCAACGGCCCAGAACATCTTTCGGCCGGCACCAGTCTTCAAGGGATGGCGCGCGAGATAGATCGACATGACGACCGCACCGATGGCCGGGCTGGCGCGAAGGAGACCAAGCCCCCACGGCCCCGCATGCAGGATGTCGCGGGCAAACATAGGCAGCAGGGCAGTCGCTCCGCCGAGGAGCACGGCAAAGAGGTCGAGTGAAATCGTGCCTAGGATGACAGGCTTGCTTCGGATGAAGTGCACCCCAGCGAATACCGATTGCAGGGTGACCGGCTGACGAGCCGGCGCCAACCGCTCCATCTTGATCGATATGACGTTGATGCTCGCGATCAGAAACAGCACAAAGGAAAGCGCGAAGGGTGCGATCTCATCAACGCCATACAGAAGACCGCCGAGCGATGGTCCGAGAACCAGGGCGGTCTGCATCATCGATGTTGTCGTGGCGATCGACTTCTGCAGCAGGTTGGCGGGCACAACAGTCGGAAGCAGCGCTGCCATTGTCGGCCGCTCGAAGGCCTGCGCGGCTCCTAGAATTGCAACGGCGATCAGAATCCCGGTCGCGCTCAGCATATTGTGCCAGGCAGCGAATGCCAGCACCAGCGCGGTTATGCCTTCCACCACCTGGCAGACGAGGCCAATGCGGCGCCGATCGAAGCGATCGGCCACCTGGCCGACCACAAAGGTCAATATGACCATCGGCAGAAACTGACAGAACCCGACCAGACCAAGTGCGAAGGCGCTTCTCGTCTGGTCGTAGATCATCCAGCCCATCGCCACGGCCATCGATTGAAAAGCGAGCGAGGACAGGACGCGCGATGCAGCAAAATTGAGGTATCCGGGATGACGCAGGACACTTTCCTGGTCGGTATCAACGCTATGCATGGGAACTTTCATCGGCCCGAGACGGGCCTGGGCCTGTGTATGGGAACTAACTCGCATCTAGACCAAACATGCGGCTCAACAAAGGGCCGATACGACGTTTGCAGTCGCCTGTTTCGAGAAGGGCCGCCGCCTCACGTGATCGTGACAAGTATGGCCCCTTCAGGGCATCATTCCTGATCGGCTTGCGGGGTTATTCTTCGAATGCGCGCGCGGTTCTCGCCACATCGTGAACAATCCGGCGCTCACGACGATGGCTGCGCCAAGCAGCATGTTCCAGCTGAGCGTCTCGTTGAAGAACAGCACCGCGATGACCGCGCCGACGACGAGCTGCAGATAGGTGAGCGGCTGGACATCAGATGCCTGCAGGGTGTCATAGGCGCGGATGAGGCAATAGTGGCTGACCGCGCCGCAGAGCCCCAGTGCTCCGACGACCAGCCAGTCGGACGACGCGATAGGAGACCAATAGAAGGGACCGAGCAGCGAAATGGCAATGGCGCCGCCGACGGCCGTATAGAAGAGGCTCGTCACGGCTGGATCATGCCGGCTGACGGCCCGTGTCGCAACGCTATAGGTGGCGAACATGAATGAGCATGTCAGCGGCAGCAGCAGAAATATGCTGAACTGGCTTCCTGTCGGATTGATGATCAGCAGCACGCCGAACAGGCCCGCAAGGACGGCGAGCCATCGACGCCAACCGACATGTTCGCCAAGAAACGGGATGGAAAGCACGGTGACAATCAGGGGTGAAGCCTGGAAAATCGCCTGCGTGATGGCAAGACCCGTATGAGCCAAGCCGTAAACGAACATCGCGATTTCTGCGACCAGAAGCACACCCCGCGCGATCTGGAGAACCGGCCGCTTCGTTGCTACCACCGCTCGAATGCCGCCGGGGCGTCGAGACGCGAGCAGGATAACGAATGCCGCAAAAACCCAGTATCGGATCATCGTGATGAAGATCGGCGAATAGCGCTCGCCGAGATATTTGGAGAAACTGTCCTGGATCGCGAAGATGAACACGGCGAGCAGCGTGAAGGCATACCCGCTGGCTTTTTTGCTGTCCTTGAAGATCGACGTTCCTCCGCCCTGGCAGACGCCAAGCCTGCACAGACAAGCAACTAGGCCAGCCCATCCCATCGCTCAAGGTCAGAAGTCTTCGATCCGGTACACTAGAGGGATTCTAACGGCAGGCCCTCAGACCGTCATTGTCATCAAAGCTTCACGTCGCATTCAAAAAACTGTCTCAGCCTCGGCCTATTTGCATGACGAACGTTGTGCAATTTCTTTTGCAGAGGATATTATTGATGCCATCAAGATTGCAAACCACCATTGCCGCAAGCGCTGCTGCACTTTTCTCGGTCGTCGGTTCGGCTCACGCGGAGACGACGGTCAAGTTCTGGCATAGCTTCAACAAGGCGAACGGCAAGGCGCTCGAGCAGATCATCGGCAATTTCGAGGCCGCCAATCCAGATATCCATGTCGAAGCCGAATACGTCGGCAACTATAACGATATCGTCACCAAATTGCAGGCAGCGATCCCGGCACGACGCGCCCCTGATGCCGTCATCATGGAAGTGACCCGCTACGGACTGTTTGCCGATCGCGGCGTCCTCATCGACCTGACGCCCTATTTCGATGCTGATCCCCTGAAGGACGACCTTTACGACTACGCGCGCGAGGTCGGTGTCTACAAAGGCAAGAACTACATCGTTCCCTTCAACTCCTCGACGCCCGTTCTCTACTTCAACAAGGATATCCTTGCGCGCGCCGGCTACACGAACGAGCCTTCACTGAAGACCTTCGACGACATCCTCGCCGTTTCGAAGACGATTACCGAGAAGCTCGGATCGGAAGGCATCAGCGGCATCGCGGCGCCTGGCCAGTTTGCGCGCTGGGGTCTCGTGATGTCGAACGACAGCGAACTCCTCGATGCAAAGACGGACGAGGTGCTGCTCGACAAGCCGAATACCATCGAGGCTTACCAGTGGATGGCTTCGCTGGTGCATGAACAGAAGGTCGCCTCGCCTGACGGCGTGACCGACGAAGATGTCGGCCGCGATGCCTTCTACGCCGGCAAGGTCGGTATTTCCTTGAACTCGACAGGCGATTACGGCGGCGCGAAGAAGGCGCTGGGCGACAAGCTCGCTGTTCGCGCGATGCCGTGCAACAGGACCTGCTCGGTTCCGATCGGTGGCGCTGGTATCGGCATCCTGTCGACGTCGTCGAAAGACGTTCAGGACGCCGCCTACAAGTTCATCAGCTACGCCGCCTCGCCGGAAGCCAATGCGATCTGGTTTGCTGCGACCGGATACCTGCCGATCAACAAGAAGAGCGCCGCGCTACCGGTTGCCGTCGATGCGCTGGCCACGCAGCCAGGGATCGATGTTGCGATCAAGCAGCTCGATTTTGCCCATGGCCGTGCGCGTCCGCCCGTCGTCACCTGGATGCGCACCACCGAATACAAGATGTGGGAAGCCATGGCGCTCGGCCAGCGCGGAGTCGAGGAAACGATGAAAGACTTCGCCGCGCAGACACGCGAAGAAGCCAAACGCGCCAGCAACTGAGTTCTAACGACAGGACGGCATGTCCGCTCGGGCATGCCGTCCTCATAGATCGATCCCATGCTTCGTATCCTTACCCCCTACATGCTTGTCGCACCGCTGATCGCCTTCATCGCGGTGTTTACCTACGTTCCGATCGTCGAAAGCGTGAACCTCAGCTTTCGGCATTGGGATTTCCTGTCCGCCGACATGCTATTCGTCGGGCTGGAGAATTACAGGCTACTGCTGGCGTCCCGCGACTTCTGGAACGCACTGACCGTTACCGCGATCTTTGCGCTCATTTCCGTGCCGCTCAGGCTTGGCCTGGCGGTCGTGATCGCCAGCTATCTGGTTAGCGAAACGCTGCCATCCCGCCTGCTTCGGGGCGCGCTGTTCCTCCCCTCGGTGACATCAGCGGTATCGATCGCCGTGGTCTTCTCCTGGGTGTTTTCCACCGACTACGGGATGGTCAACTCGGTTCTGACATGGCTCGGCTTCGGAAAAATCGCCTGGCTACAGGATCCACAGCTGGCGCTCTGGGTACTGATCTTCGTCAATACGTGGAAGCAGCTGGGCTACGACATCGTGATCTATATTGCCGGACTGCAGGCCGTGCCCCAGGAACTCTACGATGCAGCAGCCGTCGATGGCGGCAAGCGATTCCATGTCTTCCGGCGCATCACCATCCCGCTCGTGATGCCAACGACCTACTTCCTGCTGGTCATCTCGGTGATCGAAGCCTTCCAGGTTTTCACCATCGTCAACATCATCACGCATGGCGGCCCGGCAGGTGCGACGGACATGCTCGTGAACCTGCTCTATCGCGTCGGCTTCGAGCTTTTCGATATCGGCAGAGGCTCGGCACTTGCCGTTCTCCTGTTCATTTTCCTGATCGTGCTGGCACTGATCAAATCCCGCATCATCGGCCGCAGGGTGCATTATGAAGCGTAACAATCCCATCCTGACAGGTCTTGCCCTCACCGCCGGCCTCCTTTTCCTGTTGCCAGTGCTCTACTCGATCTGGATGTCCTTCCAGACGGCGCAAGCCTACTACGCCGGCGGCGTGGAGTTCACGGCTGGTAACTATGTGCGTGCCGTGGCCGAGTACAATTTCGCGCGGTACCTGCTGAACAGCATCATCGTATCCGGGTTGGTGACCCTGCTCGGCATCACGATTGCGACCATGGCCGCCTTCGCCTTCGCGCGCTTCCAGTTTCGCGGCGGCAATCTCCTGTTTGGCGCAACCGTCGCGACGCTGATGATACCAAGTCATATCAGCCTGATCCCGAACTACCTGACGCTTGCCAAGGCCGGCCTTCTCGACAGCTATGCGGGCCTCATCCTCCCATCCGTATCCAACGGCTTTGCCGCGTTCTTCCTGCGCCAATACATCAAGGGCATACCGAAAGCGCTGGACGAGGCCGCCTACATGGATGGAGCAACACCGTTGCAGGTGCTGTGGCGGGTCATCGTTCCGATTGCGAAACCCGCGATCTTCTCGATGGGGCTCTACATCTTCATTACCGAGTGGAACAACTACATCTGGCCGCTCGTCGCTGTCGGCAAGGAAGACTTCTACACCCTGCAGATCGGGCTCGCGCGCCTCTATCGCATCAACCCGGGCGAAGGGTTGGTCGACTGGCCGCTGGTCATGGCTGCATCAACCCTCACCATTCTACCGGTCCTTCTCGGATTTCTGCTTGTCGAACGTCACCTCGTGCGCGGCATCACCATGGGCGCGGTCAAGTAATCAATGAACAAGGACAAGCATACGATGACACGCATCGCATCTCACCGCGGCGGAACGCTCGAGTTCGGCGACAGCACCCCCCAAGGCTTCCAGGCGACGGCGCAAATGGCCGTGGAAGAGCTCGAGTTCGACCTACATCCCACATCGGATGGCGCGATCATGGTTCATCATGACGCGAACCTCGATCGCACGACCGACCGCAGCGGCGAGATCTGCAAGCTGACCGAGGCCGAGGTCCGCGCCGCCACCATCAACTACGGTGCCGGCGGACATCCGATTTCACTCGACGAATTGTGCGCGATATATGCCGGCAGTAAGGTCGATTTCCGTTGTGAAATCAAACCCGACGCCGAAGGTCGTCCCTATGCGGACTTCGTGCCGCGCGTCGTGGAGCGCCTGGCGAACAATGGCATGCTGGAGAGAACAGTCTTCTCATCGTTCCAGGTCGCGACCCTGGACGCACTTGCCGCTGCGACGGACCGCCCACGGCTATGGCTTGTCAGCCCGCCCGTACTGCGCCAACTCGGCGACAGGGCGGTGATCCGCCTGGCCCAAAGCCACGCGATACCCGAGATCGGCGTGCACGTGGATACCGCCGATGTGGAACTGGCGCGAATGGTCAATGAAGCCGGCATCGATTTCGGTTGCTGGGGCGCCCACAACGCCACGCAGATCAAGAGCGCCCTGACATTGGACGCCAAGGTTTTCACAACCGATCGCCCGAGCCTCGCCATCGCGCTCCGTGAGCTTCATCTCAAGGAGACCGCACAATGAGCGGCATCAAGCTGAGAGATGTAAGGAAGTCCTATCCAGGCGGAGCGGAAATTCTCCACGGCGTATCGATGGATATCAGACATGGCGAGTTCATTGTCATTGTCGGCCCGTCCGGGTGCGGGAAATCAACGCTGCTGCGACTGATCGCCGGGCTGGAACGCTGCGAACAGGGTGACATCGAGATATCAGGTCGGCGGGCAAACGACCTTGCACCGCAAGACCGCGATATCGCCATGATCTTCCAGAACTACGCGCTCTATCCTCACATGACGGTCCGCGAGAACATCGCCTTCGGCCTCGAACTACGCGGCATGCCGAAGAAGGAGCGCAATGCTCGCGCCGAAACGGTGGCTCAAACCCTTCAGCTCCTGCCCTATCTTGATCGAAAGCCGGGCGCACTGTCGGGCGGCCAGCGTCAGCGCGTCGCGATGGGACGCGCCATGGCGCGAAACAGCTCGATTTTCCTGATGGATGAGCCGCTTTCAAATCTGGACAACTCGCTCCGCGTTGCGATGCGCACCGAGATCAAGGAACTGCATCGCCAGCTTGGGGCGACCATCGTCTACGTGACACACGACCAGACGGAGGCCTTGTCCCTCGCTGATAGGATCGCTATCATGAAAGATGGCGACCTCCTGCAGTTCGATACACCTGACGCGATCTACGATCGCCCGCAGAACCGCTTTGTGGCAAGTTTTCTGGGCGTTCCCGCCATGAACTTCCTCCCCGTCGAAAAGCTCCCCGGTTGGCGGGGAAGACAGGACGTAACGGCAGGTCTGCGTCCGGAGAGTATGTCGGTCCACCTCGAAGAGCCAGCCGAACCGGCAATGCCTGTTAAACTCGCATTGTCAGAAATGACCGGTTCGGACATCATCCTCCATTGCGAGAGCCCGGCCGGACGTCTGACGCTGACCAGTCAACGCAGGAATGTTCCGCGCAACGCAGATACGTTCTGGGTGACATGCGATCTCGAGCGGGCCGTTTTCTTCGACAGCGAGAGCGGCGACAGGGTCGATCTGGGTGCTTAAGACACTAACGCATCCATGTGCGTCGCCCGGCGCTAGTGCCGGGATCAGGCAAGGGAAGACATGACCACGCAGGACCAGATGCCCAAACTCCTCGGCGATCTCATCGCGCGCAACTCCACCAGGCTGACGGAGGCCGATACGCGGCTGCTCGACGTCTTGATACGAGATCCTATCCGGGCCGCCATGGAGAACGGCAAGGATGTCTCTTCGCGCGCCGGCGTCCACCCGGCTTCGGCGGTCCGTCTCGCGCGCCGGCTTGGTTTCAAGGGATATCCGGAGTTCAGGGGATTCCTACAGTCAAACCTCATGGAGAGCGGCGGGGACTTTGAAAATCCTGCTGCACGCATGGCCGCGCGCCTCGTTCGCGCCGAGGAGGGATCGCTGCTCGCCTCTGTTCTCGACAGCGAGATCGCAGCCCTGCAGCAAGTCCGCAACGCCGTATCCGACGCCGAGATCCGCGTATTTTCGGAAGCATTGCGGGATTGTCGGCGAGTGCTGATCTTCGGCCGCGGCAATTCGGCCTCGCTGTCCTCGCTCATATCCCTGAGGCTCAACCGCTCCGGTTATGAAGCAATCGATCTCGGCAACCAGATGCACCAGTTGCCCGAACTGCTGGCCACCTTGAGGCAGGATGACGTCGTCTGGCTGCTGGCATTCAGACGTGTCTCATCCCTCGTTCAAGAAATCCGCAAGGTCGCGGCGGAGAAAGAAGCGAAAGTCCTCGCGCTGACCGACCTTCGCAGCGCCCGGATCGATCCCGCCCCACAGCATCAGATCTCCGTATCCCGCGGCGGCGCCGGCGAGTCGCAATCCCTTGTCGTTCCGATGACGATCGCCAATGCCATCATCCTGGACCTTGCGGCAATCGACGATGGTCGCTCCCTGCGATCGCTGGGCGCCTTCAAGGCTTTCAGAGGGGACAGTGGACTGTCTCCAGTCCTCCTCTAGGCGCAAGCCTGTCTACAGCGGCTAGACGCTGCTCAGCAATATGCTCGTCTCGCTGTTGAGGACCCCTTCCACGGTGCGAACCTCCCTGAGCACACGATCGAAATCGTGCAGGCTGCTTGCCCGGATCTCCGCCACAAGATCCCAAGAGCCGTTGGTGGTGTGCAGCGCATAGAGTTCCGGCAAACCACGCAGGAACTTGATGACCTTGGTGGTTGAGCGGCCCTGCACCTCGATCATCATGATCGCCCGTATCGAACCGTCTTCGTAGTCCTGGCGAATCCGGATGGTAAATCCAAGCGCTGTACCCGATTGCAGAAGCCGGTCGAGCCTCGCCTGGATCGTGCCGCGAGAGACACCCAGAATGGTCGCGAGCTTCGAAAGCGGCGCCCGCCCGTCTTCGCGAAGGATGGAAATCAGCTGGTGGTCGAGATCGTCAAAAATGTGCATGGCAATTTGTACAGTTTCACCTAGCATTTTGCCATATTTTTTGTGCACTTTTCTGCGATTTTCGAATTTTAACTCGCGCTATGTGTACCTACGCTGCTCCCTAACAAATGTCCTGAGGAGCTGTAAGCGTGGTTCAATATGTAGGCGTCAGCAATGTCGTTGAGTTGGTCCGATCCGTCGGCATCGACGCATTCCTGCTTGGTCTTGCAGACTATATCGAAGAGGATTTTCGGCGCTGGGAACAGTTCGAGAAAACCCCTCGTCTTGCCAGTCATTCCCAGATGGGTGTCATCGAGCTGATGCCGACCTCCGACGGTCAGCACTACGGCTTCAAATACGTCAACGGCCATCCCAAGAATCCTAGCGCCGGTCTTCAGACAGTGACGGCTTTCGGCGTGCTGTCCGATGTGAGCACGGGTTATCCCTGCCTGGTATCGGAAATGACGCTGATGACGGGCCTTCGCACCGCGGCGACCTCGGCACTGGCCGCGAAGTATCTTGCCCGAAAGAACTCCCGCACGATGGCGATCATCGGCCTCGGCGCCCAGTCCGAGTTCCAGGCGCTGGCGTTTCGCGCTCTTCTCGGCATCAAGAGCCTGCGCGTCTACGATATCGACGCCGATGCTGTGTCGAAGTTCCTGAGCAATATCGGCGACAAGGATTTCGATGTTCTCGTCGCTACAACAGCCGAAGAAGCCGTCGCAGGCGCTGATATCATCACCACCGTCACCGCAGACAAGCGCAATGCGACCATCCTGTCGGACAACATGGTCGGCGGTGGCGTGCACATCAACGCTGTCGGCGGCGACTGCCCCGGCAAGACCGAACTGCAGGGCGATATCCTGCGGCGTGCCGATGTTTTCGTGGAGTTTCCGGAGCAGACCCGGATCGAGGGCGAAATCCAGCAGATGGCACCGGACTTCCCGGTCACGGAACTCTGGCAAGTCATGGCAGGCGCGGCGAACGGCCGTCGCTCCGACGAGCAGATCACGATCTTCGATTCCGTGGGGTTTGCGACCGAGGACTTCTCCGCGCTGCGCTACCTCCGCGACATCGTGCAGGGCACGGCCTTTTACACGGATCTCGATCTTACCACGCAACCGGCAGATCCACGGAATCTCTACGGTCTGTTTCGCCAACCCGAGACCGTCCTGCAGCGGAGCGTTGCCTGAGCCATGAAGAGACTTTCCGTACAGGCTCCGAAGTCGGTCGTGATGATCCGGCCACATCATTTCACGCCTAACCCGATGACCGCCAATGACAACTCGTTTCAGTCCAGCGACGAGCAGCGTGCAGCAGCAGTGATCGCATCCGCGGCGTTCGATGAAGTGACACGGATGGCCGAGGGCCTGGCTGCAGCCGGAGTCACTGTCCATGTCTTCGAGGATGAAACGGTCGCTACCCCCGACTCCGTCTTTCCGAACAACTGGTTCTCCACGCACTCGGGCGGCCATGTCGCCATCTATCCGATGTACTCCGCGAGCCGTCAGTCCGAACGTCGCTCAGACGTAATCGAGATGTTGAAGACCGACTACCGCGTTCAGGACGTGATCGACTATTCGGGCCTCGAGAAGGACCATGTCTATCTCGAGGGCACCGGCGCCATGGTGCTGGACCACATCGGCCGGGTTGCCTATGCGGTGCGCTCCAACCGCACCAATGAAGTCGCTCTGGAGCGCTTCTGCACGCATTTCAATTTCGAGCCGATGGTATTCGATGCCGTCGACCGCCACGGCAAGTCGATCTACCACACGAACGTGCTGATGTGCATCGGGACGGATTTCGCACTGCTTGGATCCGCGATGATCAAGGATGAGAGCCGCCGGCGCGAAATCATTGCCCGTCTTGAAGAAACCGGCCGCAAGGTCACCGAACTATCGATCGAGCAGATCGAGAATTTCGCCGGGAACGCGATCGAACTCGACGGGCGGGATGGCCGATTGGTCGTGCTGTCGGCCCGCGCCCTCGCCGCTCTGGATCCGGCCCAGGTCAAGGCGATCGAGGAGACGACGAAGCTGCTGCCATTCGATGTTTCGACGATCGAACTGGCCGGCGGATCGGTCCGCTGCATGCTCGCCGGCATTCACCTGTCGCGCCGCGAACCGGCAGCCACACAATTGCTTTACGCAGCCGGTTGAGCCGGATAGAGAAGCCCTACGAAAATAAAGGTACTCGGAAATGTCGCAAGCCAGATCAGTTTTTCAGTTCAACTCCATCATTGTGCGCGAGCCGTCGCGTTCCGTCGTCAACGGCCTTCGCGCCGATGATCGCGGCAATCCCACCTATGAAGGCGTGAAGTCTGAACATGATGCCTACATCGCCGCGATGCGTGATGCTGGTGTCGAGGTGACGATCCTTCCTGCGCTGGAAGCTTTTCCGGATTCGATCTTCGTTGAAGACCCCGCGCTCGTCTTCACGGAAGGCGCGATCCTGCTTCGTCCGGGTGCGGAAAGCCGCGTCGGCGAAACCGCCGAGATCACGCCTACCCTTCGCGACATGTTCGAGACCGTTCTCGATCTCCCGACCCCCGGCTTTGCGGACGGCGGCGACGTGCTGACCACACCGAAGAGCGTGATGATCGGCCTTTCGGCACGCACCGACAAGGTCGGTGCCGAGGCTCTCTCCGCCTGCATCGAGAAGCTCGGTCGCAAGGCTGAGATCGTCGCGACGCCCGAAGGCGTCCTGCACTTCAAGACCGATTGCTCGCTGCTCGACCACGAGAGCGTGCTTTCCACCGCACGCCTTGCCCGCTCCGGCGTCTTCAAGGATTTCAAGCAGATCATCATTCCGGAAGGCGAAGAGCCGGCTGCCAACGCATTGCGCGTCAACGACGTCGTCATGGTCGGCTCGGATTTCCCACGCACGATCGAGATGCTCGACAAGCTCGGCTACAAGGTCGTGGCTATGAAGACGACGCAGATCGGAAAGATCGATGCGGGCCTGTCCTGCATGTCGCTGCGCTGGTACCGCAACGGCCGATAACAACCTCAAGAAAAAACAGGGAGAACAGTATGCACAGCTTCTCAACGAAGATTGTCGCCGGTGTCGCGCTTCTTTTGTCCGCAGGTCTTGCACATGCCGAGGATACGATCCGCCTCGGCATGACGCCCGAGCCCTACATGCCATTCACGCAGGTCAACGCCGCCGGCGAATGGGAAGGCCTTGAAGCCGACCTGTCGCGCGCCGTCTGCGCAAAGCTGCAGTCCAAGTGCGACATCAAGCAGATGGCATGGGACGGGCTCATTCCCTCGCTGAACGAGAAGAAGGTCGACTTCATCATAGGCGCCTTCTCGATCACCGATGACCGCCGCAAGGTCGTGGACTTCAGCACGCCCTACTACACCGAAGGGACGTCCTTCGTTGGCGCCAAGTCCGACAGCACCAAGGTCACCACAGTTGATGCACCTGACGGTTCGGGCAAGATCATCGACCCGGCGATCGTTTCCGGCAAGATCGTCGGCGTGCAGACGTCGAGCGTTCAGGCCGCTTATGTAGGTAAGTACCTGGCCGGCGCCGAAGCCAAGAGCTACGACACCGCCGACAATTCCGTCGCCGATCTCGTTGCCGGTCGCGTCGACTACGTCCTCATCCCGGATCTTTACATCCAGACCTTCCTGAAGACGGATGCCGGCGCCGACTACGAAGTGAAGCTCGAAGTTCCGAAGAACACCACGCTTGGCGAAGGCGTTGCTTACGCGACCCGCAAGGGTGATGCCGATACCCTCGGCAAGGTCAACGCTGCTCTTGCCGATCTCGAAAAGGACGGCACGCTGCAGAAGCTGGTCGACAAGTGGATTTTCGGTAAGTAATCGCGTGACAGCTGGGCGCCGGCTGCCGCCGCGTCCAGCTGTCAACTCAATTGCCCGACTGCTTCTCCTGGATCGCCCAACGGCCTCATCGCAGCCTCGCAGTTGATCTCCTCACTATCGGCAAAACCAAGGGCCGTCCGGCCGACCGCCAAAACGAAGCCGGATCGAGCAGGTACAACGCATGGACTCTTATTGGCACTTGCTTGGCTGGGGTGCGGAGGGCTGGGGCGACGATTTCGCCTGGGGCCTGTTGATGACCCTCCAGGTATCGATCATTTCTTACATCGTAGCCGTGATTTTCGGCTTTCTCGGAGCTGCCAGCAAGCTTTCGAAACATCGGTCGCTGCGCCTGATCGCCGGGCTCTATACGACCGTCGTGCGCTCGCTCCCCGAACTGCTGGTTATCCTTCTTCTTTATTTCTCGGTCGCCAGCGGTGCTGAGCGCCTTCTGAAATATGCGGGCTTTGTAGACGACAGCTTCCAATTCAGCCCCTTCTGGGCTGCGATCGTCGCGCTCGCGTTCGTTTCAGGCGCCTTCATGACCGAAGTCCTTCGCTCCGCCTATCTTGCCATTCCTCCCGGCCAGCTCGAGGCGGCAGTCTCGATCGGCATGCGTCCGCGTAAGATCGTAACCCGCGTCGTCATTCCGCAAATGATGCGACACGCCGTGCCCGGCATGGGCAATCTCTGGCTGTCCATTACCAAAGAAAGCGCCATCATCTCGGTTCTCGGCTCTTTCAGCGAGCTGCTCTATACGGGCTACCGGGCAGCGGCGAGCACAAAGCAGTACATCCTCTTCTACGGCCTGACCGCCCTGCTTTTCCTGTTGATCACGCTTATATCCGTTCTCGCGATCAGCCGCCTTGAGAAGCACTTGAATCGGGGGCATCGCTGATGGAAACGATCACCAACGTCATTTCCTTCCTCCCCGCTTTGATCAAGGCGACGCCGCTGACATTGCTTCTGACGGCAACGGCCGGAAGCTTCGGCCTGATCATCGGCACGCTTGCGGCACTTGCCCGCCTCTCTAGCCACCGCCTGCTGGCATGGCCTGCCTTCGCCTTCACCTTTGCTTTCCGCGGGACGCCATTGTTGGTGCAGATCTACCTGATCTACTACGGCCTTGGTCAGATCCTGCCGGGAACCTGGGTTCGGCACAGTTTTCTATGGCCCTATCTGCGGGACGGCCTGTGGTACGCGATCGCGGCATTGAGCCTTAATCAGGCGTCGTACAATGCGGAAGTCATCCGTGGTGCGATCCAGGCAATCCCACGTGGCCAGATCGAGGCAGCGCTTTCGATCGGCATGCGGCCATGGACGATCCTTCGTCGTGTCACCTTGCCTCAGGCATTCAGACAATGCCTGCCGGTCCTGACAAGCGATCTGATCATCCTTCTGAAGACCACGTCGCTCGCCTCCACGATCACCATTCTTGAGGTGATGGGAACAGCGCGCATGCTGCAGCGTCAATCGCTGCAGATCTTCGAGCCGCTGATTGCCGCCGGCATCATCTATTTCGCCGTGGTCTTCATCCTGACCCGCATAATGAACGTCGTCGAACTCCGCATGACGCGCTACCGCGCGGCGCGGACGTGAGCCTTAGAGCCTCGGGAGGAATTGAAATGGTCGAGACAGCACTCTCGGTAAAAGACATCCACAAAAGCTTCGGTGGCGTCGAGGTTCTCAAGGGCATCTCGTTCGAAGCCCGCAAGGGTGACGTGATCTCCTTGATCGGAAGCAGCGGTTCGGGCAAGAGCACGCTGCTGCGTTGCATAAACTATCTGGAGACGCCGGACAGGGGCGAGATCTCGGTGGCTGGCGAAGTGATCAAGACCAGTCCGTCGCAGGGTGGAAAGATGCATGCCGCCGACCCACGGCAGCTTGAACACATCCGCACTCGCCTCGGCATGGTTTTCCAGGGCTTCAATCTCTGGTCCCACCGCACGATTCTCGAGAACATCATCGAGGGGCCGATCCATGTCCTTGGCGTCTCGCGCAAGGAGGCGATCGCCGAAGCGGAGACGCTGATGGAAAAAGTCGGCATCACCGCGAAGCGCGATCAGTATCCGATGCAATTGTCTGGCGGCCAGCAGCAGCGCGCAGCCATCGCCCGCGCGCTGGCGATGAAGCCTGAGGTGATGCTCTTTGACGAGCCGACCTCCGCTCTTGACCCTGAACTCGTCAGCGAAGTTCTACAGGTGATCAAAAAGCTCGCTGAAGAGGGGCGCACCATGGTGATGGTTACCCATGAAATGGCGCTCGCCCGCGACATTTCGAGTGAGGTGATCTTTCTTCACAAGGGGTTGGTCGAAGAGCGTGGCGCACCCGGCAACATCATGAAGGACCCGCAATCAGCGCGACTTCGGCAATTCCTCCAGCTTGCATGAGGGCTTCCATGAGCGATCTCGGCTTCCAGGACTTTCTCCCCGAACTCGTCAATATCCGGCACAGGCTGCACCAGATGCCGGAGATTGGCCTCTCCGAGTTCAAGACTTCCGACTTCATTGCAGAGCAGCTGACGAAATGGGGCTTCGAGATCACGCGCGGCCTCGCAACCACGGGGATCGTCGCGACGCTTCGCTCCGGCAGCAGCAACCGCGCCATCGGCCTTCGCGCAGACTTCGATGCGTTGCCGATGCAGGAAGAAACGAACCTGCCCTACGCAAGCCAGCACCCCGGCGCGATGCATGCCTGCGGCCATGATGGCCACACGACGATGCTTCTCGGAGCAGCATGGGCGCTGTCCCGCGACAAATCCTTCTCGGGCACCGTGCATTTCATCTTCCAGCCCGCCGAAGAAAATTTCGGCGGCGGCAAGTTGATGATCGAGGACGGCCTGTTCGAGCGTTTTCCGTGCGACCAGGTTTTCGCGCTACACAACTGGCCGGGCATTCCCAGCGGTACATTCTCTACCCGCTCGGGTCCTATCGCAGCCTCGATCGACGTTGTAACCGTGACCGTCAAAGGCAAAGGCGGTCATGGCGCGCAGCCGGAGATTACCGTCGACCCTGTGGTCGTCGGCTCCAGCATCGTCATGGCACTGCAGACGCTGGTGTC
Organism: Hyphomicrobiales bacterium; assembly: GCA_900468535.1. Lineage (GTDB taxonomy): Bacteria > Pseudomonadota > Alphaproteobacteria > Rhizobiales > Rhizobiaceae > Rhizobium. The sequence goes on along the minus strand of UBTY01000004.1, from coordinate 13,013 downwards.
ACGCAACGCCTCGCCGCACGAACCTGCCGTGGTCACGGTCGGCGCGTTTCTGTCAGGCTCCGCATCCAACATCATCCCCGATACGGCAGTGCTCGAGATCAGCATGCGGGCGATGAACCCTGCCGTACGAGAAGAAATCCGCGAGCGTGTCGAACAGATCGCCACATTCCAGGCAAAGAGCTTCGGTGCCGACGTGCAATTCGACTGGCAGGTCGGATATCCGGCGACCATCAATGATCCCGAGGCCGTCCGTGTTGCGGAAGCGACGATTGCGACCCATTTCGGCGACGCCGCCTCGACCAGGCTCCCAGTTCCGCTGATGGGCAGCGAAGACTTCTCATTTCTGCTTGAGAGGGTACCCGGCGCCTATGTCCTGATCGGCAATGGTGAGAGTTCCGGCCTGCATACGACGACCTATGACTTCAACGACGGTATCCTCGAACGAGGCGCGATGTTCTTCTATCACTTGGCAAAAGACCAGCTCGCATAGCCAGTCGCACCCAACAATGGCTCGCGCCTGAACGCGAGCCGTCCGGCAAGTATCGACCGCTTCCTCGTAAAATAGGACCCCGGTTCAATACACGCGCCCGCCGCCTGCCGTCTCGACCTTCGGATCTCCACCAGATCGAAAGTTGGCGAGAAGCCCGGTCGTGCTGTTTACAAGCAGCCCGACATCCGAGCCGATGCCAACGAAGATGGCGCCAAGCTCCAGATATCGGCGTGCAAGGATGGGATCGGCCGTGAGTATCCCCGCGGCCTTGCCATGAGCCTGAATACGAACGAGCGCACTCTCGACCGCCTCCTGCACCTCGGGCGCCCCCGGCTTTCCGAGAAAGCCCATATCGGCCGCGAGGTCGGCTGGTCCGACGAATACGCCGTCCACGCCTTCGGTTGCGGCGATCTCATCGAGACTGGATAGACCCGCCCGGCTCTCCACTTGCAGCAGAAGGCAAATCTCATCATTCGCCGTTGGGAGGTAGTCTGGTATCCGATTGAAAGCCGATGCGCGGGCGAGAGCCGCGCCGACGCCTCGAATCCCGTCCGGCGGATAGCGCACGGCCCGTACCATTGCCTCGGCCTGCGCCCCGCTTTCGACCATTGGCACAAGGATGGTCTGGGCGCCGATATCCAGAATCTGCTTGATCAGCCAGGCCTCGCCGATCGGCGGCCGGACGATCGAATGGACCGGGTATGACGCAACCGACTGAAGCTGCTGGACGAGCGAACGGATATCGTTCGGCGCATGCTCCGCGTCGAAGAGCAGCCAATCATAGCCGGCGCCCGCGCAAATCTCGGCGGTGTAGCTGTTGGCGAGTGCCTGCCAGAGCCCGAGCTGGGGTCGCCCGGCGCGCAACGCTTCCTTGAAGGTGTTCCTAGGGGCCGCCATTCTGAAGCCTACTCGAAGAACAGGCTGACTGAACCATAAGGTCCAAAATCGCCGACGATCGTATCGCCATGCCGCGCCTCGACCGGTCGGATGAATGAACCCGCCAGAATGATCTGCCCGGCCTCGATGCCGTCGCCATAGTGGGCCAGCCGGTTGGCAAGCCACGCGACGCCGCGCGCCGGCTGGTTCAGGACGCCGGCACCCAGGCCGGTCTCCTCGACCTCGGCATTTCGGCTGACGATAGCGCCCATCCAGCGCATATCGATCTGGTCGGGCTTGACCGCCCGCCCGCCCCAGACGATGCCGGCATTCGCGGCATTATCCGAGATCGTGTCGCAGATGTTGCGGGCTTTCTTCGTCTCCGGATCGGTCCGAAAAATCCGCGTATCGAGAATTTCAAGCGCGGGCGTCACGTAGTCGGTGGCATTGAGCACATCGAAAGCGGTTACGCCGGGTCCGCGCAGAGACCGTTTCATGACGAAGGCGATTTCGGCTTCAACACGCGGCTGGATGAACCGGTCCTTCGGAACCGTCGCACCGTCTTCAAAGACCATATCGTCGAGCAGCACGCCGGAATCGGGAATGTTGATGTTCAGCGCATATTGCATGGCCTTCGACGTCAGGCCGATCTTCCAGCCGATGACTTTGCGGCCGGCAGCGATCTTCTTCGTTACCCAGGCTCCCTGTACGGCATAGGCATCGTCCATGGTCATGTCGGGATGCTTGAGGGAAAGCAGTCCCGTCTGCGTGCGGCTTCGCTCGGCTCGATCAAGGCTCTCGGCGGCGGCTTCGATTTCGGCGGCGGTCAACATCAGAGCACCTCGTCGGCGATCGTATTGCGAAGTATGCCGAGCCCGTCGGCCTCGACCTCCACCACGTCGCCGGGCTTCAGCCAAACCGGCGGATCGAAGCGAGCGCCGGCACCGGTCGGCGTGCCGCAGACGATGACGTCGCCGGGTACCAGTGTCGTGAATGTGGAGACGTAGCTGATGATCTTTCGAAACGAGAAGATCATCCGGCTGGTCCGGTCGCTCTGGCGCACCTCGCCGTTGACCCGTGTTTCGAGCTTGATGTCGGCCAGCTGCTCCTCGTCCGTGAACGGCACCAGCCATGGGCCAATGGAACCCGTCCGGTCGAAATTCTTGCCCTGCGTCACGTTGAATTTGGCATGACGGACCCAGTCGCGGATCGTGCCTTCGTTGCAGAGCGAGAGTGCAGCAACGTGGCCCAGCGCATCGGCCTCGGCGATGCGCCGTCCGCCCTCGCCGATAACGATGACGATCTCACCCTCATAATCGAGCTGCGGGCTTTCCGGCGGCCGGATCAACGGTTGCCCATGACCGGTAAACGAACGCGGGAACCGGATGAACAGCGAGGGGTTCGACGGCGGCGCCTGCCCATCCTTGTATTCCTCGTTGCGATCAGGAAAGTTGACGCCGACGCAGATGATCTTCTCCGGCGACGGTATCGGTATTTCATAAGTGATGTCGTCGAGCTCATAGTCGACGGGCAGAGCCGCACTCTCCACGCCCAGTCTGCTTAAAGCATTGGCCTCGATAACCTCACGCAAACTCGGCCAGCGCTGGCCGTGGCGCGCTGAGAGACCGACGATACCATCGGCTTTCACAAGGCCGTATTTCAGTGTGCCGCCGTGGGAAAAGCTGGCGAAGCGAAGGCGTTCTGTCACGGCGGTCTCCTAATTCAATGTACGGGCGATCTCGGTGATGACCCTGAAAGCCACATCCGCATCGTCACGTGTCATCTCGAATTGCCCAGCCTGGAAGCGGATGGCGATGCGACCGTCGACGCGTGTCTGGGTCAAATAAATGCGGCCGTCGTCGTTGATCGCATTGACGAGCGCGATGTTGTGCTGGTCGCTATCGCCGCTGCCCTTGTGGCGGAAGGAAAATAGCGAGAGGACGGGTGTGCTCACGATCTCAAAATCCGCCTCGGCGGCTATCCGTTCGGCAAGCTCCTCCGACCACTTCACGTGGTTGCGGATCATGGTGCGCAGGCCCTCGAGCCCATGATAGCGCATCAGGAACCAGAGCTTGAGCGCTCTAAAACGGCGACCCAGCGGAACCGACCATTCCGAATAGTTGACGATGCCATCATGGCCATGGGTTTTCAGATATTCCGGCTGAATGGCGAGAGTGCGCACCTGATCCTCGGGGCTTTTGATGAATTGCACCGAGCAATCGAAGTTGGCGCCAAGCCACTTATGCGGGTTGAAGACGACAGAGTCAGCCTCCTCGACACCCTTCCATAGCGTCCGAAACTCCGGGCAGATCATCGCGGAACCGGCCCAGGCGGCATCGACATGCAGGTAAAGCCCATGCGCCTTCACGACAGCGGCCACCTCTGCGATCGGATCACATGCGCCGATCGACGTGCCGCCGGTGCAGGCGATGACACCCGCAGGGATGTGACCGCTTTCCAGATCGGCCCTGATCGCCGCGTCCAGCGCCTCGGGATCCATGCCGTTCAGCGGTCCCTTGGTCGGGATCCGCACCAGGTTTGCCTCACCGATACCGGCGATCCAGATTGCCCGGTCAATGGATGTATGTACCTGCTTGGAGGCATAGACCCGCACGGCGCCGTGTGCTGCAAGTCCCTCGCTGTTGCCTTTCCATTCAAGCGCCTTCTCGCGCATGACCAGGACGGCAGCGAGCGTCGCGGTCGAAGCGGAATCCTGAATGACCCCGGCAAAACCATCCGGCAGGCCGAGTGCCTGGCGCAGCCAGTCGACCACGCGTGTCTCGAGTTCTGTGGCCGCCGGCGACGTCTGCCAGAGCATGCACTGCGCAGCGACAGAGGTGACCAGATAATCCGCTATAACGGAAACGGGCGCGGCATTGGCCGGGAAATAGGCAAAGAAACGCGGATGCTGCCAGTGGGTGATGCCATCGGGAATGATGCGCTCGAAGTCGGCGAAGATCGCTTCCATCGCCTCCCCCGCTTCGGGAGCGGCATCGGCGATCTGCCTGATGATGTCACCGGGCTTCGTCTGTGCACGAACCGGCCGCTCGCGCAGGTTTGCCCGATAATCCGCCCCCCAATCGGCAGCCGTGCGCGACCATTGGCGGAAGGCTTCGTTGTCCATGTCCTACTCCCTTACCGGCATCATAGTGTTTCATCAGCTTTAGCCACGTCCTCAGGGCGCGACGATCGGTTGAGCCTTCAGCACCGAGTCTTGCGGTTCGGTACCAGCAAACTGGCTGCCTTCTTCAAACCAGGATTTCGGCGCCGGGGCTCCCCAGAGTGTCTGGCGCTGCGGATCCTTGAGGTCCCATTTGATTGGTTCCAGATCGGGATCGACGGTCTGGTAATCAGAGCAGTAGATCTCGATGCGGTGACCGTCGGGATCGCGAATATAAAGGAAGAAGGCATTGGAAATGCCGTGGCGGCCCGGGCCGCGCTCAATGTTGGCGAGCCAGCCGGTCGTCGACATCAGATCGAGCAGGTCAATGATATTAAGTGGAGTCGGCACCCAGAAAGCCGTGTGATGAAGGCGCGGGCCTCGACCGTTCGTGAAAGCGATATCGTGCACGCCGCCCTTGCGATGCGTCCACGCCGCCCATAGCCGCCCGGTTTCCTCGTCTGCCGTGTATTCGGTGACGCGGAAGCCGATCTCGTTGTAGAAGGCCACGCTCTCGTCCACATTTGGCGAAAAGCAGTTGAAGTGATCGATACGCAGCGGCTTCACGCCCTTGTAGAGGGCGTATTTCTGATGGATCGGCTCCAGACGGTCCATTCTCGAATAGAATTCGAGGGGAATGCCATGCGGGTCGCGTGTGCGGAAGGTGCGCGACTGATACGGCCGTTCGATCCACTCGACCGGCAAACCCCTGCTCTTGAAGAAGCGCCCGGCCTTGTCGAGATCCTCGTCTGAGAACACCTTGAAGCCGAGGTCGCGAGCTTCGGCTTTCTCCGCCTTCTTCAGGACGATGCAGTGATGACCCCGCTCCTCCAATGCCCTGAGATAAATTGTGTCGTCGCTCTCATCGGTGACCTGAAGTCCGAGCGTGTCGACATAGAAGGCGCGCGACTTTGCAAGGTCAGTCACGGCCAGTTCAACGTGGCTCAGACGAACAATGTTGAACGGCGGATAGAGATTGGGCTTCGGCAGGGGCATTTTTTCCTCCACGAGACCTGCATTGCAGGCAATTCTTGTCAGGGGTGACGACGGGTGCGTCAGCCACCGAGTTTCTGGATGGCATGCGCTTTGTTGGCGAAAGCGATGTTCTTGGTTTCCATATAGAAATCAAAGGACCAGTCGCCGCCGTCGCGCCCGATGCCGGAACTCTTCACCCCGCCGAACGGGGTTGGCAGATGGCGGACATTCTCGGAGTTCACCCAGATCATCCCAGCCTCCAGCGCATCGGTGAAACGGAAGGCTCGGGTGACGTCATTGGTCCAGAGATAGCCGGTCAGGCCGTATTGCACGTCGTTGGCAAGAGCGAGCGCCTCGTCCTCGTCGTTGAACGGGATCGCGGTCAGAACCGGCCCAAAAATCTCCTCCTGCGCGATGCGCATGTTGTTGTTGGCACCGGTGAAGAGGGTCGGCGAGACATAGCAGCCGCCGCCCGGGCCTGCGAATTTCTCGCCGCCGGCAGCAACCGTTGCCCCCTCGCTTCTTCCGATACCGATATACTCCAGCACCTTCTTTTCGTGGACCGGATGGATGAGCGGGCCGACGACGGTTTCGGGATCGAGCGGATGTCCGACCTTGATGCGCTTGGCTTTCTCGGCAACGAGCGCGGTGAACCTGTCGTAGACACTCTCCTCCACCAGCAATCGAGACGAGGAGGTGCAGCGTTCGCCATTCAGCGAATAGATCATGAAGACGGTCGCGTCGGCGGCGCGCTCCAGATCGGCATCGGCGAAAACAACGACGGGGTTCTTGCCACCCAGTTCGAAGTGCACGCGCTTCAGCGTGTCGGCACCCTGCTTCATGATCATCGACCCGGTCCGGCTTTCGCCGACAAAGCCGATTGCCTTTATGTCGCGGTGTTCCGTAAGCGCTTTGCCGGCGTCTTCGCCGAAACCGTTGACGAGGTTCCATACCCCCTTCGGCAATCCGGCTTCCTCGGCAATCTCGACAAGCAGGCGCGCCGTCAGGGGCGAGAATTCTGCTGGCTTGTGCACGACGGTGCAACCGGCGGCAAGGGCCGGCGCTATCTTCCAGGTCGACAGCATGAAGGGTGTATTCCACGGCGTGATGATGCCCACCGGGCCGATCGGCACACGCGTGGTCATGTTGACCTGCCCCGGCCCCCGCAAGGTCCTGCCGTCACGGGCCTCCGGCGCACGATCGGCGAAGAAGCGGAAATTCTCCGCACCGCGCAGCGCTGCCTTGGCCATGAATTTCAGCGACTGCCCGGTGTCCATGCACTCGACAAAAGCGATCTCTTCGGCGCGTGCCACGATAGCGTCGGCGATCTTGTGCAAGAACTTCTTGCGCGCATCTCCATCCATCGCCGCCCAGGCCGGAAACGCTGCCTTTGCCGCTTTAGCCGCGCGATCGATATCGGCGGCGCTGCCTCGCGCGACGCGGGCCAGCGGCTTCAGGTCGATCGGCGATATGGTTTCGAATGTGGCGCCTTCAGCGGCCGGCACGTCTTCGCCGCCGATGCGGTTGAGAACGCCATTTTCGAACTGAGACAGATAGCTTTTGGCCTTGGCAATGTTTTCGTCGAGTTTCGACATATCAGCTCCATGGTGCGCGAGGCACTTCTCGGATCGTTGCAGTCAGTGGGTTCTCAGGCGCCCGCGGCTCGAAGTCGCGGATGAATGGCGTTCTTCTTCCAGCTGAGATCCGGATCGATCTCGCGGATTTCGAGCGTCAGGGCGAAGTGCGGCGTCTCGAAAAGAGGTGCGAGATATTCCGCCACCGTTACGAAGATGGCGTCTCCCGTCGTCTTGCGCTCGGCCTTGCTCCGTCCCACGCCGACGCGGAAAGACATATCGATGAAGGCGTTCTCTGCCAGCAGGTCGGCAACAGCGTAGGACTCACAGCGAATGGCGCGCACACGGACCGCGCCGAGTTCGAACAGCCCTGTTCCCATGATCGTCGCGTGCACCACCTGACACAAAGCAGAGAAGTCCACCCGGTCATCCAGGTTGGCCGAATACTCCATTGTGAAATGCGGCATCCTTTCCTCCCGAAGCTTTGCCTTTATTTATTTAACATGTTAATGATACGGTATGCGTTGTCAAGCCCTCGGCGAGCGGCTTGCGGGCGGCGGCAATTGCAAACTCAGCTTAAATGGACCATAGCATCGACGATGACCGACCGCGCCGCGACCAAGCCCAAGATCCCGCAGGATGCGCTTTTGCCCCGCAATACGCGGCGCTCGCTTCCGATTGCTCTGTTGCGAGCGCGCGAAGCGCTGATGAGCCATTTCCGGCCGATGCTTGCCGAGCACGACATTACCGAGCAGCAGTGGCGCGTTATCCGCATCCTCGCCGAGGCGGGCACTGTCGACGCCTCCGACATGGCCGACCGCGCCTTTATTCTGGCGCCAAGCCTGACGCGCATCATCCGCTCGCTCGAAGAGCGCGGCATCATCGACAAGGCCAAAGACGACAATGACGGGCGTAGGGTTCTGCTGAAGATCACCCCTGCCGGTCTGGCGATCATCGAGGAGGTCGCACCTGAGAGCCGGCTGATCTACGACCGTCTCGAAAAGCGTTTCGGACGCGAGCGGATTGAACTCCTGCTCGACCTGCTGGATGAAGTCGCTGCCTTCAATGGAAACGACTGACATCAGCCTTCACTCTTGAGCGCGACCGCCAGTTCACGAACGTCCTTGATATAGCGTGACAGGCGATCGGAGGCATCAGGAAGGTCCAGCCTCGCGGCCGCCCAGCCGACGTAAGTTACGCTGCGCAACAATAGGAACAGTGGCAGATTGTTGAGTGCGCCGTCGTCGAGCGGACGCCGTTCTCTGTAGCCCTCGATCAAAGCGTCCTTGAGCGCGTCATAGTGCGGCTCGTGCCTGTTGCGAAGAAGCGCCGTCGCGATATCGAAAAGGCGATAGCCGTAGCCGCAGTCGTCAAAGTCGATCAAGGCGACATTGTCTCCGTCGACAAGCACGTTCTCGCGGACCAGATCGGCGTGGATCAGGCCGTAATCTAGCGACCCAAGAGTATCGATGCGTTCCTGCAGGTCGAAACGAAGCCTTGCCAGGAAGTGTCGATCCCCCGTGGGCACCCTCAAGCAATCCCAGAACCGGTCCCAAAGCGGATTTTCTCCCACAAGACCATCCTTGTCCCAGGCAGGCCGGATAAACCCCGTCGGGATGGCCCAACGATCAGCGGCGTTATGCATCTCAGCCATGACACCGCCGACCGATCGATAGATCCGTTCGATCTCGCGCTCCGAATGACGAAGCGGCCTGCCAGTTTCACCGATCTGTTGCCCTGCCACCCATCCAATCAAATCCGCATACTGGCTTTCCTCGCCAGCAATCTGCACGAGGAGATCTCCGCCGTCAGTTGCGATTGGTTGCGGCACAGCGATGCCGTTCCGACGCAAATCCTCCATCCACAAAAGTTCGGACTGCAACGCAGCTCGTGAATGGTAGCCGGGCCGGTGCAGTCTCAGCGCGGCCGTTTGACGGTCGCGCAGACGGACCTTGAAGACCGCGTTCTCGCGGAATTTCAGGAGTTCCGGTTCCTGGGCTGGCAGGCCGAAGGCCGCAAGCGCCTGCCGGGCCCTGTCGTGCAGATCAGCGTTGACGGATGTCATCAAAGCGCCGCCAACACGTCATCGAGCGTCGAGAGCATGAGATCCGCATTCGCCTTGCTGAAAGGCATCGGCGGGCGGATCTTCGTCGCGTTTTGGTGGATACCGAGTTTCCCCACTAAGACGCCACGCTCGCGCATCTCGTTGATGACCCTGGTGGCAATCTCTGAGGCAGGCTCCCTGGTTCCCCGGTCAAGCACAAGCTCGCAACCGAAGAACAGGCCGCCACCCCTGACGTTGCCGATGAGATCGTGTTTCTCGGCAAGTCTGCGCAGCCCTGTTTGGGCGTATTCCCCGACGATGCGGGCGTTCTCGACCAAGCCTTCATCTTCAAGGATATCGAGCACCGCCATGCCGGCCGCGCAGGATACCGGGTTGCCGCCGAAGGTGTTGAAGTAGCGGAATGCTTTACGAAACGCGTTCAACGTCTCTGAATTGGCTACGACGCCGCCGATCGGATGGCCGTTGCCCATCGGTTTGCCGAGAGTGACGATATCGGGCACGATACCGGCGCGCTGATGGCCCCACATGTGCGAGCCCGTGCGCCCGAATCCCGGCTGAACCTCATCGCAGATCAGAAGGCCGCCTGCCCTGCGGACAATCGCCGCTGCTTTCTGCAGGAATCCGTCCGGCAGGTCGGGAAACCCTTCATTGGCGAAGAACGGATCGATGATGAGCGCGGAGAAGCCAAACTCGCTTGCGTCAAGCGATGCGATTGCCTCTTCCAGAGCCGCCACCCAGGCTGCAGTGAAGGCCTCGCCCGGGATTCCACCCAGTGGACGATAGCCATCGGGCGCCGGCACATGCCGGACGTGCCCGCCAAAGCCTCCGACAGGTGGCATTCTGGTCGACAGCTGCGATACTGCCGTCGTGTTGCCGTGGTAGGTATGATCGGTCGCAATCACACCGGTCTTGCCCGTCACGGCCTGCGCCATGCGAAGCGCCACATCGTTCGCCTCGCTGCCGGTACAGGTTAGAATGGCGGTATCGAGGCTATCGTCAAACGTCGCCGTCAACCGCTCGACATAATCGAGAATGCCTTCATGCGGATAGCGTGTGTGGGTATTGAGCGTGGAGGCCTGGCGGGCGATCGCTTCCACCACGCGCGGATGGCAATGGCCGACATGCGGCACATTGTTGTAGCAATCGAGATAGCGTTTGCCGTCGGCATCCCACAGCCAGACACCCTCACCTTTCACGAGATGGACGGGATCCCGGTAGAAGGTCGACATGTTCTTGCCGAGCAACTTCTCACGCCGTGCGAGTAGTGCCGCATTATCAGGCATCTCATTTACCTCCCGCTGCAGCGGTGAAGCCTGCATCAAGGGCGGAGACGATACGCTGGACGTCAGCCGCCGTGATCACCAGCGGCGGCGAGATGATCACGTTCGCGCCCGAGGTGCGCACGATCACGCCGGCCTCGTACGTCGCCTCATAGACCGTGGCGACTGCGTCCTTGCCAGCAGGGGTCTTCATGGCCCGATCCGACACGAGCTCCAAAGCCGCCATCAGACCGAGACCGCGCACGTCGCCGATCAGCTCGTATTTGGCCTGCAGACCCTTCAGCCCCTCCAGAAGCTCCGCGCCACGCGCCGCGGCATTGGCCGCAACGTTGAGGCGCGTCGTCTCCCGCAGCGTCGCAAGTGCTGCGGCAGCACCAACCGGATGACCCGAGTAGGTATAACCGTGTCCGATCGAGCCGAACGGGCTTTTGTTGTTCTCGAAGACACTCGCCACCTTCTCCGAGATCATCACGGCGCCGAACGGGAAGTAACCGTTGGTGATGGCCTTGGCCGTGCACATCAGGTCCGGCTTGACGCCCCATCCGCGCGAACCTGTCCAGGCCCCTGTCCGCCCGAAGGCGCAGATGACCTCGTCGGCGATCATCAGGATGCCATGGCGATCGCAGATTTCGCGCATGACAGGCATGAACGTCTCGTGCGGAACGATGACGCCGCCGGATCCCAGCACCGGCTCCATGATGAAGGCCGCGATCGTATCTGCTCCCTGGAACGAGACCTCGTCCTCGAACTGACGGGCGATTGCCTGCGCAATCTCAGCTGGGTCGGATGTGTTGAATGGGTTACGGTAGGCATAAGGCGCGGCAAGATGGATGACGCCAGGCAGAAGCGGCTCATAGTTGCGCCGGAAATTGGCGTTGCCGTTGACCGAAGCGCCGCCAAAATGGGTCCCGTGATAACCCTTCTTGAGCGCCACGAACTTGGTGCGTTCCGGCTGCCCGTTGATCTTGTGGTACTGACGAGCCAGGCGCAAAGCCGTCTCGACCGAATCCGAACCGCCCGACGTGAAGAATGAACGGACGAGGCCATCCTCCTTGAACCATTCGGCAAGCTCATAGGAAAGTTCGATCAGTGGCGACGTCGTCGTGCCGCGAAAGGCGGAGTAGTAAGGCAGATCATCGAGCTGATCGCGGATCGCTGCCTTCACCGGTGCGCAGGAGTAGCCGAGATTGACGTTCCACAGTCCACCGACAGCATCGAGTACCCTCTTGCCGTGGACGTCGGTGATCTCGACGCCTTCCGCTGCATGCACGATGCGCGGTGGGTTCGCCTGCATCTCCGCCGGGTGCGCCATCGGATGCCAGACATGCCGGGCATTGTTCTCAACGAGGAAATTGGTTTCGCGCATCGGATGTTTCCTTTCAAAGGCCAAGCTGTTCAAGCGCCTGTGCATAGCTTTGTGCGGGACGGGTGACGTCGAAATGCACGTGTGGCAGATCGACAGCGACAGCCCCTTCAATGTTCTTCTTCTGATCGTCGACGAAAACGCAGTTGGCGCGGTCGAGCCCGAGTTCGTCGAGAACCCGTTCGTAAGCCCGCGGATCCGGCTTCAGGATCTTCGTGTAGGTGGCGTCGACGATCACATCGAACTGGTCGATCAGGGGGAATCGCGCGCGGAATTCCACGCCGTAGAAAAGATCGAGCTCGTTCGAGAGAATTGCGAGCCTCAGCCCTGCCGCCTTCGCGCGGAGGATCGCATCCCGCGCCTCCGGCCGAAGCACGAGTTCGGCTTCCGCCCCTCTCGCCCGCTGCACGAAGGTCTTCATGTCGGTCCAGTCTTCGCCGACGAGCGCACCCACCTCGCGCGTCCGGATCGTCCAGTAGTCGCGCTCGGTGATCTCCCGATTCTGCATGGAGACCCATAGCGGGTCTGTCGACGTATCGAATGGACCCCGCCATGTAAGCGTACCGGGCTTCAAGCCGAGCGCCCGTTCCGTGACATCATGCGTCTCGAAGAGCGTTCTTGTGACAACGCCGCCAAAATCGAGGATCAACGCCTTGCGGTCATTGCGAATGGTCATGCCCGCCCCCTGGGGACGACACCCTCTGCGACCCATCGATCGAATATCTCAAGTGCCTTGGCCGAGAACTCTCTGGAATTGATGTGCGTATCCACCTCCTCGAGCTGGATCGTTCCCGGGATAACCGCGCGCATTTCGTCGAGAAAGGCATCAAGCGCCGTGGGTTCGTGAAGCGGCTCGCCTTCCTGATCCCATTCCTGAATGCCTTTCGATGGAAGGATCAAGACAACCGGGGCTTTGGCTACCGACAGCTTGCCCGCGACCACGCGAGCGACCTCGCGACGGCCTTCGGATGGAATGGTGATCGAGCCCAGCAAGCGATTGTGCGCATGATAGGGGCGATCGGCAAAACGCTCGGGCAGCGGCTGCCAGGCCGGCAGGTCGACCATGTCGATGGCTCCTGGCGCGACGATCTGCGGTATCCCGGCCCGCGCCGCGTTTTCCAGACGATCCGGACCGGAAGTCACCACCGTACCGTGATGATGGTTCGTCACCTCCTGAATGCAGAGATCGAAGACCGCCGCAAAGCCCTTCTGCGCCGCAATCGCCTCGAA
>UBTY01000012.1 GCA_900468535.1 Hyphomicrobiales bacterium | reverse complement strand
CGCTCTCGCCGGCTGGAGCGACGGCGCCTGCACGGCGCTGATCCTCGCCGACCTGCACCCCGAGCGCGTTTCCGGCGTGTTCTTCTTCGCCTGCAACATGGATCCGAGCGGCACGCTTGAATTCAAGCCGACGCCGGTGATCGACCGTTGCTTCAGCCGCCATCGGAAGGACTATCGGGCACTATCCGCCACGCCCGACGCCTTCGATAGCTTCGTCGCCGACGTGTCGAAGATGATGGCGAGCGAGCCGAACTATACCGCCGCCGACCTCGCCGGCATCAAGGTGCCGGTCGCCGTCGTGCTCGGGGAAAATGACGAGTTCATCAAGCGCGAGCATGCCGACTATCTCGCACGCAGCATCCCCGATGCAGAATTGATCCTGCTGCCTGAGGTCAGCCATTTCGCGCCGCTGCAGCGGCCGGAGCACTTCAACCGGGAAGTGTTCGGCTTTCTCGAGCGGCTATAGATCAGAGGCCGATTTCTTTTGCCCAAGGCGGGTTGGCGCCGGCGCGCGAGACCGTGACTGCCGCTGCCTTGGCACCGAGCGAAAGCGCGTTCTGCAGCGCCTTTTCGCTGAGCGAGGCCACTTGTTGCTTGGTCAGCAGGTTGTCGATCTTCAGCGAGGCTAGAACGCCGGCATCGAAGGTGTCGCCCGCGCCGACGGTATCGACGACGGTGACGCGCTCGCTCGGCACGGTGACCTTGCGCTCGCTGGTGTAGCCCGACGCGCCTTCGGCACCCTTGGTGATGACGACAAGCTTGGCGCCCTGCTTCAACCAATAGGCCGCCAGGTCGTCATGGCTGCCCTCAAGGCCGAACCACTCCAGATCTTCGTCCGAGAACTTCAAGATATCGGACTTGGACGCCATGCGCTTTATACGCGCCATGTGGGCATCCTTGTTCTTGATGAAGCCGGGGCGGATGTTCGGATCCAGCGAGATGACCCGCTTGTCGCACTCGCGGTCGAGCAGCGCTTCGTAGGTCTCGCCGCAAGGGCTGGGGATGAGGCTGATCGCGCCGAAATGCAGCGCCTCGCAATCATCGCCGAGCGAAGGCAGATCATCGGTGGTGATCATGCGACCGGCGGTGCCTTCATCGTAGAAGGCATAAGTTGCCTGGCCGTTGACCAGCTTGACGAAGGCGACNNGGCCGGTGAAGAAGGCCGTCGGGATGCCGAGACGCCCGAGCGCAATCGCCGTGTTGAAGATCGCGCCGCCGGCGTAAGGGGCAAACCCCTTTTCGCCGAGAGTCGTCTCCCGCGGCAGCATGTCGATCAACGCTTCTCCACAGCACAAAATCATGTCCGTCTCCCAAGGGCATTACGATCTGTCGATGCTCAATTGGATTAGATAACTTCGTGGCAAAAGCAAAGCGTCGTGAGCAATTATTCACTCAAAGTGATGAAATGCCGCCATTGCGTCCCGACCAAGCGAGCGGCGCATCGAGGAAGGCTTCGACTTCGCTGAGCGTCTTCTCGTCGAACAGCTTCTGAGCCCTAGCGACGGCCAGAACATCGCGCCATGTGGCGATATAGTGCAGCTTCACCTTGCCATCGGCAAAGCGCAGCGCGCCTTCGTCGAAAATGCCATAGTAGAACAGGGCGATACCGTGATCGACCACGCCACCGGCGGCCCTGACAGCATCGATGAACTTGAACATGCTGCCGCCGGCTGTCGTCAGATCCTCGATGACGAGGACGCGCGAACCTTCAGGCATGTTGCCTTCGATCTGCGCGTTGCGGCCATGACCCTTCGGCTGCTTGCGGACGTAGATCATCGGCAGGCTGAGGCGATCGGCGAGAAGGGCGGCAAAGGGGATGCCCGCGGTCTCGCCACCGGCGATGCAATCGAACTGCTCGAAACCGGCTTCGCGCAGCACGACGCTCGCGGCAAAATCCATTACCGTCGAGCGGACGCGCGGAAAGGAGAGCAGCTTGCGGCAGTCGATATAGACCGGGCTCGCCATGCCGGAGGCGAACTTGTAGGGCTGGGCGGCATTGAAGTGCACCGCCTTGATCTCCCAGAGCATCTTCGCCACGAGTTCCGCCATCACGGCACGGTCGGTGAATGTCGTCTGGATCATCGCTCTCTCCTTTGGTCAAATCTATGGGCCAATAGCAGCAAGCGCGCCGGTTTTCCAGAACAGGCCGCACTTCGGACAGCAGAAAGATGCCCGGCGAACGCCGTTCGGCGATAGCTGCGTTGTCCCTGGTGCTGGCGCGATCCGAATGCGCCAATGGTTTCAGTTGTTTGCGCTTGCTTAGCGGCGCGGCGGCGATATCGTGGCTGGCATGGAACATATCGAAGTCTTCCGCCGTCTCGGCGTTGCGCTTGCCATCGGTCTGCTCGTCGGCGTCGAGCGCGGCTGGACGGAACGCGAGGTGCGTGCTGGCGGACGGACCGCCGGCATTCGCACCTTCGGCCTTACGGGCTTTCTCGGCGGCGTCGTCGGCACCTTGCAACCGCTGACAGGTCCATTCCTGCCGGCGACGATCGCGGCCCTCCTCGGCTTCGTCTACATCGCTGGCAAATGGCAAGAGGCGATCGAGGATAAGGATTACGGCATCACCTCGATCGTTGCGGCGCTTGCCGTGTTCGCGCTGGGCGTGCTTGCGGCCGTCGGCGACCTCGTCACGGCGGGCGCCGGCGCCGTTGCTATGACGGTGGTGCTTGCAGCGCGCACGAGCCTGCACGGTTTCCTGGAGGGCCTGACCTGGGTGGAACTCAGGTCGGCTCTCATGCTGCTTGCCATGACGGTCATTGCGCTACCACTGCTGCCCGACAAGCCGCTCGACCCCTGGGGCGCGCTCAATCCCTATTCGCTCTGGCTGCTGACGATCACCATCGCGGCACTTTCCTTCGCCGGCTATGTCGCGATCCGCCTGATGGGAGCCAACCGCGGCATATTGCTGGCGGGCGCTGCGGGTGGGCTTGTCTCTTCCACCGCATTGACGCTCTCTTTCGCCCGCTACTCGGCCGAAGCGCCGCAGGGCGCCCGGCAACTGGCTGCCGGCGCAGCGGTTGCCGGCGCTCTTTCCTTCGCGCGCGTCCTCGTCATCGCCAGCGCGCTGTCTTTCAGCATGTTCGCACCGCTTTCTGCTGCCCTCATCCCTGCCATCATCGGCTTCCTGGCCACCAGTTTCTTTTCGGTCTGGCGCTCAAAGTCGGTGACGGAGGCCCCCGAGATCGGGCTGAAGAACCCGTTCGAACTGCAAACCGTCATTTCCTTTGCACTGCTGCTCGGCCTGATCAGCCTCGTGTCGAAAGTTGCTATCGACTATGTCGGACCGTCGGCGCTCTTTGTCGTCGCTGCCATCTCAGGCCTGGTCGATGTCGACGCCATCACGCTCTCGACGGCCCGCCTCGTCGGCTCGACGGTGGCGGTAAAAACGGCGGCCGATGTCATCCTGATCGCCGTGACGGTCAACATGGTAACAAAGGTTGCACTCGCATTTACCGCCGGACGCCGGGAATATGCGGTGTCGCTTGGCATCGCTTCGGCGGTTGCAGTCATCCTTGGGGCCATCGGTTACTTCACCATGCGCGGCTTCATCGAGGCCTGAAGAGAATCATTGCCTGCGCCTGGAAATCGCGCCAAACGCGAGTGCGCCGGCTTGCGCGATAACTTTTGCGATAAAGGCGAATATCACTATGCATTAAAGTGCAATACCTATTGAATTTCAGATACTTCGCAAAATTGCTTTGCTTCCGGGCACTTGCTGACTTGAGCCCTGTGGATGGGCGCCGGATCGCTCAAATTCTAATGATTTCCTTAGGAATCCAGTCGGAACTCCGGCGGCATTTTCCGGCTCCGAGGAGACATGAGAGGAAATCCGGAATGAACCTGAGCCTGTCCGATATCCGCGAGAAATTCAGCGCGTCACTAACCTTCAAAATCTTTTCTATCTGCTTCCTGTCGATACACGTGCCGTTGCTTGCACTGGTCGCCTATCTGGTTACGGGCTTTCGCAGTGAAGCCCTGCCCGTTCTGTTGCTCGTGCTCGCCGCCACGCTTGCCGGAACGATCTTCTGCCTCGCGTCCGTATGGCGACTGATCAAGCCGCTGCATCAGGTCGCCAACGTCGTCGAAGCCTATCGCTCGACCGGAGCCGTTCAAGCAGTCCATAGCTCACGCAAGGATGAGATCGGCGTCGTCACCAACGGCATTTCCGTCCTGATCGGCGAGCTCGAAGCGACACTTTCGCAGCTGCGCCGCCAAGCCACGACCGACGTCCTGACAGGGCTCGGCAACCGACGCTGGCTGAAGGAGATTGCGTCTCTGGAGGTCAACAGGGCACAGCGTGAGCGCACGGCGCTATCCGTCGTCGTGTTCGACCTAGACCATTTCAAGCAGATCAACGACCAGTTCGGCCACGATGTCGGCGACCAGGTGCTGATGATGACGGGAGCCACGATCCAGCATTGCCTGCGGCCATACGATATAGCCGCGCGCATCGGTGGCGAAGAGTTCTGCCTGGTGCTGCCACGCACCGATGTGGACGCGGCGAGCGCGATCGCCGATCGCCTGCGTGCGCAACTGGAGTCAAAAGCAGTCGGGCCTCTGCCAAAGGGGCGCGTTACCGCTAGCTTCGGCGTCTACCATGGGGATCCGAACAGCGAGACGCTGAAGACCATGCTGACAGAGGCAGACCGCAAGCTCTATGCCGCGAAGAATGCGGGCCGCAACCAGGTTCACGCCGACGTCGCGCCCTCGATCAGAGACCGACGCATCCGCGCCTAGCCTAGCCGAGCGATATCGGCGGGCAGCATCCGCTGGTAAAGCGCAATCGCCGAGCGTCCCTCGGCATCGTCCAATGAGATTGCGTAGCGGACGGCGGCGGCCAGCAGCTGCATGGTCAATCTGGCAATGGCGACAAGTTCGCCCTTGCTCCGCGCGGGCTCCAATCTCGCGAGCACCGACAACAACGCCTGCGCGTGAAACTCCATGTCTTCGGCATCGACTTCCTGCAGCAGCCGGTCCGCCTGCGTCGCAACCCATATATCGCGCATGGCGGGCTCGTGCCGGAAGAAGGCGTAATACTGATCGGCGATGTTGCAGAGCGCCAGCCGCAGCGTTGCGGCATCTGTCACCACTGCAAGCTCAGCTTCAACACAAGCGCGGCCCTGCTCGTTGAAGCGCTCGGCGAGCGTTCGGATGATCGAGCTTTTGTCCGGAAAGTACTGGTAGAGCGCCCCGAATGAGAGTTCGGCCTGCTCGACGATCTCGCTCATTTTCAATGCATCGCTGCCGTTTTTCTCGATCAGGGCAAGCGCCACCGAAAGGATCTTCTCGAAACGCTCCCGACCGCGTTTCTGCTGCGGAATCCGGCGCGGCTGGCCTGTCGGCTTTGGCTGCCTTCTGCGCCTGCCTGAAACCTCTTCGGCCATCCCGCTCTCCCTTTTGCTTGACGCGAAAAATAAGAGAGATTATCCCATTTAGCAAATGGGAGACTTTCTCTTATTTATGGAGGAGTATTCAGATGGCAATTCTTCTCGTCATCGCCCTTGTCGCCGCGGCGATCGGCAGCGGTCTCCTGGCCGGCATCTTCTTCGCCTTCTCGACGTTCATCATGACCGCCTTCGCGCGAATTCCGACGGAACAGGGCATCGCCGCGATGAATTCCATCAACGTGACGATCGTCCGCTCGCCCTTCATGCTGCCGTTTCTGACGACGCTGGTTCTATGTCTCNNCTGGCGCGATGGCGCCAGCCTCTGGATGCTGGCGGGCGCAGCGCTCTATGTCTTCGCGTCCTTCATTTCGACCATCGTCTTCAACGTGCCGATGAATGATGCGCTGGCGAAGGTCAGCGGCAACGGCGCGGAGGCGACGGCGCTCTGGACGGCTTATCTGAAAGACTGGACATGGTGGAACCATGTCAGGACGATCGCGTCGCTGCTGGCTTCGATCGCTTTTGTTCGTGCGTTGATGCTTTTCTGACGACGGCGGGAGAATATCTCCCGCCCCGCAGAACTAGCTGCGCTCGCAGAAAGTCAGGCGATTGTTGAAGGGATCGATGACTTCCATTTCGAGGCCCCAGGGTGCCTCCTGCAGGCCCGGCTTCATGTAGCGGTATTGCTTGGCCGAGAGTTCCGCCTGAAAGGCGCGCACGCCCATAACCGGTATGAAGGCGCGGGCGCCCGGGCTGGCATCGCCGGAATGCTCGCTGAGATGCAGGATCATGCCGCTTCGCGAAACCTGGCAGTAAAGCGGGAAATGGTCACCGAAGCGATGCTCCCAGTCGAGCGCGAAGCCGAGGAAGCCGCAATAGAATTCCTTGGCCTTATCGACATCGAAGATGCGGAAGATCGGGATCGGCGGTTCGATGGCGACCGCAGGTTTCGCCGCTTCCGGCTCGTCAAGCTTGGCCGAGAGGATGTTCCATTGATCGAAGCCAAACTGGCTGGCAACGATTTCGAGGGTCTCGCTGTGTGTGAGGTCTACGTCGCGGGCGGCCATTGCCTGCCGCAGTGCTTTCGCCATGAGCTTGGCGTCGCGAAAATCGCGCATGTGTCTTCCTTCCGTTGGCGGCAAACAGGATGATCAGTGCCCGCGTCTGCTGACCCGTTCGCCATCAATCGCCAAACGGCAAGGGATGTGAAGGATGTGTCTGGATGCATTCACCATAGCGCTTTCGCGCCGCGGGGCGGCAGGCCGCATCCGGCCAGCGCCAACATTAGGTGAGGAGATCTGTCCGATCAAGAGCCCGTGCGAACGGCGCCGGCCGGCACGGCATGGAGATGGCTGGCGAGCTCAATCCTGTTTCGTCCTGCCCGCTTGGCAGCGTAGAGCGCCTTGTCGGCTGCGCTGAGCATGGCATCAAAGTCGAGAGGGGTAGAGAGGCCCGGCGCGACGCCGACGCTGACCGTGCAGTTCAGCGTTTCGTCATCGAGATAGATGTCGCGCTTGGCAAACGCCCGGCGGATGCGTTCCGCGACCAGCTCGGCACGGCCGGGCATGGTTTCGTTGAGCACCAGCGCAAACTCCTCGCCACCAAGACGGGCGGCGATGTCGCCTGCCCTACAGTTTGCGGCAAGTTCGGCTGCGAAGACCTTCAAAACACGATCGCCGCCGGCGTGGCCGAAGGTGTCGTTGATGGACTTGAAGTGATCGAGGTCGAAAATCAGGACCGCGGTCGTTGCCCCCATGGTGCCGTGTCCGTGACGATCGAAAAGCGCTCGCCGGTTCAGGAGACCAGTCAACGGATCCGTGATCGCGTCCAGGCGGTGGCGGGCGGCAAGGCGCCACTGATGCAACGCCAGCGACAGGGCGCCGATGCCCGTCATGCTGGCGATGGAGACGGCAATGCTGACATCCTCCGCCCAATTGCTCGGAGCAGTGCCAAGAACCATCTTGCCATCCGCGATCAGAACGCCGGCGCACATCACGAAGGACGTCGCCGTGAGGCAATAGAGTGCGGTTATTCCCATTAACGGAGCCGGCGCCTCGGCGCGCGCGCGCCAATAGTGATGGGCGGTGCCAAACAGCATGGCGGCGATCGCGATGTTTTCGGCGATGAATCCGAGACCATCGTAACCAGCCAGCATCGGCGGTATCGAAACAAGCATTGCCGCGAGTGCGCAGGCGACTGTTGCTGCACGCGGCAAGGTGCCGGCGAGGAACTGGCTGCCGGCACCCCAAAGAGCGGCAAAACCGGCATGGAAAAGCACGAACGAGGCGACAGCAAAGGCTATCTTGGGATCATCGACATACAGGCCGTAAACGACGATGCCAGCAACAATGAGCGTAAGGCCGAGCGTTCCCGTCAAAAGAAACGTTTCGGCGCGGCGGGCAAACCAGCTACCCAACAGCGTTACGGCAAGGCACGTCGTGGAAACGGCGAGCGCCATCAATAGGGAATTATAATCAAGCGTCATGCTCTAAAAATCGCAGCAATCGCCGCGCCCCTCATTCGTGCGGAGCCTAAGGGGTCCGCGATGACGAATGTCTTACTTATTTCGTTAAAAAATCATGCAATTAAATCAGTACGGTTGCGCCCATAGCACTTCCGTGCCGCTCTCATAGAAGAACGGCAGTAAAAATCACGTGAGACCAGAAAAGGTCTAGCGCTTGACGTCCCAATGCAGCGGAAACATTGGGTCGAACACGGTAACCGGCCCTGCACCGGTTTCGACCTTCGCAGGGAAGCTGACGGGAGCATCCCGCTTGACGAGTGTTATTGTTTCCTCGTTAACGGGAAGGCCGTACCAGGCCGGACCGTTCAGCGACGCGAACGCTTCCAGCTTATCGAGGGCGCCATCCTGCTCGAAGACATGCGCGAGGCAGCTCATCGTGTTGATCGACGTGTAGATACCGGCGCAGCCGCAGGCGCATTCCTTCAGCGGATCGACGTGCGGCGCCGAGTCCGTGCCAAGGAAGAAACGCGGGTTCCCGCTCGTCGCCGCGGCGCGGAGAGCAAGGCGGTGGTTTTCGCGCTTGGCGACCGGCAGGCAATAATAATGCGGCCGGATGCCACCGACGAGGATGGCGTTGCGGTTGATGATCAGATGATGTGTCGTGATCGATCCCGCGAGATTGGCTTTCGCGGACTTGATGTAATCGATGCCGTCCTTGGTGGTGACGTGTTCCATCGTCACCTTCAGCTCCGGCAGCCGCTTGCGCAGCGGATCGAGAACCGTTTCGATGAAGACCGCCTCGCGATCGAAGATATCGACGTCAGGTGTGGTCACCTCGCCGTGGACGCAGAGCGGGAGGCCGATCTTGGCCATGCGCTCCAGCACCGGCATCGCCTTCTCGATATCGCGCACGCCGCCATGCGAATTGGTCGTCGCACCAGCCGGGTAAAGCTTGACCGCGGTGATCAGGCCGCTCTTCTTTCCCGCCTCGACGTCATCGGGGTTGGTATGTTCCGTCAGATAAAGCGTCATCAGCGGCTGGAAGCTGTCGCCTTTCGGCAGGGCAGCCATGATGCGGCCGCGATACGCTTCCGCATCGGCCGTGGTCACAACCGGCGGCACGAGGTTGGGCATGATGATCGCGCGGGCAAAGTAGCGGCTCGTGTCGCCGATCACGCCTTCCAGCATGGCGCTGTCGCGCAGGTGCAGGTGCCAGTCATCGGGGCGACGGATGGTGATCGATTGCATGCGCTGAAACTCCGCGGACTGGGCTGTAGACGTTCGCCCAGCGCATTATCACCCCGACCGGCTCGATGGCAAACACTTTGGCCGCCGCGGTATCAACCGGGGGAGCATCAAAGGTGCCGGGGAAACCCCAAGCCACAAAGGCTCAGGCTATCTCGAGCGTCACGTCGGCGCGGCGGCGGTTCTCAAGGATGAGGCGTCCGTTCGGCAGATCGTTGCCGTAGACCTTGGCGCTCGCCTGCTCTTCGCTGAGCTGGTAGCCGCGCCAGCGCGCCCACAGCCGCTCCTCGAGCACCTCGATCGGCGGAGCGAGCATGACCGAATAGTCGAAGATACCCTCGAGTTCGGCCCACTTACCCTGACTGAACAGCAAATAATTGCCTTCGACGATGATAAAGCGATGTTCCGGCGAGACGACGCGCGCCGAGGCGATCGCGAGTTCGCGGGAGCGGTCGAAGACGGGGATGAGCACTTCCTGATCGGCGGGTCGCACCGCCCGGATGATATCGAGAAACCCGCGAACATCGAAGGTTTCCGGGATACCCTTGCGCGCCAGCAGGCCGCGTTCGATGAGGATGGCATTGTCCATGTGGAAGCCATCCATCGGCAGCACTTCCGCCGTTTCGCCTCTTGATTTGAGGGCGTGGGCGACGTTGTCGGCCATCGTCGACTTGCCAGCGCCGGGGGGACCGGCGATGGCAATCAGGAACCGCTTTGCATCGCCGGCGCGGCGGATGATGTCGCCGGCGATTTCGTCGATCGTTGCGCTCATGCGGCAACCGGTTCAGTCGGAACGGCCTTGGCGCCGGTCATGAAAGCGACCGCATCGGACATCGTGTATTCCTTCGGGTTAATGACCGTGAGGCGACGACCGAGCCGGTGAATATGGATGCGGTCGGCAACCTCGAACACGTGCGGCATATTGTGCGAGATCAGCACGATCGGCAAGCCGCGCGAACGCACGTCCAGGATCAACTCCAGCACCTTGCGGCTTTCCTTGACGCCGAGAGCAGCCGTCGGTTCGTCCATGATGACAACCTTCGATCCGAAGGCGGCAGCACGCGCCACGGCCACACCCTGGCGCTGGCCGCCCGACAGTGTTTCCACGGCCTGGTTGATGTTCTGGATGGTCATCAGGCCGAGCTCGGAGAGCTTGGTTCGTGCGCGCTTCTCCATTGCCGGGCGATCGAGCATGCGGAACACGCTGCCGAGTATACCCGGCCGCCGGATCTCGCGGCCGAGGAACATGTTGTCGGCGATCGAGAGAGCCGGCGACAGGGCGAGGTTCTGGTACACCGTTTCGATGCCGGCTTCACGCGCCTCCATCGGCGATTTGAAGTTGACCGGCTTTCCTTCCAGCCTGATCTCGCCCTCGTCGGGACTGATTGCACCGGAGATCGCCTTGATAAGCGACGATTTGCCGGCGCCGTTGTCACCGATCACGGCGAGGATCTCGCCGGGATAGAGATCGAAATCAGCGTGGTCGAGAGCGGTAACGCGTCCGTAGCGCTTGACGAGCCCGCGAGCCGAGAGGAGGGGTTCGTTTGCCATATTACACCGACACCTTTCTGATCCACTGGTCGATTGCGACTGCGGCGATGATAAGCACGCCCGTAAGCAACACCTTCCACTGGGGATCGGCGCCGAGCATATTGAGACCCATGGAGACGACGCCGACGATCATCGCACCGAACAGCGTGCCAAGGATCGAGCCGCGACCGCCGAAGAGCGAGATACCGCCGATGACAGTCGCGGTAATGGCCTGAAGATTGTAATCCGTCACTGCCGAAGAGGGTGAGATCGAACCGTTGCGACCGATGGAAACCCAGGCGGCGAAGGCGGCGATCACGCCGGAGACGGTATAGACCGTCAGCAGCACGCTTTTCGTCTGGATGCCTGACAGTTTGGCCGCTTCCGGGTCGTCGCCGACCGCGTAGACATGCCGCCCCCAGGCCGTGTGGTTGAGGATGTACCAGAGGACAAGCACCAAGAGCACCATGGCGATGACGCCAAGCGTCAGCACCGCGCTTCCGAGACGGAAGCTGATCGCGAAGAAATGCAGGAGCGGCGCTTGGGCGTCGACATCCGTATCGCGGATCGTCTCGTTGGCGGAGTAGATGAAATTCGTCGCCATGACGATATTCCAGGTGCCAAGCGTCACGATGAACGGCGGTAGCTTCATGATTGCCACCAGGAAGCCGTTCAGCAATCCGCAGAGGCCACCGACCAGCAATCCGGCGAGCACGGCGATCGGCGTCGGAATGCCGTAGGTGATCGCACAGTTGCCCATGATAACAGCCGAGATGACCATGATGACACCGATCGAAAGGTCGATACCGGCCGTCAGGATGACCAGCGTCTGCGCCGCGCCGAGGATACCGACGATAGCGATCTGCTGAAGAATGAGCGTCAGCGTGTAGGACGAGAAGAACCGTCCGCCGATCGCGATGCCGAAGATGATGATTGACAGCACCAGCACGATCAGCGGCACGGCCGCCGGCGTCGAGTGCAGGAAGTGCTGAGCGCGCTTCACGAATGGTACGCTCTGGTTATCGAACGACGCGACACTCTTGTCGCTGCCGTCCAGCACCCGTTCGAATTCCTGTGCTCCGGTCATTTTTCCTCCTCCGCTTTCGCGCCAAACCGCGCACGGAAGCCCTGCTCATATTGTGTCGGTCTTTGCGCGCCGGTTTCTGAGACAGTGGCTGGTCGGTCGAAACCGGCCGAGGAACGACCCCCGGCCGGCAGCAAATTCAGATAGCGGGATTTAGCCCCAGCACTTGGCAGTGCCTTCCTTCGTGTCGATCGACTTCACGCCGGGGACCGGCTTGTCGGTGACCAGCGAAACGCCGGTGTCGAAGAAGGACTTGCCTTCGGTCGGCTTCGGCTTTTCGCCGCCGTCCGCGAACTTCTTGATCGCCTCGATACCGAGCGAAGCCATCATCAGCGGATACTGCTGCGAGGTGGCACCAATCACGCCGTCAGCGACGGACTTGACACCCGGGCAACCGCCGTCAACCGAAACGATCAGGACGTTCTTTTCCATGCCGACAGCCTTCAGCGCCTGATAAGCGCCAACTGCGGCCGGTTCGTTGATCGTGTGGATGACGTTGATGCTTGGATCCTTCTGGAGAAGGTTTTCCATGGCCTTGCGGCCACCTTCTTCGTTGCCGTTCGTGACATCGTGGCCGACGATGCGGGCGTCGTCTTCGTCGCCGATCTTGTTCGGATCCTTCGGATCAATGCCGAAGCCGATCATGAAGCCCTGGTCGCGCAGGACGTCGACGGTCGGCTGCGACGGCGTGAGGTCGAGGAAGCCAACCTTGGCGTCCTTCGCCTTGTCGCCCATGGTTTCCTTTGCCCACTGGCCGATCAGCTTGCCGGCGAGCAGGTTGTCGGTGGCGAAGGTCGCATCGGCGGAGTCGGCCGGATCGAGCGGCGTGTCGAGAGCGATAACGAGGACACCAGCATCGCGTGCCTTCTTGACCGAGGGAACGATACCCTTTGTATCGGAGGCCGTGATCAGGATACCCTTGGCACCATCGGCGATGCAGCTTTCGATCGCAGCTACCTGGCTTTCGCTGTCACCATCGATCTTGCCGGCATAGGACTTCAGCGTCACGCCGAGTTCCTTGGCCTTTGCGGTCGCGCCTTCCTTCATCTTGACGAAGAAGGGATTGGTGTCGGTCTTGGTGATGAGGCAGGCGGACACGTCCGCGGCCATTGCCGGCGCCGAGAATGCGACACCGAGAGCAAGCGCGCCAAGCGCGGCGGAAAGCACTGATTTCTTCATTTACTCCTCCCAGAGATTAGCCGACCCACCCCCTGGCGGTGCCGGATTTAATGAGCACGAGAACGCCTGCAGTCTCGCCGACGGCCTCCTCCAAGCCGTTCCGTGCCCTTTGACGAGGGTAATTAAGAGCGAAAGAAAACGCCTTGTCAATAAATAAATCCAATTGAATTATTAATTCGCTGTGGCATGCTTG
Source organism: Hyphomicrobiales bacterium (assembly GCA_900468535.1). GTDB lineage: Bacteria > Pseudomonadota > Alphaproteobacteria > Rhizobiales > Rhizobiaceae > Rhizobium. The sequence goes on along the minus strand of UBTY01000012.1, from coordinate 279,083 downwards.
GAGAAAATAGGGCATAGGCCGATAAACGGGAGGAGTGGCCAATGTCGTCCACAGGTGGACCGGCTCAAGCGTCGGTTCAACAACCGATTCTCAGTCCGGCAGGCGGCGCAAACCAGATCAGGGTGCGCGCCTATAACGAGCGGCTTGTATTATCGCTGGTACGCCTTCACGGCTCCCAGTCGAAGGCGGATATTGCCCGCCGAACCGGCCTCTCGGCGCAGACAGTCTCGGTCATCATGCGGCAACTGGAGAAGGAAGGACTGCTTTCCCGGGGCGAGCCCGTGCGCGGACGTGTCGGCCAGCCGTCCATCCCCATGCGGCTCAATCCGGATGCCGTCTACTCGTTCGGGGTCAAGATGGGCCGCCGCAGTGCGGACCTCGTGCTGATGGACTTCGTCGGTCGCATCCGCATGCAGAAGCGGAAAACCTACGCCTATCCTCTGCCCGGAGAGTTTCTGGATTTCATCACAACAGGCATTGCCGAACTGGAGGCTCGCCTGAGCGCCGAGGAACGCAGCCGCATCGCTGGTGTCGGCATCGCCGCCCCGTTCGAGCTCTGGAACTGGGAGGAGGAAGTCGGATCTCCCAAGGGTGCTATGGATGTCTGGCGGGATGTTGATCTGCAAACGGAGGTCACGTCACGCCTTTCGCTGCCGGTGTTCCTGCAGAACGACGCCACGAGCGCATGCGGCGCGGAACTGGTGTTCGGCAACGGCCCCTCCTACCCCGACTTCGTCTACTTCTTCATCGGTTCCTTCATCGGCGGCGGCATCGTTCTCAATTCGGCGATCTTTTCAGGACGCACGGGCACGGCGGGCGCCATCGGTCCCCTCCCCGTTCGCGGCAAGAACGGCGAAACGCTGCAGCTTCTCGAAGTCGCATCGATTTTCGTACTCGAGAACATGCTGCGCGAGCGAGATATCGATCCTCAGCCACTCTGGTATTCGGCCGACGACTGGATCGATTTCGGCGAACCTCTCGAAAACTGGATACAGGACACGGCAAGGGCATTGGCGCAGGCGATCGTCGCCGCCGCCTCGATCATCGACTTCAGTGCCGCCGTTATCGATGGCGGCTTTCCGGATTGGGTGCGCGAGCGGATCGTGAAGGCGACCATCGCCGAGGCCGATAAGCTCGATCTTCAAGGCGTCGTCATGCCCGATATCATCGAGGGCGCGGTCGGCGCCCAGGCCCGCGCGATCGGCGGCGCAAGCCTGCCGATCTTTGCCCGATACCTGACGGATCAGAACGTACTCTTCAAGGAGGTCGACAATGCTGAAGGGCCTTAATCCACTTCTCGGACCAAAACTGCTGTCGACGCTGCGCGCCATGGGCCACGGCGACGAGATCGCCATTGTCGACGGCAACTATCCGGGCGTCGAACACGCGCGACGGCTAATCCGCCTTGATGGCCACGGGATCGTGGCCGCGCTCGATGCCGTGCTGAGTGTGCTGCCAATCGACGATTTCGTCCCCGAAGCGATCTTTCGGTCCACGGTGAAGGCCGATCGCGACCGGCTCGACCCCGTGCACGAAGAGATGATCGACTGCTGCGCCCGGCACGAGCCGCACCAGAAGGTGGTCCCGCTGGTCGGGCAGGATTTCTACGGTCGAGTTCGCGAGGCCCACGCTCTGATCCAGACCAGCGAGCCTCGGCTTTACGCCAACATCATCCTGCGCAAAGGAGTGATCTATCCGGCCAAATCAGGCGACAGCGCACCTGACAAGGCCGAGGTCGATCCCTTCACCTACTGACCTCAGATATCGCCGGCTTGCGGCCCCCAAACGTCAGTCAGGGCAAAGCCGCCCGGATGAGGATCGAACGGATCAAGCGCGACCTGGGACAGCCCGAAGGTGAAGCCGCGGCCCGCTATCGTCGGGATGATGGCCGGGCGCCCGGCAACGGTCGTTTCCGCCAGCAGCCCGACCTCGAATTCCGAATCGATGATCGAACGCGACTTGAAGACGTCGCCGACCTTTGCCTTGCCCCTTGCATGCAGGGTCGCGAGGTTGGCTGAGTTGCCGGTCCCACAGGGCGAGCGATCGGCGCGGCCGGGCCACATGGTCGTGCAGGTGCGCACTGTGCCGTCTGCTTCCAGATCGCGGAACATGACGTAGGCAACGCCCGAGATAGCTGGAATTTCGGGATGCACGACCGAAATGCTGCGGTTGATGAGATCCTTGAGAACCATGCCCGCACGCACGAGCTCGGCGGCATTGGCCTTCTCGATGGTGAGACCGACCTGACCGACATCGACAAGAGCGTAGAAAATGCCGCCATAGCAGAGGTCGACGGTGATCCTGCCCCACTCCGGCGTTTCCACCGCGACATCAAGCTCATGCACGAAGGATGGCACCATGGTCAGCGTCACCTTCTCGCAACGGCCGTCGCGGCAGGTCGCCCGCGCCTTCACAAGGCCAGCCGCCGTTTCCAGCGTCACGATGGTTTCCGGCTCCTGCATCTCGACGATGCCGGCTTCGAGGAGAGCGGTGGTGACGCAGATCGAATTCGACCCCGAACTCGCATGCGCCTGATCCGGCTGAAGAATGATGAAGGCGGCATCTGCCTCCGGATGCTTCGGAGGCAACAGGAGATTGACGGAGCCGATCGGCGCGCCACGCGGTTCGAGGCAGAGAAAGCGGCGAAGCTCCTGACCCTTGGGATCAGTGTTCAGCCAATGAAGCTGCTCGGCAACCGTATTGCCGGGAATCTTCGGCACGCCGCCAATGGCGACCTTGCCGATCTCGCCCTCGGCATGAACGTCCAGAAGCTGAACGGTGCGCTTCCATCTCATCGGCGAACTCCAATCTCCAGTGTCTCGACTGACGTCAGTCAAGACGTGATATATCAGAACACGAGTGTTTGCCTATCCGAAATTCTCAACGTCCGGAAAATCCTCCTGACAGGCAGGAAGGATCGCGCGGATGCGGCATCGATGCAAATGCAGTTGCCTGCGGTGCGATGGTGAATTTCGATGAGAATGGTCCGAAAACGAAAAGAGCCCGGTGCGGGAGGAGGTGCACCGGGCTCTTGATCCTGACTGACAACTGGGAGGAGGAGTGTTGTCAGTCCGATGAAGGAGCGCTGGGAGGAGGAGTGCGCTGCCTTCGAGAGATTAGATACCCCATTGTTTCGATCAGGAATAGGGAGATTACCGCAACGCAGCAATGCGTTTAGCGCATATCTATGCGGATCTCCGGGCGAATAATGCTTCGCCTGTGGAACTACGACTGCATTTTTAGCAACTTTCTGATGAAAATATAGGCACCAAGCCACTCATAGGTTTTCAGAGCCCTCTGTCAGTTCACCAGACAGACCAAATCACCGCACTAGCGATCCGCCACGCAATGACCTCCTTCAGATCTTTCTTGGAGAGATTGCAGAAGAATAGAGAAAGGCGGCCAATCGGCCGCCTTTCTGTTGCACGCCGTTAGAAGCCGTTGTCGCAAGGCATGCTGCCGTCACCGTTGGTCCCGCCAAAGGTATTCTGGCAGTAGCCTTCGCGCTGTTTCGGCATTGCCTCTCGTGCGCCAATGGATCCGGTTGCCCCGGGATCGATGCCGAAGGCTGCCAGCGGATACCAGAGCCCGTCAGAGTGACGGCGCGTTCCGGGAAGTTCGGTTCGCGAGCCGCGATAGCCATGCCAATAGCCCGGCTGCGGCTTGTATTGCACAAGCTGGACATCCGCGACCGCCGGACGCAAGCCCGGAGCGGCTGGCAACGCGTTTGCGGGAACCACACCAGAGAGAGAAAGCAGCGCGCCAAGAGGGAGCGCCACACAAGCAAAGCGGAACATTTTCATGATAAATCCTCCTTCCGGACTTACCCAAGAAAAATGCTGTCGATGCTTGTAAAGTTCCTCGATCACACGCGACCTCCAGCACTCGTGAATGCCGGCGATTGCGCGTGATCAATCACGGCTCACTGGTCGTAGATGGCGCGGTAGCCCTGGCTGGAGAGGCACGTCACATATTGCCGGCGGGCGGCAGCCCTCGCCTGCGCTTCCTCATTGTTCGGGTCGATCGGCGTGTGCGTCATCTGCGCGCGAAGCTCGAATTGCTTGCGCGCTTCATTGTACATGAAGTTCCCATCCGACGTGCAGATCGTATGAGCGATGCCGGGCGGATTGAGCGGCGGATCCGTCTGGGCGGCGACCGGAACCATGATCGGCGCATTCGCATGATCGACGCAGCCGGCGACCGTCGCCAGCGCCGCGCCGAGCACCATAGCCCGAAGCATCTTACTCAACATCCATTTCCTCCGGACACGCGTCACGACACAGCCGCCACGCGGGCAGCGGAGAGGAAGGATGCATGGGAAAGATTGCGCCAAGCTAGTGGCGCGAACTGTGGCTATGCAACGCGCGAAAGCGCTATAGCATCCTGTCCCGCCGGAAAGCGAAGAGTGCCGCTTGTATCATTGACTGCCCGCCACACGGCTTCGGCCACCTCGGCTTCAGTTGTCGTCAGAGCCGGATTCGCGAACGACTGGAAGATCGGGGCTGCGAAGGCGGCATAAGCCTCCGGAATGAGATCTTCTGCCCGCACCGTGGTGTTCTGGGCAAATCGCGTGGTCGGCGCGTATCCAGGCTCCACAAGCTTGGCGGTGATATTGAAGTGCGCCAGTTCGTGCGCGAGCGAGCCGGTGAAACCTTCGATGGCCTGCTTGCTGGCGGTGTAGGCAGCCGCCAAAGGCATAGGGGCAAGGGTCGCGCTGGATGTTACATTGACGATCACGCCGGATCTGCGTTCCCGCATCTGCGGTATGACCGCCTGTGTCATTGCCATCACGCCAAAGGTATTGGTGTCGAATACCCTGCGGATGTGAGACAGGGGCGTGGCTTCGAACGCGCCGACGACACCGATGCCTGCGTTGTTGACTAGGACATCGATCGGCCCGGCGGCTTTGATGGCTCTGGAAATGCTGGCGTCATCCGTAACATCCAGGGGCAGCACGCGAAGGTTTTCCTGCGGCGGCAGAATACCCTCGTGCGGGGTGCGCATGGTCGCAATGACCTTCCATTGCCTCGAAAGAAAATAGCGGGCCGTCTCAAGGCCGTAGCCCGACGAGCAGCCGGTAATCAGTATGGTCTTCATCACCTAATCCCCTGTTGGATAGTCATGAATCCATCCTATTTTGCGCCAGCAAGACTATCTACAATTGAAAGTCCGTATATTATTGGCGATAGTCCACAGATGGTCGACCCCCTGTCAGAAATCGTAAATCTGCTCCGCCCGCACGCCGTATTCACAAAAGGTATCAGCGGCGCGGGGCCGTGGGGCGTCCGCTATAGCCATTTTGGCCACCCGAGCTTCGCCATCGTGATTGAAGGCTCCTGCCGTCTGGCTGTCGACGGACAGACGGAATTGGTGCTGAATGCCGGCGATTTTGTTCTTCTGCCCACGACGCCCGGTTTCACAATGTCCGGCTTCGAACAGGTGACTCCGACATTCATCGATCCCCATGCCGCAGCGAACGCGGCCGGCGAAATCCGCCACGGCCGGCAGGACGGGCCGCCGAGCGTTCGTATTATGGGTGGCTACTTTCTTTTTGGCTGCGATGATTCCGGCCTGCTCTTGTCGCTGCTGCCGGAGCAGGTTCATGTCCGCGGCGTCGAAAGGCTATCGACACTGGTCCGGCTTTTGATCGACGAAGCTTCATCGAATCGATCCGGGCGAACCTTGGTGCTTACTCGGCTCATCGAGATTTTACTGGTTGAGGCATTGCGGCTTACCCAGACGCAGGAAGCGCCCGCGGGGCTGCTGCGTGGCCTCGGCGATGCTCGGCTGGCGGAAGCCATCAGGCAAATGCACGCAAATCCCGCGCGTCAGTGGACAATGGCCGATCTGGCAAAAGAGGCTGCGCTGTCTCGCTCTGCGTTCTTCGTCCGCTTTGCGCGCAACGTCGGGATGCCGCCGATGGAGTACTTGCTGTCATGGCGGATGGCTCTCGCAAAAGACCTTCTGAGCCAACAGGGCATCGAAATCGCTGAGGTCGCCGAGCGTGTCGGTTACGGATCGGCCAGCACATTCAGTACGGCCTTCAGCAGACATGTTGGCCAGCCACCGGGTCGATTTGCGCGTGGATCCTCAAGCAAACACCAGGCAACTGCCTAGGTTATGTCCGTCTCGGCGGTACAAATCAATGCAAGATCAATTGATTGGAAATGGCGCACCCGAAGAGATTCGAACTCCTGACCCCCAGATTCGTAGTCTGGTGCTCTATCCAGCTGAGCTACGGGTGCGTCTGCAGCGGTGTGTCCCGCTGGCGTGAGCGGTTCTCTAAAGGGTCATCTGGACGAATGCAATAGGCTTTCAAAAAAAATCGCGACTTTCGTCAAACCATCCATGCAATGTGAAAAAACTGTCACTTTTCCACATGGCTGCGGCTGCGGTAATCGTCCAGCGAAACAGGGCGATCGGGGATTTCGATGCGGAACTGTGTTCCGACCGACGGTTTTTCGACCAGCGCTATGGTTCCGCCATGGGCAAGAACAAGCTCGCGGGCAATCGCCAGGCCAAGCCCGGTACCGCCCGAACGCGCCGACCCGCGGAAAGCGGCAAAGAGGTTCTGACGTGCCTTCTGCGGCATGCCAGGGCCGGTATCGTCGACGATAATGCTGACAACGCTGCCGACGCGCTGTGCGGAAACCGTGATGCGCTTGACGACTTCAGGCCCGCTCGTCCCGGCAGTCAGAGCCTGCAGGGCATTGCGGCAGAGGTTGTGAATGACCCGGAAGAGCTGCTCGCTATCTGCATCAATCTCGAGATCGGCGCCGATCTGATCGAGGAACTCGACGTCGGCCTGCGAATCGATCGCCAGCATGTCCCTGACGTCCTCGATCAGCGCATGCAGCCGCAGGCGGCGCCTGCGCGGAGCCGATTCGGTCGCCTGACCGTAAGAAAGAACCTCGGTCGTATAGCCGACTGCGCGGTCGATGGTTCGCAGAAGCTTCGGTGCGAAGCTCTTGACCATGGGATCATCGACATCGACGAGCCGGTCCGACATCAGCTGAGCGGACGCCAGGATATTGCGCATGTCGTGATTGATCTTGGAGACGGCGAGCCCAAGTGCCGCGAGGTTCTTCTGCTGCTTGAGCGTCTTCTGTAGCTCCATCTGCATGGCGGTGAGGTGGCGGCCTGCTACGGCCAGTTCATCGCGTCCGCCATCGCCGACGAAGATATGCCGGGGGTTGTCGGGATCGACGGAGAACGTCTGCATACTGCCCGTCAGCTTTCGGATAGGCCGAATCAGGATTCGGTTGATGGCGAAGAACACGAGCGTCGCGGTAAAGAGCGATATAAGGATGGAAAGCAGGAAGACGTTGCGCGAATAGGCCAGCATGGCGTTGCGCAGGTTCTTGTCCTTCATGATCACTTCGACGCCCGTGTTCGTGTCCTGCACCGGGCCATAAACACGGATTATGCGGTTGCCGCCGAAAATCAGCGTGTCGAGTGCGTCACGGATGGCGATCAGTGGGGGAACGTCCGTCAGGTCGTACTGCTCATCGACGGATGCCGGCATCTCGGTGGTCGCGAGCAAGCGCGAGGTGCCGTCCTTGCGCAGCACGATCGCCTTGGTGCCCGTCGCCTCCAGCGTTTCTTTCTGAAGGGAGCGAGGCAGCTCGACCGGCTGCAGTCCATCGATCACGATCGCGGCGGCGGCCGCACCACTCAGCCGCTCGTCAAGCCAGCGCAGCCGCATCGAGGCGACAGAGGGAAAGAAAATCAAGACCTCGGCCAGCATGATGCAGATGACCGTCAGCCAGAGCAGCTTTCCCGAGAGCCCTCCGAAGAGACCCGAGGGGCGGCTGCCCGCATCGGCTTCTTCAACGGCTGTGTTGTTCGAAGGTGTTTCACCCTGGTCGGCGGCCGGCATTGCTTCCTGTCCAATCGGCGCTGCGCGCCGTCAACATTAGGCTTCTACAATAGACCATGCCGGCTGTTTTTCAAATCTTCGCGAGCGACGGCATGGCCCAAATGACAACGCCGCCCGAAGGCGGCGCTGTTATTCTCAATAGAGGTAAAATTCCTTAGAATTCTTCCCAGTTCTGCTCGGCGACGGCCGCGTTGCCGTTAAAGGCGCGCGCGACGTTGTTCATCGCGCGCCGTGCAGGCGAAGCGACCGGACGGTGCTGCTCGTGCCGCGCGACGGCCACAGGGGCTGCAACAGGCTGGTTCGAAACCCGGAAGCGCGAGATCAATCGGACGAGATTATCCGCCTCGCCGGAAAGCTTGTGCGTGGCAGCCGAGGTTTCCTCGACCATCGCGGCGTTCTGCTGCGTGACCTGGTCCATCTGGTTGACGGCAGTGTTGACTTCCTTCAGGCCCGTCGACTGTTCCTTCGCGGCGGTCGCGATGGAATGGATATGGTCGTTGATCGCGTTGACGCGACGTTCGATCTGCGAGAGCGCCTCTCCGGTTGCCTGAACCAGCTTCACGCCAACCTGGACTTCATCGCCCGACTTGGTGATCAGGCCCTTGATGTCCTTGGCCGCCGTTGCCGAGCGCTGTGCCAGTTCGCGCACTTCCTGCGCAACGACGGCAAAGCCCTTGCCTGCTTCGCCGGCACGCGCGGCTTCGACACCGGCGTTGAGCGCAAGCAGGTTCGTCTGGAAGGCGATCTCGTCGATAACGTTGATGATCTGGCTGATTTCGCGTGACGCCTGTTCGATACGGCCCATGGCGTCGACGGCGTTGCGGACAACAATGCCCGACTTGCCGGCATCGTCCTTTGCTTCCGAAACCATGACGCTGGCTTCCTGGGCGCGCTCGGTCGAGTTGTTGACGACAGCCGTGATCTCGTCGAGCGCCGCAGAGGTCTCCTCGAGGGCTGCGGCCTGCTGCTCCGTACGCTTCGAAAGGTCGTCGCTGGCGGCGCGCAGCTCATTGGTGTTGCCGTGGAAGCCTTCCGCGGTCTCACGCACTTCGCGCATCGTCGTCTGCAGGGTCGCGAACGTGCTGTTGACGTTCTGCTGAAGCTCCGCGAAGGCGCCCTGGAAGTTACCACGCATTGTCTGCGTCAGGTCACCTTCCGCAAGGCTCGCGATCACGCGGCGCGTTTCACCGACGCCGCCGTCAACGCTCGACAGCAGATGGTTGATGTTGCTGGCGAACTGATTGAGGCTTTCGTCGCCGTAGTCCTTCTCGATACGGCGGCTGAAATCGCCTGCAGCGGCGGAGGCAACCACGACGGACATGCTGGACTGCAGATCGTCGCTCTTGGCGCGCATTGCGGCTTCCTGCGCATTCATGCGGCGAACGGCAAGGCCATTCTCCTTGAAGACGGCGACGGCGGCTGCCATCTCGCCAATTTCGTCCTGGCGCCCGGCAAAGGGAACTTCTGCATCGAAATTGCCATCGGCAACTTCCTTGATTGCCTGGGTGACCTTCTTAATCGGACGGCTGAGCTGGACGGTTCCGATATAGAAGCCCATGCCGATGCCAGCCATGATGCCGACGCCGGTGATGGCGAGCACGAGCCACAGTACCGATGTGCGAGAGCTTTCGACCTGGGCGATAACCGCGTCCAGCGTGGCCTTGTCGGTCGCGACGACCGCATCGATCTCAGCCTGGAACGCCTTGCGGTTCGCGCGGTTGGCGTCGTTGTTGCCCTGCTCGTTGGCAGCGGCCGGGCTCACTTCCGTACCGAGGCGCGCGGTTTCCGAACGGAAGCCGCGGAATTCCTTGGCGCGATCCACCAGCTTGGCAAAGGAATCCTTCTGGCTCGCGGGAACCAGTGGCGTCCAGGATGCGATCACTTCGTCGATCTTGTCGAGGTTCGTCAGGAGACCCTTGGCAAAGGGGCCGGCGTCTTTTGTGGTCGCTGCACCATAGATGCCGCGCGCTTCCATGACCGTCGCGGTCACGAAACGGTTCAGGCGTTCGCCGGCGTAAGCGCGGTCCGAGGCCTCTTCATAGGCTGTCAGATTGTTTTCGTACTGCCGCACGGCCCAGAGCGCGGTTGCTCCGATAAGCAGAGCAACACCGCACATGGCGGAGACAAGCAGATTGATCTTACCTCGAATTTTCAAAAGAACGCCCCCCAAAAGACTAACAACGGGCCGGGAAAGCATTCCGGCCGATAGCTCAAATTGGAGGAAATAAATTAACGTTAGATTTCGGTCGCTTGGCCCAAAGACTACAAAAAATTACCTGTAGTTAGTGATCCCAGCCGGCTTTTTTGCTCTCGGACCAAACAGAGGAGCCGCAAACTGCGCGCACTGGTTGCGTTATCGGAAAAATATTACCTCTGCACAAGTTTTAAGCGCTGTCATAAACATTAACGGAAACGGCTAGTTCTAGTAAAAACGCGCAGAATCCGGAAATTGCCTGCGATAATTGACTTTCAGGCCCTTCATCCGTATAAGCCGCCGCACGTCCGGTCATTTAAGGCTCTCGTAGCCTCGCCCGTTCGAAAAACAACGCTCCTTGCAATATGCAAACTTAAGAAGGGCCGCACTCCGCGGTGTTTAAATAAATGAAGCGTACCTACCAACCATCCAAGCTTGTTCGCAAGCGCCGCCACGGTTTCCGTGCACGTATGGCCACCAAGGGCGGCCGTAAGGTTATCGTTGCTCGCCGCGCACGCGGTCGCAAGCGTCTTTCGGCCTAAGGCCGGAATTGCCCGATAAGAGATGGCGGGCGAATTGACGACCAGTAATGAAAAAAAGACTGCCGGGCGGCTGAAAAGCCGCCCGCAGTTTCTTGCTGTCCGCAATGGCGAAAAGCGCCGCGGTGGTTTCTTCCTGCTTGAAGTGCTCGACCGGAAAGAACCAGAAGCAGAAGCCCGCGTCGGCTTCACCGTCACCAAAAAACATGGCAACGCGGTCGAACGAAACCGCATGCGGCGGCGCCTGAAAGAGGCGGTGCGACTTCATGCAGGGTTTGCAATGCAGCCCGGACACGACTATGTGGTTGTCGCGCGAAGGGACGTGCTCCAAGCATCCTTCAAAGAATTAGCCGCAGAGCTCAAAGCTCGCGTCCAGACCAAGCCGAAACACAAACGGCCCGGAGAGGGTCGTCCCAGGAACGTATGATGCAAAATAACCGCAACTACTTCATTGCGATCGCTCTCTCTGTGCTGATCGTTCTCGGCTGGCAGTTCTTCTACATGAACCCGCGCATCGAAGCGCAGCGCAAGGCCGAGCTCGCCCAGAAGGCGCAGCAGCATACGGAACAGACGCAGACGCCTGCCGCAGGCAGCGCGCAGCCGGCCGGCTCGGCCCCGACGGGACAGGCAGCGGCAACGGCGACACTCGCCGATGCACTCGCCAAGAACCCGCGCGTCATCATCGACACGCCGGCGCTGTCCGGCTCGATCAACCTCGCCGGCGGTCGCCTCGACGACCTGAAGCTCAAGGGCTATCACGAGACCGTCGACGACTCGAGCCCGATCATCACGCTGTTCAGCCCATCGGAAACCAAGGACGGCTACTTCGCCGAACTTGGCTATATCGGCGATGCTGCAACCGGCACCCTACCCGGCGCATCGACGCTGTGGACCGCGCCCGAAGGCGCAAAGCTCACCGACAAGACCCCGGTGACGCTGACTTACACCAACGAGAAGGGCATCACCTTTGCCCGCACGATCTCCGTCGATGACCATTACATGTTCACCGTCACGGACAAGATCACCAATGCCGGTGAGGCGCCCGCGGCTCTTTCCTCCTACGGCCGCGTGACGCGCTACAACAAGCCGGCCGTTGCCTCGACATACGTGTTGCATGAAGGCTTCATCGGCGTGATCGGCGATGACGGCCTGCTGGAAAGCAAGTATGCCGCTGTCGAAAAGGAAAACGTTGCGCCGCCGACGGCGACCGGCGGCTGGCTCGGGATCACCGACAAGTACTGGGCAGCCACGATCGTGCCGCCGCAGACGACCCCATATGATGCGCGCTTCAGCCACTTCACCGATGGCCAGCCGCGCTTCCAGGCCGACTACAAGCAGAACGCCGTTACCGTCGCGCCCGGCCAGTCGATCGAGCTCAAGAACCTCGTCTTCGCTGGCGCCAAGGAAGTTCCCGTCATCGACGGTTACGAAGCTTCGTACCAGATCCCGCGCTTCGATCGCCTGATCGACTGGGGCTGGTTCTACTTCATCACGAAGCCGATGTTCAAACTGATGGACTTCTTCTTCCGTTACTTCGGCAACTTCGGTGTCGCCATCCTGATGACCACGATCGTCGTCAAGGCGCTGTTCTTCCCGCTCGCCAGCAAGCAGTACGCTTCAATGGCGAACATGAAGCGCGTGCAGCCGAAGATGGAAGAGCTGAAGGCAAAGTTCGGCGACGACCGCATGGGCCTGCAACAGGCGACCATGGCGCTCTACAAGGAAGAGAAGATCAATCCGATCGCCGGTTGCTGGCCGATCGCGTTGCAGATCCCGATCTTCTTCTCGCTCTACAAGGTGATCTACATCACCATCGAGATGCGCCATGCGCCGTTCTTCGGCTGGATCCAGGACCTTTCGGCGCCCGATCCGACCTCGTTCATCAACCTCTTCGGGCTGCTGCCGTTCGCGGCTCCGACCTTCCTGCATCTCGGCATCTGGCCGCTGATCATGGGTGTCACGATGTTCCTGCAGATGCGCATGAACCCGACCCCGCCGGATCCGACACAGGCGATGATCTTCAACTGGATGCCGCTGGTCTTCACCTTCATGCTGGCAAGCTTCCCGGCCGGTCTCGTTATCTACTGGGCCTGGAACAACACGCTCTCGGTCATCCAGCAGTCGGTCATCATGAAGCGCCATGGCGTGAAGATCGAACTCTTCAGCAATCTGAAGGGCCTCTTCAAGCGAAAGCCGGCGCCCACAGAGAAATGACAAAGGCCCCGCTTCGGCGGGGCTTTTCATTTTCAGGGTCAGGGAGTGCCCCGTCGCTTGACCGCCCGGCGGTTGACAAAATGGCGCGAAACCTGAATGCCATAGGCTCACAATACCTCGACGCTCCGGAAAAGGCCGAATGACCGACAACAAGAACGACAAGCCGCTATTCGGGCGCCCGTGGATCTTCATCCGTGGCGTGCCGTCGTTGAAATTCCTGCCCCCGGAAGGGCCGCCAGAAGTGGCGTTTGCCGGCCGCTCGAATGTCGGCAAGTCATCGCTGATCAACGCCCTCGTCGGCCACAAGGGGCTGGCGCGAACGTCCAACACGCCGGGCCGTACGCAGGAGCTTAACTATTTCGTTCCGGAGGGCTACTCCGGCGAAGGTGGCGATCTGCCGCCGATGGCGCTCGTCGACATGCCGGGCTACGGCTATGCACAGGCTCCGAAAGACCAGGTCGATGCCTGGACGAAGCTGGTGTTCGACTATCTGCGCGGCCGCGCGACGCTGAAGCGCGTCTACGTGCTGATCGACAGCCGACATGGGGTGAAGAAGAACGACGACGAGGTTCTCGACCTCCTCGACAAGGCAGCCGTCTCCTATCAGATCGTTCTGACAAAGACCGACAAGATCAAGCCACCGGCTGTGGTGAAGCTGCTTGCGGAGACCGCGGAAAAGATCAAGAAGCGCCCCGCCGCCTATCCCGAAATCATCGCAACCTCGTCGGAAAAGAGCGAAGGGCTGGATGATCTGCGTGCAGCGATCGCACAGACCGTCGGCATCGCCAACTGGCAATAAAAGAAGCGCCCCGAAAAGCGGGGCGCTTCCAGAAGCTGCCTGAACCAACCTACATCTTCGGCAGCAGAACCTTGTCGATGACGTGAATGACGCCGTTCGACTGCTTGACGTCGGCGATGGTCACATCAGCAGTGCCACCGTTTTCATCGGTGAGCGTGATCTTGCCCATGCTTTCCTTTGCCTTGAGCACGCAGCCGCCGACAGTCTTGATGTCGTGCTCGCCGCCGTCGTCCTTGATCATCTTGGCGACGGTCTTCGACATCGCATCCGCCGCGACGACATGGCAGGTCAGGATCTTCGTCAACTTTGCCTTGTTCTCAGGCTTCAGCAGTGTTTCGACCGTGCCCGCCGGCAGTGCGGCAAAGGCTTCGTTGGTTGGAGCAAAGACGGTGAACGGCCCCTTGCCCTCGAGCGTCGACACAAGCCCGGCTGCCTTGACGGCCGCTACCAGCGTCGTGTGATCTTTCGACTTCATCGCATTCTGGACGATGTTCTTCGTCGGATACATGGCGGCGCCACCAACCATCGGGTTCTTGGCCTGCGCAGCCAAGGCAAACGCGGAAACGGCGGCGGCAAGCGTGACGGCGCGCAATGCGGACTTGAGCATGATTGTTCTCCTCTAGCGTCCGCAACACCCCGCAGGCCGAATGCCAGCGTTTGCGGACGTGAGGATCTACGAGAGATCTGCCAAAAAAGTTTCAGAAGAAATTTACGGCCTGTGCGCCGGGCCGCTTGCGACCACGGGACCGGTGGGGGCGCCCGACGGCGAGCCGCCAAACGGTTCGAGACTGACGGCAAGCGTCGTGCCCGCGACGATGTTCGCTCGCATGTCGGCGGGGATAACCAGCTCCCCATCCTGCCCTGGTGCGAAGATACCGAGAGATTTCGGCGCACCCTCTGCGGGCACAAGCCACAGTTCCAGCGATTTCTGCTCCGGCTTGCCCGCCGCAACAGGAATGATCCTCAGCCGGCCATTGTCGGCTTCGTACGATGCAAGCAGGTCCATCTGGCTACCCGGGGCCGTCAGTTCGGCGACCAGCGGCGCGGTCGACTTCGACGGGTAGACTGCAGCAAAGGCCAGAACCAGCGAGGCGGCTGCAACCACCACGGAGGCCGCCGTCAGCGAGCGCCAGAAAACGACAGAGTTCCAGAGATCATTGCCATTGGCCGTCGCGGGCTTTTCGGAAATGCCGAAAAGGCGAGCCTCGATTTGCTTGAACGTTTCCGGGTTTGGATCGACGACGTCATAGTCATCGTTGAACGTTGAAAGGTTTGCCTCCCAGCGGCTGACGATTGCTGCAAACTGGCGATCGCGGCGCATACGCTCTTCGACGACCTGCCTATCCTTGAAAGAGAGAACTCCAAGCACATACTCGCCTGCGAGCACTTCGTCGCGAGAGCGGCCTCCCTTGCTTTGATCCGACGATGTCATCGTTCCATGCACTCTCTCAGCTTCAACAGGCTGCGTCGCAGCCATGTGCGCATCGTATTCAAAGGCACGCCGAACCGATCGGCCAACTCCTGGTAGCTCGATCCTTCGACATAGGCCTCCCGTACCGCTGTCGCCCTGTCAGCTTCCAACTCTTCCATGCAGGTGTCAATCCGCCTTCCCTCATCCCTTATTATTGTCTGCTGTTCGGCACTGGGTTCGTCGTCCGCAAGGTCGTAGGCGCTGTCCAATTCATCCGCCACGGGCTTGCGGCTGCGCAGCGTATCGATCGACTGATTCCTGGCGATCGCGGCCAACCATGGCGACGGCGGCCCCGCGGCAGCGGCAAACCGCGACGCGCGCTGCCAGATCTTGATGTAGACCTCCTGCAGCACTTCCTCGGCTTCCAACCTGTCCTTCAAGATACGAAGGCAGA
Organism: Hyphomicrobiales bacterium; assembly: GCA_900468535.1. Classification (GTDB taxonomy): domain Bacteria; phylum Pseudomonadota; class Alphaproteobacteria; order Rhizobiales; family Rhizobiaceae; genus Rhizobium. The sequence continues at coordinate 263,593 of UBTY01000012.1, read as the reverse complement.
TCGAAAAGAGTTTCGGACTGGTGCGGCGATAGAGCGCGACAAAGGCCTGCCTGTCACCGAGTGCAACGCGGCCTATCAGTTCTGCGATATCCTCGCCGGTCATGCCGCGCCTCATCTCCGCCTGTCTGTTCGGCAGGGATGCCGGACTTGCCCGACAGCCGCTCGAATGTCAGCAGATACGGTGAACTTATACGGTCTGGATTATTCCATCTGTCAAAAACTTGAGATAAAAGGCCGCCATCAATTCTGCGGGGTATCCCATGAACCAGTCCGAAAGCGAAATCCAGGCACGTCTGCTCGCGCAGGCTCTGCCTTTCATGCAGCGTTATGAAAACAAGACGATCGTCGTGAAATACGGCGGCCACGCGATGGGCAACCCCGAGCTAGGCAAGGCCTTCGCGAGCGATATCGCGCTTCTCAAGCAATCCGGCGTCAATCCGATCGTCGTTCACGGCGGCGGACCGCAGATCGGCGCGATGCTGACGAAGATGGGCATCGAATCGAAGTTCGAAGGCGGCTTGCGCGTCACCGACGCGAAGACGGTCGAGATCGTCGAAATGGTGCTCGCCGGCTCCATCAACAAGGAGATCGTCGCGCTCATCAACCAGACGGGCGAATGGGCGATCGGCCTTTGCGGCAAGGACGGCAACATGGTCTTCGCCGAAAAGGCACAGAAGAAGATCAAGGATCCGGATTCCAACATCGAGCGCGTTCTCGATCTCGGCTTCGTCGGCGAAGTGGTCGAAGTCGACCGCACGCTGCTCGATCTGCTTGCCCGCTCCGAGATGATCCCGGTCATCGCTCCGGTTGCTCCCGGCCGCGACGGCGCGACCTACAACATCAATGCCGACACCTTTGCCGGTGCGATCGCCGGTGCGCTGAACGCCACCCGCCTGCTCTTCCTGACGGACGTTCCCGGCGTTCTCGACAAGCAGGGCAACCTGATCAAGGAACTCTCCGTCGCGCAGGCGCACGCACTGATCGCCGACGGCACGATTTCCGGCGGCATGATCCCGAAGGTCGAGACCTGCATCGATGCGATCAAGGCCGGCGTCCAAGGTGTCGTCATCCTGAACGGCAAGACCGCCCATTCGGTCCTGCTCGAGATCTTCACGGAGCATGGCGCGGGAACGCTGATCGTTCCCTGAGCCTCTGCTGGAACTGCTTTAGCCCGCGGCGGCATAGACCGCCGCGGCTGCCTCCTTGAGTTTCTCCATCATCGCCCGATATGGCCCCGGCCCGTAGCTGACGCGGGAAACGCCGAGCTTCGCCAGCGTCTTCACATCAGGCGCGCCCGGACGCATCATGATGTTGACCGGCAGCGGCGAAGCGGCGCAAACCTTCTCGATCAGCGCTTCATCGATGAGCCAAGGCACGAAGAAGCCATTGGCGCCGGCAGCGGCATAAGCCTTGCCACGCTCGATTGCCTCATCGACAAGTCCCGCATGCTTTGAGAGATCGCCTTCGCGCAGGAACAGATCGGTGCGTGCGTTGATGAAGAATGCTAAGCCGCGACGGTCCGCCATCTCGCGGATGGCGCGGATGCGGGCGGCCTGTTTCTCGACCGGATGCAGGCCTTCGCCGCCGACCACCTGATCCTCGAAATTGATGCCGATAGCGCCGGCGTCGATCAGCTTTTCGACATTGGCGGCACTGCCCGCCGGATCGATCGAATAGGCGCCTTCGAAATCGACGGAAAGCGGCAGGTCGTTGACCGCGGTGATCTGGCGGGTCGTGGCGACCAACGCCTCCATCGGGATCTTCTCGCCATCGCCATAGCCCTGCGCTGCGGCGACCGACCAGCTTCCCGTCGCCAGAGCCTTGGCACCTGCTTCGCTCACGGCTTTTGCGGTTCCGGCGTCCCATATGTTGTAAAGGATGACGGGATTGCCCTTCTGGTGCAGCGCGCCGAATGCCTTTGCCTTTTCAGCCTGATTCATCGGATCTCCTCCATAGACAAGGTTCTGGTTTTCATCTCATTTTCGTGTCGCAGAAGCCATTGCTTGCGCCAGAGGCCGCCACCGTAGCCGGTCAGCGACCCGTCGGCGCCGATCAGCCGGTGGCAGGGAATGACGATTGCCATCTGGTTTGCGCCGTTGGCCCGGCCGACGGCGCGCACCATCTGCGGGTTGTTCATGCCGCGCGCAATATCACCATAGGCTCGCGTCTCACCAACCGGTATGTCCACCAGCTTCGACCAGACCTCGCGTTCGAACGGCGTGCCGAAGCCAAGCGCGAGCGGCGTGTTGAAGGTTGCCGACCTGCCCTCGAAATAGGCCTGCAGCTCGGCGTCGATCTGATCGATCGCCGGCGTGCGGCCGGCTGCCACGGAGGAACGCGTCTTGCGCTGCAGCTTCTCCAGTTCGGCAGGCAGCGCCTTGCGGTCGTGGAATTCGAGGAGATGCAGATGCGTCTGGTCGGCCACGCCAACCATCGGCCCAAGCGGCGTTTCGAACCAGTCGGCAAACAGGAGATCGCGGTTCTGGGACATGACAGGCGCGTTGCCGATCAGCCGCTGAAATGCGGCGCGGAAGCCGCTGCCAGAGTCGTAGCCAGCCTCGATCTGCGCATCGATGACACGCGCGCCATTCGCCAACTGTTTTGCCGCCTCGCCGAGACGGCGATACCGAGCAATATCGAGAAAGGTCATGCCGAGGGATCGCTTGAAAGCCCGCCGCACGGTCGAGGGATCGTAACCGTTCGCGATCAGGTCATCTTCCGTCCATCGGGCTGCCGGATCGCGGTCGAGCGCGGTCAGGAGCTGGTCGACGATCGGCTCCCTGCCCGCCTCTTCCAATGGCCGACAGCGTTGGCAGGGGCGAAATCCTGACTGCATGCAGGTGGAGATGGAATCGTAGAACAGCGTGTTTTCCCGCTTCGGCTTACGGGCCGGGCAGGTCAGCCGGCAGAAGATGCCGGTTGTCTTGACGCAGACATAGGCGAGGCCCTCGTAGGCCGGGCTGCGGGCAATCAGCGCATCATAGAGCGCGTCGTCATTGGGCAGATCGAAGAGCATGTGGCGTTCTACCATCCCTTCCCGGCTGCGTCCGCCGCAAATCGGGCGTCTATTTTTTCTTGCCGATTTCCTTGCGCAGCAAGCCGTGGCATAACGCGGCCATGACAAAGATTGATCGCACCCCATCCAAGACAGATTTCTCGCACGTGACCGAGTGGGTTTTCGATCTCGACAACACGCTCTACCCGCACCACGTCAACCTGTTCGCGCAGATCGACAAGAACATGACGGCCTATGTGGCGACGCTGTTGCAGATGGAACGCGACGAAGCGCGCAAGCTGCAGAAGCAGTATTACCTCGATCATGGGACGACGCTGCAGGGGCTGATGATCCACCACGGCATCGACCCCAACGACTTTCTCGAGAAGGCCCATGCGATCGACTATTCGAGCCTGACGGCACAGCCGGAGCTTGGCGCTGCGATCAAGGCCCTTCCCGGCCGCAAGTTCATCTTCACCAACGGCAGCGTCAAGCATGCGGAAATGACGGCTGGTGCGCTCGGCATTCTCGACCACTTCGATGACATTTTCGATATCGTTGCCGCCGACTTCGTGCCGAAGCCGGCTCAGGCGACCTATGACAAGTTCGCTGCCTTGAAGCGCGTGGAGACGGGTAAGGCCGCGATGTTCGAGGATCTGCCACGCAATCTCAAGGTTCCGAAGGCGCTCGGCATGCAGACGGTTCTGCTCGTGCCGAACAATCTTGAAGAGACGGTTGTCGAGTGGTGGGAAAAGACCAGCGGTGAAGACGACCATGTCGATTACGTCACCGACGATCTTGCTGATTTCCTTGGAAAGATTATCGGCTAAGTTACAGAAAGTTCACCCAGCTTACCGATCTTTAATTGGGCAAAACGAGATATCGGCTCTACCTTTTCGTCTGTGATCCCAACGAGATTGCATACTGAAAGGAACTCAGATGTCTCGGAACAAGCTGATACTGGCTGCACTTTCTTCCGTCTTGATTGTCGGCGCTGCAGCCGGCAGCAGTTTTGCCGCGGCCGGCGACAAGCACAAGCATCCGCCGAAGCCGCGTCACATGAGAATGATGGGCGGCGGACCGTCCATGCCGATGATCCGTGAAGTCGTGTTCGTTCGGATGCTGCAGCAGTTCGACACGAACAAGGACGGCCAGATTACCAAGGACGAAGCTAAGACCGGCATGGAAGCAATCTTTGCCGCGATCGACACCAACAACGACGGGTCGCTGACCCCCGGCGAAATCCGCAAGTATCGTGAAGCGCAGATGGCCAAGGCCAAGGCACCCGACGATGACATGACGTCGGATGATGGAGCACCCGCTCCGCCGCCAGCCGATGCCGACACTGCCCAGCCCGCCCCGCCTCAAGGTGGACCTGATGGTGGCCCCGGCCGCCACGGAATGCGCGGCGGTGGCATGATGCGCGAAATGATGATGATGCAGCGCATCGATACCGACGAAAACGGCCAGATTTCCAAGCAGGAAGCCGAAGCCGCCTTCGAGAAGTTCTTTACGTGGATGGATCGCAACAAGGACGGCGTCATTTCGATCGCCGACATGCCCGATCGCCCGTTCCCGTAAGAAATCACTTACCGATAGTGAAGCCCGCCGCGACCAGCGCGGCGGGCACTTTTTTTATTCGTGATGCTCGTAGAAGTCCTGGATGATCTTCCAGGCTGCATCGGCCTTATCGACGAAGCTGATGAGATTGACGTCATCGGGCGCGATGGTGCCGAATTCGGCCAGCGCCTCGAAATTGATGATGCTGCGCCAGAACTTCTCTCCGAAAAGAATGAGCGGCATCTTCTCCATGCGGCCTGTCTGGATCAGCGTCAGGCACTCGAAAAACTCGTCGAGCGTGCCGAAGCCACCGGGAAACACGGCAATCGCCTTGGCGCGCACCATGAAGTGCATCTTGCGGATGGCGAAGTAGTGGAAATTGAAGCTGAGCTCCGGCGTCACATAGACGTTCGGCGCCTGCTCGTGCGGCAGAACGATGTTGAGACCGATCGACGGCGCTCCCTCGTCGGCAGCACCACGGTTACCGGCTTCCATGACGCCTGGCCCGCCGCCGGTGACGACGACATACTCATGGAAGTCGAAACCGGCCGAGTATTTCGAGCACAGCCGGGCGAACTTGCGCGCCTCGTCGTAATAGACCGATGCGGCTTCCAGATTGGCGCGCTGCGTCTCGTTTCGCGCAGCCCAGGCACTCTGGCCGGGTGCCGGAATACGGGCGCCGCCGAACATCACGACTGTTGATTTGATGCCGCGTTCCGTCAGCAGCATTTCCGGTTTCATCAATTCAAGCTGCAGCCGGATCGGGCGCAGCTCTTCGCGGCAGAGGAAATCCTCGTCGGCATAGGCAAGGCGATAGGCCGGTGACAGTGTCTGCGGCGTCTTCGGAACCGCCTCGGCGCGCTGCCGGTCGGTCTCGCTCGTCTTCAACGGATCCCAGACGCCATCCTTGCGCCTCAGCCTGCCGTTTCTTCCCTTTGCCATGTCGAAATGCCTTTCAGTACCGCCGGCAGCCTTTGCCGGTATGTCGTTTCATGCCGTTGATCGGGAGAGTGATCCTGTCCCGAAAAATCATTCCATTTTACCCGTGCATGCGATAGAGCAGATCGCACCCCGCCTATCACAATTCCCGGAGGCTTCGGTCTCCACGATAAAGATCGAAGTTTAAGGAATTCCCATGAGCGCCACCGACCTTTCTTCCCTCGAAAAGACCATCGAAGCCGCCTTCGACAACCGCGACAACGTGAACATCTCCACTAAGGGCGAAGTTCGCGATGCCGTTGAAGCAGCGCTCGAACTTCTCGACGGTGGCAAGGCGCGCGTTGCCGAGCGCGGCAGCGACGGCGCATGGAAGGTCAATCAGTGGCTGAAGAAGGCCGTTCTCCTGTCCTTCCGCCTGAACGACATGGAAGTCGTCAAGGGCGGCTCGGGCAACTCGACTTGGTGGGACAAGGTGCCGTCCAAGTTCGAGAACTGGGGTGAGAGCGAGTACCGCTCCGCCGGCTTCCGCGCCGTTCCGAACTGCGTCGTGCGCCGCTCAGCTTACATCGCCAAGAATGTCGTGCTGATGCCGTCCTTCGTCAACCTCGGCGCCTTCGTCGACGAGGGCACGATGGTCGACACCTGGGCCACCGTCGGCTCCTGCGCGCAGATCGGCAAGCATGTGCACCTCTCCGGCGGCGTCGGCATCGGCGGCGTGCTTGAGCCGATGCAGGCCGGCCCGACGATCATCGAAGACAACTGCTTCATCGGCGCCCGCTCGGAAGTCGTCGAAGGCTGCATCATCCGCGAGGGCTCCGTCCTCGGCATGGGCGTCTACATCGGTAAGTCGACCAAGATCGTCAACCGCGCCACCGGCGAAGTCTTCTACGGCGAAGTACCGCCTTACTCGGTCGTCGTCGCCGGCTCGATGCCGTCGGGCAATGCCACCATGCCGAACGGCCTTGCCGCGCCGCATCTCTATTGCGCCGTGATCGTCAAGACGGTCGACGAGAAGACCCGCTCGAAGACCGGCATCAACGAACTGCTGCGTGATTAATTCCTTCTCCGCCGCGCCGCGCCTCATGGCGGGCGCGGCGGTGATGACAGCCGGGGATCGATCCGGTAGAAAACGGCATCCCTTCGGTTCGGTGACCTGCATCGCCTTGCCATTTCTTTGCCATTCCCGCTGGATAATTCCACGACCATGACCGCTATCGATCCCGTTGCAAATCTGCAGACCCTTATCCGCTGCCCGTCCGTAACCCCTGCCGAAGGCGGCGCGCTCTCGGCGCTCGACGCCATGCTTGCTCCGCTTGGTTTCAAGGTGGACAAGGTCAAGGCGACGGAAGCGGGCACGCCCGATATCGAAAATCTCTACGCCCGTCTCGGCAGTGACGGTCCGCACCTGATGTTTGCGGGCCATACCGACGTGGTCCCGGTTGGCGACGAAGGCGCGTGGACGCACCCTCCCTTTGCAGCCGAGATCGCTGATGGCGAGCTGTTCGGCCGCGGTGCCGTCGACATGAAGGGCGGGATCGCCTGCTTCGTGGCCGCCGTCGCCCGCAATATCGAGAAGCACGGCGCTCCGAAGGGCTCGATCTCCTTCCTGATTACTGGCGACGAAGAAGGTCCGGCGATCAACGGCACGATCAAGCTGCTGCAATGGGCTGCCGAACAGGGCGAGCGCTGGGATGCCTGCCTCGTCGGCGAGCCGACGAACCCCGACAGGCTCGGCGATATGATCAAGATCGGCCGCCGCGGTTCCCTTTCCGGCAAGATCACCGTCCACGGCGTCCAGGGCCATGCCGCCTATCCGCATCTCGCCGACAACGCCGTGCGCGGCATCCTGCAGCTGACGCAGGCGCTTATGCATCCGCCGTTCGACGCCGGTACCGAAAACTTCCAGCCGTCGAACCTCGAGGTCACGACTGTCGACGTCGGCAACCCGGCGACGAACGTTGTTCCCGCCAAGGCGACAGCGAGCTTCAACATCCGCTTCAACGACAGCTGGACGGCCGATAGCCTGCAGCAGGAGATCGTGCGCCGTCTTGATGCGGCCGCCGCAGACGGTGTGCTGCGCCCCGGTCGCGCGCCGCTGAAGTACGACATCGTCTGGGCCGAGCGCCCCAGCCACGTGTTCCTGACGCGCAACAATGCGCTGATCGCCTCGCTGTCCTCCGCCGTCGAGAGCGTCACCGGCCAGTCGCCGAAGCTTTCGACGACGGGCGGCACGTCCGATGCCCGCTTCATCAAGGATTATTGCCCGGTTGTGGAGTTCGGCCTTGTCGGCCAGACGATGCACATGGTCGACGAACGGGTCGCTGTTGCCGATCTCGAGCAGCTGACCGCGATCTACGAGACCTTCATCGAGCGCTGGTTCGCGAATGCCGGGCTTTAGAGAGGTTCAGTACTATCTGGCGGGGCTGTGGCTGCTGATCCAGATGGACCCGCGCGGCTTTCGCTTTCTCGATATGTCCGAGCGTGGCGTCAATCGCTCGTTCTGGGCGATCTTCTGGTGCCTGCCACCAATGGGTATTTCGTGGCTCTGGTGGCGCCAGGCATTCTTGCAGACGATGCCGCCTCATACCGACGTCGGGATGATCTTCTACTTCCGTCTCGGGCTTGTCGAGGTCGCGAACTGGTTCGTGCCACTGGTGCTGGCCGGGCTTCTGCTGCTTGCTTTTCACAAGGGCGAGCGTTTCGCGCCTGTGGTCGTCAGCGTCAACTGGCTCGGCGTACCGCTCTCCTACATCAACGGCCTGCTGCTGGCCGTGGTGTTTTTCGCACCCGGCCTTATCGGCCTGGTATCGCTGCTGCTGCTCGCCTTCATGCTCGCGCAGATCTTCGCTATCGCTCGCATCCTGCGCATGATCTTCTATGGCAACGGCCTGCTTGTCGGCGCGATGACGCTGGTGCTTCTGGTGCCGACGCTGCTTCTTTCGGAATATCTCCAGCGCTTTCTGGGCGTCTATCCCGTCTGATCCCTATTTGGGGGAAACCACTTCGCCGTCTTCCTTGGTGAAGGTGCCGATGGACGCATTGGGTAGAATTTCCAGCACGGTTTCAGAGGGGCGGCACAAGCGTACGCCCTTCTCCGTCACGACGATCGGTCTGTTGATGAGGATCGGGTGCGCCAGCATCGCATCAAGCAACTGCTCGTCGCTGAGTTCGGGATCGTCGAGTCCGAGTTCGGCGTAGGGTGTCCCCTTCTCGCGCAGCAGCGCCCGAACCGATCCGCCCATGGCAGCCACTAACTCCACCAGCGTTTCGCGGCTCGGCGGCGTCTTCAGATATTCGATGACCTCAGGCTCTTCGCCCGACTGACGGATCATCGCCAGTGTATTGCGGGACGTGCCGCACGCCGGGTTATGATAGATCGTCGTCGTCATTGCCTGCCTCCATGGGCTTTCGCCGGTCCATGATGATCGCCGGATAATCCACCTGCATGAAATAAAGACCATCAGGCGGTGCGACCGGGCCGCAGGCCTTGCGGTCGCGGGCATCCAGCGCGGCGCGAACATCCTCAGGCGTCCACTTTCCTTCACCCGCAAGCTTCAGCGTTCCGGCAAAGGACCGGATCTGATTGTGCAGGAAACTCTGGGCCGTTGCACGAATTTCGATGAGTTCGCCGCTTCGCGTGACGTCGAGTCGGTCAAGCGTTCGTATCGGACTGTTCGCCTGGCAATGCGCCGAGCGGAAGGTCGAGAAATCATGCTTGCCGACAAGCGTCTGGGCTGCGGCGTGCATGGCCTCGTGATCGAGCGCCTTCGGAACCCACCACGCCTTGCCGGCCTCGATCGCGAGCGGCGCGCGCCGTGTGATGATACGATAGAGATAGTGGCGACGTTCAGCAGAGAAGCGCGCGTCGAAAAATTCATTCGCGGCAAGCACCTCAAGGATCGCGACGCGTTCGCCGGCGAGCTTCAGATGAGCATTGAGGGCGTTCTGCAGCTTGAACGGCGCCCATTCCCGGGCGAGGTCGGCATGGATCACCTGCCCCATGGCGTGAACGCCGGAATCGGTGCGACCGGCGCCGCGGATCGAGACCGTTTCACCACTCGCGGAGAAGATTGCCTTCTCGATCGCGCCCTGGACGGAGGGACCGTTGTCCTGGCGTTGCCAACCGACATAGGGTGCACCGTCATACTCGACGATCATTCGGTAGCGATGCATCAGGCGAGCCTCGTGCCGGCTGCAAGTGCCGTGCCGCGGAGGAAGTCGGCAGCGGCAAGCGCCTTGCCACCGGCCTTCTGCAGTTTCGTCAGCCTGACAGCACCGGAAGCGCAGGCAACGACGAGATCGTTGCTGATCAGTTCGCCTGCCGGCCCGGAGCCTTCCGCCAGTTCGGAGCCGAGCACCTTGACGCGCTCCGGCTTGCCGCCGATCTCGACTTCGAACCAGGCACCCGGAAACGGCGCCAGACCGCGAATGTGATTGTGAACATCGGCCGCATTCTTCGAAAAGTCGATCCGCGTCTCGCCCTTGTCGAGCTTGGCGGCGTAGAGCACGCCATCGGTCGCCTGCGGCGTCAGCGGCAGATCGCCCATCTCAAGCTTCACCATTGCTGCGGCCATTGCCTTTGCGCCCGCGTGCATCAACCTGTCGTGCAACTCGCCGCCGGTCATGTTCGGCCCGATTTCGACTTCGCTGGTGAGAGCGACCGGGCCGGTATCGAGGCCCTTGTCCATCTTCATCACCATCATGCCGGTCTTTTCGTCGCCTGCCATGATCGCGCGCTGGATCGGCGCAGCACCCCGCCAACGCGGCAGCAACGATGCGTGGCCGTTGTAGCAGCCGTAGCGCGTGCCGTTCAGGATGGCCTCAGGCAACAGCAACCCGTATGCGACCACGACGGCAACGTCGGCCTGCAGCGCGATGAAGTGCTCGCGCTCCGCCTGTTCCTTGAAGTTGACCGGAGTGAAGACAGGAATGCCGAGCAGTTCCGCCGCCTGATGCACCGGCGACTTCTGCAGGTCCAGGCCGCGCCGCCCGCCGGGTCGCGGCGGCTGCGTATAGACGGCCGCGATTGTATGGCCGGCATCGACCAGGCTGCGCAATGTCGCGACCGAAAACTCCGGCGTCCCCATGAAAACGATACGTAGAGACATTCTTTCCCGCCTGTCCTCAGGATCCAGCGTCTTTCAACGGTTGTGCGAGCTGGAGATCTGCTGCCAATGCCTTTTGTGAGACGCACGCTGCGACGCTGGTCGTAGCAATCATAGCGCCCGATGACCGCAAGTCACCGGCGCTACGATAACGGCTCAGATCGCTTTGGCTTTCGCAGCCTTGGCGAACTTCTTGATCACCATCTCGCGCTTCAGCCGAGAAATATGATCGATGAACAGTACACCGTTCAAGTGGTCGATCTCGTGCTGCAGGCAAGTCGCCAGCAATCCGTCGGCATCGATCAGCTGTTCTTTTCCATCACGGTCGAGATACTTGACGCCGATTGTCGCCGGACGTTCGACTTCCGCGTAGTAGTCGGGGATCGAAAGGCAGCCTTCCTCGTAGACGGAACGCTCATCGGACGATTTGACGACTTCGGGATTGATGAAGACGAGCGGTTGCTTCTCCTCGCCCTCACGCGAGACATCAATTACCAGCATGCGGCGCGGAACGCCGATCTGAATGGCGGCCAGGCCGATGCCGGGTGCATCGTACATCGTCTCGAGCATATCGTCGGCGAGACGCTGAAGATCGCTGTCGACACGTTCGATAGGCTTGGAAACCTGGCGCAGCAGCGGATCGGGAAGAATGATAAGTGGCTTGATGGTCATGGCCGTTCCCATAACGCATCTTTCCGCCCGATGGAATTATCCGAAAGCCGACGGCCGCGCTTTTTTGCGCGGCCGTCGGGAATTTCATTGGCTTTACGTTACGCGGCGCGGCGGGAAGCCACCGGCATGGCCCGCTCCGGGGCGCCGGTGCGGAAGCGCTGCAGCAGGCCCACAAGGCTGTCGACCTCGCTGCGCAGGCGGCGCGTCTCCTCGGATGTGCGCTCCACCATGCCGGAGTTCTGCTGGGTGATCGTATCCATATTGCGAATGGCGACGCTGACTTCATTGACGCCGGTTGCCTGATCGCGCGCCGCGGCCGCGATATCGGCCACGAAGCGGTTGATGATGTCGATGCGGTTGATCATGTCGCTCAGCGCTTCGCCGGTGCTGCTGACGATATCGACGCCTTCATTGACCTGGGACGAGCTCTGCGAAATCAGGTTCTTGATTTCCTTTGCTGCGTCGGCGGTCCGCTGCGCGAGTTGGCGAACTTCCTGCGCGACGACGGCAAACCCCTTGCCCGCATCACCTGCGCGGGCCGCCTCGACGCCGGCATTCAAGGCCAGCAGGTTGGTCTGGAAGGCGATTTCATCGATGACGCCGATGATCTTTGAAATCTCGGTCGAGGACTTCTCGATCTCGGCCATCGCCGATACGGCGCTGGTGACGAGCTCGCCGGAGTTTTTCGCCTTCTGCTGTGTTTCACGCACGGCTGCCGAAGCCTTCTCGGCATTGGCGGCCGTCTGGCCGACGCTGACCGAGAGCTGCTGCAGGGCAGCCGAGCTTTCCTCGACGCCGGCGGCCTGTTGCGCGGTGCGCAACGCCAGGTCATCAGAGCCCTTGGCGATGACGTCGGTGCCCTGAAGAATTTCGCCGGAGGTTGCGCGTACCGATGCAAAGGACGTGCGCAAGGCAGCTACGGCGCGATTGTAGTCGTCCGCCATCTCCTTGAAGCTGCCAGGCAGATCGGACGGCAGGGTTGCCTCGAGGTCGCCGTTAGAAAGCGCCTCCAATCCGTGACGAAGGTGGCTGAGCGCCAGCGCCTGATCGGCCTCGGCCTTCGCGCGCTCCTCCTCAAGCTGCTTGCGCTTTTCGTCGAGCGTATCGAGATAGACGGAGATTGAGTAATCCATGTCCAGCATGGCTGCCTTTACGACAGCCGCAAGCTTTTCGGCGAGCACCTTGCCCTGCTGGCGTGCAAAGCGTGACGGCCACTGCTTGTCCATGAGGCCCTTGATGAGGTCGCTCATCAGCAGCGCGTAACCACCAATATACCAGCGCGGCTCAAGGCCGATGCGCGCGTGCGTCCGACCGACAGCGGTGACGCCCTTCACGTAGGATTCATCGAAGTTGCCGCCCGCCAAATTGGCCCAGTGGGCTTCCTGACGTTCCTTGGCGTGGTTCATGTGGTTCTTGTCGGAGAAGAACTTCGCAACCGCAGCCGTCTTGCCGAGCTTGCCGTAGAATTTGTCGAGAGCGGCACCAAGCAGCTCCGAAATGGCAGGACGCATTTCGCGCAGTGCCATCCGCGCATCATCGTCCAGCTCGATGAAGTCAAGGCGTTGCTTGAGCGCATTGTCGGACGGCTGAGTGGTCATGATGTCTCTGCTTTGTGATTGATGCCGAAGGAAAAATTGAAGCCGAGCATTTGCCGAATATAGTTGAGCAATGGTTAAATCGAGATCCTATTTGTCTGCTAGTGGCTCAAATATGCGCCACCCGGCCGACGGCATCGCTTGTGGGTTGTTCACGTTTTGATCTAGCTTATATGGACGCGTTTGCTATGGTGCGCTCATGAACGCAAACGCCGACTCACTTTCCTTCGCCTTTTCTCAGCTCAATCCGGCCATCCTCGCTTTGGGGGGCGGAGCGATCGCAGCACTCATTGTCTTGATGATCGTGCTGCTCGTGCGCAGCGGTCAGTTGCGGCGAGAACAGGAGGAAGACGCTGCCATGCGGGCGACGGAAGCCGATGCCCGGATGGCAGAGCTTCTGAAAATTCAGGCGGAAATGCATGGGCGCATGTCGACGATGGCCGAGGTCTTCGGCTCGCGGCAGGCGGAACTCAACCAGGTGATCAACCAGCGCCTCGACGGCATGTCGCAGCGCGTCAGCACGACCATTTCCGAGCAGACGAAGTCCACGCACGAGAACCTTCAAAGATTGCAGGAGCGCTTGGCCGTCATCGATGCCGCTCAAAGCAACATCCAGACGCTTGCCAAGGACGTCGTTGGTCTGCAGGCGATCCTTTCCAACAAGCAGACGCGTGGCGCCTTCGGGCAATCGCGCATGGAAACGATCGTTGCCGACGGCCTTCCGATGGGCGCTTACACCTTCCAGCACACACTCTCCAACGGTTCGCGGCCGGACTGCACGATCCGCATGCCTAACGGCGCGCCGCCACTGGTTATCGACGCGAAGTTTCCGCTGGAGGCTTGGAATGCCATTCGCGACGCGGGAGGACCTGATGGTGCGAAAGTCGCATCGCAGCAGTTTCGCCGCGATATGGAGACGCATATCCGGGACATCTCGGAGAAGTATCTGATCCAGGGCGAAACCCAGGACACGGCATTCATGTTCGTGCCGTCGGAGTCGATCTTTGCCGAGATACACGAGAATTTCGAGCCGATCGTGCAGAAAGCGCATCGGGCGCGGGTCGTCATCGTCTCCCCGTCCCTGCTGATGCTGTCGATCCAGGTCATTCAGGCGGTCCTGAAGGATCAGCGCATGCGCGCCCAGGCGCACGTCATTCAGGGCGAAGTCGCGAGCCTGATGGACGACCTCGGCCGCCTTGATGATCGTGTCCGGAAGCTGCAGAGCCATTTCTCCATGGCGCAGAAGGATGTCGACATGATCCTGACCTCTGCCGACAAGCTGAACAAGCGCGGAGCAAAGATCGAAGCGCTGGAATTCGAAGGCGATGCACCACCGTCGCGGCCACGGGAAAACGAGACGCCGCAGAAATCGGTCGACAGCCGGACAGGCTTGCTGAAGCTGAGAGTGGTTGACGAGGAGTGAGCCCTTCGGGCAGTGTCGCGCCGGAATAGATACGGGACGGGCACATTTCATGATCACAGTTTTCGGCTCCATCAACATGGACCTCATCGCCACCACCGACAGGCTGCCGAAGCCGGGCGAGACCGTCGCCGGCAATGGCTTTTCCACTGCGGCAGGCGGCAAGGGCGCCAACCAAGCACTGGCAGCGCGTCGAGCGGGCCGCGTTGTGCTGATGGCCGGCGCTGTTGGTCGCGATAACTTTGCCGAGCCCGCGTTGGAACTCCTGAAGGACGCCGGAGCGACGCTTGACGGCGTAAAGCATGTGGAGCAGCCGACAGGAACCGCCCTTATCCTTGTCGGCGGCGATGGCGAGAACATGATTGCGGTCGTACCGGGTGCCAACGGCACGGTCACGGCGAAGGACGCGGACGCGGCAGTCGATGCGATGCAAAAGGGCGATATTCTCATGCTTCAGCTAGAAGTCCCTGTTCCAGCCGTCGAGCAGGCACTCGCCCTCGCGAAATCGAAGGGCATCACGACCATCCTCAATCTCGCACCGCTGATCCCCGACGCGCCGCGCCTCGGGCGCCTTGCCGATATCGTCATCGCCAACGAGACGGAATTCGAACGGCTGGCCGGACAGGACGGCATGAACGCCGGCGAACGCGAGGCGGCGTTGACACGGCTGAACAGTGAGACCGGGCAGACGCTGATCGTCACGCTCGGCGCCGACGGCGTGATCGCCATCCGCGACGGTCATCTGTTCAAGGCCAAGGGGCTGAAGATCGAGCCGGTGGACACTGTGGGCGCGGGCGACACCTTTTGCGGCTACTTCGCCGCCAGCCTAGACGAAGGCCTGGATTTCGAGACCGCTCTGCGACGTGCGGCCGTTGCCGGTTCGCTCGCATGCCTGAAACAGGGCGCGCAACCCTCAATCCCGCTCAGCGCCGACGTCGCAAAGGAACTATAGCGGTATCGCTACGGCGACATCTTGCTGCGCGGACTATTTGCCACCTCAGAATTTGAGGGGCATTTCATTTAAATTTAATAGGTTTCTGGCGATGTTTCCGGTGATCGCCAGACCTTCCTCGAAGGATCGGGCATTCCTTACGGCTGCTCCATGACGGGGCGGGCTTCCGTCTCTGCGTCGGTAAATGCACCGGCCGACGCATCCTTCCCCCGAGGAAACCATGTTCATTTTTCGCATGAAGTCGCTTGCGGCTAAGCTTATCCTCATCACTGGCATTTCGATTGCACTTGTTCTTCTCGTTTCCAACTTCTTCCTGATCGGTGAGACGCGTACCCGCGTCCAGACGCTGACGATGGATCAGGCAAACCTCGAGGCGAAGTCGATCGCCAACGAAGTCGCCTCTTCCGTCGGCGAACTCGCCGGCGCCGCACGCTCGATGGCCGGCACGATCAGCCGGGGCCACGAAGGCAAGTATCTCGACCGCAAGTCGGTCGTCGACATGCTGAAGGCCAACGTCGAACGCAACCAATTCGCATTCGGCAGCTGGTTTGCCGAGGAGCCGAACGCTTTCGACGGCCAGTCGCCGACGATGGCCGGCAAGGTCGATTTCGGCTCTGCCAAGGACGGCACCTTCAACCCCTACTGGACGAAGAAGAAGGACGGTGGCTTCACCTTCTCGACCTTCGATTCCGACTACAAGGCCGAATGGTACTCCCTCGCTGCGCAGAGCAAGAAGGGCGCGCTTTCGCCGCCTTACGCCGAGACGACAACCGGCGAGAACACCGCGATGACCTCGATCGCCTATCCTGTCATGTCCGGCGGGAAGCTGGTCGGTGTCAGCGGCGTCGACATTTCGCTGAAGTCGCTGCGCGACAAGCTCTCGACACTGCACCCGTTCGGCACCGGCCGCGTCACCCTGCTGTCCCAGACGGGCAAGTGGATCGTCGCACCGAAGGCCGACCTTTCCATGAAGGACTACGACGGCGAAGGCCTCGCTTCGATCAAGAGCGCGCTGAGCTCGCTGCAGCCTGCCGTCGTCAAGGATCTTACGTTCGATGGCTTTGAACCCTTCGATCGCGTCGTCTATCCGTTCGCACTGCCTGACGTGAACGCCAGCTGGGTGATCCTCGTCGATGTGCCGCACAGCGCCATCAACGCCCCGGTTCAGGACCAGACCTTCATGATGGTCGTGGCGGGCATCCTCGTTCTCGCCGCCGTCATGGTTGCTCTCTACCTCGCGGTCCGCTCCCTGGTTCAGCTGCCGCTTGGCGGCCTTGTCTCCAGCGTGCGCGCGCTCAGCGACGGCCGCTACGAGCAGCCGGTGAAGGGTCAGGACCGCGCCGACGAGATCGGCTCAGTCGCCAAGGCCCTGGAAGGCTTCCGTTTCGCGCTTGCCAATACGCAGCGTCTCGAGGTCGAAGCCAACAACCAGCGCGAAGAGGCGGAAGCCGAACGCGGTCGCTCGGAATCCGAGCGTCAGCAATCGGTGAACCTGCAGCGCCACATCGTTTCGATCGTCGGTGCGGGCTTGTCCGAACTGTCGCAGGGCAATCTCAGCCACCGCATCAGCGAAGACTTCCCCGGCGAGTACGGAAAGCTGAAGCAGGACTTCAACGCGGCTCTCGCAAGCCTCGAGGAAACGATCAACACGATGAACATGAGCGTCGTGAACATCGGATCCGGCACCAGCGAAATCAGCGGCAGCGCCTCCGATCTCGCCAAGCGCACCGAGCAGCAGGCTGCCAGCCTCGAAGAGACCGCAGCAGCGCTGAACGAGCTGACTGCACAGGTCAACTCCAGTGCCGAGAACGCACGGACAGCGGCCGACAACGTTAATCATGCCTGCGAGGATGCTGAAAAGTCCGGTGAAGTGGTTCGAAAGGCCATCTCGTCCATGCACGGCATCGAGCAGTCCTCAACCGAGGTCTCGCGCATCATCGGCGTTATCGACGATATCGCGTTCCAGACCAACCTTCTCGCTCTCAACGCGGGCGTCGAGGCTGCGCGTGCAGGTGAAGCGGGCAAGGGCTTTGCGGTTGTCGCACAGGAAGTTCGTGAACTTGCGCAACGCTCCGCGAATGCCGCCAAGGAGATCAAGACGCTGATCAACACATCTGCATCGCAAGTGAAGGAAGGTGTGGATCTCGTCGGTCGCGCAGGCGATACGCTGCACAAGATCTCCGAGCAGGTCATGGGCATCAACAGCCTGATCCGTCAGATTTCCGCCTCCGCCAGCGAACAGGCGATCGGCCTCAAGGAAATCAACCAGGCCATGAACCAGATGGACCAGGTGACGCAGCAGAACGCGGCGATGGTCGAAGAGACCACCGCAGCCAGCGTGACGCTGAACGACGAAGCTCAAACGCTGAAACAACTGGTCATGCGCTTCCGCGTCGCCGGCTCCGGCAATGGGGCAGCGCTACGCTCGGCGGCACAGCAGATGCGTGCTCCGTCCGTCACCGCACCGCGCTACCAGCAGGCAGCGGCTCCGGCACCCCGCCGCGCGGCCGTCGCTCAGACGCATGGGAACGCGGCCCTCGCTCAGGACAACTGGGAAGAGTTCTGATCCCAGTCGCTAGCCGATAAAGAAAGAGGCGCCTGATCGCTCAGGCGCCTCTTTTCTTTTGTATCTACCTGCAATCAGGCGGCGTTCGAGGCCTGCTCTTCATTCAGGAAGGCATAGATCGCCGATGCGGAATCGGTAGCGCGCAGCTTGGCGACAAGATCATGATCGCGCAGCACGCGCGCGATGCGCGACAGCGCCTTCAGATGATCCGCGCCGGCGCCTTCCGGCGCCAAAAGCAGGAACACGAGATCAACTGGCTGGTCATCCAGTGCTTCGAAATCGACCGGCTGATCGAGGCGTGCAAAAATCCCGACGATGGAGTGTATGCTTGCCAGTTTGCCGTGAGGGATCGCGATGCCATTGCCCACTCCGGTCGAGCCAAGCCGCTCACGCTGCAGGACAACGTCGAAAATCTCGCGCTCGGAAAGCCCGGTCACCTTGGATGCCTTGGCCGCCAATTCCTGGAGAAGCTGCTTCTTGGAATTTACTTTCAGTGCGGGAATGATCGCATTTTGTTGCAGCAGATCTGCCAATGCCATTTCTTCTTCCTTTTGCGCCGAGAACCGGGGGAGCGGCAGGCTATCTGCCGCCCCTCGCCTCAATCTCAGCCTTTGATGTTGGCTGCGTCTATCCAGCCAATGTTGCCGTCGTGCCGACGGTAAACGATGTTTATCTGTTCCTTGCCGGGGCTGCGGAACAGCAGCAGCGGCTCATCCGTCATATCGAGCGCCATCACGGCGGTCGCAACGGACATGGTCTTCAGTTGCTTCGTGCTTTCCGCCACGATGGCTGGCGCAAAGTCGTCGGGAACCTCGTCCTCGTGGTCCGGCACGGCGTCCATCACGGTGTAGGCAACCTCTGCAAAACCATTCAAATGGTTGCCCGCATGATGATCCTTGAGTTTCCTCTTGTACCGGCGAAGCCGCTTCTCGATCCTTGAGAAAGCAGCGTCAAACGCTGGCTGCGGATCCATTGCTTCGCCTGCGGCATGCAGAACGACACCGCTATCGAGGTGAAGCTTGCAATCTGCGGAAAAGCGGACGTTCGATTTCTCGACGATTACCTGGCCAGAATAACCTCCGTCGAAGTATTTCGTGACGGCTACATCTATTTGGTCCTCGATCCGCTGACGGAAGGAGTCACCAATTTCCATATGTTTACCGGCTACACGCACACTCATGGAGTTTCCCTTCTTATGGTGGTTTGCGAGTACCAGTTTACGCCAAGGCTCATCCTCATCCAAGCACTTCACGCGATCCCGAGCAAGATCGGCCGAAGTTCTCGGCTGCACGCGCCCTGAGGATGATGGGGATAACCTCCGACACTGCCAACAGCGTCGATCGCGGCGGCTTCTATCCAGAAGTTACCAAAAAGTCAACAAGAGCTCAATTTACGCAGGAATACGCGCACAAAACGCAGTGCCGGACCCTCAGAAACCGGCGACCTTTGCCAAGGCCCGCTTCTCCCGCCGACGCTGGACGGATGAAGCAATATTCATGGCTTCACGATACTTCGCTACCGTACGGCGAGCAAGCTCGATGCCGCTCTTCTTCAGGATATCCACGATATCGTCGTCAGAGAGGACTGCATCCGGGCTTTCCTGCATGATCAGCATCCGGATCTTGTGGCGGACCGCCTCGGCGGAATGGCTGTCCCCGCCCTCCACGGCACCAATGGAAACCGTGAAGAAGTATTTGAGCTCGAAGAGCCCGCGCGGCGTCATCATGTATTTGTTCGACGTTACCCGGCTGACGGTGGACTCATGCATCTTGATCGCGTCCGCGACCGTTTTCAGATTGAGCGGACGGAGATGATCGACGCCATGAAGCAGGAAGGCGTCCTGCTGCCGGACGATCTCGCTTGCCACCTTCATGATCGTCTTCGCCCGCTGATCCAGACTGCGCGTCAGCCAGTTGGCGCTCTGAAGGCATTCAGAGAGGAAGGCATGGTCCTCGCCGTTTTTCGTGACGTTGGCGAAATAGGACTGATTGACGAGAACCCGGGGCAGCGTGTCCGGATTGAGCTCCACCAGCCAGCCGCCCGTCGAATCCGCCCGGACGACGACGTCGGGCATGATCGCCTCGGATACGCCCGCCTCGAAGCCGCTGCCGGGCTTCGGGTTGAGCTGGCGGATCTCGGTCAGCATGTCGAGGAGATCTTCCTCGTCGACGCCGCAGAGCCGCTTCAAAGTCGCAAAGTCGCGCCGCGCCAGCAGCTCGAGATTACCGACAAAAGCCTGCATCGCCGGATCGTAGCGATCCTTCTGGCGCAGCTGTATCGCAAGACACTCCGCGAGATTGCGGGCGAAGACGCCAGGTGGATCGAGCGTCTGAAGTGCCGCAAGCACCCGTTCCATGTCCGCGGCATCACATCCAAGGCGCTCGGTCGCTTCCTGCAGGTCGCCCTGGAGATAGCCGGCCTCATCGAGTTGATCGACGAGATGCTGGGCAATCAGGCGGTCGGTCATGTCAGGTAAGACGAACGGCAGCTGTTGTCCGAGATGATCTCGCAGGGAGACCTGGCCGGCGACGAAATCATCGAGGTCATAGGATTCGGCGCCATCGCCTCCGCCCGGCATCGACTTCCACTGGCTGATCAGTTCCGGCGCATCGGCGCGCTGGGGAGCTGCATCGTCCTGGAAGACGTTACTGTAATTCGCGTCGAGCTCATCGCTCATGCGGCTGGCGCCAGCACCGTCGGCCCGATCCGACCAGTCATCTGAAAGAACTTCTGCCCGGCGATCATAGTCTTCATCGCCACCGGGCTCTTCGGCACCGCGGCCGAAGGCATCGTCTTCGATCCGATCGCTGCCCGTTTCCGCGTCATTTGACGGAAACTCGAGCAATGGGTTCTTCTCGACCTCCTGCGCGATGAACTGGTTCAGCTCGAAATGCGTCATCTGCAGCAGCTGGATCGACTGCATCAGCTGCGGCGTCATGACCAGAGACTGGCTTTGGCGCAGGAAAAGGTTGGCCGAAAGTGCCATAGCGGACGCGAAACTCCCGTTCATTTCCTCCGGGAAATCGTGCCCAAAAAATTGGGAGCGGGCCACGAAATCCAAGTTGGCCCAAAAATTGCTTTTTTATCTTATTTGGTCAAGCGGTAGTGTGACGGCAAAGTAAATTTCCGTCACGCTAGGTCATTCCTAGAGGCTGAAGTTATCGCCCAGATAAAGCCGGCGAACCTCAGGATTATTGACGATGTCGTTGGCCCGACCATGCGTCAATACTTCGCCCGCATGGATGATGTAGGCGCGGTCGATGAGACCCAGCGTCTCGCGAACGTTGTGATCGGTGATCAAAACGCCGATGCCGCGCGCGGTGAGGTGGTGCACCAGGTTCTGAATATCGGCAACCGAAATCGGATCGACGCCGGCGAAAGGCTCGTCGAGAAGCATGAACGTCGGATCGGTCGCCAGGGCGCGCGCAATTTCGAGACGACGGCGCTCGCCGCCCGACAACGACACAGCCGCGCTCTTGCGAAGCTTGCGGATATGAAATTCGTCCAGGAGTTCGTCGAGCTTCTTTTCCCGAGCCGCCTTGTCTTTGATGTGCACTTCGAGGACGGCGCGAATGTTCTCTTCCACCGTCAGGCCACGGAAGATCGAGGCTTCCTGCGGCAGGTAGCCGACGCCAAGGCGCGAGCGACGATACATCGGCATCGTCGTCACATCATTGCCGTCGATCTCGATGGTGCCCTCATCAACCGGAACGAGGCCGGTGATCATGTAGAAGCACGTCGTCTTGCCGGCACCGTTCGGTCCGAGCAACCCGACAGCCTCGCCGCGACGAACCACGAGCGAGACACCATTGACGACGCGTCGCGTGCTGTAGGTCTTGGTCAGACCGCGCGCGATCAGCGTGCCCTGATAACGGCTCTTGTCCGCGGTTGCGGCATCAGCCGCAGGCTGCGGACCAGTCTTGCCGAACTTGGTCGATAGCGAGAATAATTTCACGTGGTAAGGCCGGGGTCAGTTCTTCTTCTGTGATTTCGGATCAAGCTGAATCTGGACGCGCCCCCCGCAGCTGTCCAATTGCGCCTGTCCCGTCGCCATGTGCACCGTCAACTGGCAGCCGGTAAAGACGTTCGGCCCATCCGACAGCACGACCTTGTCACCCTTCAGGATGAAAAGCTGCTGCGCCATGTCGAACGATCCGTTGTCGGCCGTCGCGGTCTGCGTTCCGGAGCTCAGGAACACCTTGTCGGTGACGATGATGTGGTCGATGTCGGCATTGCCCGACGCGATCGAGGTCGACGCCTGCTTGTCGTCGGCGGCCGCCGTCTTCGTGGCGCCATTCGCGTTTGCGTTCGCAGCGTCGCCGCCCTTCGCCTTGTAATACACCGTCATATGACCGGCCTGCAGGGTGGTCCCACCCTGGACAACCTTGACGTTGCCGGTGAAGTCGGCCGTGTGTTCCTGATCGTGGATTTCCAGCTTGTCGCTTTCGATCTGGATCGGTTCATCCCGGTTGAGCTTCAGACCGTTCATCTGGCTGGTCGTCGCCTGAGCCAGCGCACCGCCCGCCAAAAGCATCAGTGCCAGCGCACCGTTAAAGAATACTGCGCCCGACTTGCGGGTGGAAATGCGACAATAGTTTGCCATTAGGAACCCGGCTGGTTAAGTGCCCTGTTTGTGAATAGCGGACGGATCAACATTCATTCGAACATTCCCCTCGAATGTGATCGTCCGCCCCTTATCTGTCATCTTGAGCGAGCGCGCAACAACTGATGCGCCGTCTTTGTGGATCTCGACAGCATCATTGGTCGTAAGCTTGCCACCTTTGATATCGACCTGAGCGGTCTGGAACTTCGCGGAAAGGCCATTGCTCAAGAGAATGGTGAACGGCGACTTGACGTTCAGGTTGTCAGTCGCGCGGTCGTAATCGGCCGTCGTTGCTTCGACTCGAGCGATGAGATCATCGCGAATGGGAACGGCGGCCTTGATGGTTTCAAGCGTGATCAGGTTGGGATTCTTGATATCCTGCAGCGCGCGTTCGGCCAGCATGGAATAGTTGATGCCATCGGAATTGCGGCCTGATATCGCCGGCTTTTCCATGACGACCTTGCCATCCTTGATCTTGGCACCCTCGATCTTGATGTTCTCAGGCAGATAGGTGCGGATGATGGAAACGCCGATGAAGGCGAGCGACACGATTACCGCGGCGACAGGCAGCAGCACCTTCAGCCGACGAACCCGGGCCGAATGAAACCGCGCGTCGCCATAGGCGCTCCTCGCGGGCTTCGCATAGGCAGCCTGTCCGCCGTTGTTCAGGGTATTGAGCATAAGTCGGGTCCGTTGCAGTGATCGGCAGGCTTATATAGGGAGCGCTTCTGCAGATCACAGTTCGTTTCGCATTATTACACTGGCTTGCCAATATGGATTTTTTTCTGCAACAAGCAAGAAAAGCATGAAATCCGCCATAAAAGCATTTCCGCGCGCCTGGTGAACTCTAGATTGACGGGGTTGCCTGAGGCTTGCCGACCCGGAGGAATGAATGGACAGTTCGATGATCGCAGACCGCCGGCGGCTGCGGCGCAAGGTTGGCTTCTGGCGCGTGATCGCGGTCCTGCTGCTCTTGGCGCTCGGCTTCATCGCATATCGATTCTTTGCCAAAGACGTCGGCATGGAACGCCCGCACATCGCTCATGTGACGATCTCCGGACTTATCACCGACGACAGCGAACTGCTCGATCGGCTTGACAAGATCGAGAAGAGCGATGCGGTCAAGGCGGTCATCGTCTCGATTTCGTCACCCGGCGGAACGACCTATGGCGGCGAACGGATCTTCAAGGCGATCCGCGCGATCGCTGCCAAGAAGCCGGTCGTTTCGGACGTCAGGACGCTCGCAGCCTCGGCCGGCTACATGATTGCCACGGCCGGCGACATGATCATCGCTGGCGATAGCTCGATAACGGGCTCGATCGGCGTGATATTCCAGTATCCGCAGGTGAAACCGCTGCTCGACAAGCTCGGTGTCTCCATGGAAGAGATCAAGTCTTCGCCACTCAAGGCCGAACCTTCGCCATTTCACCCCGCCAGCGAAGAGGCGAAAGCGATGATCAATTCGATGATCGTCGACAGCTATGGCTGGTTCGTCGATCTGGTGGCCGACCGACGCAAGCTTCCGCGTGAGGACGTGCTGAAGCTCGCTGATGGCACGATCTTCACCGGGCGCCAGGCGCTGAAGGTGAAGCTGATCGACCAGATCGGCGGCGACAATGAAATACGCGCCTATCTGGCGACGCGGAATGTCAACAAAGACCTGCCCGAAGTCGACTGGGACAAGAAGAGCACGACGCCGTTCCTGCTCGCCGGAGCCGCATCGCAAATCCTCACACTCTTGGGTTACGGCGATCTTGCCCGCAGCCAGGACCTCACCGGAATTCTGCCGCAGAAGTTGCTCCTTGACGGGCTCCTTTCAGTTTGGCAGGTTGGCCATGATTGATAAGAAATCAATAATTTAAGGGGGCAGCTGTGATCAAGTCCGAACTGGTGCAGATAGTTGCGGCACGCAACCCGCATCTCTATCATCGCGACGTCGAAAATATCGTCAACGCGGTGCTCGACGAGATCACTGATGCGCTCGCGGCAGGTAACCGCGTGGAGTTGCGCGGCTTCGGCGCGTTCTCCGTCAAGAACCGTCCTTCGCGCTCCGGCCGCAACCCGCGCACAGGCGATACGGTCTTTGTCGAAGAGAAGTGGGTGCCGTTCTTCAAGACCGGCAAGGAACTGCGTGAACGCCTGAACCCGGGACAGGCTGATCAGGACGACTGATCGGATTTCTCCACCCAAAGCGACATCGCGCGCACTTGAACTTCCGCTGGCTCCGCTTATCCTGATATGCAGCATCGCACGCCGCGGTGAATGACAGCATACGGAGACAGCACAATGACGAAGAAAATCATCAACCTTCTGATTTTGCTGCCTCTTGGCATCATTCTGATCATCTTCTGCGTCGCCAACCGGCAGAGCGTGTCGCTGGCTTTCAACCCCTTCAGGCCGGAAGACCAGGTGCTCTCGCTTTCCGCACCGCTGTTCGTTTTCCTTTTCATTGCGTTGATCATCGGCATGTTCGTCGGCGCCGCCGCCACCTGGCTCGGCCAGGGCAAGCATCGCAAGCGCGCCAGGAACGAAGCCAAGGAAGCGGTCCGTTGGCAGGCGGAAGCCGGCCGCCACAAGTCGCGCGCCGAAGAGATCGCCGGGCAACTGCCGTCGCGGTAAACAGCTGAGCTTCTGCGTCAGAACACCTGTCTTGGCCGGAAAACCAGCGCCAAAACGATCGCGCCGCCCGGAAATTGGGCAGGGCGCCACTTGCAGCGACGGACCTAGCTCCATAGCTATACCCAATACAGACAGCACACATCTGCCAGGCGAAATTCTGCCTCGCGAGGATGAAACCATGGATATCGACGACATTCTCCGGTCCGTTGTGGCCGTTCGTTCCTCAATTCCCGAAGACGCCTATACGGCGGATACGCTCGGCACGCGCCGCGAAGGAAGTGGCGTCGTCATCCGTTCGTCCGGGCTTGTGCTGACGATCGGTTACCTGATCACCGAGGCGGAAGAGGTGTGGCTGACGACGCTCGATGGCCGCGTGATCGCAGCCCATCCGCTCGCCTACGACCAGGAGACAGGCTTCGGCCTGCTGCAGGCGCTTGGCGATCTTGGCCTACCGGCGCTCGAATTCGGCGACGGCAGCGGCGCGAACCTTGGAGACCCGGTCATCCTGGCTGACGGCATCGGTCAGTTCGTCGAAGCCCGGATCGTCGCAAAGCAGGAATTTGCCGGCTATTGGGAATACCTGCTGGACGAGGCAATCTTTACGACGCCGGCGCATCCCTCATGGGGAGGCGCGGCCCTGGTCGATGCCGACGGAAAGCTGCTCGGGATCGGTTCTCTGCGTCTGCAGATGAGCCAGGATGGCGAGGTTGCCGATATCAACATGATCGTGCCGATCAATCTCCTGCCGCCGATTCTCGACGACCTCCTGACCCGCGGACAGGTCAACAAGCCTCCACGTCCCTGGCTCGGCGCCTTCTCGGCCGAAAGCAATGGCGATGTCATTGTCATGAGCGTGGCGGACGGAAGCCCGGCGGAAGCAGCTGGGCTTCGCAGAGGCGACATCATCTCCGAAATCAGAGATGGCGAAGTGGATGGACTTGCCGATTTCTACCGAAAGGTCTGGAGCAGCGGGTCCGCCGGCGCCGAAATCCCAATGCGGGTATTGCGGGACGGACGCGAAGCCTGGCTGCGGATCAGGTCGGCCGATCGCAACAACTACCTGAAGAAGCCGCAATTGCAGTAGCCGGCTAGAGCGCCGAGCGTCCTAAGGGCGTTCTATCTTATTGAATCTACGGCAGGAAAGAAACTCATCTCCTCGTACATTCCTTCCGCTGACTTGCCGTTTCCGGTTACGACGAACCCGTTCGCCAGATAGAACGCCTTTGCCCGCGCATTTTCGACCAGGCATTTCAACCGGTACTTCTGGTGGGGCCAATCGGGAAGCGCGCGCAAAAGTGCGCCACCCGCCCCGCGAGACTGCCAGGGGCCGGCCACATAGAGCATGTGAATGAAATCGTCCGGCGGCCATAGTGAGATAAATCCTGCGACTTCGCCTGCGGGCGTCTCGGCCACCCAGATGATCTCTCCCTGCGTTTGCGAAAAGAAATCGCCATGTCGGAACGTCAGCGGATCGACCCACAAAAACGTCTGTCGCCGCACGGCCAGATAGAGATCGGCCAAATGCTCCCGATCCGAGGCATTGGCAAGTCTAACCACCCAGTGCATGACCTACCTGACCGAACGATCCGCTCGTGCTACTCCGCTGCCTGGCTGCTGACCGCGGCGTTGAAATCTGAAAAAAACTGCTGTGCCAGCTTCGTCGACGTCGAGTCAATCAATCGCGCGCCGAGCTGGGCGATCTTGCCACCGACCTGAGCTTTCGCCTCGTACTGCAGGATTGTCTCGCCGCCGTCTTCCTTGAGCACGACATCCGCTCCGCCCTTGGCAAAGCCTGCAATGCCACCCTTGCCCTCGCCTGATATCGTGTAACTTTCAGGGGCGTTGATATTGGATAGAGTCACCTCGCCGTTGAAGGTCGCCGAGACCGGGCCGATCTTGATCTTCACCACCGCGGCAAGCTCGGTCGGAGACTTCATTTCGAGGCTCTGACAGCCCGGAATGCACTGCTTCAAAATTTCGGGGTCGTTCAGAGCTGCCCATACGGCATCCCGGGGCGCTGTAATCCGTTCTTCGCCGGTCAAGTCCATCCGAAATCCTCCCATTTCGACCTGCCTCAATTTATCACAGCCCGAAAGCGCTTTGCCAAGGTGAAACGGAATGCTATTTGCACCAGTTCTATCGAATTGAAGCACGCGGAAGACCACGTTGAGACAGAAAGAACGCCGGCCGGGCCAGAAATCCGCCGCCGGCCCCTCCGGCGGACGCCGCACCGACGATCGCGGGCCACGCCAGGCGAAGCCCGCCGCAAAACCGGCGCCGGCGCGCGACAAGGTGCGCGAACCGGCCTCGGTACCAACGGCCATAGACCGGCCGCTGATGGAGCGCACCGGCGAGCGTCCGGCCGAACGTGTACCCGTCATTCTCGAGTCTCTTGGCGCAGGCGACTTTCACCTGATCGACAGCGGCAATGGCGAGAAGCTGGAGCAATACGGTCCCTACCGGATCGTACGGCCGGAAGGACAGGCGCTGTGGCAGCCTTCCCTGCCGAAACAGGTCTGGGAGAAGGTCGATTCCGTCTTCACCGGCGATACCGATGAGGAAGGGACCGGGCGCTGGCGCTTTCCCAAGGAAGCGCTTGGCGAGACCTGGCCGCTGAACCTGCTCGGCGTCGATTTCTTCGGTCGTTTCACCTCCTTCCGCCACGTCGGCGTCTTTCCGGAGCAGATCGTTCACTGGACGTGGATGAAGCAGCAGGTCGAGACGGCAGGGCGACCGCTGAAGGTGCTGAACCTCTTTGGTTACACCGGTGTCGCCTCGCTCGTCGCGGCAGCGGCCGGCGCCGAGGTCACGCATGTCGACGCCTCGAAGAAGGCGATCGGCTGGGCGCGCGAAAACCAGGCGCTGAGCCGGCTGGAAAAGGCGCCGATCCGCTGGATCTGCGAAGACGCGATGAAGTTCATCCAGCGCGAGGAGCGCCGCGGCAACAAGTACGATATCATTCTCACCGACCCGCCGAAATTCGGCCGCGGACCGAATGGCGAGGTCTGGCACCTCTTCGAACATCTGCCTGTCATGCTCGATATCTGCCGCGAAATCCTGTCGCCGAAGGCGGTTGGGCTCGTGCTGACCGCCTATTCGATCCGCGCCAGCTTCTATTCGATCCATGAATTGATGCGCGAGACGATGCGTGGGGCCGGCGGCGTCGTCGAGTCTGGCGAACTCGTCATCCGCGAGGCCGGGCTGGACGGCAAGGCGCCGGGCCGCGCACTCTCTACATCCCTTTTCTCCCGCTGGGTGCCGAAATGAGCCATGAACACAAGGGCCACGGCCCGCACAAGGTCGGGCATGTGAAAGAGGTCACCTCGCTCGCAAATCCCATCATCAAGGATATCAAGGCGCTCAGCGACAAGAAGACGCGCGAGCAGAGCGGCACCTTCATGGCCGAAGGTCTGAAGCTCGTCATCGACGCGATTGAGCTTGGCTGGACGATCCGCACGCTTGTCTATGCCAAGGCCGCCAAGGGCAAGCCGCTGGTCGAGCAGATGGCGGCGAGAACCGTTGCATCAGGCGGACTGGTTCTCGAGGTCAGCGAGAAGGTGCTTTCCGCGATTACCCGCCGCGACAATCCGCAGATGGTCGTCGGCATTTTCGAAAGCCGCTGGAAGCCGCTGCGCGAAATCCACCCGAAGCAGGGTGAAACCTGGATCGCCCTCGACCGCGTCCGCGATCCCGGCAATCTCGGCACGATTATTCGCACCGCGGATGCTGCCGGCGCCTCCGGCGTCATCCTCGTCGGCGAGACAACGGATCCCTTCTCGCTGGAAACGGTGCGCGCCACCATGGGCTCGGTGTTTGCCGTTCCCGTTGCCCGCGCCACGGCGGACGAATTCATTGCCTGGAAGAAGCACGCCGGCGTCTCTGTCGTTGCCACGCACTTGGCCGGCTCCGTCGACTACCGGACGATCGACTACAAGAAGAAGCCGGTCGTGATCCTGATGGGCAACGAGCAATCGGGGCTGCCGGAGCATCTTGCCAAGGAAGCCGACGCCCTTGCCCGCATTCCGCAGCAGGGCCGCGCCGACTCGCTCAATCTTGCTGTCGCCAGCGCCGTCATGCTGTTCGAGGCACGCCGCCATCTCCTCTCACTCGACGAGGTCAAATGACTGATCAGACGCTAGAACGACCGACCCTGTTTGCCCGGCCGCTGCCGATCCTGATCTTCATCGTCATTGCCGTCGTGCTCGACCAGATCGTCAAGATCGTTGTCGACCACACGCTGCCACTGCAGGAGCCGGTGCATCTTATCCCGATGCTGGCGCTCTACCGGACCTACAATCTCGGCGTCGCCTTTTCGATGCTTTCAGGGATGGACGGCTGGTTCATCGTCGGGATGCGCTTGATCATCGTTGCCTTCGTCATCTGGCTCTGGCATCGAACAGGCAAGCAGCGCACCTTCGCTCATCTCGGCTATGCGCTGATCATTGCCGGTGCGCTCGGCAACCTGATCGACCGCTTTCTTTATGGGCACGTCATCGACTACATCCTGTTTCATACAGAGACATGGTCGTTCGCCGTCTTCAACCTGGCCGACAGTTTCATCACAATCGGCGCGGGATGCGTGATTCTTGATGAGCTAATACAACCTAAAAAAGCGGATACCTAAAGTTTTAGCTGTTTGCTGAAGCTATTTGGAACGGCCGGCGTGCTAATCCGATCCACATGGTCGGTCTGGGTCACTTGCAGCAAAAGCTGGCGAACGCCTTTGGCGCACATGCGGCACGTCGTAGCGACGCTCCGGAACGGTCGCTTGCGCCCTTTGGCTCGGCCGACATCACCTTCTCCAATTCAGCACCCACTGGCCGAAAGCTGCTGGCGCATTGGCTCGGCGGCGCAGGCTTGCTGGCTTCCATCGTTCTGCTTGCCCTCGCCTACGTCGGCGGCATTCTGCTCTTTCTGATCGGCGTCGGCACGATTATCGTTGCATCGATCCTTGCGGCTGTCGTGCTATCGACCCGGCGAAGCGTCGCGCGCGGCATTTCGACCCGG
Organism: Hyphomicrobiales bacterium; assembly: GCA_900468535.1. Taxonomy (GTDB): domain Bacteria; phylum Pseudomonadota; class Alphaproteobacteria; order Rhizobiales; family Rhizobiaceae; genus Rhizobium. Next base: position 233,560 of record UBTY01000012.1, on the reverse strand, counting down.
CAAAAGCAGCCGACTGGCGGCGGAGCGCAGCTCTTTGCGAACATCCACGACGCGCTTGGCGACATTACCGTCACACGGACGATGGACCGCCGGATCATCGCCGCGAACGAGACCTTTCGCCAGCTCACAGGGCGATCGGCGCCCGAAGGACAGACCTGCGAGGAAATAGGCGTCGCCTTCCGCCCGGGAACCGAGCCCCATCGATACGACGTCGAAATCTCCACGCCGCAGGGCCAGCGCATTTTCCTCTGGCGCGACGTGGTGGTCCGCGACACGGATGGCGGGCGACTGCTCCTTCACAGCATCGCGCGTGATGTCACCGACGAACGGCTTGCCGCACAGGCGCGCGAGGATGCCCGGCAGAAAGCCGAATATAACAGCGCCGCCAAATCGCGCCTGCTGGCAACCGTCAGCCATGAGCTGCGCACGCCGCTTTCCGGTATTCTCGGAATGACGCACCTCCTGAGCGAAACTCGGCAATCCCTGGAACAACAGAGCTATCTCAACGGCATCCGCCAGTCCGGCGATGCGCTGACGCAGTTGGTCGAGGACCTCCTGGATTTCTCGACGATCGAAGTCGGCCGCTTCCAGCTTCGCCCGCGTGCGGAGTCGCTGCGGAAGCTGCTGGAGAGCGTCGTCGAGATGCTCGCCTATCGTGCGCACGAAAAAGGTATCGAGATCGGCGCGACCGTCTCGTCCGACGTGCCCGACCTGATGAACTTCGACCCGGCGCGCTTGCGGCAGGTACTCTTCAACGTCATCGGCAACGCCGTGAAATTCACGCAGGCTGGCGGCGTCTTCATCCGTGCCTCCAAGCAGGACGACGAATTGCTGATCACCGTGACCGATACAGGCCCCGGAATGACTGACGAGGAGCAAGCGCGGATCTTCGGCGAGTTCGAACAGGGCGGCACGATGGCAGACAGGAGCGCAGGCACGGGTCTTGGCCTTGCGATCTCCTCGCGCATCATGCGTGAATTTGGTGGCACGCTCAGTGTTTCCAGCGAAAAGGGTCTCGGCAGCGAATTCAGCATCCGCTTCACCGTCGCGCCTGAGGACGACAAGCAGCAGGGGCGCGACGCGATGCTTGCCGGCAACATTGTTCTGCTGCTTGCCCCGGCCGGTGCGGCGAGAATGGCGATTTCGGAAACCATCACCACGCTCGGCGGCATCTGCCATTTCGCGGAGGACGGCAGCACGGCCCGTCGGACCCTGCTCGAAATGGCGGGCCTCGGCAGCAGGCCCACTGACATCATCGTCGATCATCGCATGTCCGGCGAGTTTGCCGCGCACCTTGCGGATCGCGCGGATATCGCGGGTCTTGGCCTCAGAAAGATCCTGCTCGTCAACCCGGAGGAGCGCAACGCCCATTCGCTCGACCTCTTCGACGCCTGGCTTATCCGTCCGCTGCGCGAACAGTCGCTGATCGACGTCTTGCGCGGGCGCATGCGCGGCATGGAAAAGCGCGACGCGCTCAACGACAACCAGCCGGGCTTTAGCGCCGTCGTTCCCGACACCGGCGATCACGGCGGCCTGAAGATCCTGCTCGCCGAAGACGACCCCATCAACGCGATGCTGATTCGCGCCATGCTCGACAAGGCCGGTCACAGCGTCCAGCACGTCACGCATTTCGAAGCGCTGCTCGATGGTGCACTCGCAGAAGGGGCTCGCCCCGACATCATCATCAGCGATCTTTCCATGCCGGGCGGTGACGGCATCGAAATGATTGGCCGGCTACGCGGGCACGAGCGCCGTCTCGATCTGCCATCCGTGCCGATTATCGTTCTGACTGCCGACAAACGCGACGATTCACGCCGCCAAGTCTTGCTGAATGGCGCAAACCGCGTCATGTTGAAGCCCGTCGATCCGATAAGACTTCTGACGGAAGTCCAAGCCGTAGCTGCCCTTTCCGCACGACGAGCGGAGGCGAAATAGTCGTCAACAACCCTTGCATTTGCTGCGTGGCAGGGGGTTTAAAATGTCACTTTCCTGTCGCATATAAGTGTTTTATGGCGTGTCAAAAGCCGGCAATGAAAGAGTCGCCATGTCAGTAGACATCATCAACCGTGACGCAGTCGCCGAAGCCTCGCACGCTTCCCGGGCACCCGCGCCAAAGGAAAGCGACGTTTTCGGACGCATCGGAAATCTCGAAACGCGTCTCGCTCGGACTCCGAGCGAGATCGATGCCGCGCAGGCGGTCCGCTACCGCGTCTTCGTCGAAGAGATGCAGGCCCAACTGCCGGCAGAAGCCATGCGCCGCAAGCGCGATTTCGATGCCTATGACGCTTTCTGCGACCACCTTCTGGTGCTCGACCGCTCGATCGAGGGCGACAGCGAGGATCAGATCGTCGGTACCTATCGCCTGCTGCGCCAGGAGGTTGCCATGGCGAACGGCGGCTTTTACTCGGCTTCGGAATTTGCGATTGACGAGCTGCTTGCCCGCCACCCGGATAAGCGCTTCATGGAACTCGGTCGCTCCTGCGTTCTGCCCGACTACCGCACCAAGCGGATTGTCGAGCTGCTCTGGCAGGGTAACTGGGCCTACGCCCTGAAGCACGGCATGAGCGCCATGTTCGGCTGCGCGTCTTTCCCGGGCGTTCATCCGGAAAGCCATGCGCTGGCGCTTTCCTTCCTGCACCACAATGTTGCGGCCAAGGACGAATGGGCTGTCACCGCGCTCCCGCATCTTGCGCGAGACATGGACCTGATGCCTGCGGAAGCAGTCAACCCGAAGCGGGCGCTGATGGCGCTGCCGCCACTGATCAAGGGTTATCTCCGCCTCGGCGCCATGGTCGGCTCAGCCGCTGTCGTCGACAAGGCTTTCAATACGACAGACGTTCTGATCGTCCTGCCCATCTCGAGCATTTCCGATCGCTACCTCAACTACTACGGCGCCGACGCCGGACGGTTCGCGAGCTGATTTCTCACTGACGTATCGAAAAAGGAGCGGGAGGCAGCCTCCCGCTCCTTTTCTATTTCACGATCCAGCCGTGTAGGCCGCGATGGCGGCCATGTTCACGATGTCGGAATCCTTCGCGCCCATCGAGGTGATCTGGACCGCCTTGTCGACACCAACGAGGATGGGGCCGATGACGGTGGAGCCGCCGAGTTCCTGCAGCATCTTGGTCGAGATAGAAGCCGAGTGGAAAGCCGGCATGACCAGCACGTTGGCCGGTCCCGACAGGCGGCAGAACGGGTACTGCTCCATCACCTTGCGGTTCAGCGCCACATCAGCCGCCATTTCGCCGTCGTACTCGAAGTCGAGGCGGCGCTTGTCGAGGATCTTCACAGCCTCGCGCACACGCTCGGAGCGTTCGCCCGAGGGATGACCGAAGGTCGAGTAGGCAAGCATGGCGACACGCGGCTGATAGCCCATGCGGCGCGCGAAGCCGGCGGCTTCGACGGCGATATCGGCCAGTTCCTCGGCATTCGGCATGTCGTGAACCGCAGTATCGGCAACAAACACCGTACGGCCGCGGCAGAGCGCGATGGAAACGCCGATGACCCGGTGACCGGGCTTCTCGTCGATGCAACGACGAACATCCTCCAACGCGGTCGAATAGTTGCGGGTGATCCCCGTCACCATGCCATCGGCATCGCCGAGCGCCACCATGCAGGCAGCGAAGTGGTTGCGGTCATTGTGGATCAGGCGCTGGGCATCGCGGTGCAGGTAGCCTTTGCGCTGCAGCCGCGCATAGAGGTAGTCGATATAGGCTTCGACGCGGGTAGAGATGCGTGCGTTGACGATCTCGAGACCCGGACGGTTCAGATCGATGCCGGCCCGCTCGGCGGTCTGACGGATCAGATCCTCGCGACCGAGAAGAATCGCCGTGCCGAGCTGCTGGTTGGCGTAGGACATCGCCGCACGCATGACCTGTTCTTCTTCAGCCTCGGTAAAGACGAGGCGCTTCGGGCGGCGGCGCACGCGCTCGTAGAGGCTCGCGAGGGTCGAAGCGATCGGATCGCGCCGGGCAGACAGCTCGCGGGCGTAGGCAGCCATGTCGGCGATCGGTTTGCGGGCAACGCCACTGTCAATCGCCGCCTGTGCCACGGCGACCGGAATCGCCGAGATCAGGCGCGGATCGAACGGCACCGGAATGATGTATTGCGCGCCGAAGCGCGGACGGTTGCCCTGGTAAGCGGCAACGACGTCGTCAGGAACGTCCTCGCGGGCGAGATTGGCAAGCGCCTCGACAGCGGCGATCTTCATCGCGTCGTTGATTGTGGTGGCGCGAACATCCAGGGCGCCGCGGAAGATGTAGGGGAAGCCGAGAACGTTGTTGACCTGGTTCGGATAGTCGGACCGGCCGGTTGCCATGATGGCGTCGTCACGGATGCGCGCGACCTCTTCCGGGGTGATCTCAGGATCGGGATTGGCCATCGCGAAGATGACAGGCCGGTCAGCCATTGAACGGATCATCTTTTCGGAGAAGGCGCCCTTCTGGGAGAGACCGAAGACCACGTCCGCGCCCTTCATGGCCTCCTCGAGCGTGCGCGCCTTTGTCTTAACCGCATGCGCCGACTTCCACTGGTTCATGCCTTCGGTGCGGCCTTGGTAGATCACGCCCTTAGTGTCACAGAGAGTGATGTTCTCAGGCGCGAACCCCATGGCCTTGATCAGTTCGACGCAGGCGATGGCAGCGGCACCCGCGCCATTGCAGACGAGTTTCGTCGTCTTGAGGTCGCGGCCGGTCAATTCCAACGCGTTGATCAGGCCGGCGGCCGCGATGATCGCCGTGCCGTGCTGGTCGTCGTGGAAAACCGGAATGTCCATCAACTCGCGCAGACGCTGCTCGATGATGAAACAGTCGGGTGCCTTGATGTCTTCCAGATTGATGCCGCCGAAGGACGGGCCGAGGAAACGGACGCAGTTGATGAACTCGTCGACATTCTCGGTGTCGACCTCGAGGTCGATGGAGTCGACATCGGCAAAGCGCTTGAAGAGCACCGACTTGCCCTCCATCACCGGCTTCGAAGCCAGAGCGCCGAGATTGCCGAGACCGAGGATCGCCGTGCCGTTGGAGATGACCGCGACCATGTTGCCGCGTGTCGTATAATCGTAAGCGGTCGCGGGATCGGCGGCAATCGCCTTCACCGGAACGGCAACGCCCGGCGAATAGGCAAGCGACAGATCGCGCTGCGTTGCCATCGGCTTCGTGGCGTTGATCTCCAGCTTTCCGGGCCGCCCCATAGCGTGGAACTCAAGAGCCTCGTTGTCGGTCACAGACGTAACCGGCCGCTGCTTCTTCTCGGTATCGGGCATTTTTCCTCCAAACGTCTTGTGGGTGACGCCTTGCTCTTCCTCAATCGCAGTTGTCATCTATAGCGGCGGGCAGCTAGGGTTGGCACCTCTTTTTTGGAAAAAATGCATCCCCGTGAACCAACGAATAGACACTGGAATAGAAGCCTTTTCGGCAGCTGAGCTGGCCACGGAAGAAAGCCGTGCCTCGGCAACGCCGATGATGGAGCAATTCATCGAGATCAAGGCGAACAACCCTGACTCGCTGCTGTTCTATCGCATGGGCGATTTCTACGAGCTGTTCTTCGAGGATGCGCTGGATGCCTCCCGCGCGCTCTGCATCACGCTCACCAAGCGTGGCCAGCACATGGGGCAGGATATTCCGATGTGCGGCGTGCCTGTTCATGCGGCCGACGACTATCTGCAGAAACTGATCGCGCTCGGTTTCCGGGTTGCCGTCTGCGAACAGGTCGAGGACCCAGCCGAAGCCAAGAAGCGCGGCTCGAAATCCGTGGTAAAGCGTGACGTCATCCGCCTGGTGACGCCGGGCACGATCACCGAGGAAAAACTGCTTTCGCCATCGGAGTCCAACTACCTGATGGCACTTACCCGGATTCGCGGCAGCGCCGAGCCGGTGCTGGCGCTTGCCTGGATCGACATCTCGACCGGGATTTTCCGGCTGGCCGAGACCGAAAGCTCGCGACTGCTTGCCGATATCCTGCGTATCGACCCGCGTGAGCTGATCGTGCCCGATACGATCTTTCACGATGCCGAACTGAAGCCTGTCTTCGACGTGCTCGGCCGCACTGCCGTTCCGCAGCCATCCGTGCTGTTTGACAGCGCCACCGCCGAAGGGCGGATCGCGCGCTACTTCAATGTCTCGACGCTTGATGGCTTCGGCACCTTCTCACGCGCCGAGCTTGCTGCCGCTGCCGCGGCCGTCGCTTATGTCGAGAAGACACAGATCGCCGAACGGCCGCCGCTCGGAAGGCCGGAGCGCGAGAGCGGCGCGTCGACGCTGTTCATCGATCCGGCGACCCGCGCCAACCTCGAACTTGCCCGCACGCTGTCGGGCGATCGCAACGGCTCGTTGCTGAAGGCGATCGACCGTACCGTGACCGGCGGCGGCGCGCGATTGCTTGCCGAACGGCTGATGTCGCCGCTGACTGATCCCGTCCGCATCAATGAGCGGCTGGATTCGATCGGCTTCCTGATGGAGGAGCCGTCGCTTTGCGGCGACCTGCGCCACCATCTCAAGCATGTTCCTGACATGCCGCGCGCGCTCTCGCGCCTGGCGCTCGACCGTGGCGGGCCCCGCGACCTTGCCGCCATCCGTCAGGGCCTAAGCGCTGCGGGCGATATCGGTCGGCTGTTGTCCGACGCGCTACTGCCGGAAGAACTGCAGCTTGCGCTTTCCAGCCTTCAGGCCCTGCCCTCCGGCCTTGCGATACTGCTTTCCGAGACGCTCGGCGACGAGTTGCCGCTATTGAAGCGCGATGGCGGCTTCCTGCGCGACGGTGCCAATGCCGAACTCGACGAGGTCAGGGCGCTTCGCGATCAATCGCGTCGGGTGATTGCCGGCCTGCAGCTGCAATATGCCGAGGAAACCGGCATCAAGTCGCTGAAGATCAAGCACAACAATATCCTTGGCTACTTCATCGAGGTGACCGCCGGCAATGCCGGGCCGATGACCGATACGCCCGAGGCCAAGGGGCGCTTCATTCACCGTCAGACGATGGCGAACGCGATGCGCTTCACCACCACCGAGCTTGCGGACCTCGAAAGCCGGATCGCTAACGCCGCCGACAAGGCGCTTGCGATCGAACTGGCGGCCTTTGACCACATGACCTCAGCCGTCGTCGCCGAGGCCGAGGCGATCAAGGCAGGCGCCCGCGCGCTCGCGGTCATCGACGTTGCCGCCGGCCTCGCGCTGCTTGCCGACGAACAGGCCTATTGCCGGCCGATGGTCGATGGTTCGAAGATGTTTGCGATCGAGGGCGGCCGCCATCCGGTGGTCGAACAGGCGCTCAGGCGGCAATCGTCAGGCCCGTTCGTTGCCAACAACTGCGATCTCTCGCCGGTCTCCGACGGCAAGGATGGCGCGATCTGGCTGCTGACCGGCCCGAACATGGGCGGTAAGTCGACCTTCCTGCGCCAGAACGCGCTGATCGCCATCCTCGCCCAGATGGGTTCCTTCGTGCCGGCAACGTCCGCCCATATCGGCATCGTCGACCGGCTGTTCTCGCGCGTCGGCGCCTCCGACGATCTGGCGCGCGGCCGCTCGACCTTCATGGTCGAGATGGTCGAAACGGCGGCGATCCTCAACCAGGCGACCGATCGCTCACTGGTCATTCTCGATGAAATCGGCCGTGGCACCGCGACCTTCGACGGTCTCTCCATCGCCTGGGCCGCCGTCGAGCATCTGCACGAGGCAAACCGCTGCCGCGGCCTCTTCGCCACCCACTTCCACGAGCTGACGGTGCTTTCGGAAAAGCTTGCGCGGCTATCGAATGCGACGATGCGCGTGAAGGAATGGGACGGCGACGTGATCTTCCTGCACGAAGTCGGCCCCGGTGCCGCTGACCGCTCGTACGGCATTCAGGTCGCGCGCCTTGCCGGCCTGCCGGCTTCCGTCGTGGCGCGCGCCCGCGACGTGCTGACGCGCCTCGAGGATGCCGACCGCAAGAACCCGGCAAGCCAGCTCATCGACGACCTGCCGCTGTTCCAAGTGGCGGTGCGCCGCGAGGATGCCAGCCGCGGCCCCTCGAAGGTCGAAGAAGCGCTGAAGGGCATGAGCCTCGACGACATGACCCCACGCGAAGCGATGGACGCGCTCTACGAGCTCAAGAAGAAGCTGAAGCAGGGCTGACTGATGTTCATGGACCGGCTGTTCAACGAGACCCAAAGGCTTGCGGCGATCTTCAGCGCGCTTGAAGCGCTGCGGCTTGCCGACGAGCACGGCAATCCGCGCGGCTGGGCCTCGCCCTTCGGCCTGCTGCACATCATTCGTTGCTGCGCCAGGATTCTTGAGCTCGCCACATGCGTCGCCAAGGCGGGCTACCGCGAGTGCGACCAAGAGACGCTGGAGGCAATCACCAGCGAGACACGTCAGGTGCTCTATTCCGTGCGGGCCCAGATCGCCGCATGATTGCCTGATGTCGCCGCTTTCACGCGACACATCACCTTTTCGCCAAAATTAAAGGTTCATGCAGTATGAAAGCCCGTGTCATCGACGGGCAAAGAGGCTATAGCGCATGCAGACGAAACGAGAGGCACAGCACGAAGCGGCTGCGCCGCGCGAACAGGAAGCCGCCCCGCGCATGGCGACGACGAACGACATCGATTTCTCAGACATCCTCGATACCGACTATCTCCGGAAGATGTGCGACGCTGTTGCCGAGGCCAACAAGACACGGCCCGACGTCATGCGATCCGATCTGCTCGTAATTCTAAAGAAGGCGAGCAGCGAGGGACGGCAGAAGGCGCGCGAGCTGCTTTCGACCGACGGCAGCGGCATCAATTGCGCCCGCCGGATTTCCTGGCTGCAGGACCAGATCATCACCGTCCTATACGAATTTGTCTGCAATCACGTCTTCACACAGCAGAAGGACAAGTTTGCCGTCACCGCCGTCGGCGGCTATGGCCGCGACACGCTGGCGCCCGGCTCCGACATCGACCTCCTGTTCCTGTTCCAGCCGAAGCCGGCGGAGGAAACCCACAAGGCCGTCGAATTCATGCTCTACGTCCTCTGGGACATGGGCTTCAAGGTCGGCCACGCGACGCGTACCGTCGAAGAGTGCATCGCGCTCTCCAAGTCGGACATGACGATCCGTACCGCGATCCTCGAGATGCGCTACATCTGCGGCCTGCGCTCGCTGGAAACCCAGCTCGAAACGCGGTTCGACAAGGAGATCGTTACCGGCACCGGTCCGGAATTCATCGCCGCCAAGCTTGCCGAACGTGACGAGCGCCACCGCAAGGCCGGCGACACGCGCTATCTGGTCGAGCCCAACGTCAAGGAGGGCAAGGGCGGCCTGCGCGACCTGCACACACTCTTCTGGATCTCGAAATATTATTACCACGTCCGCGATACAGCCGAGCTCGTGCCGCTCGGCGTTCTCTCCAAGCATGAATACCGCCTTTTCGAGAAGGCTGACGATTTCCTCTGGGCAGTGCGCTGCCACATGCATTTCCTGACCGGGAAGGCCGAGGAGCGGCTGTCTTTCGATATCCAGCGCGAGATTGCGGAAGCACTCGGATATCATGCGCGCCCGGGCCTTTCGGCCGTCGAGCGCTTCATGAAGCACTATTTCCTCGTCGCCAAGGATGTCGGCGACCTGACGCGTATTCTCTGCGCCGCACTCGAGGACCAGCAGGCGAAGTCGACGCCCGGATTGACCGGTGTCATCAGCCGCTTTGCGAACCGCAGCCGAAAAATCGCCGGCAGCACCGAGTTCGTCGAGGATCGTGGCCGTATCGCGCTTGCAAGCCCCGACGTTTTCAAGCGGGATCCGATCAGCATCATCCGGCTCTTCCACGTCGCTGATATCAACGGGCTGGAATTTCATCCGGATGCACTGAAGCGCGTCACGCGCTCGCTCAGCCTGATCGACAACAATCTGCGCGAAAACGACGAGGCCAATCGGCTCTTCCTGTCGATCCTGACCTCGAAGCGCGATCCCGCACTGATCCTGCGGCGCATGAACGAGGCCGGCGTGCTCGGCCGCTTCATTCCCGAATTCGGCAAGATCGTCGCGATGATGCAGTTCAACATGTATCATCACTACACAGTGGATGAGCACCTGATCCGCACCGTCGACGTGCTGTCGGAGATCGACAAGGGCAAGGCCGACGACCTGCATCCGCTTGCCAACAAGCTGATGCCCGGCATCGAGGACCGTGAGGCGCTTTACGTCGCCGTCCTGCTCCATGACATCGCCAAGGGTCGTCAGGAAGACCACTCGATCGCCGGCGCCCGGGTCGCCCGCAAGCTCTGCGCCCGTTTCGGCCTGTCGCAGAAGCAGACGGAGATGGTTGTCTGGCTGATCCAGGAGCATCTGGTCATGTCGATGGTCGCGCAGACGCGCGACCTCACCGACCGCAAGACGATCACCGACTTTGCCGACGTCGTTCAGTCGCTCGACCGGCTGAAGATGCTGCTGATCCTGACGATCTGCGACATCCGCGCCGTCGGTCCCGGTGTCTGGAACGGCTGGAAGGGCCAGCTGCTGCGGACGCTCTATTACGAAACGGAACTGTTGCTCGCCGGCGGCTTCTCCGAGGTTTCGCGCAAGGAGCGCGCCAACTTCGCGGCCGAAGCGCTCTACAATGCGCTTTCCGACTGGAGCCAGAAAGACCGCAAGATCTACAGCAAGCTGCACTACCAGCCTTATCTGCTCTCCGTTCCGCTTGAGGACCAGGTGCGACATGCCGGCTTCATCCGCCAGGCGGACAAGGCCGGCCAGGCGTTGGCGACGATGGTGCGGACCGACAGCTTCCACGCGATCACCGAGATCACCGTGCTCTCGCCGGACCATCCGCGCCTGCTCGCCGTCATTGCCGGCGCGTGTGCGGCAGCGGGCGCCAACATCGTCGATGCGCAGATCTTTACGACCTCGGATGGCCGCGCGCTTGATACGATCCATGTCAGCCGCGAGTTCAAGGACGATGCCGATGAGCTGCGCCGTGCCGGAACGATCGGACGAATGATCGAGGACGTGCTTTCCGGCCGCAAGCGGTTGCCCGAGGTGATTGCGACGCGGACCAAGAACCGCAAGAAGAGCAAGGCCTTCGTCATTCCGCCGTCAGTCAACATCTCGAACAGCCTGTCGAACAAGTTCACGGTTATCGAGGTAGAATGCCTTGACCGGCCGGGCCTGCTCTCGGAAATCACCGCGGTTCTCTCCGATCTATCGCTCGACATTCAATCGGCCCGGATCACCACCTTCGGTGAGAAGGTCATCGACAGTTTCTACGTGACCGACCTTGTCGGCCAGAAGATCTCGGGCGACAGCAAGCGCTCGAACATCACCGCGCGCCTCAAGGCCGTGATGGCCGAAGAGCAGGACGAGCTGCGCGAGCGCATGCCATCCGGCATCATCGCGCAACCGACCCCGGTTCGGGCCGCGACCCAGACAGACAAGAAGGCGGATTCGCCCGCATGAGCCAGAACGCATGAGCCTCGTCAGAAAATTCGCTACCGTCGGCGGCGCCACTCTTGGCAGCCGCATCTTCGGCTTTGCTCGTGAAACGCTGATGGCGGCGGCTCTCGGCACCGGTCCGATGGCCGACGTCTTCTATGCCGCCTTCCGCTTTCCGAACCTCTTCCGCCGGCTCTTTGCCGAAGGCGCGTTCAATGCCGCCTTCGTGCCGCTGTTCGCCAAGGAGATCGAGGCGAACGGCACTGACGGAGCCAAACGCTTTTCCGAGGAAGTCTTCGGCGTCCTGTTTTCAGTGCTGCTGCTCATCACTATCGTGATGGAACTGTGCATGCCCTTGCTGGTGCGCTTCATCATCGCGCCGGGCTTTGCCGACGATGCTGAGAAATTCTCGATCACCATCCGCATGGCGGCGGTGATGTTCCCCTATCTCATGTGCATGTCGCTGACGGCGATGATGAGCGGGATGTTGAATTCCCTGCATCATTTCTTCGCGGCGGCCATCGCTCCTGTCTTCCTCAACGTGGTGATGATCGGGGCGCTATTCTACGCGCTCTACACCGGCGCCGAACCGCTTCAGACCGCCTGGTATCTCTCCTGGGGCGTGCTGGTCGCCGGTATCCTGCAGCTCGTCGTCGTCTACCTCGGCGTCCTGCATGCCGGCATGAGTATCGGCTTTCGCTTTCCGCGCTTTACACCCAACGTAAAGCGGCTGTTGATCCTCGCGGTGCCCGCCGCCGTGACTGGCGGCATCACCCAGATCAACCAGATGATCGGCCAGGCCATCGCCTCCAGCAAGGAAGGGGCGATTGCAGCACTTCAATATGCGGACCGTATCTACCAGCTGCCGCTCGGCGTCGTCGGCGTTGCCGTCGGCGTGGTGCTTTTGCCGGAACTGGCGCGTGCGCTGAAGGGCGGCAATCTGCGCGAAGCTGGAAACCTGCAGAACCGATCGATCGAGTTCGTGCTGTTCCTGACCATCCCAGCCGCCTTCGCGCTCTGGATCCTCTCCAACGAGATCATTCGCGTGCTCTATGAACGCGGCGCGTTCCATCAGGAAAATACCGCAGTCGTCGCCTCCATCCTCGCCATCTACGGGATCGGCCTGCCCGCCTTCGTGCTGATCAAGGCGCTGCAGCCCGGGTTCTATGCGCGCGAAGACACCAAGACGCCGATGCGGTTTTCCGCCGTGGCCGTCGGCGTCAACTGCGCGACGGCCCTGACGCTCTTTCCGTTTCTCGGCGCTCCCGGGATCGCGGTTGCGGAAGCAACGGCCGGCTGGATCAGCACTGTGCTTCTGTTCACGACATTGCTTCGCCGTGGCCACCTCGCCTGGGAATGGGCCCTGGCACGCCGAGCGGCGCTGCTGGTCGTATCGGCTGCCGTCATGGGCGGCGTGATCATGTACCTGCAGCACCGCTGGGAGCCATGGCTTGCCTCTGGCGCGCACCTGACGACGAAGATCGGCACACTGGGGCTGCTGATCGTCATCGCCATGGCGGTCTATTTCGCGACCGCCTTCCTGATCGGCGGCGCCAACCTCGGCATGATCCGGCGGAACCTGAACCGCAAGCCGGCAAAGGTCGACGGCTAGAGCGCCGCGCGTCCCTAAGGACGCACAAAGGACGCTCTAGCCTACTAAATCTACGCATCGGGCTTCAGCAGTAGGTCCACCGTCGCTTCGGGCCGACGTCCACATGGACGATGCCGTTGCAGTAACGGCCGATACCGCCGATGCCGGGCGCTGACGCCGCGATCGCGATGATCGTGCGCTCCGATACACCTGGAATCCGGATGTCGGCCGCCGCGCAATGGCGGTGCTGGGAATGCGATCGGCCACGTGCCCGAAACCCGGACGTTACGATGGGACGGCGGCCAGTCTTGTCGGCGATGTACGACAGGATACCGCGGAGCTGTGGCGGGAAGCAGTTCGCCTGAACGCTGACGGTCTGCAGAGTATAGGCGAGCGTTTCCTTGTGCTTGAGCGGCGGTATTACAACTCTCTTGATATTCTGAGCGTCGGCACTGTCGAAACACGACAGACAGAACAGGCCGGCGAGTGCGATGGAAAATGCGGATTGCATTGGTTTCCCTCCCCTCGAAATGTACCGGACGAGCCCGGCACGACTTTCTGGCGAGCGGAAAAGCTCTCCCCAAAAATGGCCTTTTTGTGAAATCGTTTACCCTGCTATATATGTTAATGCCATAATCTACCGCTAAAATATGATTTAGATATACCTAAAAAGCGGTATATTTTTTCCTTTCACGTAAATGTGCAGAGCATATTCACAACTATGTTTGCACCACTTCCCGGGCCCTGATTGGACGCATTGAGGGGAGTGTCGAACGCCACTTTCAGACACTGAAGAGGTCGGCACGCTTGACCGGAGACCAGCTCTTCGCAACAAGTCGCAAGCCTGCAGCGGAGCGATCATGTCCCAGTCCCTTTTCCTCGTGACCCTCATCGTCGACGACTACGATCGCGCCAAGGATTTCTATTGCGGCGCCCTCGGCTTCGACTGCGTCCAGGACGATGCCCAGTCTCCTGATAATCGCTGGCTGGTGGTCAGGCCTGATGGTGGTGACGGGGCGGCCTTCCTGCTAGCGAAGGCCGACACCGAAGAGCAGAGGGCTGCAATCGGCAACCAGACCGGCGGTCGCGTCGGCTTCTTCCTGAAGACCGATGATTTCGCCCGCGACCATGCGTCGATGCTGGCAAAGGGCGTACGCTTTCTGGAAGAGCCCCGGCATGAAATCTACGGAACCGTGGCGGTGTTTTCGGATCCTTATGGCAACACCTTCGACCTGATCCAACACGCCGCAGCCTGAACCCCTTGATTGCGGTTTCGCGCGCGTGCATAAGCGCGCCCGTTAGCAACATGGGTTACAAACCCTGGGGCCCTCCACCAGCCTAATCGAGGACACTATGAGCGAATTCAAGAAAGTGGTTTTCTCCGGCGTTCAGCCGACCGGCAACCTCCATCTCGGCAACTATCTCGGCGCGATCCGCAAGTTCGTGGCACTGCAGGACGGCAACGACTGCATCTACTGCGTTGTCGACATGCACGCGCTGACCGCGCAACTCGTCCATGAGGACATGCCGAACCAGATCCGTTCGATCGCCGCCGCCTTCATCGCGTCCGGCATCGACCCGGAAAAGCATATCGTTTTCAACCAGTCGGCCGTTCCTCAACATGCCGAACTCGCCTGGATCTTCAATTGCGTGGCGCGTATCGGCTGGATGAACCGCATGACGCAGTTCAAGGACAAGGCCGGCAAGGACCGCGAGCAGGCCTCGCTCGGTCTCTACGCCTACCCGAGCCTGATGGCCGCCGACATTCTCGTCTACCGTGGAACGCATGTCCCGGTTGGCGACGACCAGAAGCAACATCTCGAGCTCGCCCGCGATATCGCGATGAAGTTCAACCTCGACTACGCGGAACATATCCGCAAGACGGGATATGGCATCGACATCACTGTCGGCGATGAGCCGGTGCATGCCTACTTCCCGATGGTCGAGCCTCTGATCGACGGTCCGGCGCCGCGCGTCATGTCGCTTCGCGACGGTACCAAGAAGATGTCAAAGTCGGATCCCTCGGATCTGTCGCGCATCAATCTGATGGACGACGAGGACGCAATCTCGAAGAAGATCCGCAAGGCGAAGACCGATCCGGAAGGTTTGCCGAGCGAACTCGACGGCCTCAAGGGACGCCCGGAAGCCGACAACCTCGTCGGCATCTATGCAGCACTTGCCGACAGGTCAAAAGCTGATGTGCTTGCCGAATTCGGCGGTCAGCAGTTCTCCGTCTTCAAGCCGGCACTGGTCGATCTTGCGGTCAACGTGCTCTCGCCGATCACCGCCGAGATGCGCCGCCTGATGTCTGATACCAGCCACATAGACGCGATCCTGCGTAACGGCGGCGAACGGGCCCGGGCCCGCGCCGAAGTGACGATGAAGGAAGTCCGCGACATCGTCGGCTTCCTCTACTGAGATACGGTCCGGGCGGTTCCGCCGCCCGGACTTGTCGAACCGAAAACGACAGCGTAATCTCGTCAGACCCATGAGGATGACCCGATGCGCGATCGCAACCTCATTCAGATCGGCACCATGGATATCCGCTTTCTGATCGATGAAGATCAGAGTTCGGAAAGCCTTGTGATGTTCGAATTCACGGTGCCGTCGCAGGCAAGGGTTCCGGCTGCGCATTTTCATCGCGATGTGGATGAAGTGATCCATGGCCTGTCGGGGACGATGACGACCACCCTCGACGGAAAGAAGCATCAGATTGGCGCCGGCGACACGCTATTCATTCCGCGCGGCTGCGTCCATACGCATGAGAACCTCCACGGCGAGACCGCCAGGGTGCTGATCACCATGACGCCCGGGCTGATAGGGCGGCGATACTTCGAGGAAATGGCGTCGGCCATCAATGTCCAGGGAAAGCCTGATATCGAGCACGTCAAGGAAATCATGCGACTTTACGGTCTGATGCCGGCGTAATAGCAGGCCCTCAAAAACCGTCGCTCGTGGCAAAAACCAGCACTTGCAAAATTCCAGGATCGGGTGTCAGAGTCCCGCCATGGTATCAAAGCGACTCTCACGGCTCGAAGGTCATCGGCGCAAATTCATGGCGGTCATCGATGATACGCCAGAATGCTCCCGTGCGGTTCATTATGCCGGTCGGCGTGCGAAGAATTCCAACGGCGGCCTGGTCCTGGCTTACATCATTCCGGATGGCGACTTTCAGCAATGGCTCGGCGTGGAGGAAATCATGCGCGCCGAGGCGCGCGAGGAAGCCGAGGCCGTTGTTGCCAAATCGGCCCAGCTGGTGCGCGAGACGATCGGCATCGAACCGGAAATCGTCATTCGCGAGGGCAGCGCTGCCGAACAGATCAATGCGGTGATCGAGGAAGATCGGGACATCGCGATCCTCGTGCTTGCCGCAAGCTCGGCCAAGGAAGGCCCCGGGCCTCTGGTTTCTTCGGTTGCGGGACGCGGCGCGGCCTTTCCCATTCCGGTAACCGTTCTTCCAGATACGCTGACGGACGAGGAGCTCGACGCCTTGGCCTGATGCGCTTTCTTGAGTATGAGTCTCTTGAATAGCTCAGCCAATCGGCTTATTTTCTCTTTTGAAGAATTCTAAAGACGGCCGGGCTGCTGCCCGCCGCACGGAGAGCGACATGTTTATTCAGACCGAAGCCACGCCCAATCCCGCCACGCAGAAGTTCCTGCCGGGCCGGGTGGTGATGGAAACGGGCACGGCCGAATTCCGCAACGCCGAGGAAGCACAGGCTTCGCCTTTGGCTGTGCGTCTCTTCGAAATTCCGGGCGTCACCGGTGTCTACTTCGGCTACGACTTCATCTCGGTGTCCAAGGACAATGCCGAGTGGCAGCATCTGAAGCCGGCGATCCTCGGCTCGATCATGGAACACTTCATGTCCGGCAAGCCTGTCATGGGCGACGCTTCGGTTCTTTCCGAAGATCTCGACGCCGGCGACGAATTCTTCGACGAAGCCGACCAATCGATCGTGCTGACGATCAAGGAATTGCTGGATACCCGCGTGCGCCCGGCTGTCGCCCAGGATGGTGGGGATATCACCTTCCGCGGCTTCAAGGACGGCAAGGTGTATCTGAACATGAAGGGCTCCTGCTCCGGCTGCCCGTCTTCGACGGCAACGCTGAAGCATGGCGTGCAGAACCTGCTTCGCCACTTCGTTCCGGAAGTCGAGGAAGTCGTCGCCGCCTGACGACGACACTCAAGTTTCCGTCATTCGTCCTGGCGCAGCATTTGCAAGCGCGGCAGGGTGAATGTATGGACGCTCAGGAACGCTTTATTCGGAAATTGATGCCATGATCATACTGGCGCTCGACACCGCAGGTGTGGATTGCGCTGCCGCTCTCTATGACAGCGGCAGGAATACGATGCTGGGGGAGGCATCGGACATGATCGGCAAGGGGCATGCAGAGCATCTGATGGGGATTGTCGACCGCGTGCTGGATCAGGCAGGCGTTGGGCTTTCTGCTGTTGATCGCATCGCCGTCACCGTCGGTCCAGGCTCGTTCACCGGCATCCGCGTCGGCGTTGCCGCCGCTCGCGGCTTTGCGCTCTCACTCGGCGTTCCGGCTGTCGGTATCACAACGCTTGCGGTCATGGCCGAAGCGCAGCGGCTGAAAACGCCGGGCCGCCCGGTTCTCGCCGCCATGGATGCGAAACGCAACGAGATCTATCTGCAGGCATTCGATGCCGATGGCAACGCGCTTGACGAAGCCCGTGCCGTCTCGACGGAAGAGGCACAGGCATTTGCCGCGGGATTCGATGGTGAGATCACCGGCTCGGCGACCCCGCTGCTGAAACCCGACGCATCAGGCGATCACGCCAATCACTTCCCCATTTCTATCGTGGCGCGCCTTGCCGCTGCCGCCGATCCTTCTTCCGGAAAGCCGAAGCCTCTTTATCTGCGCGGGCCCGATGCCAAACCACAGGCCGGTTTCGCAATCGAACGAGTATGACCATGTTGGAATCCTATCTGACGCTGAAGCCGGAATTCGAGATCATCGCCATGGACAGCGACGATTGCCGCGCCGTCGCCACGTTGCATGGCGAACGCTTCGCCCGCCCCTGGGGTGACGGAGAGTTCTACAGCCTGCTCAGCCAGAGTAATGTCTTCGGTTTCGTTGCCCGCCAGACCAACGCCTTCCTCAAGAAGCCGCTCCCGGGTTTTGTGCTGGCAAGGCAGGCCGCCGGCGAAGCCGAGATCCTGACGATCGCCGTACAGGCGAAGCTCGGGCGGGCCGGTCTCGGCTGGCGCCTTATGCAGGCGGCCATCCGCGAGGCTCAGGCTCGCGGTGGCGAAAGCATGTTCCTCGAAGTCGACAACGGCAACGCGGCTGCGTTGGGGCTCTATCGCAAGCTTGGCTTCGACCAGGTGGGCGAACGCCGTGGATACTACAAGGATGCCAGTGGCGCGACCTCCACGGCGCTTGTCATGAAGCGTGTTCTTCGCTAGTTCCCTTACGGCAGTTTGACTATCGGAAGGCGGCTCATGACCGAAGTGGCCAAGACCCTGGAGGAGCTTTGCGCTGAGCGCGGCATGCGAATGACCGAGCAGCGCCGCGTTATTGCGCGCATTCTCGAGGAATCCGCTGACCATCCCGATGTCGAGGAACTCTATCGCCGTTCGGTCAAGGTCGATGCCAAGATCTCGATTTCGACGGTCTACCGCACGGTCAAGCTCTTCGAGGATGCGGGCATCATCGCACGCCACGACTTCCGCGACGGGCGCTCGCGTTACGAAACCGTCCCGGAAGAGCACCATGACCATCTGATCGACCTGAAGTCGGGCGTGGTCATCGAATTCCGCTCGCCGGAGATCGAGGCACTTCAGGAGCGCATCGCTCGCGAACACGGCTTCCAACTCGTCGACCACCGGCTCGAACTCTACGGCATTCCGCTGAAGAAGGACGAGCACTGAGGCATGAGCTACGCCGCCCGGGAGTCTTCTCATTGATCGCCTGGCTGCGCGTCGCCCTCGCGGGCATCGTCATTGTCATTGCAAGCATTCTGCTCATGCCCTGGCAATTGCTGGCGTTGCGCTACGACTGGAAGATGCGGCGTTGGCTGCCGCGGGTGTGGCACCGCATCGTCTGCTTCTGTCTCGGGATACGCATCCACATTCACGGCAAGATGGAGACGCGGCGTCCACTGATGCTCTGCGCCAACCATTCCTCCTGGATGGACATCATGGTTCTGTCGGCGGTTGCGGACGTTGCCTTCATTGCCAAGACCGAGGTGCGGGACTGGCCGATCTTCGGCACGCTGGCGAAGCTGCAGAAAAGCGTGTTCGTGGTGCGCGAAGAGAAGCACAAAACAGGCAACCAGGCGAACGAGATCGCCGGTCGCATGGCAGACGGCGAGATCGTCGTGCTTTTTCCAGAGGGCACGACCTCCGACGGAAACCGCCTGCTCGAAGTGAAATCCTCCCTGTTTGGCGCAGCCGCCATGGCGGTCCCGGCGTCGCCGAGCGGCACAGTCTATGTTCAGCCGGTGGCGGTCGCCTACACCAGGGCGCAGGGCCTGCCGATGGGGCGCTATCACCGTCCGCTTGCCTCCTGGCCGGGAGACGTCGAGATGCTGCCGCACTTCAAGGACATGCTGAGATGCGGCGCCTTCGACGTCGAAGTGCATTTCGGAGAAGCCGTTCCCTATCGAGGCGACAGCAAGCGCAAGGAAGTCAGCGCGACCATCGCCCACCGCATCCGCGCGATGCTCGGGGCAGCGCTGCGCGGCCGCGAGGCCGCCTGAGAGAAGATTTCCTTTTCTCGCGCATGAAAAACCACTAAATAGCCGGCCATGACCCAGGACAGCGCCCTTCTTCCGGCCCCGGAGACCGAACTCCGCGATGGCAGCAACAGCCGCAAGGTATTCATCAAGACCTACGGCTGTCAGATGAACGTCTACGACTCGACGCGCATGAGCGATGCTCTTGCCCGCGACGGCTACGAGCCGACCGAGGACATGGCCGAGGCTGATCTCGTCCTCTTGAACACCTGTCATATCCGCGAGAAGGCCGCCGAAAAGGTCTATTCTGCGCTCGGTCGCCTGCGCGACATGAAAAAGCAGCGCAATAAGGAAGGCCGCGAATTCATGATCGGCGTCGCCGGTTGCGTGGCGCAGGCCGAGGGAGAGGAAATCCTGCGCCGGGCGCCTGCCGTCGACGTCGTCATCGGCCCGCAAACCTATCACCGCCTGCCGGAAGCGCTGCGCAAGGCGAAGGAAGGGCAGCGGATCGTCGATACCGAATACGCCCTCGAAGACAAGTTCGAGCATCTGCCGATCGCCGAAGCCAAGAAGATCCGCTCGCGCGGCGTGACCTCCTTTCTCACCGTGCAGGAAGGCTGCGACAAGTTCTGTACCTTCTGCGTCGTGCCCTATACCCGTGGTTCGGAAGTATCCCGGCCGGTCAGCCAGATCGTAGAGGAAGCCGAGAAGCTGGTGGAGGGCGGTGTGCGCGAGGTCACCCTGCTCGGCCAGAACGTCAACGCCTGGCATGGCGTCGGCCCGAACGGCGAGGAATGGACGCTTGGCGACCTGCTTTACCGGCTGGCTGCGATCCCGGGGCTTGCGCGCCTGCGCTACACGACGAGCCATCCGCGCGACATGGACGATCGGCTGATCGAGGCGCATCGTGACCTGCGCGCGCTGATGCCTTATCTGCACCTGCCTGTTCAGGCCGGTTCCGACCGCATCCTGAAAGCGATGAACCGGCGGCATACGGCCGCCGAGTATCTGTCGCTGATCGAGCGCATTCGCGCCGCCCGTCCCGATATAGCGCTGTCGGGCGATTTCATCGTCGGCTTTCCGGGGGAGACAGACCAGGATTTTGAGGATACACTGCAGCTAGTGGAGAAAGTCCGCTATGCGCAGGCCTTCTCTTTCAAATACTCGACACGACCGGGCACGCCCGGTGCGGAGCTGAAGGACCAGGTGCCGGAAGAGATCAAGGCAGAACGGCTGGAACGCCTGCAGGCGCTTCTCTTGAAGCAGCAGCTGGAATTTGCCGAATCCTGTGTCGGGAAAACGATCGAACTGTTGCTTGAAAAGCCCGGTCGCATGCCAGGACAGCTTATAGGCCGTTCTCCATGGCTTCAGTCCGTGAATGTTGATGCAAAAGCATCGCGAATCGGTGACATTATTAAAGTGCGAATCACCGGAACCGGAACCAACAGCCTGTTTGCCGAGATTGCAGAGGCTGAGGTCTAACCCAAGGAGCCTGACCGCTTGAACGGACAAGAATTGGTTTCTTCTTCACCGCGCCACCCACGCATAGCGAGCGACGCCAATCACTTCGTCCTGACGTTCGAGAACAATCGGTTCGCCAGTGAGCTTTTCGGTCAATTCGACCAGAATTTGAAGCTGCTCGAAGAGCGTCTCAACATCGACGCCCGAGCGCGCGGCAACTCCGTGGTGATCTCAGGTGACATCGTTGCCACCAATCAGGCACGACGGACGCTCGATTATCTTTACGAGAAGCTTCAGAAAGGCGGCAGCGTGGAAAGATCCGATGTCGAAGGCGCGATCCGCATGGCTGTCGCGGCAGACGATCAGCTGAGCCTGCCGACCCTGGAGCGTAAGGCCAAGCTGACCATGGCGCAGGTTTCCACGCGCAAGAAGACAATTATCGCCCGCACGCCGACCCAGGACGCCTATATCCGCGCACTGGAGCGTTCGGAGATGGTCTTCGGTGTCGGCCCTGCCGGTACCGGCAAGACCTATCTCGCGGTCGCGCATGCAGCACAGCTGCTGGAGCGTGGTGCCGTCGAAAAGATCATCCTGTCCCGTCCGGCCGTCGAAGCCGGTGAGCGCCTCGGCTTCCTGCCGGGCGACATGAAGGAAAAGGTCGATCCTTACCTTCGCCCGCTCTACGATGCGCTCTATGACATGATGCCGGCCGACAAGGTCGATCGTGCGATCACCGCCGGCGTCATCGAAATCGCTCCGCTTGCCTTCATGCGTGGACGGACGCTCGCGAACGCCGCCGTCATTCTCGACGAAGCGCAGAACACGACATCGATGCAGATGAAGATGTTCCTGACACGTCTCGGCGAGAACTCGCGCATGATCATCACCGGCGACCCGAGCCAGGTCGACTTGCCGCGGGGCGTGAAATCCGGACTGGTGGAGGCTCTCCAGCTGCTGAACGGCGTGGAAGGTATATCGATCGTCCGCTTCCGTGATACCGATGTCGTGCGTCACCCGCTTGTCGGCCGCATCGTCAAGGCTTACGACTCGACCTACATCGCGGAAGCAGAGGAAGCCAGCCGGCAGGATTGATGCCCGAACTCGACATACAGATCAGCATCGAGGAAGGCGCGTGGCCTTCCGAAGATGTGTTGCATGCATTGGCGGATCGGGTGCTGGAGACGGCGGCCACCTATCTGCGTGAGACGGTCAAGCAGCCTTTTCCAAAAATGGTGCCCGAGGTGTCCCTGGTTTTCACCGACGATGCCTCTATCCAGGACATCAATGCCGAATGGCGCGGGAAGGACAAGCCGACCAACGTGCTGTCCTTTCCGGCCTTCCCGGTGAAGCCGGGCAAGGTGCCGGGGCCAATGCTCGGCGACATCATCATCGCAAGAGAAACCGTGGAGCGGGAGGCCGTCGAACTCGAGAAGAGCTTCGACGACCATCTCACCCATTTGATGGTACATGGTTTCTTGCATCTCTTCGGCTACGATCATAATAATGACTCTGAAGCCGAGATAATGGAGGGGCTCGAGACTCGCATTTTGGCGGAACTCGGCCTATCTGACCCATACGAGGGTCAAGACCTTAAAATGGAACCATGAGCGACTTTACGACGAGACCGGCCGCAGAGGCCAAGGACGCCGACCAATCCTCCTCCTCCGACGAGGGTGGAAGTAGTAGCAGGCAGTCCGGACGATCCCAATCCTTCTGGTCGCGCGCTGCGCGCATCCTGAGACCGCAGCAAGGCTCCCGCCTCCGTGAGGACATCGCCGATGCGTTGATGACCGACGCGGCCGACGGCGACGTCTTTTCGCCCGACGAACGGGCGATGCTGCACAACATCCTTCGCTTCCGCGAAGTGCGTGTTGCCGATGTCATGGTGCCGCGCGCCGACATCGAGGCGGTCGATCAAAACATCACCATCGGCGAATTGATGATCCTCTTCGAGGAATCCGGCCGCTCGCGCATGCCTGTCTACGCCGATACGCTCGATGACCCGCGCGGCATGGTCCATATCCGCGACCTGCTGTCCTACATCGCCAAGCAGGCCCGCAACAAGCGCCGCGGCAGCACCAAGGCCGCAAAACCGGCCGAGCCGCTTGTCGACGTTTCTCCCGAACACCTGCAGAAGACGCCGCGCATTGCCAGACCGAACTTCGATCTTTCGCGCGTGGACCTGCAGAAGACACTGACCGAGGCCGGTATCATCCGGAAGATCCTGTTCGTTCCGCCGTCCATGCTCGCGGCCGATCTGCTGCGCCGCATGCAGGTGAACCGTACCCAGATGGCGCTTGTCATCGACGAATACGGCGGCACCGACGGATTGGCCTCGCACGAGGACATCGTCGAGATGGTCGTCGGCGATATCGACGATGAGCACGATGACGAAGAGGTGATGTTCAAGCGCATCTCCGAAGACGTCTTCGTCGCCGACGCGCGCGTCGAGCTCGAGGAGATCGCTGAGGCGATTGGTCCTGATTTCGACATCGCCGAACAGGTCGACGAAGTCGATACGCTCGGCGGGCTTATCTTCTCCGAACTAGGCCGCATTCCGGTGCGCGGCGAGGTGGTCCAGGCATTGCCCGGCTTCGAGTTTCACATTCTCGATGCCGATCCCCGGCGCATCAAGCGCGTGCGGATTACCCGCAAACGCCAGGCTATCCGCCGTCGTGTGAAGACAGACGGCGATGGCCTGTCGGGGCCGGAGCACGGCGATGACCGGCAGACCGAGGTTCCCACGGCAAACTGATCGCCACAAGCCACGACAAACAGTGCCTTTTTTGAAAGACTGCGGTCCTGATTGATTCGCGGCTTGGCGGGGTGTGCATGGAGCGACTTGCGGACAAGGTTATCCTGGTCTGGGGTTTCAGGAGAATGCTGCTGGCAGTGTTTGCCGGCGCATTCGGGGTCTTGGCACTTCCGCCGATCGGCTTCTTTGCCGCGATGCTCGTCTCGTTCACACTGCTGGTGTGGCTGATCGATGGTTCGGCGGCCGCGCCGAACAGCAACCCGATCGGACGCCTTTGGCCGTCCTTTGTCATCGGATGGTTGTTCGGCTTCGGCTATTTCGTCGGCGGCCTCTGGTGGCTTGGCCATGCCCTGATGATCGACGCGGAAGAGTTTGCCTGGGCGCTGCCGCTTGCAATCTTCGGCCTCCCTGCCCTTCTCGCCATCTTCTACGGCCTTGCGACCGCGCTGGCACGTATCCTCTGGTCCGACGGCATAGGTCGAATTGCAGCGCTTTCGGCAAGCTTCGGATTGCTGGAATGGGCGAGAAGCGTGCTCTTGACCGGCTTCCCCTGGAACGCGATCGGTTACGCGATGACGCCCGTTCCGCTGATGATGCAGTCGGCACATGTGATCGGCATCATGGGAATCACCGCCCTTGCCGTTTTCGTCTTCAGCGCGCCCGCACTCCTTGGAACGCGCCAGGGTGCCAAGCTCGGCGTGGCGCTCGCCGCCCTGATCTTTGCCGCGCACCTCGGCTATGGCGCCTACGCGCTCTATGTCCCCTCCACGAGCACACAACAGCCCGCCGAAAAAGGCCCGACCGTTCGCCTCGTCCAGCCGATGATCGAGCAGACGGCGAAAATGGACAGCGATGGGGATCGCGCTGCGATCTTCGAGAAGCACCTGAAGCTTTCGGCCGAACCGCCGAAGGATGGAGGCAAGAAACCTGACATCATCGTCTGGCCGGAAACATCCATCCCCTTCATCCTGACCGACAATCAGGACGCTCTCACGCGGATTGCTGACACCCTCGATGACAACCAGATCCTCCTCGCCGGCGCGGTGCGCGTCGAAGACATGGGACCGGGGAACCCGCCGCGCTACTACAATTCGATCTACATGATCGACGGGCGTGGCCAGATCATCGGCGCCGCTGACAAGGTTCACCTCGTGCCCTTCGGTGAATACATGCCGTTCGAGAGCATCCTGAACGAGTTTGGCATACAGAACATCGTGGAGATGCCGGGCGGCTTCTCAGCGGCAGCCAACCGGCAACTGCTGACGCTCCCCAGTGGCCTCAAACTCTATCCGCTCGTCTGCTACGAGATCATATTTCCCGACGAGATGACGGGCGACATAGGCTCGGCTGCTGCAATTCTCAATGTCACGAACGACGCGTGGTTCGGCGCGACCCCGGGCCCATACCAGCACTTTCAACAGGCGCGTGTACGGGCCGTGGAGACTGGTTTGCCGTTGATTCGCGACGGCAACAGCGGGATTTCGGCTCTCGTCGACGCCAAGGGCCGCGTGATTGCCGGTCTCGCACTCAACGAAACGGGTTTTATCGACGCAACCCTTGATGGAAGTGCGTTTAGTAGCTCTTCGACATATGCGCGCCAAAGATACTTCTGGTTGATCGAAATACTTCTGTTTGTAATTGCGGCCGGTTCGCGTTTTGGTTTTGTTTTCAAGCAGAATTGACCCAAAACCCCTAAAATTGCATAGTGGTTGCGATCGGCGTTCTTAACGTATGTTTCAGGGTGATTAATCAAAGCTTTGCAACGTGGCGTTTTGGGGATGGGTTTGGGCATGCCGGTTTGAACAAGGTTGAAAATTATTGTTAGGGCAGGACCATGATTGAAAATAAGAAGAAGCCGAACCCCATCGACATCCACGTCGGCAGCCGCATTCGCCTCCGTCGAACAATGCTTGGAATGAGCCAGGAAAAACTAGGGGAAAGCCTCGGCATTACATTCCAGCAGATCCAGAAATACGAAAAAGGCACCAACCGCGTCGGTGCC
Organism: Hyphomicrobiales bacterium; assembly: GCA_900468535.1. GTDB lineage: Bacteria > Pseudomonadota > Alphaproteobacteria > Rhizobiales > Rhizobiaceae > Rhizobium. Next base: position 207,666 of record UBTY01000012.1, on the reverse strand, counting down.
AGCCGCCTCCAGAATATTTCCAGCATCCTGAACGTACCGGTCTCGTTCTTCTTCGAAGACGCACCCGGCGAACACTCGGGCATGTTGACCGGCATGGCAGAGGCCTCCAGCTCCAACTACGTGGTTGACTTCCTCTCCTCCTCGGAAGGCCTGCAACTCAACCGAGCCTTCGTCAAGATCACCGACCCGAAGGTCCGCCGCAAGGTGGTCGAACTGGTCAAGGCGCTCGCAGCCGAAGCCGACAGCGAATAATCGCCTATAAAAATAGAGAGTTTTGGGAAAGCGGTCTAAACAGCCGCTTTTTCTGCATTTTGGGGCATATTTTGCCACTTTGCCGCAGACATAAAGATATATTTATGTCCTTCTACGCTTGTTTTTCGCGCCTGAACTGGGTACCTACTACGCAGCTTTTGTTCTTTGAGGGAAATCCCGAAATGCGCGCCAATTATCTCTTCACCAGCGAGTCAGTTGCCGAAGGTCATCCGGACAAGGTGTGTGACCGTATCTCCGACGAGATCGTGGATCTGGTCTACCGCGAAGCGGCGAAGACCGGCGTCAACCCCTGGGGCGTGCGCATTGCGTGCGAAACGCTTGCCACCACCAACCGCGTCGTCATCGCCGGTGAAGTTCGCCTTCCGCCGAGCCTGATGAAGAAAGACAAGGACGGCAACGACGTCATCAACCCGTCGAAATTCAAGGCCGCCGCCCGCCGCGCCATCAAGGACATCGGTTACGAGCAGGACGGCTTCCACTGGAAGAAGGCGAAGATCGACGTGCTCCTGCACTCGCAGTCCGCCGATATCGCTCAGGGCGTCGACAATGCCGCCGACCAGCAGGGCGACGAAGGTGCCGGCGACCAGGGCATCATGTTCGGCTACGCCTGCAAGGAAACGCCTGACCTCATGCCGGCGCCGATCTACTACTCCCACAAAATCCTGCAGCTGCTCGCAGCCGCCCGCAAGAAGGGCGACGGCGACGTTGCCAAGCTCGGCCCCGATGCCAAGAGCCAGGTGACCGTCCGCTACGTCGACGGCAAGCCTTTCGAAGCGACCTCGATCGTTCTTTCCACCCAGCATCTCGACGACAGCTGGGATTCGAAGAAGGTTCGTGCCGTTGTCGAACCCTACATCCGCGAAGCTCTCGGCGACCTGCCGATTGCCAGCGATTGCAAGTGGTACATCAACCCGACCGGCAAGTTCGTCATCGGCGGTCCCGATGGTGACGCCGGCCTCACCGGTCGCAAGATCATCGTCGACACCTACGGCGGTGCCGCTCCGCACGGCGGCGGCGCATTCTCCGGCAAGGACACGACCAAGGTCGACCGCTCCGCTGCCTACGCTGCGCGCTACCTCGCGAAGAACGTCGTTGCCGCCGGCCTTTCCGACCGCTGCACGATCCAGCTTTCCTACGCAATCGGCGTCGCACAGCCGCTGTCGATCTATGTCGACCTGCATGGCACCGGCAAGGGCGTGACTGAAGATCAGGTCGAAGCTGCGATCCGCAAGAACATGGACCTGTCGCCGACGGGCATCCGTCGTCACCTCGACCTCAACAAGCCGATCTACGCCAAGACGTCCGCCTACGGCCACTTCGGCCGCAAGGCTGGTCGCGACGGCTCGTTCTCCTGGGAGCGCACGGACCTCGTGAAGGGCCTCAAGGAAGCCGTCAAGGTCAAGGAAGCAGCATGACCGACATGGAACGCCGCGGACGCGCGACCGAAGCCTTCTTCGGTCGTCGCAAAGGGAAAACGCTTCGCGGACAACAGGCGGAGCGACTGGACACCCTGCTGCCGGCGTTCATCATCGACCTCTCAGCGGCTCCACCGGAGCCGCTGAAGGACCTCTGGCCGGTGCCCGTCGAAAAGCTGCGGCTGGAGATCGGCTTCGGCGGCGGCGAGCATCTCATTCATCGCGCGCTGGAAACGCCCTCGACAGGTTTCATCGGTGTCGAGCCGTTCATCAATTCCATGCAGAAGCTGCTGTCGAGCGTCGACAACGCCGGGGCCCGCAACGTCCGCGTCTACAACGACGATGCGACGCAACTGCTGGACTGGCTGCCCGATGGCTCGATCGACCAGATCGATCTACTTTATCCGGACCCGTGGCCAAAGCGTAAGCACTGGAAGCGCCGCTTCGTCTCAAAGACGAATCTCGACCGGTTCCACCGCGTGTTGAAGCCTGGCGGGCTGTTCTGCTTTGCCTCTGATATCGATACTTACGTCAACTGGACGCTCTTGAAGTGTCGCGACCACGGCGGCTTCGAGTGGCTGGCACAGAACGCCGCCGACTGGCTGACGCCCTACGAGGGCTGGCCGAGCACGCGCTACGAGGCGAAAGCGCGTCGCGAAGGCAGATCGTCCGCCTATCTCACATTCAAGCGAGTCTGAGCCTGCGTTAGTGCAGGCTCACCGTTTTCAGTTCATCTTCCGCAGCCTTGAAGAAGGTGCTGGAGCGATTGTCCGTCAGCAGGATCGGCGTGCCGTCTGCGCCGAACAGCGCCCAAAGGTCGACGCTCGGATCGATATCCGGCGCTTCGGGAAAGCATCTGGATACGTCTTCAGACCGTATTTTGCGGATGTATGCGACCTCGCCGTTGCCGATACCGGCAAGTTCGGTTTTGGTCAGGTGCGAATTGGCTTCTTTCATCAACATTCCTGTACCTCCATGAGAAGGGACCAACGGCTCAAACAGTGCCGTTGTTCTACTGTGAGACCGAAATGTTAATTTTCTTCACCATACGGGCCGGTTCCGGCCGAATGAGATCCACGGAAAGGAGACCGTTCTTAAGACTTGCGCCGAGAACCTGCATGCCGTCGGCCAGCACGAACGTGCGCTGAAACTGGCGCGCGGCTATGCCTCGATAGAGATAATCCCGCTCACCCTGATCGACCTGGCGACCACGGATCGACAGTTGATTTTCCTCGACGGACACGTCGAGTTCCTCTTCGCTGAAGCCGGCGACGGCGAGCGTGATCCGCAGCCGCTCAGGATCGCCTGCTGAGCGATCTGCGGCGATGCGTTCGATATTGTACGGCGGATATCCATCGCTGGCCTTGGAAAGGCGCTCAAGCGTTTTTTCCATGGCATCAAAGCCCAGAAGCAACGGGCTGGCGAAGGGCGTAATGCGGCTCATAGTCATCAAGTCCTTGATTCAAGCGACCTTGCCGGACCTGACGCTCAGCATCCGGATAGTTCTAATATGGGAACTGCGACGCCCCTACGCAAGGCAAAGCTCGGCGCGACCCGTTTGCCTGGTTGCATTCGCTTGACAAAGCTGACTGCGCCTCGCATCAAATCGTGCCCGCAGCGGCTGCGCCGATTTGCAACGGCGATGGACCAATGGTGCAAACCAAGAAGAAAAACACCTAGGTGGATGACACCTAGGAGGATGGGAACAACTGGAATGGCAGACCCGAGAAAGATAATTATCGATACCGACCCAGGTCAGGACGATGCCGCCGCGATCATGCTGGCCTTCGGAAGCCCGGAAGAGCTTCAGGTCCTGGGCATCACGACGGTCGCCGGCAACGTGCCGCTCTCCTACACCAGCCGCAATGCGCGCATTGTCTGCGAGCTCTGTGACCGCACCGATACGAAGGTCTTCGCCGGTGCCGACAAGCCGATCGCGCGCAAGCTCGTGACCGCTGAGCATGTGCACGGGAAGACAGGCCTCGATGGCCCTGTTCTCGATGAACCCACGATGCCGCTGCAGGCGCAGCACTCGGTCGACTTCATCATCGAGACGCTGCGCAGCGAGCCTGAGGGCGCCGTCACGCTCTGCACGCTCGGACCGCTCACCAATATCGGCCTGGCATTCCAGAAGGCACCTGACATCATCCCGCGCGTCCGCGAACTGGTGATGATGGGCGGCGGCTTCTTCGAAGGCGGCAACATCACCCCGGCGGCCGAATTCAATATCTACGTCGACCCCGAGGCTGCGGACATCGTGCTCCGCTCTGGCGTTCCGATCGTGATGATGCCGCTTGACGTCACGCACAAGCTCTTGACCCGCAAAGACCGCGTCAAGCGCATGGCCGATCTCGGCACCCGCCCGGCCATCGCCATGGTCGAGATGCTGGAATTCTTCGAGCGCTTCGATGTCGAGAAGTACGGTTCGGACGGCGGCCCGCTGCACGATCCGACCGTGATTGCCTATCTCCTGAAGCCGGAGCTTTTCAAGGGCCGGACCTGCAATGTGGAAATCGAGGTAAAGTCGGAGCTGACGGTCGGCATGACCGTTGTCGACTGGTGGCACGTTACCGACCGCAAGCGCAACGCGCAGGTCATGCGTGATGTCGATGCGGACGGCTTCTTCGATCTGCTGATCGAGCGCTTCGCCCGCATCTGAGACTTACAAGGGCGCAGAAGAGATCGGGCCCGCGGAAGCGGGCCGATCGGATCAGGCGTCCTTCTGGTCGAAGATCGAATTGGTTTCGGGTTCGACGAGCTTCGGGCCGCCCTTGGCGACACCCACCATGGCAGGACGCAGAACGCGCTCGCCAATCGTGTAGCCAGCCTGAACGACCTGAACGACCGTATTGTTGGGCACTTCCGGGTTTGGAACTTCGAACATCGCCTGATGGAAGTTCGGATCGAACTTCTGGCCAACCGGCTCCAGCTTGCGGACGCCGTGACGCTCAAGCGTCGACAGCATCGAGCGCTCGGTCATCTCGACGCCTTCTATCAGCGTATTGAGACCGGCATCGCCAGCGGCCTTGGCTTCTTCCGGGACAGCATCGATGGCGCGACGCAGATTGTCCGAAACGGCCAGCATGTCTCGGGCAAAGCCAGCGGCGGAGTAGGTCTTGGCGTCCTTGACCTCACGCTCCGTGCGGCGACGCAGATTGTCCATTTCGGCAGCCAGGCGCAGATAGCGATCGCGCAGCTCGGCATTTTCGGCCTTGAGGAGGGCCAATGGATCGGGCTGCGCCGTGTCTTCGGTGGCCTCGTTTTCGACGTTTGCGGCCGCGTCTGCTGCAGCTTCGGCCGCGGCGGCGTCAGGTCCGTTCTTCGTCGTTTCGTCAGTCATGACGTTCTCCGGTAATTGGTGTCTTTCAGGATGTGCCCGATATCGAGCTTTGGCGGGCAAAAATCAAGTCTGCGTGACCGAAAAGCATGCGATGCTGGCTGGGCAGAGCCCACTTCCCCGGTATCAGCCGCCTTGACTTGCTCCCGCTAAAGTTCTTTTATTTTAGAGATAACTAAATATCCCCGTGCTTCGACCTTTTCCGGTCAGGGAGCTGCCACCATGAACGATCAGAAGAGCTATTCGGGGCGCTGCTTTTGCGGTGCCGTGGAGATTGTCGCCACCGGCGAGCCGGAGGCGATGGGCTATTGCCATTGCGCCTCCTGCCGGCATTGGTCGGCGGGGCCGGTCAACGCCTTCACGCTGTGGCAGCCGCAGTCTGTCCGCGTTACCAAGGGCGGGGAACATGTCGAGGGCTACCAGAAGTCCGATACAAGCGTGCGAAAGTTCTGCGAGCTATGCGGCGGACATCTCTATACCGAGCATCCGACGTGGGGCGTTACCGATGTCTACGCAGCACTCTTGCCCGACTTCAAGTATGTCCCGGCATTGCATGTGAACTATCAGGAAAGCGTGCTGCGGATCCGCGACGGGCTGCCGAAGTACAAGGACATGCCGGCTGAGATGGGCGGTTCGGGCGACCTGCTGCCGGAGTAGCGGCCTACTTCGTACCCCGTGACAGGCGCGTCATCAGCTGAGCGGTGTAATCGACCATCGGGACGATGCGCGAATAGTTGAGCCGCGTCGGGCCGATGACCCCCACGGCGCCGACAATGCGGTCGTCGTCATCGCGGTAGGGCGCAACGATCAGCGACGAGCCGGAGAGCGAGAAAAGTTTGTTTTCCGAGCCGATGAAAATCCGCACACCCGGGCCGCTTTCGGCAAGATTGAGAAGCTCGAGCAGGCTGTCCTTCTTCTCGAGGTCGTCGAACAGCATGCGCAGGCGGTCGAGATCGTCCGCGCCGGCGAGACCCTCCAGCAGATTGGCACGACCGCGAATGATGAGCTGCGCCGGCTTGCCTTCGTCGGCGCTGCCGGACCAGACGGCGACGCCGCGCTCGACGAGCGCCTGTGACAAGGTATCGAGCTCGCTGCGCACCGAGTCCTTCAGGCGACTCAGCTGATTGCGCAGTTCCGGCAGCGTCTGGCCGGTCATGTGCGCATTGAGGAAATTGGCGGCCTCGGTTAGCTGCGACGAAGTCACGCCGGCCGGAAGCTCGATGATGCGGTTTTCCACCTGGTCGTGATCACCGACGAGCACGGCAAGCGCCTTGGTCGGCTCAAGCCGGATGAACTCGACATGCTTGAGAACCGGATCGCTTTTCGAGGTAATGACAAGACCGGCACCGCGCGAAATGCCCGACAGCATTCGGCTCGCCTCGTTCATCATCAGTTCCATCGGATTGTCGCGGCTTTCGGCGCGCACCTGCCGGTCGATGTTGGCACGGTCCTCGGCGGAAAGATCCCCCACCTGCATGAAGGCATCGACAAAGAAGCGAAGCCCGATCTGCGTCGGCAGGCGACCGGCGCTCACATGCGGAGAGTAGATGAGCCCGAGTTCCTCCAGATCGCTCATGACGTTGCGCACGGAGGCTGGCGACAGCGACATCGGCAGAATCCGCGACAGATTGCGGGAGCCGAGCGGCTCACCCGTTTCCAGATAGCCCTCTACGATGCGGCGAAAGATTTCCTTGGAGCGTTCATCCAGCGCAGCCACGGCATCTGAAACCGACGTCGATCTGAACTCCATGAAACTTTGTGTACCCGTGCTGACAATGATCCGACAAAATATAGCCAATCTCAGAGCAGCGGCAAAAGGGAAATTGCAAATGAGCGCTGCCAATCGTAGAAGCTCTCAACAACATAAGCACGCATGACTTGTCCAAGATGGTTCATCGTCCCGGCATCATGCTTCAGGAGAATTCTATGCGGCCCTCAGGCAGAAAAACCGACCAGATGCGCAAGGTCTCGTTCGAGCGCAACTTTTCCAAGCACGCGGAAGGCTCCTGTCTGGTGAAGTTCGGCGATACGCATGTGCTGTGCACGGCTAGCATCGAGGAAAAGCCGCCGGCATGGCTGCGCAACACCGGCAAGGGCTGGGTCACGGCTGAATACGGCATGCTGCCGCGCGCGACCGGCGACCGCATGAAGCGCGAGGCCGCGGCCGGAAAGCAGGGTGGCCGCACCCAGGAAATCCAGCGTCTGATCGGCCGTTCGCTGCGCGCCGTCGTCGATCTCAAGGAACTTGGCGAACGCCAGATCACGCTCGACTGCGACGTCATTCAGGCGGACGGCGGAACGCGTACGGCGTCGATCACCGGCGCGTGGATTGCGCTCTACGACTGCCTGAAGTGGATGGAAAGCCGCAACATGCTCAAGGTCGAGCGGGTGCTGAAGGACCATGTCGCGGCGATTTCCTGCGGTATCTTCGCCAACCAGCCGGTTCTCGATCTCGACTACCTCGAGGATTCCTCGGCCGAGACCGACGCCAACTTCGTGATGACGGGCACCGGCGGCATCGTCGAGATCCAGGGCACGGCTGAGGGCACGCCCTTCACCGACGAGGAGTTCGCATCGCTGATGGCGCTCGCCAAGGGCGGTATAGCCGAACTCGTCGCCATGCAGAAGCAGGCCATCGCCGGATGAATGACGTGCTGGAGGGCATGCTGGAGACGGCGCTCTATGCTGACGATCTCGACAAGGCCGAAGCCTTCTACGAAGGCATTCTCGGTCTTGCGAAGATTTCGCGGAGCGGTGACCGGCATGTCTTCTTTCGCTGCGGTGCAGGCGTGCTGCTGATCTTCAATCCCAAGGAAACGATCAAGCCGCCCGCACCCGGCTCCCTGCAGGTACCGCCGCACGGAACAACTGGTTCGGGACATGCCTGCTTCCGCGTCTCCGGCGAAAATCTCGATGCGATGGCCGGCCGGCTCAAGTCCGCGGGCGTTGCCATCGAGTCCGAAGTCACCTGGCCGCAAGGCGGCCGATCGATCTATTTCCGCGACCCCGCGGGCAACAGCCTCGAATGTGCTGAAGCCCGGATCTGGGGCATCGAATAGGACCACCATGCGCAAGCTTGAAACCAAGACCATCGTCGTTGCCAGCCACAATGCCGGCAAGATCCGCGAGATCCAGGACCTGATCGGACCGCTCGGCTTCACCGCGAAGTCGGCCGCCGAACTGAATTTCGTCGAGCCCGACGAAACCGGGACGACCTTCGAGGAAAACGCAAAGATCAAGGCGCTGGCGTCGGCGGAGGCTTCCGGCCTGCCGGCGCTGTCGGATGATTCCGGTCTCGTCATTGACGCCCTTGGCGGCGATCCCGGCGTCTACACTGCCAACTGGGCCGAAAAGGCCGACGGCACCCGCGACTTCGTGATGGCGATGGAGAAGGTCGAGGCGGCTCTGGAAAAGGCTGGCGCTTCGAAGCTCGAGCAACGCACGGCGCGCTTCGTCAGTGTGCTTTGCCTCGCCTGGCCTGATGGTCACACCGAGCTCTTCCGGGGCGAAGTCGAGGGCGCTGTCGTCTGGCCGCCACGCGGAAGCCAGGGCTTTGGTTACGATCCGGTCTTTCAACCCGAGGGCTATGAGACTACCTTTGGCGAGATGAGCGCGGAAGAAAAGCACGGCTGGAAGCCGGGCGACGCAGAAGCCCTGTCGCACCGCGCCCGCGCATTCAAGATTTTCGTCGAAACCTGCCTGGAAGCCTAAGGGCGAACGTGGACACTTTGGAACAGCCTAACCTGACGCGCTATGCGGCCCTTCTGCCCGATACCGGTGAACCCGGCTTCGGCGTCTACGTGCATTGGCCGTTCTGTGCCGCCAAGTGCCCCTATTGCGACTTCAACAGCCATGTCCGCCACCAGCCGGTGGATCAGGAGCGCTTCACGGCAGCCTTCCTCAGGGAGATGGCTACGGTGCGCCAACTGAGCGGACCGAAGACCGTCACGAGCGTCTTTCTCGGCGGCGGCACGCCATCGCTAATGAACCCCTCGACGGTTGCCGCCATTCTCGACGGCATCGGCAAGCACTGGCATATGCCAGATGGTATCGAGATCACCATGGAGGCGAACCCCTCCAGCGTCGAGGCGGAGCGTTTCCGCGGCTATCGCGCCGCCGGCGTCAACCGCGTCTCGCTCGGCGTCCAGGCGCTCAACGATCGAGATCTGAAATTTCTCGGGCGGCTGCACGACGTTGCCGATGCGCTGAAAGCGATCAAGCTCGCGCGCGACATCTTCCCGCGCATGTCCTTCGACCTGATCTACGCCCGCCCGAACCAGACGGTCGAGGAGTGGGAACGTGAGCTGAAGGAGGCGATCTCCTACGCGGTCGATCACCTCTCGCTCTATCAGCTGACGATCGAAGAGGGCACGCCGTTCTTCGGCCTCCACAAGGCCGGCAAGCTTATCGTTCCGGATGGCGATCAGTCGGCGCTGCTCTATGAGGCAACGCAGGAGATCACCGCCCGCGAAGGGCTGCCTGCGTATGAGGTATCGAACCACGCCCGCCCGGGCGCGGAGAGCCGCCACAACCTGACCTATTGGCGCTATGGCGACTATGCCGGCATCGGCCCCGGTGCTCACGGACGACTGACGCGCGGCTCGATGAAGATCGCGACCGCGACGGAGCGCAAGCCGGAAAGCTGGCTCGAGCTCGTCGAGCGCGACGGGCACGGCATGCTCGACCAGGAACAGCTTGGCTACGATGAGCAGGCGGACGAACTGTTGCTGATGGGGCTGCGCCTGAAGGAAGGCGTCGATCTCGCCCGCTGGCAGCAGCTTTCGGGCCGCGATCCCGACCCGAAGCGGGAGGAGTTCCTGCTGGAGCATGGCTTCATCGAGCGGATCGGCAATTCCCGGCTTCGCTGCACGCCGTCAGGCATGCTGATCCTCGATTCCGTGGTCGCCGATCTCGCCTGTTAGCTAAAGCGGCTGCCTGAAATAGACGACGCGCTGGGTTTCCTCGAAGCCGAGTGCGGCGTGGAAACGATGGCTGTCGATATTGTCCAGAAGCGCATCGGAGGCGAATTCCGTACAGCCGGACGCAGTGCCGAAGCCGCGAACGGCCTCAAGCAAGGCCCGCCCGATACCCGCCCGCCGTGAGGCTTCCTCGACATAGATACCCTCGAGGAAAAGAACCGGCGACGACCTGCAACCGTTGACATAGTCACGCCGAAGGCAGGCTTCGGCGAACCCGATCGCACTGCCATCCGGTGAAAAGGCCAGAAAGCAGCGGAAATCGGCACTGTCCTCGTCGATGAGCCGCCGCAGTTCCGCGGCATGCTCGTCCTTCGACTGGTCCGACCACAAGGCCGCGCGAAGCTTCGCCCACACGTCGATATCATCGCCCGATGCACGCTTGATCCTGATCGTATTGCTTGCCTGCTGGTTCATCTCGCCCCCTATCCCGGCATTCGAGATAGTGGCTACCACGGGGCTTTGCAATCTCTCCCTCAAGCCACCCGTCCGCGCCAACGCGAGAACAAGCGGCCGTCTATCGCCGCCAATCCGACTGCAATCATTGCCATGCCGATCAGATGCTTGGCCTGCAGTTGTTCGCCTAGAATGACCGCGCCAAGCAGGATGGCGCTGACCGGGATCAGGAAGGTGACCAGCATCAGGTTCGTCGCGCCTGCGGTCGCCAGAATGCGGAAGAACAGCACATAGGCGATCGCGGTCGACAACAGGGCCAAGCCCAGCAGCGCGATCCAGGTTTCCGTTGACGGCGCGGCCAACGTCCAAGGCTGATCGACGACAAGAGCGATCGGCAGCATCAGCACGGTCGAGGCGGTGACCTGCCCTGCCGCAGGGATGAGCGGCGCCATTCCCATCTGGCGGAAACGGCGGCCGAAGATGCCTGCAAAGGCGTAGGACAGCGCAGCGCCGAGCACGGCGAGCTGTGCCAGCACGTTCGAGCCGAGGTCACGCAGCACATCGAAACCGATCATGTAGGCAACGCCGGCAAAGCCGACGAGAACGCCGAGCAGACGGTTGCCGGTCATCTTTTCATCGGCGGTGAGGAAGTGCGCGACGACGACACCGAAGAGCGGCGTCGTGGCGTTCAGGATGGAGGCAAGGCCGCTCGCAATATGGGTCTGACCCCAGACGATGAGGCAGAACGGGATCATGTTGTTCAGGATGCCCATGCCGAAGAAGGCTGCCCAGGACTTAGCATCGCGCGGCATGACATGGCCCGTCGCCCTGACAATCACGTTCAGCGCAAGTGCCGCGATCAGAACCCGACCGGTGACGATGGTGAACGGCGGCAGCGTCTTTACCAGAATGCCGTTGAAGAGGAAGGAGCCGCCCCATAGCAGGGAGAGCACCAGCAACATTCCCCATTCGGCAAAGCCCATCTGTTTTTGCTGCATCATTCTCTCCCTTCGTCAGCCTGCCTATGGCCTACATGCCATCGCAGCCTGCCGCCACCCGATTGTTGCGCGGCGACGATATCGCCATGTCCGATTTATTCTCGCTCATCCACCAGCGCGAAGCGGCTTCAAGGTGAGCTTTCATGCTGATATTATTGCTACGCCGCCTGTGCGACAAACGAGTCTTTCTCGGTCCATGATATAGCTGAGTTAAACCATGAGCGATTATCTCCCCTCCCTTTCGGCGCTTCGCGCCTTCGAAGCCGCCGCCCGGCATCTCAGCATGACACTGGCTGCAAGAGAGCTCAATGTCACGCCGGGCGCCGTCAGCCTGCAGATCCGCGATCTGGAAGCGTCGCTCGGCGTCAAGCTTTTCGAACGAAAGACCCGTGCGCTGGATTTGACGGCAGAGGGAGCGGATTATTTTTCGACGCTCAGAGCGGCCTTCCGCCTGGTCAGGGAAGCGACGGCGGCGATTACGGCACGCGGACGCGGCGCCGTTCTCAACGTGACCTGCACGGCGGGGTTTGCCACCTATTGGCTGGTGCCGAGGCTCGGTCGCTTCGAGACCCTGCATCCGGAGATCGACGTTCGCATCAGCGCGTCGCACCGCGTCCTCGATTTCCGGCGTGATGGTATCGACCTCGCGATCCGTCACGGGCTTGGCGGCTATGAAGGGCTCGTCAGCGAACGCCTCGTTGATGATGAGCTGGTGCCGGTCTGCACGCCGGCGCTTGCCGCCGAGCTTGGAGAGAAGCCAGCCCCCAATGCGCTTGCCAGCTTCCAGCTAATCCATGATGTCTATCGTCATGACTGGCAGCTCTGGCTGGAGGCTGCCGGAGCGAGCGCAGTCGATCCCTCGCGCGGACCGATCTTCATGCACGGCAACGGCGCCTATGACGCGATGAAGGCCGGGCACGGATTTGCGCTGATGCGGCGATCCTTCGTGGAGGCGGAGCTTAGAGACGGCGCGCTCGTCGCTCCCTTCCCGATCGGCGTAGCCAGCCGGCTTGCATTTCACCTTGTCTATCCTGGGCCTGCGCTCGAGCGACCGGCTGCCGCCGCGTTTCGCCGCTGGCTGCTGACGGAGGCAAAAGGCTGACGTCCCGGCCGCAGAAGGCAACAGAAGAAAGTGGAATAGAAAAGTCATCATTTCCTATTCCAATGCCCGCATTTCTTGAGTATTTAACTCTGCATATCTGAGATGTACGGCGTATCGACCGATGGAAAATCAGACAAGCAACAAGCTGTCGAGACAGCGGCGCGAACTGCAGCCAGCCGAGGGGCTCGCCGTCGCCGGGTCCTGCGTGACTGCGCACTGATGGCGAGCGCTGCCCGACATATCATGCCCATGGAGAGCGAACCTGTCGGCCTCTCGCCGGCATTCGTCGGCGACCATGCCTGGTGCCAGGAACGCATGATGCTGTCTGCGGACCTGCCTGACGGCATTCCGCTACCCACCTTCTTCGCGGCCGGTGGCGAATTCGAGCATGCCATCGAGCGGTATATGGCCAAGAGTAACGGCACCGATCGGCGTGCGGTCGTTTCGATGTGGTCGCTCTATTATTTTTCCGGCCTGACCATTCCCTATCTCCTGGCGCGGCGGCTCGCCAACCAGTCGCTGCCGGTCGACTTCCGCAGGATGACGATTGCGCTGCATGCGGATGGATTGCCGCGGGCTTTCGGCGTTCCGCACAGGGGAACGACATGCCCGGCCACAGACGACAGCTTCGAGAGTGTCTCAGATTTGATGGAGACACATCTGAGCGAGACGGTCGCGAGATTGAAAGGTTGCGGGCTTTCAGCCAAGCTCTGCTGGAACAATGCCGCCGTCTACGTCGACTATGTCATGCGACTGACGTCAGCGGACAAGTCGATGGAGAACGACCTACCGCTTTTCATTCGCGGCTGCCTGCCCGATGGGGGCGTCAATCCGTTCTGTGGCTGCGTGCACTACGTCGAGGATGAGGGAGAACGTGTCGCCAGGCGCAAGATCTGCTGCCTGCGTTACATGCTGCCGGGCATCCCGAGCTGCGGCAAGCGCTGCGCCTTGCCGAGCCAGCGAACGCCATCCTAACCCCGGAGTAACGGCAGCGGAAACGCCGGCCCCATAGGGCCGACGTCCGGTGCAACGATCGACTACAGCATCGGCCCGAAAATCCAATCGATTTTCGGAAAGCCTGATGCGTAGATTCAACAAGATAGAGCGTCTTTGTGCGTCCTTAAGGACGCACGGCGCTCTAGCGGTGTTTGTGGGCGCCGCCCTTGAACAGGCTGCCGGTCGGCGTCTGCAGGAACATCTCCAGCGGGATATGCTCCTGATGCAGAAAGCCGCTGTTCGGCAGCAATCCGTCCCGGACCATCTCGATCACCGCGACAACAGAAGCGGACGTCGTCCAGGCGATGGCGGTGCGCCGCGCGCCTGCTATCTCGATCGGATAATAGGCGCGGACGAACTCCTTGCGGCGGAGACTGCCCGCCTGCGTGCCTTCCGCAGCGACGTGGACATAGACCACATCGTCATCGACAGGCGGTTTCGCATTCGTGAGGATTTCGCCTGCGAGGCCGCGCTTGTCGCGCATCAGCAGTTCGTGGAAGAAGAAGTTCATCAGGTCCATATGGCCCGGATAACGCATCGTCTTGTAGTCGAGATTGTCGACCTTGCCGAGCAGCGTATCGCACATCGTGCCGAGACCGCCCGATGTCGTGAAGGCCTCGAGCTTGACGCCCTCGACATATATCGTCTCCAGCCATTCCATCGGCGAGACAAGCTTGCGCACGCCGCCTTCAATGACCTCGCAGTCGTTGAGATATTCGTTGACGACGCCCTCAGGTGACCAGTTGAAGGCGTAGCCCAGAAGCCCCGTCGGATTTTGCGGCAGGGCGCCGACGCGCATCCGGATGGAGCGGCAACGGTCGAACTCGTCGGCAAGGCTCGCACCGACAATGCCGACAAAGCCGGGGGCGAGACCGCATTGCGGCGCCATCAGGCCGCGTGCCGTTTTCGAGAGCTCGATGATGAAGTTCGTGGTCGGGACGTCTTCGGTCAGGTCGAAATAGTGGATGCCTGCCGTGTGGGCCGCGCGTGCCAGCGCCATGTTGAGATGATACGGCAGGCACGACAGCACCGCCTCGACATCAGACAGCAATTCGCCGATCACTACCGGGTCGGAAATATTGCCGCTCCGGAATGCGAAAGGCAGCTCGCCGACGGGCCGCTGCGCATCGACGCCGATGACCTCGAAGCCCCCTTCGTGCAAAAGCGTTGCCGCCAGCCGTCCGACCTTGCCCAGGCCGATGACGGCAATTTTCGTGAAAGTCATTCTTTTCCTCCTAAGCGCCGCACTCCTCCTGCGGCGTACTCAGGCGGTATAGAATAAAACCCTTATAAAAGAAAATGGCCGGGATTGCTCCCGGCCATAGAACATTGTGAACAAGCCCAGCCTATTCGTTGATCAGGCGCTTGAGCAGCTCGATCTCGTGCGACAGCTTGGTGTCTCCCGAAATCAGTTCCTCGATCTTGCGCACGGCGTGAAGAACCGTGGTGTGGTCGCGTCCACCGAAACGGCGGCCGATCTCCGGGAACGAACGAGGTGTCAGCGTCTTCGACAGGTACATGGCGATCTGCCGCGGCTTGACGATGACGCGCGTACGGCGGTTCGAAACCAGTTCCTGACGCGAGACGTTGTAATGCCGTGCGACGATGCGCTGGATGTCCTCGATGCGAACCCGGCGCGGCTCGCCGGAGCCGACAAGGTGAGCAAGGAGTTCATCGACGCGCTCGACCGTCAGGTTCGGCTCGAAGGAGCGACGGAAGAGCAGCTGGTTGAAGGCGCCTTCCAGCTCGCGGCCGCTTGCCGTGATGCTGCGTGCAACGTGGTTCAGCAGTTCCGGCGACATATCCAGAGACGGATCTTCCGTGCGTGCTACCGCCAGACGGCGCTTGAGGATTTCAAGACGCATCTCGTAGTCCGGACCGTCGAGCTCGATCGCCACGCCACCCTGCAGACGCGAACGAACGCGCGGGTCGAGCGATTCCAGCTCCCAAGGCGCACGGTCGGCTGCGACGACGACCTGCTTGGCGCTGTCGAGCAGCATGTTCAGGAGATGGCAGAACTCGTGCTGGATCATCTTGCCCTGCAGGAACTGCATGTCGTCGATGATCAGAAGGTCGATGTTGCGCAGCGAGTCCTTCAGCGTCAGCGCATCGTTGTCGCGGATCGCCGTTGCGAAACGCCACATGAAGTATTCCGCCGTCAGGTAGACGACGCGCAGCTGGCGCGGATTCTGGACTGCTGCATTGGCGATTGCCTGCAGCAGATGGGTCTTGCCGAGACCGACCGTGGAGTGAACGAAGAGCGGGTTGAAGCGCACTGCGCCCTGGCCTGCTTCGGCAATGGTCTTTGCGGCCGCAAGAGCGACGCGATTGGAGCTGCCTTCAACGAAGGTGTCGAAGGTGAAGCGGTTATCGAGCGGCGAACCGAACAGCGGCTGGCCGGCGGTTGCCGGACGCGATGCTGCCGCCGCGGAGACCGCCTGCTGCACGATCTGGCCAGCAGGCTGGGCGATTGTCGTGCGCCGAGCCGGCGAACCACCGGATACCGGCTCCTGTGCAGCGGCTTCTTCGGCCGGCTTGCCTGTGCCGCGAGCGGCGGTGCGGACGAGAATCTCGACCTTGAGAATTTCCGCGTCCTCAGCCTGGAAAAGGCTGGTGATGAGATCAAGATAACGGTTGTTGATCCAAGACTTCAAAAAAGTCGTCGGCACCGTCAGCCGCACGACACTCTTGGAAACCGAATGCAGCTTCAGCCGGGCAAACCAGCTTGCATAGACATCGGGACCGACCTGCGCCTTTAGGCGAGCACTGACACGTTCAAAAAGTATGCCATTCTTCATGTCTCCCTTTTCCCCCGCCGCTTCTGGGCAAATAGAGCCAAATGCCTGCGATGCTTTGTCCGTATCGTCCAGAGCATTCGCCGCCAATGAATTCATGTGCATATTGCCGCCTTCCAATTCCACCGGGCGGCCTATTCCGTCGCCCGATCATTTCCCCGCTATGGCCTGCCGTGGCACCCTCATGCCCCACCGCTGGCCGGTTCACTCAAACGCCTGCCCCACAACAGGGGGCGACTATGCCGGGGATGAAGAAGCGAGCCTCATGCATGCTTGCCTCATCCGCGTTGCCGGTTTCCGCTCCTCGTCCAAGCGGTTGCCGGCTTACCTGCGCAAAGATCTCCTCTCCCAAGACCTCACGCAAAGCGTGTACTGTGAACGCACAAACGATCCCGTTCCGCGACAGCCAAAGTCGCGGTCCAATTTGCGCCAGTGCGTGAAAATCCGAGGGTACTTCCCTCGTCACAAAAGACACAAAGCAATCAGCCTGCCGACGTGGCAGTTTCAAGACCAAGCCTTAAACAGGTGATGTCCGAGCCCCTTGTTGAGCGGCATTTAGGCAGGATCGATGGCGGAGATCAACGATGAATTTTACGCAAAATTAAGACGGCCCCGTTGACTCCGGCGCCAGTTTTTGGGCGTCACGCCAGTGTCAAAAAAGAATCGCTTTTGAATCAAGGAGATTCCCATTTCTGGCAATTTTGACACGCATAAAAAGAAAAAAAGAAAAAAGCTTCTTGACTCGTTTTGGACCCCGCTACGGAAGGTCCGAGTCGTCAGACTTGACAGCATCCTGTTGCAAGCCATTGTTTTTAAACATTTTTTTGTGTCATCCGCCCGACATGAAATCGTCGCTGAATTAACCAAAACTTTGGCCGCTGGCGGAATCGAAAAAGCCCGACAAAGTTGCCGGGCTAATCATAACGAAGCGTTTGTTAACGAAAGATTATGCGGTTGCGGAAACCGACAGAGCCTTCACACGAGCTGCCAGGCGCGAGACCTTGCGGGAAGCCGTGTTGGCGTGAACAACGCCCTTGCTTGCAGCGCGAGCCAGTTCCGGCTGCGCGGCGAGGAAAGCTTCCTTTGCCTTGGCAGCATCACCAGATGCGAGTGCCTCTTCGACCTTGCGAACGAAAGTACGAACGCGCGAGCGACGAGCCTTATTGACGTCGGTACGGCGGGCGATCTTGCGGGTCGCTTTTTTCGCCGAAGTTGTATTGGCCATGGATGCCTCTCTAAGAATTCGAACAAACTCCGTCATCACCGCGGGCCCTGCGGCCACTTCATACAGCAATGCGGGAGCATAAGCGGAAAACCGGAGTGGCTTCCCGAACCGTGGGCGGGCATATAACCCTAAAGCCGACCCACGTCAACGCGCATTTTCAAGGAAACGCCGCCTTTGTCGAAGGTTCAGCGGTTCTTGAAGTCAGGCTTACGCTTTTCGATGAAGGCCGTCATCCCCTCTTTCTGATCTTCGGTCGAAAACAGAGAATGGAAAAGGCGGCGCTCGAAGCGAAGGCCTTCGTCCAATGTCGTCTCCAGCGCCCGGTTTACCGCCTCCTTCGCCATCAGCACGGACGGACGCGACAGGGAGGCAATCTTGGCGGCGGCTTCCAAGGCCTCGTCCAGCAGACGCTCCGGCGCCACCACACGCGAAACGAGTCCCGCGCGCTCGGCTTCGGCGGCATCCATCATCCGGCCGGTGAGGATCAGGTCCATCGCCTTATATCTGCCGACGGCCCGCGTCAGCCGCTGTGAGCCGCCCATCCCGGGAATGACGCCAAGGGTGATCTCGGGCTGGCCGAACTTGGCCGTTTCGGAGGCGATGATGATGTCGCACATCATGGCAAGCTCGCAGCCGCCGCCGAGCGCAAAGCCGCTAACGGCAGCGATCACGGGCTTGCGCACCTTGGCGACATCGTCCCAGCCGCTCATCAGGTCGCGGCTATAGACGTCGACATAGCTTAGCGGCTGCATTTCCTTGATATCGGCGCCGGCCGCGAATGCGCGCTCGGAACCGGTCAGCACCATGGCGCCGACGGCGTCATCGGCCTGGAAGGCTTCGTAGGCCTGAAGGAGCTCCTTCAGCACGGTCGAGTTCAGGGCGTTCAGCGCCTGCGGGCGGTTCAAGGTGATCAACCCGACCGCACCACGGGTTTCGACGATGAGCGTTTCATAGGCCATGGACAGTCCTCCCGTTATTTCTGGCAGTGAGGGCAATAGAAGGTCGAGCGCCCCGCCTGAACGATGCGTGCGACCGTACCGCCGCAATCGGGCGTGCGGCAAGGTAGACTTTCGCGGTCGTAGACCGAGAAGGAGTGCTGGAAGTAACCGAGCGAGCCGTCCGTCTGGATATGGTCCCGCAGCGACGAGCCGCCGGCCTTGATGGCGTCGGCTATGACGTCGCGGATCGAGGCCACCAGAAGATCCATCTGCCTGGTCGGCTTGCCCGTCTTGGTGACGACGGTCGCGGCGGCACGGGTTGGGCTCAGGTGCGCGCGCCAGAGCGCCTCGCAAACATAGATATTGCCGAGCCCGGCGATATTCTTCTGGTCGAGCAGCGCGCTCTTCAGCGGCTGCGCCTTGCCGATGAAACGCTCCGCCAAATAGGCGGCACTGAGCTCGTTGCCCGTCGGCTCCGGCCCGAGGCCTGAGAGGAAGGGATTGAGGTCAAGCTCGGAGCGCCGCGCCATATCCATGAAGCCGAAGCGGCGCGGATCATTATAGATGACGCGGCTGATGCCTGCCGGTCCTTCGAGGTGGAAGATGGCGTGGTCGTGCTTTTCATCCTTCGAGCGCGGATGATGAAAGTCGCCGGGCACTTCGGACACCGGTCCGGTCTCGATGCGGAAGGAGCCGGACATGCCGAGATGCGAGATGATCGTCGTGCCGTCGTCGAGATCGATCAGCAGATACTTGGCGCGGCGACCGAGCGCGACGATTTCGCGGCCGGTCGCGCGGGCCTCCAGGCCATCCGGAAAGGGAAACCGCAGGTCCTTGCGTCGCAGCTCCAGGCGAGCGATCCGCGTGCCTTCCATCGTGGGGGCAAGCCCGCGTCGGACGGTTTCGACTTCTGGCAATTCCGGCATCTTAACCCATCTATATCTAACATGTTTCAACCACGGGCGTTGTGCGCTATAGCGCCAAGGTGCCGCGGCCCTGACCGTGGCCCACAGATAGCGCCGCGCGCGTCCGTTCGCTATGGTCGCCGCGCCGATTTCAGATAGATGGAGTATTTCGATGTCAGAAAGCCGTACCTCCGCCGAAGGCGGCATGGAAACATCCTACGGCTTCCGCGAAGTGGCGGACGGTGAAAAGCAGGGTCTCGTCAACGAGGTCTTCCACAAGGTCGCCAAGCGCTACGACATCATGAACGACGTCATGTCGGTCGGCATGCATCGCGTCTGGAAGGATGCCATGATTTCGGCGCTGAACCCGCGCAAGGAGCCCGGCTACAGGACGCTCGACGTGGCCGGCGGCACCGGCGACATCGCCTTTCGCATCATCGAAGCCTCGAACCGGATGGCACATTCTACCGTGCTCGACATCAACGGCTCGATGCTGTCAGTCGGCGCCGAGCGCGCCGCCAAGAAGAAGCTTTCCGACAATCTGACCTTCGTCGAGGCGAACGCCGAGGATCTGCCGTTCGAGGCTAACAGCTTCGACGCCTATACGATCGCCTTCGGCATCCGCAACGTGCCACGCATCGACGTGGCGCTGAGCGAAGCCTATCGCGTGCTGAAGCGCGGCGGTCGTTTGCTCGTGCTTGAGTTTTCGGAAGTGGACATGCCGCTCCTCGACCGCGTCTATGACACATGGTCCTTCAACGCCATTCCGAAGTTCGGCAAGGCGATTACCGGCGAGGCTGAGCCTTATCAGTACCTGGTCGAATCCATCCGCAAGTTCCCCAACCAGGAGAACTTCGCCGAGATGATCCGCGGCGCCGGTTTCTCGCGCGTCAGCTTTACCAACTATACCGGCGGCATCGCGGCCCTTCATTCCGGCTGGAAGCTCTGACGCATGGTTTCGCAGGCATCGTTCACCGCCCCGCACCCGCAGGCAGGCGTTCCCGCATGAGCACATTGGGAGCATATTTCCGGCTCTGGCGCGTCGGCTGGATTCTCGTGCGCGAGGGCGTGATTTCGGCCCTGCCGTCAGAAGATCTTCCGCCGGCTGTCGGTATCGCCAAGTCCGTGGCGGGCGTTTTCGCACGCAACCGCTCTAAGTCGAAGAAGCGCAGCGACAGGCTCGCTCAGGCCGTCGAGCGGCTCGGCCCCTCCTACGTCAAGATCGGCCAGTTCCTGGCAACGCGGCCCGACGTCGTCGGCGTGGAGTTTGCCGACGATCTGTCGCAGCTGCAGGACCGGATGGCTTTCTTCCCACCGGAAGCGGCAAAGGCCAGCATCGCAAGTTCGCTCGGCCGGCCGATCGAGGAGCTTTACGCAAGCTTCGGCGATCCGATTGCGGCGGCATCGATCGCGCAGGTTCATCCGGCCGAGGTCGATACGCCTGCGGGCCGCAAGAAGGTGGCCGTGAAGGTCGTACGACCGGGCGTGCGCCAGCGCTTCACCCACGACATCGAGGCGATGTATCTCGTCGCCCATATGCAGGAGCGCTTCATGCCTTCCAGCCGGCGCCTGAGGCCGGTGGAGGTGACGAAGACGCTGGAACAGACCACCAAGGTCGAGATGGATCTTCGCCTGGAGGCCGCCGCACTCTCGGAGATTGCCGAGAACACAGCGAAGGATCCCGGGTTTCGAGTGCCGACCGTCGATTGGGAACGGACCGGCCGCGATGTCATCACCATGGAATGGATCGATGGCGTCAAGATGTCCGATGTCGAGGGGCTGCGCGCTGCTGGCCATGATCTCAACGCGCTTGCCGATACGCTGATCCAGTCGTTTCTGCGCCATACGCTGCGCGACGGCTTCTTCCATGCGGACATGCATCCGGGCAATCTGTTCGTTGATGCGCAGGGCGACATCGTTGCCGTCGACATGGGGATCGTCGGTCGTCTCGGCAAAAAGGAACGCCGCTTCCTCGCGGAAATCCTCTACGGCTTCATCACCCGCGATTACATCCGCGTGGCCGAGGTGCATTTCGAGGCGGGCTACGTGCCTGGCCATCATAACGTCGAAAGTTTCGCCCAGGCGATCCGCGCGATCGGCGAGCCGATCCACGGCCAGCCTGCCGAAACGATCTCGATGGGCAAGCTGCTGACGCTGCTCTTCGAAGTGACCGAACTGTTCGACATGGCGACGCGCCCGGAACTGGTGATGCTGCAAAAGACGATGGTGGTCGTCGAAGGGGTGTCACGCATCCTCAATCCGCGTTTCAACATGTGGAAGGCGTCAGAGCCCGTTGTCGGCGACTGGATCCGTAACAATCTCGGCCCGAAGCGCATCGTCGCGGACCTCAAGGATGGGCTGAAGGCAGCGGTGAAGCTGGCGGAAGCTGCCCCCGAGATCGCGGCGAAGACCGAGAAGTTCCACCACGAGCTTCTGCATATGAGCGAGCATGGATTGCGGTTCGACGCCAGCACGGCGGAGGCGATCGGCAAGTCCGAAGCGCGCCATAGCCGCTCCGGCCGGTTTGCTCTGTGGATCATCGCCCTGACGCTGATCTACATCGCCTGGACGTTGAGCTGAGGCGCACTGAAGAGTGAGGCCTCAGGACACCGGATTTGAGATCTCGATGAGATTGTTGTCCGGGTCCCGGAAATAGACCGACACGATCGGTCCGGTGGCGCCGGTGCGCGCGACCGGACCTTCGAGGATTTCCACCGCTTCGGCGCGCAGATGCGCGACAACAGCCGCCAGCGGCGTTTCCGCCATGAAGCACAAATCCGCGGAGCCCGGCGTTGGCCGTGCAGCCTTGGGTTCGAACTCCCGCTTCACCTGATGCAGATTGATCTTCTGATGCCCGAACTTGAGAGCCTTGCGCCCCTCGCCGAAGGTTTCGACGGACATGCCGAGCACGCGCGCATAGAAGGCGCAACTCGCCTCTATGTCGGCAACCGTCAGGACGAGATGGTCGAGGCTGGTGATGCTGATCATGTGGCAGGCTACCGCCGCGACAGGCGGGCCGCAACAAGTGCGGCGATCATACCAGCCGCCAGCAATGCCAACGTGAAAAGAACCACCGCGTTCCAACCATCGGCGCTCCAGAAGTAGCCGCCTGCAGATCCGGCAACGCTCGAGCCGACGTAGTAGGACAGCAGGTAGAGCGACGATGCGTGGCCCTTGGTGCCGCGTGCAAGCCGACCCACCAATGCGCTCGCCACCGAGTGGGCGACGAAGAAGCCCGATGTCAGCAAGACGATGCCGAGAATGATCAACGGCAGAGACGAACTCAGCGTCGCGGCGACGCCGGCTGCGGCCATGGCGATGCCTGCCGGCAGCACAACGAAGTGGCCGATGCGATCGCCGAGCATTCCTGCGATCCAGGAAGCCGCAATGCCGAACAGGTAGACCGTGAAGATCAGGCCCAATTCGGTCTGGTTGAGGCTATACGGCGGCAGCACCAGGCGGAAGCCGATGTAGTTATAGACCGTGACGAAGGTGCCCATCGCCAGGAAGCCGATCGCAAACAGAAACGGCAGCGCCGGATTGCTGATATGACCGATCCAAGCGCGCAGATGGAAGCGCGCATCAAATCCCCGGCGCGGCGTGAAATTCCGCGAAGCGGGCAGCAGCAGGAAGAAGCCTACTGCGGCGGCAAGGCCGAGCAGGCCCAGCGTTCCCAACGCGATACGCCACGAGAAGAACTCCGCCAGCGTGCCGGTCACGACGCGCCCAGCCATGCCTCCGAAAGCATTGCCCGCTATATAGAGCCCCATGGATGCGCCAAGACCGCGCGGATCGATCTCCTCGGACAGGTAGGCCATTGCGACGGCGGGCACACCGCCAAGCAGAAGCCCTTCGAGCGCACGGATGACCAGCAGAGCGTGCCAGCTCGGCACCAGCGAGCAGGCTATGGTGCAGAGCGCGGCGCCAAGCAGGGACGCGAACATCAGACTGCGGCGGCCGAAGCTCTCCGACACGGCGGCTGCGCAGAAGATCGCAAATGCAAGAAAGCCGGTCGACAAGGACAGGGAGAGGGAGCTTGCCGCGGGACTGATGTGAAAATCCGCCGCGAAGATCGGCATGAGGGGCTGGACACAATAGAGCAGCGAGAACGTTGCGAAGCCCGAGAGGAAGAGCGCGATGCTGGCCCGGCGGTAGGGCGCCGTTCCGCGGAAAAGGTACTGCTTTTCCTTCGACTCGGGTTGAGCCTGGACCAGTTGCAAATTGGGGCGGGAGGGAGATTCGAGGACGTCTAGCTGCTTGTCTGCGGCGCGTAGCATGAGGCACCAACCTTTCACGCCTTCTGATCTAGCCAAGCGGTCATCATTTGTCCAATATATGGAACTGACGTTCTTGATAGGTTTCGGAGATACCAATGGAGTTGCGCCACATCCGATATTTCCTTGCCGTGGCGGAGCAGGAGAACTTCACCCGGGCGGCGGCGAAGCTCGGTATCGGCCAGCCACCGCTTAGCCAGCAGATCCGTGATCTGGAACAGGAAATCGGCGCGATGCTGTTTCATCGAGTGCCGCACGGCGCCGAACTGACGGAAGCCGGCCGCGCCTTTCTTCCTGAGGCGATGGCGGCGGTTGCGGCAGCCGAGAAGGCAAAGCTTGCGGCGCAACGAGCCACGCGTGGAGAGACCGGGCGACTTGCCCTTGGTTTCACGGCGTCCTCGGCCTTCAATACGGCCGTCAGCGGAACCATCCGCCGTTTTCGCGGTCACTGGCCTGATGTGTCGTTGTCATTGACCGAGATGAACAGCAACTGGCTGATGGAAAAGCTGATGCGCCAGGAGATCGATGCGGCTTTCATCCGGCCAGGGCTGGAAGATCCCAAGGATGTCCTGCTCAAGAGGCTGGCCGACGAGCCGATGCTGGTCGCCCTGCCCGCACACCATGAACTGGCGAAGCGGCGCGCCGTCCCGCTGGCAGCGCTTGCGGGAGAGCCCTTCATCCTCTTTCCGCGCACCGTTGGCCTCAGCCTCTACGACGACATCGTGCGCGGCTGCCGCGATGCCGGGTTCGAACTCGTCGTGACGCAGGAGGCGCCGCAGATTCCCTCCGTCGTCAATCTGGTCGCGGCCGATCTCGGCGTCTCGATCGTTCCGGCGTCGATCGCCCACCTTGCTCTCGACGGCGTGGCTTATCGCCCGATCGAGGGGCCGCCGCTGGTCGCCCGGCTGGGGCTTGCCATGCTCAAGGCACAGCGTTCGCGCGTCGTCGCCAACCTCATGAGCCTTGTCTGATCAGCCGGCCGGATCCCAGTAGGGCGGATCCTTGAAGGTCTTGCGCAGGTGATCTGCAACCGCCCGCAACTTGGCGGATGGATTGCGGCCTTCCGGGTGCGCCATGTAGATGAACTCGGGTTCCGGCCGATAGCCGACGTCGATTTCCTCGAGCAACCCCTCCTTGACCGCTGGCCCGGCAATGAATGCCGGCAGCAGTGCTATGCCGAGGCCAGCGACTGCGGCATCCCGGATCATGTCGCCATTATTGATGCCGACCGCGAGCTTGGCACGCACGACAAGCGCACCCTCGGGTGTCTGAAACCGCCAGTCAGCCACGCCGCGATTGGTATAGTAGATACCCTTGTGCCGATCGAGATCCGCCAGCGCGGCCGGCCGGCCGGCGCGGGCGAGATAGTCGGGCGCAGCGACCAGTAGCCTGCGGCTGCGGCTGAGCTTCCAGACCACCAGGCGCGAGTCGACGATCGGACCGTGCCGGATGACGGCGTCATAGCCTTCCGACGACACATCGACGCGGCGATCGTCGATATCGAGCGTCAACTCGATGTCCGGATGCGCAGCAAGGAAGGGATAGAGCGCCGGCCCGAGATGCATTCGACCGAAGGTGACCGGCGCTGCGATCCTGATCGGACCCGCGAGGCTTCCCCGCCGAACAGCCATATCGGCAGCCGCCTCGTCGATCTCGCGAACAATGCGTGTAGCCCGCTCCAAGAAGGCGGTGCCGTCCTCTGTCAGGGTGAGCTTTCGCGTCGTCCGGTGCAGCAGCATGCCACCCAGCGACCGCTCCAGTTCGGAGAGGCGTTCGCTGACCACCGACTTCGAAAGCCGCAAGCGTCGCGCAGCCTCGCTGACCGAGCCTGCCTCCACCACGGCGACGAAAGCGACAATTCCCTCAATCCTGATCATCGTTCGGCAATTCCGAATTCGAGTTCCGTAATTTGCACACTAATCCGAACGAAAAGAAAATGCCATCTTCCACTCATCGAAGGGCGGCCGCAGCCGCCTCAACACGAAAACGGAGATGGACCAATGAACAGATTGATTGGAAAAGTTGCTATCGTTACCGGCGCAAGCTCCGGCATCGGTCGCGAAACAGCAAAGCTCTTTGCTGCCGAAGGCGCCAAGGTCATTGTCGGCGCACGCCGCAAGCCGGAGCTCGACAGCCTCGTCGAGGAAATCAAGGCTGCAGGCGGTGAAGCCGTGGCCGTTGCTGGCGACGTCCGCTCGGAAGACTACCACAAGGAACTGGTGTCGACCGCCGTCGCTCACTACGGCAAGCTCGATATCGCCTTCAACAACGCCGGCACGCTTGGCGAGGCCGGCCCGAGCACCGGTGTTTCGGAAAGCGGCTTTGCAGAGACGCTGGCGATCAACCTGACGGCATCCTTCCTTGCTGCCAAGCATCAGATCGCGCAGATGGAACAGAACGGCGGCGGCTCCGTCATCTTCACCTCGACCTTCGTCGGCTACAGCTTCGCCTTCCCGGGCGTTGCCGCCTATGCCGCCAGCAAATCCGGCCTGATCGGCCTGACGCAGGCGCTTGCCGCTGAGTTCGGACCGAAGAACGTACGTGTCAACGCGGTGCTGCCCGGCGCCGTCGATACGGACATGTACAGGGAGATGAACGACACGTCCGACAAGCAGAGCTTCATCACCAACCTGCACGCCTTGAAGCGGGTCGCGGCCCCGGCAGAGCTTGCCCGCTCGGTTCTCTACCTCGCATCCGACGATGCAAGCTTCGTAACCGGCACGGCCTCGCTCGTCGACGGCGGCGCATCGATCACCCGCACCTGACAACCCGGTTAACCGCTCCGGTTGCAATACCTGCCGGAGCGGTTAGCCTGACGAAGATTCTATTTCACACGGGCCGCCGGCCCGCTGCTCACAAGGACAAAGATAATGGCACGCTTACAAGACAAGACGGCGCTCATCACGGGCGGCACCAGTGGCATTGGGCTCGAAACGGCCCGTCAATTCATCGCTGAAGGGGCGCGCGTCGCCATAACCGGCAGCAGCGCCCGCAGCGTCGAGGCCGCCCGCGCCGAATTCGGCGACAAGGTTCTGGTCATCCAGGCCGACGCCGGTGACGTCGCAGGCCAGAGGGTTGTCGCAGGCGCCATCAGCGACGCCTTCGGCCATCTCGACATTCTCTTCGTCAATGCGGGGATCGCCGAGTTCGGCCCGATCGAACAGTGGGGCGAAGACGCCTTCGACAAGTCGATCTCGGTCAACGTCAAGGGCCCCTTCTTCCTGGTCCAGGCTCTGCTGCCGATCTTTTCGAAACAGGCTTCGATCGTTCTCAACACCTCGATCAACGCCCATATCGGAATGCCGAATTCCAGCGTTTATGCCCTGACCAAGGGCGCACTCCTGACGCTCGCGAAAACCCTGTCCGGCGAGCTGGTCGGCCGTGGCATCCGCGTCAACGCCGTCAGCCCCGGGCCGATCGCGACACCGCTTTACGGCAAGCTCGGCATGTCGGAAGCCGACTCCGCCGCGATGGCCGCTCACATCCAGTCGCAGATTCCGGTCGGTCGCTTCGGCGATCCGGACGAGGTCGCCAAGACGATCGTCTTCCTCGCCTCCGACGAGGCACGCTACATCGTCGGCAGCGAGCTGATCATCGACGGTGGCATGAGCAACCTCTGACTGCGCCAATCCGATGCTCTGAAGGCCGCGGCCCCTGCCGCGGCCTGATCTTGTTGACTTTGCCCCTGTGTGCCGTCACCCCGGACTTGATCCGGGGTCTAGCGCGCGCAAGTCGTTGCGCGCAAAAGGTCCGTTCGCACCGCAGACGCGGTGCTGCTAGATGCCGGCTCGAGGCCGGCATGACGGAGAAACGAAAGCGGGCTTAGCCAAGACGGTGTCGCACTCTGACGCTTGCGCGAATCCGATCTCCGGCATAGTGCCTCTGACATCGGTGATCCGATTCCTTCCTCTTTCATTGGATTGGGGCTGACCTGCCCCGGAGATATCCATGCTGATCGGTATTCTTTGCGGCATCGCGACATGTGCGTTGTGGGGGCTGACGTTTGTCGTTCCGCGTGCCATCGCTCCCTTCACGACCCTCGACCTGACGGTTGCCCGCTATGGTCTTTTCGCGCTCGCAAGCGTGGTCCTGATGGTCTACCCGCGCTTTCGTCCACGAGGGATGCCGCCGCGCATGGTGATCACCGCGCTGCTTCTCGGCGGCGTCGGCTATGTCGGCTACTTCGTCAGCGTTTCCTATGCCGTACGATTTGCTGGCGCCGCCATCCCGCCGCTCGTCATCGGCACGATGCCGGTGCTGCTTGCGCTGATCGCGAATTTCCGCGACCGCTCGGTTTCCTGGCGACTTCTCGCGGTGCCCTTGCTGCTGATCGCGCTCGGCATCGCCTGGGTGAACGTTTCGGTCTTCGCGTCTGCCCCCGAGGGTGACCACTCCATGATCGTTCTCGGCATCGGATCGGCAGGGATCGGTCTCGTTCTCTGGGTCATCTACGGCCTCGCGAGCACCGCGGCGATGCAATCCGCCAATGCGCCCGATATCCTGCAATGGACTGGCCTCCAGGGGATCGGCGCAGGTCTCGGCAGTCTCGTCCTGATCCCGCTGACGTCGCTCAACCACTCGATCAGCTATACCGAGATCGACCTTGTCAGGTTCATTCTCTGGTCGCTTCTGATGGGCATTGCCGGCGCCTGGCTTGCCACGCTGCTCTGGATGATCGCGTCCCGGCGCCTGCCGCTTGCGCTCGCGGCGCAGCTGATCGTCGCGGAAACCCTGTTCGGGCTCATCTTCGGTTTCGTCTTCGAGCAGCGCTGGCCGACGGTTGCGGAAGCCGGCGGATCGCTGCTGCAACTCGCCGGCGTGTTCGCGGCAATCGCCATCTTCAGCAATGCCGCCCGACGGCAAGCCGCCTGAGGCCGATTGCTTATTATACGCCAAGGGCTTAGGGTCCATTCACAGTCACATGTGAGACGGACAGGAGCCATGGTTCTCAACGGCAAACGCATCCTCCTCATCATTTCGGGCGGCATCGCAGCCTATAAGAGTCTCGATCTCATTCGCCGACTGCGGGAACGCGGAGCCTCGGTTCGCCCGTTGATGACCAAGGGAGCGCAGGAATTCATCACGCCGCTTGCCGTCGGCGCCCTTGCCGCCGACCACGTCTTCACGGATCTGTTCTCGCGCCAGGATGAGCAGGATGTCGGGCATATCCGGCTTGCCCGCGACTGCGACCTCGTGCTGATCGCGCCTGCGACCGCCGACCTTCTGGCCAAGATGTCGGCCGGGCTCGCCGATGATCTCGCCTCCACCGTCCTGCTCGCGACCGACAAGCCGGTACTCGCCGCACCGGCAATGAACCCGCATATGTGGGCGCATCCGGCAACCAAGCGCAACATTCAGACGCTTGGAACGGACGGAATTCGGTTTGTCGGGCCGATGGCCGGGGAGATGGCCGAAAGCAAGGAGGCCGGTGTCGGCCGCATGGCCGAGCCGCTCGATATCGTCGCGGCGGTGGAAGCACTGCTCGACAAAGGTCCGAAGCCGCTTGCCGGTCGAAAGGCGGTCGTCACGTCAGGGCCGACGCACGAACCGATCGATCCCGTCCGTTACATTGCCAACCGCTCATCCGGACGGCAGGGTCACGCCATTGCTTCGGCGCTTGCGAAACTCGGCGCCGAGGTCACGCTGGTTTCCGGTCCGGTCACGATACAGGACCCGGCTGGGGTCACGGTCATTCATGTCGAGCGGGCGGAAGAAATGCGGGATGCTGTGCTTGCCGCGCTGCCGGCGGACATTGCGGTGATGGTGGCAGCCGTGGCGGACTGGCGCGTCGCATCTGCATCCACGCAGAAGATCAAGAAGCACCCGGGCGAATCCATCCCGACGCTCGCATTGACCGAGAACCCCGACATCCTGAAGACGATCGGTCATCACACCATGCGGCCGAAGCTCGTCGTCGGATTCGCGGCCGAAACGCAGGACATCGACAACAACGCCAAAGCGAAACTGGACCGCAAGGGCGCCGACTTCATCGTCGCGAACGACGTTTCACCGGCGACCGGCATCATGGGCGGGGTGAGAAACAGGGTGAAGATCGTCGGCCGCGACGGCATCGAGCAGTGGCCGGATCTGACCAAGGAGGACGTCGCAGCCAAGCTCGCCGCCTTGATCGCCGAGCACCTCAGGCAGGCATAGCAACAGCGACTCGAGGGCTGGCTTCGGCCGGCTTCTCGGCGCCGAACGGCGTGATATCGATCCCGTCCTCGCCGAGCACGACGGCACTTCCATTCGGAATCTCAGCCCATGCGTCGACATCGTCGTTGAGCGGCTCGGACACGAGGCAGAAGCCGCCGCCGAGGGTCGAGGCGTACAGGGTGGGCGCCCTGCTGTCGGTCGCATAGCGGATGGCGTAAAGCGATTTGCCGTCGGAGAATGCGGTCGTGTAGCGAACGAGCGCCGATCCGAGGATATTGAGCGACAGCCCTTCCACGAAGCCGATCATTTCCGCCATGGCGGCAACGGGCGTCTGGCGCAGACCGAACTGCAGCGCCAGAAGAAACATCAACTCGGAATCCGTCGTGCCGCCGCGTGCGTTGAACAGCTCATCGTCAAGCATCGCTTCCATCGGACGGCGCAGGCGCTCGAAGCCGGATATCTGGCCGTTGTGCATGAAGGACCAGTTCTCGAAAACGAAGGGGTGACAGTTGTCGCGACGCGTGCCGCCGCCGGTTGCCGCGCGCACATGCGCCAGAAAGAGCGGCGACCGGATCTGCCGGGCAAGGCTTCGCAGATTGCAGTCGGACCATGCCGGCAGGGTATCGCGGTAGCGGCCGGGCTCGGATCGATCGCCATACCAGGCGATGCCGAAGCCGTCGCCATTCGTGGGCGTCTTGGCGCGCGTGGCGCAATGGGACTGTTCGATCAGGGAGTGCGCGGGCGAGGACACCAGCTCCTCGAGGTAGAGGGGGTCTCCGCGATAGGCTGCCCAGCGACACATGCTCTTCCACTCCTGAACCCACTCTCCCAAGAGCAGGCGAATGCTGAAACGCGACGATGATTGTCGAATCCGATGGTTAATAAGAACTAAACAGATCCGTGGCTTGCAAGCGGAAGATGACGAAATTCAGACGGTCGACGTGATCAAATTGCGCGATGCAACATCTTCTTTTGTGAACAGTGCGTCCCCGCCGGTGCCGATTTCGCAGGATGAGCCCCAGCCGCTATAGTCGCGGCAAGTTCAATCCCAAGCGAGGATGCCATGTCGATCCGTCCCGTAAAGCATATCAGCACCGCAACCCCGACCATGGAAGGCGCCGGCGTGAAGCTGCATCGCGTCTTCGGTTTCGGGGACCCGTCGATGACCGATCCGTTCCTGATGATGGACGATTTCCGCAACGACAATCCGGCCGAATACATCCGCGGCTTTCCGTGGCACCCGCATCGCGGCATCGAGACGATCACCTACGTGCTTGCCGGCACCGTGGAGCATGGCGACAGCCTCGGCAATCGCGGCCTGCTGGGCGCAGGCGACATTCAATGGATGACAGCCGGCAGCGGCATCATGCACCAGGAAATGCCGAAGGGCGATTTCGCCGGGCGCATGCATGGCTTCCAGCTCTGGGCCAACCTTCCCTCGTCGATGAAGATGACGGCGCCGCGCTATCAGGACGTCAAATCGGCGGATATCCCTGTCGTCGTCGATGACGACGGCACGGCGGTTCGCGTCATCTGTGGCGACTTCTGGGGCAAGGCCGGCCCGGTCGACGGGATCGCGGCGGAGCCGATCTATCTCGACGTGTCCGTGCCTCCGGGCAAGAAGAAGCGCCTGCCCGTCGATACCTATCGCAATGCCTTCGCCTACATCTTCGCCGGCTCGGGCACGTTCCGCGATGCCTCGAAGCCTTTTGGCGTGCGCGTCGAAAAAGAGGTCAACGGAGAGGAACTCAACATCCGCGACATGTCGGGTAACCGCACGCTTGTCGTATTCGACAGCGGCGACGAGGTGACGGTGCAAGCCGGCGATGAAGGCATTCGCTTCCTGCTCGTTTCGGGCAAGCCGATCGAGGAGCCGGTCGCCTGGCACGGGCCGATCGTGATGAACTCGCGAGACGAGATCATGCAGGCAATGCGCGAATTGCAGAACGGCACCTTCATCAAGGCCGCACATTGACCACAGGTGATCCACAGGCCGCGCGCCCGAATTCGGGCGGCGCCGTCGGATCGCACCTGATTGTAAATGTTCAAAGATCTGGCTGCGTTTCCCGAACGACAGCGTTTGGGCGACAAACGCGTCAAAACCGGCTTCCGGGTTTTTTCTTGCATCTATGACGAATCGTCCTACCTTCATTCTATCGACAACAGAACGAAAGGAAGGTGATCCAATGTCTAATGAGATTTCAGACCTCGTAACAGGCATGGAAGTGGTGATGAAGGCGAGGCAGCCCTCGCTCTAACCCCACCTTCCTGGGATCGCTTTGACGGTCCGGCCAGTTACAGGCCAGAACTCATGGAAAGGGTCGCTTCGCGCGGCCCTTTTCCATTTTCGGCAGATCGATTGACGCAGCTGACGGCATCGATTATTCATAAAGTCATCCGATGACTTTATGAGGCGCCCATGCAACCTCTGACCAAGACCAATCTGGCAGATACCGCAATTGCTGCCATACGCAGCGAGATTGTCGCGAAGCGCTGGGATATCGGCGAAAAGCTGCCGAACGAAGCGACGCTCTCCGCCATGCTCTCCGTCAGCCGCGGCACCATCCGCGAGGCTGTCCGTGTGCTCGTATCCCAAGGCTTCCTTGAGACGCGGCAGGGTTCGGGTACCTATGTGCTATCGACGACCGACACCAGTACGCCGCTCAGCATGGCGCGGCGGGCAAGCCTGCGGGATCAGTTCGAAGCCCGCTGCGCCCTCGATGTCGAAGCAGCGCGCCTGGCTGCGCTACGGCAGACGCCCGAAATCATCGCCGAGCTTCGACGTCTTCTGGAGCGGCGCGGCAATTTCGAAGGCGGCGACGCGGCAGCTTTCATCGAGCGTGACCTTGCCTTCCACAAGGCCGTCATCGCCGCCTCGGGCAATCGGGCGATGATCGACATATACGACTTCTTCGCCGCCTCGATCACCGAGACGATCGAAGCCACGCTCGGGGCCGAGATCCCCGAGCCCGACATGCAGGCGCATGCCGATATCATCGACGCCATTGCGACCGGCGAGCCAGCCAAGGCCGACGCCGCGGTACGCCGCTTCATGGCCCCTATTTTGAGCGCCCTAGACCGAAAGATCTTTTCATGAGCAGCCCATTGCAAGAGTCCGCGCGCACCTACGATCTCGCGGACGAGCAATTGATCGATGCCGAAGCAGACAGCGTTCCGCAGCCGGAAGCGCCGATTGGACTGAGCAGCATGCGCCGCTTCGTGCTTGGCGCCAGCCTTGTCCTGATTGCCTTCAACCTTCGTCCGGTTTTCTCCAGCGCCTCGGCGCTGCTGCCGGAGATCCGAAGCGAGCTTGGTCTTTCGGCACTCGGCGCAAGCCTTCTGACGACCCTGCCGGTCGTTTGCCTAGGCGCCTTCTCTCCGCTGGCGCCGCGCCTGTCGCAACGGATCGGCTCCGAGCGCACGCTGCTTTTCGTCCTCTTCCTGCTCGCGATCGGCACGGCGATGCGTGGCGCTTCGTCGGTGCCGCTGCTGTTCATCGGGACAGCGCTTGCCGGCGCCTGCATAGCTATTGGCAACGTGCTTCTGCCTGGACTTGTGAAGCGTGATTTCGCCGATCGGGCGGCATTGATGACAGGGTGCTACACGATGGCGCTCTGCGCCGGGGCCGCGAGTGCTGCCGGATTGACCCTGCCGCTGGAGCGCGCGCTCGGCGGCTCGATGGCTGGCGCCCTGGCCGCCTGGGCACTGCCGGCGCTCGTCGTCGGTGCGATCTGGCTGCCCCAGGTATTGACGACCAAGAGCGCAACAAGGCGGAGCGGATTTGCTGTCGAAGGGCTGTGGCGCGACCGGCTCGCGTGGCAAGTCACGCTGTTTATGGGTCTGCAGTCGGCTCTTGCCTACTGCGTCTTCGGCTGGCTCGTTCCGATCCTGCGCGAGCGCGGACTTGACGGCGTCACGGCCGGCGCGATCGTTTCCGCCTCCGTGATGGTCCAGGCCGCGGCTTGCCTGGTCGCGCCGCAGATCGCCGTCAGAGGCAAGGATCAGCGCCTGATCAATGCTTCGCTCTGCGTCATTGCGGTCGTTGCCCTGCTCGGCTTGCTTTTCGCGCCGCTCTCCACCGTCTGGCTGTGGGCCGTACTGCAGGGGATCGGCCAGGGCGGGCTGATCGCCGTTGCCATGACAACGATCGTCCTGCGCTCCCGCGACCAGCACATTGCCGCTCATCTTTCCGGCATGGCGCAATGCGTCGGATACCTGCTTGCGGCTGTCGGTCCGCTGATCGTCGGGCTGCTGCGCGGATGGACGGGCAGTTTCGCCTGGTGCGCCGTGTTGTTCGTCGCTCTCGGGGTCGGTGCCGCGATCAACGGCTGGAATGCCGGTCGGGCCTCCTATGTCGGCGCGCGGACGGTCGAGAAGCAGTAACACGGCATCACCGACTGTTGATCCCGCCGCCTGCCCGGCAATGCTAGGCTCACGCCTGTCAATGCCATTGCCGGAGGAATGATCGTGCGGCTTCGATACATGTTTTTCGTCGCGACGCTGCTTGTTGCGCTGCCGCCAGGGCTGGCTGCCGCCGCAGAAGGCGGCGCGCCGCGCGAAGGCGTGCTACGGCTTTTGCCTGGTGATTCCGTCACGCAGCACGACATCACGATCGGTACGCAGAAGCTCAGCTATACGGCGACAGCAGGCACGCTCGATCTCTTCGGCCAGGACGGCACCCAAAGCGCCGCGATCTTCTACACCGCTTACGTCAAGAAAGACGGCGATCCCGATCGGCCTCTGACCTTCGCCTTCAACGGCGGGCCGGGCGCGGCGTCGGCCTTTCTTCACCTCGGCCTGGTCGGACCGAAGATCGTCGATTTCGGGCCCAAGGGCGACGATGGCGCCGGTGCAAAGCTCACCGACAATCCGCAGACGTGGCTCGACTTTACCGACCTTGTCCTGATTGACCCGATCGGCACCGGCTGGAGCCGAACGGCGAAGGCCGACGACGCGTCCAAATACTACAATGTGAACACCGATGCCGACACGATCGCCAAGGCGATCGCCCTTTACGTCGCGCACAACAATCGCTCCGCATCGCCGAAGTACCTGCTCGGCGAGAGCTATGGCGGCTTCCGCGCTGCAAAGGTCGCAGATGCCTTGAAGGACAATCAGGGCATTATCGTTTCCGGCGCCGTCATGCTTTCACCGTTGATCGAGGGCCAACTAATGTTCGGTGCCGACCAGTTTGCCCTCGGCGCCGCTCTGGAACTGCCCTCTCTCGCCGCAGCCGAAATGGATCGGCGCAACAGCTTCGATCCTGCGCGCCAACGAGAGGCAGAGCATTTCGCGCTGACCGACTATCTGACGACGCTCGCCGGCGCTCCTCCGACCGGAGACGCAGGCAAAGCATTCTACGGGAAAGTTGCCGACCTGACCGGGATCGACGCTGCTATCGTTGAGAAGAACCGCGGTTTCCTCGGCGGCTCGTTCGCAAAGCAGGCCGCCAAGGGACTTGTGGCCAGCCCCTACGACGCCGCTTTCACATCGCTGGATCCTTACCCGGAGTCGGATGAAAGCCGCGGCGACGACGCCATTCTCGACGGTTTCACCCGGGCCTATGGCGGCATATTCGCCAACTACGCCCGCAACGAACTCGGCTTCCATACCGACATGACCTACTCGCTGCTCGACAGCGACATCAACAGGCGCTGGGAATGGGGCGGCCGGGGTGGCGGATCTCGATTGCAGGCGAGCATCACCGACGACATCCGGGAACTGCTGGCTTCCAACGCGTCCTTCCGTCTGCTTGTCGCCCACGGCTACAGCGACCTCGTCACGCCGTATGGTGTGAGCCGCTACGTCATCGACCATCTGCCGACGTCGCTGACAACAGGGCGCGTGGCGCTGAACGTCTATCCGGGCGGCCATATGTTCTACACCCGGACCGAACAACGCGCTGCTTTCACGGCGGATGCGAAGGCCTTTTACACAGCGCGGCGGCAAGCTTCGCCGGCGGACTGAACGATGGCGCCCCGACCGTCCTTGCGACGCGTTGGGGTTGTTTCCTGGGATCGCCGACCTAGTTAGTCCTCATGCCCGATGCAACGACACCTGCCGCCGCCCCGACCTCGCTAAAGGTTTCCGGAGCCGAAGACCTGTGGCAGATCATTTTACTCTCGCCTGAAGATTACGCGCTGTTTCTCGACATCGACGGCACATTGCTTGATCTCGCGGCCACCCCCGATGACATCACCGTGCCTGCCGCCCTGCCGGCGCAGCTTCACGCCTGGTCGCAACGTCTTGACGGCGCGCTCGCCCTCGTCACCGGCCGAGCGCTTACCTATGCGGACAAGCTCTTTATGCCTTATCGTTTTCCGATCGCGGGCCTTCATGGCACCGAGCTTCGAAAGGCGGACGGGGCTGTTGTACGAAGCGATACAACGCCTGCCTTCGATCGCTTCAAGCACGAACTGCAACGGGCAGCGAAGACGCTCGACGGCGTTCTCATCGAGGACAAGGGCGCAGCCGTTGCCGCCCATTATCGGCTGGCGCCGGACAGGCAGGCCGAAGTCGAACGTCTTATGGAAAAAGCTGCGGACGAGATCGGGCCGGGTTGGATTCTGCAGCGCGGCAAGATGGTGATCGAGCTTCGACCTGCCAGTGCCGACAAGGGCATGGCCGTTCAGACATTCCTGTCCGAACCGCCGTTTGCCAGCCGGCGCCCGGTTGCGATCGGTGATGACGTGACTGACGAGGCGATGTTTTCCGCCGTCAATCGGCTCGGCGGTCACGCGATCCGCATCGGCAGCCCCTCGCCCACAACCGCTGCATCGTTGTCGCTGCCCTCGGCAGCCGCGCTCAGGGAACTGATCGCCCGCATCTCCGTTTGATGCACAGCAGTGCCATTGTCGCCCCTTCCACGTTGAAAGGAATCCTAAGTGAGCCGTCTCGTCGTTGTTTCCAACCGCGTCCCCGTCCCTGAAAAAGGCGGGGCAGCGGCCTCCGCCGGCGGGCTTGCCGTGGCGTTGCTGGCCGCGCTGCAGGAACGCGGCGGGATCTGGATGGGCTGGTCGGGCAAATCCAGCGGCGACAATGAACCCGGGCCGCTTTCCCTGGAGGAACAGGGCAAGATCACCTTCGCGCTCACCGACCTCACCGAAAAGGACGTCGACGAATATTACTTCGGTTTCGCCAACCGGGTGCTCTGGCCGATCTGCCATTACCGGCTCGATCTGGCTGAGTATGGCCGTAAGGAAATGGCCGGGTATTTTCGCGTCAACCGCTTCTTCGCACATCGCCTGGCGCCGCTGCTGAAGCCGGACGACACCATCTGGATTCATGACTACCATCTGATCCCGCTCGCCTCCGAGCTTCGCCAGATGGGCGTCAAAAACCGGATCGGCTTCTTCTACCACATCCCCTGGCCGCCGGCTGACGTGCTGTTTGCCATGCCGGTTCACGAAGAGATCATGCGCGGGCTTGCCGCCTACGACCTTGTCGGCTTCCAGACCGATCACGATCTCGAAAACTTCGCGGGCTGCCTGAGGCGCGAGGAGATGGGCGACGCGATCGGCGACGGCCGGTTCACGGCTGGCGAGAAGATCTTCAAGGGCGGCGTCTACGGCATCGGCATCGAGACGGCAGGCTTCGCCCGTTTCGCCGAGAAGGCCGGCCACCATTCGCTCGTCACCAAGGCCCAGCAAAGCATCGAGGATCGCGATCTCATTATCGGTGTCGACAGGCTGGACTACTCGAAAGGACTGACGCAACGCATTGACGCGTTCGAGCGCTTTGTTCTCACCAACCCTGCTCATCAGCGCAAGGTCACCTATCTGCAAGTGACGCCGAAGTCGCGCTCGGAGGTTCCCGAGTACGAGCAGATGCAGCGCACAGTCGCCGAGCAAGCAGGGCGGGTAAACGGCGCGCTCGGAACGGTCGACTGGGTGCCGATCCGTTACATCAACCGCTCGCTAAGTCGTCCGGTTCTCGCAGGCCTCTATCGACTGGCGAAAGTCGGCCTCGTCACCCCCTTGCGCGACGGGATGAACCTCGTGGCGAAGGAGTATGTCGCGGCTCAGGACCCCCGCGACCCCGGCGTGCTGGTGCTTTCGCGCTTCGCCGGCGCCGCGCGGGAACTGAAAGGGGCACTGCTGGTCAACCCCTACGACATCGAAGGCACGGCAAACGCGATCGCGCGGGCGCTGAACATGCCGCTCGACGAGCGTCAGGATCGCTGGCAGCGAATGATGGATTACCTGCTCGAGCATGATGTGTCGCGCTGGTGCGACGATTTCCTGAAAGATCTCGCGGCCTAGAGCTTCCTAGCCGTCGACGCCTGATATCCCCGCCTCCATCATCAGCCACGCCCTGAGCCGCTCACTTTGGGGACTGCCCTTCTTTGGCCGCAGCAGCCAGTAGCCGCGGTCCGGCGCCTCGAGCTCCGGGCCGGCGATGGCGAGGATGCCGGATTCCAGAAGCGAATCCACAAGACCCATCCAGCCAAGCGCCAGCCCCTGCTCGCCAAGCGCTGCCTGCACGACCAGCGAATAGGTGTTGAAGCTGATGTCTCCCTGCACGGCGTAGGCTTCCCGATTGATCCGCAGCTGCGCGAAATAGCTCTGCCAGTCGAACCACGGCGAAGGGGTTGCGGTATCGAGGTGGATGAGACGACCGCGGGCAAGGTCACCGGGATCCGCGAAGGGGCCGTTCCGATCCAGAAAGCCACGGCTGCAGACCGGGGCCACGCGCTCCGGCAGGAGAAGCACAGCGTCCCGCCCAAGTTCGGCCCGTGACCCGAAGGCGACGGCCAAGTCTCCATCCTCCAGGCTATCGCGCTCTATTCTCTGCGTTGCGACGATCTGGATATCCATGTCCGGATAGATCAGCCGAAAGCCATGCATGCGCGGGATGAGCCACAAGGAGGAGAAAGCGTAGTCGGTATGGAGCCGCACTGCCGGCCTAGCGGTCCCCTTGCGGAAATGGCGGGCAAGCTGGTCGATCTCATCGACGTTTCTCGCAGCGATATCGAAGAGCTTCTTACCCTCCTGCGTCAGCACGACGCCGCGATGCTGACGCTTGAGCAAGGTCACGCCGAGATGCTCCTCGATCCTGCGAATCTGGTAGCTGACGGCGGGTTGCGTCAGCCCGAGGCTAGCTGCTGCCGCAGACAGACTACCTGCTTTCCCAATTTCGACGAAGATGCGCATCCATCCGAGATCGACAGGACGCTCAGCCATAAAAAATCCTTTGGGCAACGATCGAAAAAAGCCGACTTCACAAGACAGAGGATAGCGACTTCAATAAAGCCATTAAATGACAAAAAGGGGAAATACGATGACAGGAATTTCTATGGTCCGCCGTCTTGCCACCGGCGTTGTCTTCTCTGCTCTGGCGATCGGTTCGGCTGCCGCGGCGGATGATGCTTCCTGCAAGGTGATCCGCATGTCAGACCCGGGCTGGACCGACATCACGGCGACGAACGGCGTCACGTCAGTCATCCTGACAGCGCTCGGCTATGAGCCGGATGTGAAGACCCTGTCCGTCCCGATTGGCTATCAATCGATGAAGAACGGCGAGATCGACGTCTTCCTCGGCAACTGGATGCCGGCGCAGAAGGCCTTCATCGACGATCTCACCGCCGCCAAGGCGATCGAAGTCATGAACAAGAACCTCGAAGGCGCGAAGTTCACGCTCGCGGTCCCGACCTATGTTGC
This sequence comes from Hyphomicrobiales bacterium, assembly GCA_900468535.1. Taxonomy (GTDB): domain Bacteria; phylum Pseudomonadota; class Alphaproteobacteria; order Rhizobiales; family Rhizobiaceae; genus Rhizobium. The sequence goes on along the minus strand of UBTY01000012.1, from coordinate 168,224 downwards.
CGACAAGGGCGTCAAGGACTTCGCCGATCTGCAGAAGCATGCGGACGAGTTCGATCATAAGATTTACGGCATCGAGCCGGGTGCGCCTGCCAACGCTAACATCCAGAAGATGATTGACGCCAACGACTTCGGGCTCAAGGACTGGAAGCTGGTTGAATCCGGCGAGCAGGCAATGCTGGCGCAGGTCGATCGCGCAGGAAAGGACAAGGGCGCGGTCGTGTTCCTGGCCTGGGCGCCGCATCCGATGAACGAGAAGTTCCAGATCTCTTATCTGTCGGGCGGTGACGCCTATTTCGGCCCGAACTATGGCGGCGCGGAAGTCTATACGCTGGCACGCACCGGCTGGTCGGAAAAGTGCCCGAATGCGGCGACGCTGGTGAAGAACCTGAAGTTCGAGATCGGCATGGAAAACTCGCTGATGGGCTCGATCCTTGGCGGCGAGGACCCGAAGGCTGCGGCAACTGCGTGGCTGAAGGCCAACCCTGCCGCAATCGACCCTTGGCTCTCAGGCGTCACCACGCTTGACGGAAAGCCTGCTGCCGACGCAGTAAAAGGCTCGCTCGGCCTCTAATACCTCAAGGACCTGACTGACATGGCGCGCCCGAATTTCCTCATCCTGATGGTCGACCAGTATAACGGGACGCTGTTTCCCGACGGGCCGGCCGAGTTTCTGCACGCGCCGCATCTGAAGGCCCTGGCGAAGCGCTCGGTGCGCTTTGCCAACACCTATACGGCAAGCCCGCTCTGCGCACCGGCGCGGGCTTCCTTCATGTCCGGTCAGCTTCCGAGCCGCACCCGCGTCTACGACAACGCCGCCGAATTCGCTTCCGACATCCCGACCTTCGCGCATCATCTGCGCGCAGCCGGCTATCACACCGCGCTGTCGGGCAAGATGCATTTCGTCGGCCCCGACCAGTTGCATGGGTTCGAGGAGCGGCTGACGACCGATATCTACCCCGCCGATTTCGGCTGGACGCCCGACTATACGAAGCCCGGCGAACGGATCGACTGGTGGTATCACAATCTCGGCTCAGTGACCGGCGCCGGCGTCGCCGAGATCACCAACCAGATGGAATATGACGACGAGGTTGCCTACAACGCGACCCGCAAGCTCTATGATCTCTCGCGCCGGCAGGACGACCGACCCTGGTGTCTGACCGTCAGCTTCACCCATCCGCACGATCCCTATGTGGCGCGCCGCAAGTTCTGGGATCTCTATGAGGATTGCCCTCACCTCGACCCCGAGGTCGGCGCTATCCCGTTCGATAAGCAGGATCCGCATTCGCAAAGGCTGCTGAAAGCCTGCGATTACGACGCCTTCGAGATCACGCCGGAGCAGGTGCGGAATGCGCGGCGCGGCTATTTCGCCAACATCTCCTATATCGACGAGAAGGTCGGCGAGCTCCTCGACGTGTTGGAACGCGGGCGCATGGCCGAGAATACCGTCATCCTCTTCGTGTCAGACCATGGAGACATGCTGGGCGATCGCGGGCTGTGGTTCAAGATGTGCTTCTTCGATGGTTCTTCTCGCGTGCCGCTGTCGATATCAGCGCCCGGCTGGGAACCGGCGCTGATCAGCCAGCCTGTTTCGACGCTCGATGTGACGCCGACGCTGGCCGCCCTCGCCGGCATCGACATCACCAAGCTCAAGCCCTGGACGGACGGCGAGGACCTGACGCCGCTGGCCACGGGAACCGGCACGCGCGGGCCGGTGCCGATGGAATATGCCGCCGAGGGCTCGATCGCGCCGTTGGTCGGACTGCGCGACGGCAAATTCAAGCTGACGCTCTGTGATGCCGACGCGCCGATGCTGTTCGACCTCGACGCCGACCCGAAGGAATTGACGAACCTCGCGACCGATCCCGCCTATGCCGAGACACTTGCCGCGCTGACCGCACAGGCGGAGAAGCGGTGGAACCTGACAACCTTCGATGCCGCCGTGCGCGAAAGTCAGGCGCGACGCTGGGTGGTCTACGAGGCATTGCGCAACGGCGCCTATTATCCCTGGGACTACCAGCCACTGCAGCGCGCTTCGGAGCGCTACATGCGCAACCACATGGATCTCAACGTGCTGGAAGAAAACCAGCGCTATCCGCGCGGCGAGTGAGATTGCGGCCGATGCGATGAGCCGATAAGTTCGGCCATCGCAACAGGAGAGATCTCATGAAAATCAGCGCACGCAATCGCCTCAAGGGCAAGGTTGTCGAAGTCACCTTGGGTGCCACGACGGCGCATGTCCGCATCGATGTCGGCGGCGGCTCGATCGTCACCGCATCGATTACCAACGAGGCGGTCAAGGAACTTGGCCTCGCGGTCGGCTCCGAAGCCTATGCCGTCGTCAAGGCTTCCGACGTTATGGTTGCCGTCGACTGAGGCTCAGGCCTTCTTGCAATAATCCGCGGTCTCGCCATCGCCAGTCTGGAAGTCTCCGGGCTGCGGTGGCGCGATCGGCTTGAACAGCGTGCGATCGGGCTTCAGATCGATCAACGGCGTGCCATCCAGGCAATCCATGCCGCGCACGACGAGCGTATTCCCTTCCACCGCTTCGAGCTTGACGATGGACGTTCCGATCGGATTCGGCCGAACCGGTGACCGCAGCGAAAACGTGCCGTGCACCTTGCCGTTACGCGCCGGGCTTTGCAGCACGAGATCGCGCCGCGAACGATCCAGCCAGTACAATATCTCCAGTCGTTCGAACGCTTCCACGCCGGTTAGCGCCTGAACCCAGGGCTCGAATATCTCGATCCGGCAGAGCGGGCCGTCATGACGCCCCTGGCGCGGCGTTTCCATCCGCGAGGTCCAGGGCGTGGAGATGCGCCCGATAAAGATCAGGCCGGCGTCATAAGTCGCCGGCAGGTCGACCACGACCTCGTTTTCCCGGATTTCATTTTCACGAACCATAGGCATCCCCGTTTACCGGGACACTATGGCACGGCGTTATAGCCGATGAAATATCACGCCGCCTTGGCGACGTGATATTCCTTGATCGCAACCATCTTGATGGCCGGGAAGCGCTCGGATTCATAGCGCAGCGAGAAGCTGTCCTGTGCGAGGAAGACCGGATCGCCGTCGAGATCGCGGGCGATGTCGCCGCGCTTGACGTTGAGGAACTTCTCGAGCTCGGCCGGCTGATCCGACGAGATCCAACGGCAGACGGAGAAGCGCGACATTTCGAAGGAGACGGGCAGGGTGTATTCGGCCGACAGGCGTTCCTTCAGAACATCGAGCTGCAGGGCGCCGACGACGCCAACGATAGCCGGCGAACCATCTTCCGGCGAAAAGAGCTGCACGACGCCCTCTTCGGCCATCTGCTGCAGGGCTTCCTTGAGCTTCTTCGCCTTCATCGCGTCCTCAAGCCGCACGCGGCGCAGGATCTCAGGCGAGAAGTTCGGCACGCCCTGGAAGACCAGCGCCTCGCCTTCCGTCAGTGTGTCACCGATGCGCAACGTGCCGTGGTTCGGGATGCCGACGACGTCGCCGGCAAAGGCGGTGTCGGCCAGCTGGCGCTGCGAGGCGAAGAAAAACTGCGGCGCGGTGAGGCCCAGCTGCTTGCCGGTGCGCGCAAGACGCGCCTTCATGCCGCGCTCCAGCTTGCCGGAGCAGATGCGGGCAAAGGCGATGCGGTCGCGATGGTTGGGGTCCATGTTGGCCTGGATCTTGAAGACGAAGGCCGTCATCTTGTCCTCGGCAGCGTGAACCGTCCTGATATCGGCGACCTGGTCGCGCGGCGGCGGGGCGAAGGCGCCAAGCGCATTGATGAGATCGCGGACGCCGAAATTTCGGAGCGCAGAGCCGAAGAACACCGGCGTCATGTGGCCCTCGAGAAACGCCTTGCGGTCGAAGGGACGGCAGGCTTCCATCGCCAGTTCGGTTTCCTCGACGAAGGCGGCGCGCTCGTTTTCCGGCAGACGGTCGGCGACGGCCTGCGGGCCGTTGACCGGCGTTCCCTCGACTTCGGTATCGGAGCCGCGAACGGTGTTGTTGGCGAGATTGTAGGAACCGCAGAAGGTCTTGGAACGTCCGATCGGCCAGGTGACCGGGGCAGTATCCAACGCCAGCTTCTCCTCGACCTCATCGAGGATCTCGAAGGGATCGCGGCTTTCGCGGTCCATCTTGTTGATGAAGGTGATGATCGGGATATCGCGCATGCGGCAGACTTCGAAGAGCTTCAGCGTTCTGGGCTCGATACCCTTTGCGGCGTCGATGACCATGACGGCCGCGTCCACGGCGGTCAGCGTGCGGTAGGTGTCGTCGGCGAAGTCTTCGTGGCCGGGGGTGTCGAGAATGTTGAAGACATTGCCTTCATATTCGAAGGTCATGACCGAAGTGACGACCGAGATGCCACGCTCGCGCTCGATCTTCATCCAGTCCGAACGGGTCTGGATGCGATCCTTCTTCGCCTTGACTTCACCGGCAAGCTGGATAGCGCCGCCGAACAGCAGCAGCTTTTCCGTGAGCGTCGTCTTGCCCGCGTCCGGGTGGGCAATAATAGCGAATGTGCGGCGACGGGAGACCGCCTCGGCGAGACTTTCGGCCATAATGTGAATCCTGTGGAATTGCGGGCTATCTAGCGATTAAAGGCCGCGATTGCAATTGACCTTGGCCGCATGGGCGAAAACTAATGCCATCATGACCATTCACTCCGAGAACCACCCGACACTCAATCTCGTCCGTTTGCCTCATGGCGCCGGGCTTGAACTGCCGTCATACGAGAGCAAGGGCGCAGCTGGCATGGACCTGCGCGCGGCCGTCGACATCGGCAACCCGATGACACTGGAACCCGGCAAGCGCGCGCTCGTGCCAACCGGTTTCATTTTCGAGATTCCCGAGGGCTTCGAAGGCCAGGTGCGGCCGCGTTCGGGCCTTGCGCTGAAGCACGGCATCACCTGCCTGAACACGCCAGGCACGATCGACAGCGATTACCGCGGCGAGGTGAAGGTCCTGTTGATCAATCTCGGCGAAGTGCCGTTCGAGATCACCCGTGGCATGCGCATCGCCCAGATGGTGATCGCTCCGGCGATCCAGGCTGCCGTTCACGAAATCACCGAAAGCAGCGTGACGGCACGCGGCGGCGGCGGCTTCGGCTCGACCGGCGTCTGATGCCGAGCGATCCGCGCTATCCATCCCTGACCTTCCGGCAGGACTATTTCGACGATCCTGCGGCGTGGGCTGCATTGGTCAGCCTGCTCAAGGACACGTTCGGTATCGACCTCGATCCGCTGCGGCGGCTTGGCGGGCCGGACCCGACGAGCATGCCGTTCGGCTGGTTCGACGAGGACGGCACGCTCGTTGCCAATCTCTCGGCCTTTGCCATGCCGATCGTGATCAACGGCAGAGTTGTCAGGGCCGGAGCGTTTCAATCCGGCGCCGTACGGCCCGAGTGGCGCGGGCGCGGGCTCTATCGCGACGTGACCCGGAAGGCACTGGACTGGTGCGCGGCGCAGCAGTTCGAGGCGATCGTGCTCTACACCGACAAGCCTGCGCTCTACGAGCCTTACGGTTTTCGCACGTTGCCGTTCCACGCCTATTCGGGTTCAGTGCCGGAAGCGTCAAGGTCCACCGCTCCGGCGAGATATCTCGACCCGATGGTCGCCGACGATCTTGATCTGCTGCGACGCGCACTGCAGACGCGAACGCCTGTCTCGAACATGATTGCCGTGTGCGAGAGCGCGGCGATGTTTCTCATCAACACCCAGTTCGATCCCGATGTGAGGCTAAGCTGGCTGGCGAACGAAAAGGTGGTCATCGCCTGGAAATCCGGGGCGGAAGGCCATTTCACGCTGGTCGATGTGGTCGCGGAGACCATTCCGCCACTGTCAGCGATCCTCAGCGGCCTCGGCATCGGGGCAACCTCGGTCGAGGTGCTGTTTTCGCCGGACAAGCTCGGCTGCGAACTCCTCGCCCAGCCACTTCAGAGCTACACGCATTTCATGATCCGCTCCGAGACGCCGTTTGCGCTCGACGCACCCGCGATGCTGTCGCCGATGGCAGATTTCTAGATTCTAGGATAGCGGCGGCAACCGGCGCTTCACCGGCGACGCCTTGATCATCGACGTATTGGTTTCCGCCCTCTCGGCAATCTTGTCGAGGATCGTATCCAGTTGTTCCATCGAGCGGGTGACGAGCCGCGCGATGAAGCAGTCATCACCCGTCACCTTGTCGCATTCGATAAACTCCGGTGTCTCCTGGATGATCCTTTCGACGAGATGCAACTGCCCCGGCAATGGCCGCACCCGGACGATCGCCTGCAGCGGGTAGCCGAGAGCGGCAGGCTCGATATCGACCGTGAAGGCCGAGATGACCCCGCGCTCCTGCAGGCGGCGCAACCGTTCCGCCGCGCTAGGGGAAGACAGTCCGACAAGCTGTGCCAGCTCTTTCAGCGACATGCGTGCATCGCCCGCAAGCGCGGCGAGCATTCGCTGGTCAACCCCATCGAGCTCCTGATTAGGAAATCCCATCAAAACTCCTTGAAATATTAGGGCCGCAGCCATCACAGCCTAACAGAAAACATATCAAGCTCTCCCACGTGACAATATTATAAGACACAGCTCAGGGGGACAATCCATGCAAAGCGATATCCGCGTTGGGACGATCCAGATGACGTCAGCGATGTTGATCTCGGGCACGATCGGCTGGTTCGTGGTGATGTCGGGCCAGCCCGTCAGTGCTGTCGTGTTTTGGCGATGCCTGTTCGGCGCGATCAGCCTGCTGGCCGTTTGCGCCGCGATGGGCGTGCTGTGTCCGGGGATACTGAGCTGGCGATCCTTCGGCATCGCAGTCTTCGGTGGTGTCGCAATCGTGCTCAACTGGCTGCTGCTGTTCGCATCCTACGCTCACGCGTCTATCTCGGTGGCAACGACCGTTTACAACACGCAGCCATTCATGCTGCTGGCGCTCGGCGCGATCTTTCTCGGCGAGAAGATCACCGCCACGAAGCTCTTCTGGCTGACGCTCGCCTTTGCCGGCATGATCGCAATCATCGAAGCCAAGCCGGCAGGAGAGACGGGCGATGGCTCTTATGGGTTGGGGATTGCGATGTCTCTGGGTGCTGCCTTCTTCTACGCGCTGGCGGCGCTTGCCGCCAAGTGGCTGCGCGGAACACCGCCGCATCTGATCGCGCTGATACAGGTGACAACGGGCGTCTTGATGCTGCTGCCCCTGACGGATTTCTCGAACCTGCCATCCGGTGCCGCCACGTGGTCGATCCTGTCGACGATGGGCATCGTCCATACCGGCGTTATGTATGTGCTGCTCTACGGTGCGATCCAGAAGCTGCCGATCCATCTGACCGGCGCGTTGTCCTTCATCTATCCGATTGCCGCGATCGTGGTCGACAGGTTCGCCTTCGGCCACGCGCTCCAGCTACTGCAAATCTCCGGCGCAGCGATCATCCTTCTGGCGGCTGCGGGAATGAATCTCGGGTGGATGCCGACGCGAATGCTGAGGCTTCGCGCCGGCTGACGGGCGCTACTTCGACTGGCGCGTCATCTCGAACAGGAACCAGTGGCGGCGCTCGGCCTCATCGATCCAGTTTTCGAGGAGGCTGGTCGTGGCGACGTCCTCGTGTTCCGAGCACACATCATGGGTTTCGCGCAGGATGGAGATCAGCTGTCTGTTGTCGTCGCGCAGCTCGGCGAGCATGTCTTCCGGCGTCACATAGTCCGCGTCGTTGTCGTTGATGCGCTGCAGGCGCGCGATGTGGCCAATCGAACGCAAGGTCGTGCCGCCGATCTTGCGGGCGCGCTCGGCGATCGCGTCCGTTGCGTTGAACAGCTGCTCGCCATGTTCATCGAGCAGCAAATGATAGTCGCGGAAATGCGGTCCCGACATGTGCCAGTGGAAATTCTTCGTCTTCAGGTAAAGCGCGAATACGTCGGCAAGCAGCGCCGCAAGGGCGCCCGAGATATCCTGAATGGCATTGCTCTTGAGATCGGTGGGCGTTGCAAGGGGGGCAACCTTGCGTTTTTCGACTGCGGTGGGGCTCATCAGGTTTCTCCTTCGCCGAGGCAGAGCGGTTGGACTGGGATTGAACGATCCGGCGCCGTGAGCGTAGCAGTCGATTTTGACGCGACCATCTCATCGACCGCTACACATCGCCAGTGAACTAGAACCAACAGGTGCGGCGTCAATAGAGGCGGTTTGAACGCCGCATGATTGGCCTGTTGAAAGCTTTTCATCACAGGCGTAGAAGATGGCCACCCAGGGAGGCTGCCATGTCAATCACCGCACTTTTCGCCTATGCGGCGGCACTGTTCATCGCAGCCGCCATTCCGGGCCCCGGCATCACGGCCATCGTCGCGCGTGCGCTGGGCTCGAATTTCCGTGAGACATTCTTCATGGGGCTAGGCCTCGTCCTCGGCGACATGACGTATCTGACCGCCGTCATCCTCGGCCTTGCCTTCGTCGCGCAGACCTTCACCGAGGTCTTTATCGTCATCAAGATCGCCGGAGCGCTCTATCTCGGCTTCATCGCCTACAAGCTCTGGACCGCCGGGCTCCTGCCGCAGAACATTGCGGCGAAGAAATCGAGCAGCATGTCGATGAGCTTTCTTTCCGGCTTGCTCGTGACGCTCGGCAACCCCAAGACCATGCTGTTCTATGTAGCGCTGGTTCCGACGCTGATCGACATTAGCACCATCGGCCTCAGAGAATACGGCATTCTGCTCGTCACGACTTTCGTCGTGCTGCTAAGCGTTCTGATCCCCTACATGGCACTTGCCTCCCGCGCCCGGACACTGCTGAAGCAGCCGCGCGCGCTGCAGGCATTGAACCGCGTGGCGGCGAGTATCCTGGCCGGGACAGCCGCCTTCATCGCCGCGCGCGCCGCCTGAAAAAATCATCCGGCAAAGATCGTTCCAGCGGGATTTTTTCTCATCCGCCGGAACCGTACCGTGGTGATCGATCTGGCCTCGGCGCCGCTTCGACCCTATTGTAACGACGTGTTTCACAACGGGAGATCGCCATGTCGAAGAAACCGGGCCGCGGCCGCATCTATTCCTCCATCACCGAAACCATCGGCGACACCCCGATCGTGCGGCTCGACAAGCTTGCCAAGGAACACGGCATCAAAGCCAACCTCCTGGCAAAGCTCGAGTTTTTCAACCCGATCGCATCCGTGAAGGACCGCATCGGTGTGGCGATGATCGAGTCGCTGGAGTCGCAAGGCCGGATTTCGCCCGGAAAGACGACGCTGATCGAGCCGACCTCCGGCAATACCGGTATCGCCCTTGCCTTCGCGGCGGCGGCAAAGGGCTACAAGCTGATCCTGACGATGCCCGAGACCATGTCGGTCGAGCGGCGCAAGATGCTGGCCCTGCTTGGCGCCGAACTCGTTCTGACGGAAGGCGCGAAAGGCATGCGCGGCGCGATCGCCAAGGCCGAAGAGCTTGCCGCGACGCTGCCGGATGCCATCATCCCGCAACAGTTCGAGAACCCGGCGAACCCGGAAATCCACCGCCGCACGACGGCCGAGGAAATCTGGAACGACACTGATGGCAGCGTCGACATCTTCGTTTCGGGCATCGGCACCGGCGGCACGATTACCGGCGCGGGCCAAGTTCTGAAATCGAAGAAACCCGGCATCAAGGTCATTGCCGTCGAGCCGGCGGAATCGCCGGTGCTGTCAGGCGGCCAGCCTGGGCCGCACAAGATCCAGGGGATCGGCGCCGGCTTTGCACCCGCCATCCTCGATACGCACATCTATGACGAGGTGGTCACCGTCAACAGCACGGAAGCGCTCGACATGGCGCGTCATGTCGCAAGGCTCGAGGGTGTGCCGGTCGGCATCTCATCGGGTGCGGCCCTGACGGCCGCGATCAAGGTCGGCAGCCGCGACGAGAACGCCGGCAAGACGATCGTCGTGATCATTCCGTCGTTTGCGGAACGCTATCTTTCGACCGCCCTGTTCGAAGGCCTCGGCGGCTGAGCCTGTCGATTTCGAATGATCCCGAAGGGGCGCGCTTGCGCCCCTTCAACTTGTTGGCAAAGCCTTATCGCCTGTTGGGCTGAATGCCCAATCTGTCGTCACCCCGGCCGACGAGCTGGGGTCTAGCGAGCGCAAGTCGTTGCGCGCAAAAAGCTCTTTCGCACCGCAGACGCGATGCTGCTGGATGCCCGCTCAAGGCCGGCATGACGGAGAACTCCGTAAGAACATGTCGTCGGCAGTTGGAAGGTTCCAACAGGGCCTTTCTTCTTCAGACTGCCGCGCTTAGGCGTTCGCCCGCCATCCGGTAGGAAATCGCTTCCGCCAGATGAATGCGGCCGACGGTTTCGGCGCCTTCGAGATCGGCAAGCGTGCGGGCAACCTTCAGCACACGATGATAGCCGCGCGCGGAGAATTTCAGTTTTTCAGCCGCATCCCGCAGCAATTGCAGGCCGGCGGCATCCGGGGCGGCGTGGGTCTCGATCATCGCCGTCGAGCAACGCGCGTTGGTCCCTGTTCCGGCCGCGCCATGCGCGGAGAACCGCTGGCGCTGCATGTCGCGCGCCTTTGCCACCCGCCGCGCGATATCGGCACTCCGTTCGGCAGGCATCGGGCGGATGAGATCGACCGCCGACACCGCCGGGACATCGATGCGGATATCGATGCGATCCAACAACGGGCCGGAGATGCGAGCCTGGTAGTCGCTGACGCAGCGCGGGCCACGCGCGCAGCTGTGCCCCGGTTCGCCCGCCATGCCGCAACGGCAGGGGTTCATGGCCGCGACCAGCTGGATATCTGCCGGATAGGAGACACGATGGTTTGCCCGCGCGATGATGCACTCGGCCGTTTCCAGCGGCTGACGCAGTGCGTCGAGCGCCTGCGGCGAGAACTCCGGAAACTCATCCAGAAACAGAACGCCGTGATGGGCAAGCGACGCCTCGCCGGGCCTTGCCCTGAAGCCGCCACCGACGAGCGCCGCCATCGTCGCTGAATGATGCGGCGTGCGGAACGGACGGCGATCGGACAGCTTTCCTCCGGGCAGCTGCCCGGCAATCGAATGGATCATCGACACTTCCAGCAACTCCGCAGCCGATAGCGGCGGCAGGATCGAAGGCAGGCGGGCGGCAAGCATCGATTTTCCAGATCCCGGCGGACCGACCATCAGGAGATTGTGCCCTCCGGCTGCCGCGACTTCCAGGGCACGCTTGGCGCTTTCCTGGCCCTTGATATCCGTGAGATCGGGCAAGTTTCCGCCGATCGCCCGTATCGAAGGTTCCGGCCGCGACAGGACCTGCGTGCCGCGAAAATGATTGGCGAGCGCAATCAGGCTACGGGGTGCCAGAATATCGAGATCGCTGCTCGCCCAGGCGGCCTCGGGGCCGCTGTCGGCCGGGCATATCAGCCCTTTGCCGACAGCATTGGCGCCGATTGCGGCGGGCAGCGCGCCGGCGACGGGCGCGATCGTTCCGTCGAGATTGAGTTCGCCGATCACCACATAACCGGACAATGCGTCCGCCGGGATCGCTCCAAGTGCCGCCATCAGCCCCAGCGCAATCGGCAGATCGAAGTGCGAGCCTTCTTTCGGAAGGTCGGCCGGCGCTAGATTGACGGTCACCCGCTTGGCCGGCAGCGCAAGGCCGGAGGCATGCAAGGCGGCATGGACCCGCTCGCGGCTCTCTGCAACCGCCTTATCCGGCAGGCCGACGATCTGCGTCACGACCTTGCCCGGCGCGACCATGACCTGGACCTCGACGGGCACGCCCTCGATGCCCTGAAATGCAACCGTACTGACGCGTGCGACCATCGCGATCCCCTGTAGCGCAACCGTTTACACCAGATTTCGCGACCCCTCATCGCCGCGGATTGCAATCTGGCATAGAAAACGGAATAAAACAAGAACAGGGGCGGAACAGATTCACCCACCCGCTGCAACCTGGTTGCAGCGGGTTGTAGAAGCAGAACGAAGGGTGCTCGAAGGTGGTTAGGACCGCTTTCTTTCGATCGCGTCCCACAGCAGGCTTGCGATATCGGCGCCGCCGAACTTTTTGACTTCGCGGATGCCTGTCGGAGAGGTGACGTTGATCTCGGTCATGTAGTCACCGATGACATCAATGCCGACGAGCAGGAAGCCGCGTTCGCGAAGAGCGGGCCCGATGCGCTTGCAGATTTCCTTTTCGCGCGCGGTCAGCTCGGTCGCCTCGGCGCGTCCGCCCACATGCATGTTGGAACGGCTGTCGTGCTCTGCCGGAACGCGATTGATCGCGCCAACCGGCTCGCCGTCGACGAGGATGATGCGCTTGTCGCCCTTGCGGACGTCAGGCAGGTACTGCTGGGCAATGAACGGCTCGCGGAAGAGCTGGCCGAACATCTCGAGCAACGACGACAGGTTACGATCGTCCTTCGTCGAGTGGAATACGCCGGCGCCGCCATTGCCGTAGAGCGGCTTCAGGATGATGTCGCCCATCTCGTCGCGGAAGCGGCGGATCTCGCCGGCATCCTTGGTGATCAGGGTCTTCGGCATCAGATCGGCGAACTCGGTAACGAAGATCTTCTCCGGCGAATTGCGCACCCAGGCCGGGTCATTGACGACGAGCGTCTTCGGATGGATGCGCTCGAGCAGATGCGTCGACGTGATGTAGGACATGTCGAAGGGCGGGTCCTGGCGCAGCAGCACCACATCCATGGTCGACAGGTCGACGCGCTCGGGCGCGCCGAGGTCGTAGTGGTCGCCCTTGATGTCGCGAAGCGTCATGGGCTCGACGGAAGCATAGAGCGTGCCGTCGCGGAAGCTCAGGCGGTCTGGCGTGTAATGGAAAAGCTTGTAGCCGCGGGTCTGCGCCTCGAGGCTCATGGCAAAGGTGGAGTCGCCCGCAATATTGATGGAGGCGACATGGTCCATCTGGACCGCTACATTCTTGATCTTAGCCATTTCTGTCCCTTAGCTGATGCCGGACAGATGTAGGCTTCAGCGGGTGCGAACGCAACGCCCAATCCATGGCCGCTGCGCACCGCGTCAGTGAATTTTCAGGCCGCAATGCCCTGCTGCGTGCCTGTATTCCTGAACATATTGCGAAGGCGATAGGCGATGGCGACCGGCTTCGGAAACGGCTTGCGCAGGAAGGCGACCTTGCGAACGTACGTGTCGACGCGCCAGCTCGCCCAGGTGCCGCCAGCAAAGAAAGCCACGTCACCAGTGCGCAGGACGCGCTCCACGCCATCCTCCGTGGTGATATGGACATCACCCTCCAGGATCATGACCGTTTCGTCCCAGCCGAAATACCAGCGGAACTCGCCAGCGGTGCAGTCCCAGATCGCGGTCAGCGCCGCGTCGTCATGGCCGCGCGAGTGCTCGGCAGTGCGCGCCTGCGGATCGCCGGCGACGATCCAGTCCGGGTTGATCGGCGTCGAACGCATCGGAAGATGATCGCTCGAATGTGCGATGAACGTTTTGCCGCGCGGCGGCATGACAGTGTAAGGCACCGCACGGGCGGCAATCGCCAGTGCACTCGCAAGCATCAACTTCAGAGCCATATGAAACCCCTCTCTGCTACCCCTTAGAAAGCGGAATAGCAAAGAGACGTAACAGACAGGTTCAGAGGATCGTTAAGAGTTTACTGAACGTCTTCGATCTCGTTGACAAGGCTCGGACGGGAGGCTGCCGACTGGCCCGCGCTGATGCGCTTGCCGGTTTCGAGCGAAAAGAAATGCAGCTTGTCGGCCGCGACCGCAAGGCGCAGCTGCGACGAGAGTTCCGTCTCCGGCGGAAGTGCTGCCGTCAGCGGCTGGTCTCCAAGCAGGCCATGCACGAGACGCTGCGAACCGAGTTCCTCGACATAATCGACGGCGATGGTCACGGCCTGCTCACTTGAAGCTGCAGGACGCAGATCCTCCGCACGGATACCGACGGTGACGGGACCGGACGCCGGGGCGTGAGCGGCGAGATCGATCAGGTTCGGACCGAGCGCCAGCTTGTCGCCATGCAGTTCGCCCTTCAGCAGGTTCATGGCCGGCGAGCCGATGAAGCTGGCAACGAAGGTCGAGGCCGGGCGATGATAGACCTCGAGCGGTGTGCCGATCTGCTCGATTTCGCCGTGGCTCAGCACCACGAGGCGATCGGCGAGCGTCATCGCTTCAAGCTGGTCGTGGGTGACGTAGAGCGAGGTGGTGCCGAGGCGGCGCTGCAGGCGCTTGATTTCGCCGCGCATGGAAACGCGCAGCTTGGCATCGAGATTCGACAACGGTTCATCGAACAGGAAGGCGGCCGGCTTGCGAACGATGGCGCGGCCCATGGCAACGCGCTGGCGCTGACCACCCGACAGTGCGCGCGGGCGGCGGTCGAGATAGGGCTCGAGCTGCAGCATGCGGGCGGCCTCGGTGACGCGAGAATCGATCTCCGACTTCGGCGTCTTGCGGTTCTTCAGGCCGTATTCCAGGTTCTCGCGCACCGTCATGTGCGGGTAGAGCGCATAGTTCTGGAAGACCATGGCGATGTCGCGATCTGCAGGGTCGACGCTGTTGACCACGCGATCGCCGATACTGACGGTGCCGTCGGAGATCTCCTCGAGACCCGCCACCATGCGCAGCAGCGTGGACTTGCCGCAGCCGGACGGGCCGACGAGGACGATGAACTCACCATCGGCGATCGAGATATCGACGCCGTTCACGGCACGAACGCCGCCATGATAATCCTTGCAGACCTTCGAGATTTCGATCCGTGCCATGTTTCTCTTCCTTACTTATCGCTCTCGGTGAGGCCCTTGATGAACCATCTCTGGAAAATCACGACGATCAGCACCGGCGGCAGCATGGCCAGCACGGCGAGTGCAAAGGCTTCGTTGTAATCGGGGATTTGCGAACCGACCCAGACCTGCAGGATCGACTTGATGCCGCGCATGAGCGTGAAGAAGCTCTCGTCGGTGGTCATCAGCATGGGCCAGAGATACTGGTTCCAGCCATAGACGAACATGATGATGAAGATCGCCGCCATCATGGTCCGCGACAGCGGGATCAGGATATCGACGAAGAACTTGAACGGCCCGGCGCCATCGATGCGGGCGGCCTCCAAGAGTTCCTCGGGGACGGACTTGAAGAACTGGCGGAAATAGAAGGTGCCGGTCGCCGAGGCCAGCAGCGGCACGATCAGGCCGGTATAGGAGTTCAGCAGCCCGAGTTTGCTCATGACTTCGTAGGACGGCATGATGCGCACTTCGAGCGGCAGGAGCAGCGTCGTGAAGATGATCCAGAAGGCCAGCGTCGCGAAACGGAAGCGGAAATAGACGATCGCATAGGCCGCCATCATAGACAGCACGATCTTGCCGACGGCAAAGCCGATGCCCAATATCAGTGAGTTCAGAACCATGTTGAGGCCGGTGATCTGGCCGGTGAAGCCACCCTTCTGGGTCAGGACCTTCTCATAAGTGCCGACGAAATTGTCGCCGGGGAGCAGCATCAGGCCCTTGGTGTGGATTTCGGCCGCCTCGTGGGTCGAGGTCATGAAGGCCACGATCACGGGCACGATCAGGAACAGCGAGCCGAGGATCAGGATCAGATGGTCGAGAGGTTTCGTCTTGTACATGGTCGTCCCCTCTCACGTGTAGTGGATGCGCTTCTCGATGAAGCGGAACTGGATGATGGTCAGGACGAAGACAACGATCATCAGGATAACCGACTGCGCGGACGAGCTGCCGATGTCGTTGCCGCGGAAGCCGTCCATGTAGACCTTGTAGACAAGGGTGATCGGATTGTTGGCCGGCTTGTCCTTCACCATCACGTCGATGACGCCGAAGGTGTCGAACAGCGCGTAGGTGATGTTGATGATCAGCAGGAAGAAGGCGGTCGGCGCCAGCAGCGGCAGCGTCACCGTCCAGAAGCGGCGAAAGCCGGAGCGGCAGTCGATGGTGGCAGCTTCGCGCACGGAGACCGGCACGCCCTGAAGACCCGACAGAAAGAAGATGAAGTTGTAGGGGATCTGTTTCCAGACCGCGACGACGATCATCGCGAAGGCGGTGTCGTAGTAGTCGAGCCCCACCTGCATGTTCCAGCCGAACCATGCCGCCAGCTTGACGAAGGGGCCGATATGCATGTCGAAGAACATCATGCCGATCAGGCCAGCAACCGGCGGGGCGATGGCGTAGACGGAGATCAGAAGCGTCTTGTAGGCCCCGCTGCCACGGATGACCGCATCCGCCTTGACCGCCAGCAGCAGGCCGAGGGCCAGCGAGAAGAAGGTCACCAGGCCAGTGAACACGACCGTAAACTTGGCGATGCTCAGATATTCGGGGCTGAAGATCGCGTCCGTATAGTTGGCGAAGCCGACGAAGGTCGCGCCGAAGCCGAAGGGGTCCTCGATATAGAAGGACGACTGCACCGCCTGTACGGACGGCCAGTAGAAGAAAATGAAGATCACCGCGAGCTGCGGCGCCAGAAACAGATAGGGGATGAGCGATGGCGAGAACTGGACGCGCTTGGCGCCTGCCGGTTCGGCAACGGCTGCCGGTTTCCTGGCGCCTGTCGCAAAACCCGGAATGAACCGGCCGAAGCGAGGTTGAGAAGGTGTATAGGCCACGCGCGGTCCTCTATCGCTGATAGGACCTCCCTTCCGGAGAAGGGAGGCCCATGTTGACTGTCATGGTCGACGCGGCTTGGATCAGCCAGCCGTCTTCGCGAAGCGGGCGAGAAGTTCGTTGCCTTCCTTCTCGATGGTGTCGAACGCGTCCTTGACGGTGGTTTCACCAGCGAAGATGCGGTTGTATTCGCGCTCCATGATCGAGCGGATCTGCGGGTAGAAGCCGAGGCGATAGCCCTTCGACCATTCGCCGCCTTCCAGCTTCAGCTGCTTGATACCGACTTCGGCGACAGGCTCCTTCTCGTAGTAGCCTTCCTTCTTGGCGAGATCGTAGGCTGCTTCGGTGATTGCGACGTAGCCGGTTGCCTGGTGGTAGAACTTCTGGATCTCAGGCGAGGTCAGGAACTGGAAGAAGTCGGCAACGCACTTGTTTTCGGCTTCCGGCTTTCCGGCCATCGCGAAGAGGGCAGCACCACCGATGAAGGTGTTCTTGCCGGCGCCGCTGATCGAGTTCCAGTAAGGCAGGAAGGTTGCCGAGAAGGGCATGGTTGCCGTCTTCTTCAGGCCGCCGAAGGAGCCCGAGGAACCGATCCAGAGAGCGACCTTGCCTTCTTCGAAGGGCTTCTGGTTGTCGTTCCAGCCGGCGCCGTAATAGGCGAAGTAGCCTTCATCCTTCCAGGCCTTCAGCTTTTCGAACATCATGATGAGGTTCGGGTCGGTGACCTTGAGCTTGGTGTCGACGATGCTGTCGTAGCCGTTGTTGTTGGTGGCGAACTGGATGTTGTTGCGCGAGAAGAAGTTCTCGGTGAACTCCCAGGTCAGCTGCGTCTGGACGAGCGGGATGTAACCGGCTTCCTTGAGCTTCGGCGCGATCGCCTCGAACTCTTCCCAGGTCTTCGGGGCTTCGACGCCAGCCTTCTTCAGCGCTTCCGGATTGGTGTACATGATCGGAGCGGAGGAGTTGAACGGCATGCCGACGAACTTGCCGTCAGCAGCAGCGTAAAGATAGCGAACGCCCGGAATGAAGGCGTTGCGGTCGAACTTGTAGCCGGCGTTGTTGATCAGGTCTTCAGCCGGAATGACAGCGCCCTTGGCGTTGATGATCGTGGCTGCACCCGCATCGAAAACCTGCAGGATGTTCGGCTGTTCGCCCGAACGGAAAGCGGCGATGCCGGCTGCGAGTGCTTCTTCGTACGATCCCTTGGAGACCGGCGTGATGGCGCAGCTCGTCTGCGATGCGTTGAACTTCTGCGATACTTCGTTGATGACTTCGCCGTTGCGGCCGCCCATGCCGTGCCACCAGGTGATATTGGTCGCGGCAAAAGACGACGAGGCCGAGAAGCTCACGGCCACGGCCGCCATCGTAAATTTCTTGAACATGGCTAATCCCTCTCCACCCGTTATTGGGCGCGAGGAGTGCAATAGAGGCGTTCCGTGACGCCACCTTAACAGTTTCATGACAGTAATGTTACAGCGCAATCTTTTTGCACGCGCTTGCAATGTCGTTCAAAAAGCGTCCGCGAAATGGCGCGGCAGACGCCCCGGGAGAACGGCGACGATGTCGTAACGCTGGGAAAGCACAGCATAATCTGCCTGACGTGACAACCATATATCGCTGGCGGCTTTGATGCGCCTCTGCGCGGTTTGCGACACGGCATCGACGGCGGCCATCTCGTCACGCCGCGCCTTGACCTCGACGAAAACCGCGAGATTGCGCTTGCGTGCAATGATGTCGACCTCGCCGAGCTTCGTCCGGTAGCGGAACGCCACGATGCGATAGCCCTTCAGCATGAGGTAAAGAGCGGCCACATACTCGGAGACATGCCCCCGGCGCAGTGCCCTTCGGCGATCCCTGACCGCCCTATCGCCCATCGCCACTCTTCATGTCGAGAAGCCGCTGATAGAGTTCCTTCTTGGAAAGGCCCGTCAGCCTCGAAGCCTCGGCGGCGGCCTTGGAGGTCGGCATGGTCTTCGACAGATCAGCAAGGATCGCATCGACATCGGCTGCCTCGACGGCGCGTTCCGGCGGCGGCCCTATGACCAGCACGATTTCGCCCTTCACGCTGTCGACATCGGCATAGTGCGCAGCAAGCTCGGCCAATGTACCACGGCGAAACTCTTCGTAGGTCTTGGTCAGTTCGCGGCAGACGGACGCCACCCGGTCGTTGCCGAGCACATGGGCAGCCGCGGCGAGCGTCGCGGCAATCCGGTGCGGCGATTCAAAGAACATCAGCGTCGCCTGAACGGCTTCGAACGCGGCCAACCGGTCGCGACGCGCCTTGTCTTTGGTCGGCAGAAAGCCGGCAAAGAGGAAGGCATCATTGGGAAGGCCGGAGCCGACCAGGGCTGCAAGCGGAGCGGACGCGCCGGGAATGGGGACCACACGGTACCCGGCCTCGATCGCGCTCTGCGCCAGGCGGTAGCCGGGATCGGATACCAGCGGCGTACCGGCATCCGAAACCAGGGCAACCGACTTGCCTGCCTCCAACGCCTGCAGCAGTCGCGGGCCGGCCTCGTCGGCATTGTGTTCGTGGTAGGCGTATGGACGGTTCTGAATGCCGTAGCGATCAAGCAGGACGCGGGTGACACGGGTATCCTCGCAGGCCAGCACATCGGCGCCGGCAAGCGTTTCCAAGGCACGAAGCGTGATATCGCCGAGATTGCCGATCGGCGTCGCGACGAGGTAAAGCGCCGGCTCCAGCGGCCGCGCCGGAACCGACATGTTGTGCAGGCGAAAGCTGCGCTGCCTGCCGCCGTCGGCCATCACTTCGTCATTACTCAAGATATTTCCACTTCCTTTGGCTTCGCCGTCTTTATGGGCGAGGCCTCGCAGTTCGGCAAGGCCGTCGCGATTTCTGTGAGCATCGCACCGGAAAACAGCAATTGCATTGACGCTTCCGTTTGCGCCTCTTGCAATCGGCCTAAGAGTTCTGCCATTTTGCCTGTCCACTCCGGTCCTTTTGGGCAAAGGCATTCCTTGTGGCGCGCTATGATGGGCGCCCGAGCAGTAACGGTCGAAAGCGGTAGCATCCCATGCGTATTACTATTGAGCGGTCCAACCTTTTGAAGTCGCTGAACCACGTACATCGCGTGGTCGAACGCCGGAACACGATCCCGATCCTGTCCAACATTCTGCTGCGCGCCGAAGGACAGAACCTGGACATGAAGGCAACCGACCTCGACCTCGAAATCACCGAGGCGACGCCTGCCAACGTCGAGCAGGCGGGCTCCACGACCGTTCCCGCGCATCTTCTCTACGACATCGTGCGCAAGCTTTCCGACGGATCCGAGGTGCTTCTGGCGACCAGCACCGACGGCGGCTCGATGACGGTCCAGTCCGGCCGCTCGAAGTTCTCGCTGCAGTGCCTGCCAGAGTCCGACTTCCCGGATCTGACCGCCGGCACCTTCAGCCACACCTTCAAGCTGAAGGCGACCGACCTCAAGATGCTGATCGATCGCACGCAGTTCGCGATCTCGACCGAGGAAACCCGTTACTATCTGAACGGCATCTTCTTCCACACGATCGAAAGCGAAGGCGACCTGAAGCTGCGCGCCGTCGCGACCGACGGCCACCGCCTCGCCCGCGCCGACGTCAACGCGCCGTCGGGTTCGGAAGGCATGCCCGGCATCATCATCCCGCGCAAGACGGTGGGCGAGCTTCAGAAGCTCGTCGATGTGCCTGACGCAATGGTGACCGTCGAGGTTTCGGACGCCAAGATCCGCATCAGCATCGGCTCGATCGTGATCACCTCGAAGCTGATCGACGGCACCTTCCCCGACTATCAGCGCGTTATCCCTGCCAACAATGACAAGGAAATGCGCGTCGATTGCACGACCTTCGCACAGGCCGTCGACCGCGTATCGACGATTTCCTCGGAGCGCGGCCGCGCGGTGAAGCTCGCCCTTTCCGACGGGCAGCTGCTGCTCACCGTCAACAATCCGGATTCGGGCAGCGCCACCGAAGAAGTTGCCGTCGGTTACGACATGGATGCGATGGAGATCGGCTTCAACGCGAAGTACCTGCTCGATATCACCGCACAGCTTTCGGGCGACGCCGCGATCTTCCTTTTGGCCGATGCCGGCTCGCCGACGCTCATTCGCGACACGGCTGGTGACGACGCTCTTTATGTACTGATGCCGATGCGCGTTTAGTCGCGCGTCGCATTTCTTGCTCAAACTTTGCCGATTGCGACGTCGGGCCTTGTTTTTCGGCCCGACTGACTGCAATTAGGAACCGGGCTGCTTGTTGCATATCTAGGAGGACGGGCATGGCTTTGCGCCTGAAGGAACGGCTTGGCAGGAAATTCGATGAAGAGATTCGTTTCTTCAAGGGGATGATGCAGGGGCCAAAGACAGTCGGCTCGATCGTTCCCACCTCCTCCATAACAGCCCGGAAGATGGCGAGTGTCGTCAACACCCACTCTGGCCTGCCTGTCCTCGAGCTCGGTCCCGGTACCGGAGCGATCACAAAGGCGATCCTCGGGCGCGGCGTGAAGCCGGAAAATCTGGTTGCCATCGAGTACTCGACTGATTTCTACGAACACCTGCTCCGGCTTTATCCGGGCGTGAACTTCATCAACGGCGACGCATTCAATCTCGACAAGACGCTCGGCGAACTGAGAGACCAGAAGTTCGATTCCGTGATCTCCGCCGTGCCGCTCCTGAACTTCCCGATGCAGGCCCGCATCGCCCTTCTCGAAAGCCTGCTTGATCGCCTGCCGGCCGGCCGGCCCGTGGTGCAGATTTCCTATGGCGCCGTGTCGCCGATCATCGCGCGGCCGGATCGTTATCATATCCAGCACTTCGACTTCATCGTCCGGAATATTCCACCGGCGCAGCTCTGGATCTACCGGCGCGGCTGAACCGGTGTTCGGCCTCTATATCACGCACCCGCAGGTGAAGATCGACCCCGACGTCCCCGTGCCGAAATGGGGATTATCGGACATCGGGGCCGCACGCGCCGGCAAGGCGGCCGAAAGCGGTTGGGCAAGGCAGTTGCGGCGGGTGGTTTCCAGCGACGAGACGAAGGCGATCGAGACCGCCGAGATCCTTGCGGTCGCGGCTGGGCTGACCGTAGAAATCGTCCCCGGCATGCATGAGAACGATCGCACGGCAACCGGCTTCCTGCCGCCGCCGGAGTTCGAAAAGGCTGCCGACTGGTTTTTTGCCCACCCCGAGGAGAGCTTCCGGGGTTGGGAGCGCGCAATCGATGCACAACAGCGTATCGTTTCGGCCGTCACCGATATCCTTGCGACGCATGATCCCGCCCTGCCCATCGCGTTTGTCGGGCACGGCGGCGTTGGCACGCTGCTGAAATGCCACCTTCAGGGCCGGGCGATCCGGCGCGACGGCGATCAGCCCGGCGGTGGCGGCAATCTCTATTGTTTCAGCCTTGCAGATCAGCGCCTATCGTGCGACTGGACGCCTATCGAAGAGTGGCAGGGATGGATGTGAGATGGACGCACGCGAACGCCTGATCGTCGGGCTGGATGTTCCAACGCTTGGCGAAGCCGAACGGATCGTCAATACGCTCGGCGACGACGTGGTATTCTACAAGATCGGCTATCAGCTGGCCTTTGCCGGTGGCCTGGAATTTGCGCGTGATCTTGCCAAAAGCGGCAAGAAGATCTTCCTCGACATGAAGCTGCTCGACATCGACAACACGGTCGCATCCGGCGTCGAAAACATCGCCAAGATGGGCATGTCGATGCTGACGCTGCATGCTTATCCGAAGGCGATGAAGGCTGCGGTCGAGGCCGCGAAGGGCTCCGACCTCTGTCTCCTCGGCGTCACCGTGCTAACGTCGATGGACGAGCAGGATCTGATCGCTGCCGGCTACGAGTACGATCCGCATACGCTCGTGCTGCGACGCGCCGAACAGGCGCATCTCGCCGGAATGGGCGGCATCGTCTGCTCCGCGGAAGAATCCGCGGCCGTGCGCAAGATCATCGGCCCCGATATGGCGCTCGTCACGCCGGGCATCCGCCCTGCCGGCGCCGACAAGGGCGACCAGAAGCGCGTGATGACGCCCGGCGATGCGCTGAAGGCCGGCTCCAGCCATCTGGTCGTTGCCCGCCCGATCGTGAAGGCTGCGGATCCCCGCGAGGCCGCGCGCGCGATCCTCGCCGAAATGTCGGCTGCCCTTCAATAATTCTAAAAAAGCCAGGGAGACGTCAGATGGCAAAAGGATACTGGATCGCACGCGTCGATGTACGCGAACCCGATCGCTACAAGGATTATGTCGCAGCGGCAAAGCCGGCCTTCGAGAAATACGGCGCCAACTTCCTCGCCCGTGGCGGCGCGATTACCGAGCTCGAAGGCCAGTCGCGTGCACGCAACGTGGTCATCGAGTTTCCCTCGATGCAGCACGCCGTCGATTGCTACAACTCGCCTGAGTACCAGATCGCCGCGAAAATCCGCCAGGAAATCGCCGATGCCGAGATGGTCGTCGTCGAAGGCATCTGAGACGAGTTCCGAGCCATGAGAACTGCGGCGCGATGGCCCTTTTCGTCGCGCCGCGATTGGTCTAAGACGAAACCATATCGACCACACAACCGAGCCTTTCGAGGAGCCTGCCATGACCCTTGCCAACCTGCCGCCACTCGTTACCGTGTTCGGAGGGTCCGGCTTCATCGGCAGGCATGTCGTCCGTGCGCTGGCCAAGCGCGGCTACCGCATCCGCGTCGCCGTTCGCCGCCCTGATCTCGCAGGCTTCCTGCAGCCGCTCGGCAATGTCGGCCAGATTTCCTTCGTCCAGGCCAACCTGCGCTACCGCAACTCGATCGACCGTGCGGTCGACGGCGCTGACTTCGTCGTCAACTGCGTCGGCATCCTGCACGAAGCAGGCCGCAACTCCTTCGAGGCGGTCCAGGAATTCGGCGCGCGCGCCGTTGCCGAGGCAGCCCGCGGCGTCGGCGCCAAGCTCGTCCATATCTCGGCGCTTGGCGCAAACGCGCATTCCGACTCGGCCTATGCCCGCACCAAGGGCCGCGCCGAAGCAGCCATCCATTCGGTAAAGCCGGATGCCATCATCTACCGCCCGTCGATCGTTTTCGGACCCGAGGATAATTTCTTCAACAAGTTCGCCGACATGGCGCGGACCGCGCCTGCCCTGCCGTTGATCGGCGGCGGCAAGACGAAGTTCCAGCCGGTCTACGTCGTCGACGTTGCCGAGGCCGTTGCGAAGGCAATCGAGGGCAAGGTCGAGGCAGGCAAAACCTACGAACTCGGCGGACCCGAGGTGCTGAGCTTCCGCGACTGTCTCCAGGCCGTGCTGAAGGCAACGAGCCGCAAGAACCCGCTCGTTTCCATTCCCTTCGGCATCGCGTCGCTGATCGGCAGCGTTGCCTCGCTCGTGCCGTTCGTCGCGCCTCCGATCACCGCCGATCAGGTCCGGCTGCTGAAGAAGGACAACGTCGTTTCCAAGGAAGCCGTTGCCGAAGGCCGCACCTTGAAGGACATCGGTGTTGCTCCGACGATGGTAAACTCCGTGATCGGATCCTATCTCGTTCAGTACCGCCCGCATGGCCAGTACACGGGCTCCGGCAAGGCCGCCTGAGCCCAGCATTACATCGCGTGAATCGAACGCCGCCTGCGACACCCGCAGGCGGCGTTTTTGTTTGTCCGCGGCTCTACAATCGACCCCTCGGCGCGCGTGTTTTCCACACTTTGGGCCGACCGAACGTTGCATAAAAGTCGCATGGGAAAATTAGCGGAATTAACACCAAATTTAGCAGGAACGTTTATTGCTATTTGTCATTCCTCTGACTACACACCCCGCGCGTTGTGGATGGACTCAGCGCCTCGCCACGGCGTGCTCAAATGACTTGAAAGGCTTTTCTCGATGGGTAGGTCAATCGCGCTTCTGTTCGCGTGCGCGGCGCTGGTTATTCTGGCAGGTTCGTTCGTTGCGCCGGGCTCCGTCGCGGCCGTGAAAGGCGAATGCTCGCCGGCCTATGGCGTGGATCCCTGCGAGACCGGCTCGATCAGCCGATAACAAAATGCCGGCTTCCTGAGCCGGCCTTGGCATCTTGGATGCCGGGCAGCTGAAACTGCCATTACGATTTCCCAAACACGCGGCGTCCTGCGCCGATAATCGTTTTGCATTCGCGCCCTTAGGCGCGAATGCGTGAGCCCCGATGGGCTTAGGCGATGATGCCTGCTGCGGCCATGCCGAGCAGCGCGACGCCGAGAATGATGCGGTAGATCGCAAACAGCGTGAAGCGGTTGCTCCTGATATAGGACAGCAGCCATTTGACCGCGACGAAGGCAACGATAGTCGAGACGACGAAAGCGATTCCCAGTCCCGTCCAGTCTTCGTTCGCGGCACCGCCATCCTTGAAGGTCTTCAGCAGTTCATAGGCGCTTGCCGCATACATCGTCGGGATGCCGACGAGGAATGCGAATTCCGTGGCAGCGGCGCGGTTGCCGGTTCCGGCCAGCATGGCAACGAAGATCGTGGCGCCGGAGCGCGAGGTTCCCGGGAAGACACCGGCGACCACCTGAGCAATGCCGACGAGGATGGCAACCAGCCAGGTGATTTCCTTATGCGGCGGGCGGCGGGCGGCAGCCCATTCGGCGAAGATCATCCAGAAACCGCCGATGATGAGCGCCCAGGCGATCGGGGTTGCCGTCTCGGGAAGCTCGAAGCCGAGTTTCTTGACGATCAAGCCAAGAACCGCAGTGATGAGGAAGGCCAGGATGAGCTTGCCGGCGTAGGCCCGGTTCTTCGGATCTTGCCAGCCAAGCACCAGGTCAAGAAGACGGCGCCAGTAGATGATGGTGACGGCGAGGATCGCGCCGGCCTGGATCACGATGTTGAACATGTCCGAGCGGTGGCCCAGCCATTGTTCGGCAATGATAAGGTGGCCGGTGCTCGAGATCGGCAGAAACTCGGTAATGCCCTCGATAACACCCAGAAGTATTGAGTTTATGTATTCCATAAATGTCTCCGGTTAGCGGTTCGCTCAGACTTAGGCCGATTGGGGAGGCGCGATCTTCTTCATGCGACAAAGGCGTGGCGACGGCCAGGATTGGCCATAGGGGGATTTTTCAGCCACATGTGCTTCCTTTGCCAAGCGTTGGGCAGCCCGACTCGCTTGTATTGGAGGGGCCAAACTCCTATAGCTTCAACGAATGAGTCATGACTAGGGCGCTATAATCATCGCGCTCCTGCAACGTGCTACACCCCTCAAAAAATTCGAGTCTCGATGCCCACGCTCTACCATCACCCCATGTCATCCGCGTCACGCTTCGTTCGCCTGATCCTGACCGAATACGGGTATCAGGCAGATCTGATCGAGGAACAAACCTGGGAAAAGCGCCGCGACTTCCTGGCGCTGAACCCGGCCGGAACGCTTCCTGTCTACGTCGATGACAGCATGCGCGCGCTCTGTGGCGCGACCGTCATCTCCGAATATCTCGACGAGACCCATGGCGTGCTCAAGCGCGACCGGCGCCTGCTGGCGGAAGACCCCTTCCAGCGCGCGGAAATCCGCCGGCTGACCGAATGGTTCATGCAGAAAATGGAAACGGATGTCACCAAGCCGCTGGCGCGCGAGCGCGTCTACAAGCTTCAGATGACGGCGGATCAGGGCGGTGGCGCTCCTGACTCGAAGATCCTGCGCACGGCGCGCGCCAACATCCGCCAGCACATGAAATATCTGACCTGGCTCGCAGGCTCGCGCCAGTGGCTTGCCGGCGAGCGGATGAGCTACGCCGATCTTGCTGCCGCTTCGTCCGTTTCGATCCTCGATTATCTCGGGGAGATCGACTGGTCGGAATCACCGATGGTCAAGGAGTGGTATCAGCGCATGAAGTCGCGCCCCTCCTTCCGCCCGCTGCTGACAGAGCGTGTGCGCGGACTGACACCGACGTCGCACTACGCAGATCTGGACTTCTGACGGAGGGCAGCCATGCCCGAACGAACTGCAGAGGCGAAGGAACAGAAGCGTCTCGCCACGTTGACCGCGTTCGTGCGGAGCGAGGCCGAAGCGCAGGGTTTCGACCTCTGCAGGATCACCCGGCCGGATTCCATTCCCGAGGCCAAGGACCGTCTCGGCATATTCCTCGATGAAGGCCGCCACGGGACGATGGAGTGGATGGCCGAGACCCGCGACCGGCGCGGCGATCCGCGCACGCTCTGGAGCGACGTCAGATCTGTCGTCGTTTTCGGCCTCAACTACGCGCCAGACGAGGATCCCCGCGGCATTCTGGAGAAGCCCGACAAGGCTGCCATCTCGGTCTATGCCCGCAATCGCGATTATCACGACGTCATCAAGGGCCGGCTGAAGGAGATCGCCACACGCTTTGCCGCGCGAGCGGGGGCTGACGTCAAGGTCTTTGTCGATACCGCGCCCGTCATGGAGAAACCTCTAGCCGCCGCCGCGGGGCTCGGCTGGCAAGGCAAGCACACCAATCTTGTCAGTCGCGAGCATGGCTCCTGGCTGTTCCTCGGATCGATGTTCACGACGGCGGAGCTTGCGATCGACGCGGCGGAGAAGGACCATTGCGGTTCGTGCCGCGCCTGTCTCGACGCCTGTCCGACCGATGCCTTTCCGGCTCCCTACCAGATCGACGCGCGCCGCTGCATTTCCTATCTCACGATCGAGCACAAGGGGCCGATAGACCCGGCACTCCGACCGCTGATCGGAAACCGCATCTACGGCTGCGACGACTGTCTCGCCGCCTGTCCCTGGAACAAGTTTGCCAGCGAGGCATCCGAGATGAAGCTCCGGGCGCGCGAAGACCTCAAGGAGCCATCGATCGCCGACCTGCTTACGCTCGACGATCCGGGCTTTCGCGCGTTCTTCAGCGGCTCCCCGGTCAAGCGCATCGGACGGGATCGCTTCATCAGGAACGTCCTGATCGCAGCCGGCAATTCCGGCGATGCGCAGCTGATTCCGCAATGTCGCCTGCTTGCATCCGACGCCTCCCCCGTTGTCCGGGCGATGTCGATCTGGGCATTGGCGCGACTGATGACGGCTGGCGATTTCGCGATCTTTGCGGCACAACGGTCCGCGAGTGAGTCGGACAGCGACGTGCTCAGAGAATGGGACATGGCGGGAGCGGCGTGATGCAGGTTGTTATTTTTGGCTGCGGATTTTCCGGAACGGCAATCGCGCAGGCCTTTCAGGCCGACGGTTTTCGCGTGTTCGGGACGACCCGCTCGGCCGACAAGGTCGACGCCTTGCGCGCCAAGGGTATCGATGCGCTGCTCTTCGATGGCGAGACGCTGAGCGACGAACTGCTTGCCGCCATGAAATCTGCCAGTCATGTCGTGCAGTCGATCGCGCCGCGCGAGGCCGGAGATCCGGTGATCCGTCTCACCGCCGACCGGGTAAGAACACTGATGCCGCAGCTGGAGTGGATAGGTTACCTCTCTACCGTCGGCGTCTACGGCGATCACAAGGGCAACTGGATCAACGAGGACACGCCGTGCATTCCGGTATCCGGCCGCTCGAAGGAACGGCTGGAAGCGGAACAGGCGTGGCTGACGCTTGGAGAGGAGCTCGGCATTCCCGCCGCCGTGCTCCGGCTCTCGGGCATTTACGGCCCCGGACGCAACGCCTTCTGCAATCTCGCGCGGGGAACCGCCCGGCGTCTCATCAAGAAGGATCAGGTCTTCAACCGCATCCGCGTCGAGGATATCGGATCGGCGACGCGCTTCCTCGCCGACCGCAAGCTTGGCGGCATCTATAATGTGACCGACGACCTGCCCGGTCCGCCGCAGGACGTGATCGTCGAAGCCGCCCGGCTGATGGGTGTCGAGCCACCACCGGAACAGCCGTTCGAAACAGCCGAACTGACGCCCATGGCGCGGTCGTTCTACGGCGAGAACAAGCGGGTCTCCAACGAGAAGCTGAAGGCTGCCGGTTTCAGCTTCGCCTTCCCCAACTATCCTGCGTCACTCGCGCAGTTGTTGCATGGAGACCTGTGGCGCGGCGCGTGAAAATCGCGCCAAGGTTACGCCTTTAGTAGAGGTTGAAAAGGGTAGGAAATTCCTACTTAGCCAAAGTATACGGCCAAGATTATCTCCGATTTATGGTTAACGGCCTTTGAATTTGCGCAAATGAGGCAAAGATTATGGCGTTCGCGCAAAATTATTTTGCCTGATTTTGTGATCGCGAGTTGCAAGGAGTCACCCTTGCAAAAAAAGTTCTAATTTTATTTGATTTCATTATCCTTTTTCCACGAACGGCCCTTTTCGGCCGCCGCGAATCGTTTGCCGAGTAATCACAAATGTTACGGTATGTAACATTGCGTGATCGCATGTGGCCTTTTTTCGCCATTTTTCCCGGGATTTAAGCGCCGCCGCCCGCAAAGGCGTAAGTTCAACAGTAGAGGGACAATCCGTTTTGAAGAAAATCTGCCGCTCTGTCATCGCCGCAGCAACTCTTGCAGCCTGTTCTACAATCCTTCCGATGGAAGGTTTTGCTGCAAATGGTTGTGGTGGCGCGTCATGGTACGCACTTCACTCCAAAACAGCTTCCGGGGAACGCATGAACCCCTCCATCAATACTGCTGCCCATCGCTCGCTCGCATTCGGCACGAAGCTCAAGGTCACCAACCGCAACAACGGCCGCAGCGTCGTCGTTCGCGTCAACGACCGCGGTCCTTTCATTCGTGGTCGGGTCCTCGATCTCTCGCGGGCTGCCGCGAAGAACATCGGCATGGTTTCCAGCGGTACGGCAAAAGTCTGCTACGAAGTGATCGGCTAAAGTACCACCGCGTTCACCGCTTGCTCTTGCCCGCAATCGCGGATACCACGCGATTGAGACTTGTGAGCTATCCGCTGCGTCTGTCGCGCTTCCTGCGGATTGTTCACAAGCCCGATGTTTCGACTTAACGGCAAGGAGCGGTGCAAAGTGCGATTGGGCGGACGGCTGGAAGGCGCAATTTCTGTACTCGCGGATATCGAAGCCCGCAGGCGCCCCGTGGCCGATGCCCTGAAGGATTGGGGCCTGGCCCATCGTTTCGCCGGCTCGGGAGACCGGGCAGCCATCGGAAACATCGTCTACGACGCGCTCCGCATGCGCCTTTCCCATGCCTGGCTCATGGACGACGACAGCCCGGCCTCGATCGCCTATGCCGTCCTCTTCCGCCAGTGGGGCTTCACACCTGACAGTCTCGCAGCGGACCTCGCCGACGACAAGTTCGCACCGCCGCCTCTGTCCGACGATGCGATCGCATCGTTCAGTACCCGAAATCTCATAGACGCTCCTTCCTACATACAGGGCGACATCCCCGAATGGGTCCAGCCGTCCCTTGAACTCGGCTTTGCCGAAAACTGGCTTGCCGAAGCGCAGGCGTTGGCTGAACGCCCGACGCTCGACCTTCGCGCCAACATTCTCAAGGCCAGCCGCGACAAGGCTCTGAAGGCCCTTGAGCGCTCCGGCGCACAGGAAGCTAAGATTGCCCGCTACGGTATCCGCATACCTGCCGGCGAAGGCGCTTCCCGTCTTCCCAACGTGACGGCGGAGCTTTCGTTCCAAAAAGGCTGGTTCGAAGTACAGGACGAAGGGTCGCAGATCGTGGCCGATCTGGTGCTGCCGCAAGAGGGTGAGCAGGTGCTCGACTATTGCGCCGGCGGCGGCGGCAAGACGCTGGCAATGTCGGCGTCCATGCACAACAAGGGTCAGGTTCATGCCTTCGATGCGGATCGCAAGCGCCTGGCGCCGATCATCGAACGCCTGAAGCGCGCTGGGACCCGGAACGTGCAGGTCCACGACAATGCCAAGGATCTGCAAAGCCTGAGCGGACGCTGCGACAAGGTTCTGGTCGATGCACCCTGCACCGGCACCGGAACCTGGCGGCGTCGCCCCGATACAAAATGGCGGCTGACGGCCAAGAACCTTGACGAACGCACGGCCCAGCAGCAGGACGCCCTGAAGCAGGCGAGCGCCTTCGTTCGTCCGGGCGGCGAACTGATTTATGTGACCTGCTCGGTTCTGCCGCAGGAGAACGACGATCAGGTGCGCGCCTTCGTCTCTGCCAATCCCGAATTCGAGATCGCCAGTGCGCTGCCTGCCTGGGACAGCCTGTTCGGCAAGACCAGCCCGCGTCCGCGCTCTGTCGATGGGAAGACGATCACGCTGACGCCCGCTTCGACCGATACGGACGGCTTCTTCTTCTGCCGGATGGAGCGCAAAGCCTGATCCCCACTCCGTAGGCATTTTCTCGGCACGGGCGGTCCGCGTTCCCGAACGCTCGGCTTGTCGCCCCCCGCGCCATATCCGACCGCACGCTAAGCAAACGAATTTCAAACGTGCCGGTTTCGGCGCGATTTTATTCTTAAAACAATTCCAAACTAGAGCGTTTGACACAAGTTTGCTTTTGCGCGAAGAGATTCTCGCCGGAGTTCGGACGGAACATCCGTCACAGGAGAGGATCATGAAACTCAACAGGAATTTTTGCGCAGCACTGGCGCTTGCGGTAGCCCCGACCGCATTGTCCGCCATCCCAGCCTATGCGGCTGCCGATGCTGCCGCCGTCGTCAAGCACTATGTCGAAGTCGGGCATGCGAAGTACGAAGATTCGCTCACCACTGCCAAGGCACTGGACGCAGCCATCGACGCGCTTCTGAAGGACCCAACGGATGCCACGCTGAAGGCTGCTCGTGCAGCCTGGATCAAGGCGCGTGTGCCGTATCAGCAGACCGAAGTCTACCGCTTCGGCAACCCGATCGTCGACGACTGGGAAGGCAAGGTCAACGCCTGGCCGCTCGATGAAGGCCTGATCGACTATGTCGATGCCTCCTACGGCACCGAGAGCGACGAAAACTCGCTCTACGTCGCGAACGTCATCGCCAACAAGACGATCAAGATCAACGGCAAGGATGTCGATGCATCGAAGCTGACGCCAGAATTCCTGTCGGGCACGCTGGCCGAAGCTGGCGGCGTCGAAGCCAACGTTGCGACCGGCTATCACGCAATCGAATTTCTGCTCTGGGGTCAGGACCTGAACGGCACCGGCCCGGGCGCAGGCAATCGTCCTGCCACCGACTACGACCTCAAGAATTGCACGCACGGCAATTGCGATCGCCGCGCCGAATATCTGAAGTCGGCGTCGACGCTGCTGGTTTCAGACCTGCAGGAGATGACCAACAACTGGGCACCCGACGGTGAAGCCGCCAAGCACGTCGAAGCCGATCCCAAGGCTGGCCTCGTCGCCATCCTGACCGGCATGGGCTCGCTCTCCTACGGCGAACTGGCAGGCGAGCGCATGAAGCTCGGCCTCATCCTGCACGATCCGGAAGAAGAGCATGATTGCTTCTCCGACAACACCCACAACTCGCACCTCAACGACGCGGTCGGCATCGCCGCCGCCTATACGGGCAACTACACCCGCGTTGACGGCACGAAGATGAAGGGTCCGTCGCTGCACGATCTCGTCGCTTCCAAGGACAAGAAGCTCGACAAGGAAATGCAGGGCAAGCTCGATGCGACGCTGAAGGCCATGGCGATCATGGCCAAGCGCGGCCAGAACGTCGAGAAGTACGATCAGATGATCGCCGAGGGTAACAAGAAGGGCAATGCCGTCGTTCAGGCTGCCATCGACGGCCTCGTCGACCAGACGAAGTCGATCCAGCGCGTTATTGCCGCACTCGATCTCGGCACGGTCAAGCTTGAAGGTTCGGACAGCTTGGATAATCCTAGCGCCGTCTTCAAATAAGAAAAAAGGCGGGCCGCTTCGCAACGGAGCGGCCCGAACTCCGAAATGTCGTCCATTCCGGCTCGCCGCGTCGTCGCAGGCGCTGTTCTCTGTGCCGCCGTCGCCGGGCTGTCCGCTGCCTTTGCCGGGGAGCGCGAACTTCCCAAAGTGCGGACCGACCTCTCCGCCGAAGACCTGAAGAGGGTCGTCGAGGTTACTCGCCCGACCACCGATTTCAGCCGGGCCGAGCAGTACGAGGCAATGTCGGGCGGCGGCGCGACGTCCATCGACCCCGTCTCGAAAAAATCCTTCTCGCATATTTCCGGGAACATCCCCTTCGACGAGGAACAGCGTTTCCGGCTCGGCAACGCGCTTTTCAAGAAGCTTTGGGTATCCGCTCCCTCCTCGACCCAGGCATCTGACGGACTCGGGCCGCTTTACAACGCCCGTTCCTGCATGAGCTGCCACGTCAACGATGGACGCGGCAAGCCGCCGGAAGGCGATCAGAGCTCCATGTCGATGCTCCTTCGTCTCGCCCGCCCGGCCACGGGTCCCGACGAGCGTGAGGCCGTCGCGAAGTCCGACGCGCTGAACTTTCCCGATCCGACCTACGGGCATCAGCTGCAGGAGCTCGCCATCCCGGGCCTGTCGGCCGAGGGAAAGATGGCGATCCGATACAGCGAAGAGCCCGTGACACTTAACGGCGGCGAGGTCGTTTCGCTGCGCAGACCGAGCTATTCGGTGACCGATCTGGGCTATGGGCCGCTCGCCCCGTCAACGACGATGTCACCGCGGGTCGCGCCTGGCATGATCGGTCTCGGGCTGATCGAGGCGATCCCTGAGGCCGATATCCTCGCGCATGCCGATCCCGATGACGCCGATGGCGACGGGATCTCGGGAAGAGCCGCTGTCGTGCGCGATCACCGGAGCGGCGAAATCGCCCTCGGTCGCTTCGGCTGGAAGGCGCAGAACGCCACCGTGCGCGACCAGAGCGCCG
The DNA here is from genome assembly GCA_900468535.1 of Hyphomicrobiales bacterium. Lineage (GTDB taxonomy): Bacteria > Pseudomonadota > Alphaproteobacteria > Rhizobiales > Rhizobiaceae > Rhizobium. Next base: position 135,089 of record UBTY01000012.1, on the reverse strand, counting down.
ACGCTTTTTCCAACGACATCGGGATCTCGACGCCGGACCGGCCTGACCCCTACGGCGACTGCACGCAAGCCGAGGCAAAATGCCGCCAGATGCCAACGGGCGTACAGAAGCGGCTTGGCAAAGAGGAGGCGCCCGACCCTGTGCTCGATCTCGTATCCTTTTACTCGGCAAACCTCGCCGTGCCGGCGCGACGCAAGGCGAGCTTTCCGGAGACGCTGAAGGGCAAGCAGGTCTTCTATCAGGCCGGCTGCATCTCCTGCCACGTTCCGAAATTCGTCACCCGGCGCGACAGCGCCGACAAGGCGCAGTCGTTCCAGCTCATCTGGCCCTATTCCGACTTCCTTCTGCACGACATGGGAGACGGCCTCGCCGATGGCCAGGAGGTCGGAATCGCAAGTGGACGTGAATGGCGCACGCCACCGCTTTGGGGTATAGGTCTGACCCAGACTGTCAGCGGGCACAGCTTTTTCCTTCATGACGGCCGTGCCAGAAATCTAACCGAAGCCATTCTCTGGCATGGCGGCGAAGCACAGAAAGCGCGTGACGCATTCGCATCCTCGTCGAAGGATGATAGGCAGGCGTTGATTACATTCCTGGAGTCCCTTTAATGCGCCTTTGGCATCCCCTTGTTCTCTCGCTTGCCTTCGCCTCTTCCGCTCTTGCCCAGAACGCACCGCAGGCCGGACTGAATGAAGAGGCCGTACCAGCCGTCATGCAGCGGGCCGTAGACGATGTGATCCGTCCAGGCTACCGCAACGCCCAGCAATCGGCGGCGCGGCTGACGACCGCGATGAAGGATCTCTGCGACAACGGCACTCAGCAGACCCTCGACAAGGCGAAATCGGCCTTCGACGATACGATCCGCTACTGGTCGATCATCGAGATCGTGCAGACCGGCCCTGTCATCCAGGACAATCTTTTCGAACACATCCTGTTCTATCCCGATCGCAAGGGCGTCGGCCTGAAGCAGGTGCAGGCCTTGATCGCCAAGGCCGACCCCAAGGATACCACCGTCGATGCGATCGCCGGCAAGAGTGTCGCCCTGCAGGGGCTGACGGCGCTGGAATATGTGCTCTACGGCACAGGCTCCGAAGATCTCACCACGCAGAAGAACGGCTTCCGATGCCAGTATGGCGCGGCTGTTGCCGGCAACATCCAGCGCGAAGCCGGCGAAGTCGTCGCCGCCTGGGAGAAGCCGGATGGCGTACAGGCGAGCTGGAAGCATCCCGGCCCACAGAGCGAAGACTTCATGGACGCAAAGGAGGCCGTGACCGCCCTGCTCGGGATCCTCGTGCATGGCGCCGAGACGGTTCGCGACCAGCGGCTCGAGCAGTTCTACAAGGGCAAGGACAACACCCCTCGCCCGCGCATGGCGATCTACTGGCGCTCGAAGAATACCTGGAAGTCGATGACCGCCAATCTCGAGGGATTGCGCACGCTCTGGCAGAAGGCCGGCATGGCCGACCTGCTGCCGCCTGACAGCAAGCCGGTTGCCGACGCGATCGATGCGAGCTTCAAGTCTTTGCTGGAGACCGTTCCCAAGCTCAATCCGGACATCGAGGTTGCGACCAGCGACGCCGAGAAGGCAAAGCTGGATGCCCTTCTCGCAAGCAGCCGCGAACTGATTACCAAGATCAGTGACGATTACGGCTCTGCGGTCGGCCTCTCTGCCGGCTTCTCGTTCTCCGACGGCGATTGATCCTATGTGGAACAGCGCGGCGATCGATCGACGCAGCTTCATGAAAGCGGCGGGCCTGAGCTTTCTAGCCGGGCTTGCTCCGCGTGGCGCAATGGCGCTGCAGCGGGCAGACGCCGTCTATGCGTCGGGCCTTCGTACGGCACGCGGCGAATTCGCCGTCGCCACCGTGACGGAGCGAGGCGAGATCGTCGATCAGGTTGCCTTGCCGGCGCGCGCCCACGGCATGGCGCATAGCATGGCGACCGGCAAGGCCGTGGCCTTTGCGCGGCGTCCCGGCACCTATGCCATGATCTTCGATCCGAGCGGCCGTAGCGAGCCGATTGTCATAACCTCAGCTGAAGGGCGGCACTTCTACGGGCACGGCGCCTTTTCCCCTGATGGCCGCATTCTCTACGCCAGCGAGAACGATTTCGAGGGCGATCGCGGCATGATCGGGCTCTACGACGCGACGAACCGCTTTGCGCGGCTCGGCGAATTCGAGACCTACGGCGTCGGGCCGCACGACATGACCGTCTCCGACGACGGCCGGATGTTGATCGTGGCAAATGGCGGTATCGAGACCCATCCGGATTTCGGGCGCACGAAGCTCAATCTCGCCAGCATGCAACCCTCGCTGACCCTGATCGACGCGAAGACGGGTGCCCTTCTGGAGAAACACACGCTTCCTGCGCAATGGGCGCAAGTCTCGACGCGGCACGTCGACATCGATGCGACCGGCAGGATCTGGTTTGCCTGCCAGTACGAGGGACATCGCAACGATCTGCCACCGCTGGTCGGACACTTCTCGAAGGGCGAGGACCTGGCGTTCGTCGAACTGCCCGACGACACCACCCGCCGGCTTGCGAACTATGTCGGAGCGATCGCGGTCAATCGCGAGGCCGGACTTGTCGGCGTCAGTTCGCCAAAGGGCGGCGTCGCGGTCACGATCGACGCGAAGAGCGGCAAGGTGCTGTCGGAAAAGACGGTTGCCGATGCGGCGGGAATTGCCGCCTCAAGGGACGGGTTTGCCGTCTCCTCCTACGACGGCGACTTCCTTGCCACGCACAGCGATGTCGCGTGGGACCAGCACATCGCACGCATCTCCCCGCTGAGGGGCGCGTGAGCGGTCACACGTCAACGTGCACAGCAATCACCATTTTAGCTGTGGCGCGCTAGCCCAAGAGCCATCTGGCGTGGATTTTGGACTGCCCTATCTTGGGGACATGAGCAGAGCCCTCACCTATATCGTGTTCATCGCCATCGTTCTTGGTGGTGGCCTGGTCATAGGCCTGAACAACCTGCCGGGCGAATGGTATCAATCGCTTACCAAGCCCGCGTTCAACCCGCCTAATTCGGTGTTCGGTCCCGTCTGGTCTGTGCTCTACGTGCTGATCGGCATTGCCGGCGCCAAGACATGGCTGCGAGGTCACCTGTCGGTCGGCATGCTGATATGGGCCGGCCAGATGGTTCTCAACTTTCTGTGGTCGCCGTTCTTCTTCGGCCTGCGGATGCCAGCGGTGGCTCTGGCGATCATCATCGCGCTCTTTGCATTGGTGATCGCATTCATCCGCAACCGCTGGAACGCGAACAGGGTCTCCGCCCTGCTCTTCGTTCCCTACGCCGGTTGGGTGGCCTTCGCCACCGCACTCAACGCTTCGATCGTTTACCTGAACTGAGGATCCGTTCAGGTCCTGGATGACAGCCAATCGTGCCAGTCGTCCTCGTTGCCGTGGAAGACATTCAGGTCGATGCGGTTGTCGACGCCGTGCGAAATGCCAGAGCCCGAATATTGCCAGAAGATCCACTTGCGGCCCGGATAGACCTTTGACGGGTGCGCGGCGACCGAACGCAGCCAGAAGGGATAATCCATGAACGCGCCCTTCAGATTGTCGCGATAGAAATCCGGTGCGGTGTAGATGATCGGGCGCTGGCCATAGTGCCGCTCGAGCTTGTCCATGAAGACCTGCATCTTCTCGCGAACCTTTTCGGGCGAGACACGCCGCTTGCAGCTGGATTCGCCGTTCCATTCGACATCGATGACCGGCGGCAGCGCGTTCGCTTCCCTCGGCACGTTGCGGATGAACCAGTCCGCCTGCTCGCCGGCTGTCCGGCACCAGTAGAAGAAATGATAGGCGCCGCGCTTGAGACCGGCGGCATGGGCATTGCGCCAGTTCTTCCGGAACATCGGATCGAGATGGTCACCGCCATCGGTCGCTTTGATGTAAACGAAGTTGGCGCCCTGCGACTGCAGCTTCGGCCAATCGATCTCGCCCTGCCAGCGCGAAACGTCGACGCCATGCACTGCAAGCTTTCGCGGCGAGGCCGAGCCGAAGTTGATTGGCTTGGCGTCACGGAAACGATGGCTGAAGATGCGGCTGCGCGAGCGGCGCGGCGGCGCATCCATGTCGGTGTCGTCAGGCTCGGACATTGCGAGCGGCCGGTCGGATGGAACGGGCATGGCTGTCGGCACTGCGTTCTGCTGCTGCAAGAAGGCGGGCGACTGAGGAACGGCCCCTGCCCAGGCCAATTCGTGCGGCATCGGCTGCGGCGGCGCCTTGGGCTGCACCGGCTCGACGTCCGCGACCTGAGCCACCTCCGCTGCCGGGACCGGCGCAGTGGGGCGAACCACCGAGCTCGTCGTCTCCGGCGATGGGCCGACATTCAGCAATGGTTCCGGGCCCAAACTGGACGAGCAACCCGACAAGGTCAGGCAGGCAAGGACGATCGCTGACACAGCCGATAAACGCATAACAACTCGCACGCAAAACAACGACGAAGGCTCGCCTTTTCTAGAAAGGCTGATCCCCCAGGACACATGGCTAACAGAGATTTACCAAGAAAGACTGAATCCAATCTTTACGTATCACGACCCTGCGACACTCGTGGATGCCGTCAATCTTTTCAGCGCTTGTCGAATGCAGCGCGCCATGCCAATTTCACGCCCGCAAGAGGGCACACCTGATGACAGAACAGCAGCACGGCGATTTCCGCGAGCGAATCCGCCAGAATTTTGCGCGCCAGGCGGCGTTGCATACGATCGGCGCCGAGTTGACGCGCATCGAGCATGCGATGGTGGAAATCGAGCTGCCGTTCGATGTGAAGCTCACGCAGCAGCACGGAATCCTTCATGCCGGCGTCATTTCCGCGGCGCTCGATTCCGCCTGCGGGTTTGCCGCCTATACTGTCATCGACGCGGAAGCATCGATCCTGACCATCGAATTCAAGGTCAACCTGATGTCGCCGGGGCGTGGCGACCGCTTTCTTTTCCGCGGCGAGATCACCAAGCCCGGCAGCAACATCATCGTTGCCGATGGCCGCGGCTACGCGGTTGGCGACGGTGCGGCAAAGTTGATCGCCTCGATGACGAGCACCATGATGATTATCCGCGGCAGAGAGGGAATTACGGGATGAAGTTCGAGTTGAAGTCGGTCGCCGGCAAATCCATCCTCTTCGTGATGGCGGCGGAGGCCGAGTATGGTCCCTTCCTGCGCTCACGCTTCGAACCATTGATGACCGGCGTCGGGCCAGTGGAAGCTGCCGTTGTCCTGACGCGCGCGCTGTCTGAACTCGACCATCAGGGCGACATGCCGCAGCTCGTCGTATCGCTGGGCTCGGCCGGTTCCGCCAAGCTCGAGCAAACAGAGGTCTACCAGGTCAGCTCCGTATCCTATCGCGACATGGACGCTTCGCCGCTCGGTTTTGAAAAGGGGCGCACACCCTTCCTCGACCTGCCGGCGACCATCGATCTGCCGCTCCGCATCCCCGGCATCCCCGAGGCGAGCCTGTCGACCGGCGGCAACGTCGTATCCGGACAGGCCTACAACGGCATTGCCGCCGACATGGTCGACATGGAAACCTTCGCCGTCCTGCGGGCCTGCCAGGCGTACAAGCTCCCGCTGATCGGATTGCGCGGCATTTCGGACGGCGTGGAAGAGCTGCAGCACATTTCCGGCTGGACCGAATATCTGCACGTCATCGACCGCAAGCTGTCCTATGCCGTCGACAGCCTGTTTACGGCGCTGGAGGACGGCGTATTCTGGTTCTAACCCCTGCGAAAGCGGGACAATCAGCACAATAAAATGCCCTTGCGGCGGATTTCCCGCATTGCAAGACCGGGTGCTTTTCATTAAAGGCTCGCCATGACCCAGACAGCACATCCCGACAGCGTTCTCATCGTCGATTTCGGCAGCCAGGTAACCCAGCTGATCGCGCGCCGCGTGCGCGAAGCGGGCGTCTACTGCGAGATCGTTCCCTTCCAGTCCGCCGAAGAAGGCTTCAAGAGCCTGAAGCCGAAGGCCGTGATCCTGTCCGGCAGCCCGGCCTCGACCGTCGACGAAGGTTCCCCCCGCGCGCCACAGATCATCTTCGACAGCGGCCTGCCCGTCTTCGGCATCTGCTACGGCCAGCAGACGATGTGCATGCAGCTCGGCGGCAAGGTCGAGAGCGGCCATCACCGCGAATTCGGCCGCGCCTTCCTCGAAGTCGATGAAGACAGCCAACTGTTCGAGGGCCTGTGGTCGAAGGGTTCACGCCACCAGGTGTGGATGAGCCACGGCGACCGCGTCACGGCACTCCCTGATGGCTTCAAGGTCGTCGCCACCTCGCCGAACGCACCCTACGCGTTCATCGCCGACGAAAGGCGCAAGTATTACGGCGTGCAGTTCCACCCGGAAGTGGTGCACACGCCTGACGGCGCCAAGCTGATCGGCAACTTCATTCACAACATCGCCGGCATCAAGGGCGACTGGTCGATGTCGGCCTATCGCCAGAAGGCGGTGGACGAGATCCGCAAGCAGGTCGGCGACAAGCGCGTGCTCTGCGCGCTGTCGGGCGGCGTAGACAGCTCGGTCGCGGCACTCCTGATCCACGAGGCGATCGGCGACAAGCTGACCTGCGTGCTGGTCGACCACGGCCTGATGCGCAAGGACGAGGCGGCCAATGTCGTCGCCATGTTCCGCGAACACTACAATCTGCACCTGATCCACGTCGATGCTTCCGACAAGTTCATCGGCGAGCTCGAGGGTGTTTCGGATCCGGAAACCAAGCGCAAGATCATCGGCCGCCTGTTCATCGAGACTTTCGAGGAAGAGGCCAAGAAGCTCGGCGGCGCCGACTTCCTCGGCCAGGGCACGCTCTATCCAGACGTGATCGAAAGCGTTTCCTTTACCGGCGGTCCGTCGGTGACGATCAAGTCGCACCACAATGTCGGCGGCCTGCCCGAGCGCATGAACATGCAGCTCGTCGAGCCGCTGCGCGAACTCTTCAAGGACGAAGTGCGCGTGCTCGGCAAGGAGCTTGGCCTGCCCGACTCGTTCATCGGCCGCCACCCCTTCCCCGGCCCGGGTCTCGCGATCCGTTGCCCTGGTGGCATCACCCGCGAGAAGCTCGAGATTCTCCGCGAAGCCGACGCCATCTATCTCGACGAAATCCGCAAGGCTGGTCTCTACGACGCGATCTGGCAGGCCTTCGCCGTGCTGCTACCGGTCCAGACCGTCGGCGTCATGGGCGACGGCCGCACCTACGAGTTCGTCTGCGCGCTCCGCGCCGTCACCTCGGTCGACGGCATGACGGCGGATTTCTACCACTACGACATGGAATTCCTCGGCCGCGCCGCCACCCGCATCATCAACGAGGTGCGTGGCATCAACCGCGTGGTCTACGACGTAACCAGCAAGCCGCCGGGCACGATTGAGTGGGAGTGACGATCACGGGCTGATTGCCTGCGATGGATAACGATGCCGCCGGCGTGATGCGCTTGGCGGCATTTTTATTGGCGGTCCTTGGTGTCAGATGGAGCCGCGCATCGGGTTGATGTAGTCGATCCCATCGAAGTCGCGCTCGTTGTCGGTGACGACGATGCAGCCGTTGGCCTCGGCAATAGCCGCGACAATCATGTCGAGGGCGCTGCGCGGCCGCCCCTTTGCCTTGCCCTCGGCCATCAGCCGCCCCCAGACCAGACTTGCCGCCTCATCGAAGGACAAGATGCGACCGGAGAAGAGGGACAGAGGTCCTTCCGGCCCCGCGAACCATGCTTCCAACTGGTCACGCTTATTGCCCGCCGGTTTCTCTAGGACGCCCTTGCGGATCTCAGCGATCGTCAGCGAAGCGATGAAGAGATCATCGTCCATTTGCTCCGACATCCACTCCAGCAGAGCCTGCGATGGCATCGGCTTGGTGATGTTGCTGATGATGTTGGTGTCGAGCAGAAAACGGGTCAAATATCGACCTCGCGTCCCTCTTCATGGGGACGATCGAGATCGAGATCGGCGCTGACCAGAGGCGAGCGCCTCAGGGCAGCCAATATTCCCCCCTTTACAGGCGGCTCGCCCGATATGGATCGGCTTACAGCTGCGCGCAGCTCCGAGGCTTCAGGCGTATCGTCGGCAAGACGGCGGGCAAGCGAGCGGATCAGATCCCGATCCTCATCGCGTCCCAGCACCTCGAAACGCGACAGGCCGCGATCGCTAAGGCGCGAGCGATAATTCTGGATGGCGCGTTTCTGCGAACTGCTCATGAGCGGCCTCCTGATATTTCCAGTAATATAGCCGGGATTATGTGTGCTCTCAAGAGTGGCTAGCCCCGCCCTCAAAACAACGACTGCTGCACCGGCTTCGGCGGCGCCAGCTTGACGCCCTCGAGTTCCAGCATGCGCGCTTTCGACACTGATCCACCGGGCGCAGAGAAGCCGCCGATCTTGTTGCCGGCGGCGAGAACGCGGTGGCAGGGGATGATCAGGGCGACGGGGTTCTTGGCCATCGCCTGACCGACGTCGCGGGCGGCCTCCGGGCCGTGGCCAAGTTGCTTGGCGAGCGCGCCGTAGGTCGTGGTCTCGCCCCAGCGCAGGCGGCGCGCGGCAGCGTAGATCTCGCGGAAGAAATCATCCTGACCGGCGAGATCGAGCGCGAGATCGGAGAAATCGATCGCTTCGCCGGCGAAGTACCGCTTCACGGCGACGATGGCTTCCGCGATGTCAGGCGTCGGTGCTGCCGGCTCGGCATCCGGGATGCGGCGGAGCAGGAGGCGCTCGGTGGCATCCGCGCTTGATGTTGGTAGCTGGAAACGGGTGATGCCGACGGCATTCCAGGCGATGCCGCAGAAACCGCCCGCCGTTTCGAAGATGGCGTAATGCTGTGCTTGATCGGCCATTGGTCTCGCCTCCCAATATCGAAGCTTATCGGCCGTGGGATTGGCCTGCCTCAAAAATCGTGCCTGTTGGCGACGAATTCAACCCGTTTCTTGCGCGCTCTTACCGGCGTCCGTCAGCCGCGCGCCTGCCGGGGTTCGGTTAGCTCTTCTGCCGGCGTCACCAGATCGGGGCGCAGCTTGGCGAAGACGGCGTCGAAGAGAGCTGCGATCTTTTGCGGCTCGTAGCGCCGTGACGCTTCGAGGGCTGCGCGCGACAGCGCCGGGATGGCCTCGGGTTTCGCCGCCATGGCCGCGATCTCGCCAGCCAGCGCCTTGTCGTCGCCGGGATCGAAGAGATAGCCGTCCTTGCCCGGATCGATCGACTCGGGAATGCCGCCCGAGCGAGCGCCGATGACGGGCACCCCTTGCGCGAATGCCTCGATCACCACGCGGCCGAAGGGCTCGCGGAAAAGCGAGGGGACGACCAGAACATCGATTTGCGGGAAGAAGTCCTCAGGCTTGGTCCAGCCAAGGAATTTGGTGTTCTCGCCCGGAAACTTCTGCGGCAGCGACTTCGAGTAATCGCTCTTGGCGCTGCCGGCGATGACGAAGCGCACATTCGGGTCATTGACCAGTCGGTGGGCCGCGAGCGCCAGCGTATCGAGGCCCTTGACCGGATCATGCACGCCGATGAAACCGAAACGCATCGGCCCCTCAGGCGCCTTGCGCGGTTCGCTGCGGGCAATCGACGGAACGGCGCCGGGCACGCGGTGGGTGCTGGCGTTCGGAAAATAGTCATGCTCGGTGTGGCGCCCGATGATGAAATCGGTCTCGCCGATCACCGCATCGACATAGCGCGAGAAGAACTTCTTGCCGTAGGAGGAGACCTGGCAGGAGGAACAGGCGCGCACGCAATTGTCGTTGCCGCGCCGCATGCTAGCCTTCCAGCACAAGAGAAAGGCGCTACGCAGGATATGACAGACTGGCACACCTGAACGCTTGGCCGCCGCCCAGGTGGCGACATTGATGTTCTCGATGCTGTCGGTCAACACGATGTCAGGCTTGAAGCGGCGGATTTCGCGGCGCATGACCAGGTAGGCGCGCGGATTGAAATTCTCCAGCGCGTGCCAGATGAGCTTTTTCCAGCCCGGCCGAGGCAGGCGATAGTTCCAGTCGATGTTCAGCGTTTTCAGCCGGTGGACCGGCACGCCGTCGTAGACCTCATGCTTGTCCTCGTCCGCCACGTTGACGACTTCGAGGTCGTGGCCGGCTGAGATCAAGAGCTTGGCGACCATCATCGCCGAGATCGGGCCGCCACCATCTATGAAGGGCGGAAAGGCCGCACAGGCCATCAGGATACGCATGACAGAACTCCCGGCAGCGATATCGCGCGTTCTTCTTTTGTTCTTGATTTGCCCGCATCACCTGTTACCATGCCCGCGTTCCCGAGATAGACAGAGGCGGGGCGGATGCTCCGGTGATTGGTCATGCACGAACAGAACACGCAATCGTCCTTCGATTTCGCAAGCCGTACGATGCACCCGAAATCGTCAAGATTTGGCAAAGAAACCCTGTTTTTCGCGATCCTGCCCGATCCCGAAGCAAGACAGCGCTGCCTGGAGATCCAGCAAAAACTGAAGCGCGACCACGACGCTCTCCTGTCGCCCTTACCGCCTGAGCGGCTGCATATCTCGCTCTATGGCGTCGCCAGCGCCGAGAAGATCAAGGACGACATTATCTTCGCGGCCTGCCGGGCGGCGTCGGCGATCGATGCCTGCTGTTTCGATCTCAGCTTCGACCATGTCGCGACGTTCAAGACCGCGCCACGCAACGCGATCGTGCTGTCAGGCAATGGCGGACGGGAACTGCTGCGGCAGCTGCATGTGCGGATTGGCATCGAGATGCACGCCATCGGTTGCGACGCTCACGTGAAAATCGACTTCCAGCCGCATGCCACCTTGTTCTACGCCGACGATGTCATTGCCAGAACCGAGCTTGATGTGCCGGTCACCCTGCCGGTGCGGGAGTTTGTGCTGTTGCGCAAGCGGCCCGGCGAGCAAGCCTACGAGCACATCGCGCGCTGGCCGCTACAGAACCGCGGCTGACGGCTTGCCAGTGCAGCAGGAACACGCTTAAAGCTCCTGCAGCAATGGCAGCAGTGGAGACAGCAATGGATACGTCCGAGATCATCATTTCAGGCGATACGGCAGGTATCGAGTGGCGGGTTCCGGTGCTGCGCTTCAAGGGCAGCGATTCAAACGCGCCGAAGATCCACATCCAGGCGGCGCTGCATGCCAACGAACTGCCGGGCACGGCGCTCGTCCATTTTCTCTGCGAGATGCTGCGCAAGGCCGAGAGTGCCGGCCAGATCCGCAGCGATATCACCATCATTCCGCATGCGAATCCTGTCGGTGCGGCGCAATCGCATTTCGGCGAACTTCAGGGCCGTTTCGACTTGGGCACCCGGACCAATTTCAACCGTGAATTCCCGCTGATCTCAGTGAAGGAGCGCGAGGGGCTCGTTGCCAATCTCAGCCGCTACGATGCGGTCGACCGGCTGAAGCGGCAGCTGATGCACATGGCGCTCGGCTGCGATCTGGTGATCGACCTGCATTGCGACGATGAATCGCTGCAATACGCCTATATCGACGACGCCTTCTGGCCTGAGGCGTCCGATCTTGCATCGGCGCTCGACATGCAGGCCGTCCTGCTCTCCGATGGCGAAAGCTCGGCCTTCGAGGAGGCGGTCGGTTTTGCCTGGAAACACGAAACGGCGGGCGAAAAGAAGACACAGCTGCCCGGCAAGCTCTCGGTTACGGTCGAGCTTCGCGGCGGAAGCGACGTCTATCCCGACCTGGCGAAGAAGGATGCCGAGGGGCTGTTCAAATTCCTCGCCAAGCGTGGTGCGGTCGATGTGGCCGTGACGCTTTCGCCCTTTACCGGGCCTGCAGTACCGCTCGACAACGTCGAGATGATCCGGGCACCGGAAGCCGGCACCGTGCTCTTCCATCGCAACCTCGGCGATCAGGTCAGCGAAGGCGAACTGCTGGCGACGATCATCACGCGGCCCGGAATGCCTGATGGCACTGTCGAGGTCCGCGCGCCGCAAGCCGGCCTCGTCCTGACGCGTACCTCGGCAAGGCTGGTTCGCCGCCGCGCCGACCTGATGAAGATCGCTTGCAAGACCGCCAGCAAGGCGGTGCGCAAGGCCGGAACGCTGGAGAACTGAATGACCGTCACGATCTATGGCATCAAGAATTGCGACACGATGAAGAAGGCCCGCGGCTGGCTTGAAGAGCACGACGTCGTCTACGCCTTCCACGACTACAAGGCTTCCGGCATCGACCGGGCGCACCTGGAGAAGTGGACTGAGGAAGCCGGCTGGGAGACGGTTCTCAACCGCGCCGGCACGACCTTCCGCAAGCTGCCCGACAACGCCCGTGAAAACCTCGACCGGGAAAAGGCGATCGCGCTGATGCTCGAGCAGCCGTCGATGATCAAGCGGCCGGTCGTCGAAGCAGATGGCAAGCTGCTGGTCGGTTTCAAGCCCGATCTCTACGGCGCGTTCTTCAAGGACTGATCCCATGTCGAAGACGACGCGCGCCACCCAGGCTCTCGCGAAATCTGGCGTGAGCTTTACCGTTCACACCTATGATTACGACCCGAACGCCGAGCGCGTGGGTCTGCAGGCGGCCGAAGCGATCGGCGAGGAGCCGCACCGGGTCCTCAAGACGCTGATGGCAGAGGTCGACGGAAAAGCTGTGTGCGTCGTCGTCCCCTCCGACCGCGAGGTAAGCATGAAGAAGCTGGCTGCCGCCTTTGGCGGCAAGTCGGCCAACATGATGAAGCCTGCGGACGCGGAACGCCTGACAGGATACCATGTCGGCGGCATCAGCCCCTTCGGCCAGAAGAAGGCCGTGCCAACGGCGATCGAGGAAGCGGCGTTGAGCGAAGCCCTCGTCTACATCAACGGCGGGCAGCGCGGCCTGCAGGTTCGGCTTGCGCCTGGCGACGCATTGAAGGCGCTGAAGGCAAGTGCTGCGCCCCTGATTGCTTAGCGCCGTGCTTCATTTTCGCCGCAAAGCGATCTAACTCTCTCCTACTCTGTCCGTTTTCAAGAAGGTGATCGATTATGAACGTCATGCCGCAAAGCCAGAACGCCGTGGACCCCATCAAGCTCGACAAGCTCGCCGAAGTCGCCGTCAAGGTGGGGTTGCAGTTGCAGAGCGGCCAGGATCTCGTCGTCACCGCGCCCATGGTGGCACTGCCGCTCGTGCGACTGATCACCAAGCATGCCTATCAGGCCGGCGCCGGGCTCGTGACGGCGTTCTACTCCGACGAAGAGTCGACCCTTGCGCGCTATCAGTACGGCAATGATGCGAGCTTCGATCGTGCCTCGAACTGGCTCTATGACGGAATGGCGAAGGCCTACGAGGGTGGCGCTGCGCGGCTTGCGGTCGCCGGCGACAACCCGATGCTGCTTTCCGAGCAGGATCCTGCAAAGGTCGGACGCGCCAATCGCGCGATGTCGGCTGCCTACAAGCCGGCGCTGGAGAAGATTTCCAACTTCGACATCAACTGGAACATCGTCTCCTATCCCAACCCTTCCTGGGCGAAGCTGGTGTTCCCCAACGATCCCGAGCCGATCGCGGTCGCCAAGCTTGCCAAGGCGATCTTTGCCGCTTCCCGCGTCGACCTCGACGATCCGATCGCCGCATGGGCCGAACACAATGCCAATCTGGCGAAACGCTCCGGCTGGCTGAACGGTGAGCGCTTCGCGTCGCTGCACTTCACGGGTCCGGGCACGGACCTGACCGTCGGGCTTGCCGACGGGCACGAATGGCATGGCGGCGCTTCCACGGCGAAGAACGGTGTCACCTGCAATCCGAACATTCCGACCGAGGAAGTGTTCACGACGCCGCATGCGCTGCGTGTCGAAGGGTATGTGTCCAGCACCAAGCCGCTCTCGCACCAGGGCACGCTGATCGACAACATTCAGGTGAAGTTCGAGGGCGGACGGATCGTCGAAGCCAAGGCGTCGCGAGGCGAGGAGGTTCTCAACAAGGTTCTCGATACCGACGAAGGCGCACGCCGCCTCGGCGAAGTGGCGCTGGTGCCGCATTCCTCGCCGATCTCGGCCAGCGGCATCCTGTTCTACAACACGCTGTTCGACGAAAATGCCTCGTGCCATATCGCGCTCGGCCAGTGCTATTCGAAGTGCTTCGTCGACGGCGCGAAGCTCAGCCAGGAGCAGATCAAGGCGCAGGGCGGCAATTCGAGCCTGATCCATATCGACTGGATGATCGGATCGAACAAGGTCGACATCGACGGCATCAGACCTGATGGTTCGAAGGTCCCTGTCATGCGCCAGGGCGAGTGGGCATAAGGCTCGCACCGGACACCGGTCTCGCGGGCATCATCGCCCGCTGACTGAACCAGACGCTCGCCAGCACCATTGCGAAACCGCAAAGCTGAGCGGGCGTCAGGCTCTGGCCGAGGACCAGCCAGCCGAGGAGCGTGGCAACGACGGGGCTGAGGAAGCCGAGCGAGGCGGCCGCAGAGGGCTCGATGCGCGACAGGCCGCGAAACCAGAGCATGTAAGTGAGTGCTGCGCCGATCAGGCCGAGCCAGGCGATGCCGAGTACATTGGCGACCGTGGGTGCGGGCAGCGCCGGCTCGAGCATGAGCGCCACCGGCACCAGCAATAATCCGCCCGCCGTCAACTGCCAGGCCGTAAAGGTCAGGCTCGATACCGGTGGCATCCAGCGGCGGCTGAGAACCGTGCCGCAGGCCATCGAGGCGGCGCCGGCAAGGCCGGCCACGACACCCACCGGATCGAGCGCTGCGTTCGGCGTCAGCACCAGCAGCGCCACACCCGCCATGCCGACCAGACCGGCGACGACGGCGGCGCCGCGGATCGGCCGGTCAAGCACCAGACGGGACAGGGCGATGACGATCAGCGGCTGAATGGCGCCGACGGTGGCGGCCACGCCGCCCGGCAGTCGGTAGGCCGAGACGAACAGCATTGCCCAGAAGAACGAGAAATTCAGCGCGCCGAGCACGAAGGTGCGCAGCCACCAGATACCCTGCGGCAGCTGACGGACCACAGCGAGCAGCAGCAAGCCGGCCGGCAGCGCCCTCAGCATGGCGACGGTCAGCGGATAGCCATGCGGCAGGAAGGCGGTGGTCACGTAATAGGTGCTGCCCCAGACGGCCGGTGCAAGAGCGGTGAGCAACACGTCGGCGGCATAGGTCGGATGGTTCTTCATGGCAATTTATCTCTACCTCAAGATAAATTAAACCTACGCCCATTTATCTTGACGTCAAGATAGTTTCTTGCGAGACCTGATGAAGCAGGAGAGGGAGCGATGGATCGCGTCGACAGGATATTGCAGCAATGGGCCCGCGAACGGCCGGACCTCGACACCGAGGCGATGGGCATACTCGGGCGGATGAAGCGGCTGGCAACGCATCTTGGTCGCGAAGTCGAGCAGGTGCTGCAGAGCCACGGCCTGTCCTCATCCTCCTTCGACGTGCTGGCAACGCTCCGACGCTCCGGCGCGCCCTACAGCATGTCGCCCGGCGACTTGCTCGATATGACGATGGTGAGTTCGGGCACGATGACCAATCGCATCGACCAGCTGGAAAAAGCGGGACTGGTGGAACGCGTCGTCAACCAGGAGGACCGGCGCAGCGTGCTGATCGCACTGACGGAGAAGGGATTCGCCATCGTCGACGAGGCCGTCAGCGCCCATGTCGCCAACCAGCAGCGGCTGACCACACCGCTCGACAGCCAGGAAAAGGCTGCACTGGATGCGCTGCTGCGTAAGTTCCTCGCCGCTTTCGAGTAGCGAACGCGTGGAAATTCAGCGGTAGTAGACGACGTGGCCGCCGTTCAGCGCGGTCACGACTTCGATGACGTTGTGAAGCGCGATGCCACGGTCCTCGATGGCGCGCATCAGGTTCGGATCGCCATTTACCTTTGCCTGCGCAGCACGGATCGTCGACCGCATCGGGTGCTTGACCGACAGCGGCAGGGGCTGGGCGTACTGAGATTGCCCCCAGATCTGGATCGCCGTGACGTCGTCGTGATAAATCTTGCCGAAAAGGATCCGCGACAACAGCGTCTGCTCGGCCGAGGCCGGCGCAGCAGGGCCCAGCCCAGCGATCATCCCGGCAGTCAGAAGCGCGAACGACAATCTCTTCATTTCAACATCTCCAGATCATGGCCTGCACCGCCCCGCGCGTCTCCATCATCCGGGATCCAGAGGCTTCGCGGTTCATGGCCTTCAGATAGGGACCAAACGGCATTTTAGACTGTGTCGTCAAGAGCTTGCGGCGCTCAGAAAAGGCTGCCCTGCTTCGGCGGAGCCGTCTGATCGGCAATTTCGGCGGGTTTTACCGGCCGCTTCTTCGCAGGAACAGGCGTATCGCCGCCATCGCGCGTGACGGCGTCGATGCGACCATCCGCAAACTCGATCGAGATGTTCATGTCGGGCGCCAGCATCGCGGCCTGCGACAAGGGGTGATTGTCCTCGTCGCGGATGACGGCATAGCCGCGCTTCAGAACATTCTTGTAGGACAACGACTGCAGCACGCGATCATGTCCGGCAAGTTCGGCGCGCGCGCGCGTCAGCTTGTGACGGACGGCTGTATCGCCATGCCGCGCCAGATTGCCCAGCCGATCGCGCATGCGGGCAGTCTGGGTCATCAGGCGCGCGGGCAAGGAGGCGAAGATCGCATCGGCGCGATCGATGCGCGCCTTGGAGCGATCGACCAGCCGCTCCACCATTCGCTCGGCGCGTGCCATGCGGTCGGTAAGCTGCTGTCGCCGTTCGCCGATCCGGTTCGACAGCACATCCGGCCTCAGATGCGCCGCGGCCCTTTCGAAACTCCGGCGTTTGTTGATGGTATTGAGCTCCATCCCCCTGCCCAAGGCGGTTGCCGCCTCGTCGAACCGGCGGCGCGGCAGCGCCAGCAGCTGGTCCAGCGACGGTAGGGCACGCATCAGCGCGCGCACCGATTGGCGGCGATGATCCATCTGCCGGTTGATGCAGCCTCGATGTCGAGCCGCCAGAGCGGTCACCTGCGCGTCAAGCTCCGCCTTGACCGGGACCGCCATTTCGGCAGCACCCGTCGGTGTCGGCGCACGCACGTCGGCGGCGTAGTCGATCAGGGTCCAGTCGGTCTCGTGGCCGACGGCCGAAATCAGCGGAATGTCGCTTTCCGCCGCGGCGCGTACGACGATCTCGTCGTTGAAGCTCCAGAGGTCTTCAAGGCTGCCGCCGCCGCGCGCGACGATCAACACGTCGGGCCGTGGCAGATCGGCGCCGGGCACCAGGCTGTTGAAGCCGCGGATGGCATTGGCGACCTCCTCGCCGGACCCCTCGCCCTGGACCTTGACCGGCCAGACGAGGACATGGACAGGGAAGCGGTCGGAGATGCGGTGGAGAATGTCCCGGATGACCGCGCCGGTCGGCGAGGTCACGACGCCGATCACCCGCGGCATGAACGGCAGGCGCCGCTTGCGGGCGGGATCGAACAGGCCCTCGGCGCCGAGCTTTCGTTTCCGCTCCTCGATCAGCGCCATCAGGGCGCCGGCACCGGCAGGCTCGAGTGTCTCGATGACGATCTGGTACTTGGACGAGCCGGGAAAGGTCGTGACCTTGCCGGTGGCAATGATTTCCATCCCTTCCTCGGGGCGGAATTTCAGCTTCGAGAAGGTGCCTTTCCAGATGACGGCATCGATGCGCGCGCGATCATCCTTCAACGAGAAATAGGCATGGCCGGACGAATGCGGTCCGCGATAGCCGGAGATTTCGCCGCGCACGCGCACCTGATCGAATGCCGTCTCGACTGTGCGCTTGATCGAGCCCGACAGTTCGGACACCGAATAGGCGCTGAGATTGGTGGGCGAATCGCTCTCGAAGATGCTGCTCATGCAATTGTTCTAGCCGAAGCGCCGAAAAAGAGCAGCCCCGGCCGGGGACGTTTCTCAGGCCGTTCACGGCACGTTGCTGGTCGAAGATCATCGATTTCAGACCGTTAGCGGCATGTCCGGCCCTCGCGCACTCCGCCTCCGTCCCCGCCTTCCGATACGGGCCGCATGATGGGCCAAGTCAACACAAGGAACCTCCGATGTCCGATCGCTTCTCCTCGCACGCCCCCTCGCTCACAGGCCCCGCCAGCTCCGGATTTGCCGTAACCCCAAACGACGACGCCGATCTTGGAGAGGCGACCCGCGCACTTTTCGTCGGCACCGGCGGAATGCTTACGGTAACCATGGTCTCCGGAGCGATTCTCACCTTCGACGCCGTGGCCGATAGCGCGTTGCTGCCTCTGCGCGTATCGCGCATCCACCAGACCGGAACAACTGCTGGAAATATCATAGGCTTAGTCTGATGGAGAACAAAACGGTGCCGATACGCGTTACAACCGTAACGGCACTGTCTATCCAGTAAAATGGGGATAGCCCGGTACGTTAATTGTTCCTAAAAGGTGCAGGCCATATACTGACCGCGACTCAGGAGATATCGAATGATCGCTCTTACAGCCATTGCCCTTGGACTTGCCACAGCGCCCATGCGCTCCGTGGTCTCGATGGTCGTTGTCGGTTTTCTGGTATGTGCCGCCTATATCGCGGCAGTTTTGACGGCACCTGCGGCAGCGTCGTTCCTGTCTTTCGCGCTGGCGCTGGTTTCCTACAATTTCAGCCTTCTCGCCGGTCTCTTCGGCATCCACGTCCTCGAACGCGCCCGGGCCCGAGCACATTTCGTCTGAGCCTCAATTGCTTCCGACGTAGCGGAAGAACTGCACCGGTGATCCATCCGGTCTCGGCAACGCCTGCAGGTAATCAGGCACATTGCCCTTTTCCAACTGAGCGTAGAGCCCATCCGGCTTGATCCTGGCGATCTCAGCGGTCTGAGGGTTTTCGGAGCAGAAGGCGAGCACGGTGACGCCCGTGCCGCGCAGGAAAGCTTCGGCCTCCTTGGGCGGCGCAAGGCCGATGTGCATCTCCGTCAGCATGCCACCCTGATTGCGGTGATAGGGCGCGGAGAGGATCCGATTGCCGGTGAAGCGAAGGATTGAAACGCCCATGTCCGAAGGGCCAACCACCAGGCCGGCGGGCAGATCCAACAACGGTGCGACCGTTTTCTGCGACGAGCAGGAGCGCTTATCGAGATCGGCGGTCTGATCGGTGTAACCGGTGCTCAACCGGCTTCCGATCAAGCCACCGGCAAAGCCCCAGACCGTCGCGACGCTCAGAAGAACGGTTGCGATATAGAAGAATGCCGCAACGACGTTTTCGCTGTCCCTGTTCGATATGCGACGCAGGTCGATGATCAGCATGGTCAGCGGGAAAATCGCCACGAGATTCGAAAATGGCGAACCGCGAACCTGCACGGCGGCAATGCCCCAGCTGACGACGAGCAGGCAAAGCAGGACAAGGTGGGTGCGAACCCGATCGCCATGCGCCAGGCGGAAGATGCAGACGGCGAGCGCGAACAGGCCCGTCGCGTAGAAATAGCCGAGCGTATAGGTATCCTGCAGGTTGGCGCCGAAGATTGATTGCGCCTCCTGCACGTTGTTGAGCCAGAGATCCACCAGCATCGGATCGAGATCGGCGAGCGGATTGTGTAGGCATTGGGGCGCGATGGCGATCGCCGCGCCGAGGACTGCGACGCCGACGCCGCCCAAAACCACGAAGCGAACAGAACAGCGATAGCGGCTGGCCAAGGTGGCGCTGGCAAGCAGCAGCCCGCCTCCGATCGCTGCAAGGCTGTAATAGCCGATCGAGAGATTGTCGCAGGTCACCGTCGCGTAAAGACGCGGCGGCACCGTTCCGAAGAAGAGAACACTGATCGACAGCGCAAGCGTCAGGCCGAAAGACTTTGCGGCCGTCGCATAGGCCTCGCCTTCCCATGCCCAGGCAAAGGCAACGATCAGGCAGACCGTTGCGACGAAGGGGGTCGTCTCGGCACCGATGGCGATCGCAACTGCCGCCGCCAGGCCCGCCGCGGCATAGCTCCATGCGCCGTGTTTTTCGTCGAGCAGCATCGCCGTCATGGTGGCGACCAATGCAAACTGCGCATTGTGGTGATCGATCGATCCGGGAAGGAAGCGGTTGCTGGTGATCAGCAGAAATACGGAAAAGGTCAGCGCGATGTGCATTCCGAGCGTGCCGCCGACGCGCCTTCCGGCAAGCCCCATGGCCCAGAGGCTTGGTATGATCAGCGAGAACGGCCAGATGAGGAGTGCTGCAGCTTCCGCGTGCTCGGACGTTAGAAACAGGCCGAAGAACCTGATCAGGGATGCGATCGGCAGATCGATCAGCCGCGACCAATGCATGAGCGTGCCGGAGCCCAATCCCATTCGATACTGCATCAGATCGAACCAGCCCTGCCCGTTCAGGAAATCCCGAACCTCGACGAGCCGCATACCGTCATCATTGTCGGCGCCGACATAATCCGTCGCATTGGGGATCTTCAGCGCCAGGATCACGGCCATGGTGACAAGGCTGTAGAACAGCACCGACGGCCAAAGCCTCTCGAATGCCTGCCTTATCCGGCTAACAAGCGACACGGGGGTTGAACCAATCATCGGAGCAAATGTCGCCATCAGCGGTCTCATCATTGAGTTTGGACGACCTTACGGGCCGCATATCAAGAAACCGTAAAAGACCGCCAAAAGCAGCGCGATATAGCTACTTGTTAACGGCCGGCGTCTAGAGTTCGTGGAATTTCTCGCGACGGGTAGGACCAATGATTGGATCGCGTAACGACACGATGAGCGTTGCAGTACTTTTGCCCTGCTACAACGAGGCGGCGACAATCGCTGATGTCGTGCGCGGCTTCCGCGCCGCCCTGCCGGATGCGCGCATCTATGTCTACGACAACAACTCGACCGACGGGACCGCGCTGCATGCCATGCTCGCCGGCGCCCATGTCGTGCGCGAACGGCGCCAGGGCAAGGGCCACGTCGTCCGCCGCATGTTTGCCGATATCGACGCCGACATCTACGTGATGGCGGATGGCGACGGCACCTATTCGCCCGATGATGCCGAAGAACTGATCCGCACAATGCTGACCGAGCGCTCCGACATGGTCGTGGGGACGCGCCGCGGGGTGCATGCCGACGCCGGGCGTCAGGGCCATGCCTTCGGAAACCGTATCTTCAACGTTCTCTATCGCGCCATCTTCGGGACCGACTTTACCGACATTTTCTCGGGCTACCGCGTCTTCTCGCGCCGTTTCGTCAAGAGCTTTCCGGCCGTTTCCGGTGGGTTCGAGATCGAGACCGAGATGTCGGTACATGCTTCCCGGCTGAAGCTGCCGGTGACCGAACTGGAGCTGGACTATGGTCGCCGGCCCGAAGGATCGCACTCGAAGCTTTCGACCTTCAAGGACGGCGCCAAGATCCTCTGGATGTTTGCAATGCTGATGAAGGAGACGCGCCCTTTCGCCTTCTTCAGCATCATCAGCGGCGCCTTCATGGCCGCTAGCCTTGTCTTCATGACGCCGGTGCTCGCCGAATATTTCCAGACAGGCCTCGTCAGCCGTATGCCGACATGGGTGCTGTCGATGGCGCTGATGATGGTATCCTTCATGATGTTCACGGCCGGTGTCATCCTGGACTCCGTGTCTCGCGCACGCGCCGAGCAGCTTCGCATCCACTACATGGGCCTTTCGAAACCGCTTGTCGCCGATCAGGTCGTGACGACATCCGACGACGCAGCGATCCGTATTCCCCGCGCCCGGAAGACGGGCGCGGCATGAGAAAGCTCTTGCGCTTTGGCATGGCAGGCGGCCTCGGCTTCGTGGTCGATGCCGGCCTGCTCAGCCTGCTTTTGCATCTGACGACGCTCGGGCCGTTCATCTCGAGGCTGATTGCGATCGCCGTGGCGATGGCGACGACCTGGGTTTTCAACCGCACATTCACCTTCGAGCCGTCGCGCCATTCGCTGGCGGTCGAGGGATTTCGTTACGGCTCCGTCGGGGTGACGGCGGCGCTGGTGAACTACGGGCTCTATTCGGCGCTGCTGCTGCGGCTGCCGGACCTGCAGCCGCTGGCGGCGATGGTTCTTTCCACCGCCGCATCAACGCTTTTCAGCTTCTTCGGCTATTCCCGCTTCGTTTTCCGGGGCGACTGATCAGACCGGCTCCCAGCCGTCCTTCTCGCTGGCGCGGTAGATCGAATCGATGAACTTCTGGCTGAGCTTCGAGCTCTCCAGCGTCACGATCTCTTCATTCTCACCCTTGGCAGCCCGCGCGAAGGCTTCGGCCTCCCGCTTGTACTGGCGGCTGTCAGGGAAGCGGAAGATCGTCGATTCATTATGGCTGCGGTTGGTCAGCTCGATTTCCTCGGCGCCCCAGCGGTCGGCGTTGAATGGCGACTTAACCTCTATAAAGCCGTCCGTGCCGTGGAAGACCATGACCTGACGGTTCGCCATCTGCGTAGCGACGTAGAAGGTCAGTTCGAAATCGCCGAAGTCGGCCTTGACGCTGGAATAGATGTCGGTGCCGAACTCAGGGTCGCGGCGGGTGACGGCCTGGACGCGGAGCGGCTCCTTGCCTGTCGTAAAGCGCGTGGCGATCGTCGGGTAGACACCGATATCGGGAAGCGCGCCGCCGCCGAGCTCGGGAATATTGCGCATGTTGCCGGGATCGCGGTTGAAATAGGTGAA
Organism: Hyphomicrobiales bacterium; assembly: GCA_900468535.1. Lineage (GTDB taxonomy): Bacteria > Pseudomonadota > Alphaproteobacteria > Rhizobiales > Rhizobiaceae > Rhizobium. The sequence goes on along the minus strand of UBTY01000012.1, from coordinate 112,602 downwards.
CGCGCCCTGGACATGCAGCAGCGTGCCGATCGCGCCATCCGCGATCAGCGAGCGCACCTTCCGCCAGACCGGCGTGTAGGTGACCATATAGGCTTCGGTGACGAGAACCTTGTTGCGGTCGCGGGCAGCAATCAGGCTGTCGATCTCATCGGCCTTCAGCGCAATCGGCTTTTCGCAGAGCACGTGCTTGCCGGCATCGGCCGCCTTGATCGTCCACTCGACGTGCTGCGAGGTCGGCAGCGGGATGTAGACGGCGTCGATCTTGTCGGAGGCCAGCATCTCCTCGTAGGAGCCGAACGCGTGCGGAACGGAAAAACGGTCCGCCATCTCGCGGGCCCGGCCGAGATCGCGGCTGGCAACTGCCGTCACAACGCAGTTCTCCGCGTCCTGGATGGCCGGAACGACGAGTTCGCGGCCGATCTTCGCGGTCGAAAGAATACCAAAACGCAGCATAGCTCTGTCCTCTCCTAGTTTGATTTTTGCGCAACCTTAGTGAGGCGCCGAGCGCGAAGCAATGGCGCGATCACAATTCGAGGAGCAGGTTTCCATTCAGCCATGGCCGCGCTAGGTTACCTCCCGGCGGCGTTCTGTCGCGTCATGGATTTCAATCAATTCAGCACTTTAGGAGAGCGCCATGGATATGCGCCGTCTTGGAAAAACTGACCTTTCGATCGCCCCGATCGTCTTCGGCGGCAACGTCTTCGGCTGGACCGCCGACGAGAAGACGTCCTTCGACATTCTCGACGCCTTCTTCGACGCCGGGTTCAACACGATCGACACGGCCGATGTCTATTCGGCCTGGGTGCCGGGCAACAAGGGCGGCGATTCCGAGGAAATCATCGGCAAGTGGCTGAAGCGCGGCAAGGTCTCCCGCGACAAGGCTGTCATCATCACCAAGGTCGGCTCCGACATGGGCCAGGGCAAGACGCTGAAGGAAATCTATATCCTGAAGGCAGTCGAGGATTCGCTGCGCCGGCTTCAGACCGACCATATCGACCTCTACCTCTCGCACTGGCCCGATGAGAACACGCCCTATGAGGAAACGCTCGGCGCCTTTGCCAAGCTGAAGCAGCAGGGCAAGATCCGAGCGATCGGCTGCTCCAATCTCGACGCGACACAGCTTCAGGCGTCCTTCGATGCCGCCGAGAAGGCCGGCGTGCCGCGCTACGACGTGATCCAGCCGGAGTACAATCTCTACGACCGCGCTCCCTTCGAGGGCCCGCTGGCCGATCTTTGCGTCAAGGAAGACATCGGCGTCATCACCTATTTCAGCCTCGCGGCGGGCTTCCTCTCCGGCAAGTATCGCAGCAAGGCCGATACCGAAGGCAAGGCACGCGGCGGCAAGGCAGCCGGCTATCTCGATGACAAGGGGCTGAAGATCCTCGCGGCACTCGACAAGGTCGCGGCTGAAACGGACGCGAAGCCGGCCGAGATCGCGCTTGCCTGGCTGCTCAGAAAAAAGGGCGTGACCGCGCCGATCGCCAGTGCCACCAGCCTGTCGCAGCTTGACAGCCTTACCAAGTCGGCGACACTTTCGCTCTCCGACGACGCAATGGCGCTGCTCGACAAGGCGGGCGCCTGACGGGAGCCATGCGATGACCGTGACGATCCGCGATGCGAAGCCTGAAGACGAAGCGCGCTGGCGCGCGCTCTGGGGCGCGTATCTCGCCTTCTACGAAGTCACGGTCGATCCTGACATCACCGATGCAACGTGGCGCCGGGTCTTCGATCCGGCGTCGGCTATCTTCATGCGCGTTGCGGAAGTGGACGGAAAGGTGATGGGCTTCACGCTCAGCCTGACACATGAAGGTACGTGGATCCGTGGCAAGGACTGCTATCTGGAAGACCTGTTCGTCGATCCGGCCGCGCGCGGCAAAGGCGTCGGCCGCGCCTTGATGGACGACCTCGTTTCGCTCTGCAGCAAGAACGGCTGGTCGCGTCTCTACTGGCACACCAGCGAGCAGAACAGAACGGCGCGGGCGCTCTACGACAGCTACGTCGAAAATGACGGGCACATTCGCTACCGCATCAATTTCTGAGCGGCGGGAAGCCTTCGTAGAACCCGGCGTGGCTGCCCTCCCAGTTTTCCATCCCCGGCTTCGTCAATATGCCGCGCGGCCTGACATAGCTCTGGATGACGCGGCGCGGTCGCTCGTGCCACTGGATGTTGAAGGCCCAGAGCTTCGGGAAGAAGCAGAGTGCCGCATAAGTCAGATGATCGTGGATCCACCAGGCAAGCCGCTGCCAGTCGTCCTCGTTCTTGTAGTTATCGATCATCCAAGGGACGACCACGCAGGCGGTCGCCCCCATGCAGCCGTCGAAATCGCGAAGGTCCCAGATGTGATCGGCCGCCGTTGCGGCATTTGACGAGCAGTTGAGATTGTTGCGGTTGCCAAACTGATTGACCTCCGGCGAGCGATACCCGGAACGGATGTGCAGCCGCCCGAAGGTCGCCTGCAGTGGTTCCAGCAGCTCCTCGCAAAGCCGCCTCCCCGCCTCGATCGCCAGATCGGGATTTTCGGGGATGTTGGGGATGCGGTAGAAATCGGCGATTTCGGAGTGCAGGAAATCGCGAAAGAAAAAATTCTTCGAAAGCCGCACGCGTCCGAGCTCTTCCAGGCCCTTCATCGATCCAGGTTTCTTCACGAAAAGCTCCTGTGGTTTGACCGGCGCAGTCTGCCGTCCTTGGCAATCCGCGCAACCCGAAAAACGATAGGAACAATTAGCGTCTTCTTATCTTACCCTCCCGTCCGCGCTTCGCGGTTCTCCACACAGCAAGGGAAGAGACAATGGCCAAGGAAAAGACCCTCGACGATCTATTCTACGACACGCTCAAGGACATCTATTTTGCCGAACGGCAGATCCTGCGCGCCCTGCCGAAAATGGCGCGGGCGGCGCAATCGCAAGAGTTGAAAGCCGGCTTCGAAAAGCACCGCGAGCAGACGGAGGGCCATGTCGAACGCCTGCAACAGGTCTTTGAAATCGTCGGCAAGCGCGCCCAGGGCAAGACCTGCGAGGCAATCCAGGGCATTATTGCCGAGGGCGAGGAGATCATCGAGGAGTTCAAGGGCTCACCGGCGATCGATGCCGGCCTTATCTCCTCAGCGCAGGCGGTCGAGCACTACGAGATCGCCCGATACGGCACGCTGAAGACCTGGGCGCAGACGCTCGGCAAGAAGGATGTCGTCGCTCTGCTCGACCAGACATTGCAGGAAGAAGCAGCGACGGACAAGACGTTGTCGAAGCTCGCCACGACAGCTGCCAACCAGAAGGCAGCAGCCTGATCGTCTACCCGAAGGGATGCCCAACGGCATCCTTTCGCCTCATCCGACATATCGGAAGAAGTCGATGAAAGCCCGCAAGGCCGGCCGCATCTGGCGGCGGCTCGGATAGTAGATAAACGGGCCAGGATAGGGCGAACACCAGTCCTCCAGCACGCGAACGAGCTTGCCGCTCGCCACCTCATCTTCGACGCGGAGATCGAAGAGATAGGCGAGGCCCGCGCCGTTCAGCGCGGCGATAAGCGCCAGCCTGTCCTCGCTGACGATCAACGGGCCGTCGACCGCCACCACCAGCTCCTGTCCGTCCTTCTCGAATTCCCAGCGATAGATCGTGCCGTTGGTAAAACGACGCTTGATGCAGCGATGATGGACGAGATCTGAGGGATGCAGCGGTTTCGGGTGCCGTTCGAAATAATCTGGCGATCCGGCAATGACCGTGGTCAGGTTCGGCGACGCCCGCACGGCGATCATATCCGCCTCAAGGCTTTCCTCCAGGCGGATGCCGGCGTCGAAGCCTTCCCTCACGATGTCGATGAAACCGTCCTCATTGGCGATCTCAAGGGTGATCTCGGGATAGCGGTTCAGGAATTCGCCGAGCCGAGGTGCCAGCAGGATATCCGAGGCAAAGCGTGGCGCTGTCACGCGCAGATTGCCCGCCGGTCGTCCACCTGCTTCAGTGACGGCTTCCAGCGCGATACCGATCTCATCCAGCGCCGGCTTCAGACGCTGGAGCAACAGGCGCCCCTCCTCTGTCGGCGCCACGCTGCGGGTGGTGCGCGCGAGCAGCCGGACACCAAGGCTCTCTTCCAGACTGGAGACCGCGTGGCTGACGGCCGAGGGCGCGATCTGCAACTCCTTGGCGGCAGCGCGAAAACTCCGCCGCTCGGAGACGGCAGCAAGGACGGCGAGTTGCGCGAGCTGAGTGCGGTTCATTGATCTATCAGTTAGAACAGCCCGTTATATATTGCACGTATTTTTTGAAGGCTGCGAACGCGTTAGGTTTGCCTCGTACCGCAACACGGCGGTTCGAATTGCGCTCGACAAGGGAGCACCCGCATGAAAACCCGCAAACTTGGAAACCTCGAAGTCTCTGCCGTCGGCCTCGGCTGCATGGGAATGAGCTTCGCCTATGGCGCCAGCGACGAGACCGAGTCGATCAGGACGCTCAACCGCGCCGTCGACCTTGGTATTACTTTCTTCGACACGGCGGAATTGTATGGCCCCTACACCAATGAAGAACTGCTCGGCCGGGCGCTGAAGCCGGTGCGTGACCGCGTGGTCATCGCCACCAAGTTCGGCTTCAAATACGATCCGAACAAATCCGGGGCTGCGGCCATCACCGGCGTCGACAGCCGCCCGGAGAATGTGAAGCAGGTCGCCGAGGCATCGTTGAAGCGGCTCGGCACCGATGTCATCGACCTCTACTACCAGCATCGCGTCGATCCCAATGTTCCGATCGAAGAGACCGTCGGCGCCATGGCCGAGCTGGTGCGGGAAGGCAAGGTGCGTGCGCTCGGTCTCTCGGAAGCCGGTAGCGCCACCATCCGCCGCGCCCATGCGGTGCACCCGATCGCGGCGCTGCAGAGCGAGTATTCGTTGTGGTCGCGCGAACCCGAACACGACGTTCTCGATACCTGCCGCGAGCTGGGCATCGGTTTCGTACCCTACAGCCCGCTTGGCCGCGGCTTCCTGACAGGCGCGATCCAGAAGCGCGAGGATCTCGGCGCCGACGATTTCCGCAGTCAGCTGCCGCGCTTCCAGGCCGAGAATTTTGACGCCAACGCCGCGCTGGTGGCAAAGCTCGAGGCGCTTGCGAAGCAGAAGGGCGTAGCGGCGGCGCAGCTAGCGCTCGCATGGGTCCTGCACCAGGGCGACGACATCGTGCCGATCCCGGGCGCGCGCAAAGTCAACCATCTGGAGCAGAACGCGGTCGCAGCCGATATCGTGCTGAGCAAGCAAGAACTGGCCGAACTGACGGAGACGATTTCGCTCGATCAGATCGCCGGCAAGCGTTACTCGGAGGCATCGCTTGCGATGACCAACCTCTAAAGGTTGAAGCTTCGAATGCCGGCTCACATCCTTCAGCGACCTTGCCGCGCGCAGTCCCTGCGCTATGCTAAGGAGATGTTCTGGCGAGGTGAGACATGTCGGACCAGCAAGCAATCGAAGCAGTCGTCCATCTCTACGTCGAAGGCATGACCTTCGCGAACGAAGCGGCATTGCGGAAGGCCTTTCATCCGCAATGCGCCATCATCGGACACTATGAGAACGCCGTCGAGTGGCTGAGCCGGGACGAGTTCATCGCCGCGATCGTCGCCGAGGGCTCAGCGCCGCCCACGACGCAGCCGCATATGGACATCCAGATGCTCGATATCGTCGGCGATGCGGCAAGCGTGAAGGTCAGCGACGATTTCGCCGGCATGCGCTTCACCGACTACCTGTCGATGCTGAAGATCCAGGGCCGCTGGGTGATCGTCAACAAGCTCTACTATCTCCACGCGTGACCACGATCACCAGCATTGGATAGCGAATCACAGGACAGTGATTCGTTAACCAAATTTCTTAAGACTCCAGTAAGAGTCCACTCTACGGACTCCAAAGAAAATCTAAGAAATTCACCCGATCTCCGATGAGAGAGACAACCACCACGCTCTTTTTTCAAGAAAAATCGCTGCTTTCGTGGAAATTCCACCAATAACTATCGTTGTCGACTTACAGAGACTTGACGCAGTCGTCGTTTTCAACGAATTTGACTGCCATGGCGACATTACGTGATTTTATCGAAGCCCGACGAACTGAGATTTTGAAGCAGATCAGCGAATTGAAAGCTGAACTGGCAGAGCTGAAGCTTGCCGAGTCCGCGATCGCGACTGGCGTAATTGGTCAGAGGCCAAAATCAGATCCAAAAGATAGGCTGACAATAAAAGAAATGATCCTCGAGTCGTTGTCAGGGCGCCCGACGGGATCAGACGCAAATGGCATCATTGCGATGATCTTAAATTCGTTTGGAGAAGAGGTGCCGCGCGCAAGCCTATCACCGCAGCTGAGCCGCCTAAAGGAGGAAGGCAAGATAAGCTTGCAGGGGAGAACATGGATGCTCTCCGAATACGAAAAGGACCCGGATGGTGAGACATCCGGGTCCCTTAAAGAGGATGGGGGTGGCGTAGCGCAGGGGCCGGACTTGGCATTCGGGACACCTGAGGGTGCAAATCCCTCCACCTCCACCGAGACTGATCACCAGGAATCTAGAAGATTTCTGGATGACGACATTCCCTTCTAGTCGAGGGGAATAGCCCATGATCCAAAAAATAGTAGATGGTCGGATCACACGTCCACTAAAGCAAAACCACTCTACAAGGAGTGATTCGGCCGTGCAAGAACCATCTACGCGCTATCCAAAAAAGAGGAGATAGCAATGAAGATGAATGCCGAACTTGCGCGCAAGATAAAGATCTTAGCACGTGAAAATCCAACGCTCCTTCAGCATCAAATCGCAGCGCTTTTAGACATAAACCAAGGGCGCGTCAGTGAAGTTCTGAGTGGCCGTCGGTTTGGCGAGATCTCGGAATAGAATGAGATCGCGGGGCACACGCAATGTGCCCCGCGATTTTTTCAACTAACCTCTGAGGACACCGCCGGTGAATTTCGTCACGCTGGCAACGATCTTCTGCGTCAGTGCCTCGAAATCCTCGTCGGTCAGCGTGCGCTCGACCGGCTGGATCTGCACCTCGATCGCCACCGACTTCTTGCCTTCACCGAGCGACGGCCCTTCGAAGATGTCGAAGACGTTGACACCGGTGACGAGCTTGCGGTCTGCACCGGTCGCGGCCTTGATGATCGCGCCTGCCTCCACCGACTTGTCGACGACGAAGGCGAAGTCGCGCTTGACGGCCTGGAAGGGTGAAAGCTCGAGCGCCGGCTTGGTGCGGGTCGCCTTCTTCTTCGGCTCGGCCATGGCGTCGATATAGACCTCGAAGCCCGAGAGCGCGCCGGACACGTCAAGCGCTTCCAGCGTCGAGGGATGGAACTCGCCGAAATAGCCGAGAACGACCTTCGGACCCATCTTGATCGTGCCGGAGCGGCCGGGGTGGTACCACTCCGGTCCGCCCTGCTCGATCTGGATATTGCCCATCGGCAGGCCGCAGGCTTCGATCACGGCCAGCGCATCGGCCTTGGCGTCGAAGACGTCGACCGGCTTGCCGCCGCCCTTGGCGGCGTTCAGCCACATGCGGCCGGCGCCGGCAAGCGAGGCGGTACCGCGACGGACACCGCCGGCAACGCGGCGCTGGCCCTCGGGGCGATCGTTCTCATAGGTGCCGGACACTTCGAAGATCGCGACGTCGCCGTAGCCCTTGTCGGCATTGCGCTGGGCAGCTGTCAGCAGGCCTGGCAACAGCGACGGACGCATGTCGGACATGTCAGCCGCGATCGGGTTGGCAAGCTTCAGCGCCGGCGAGCCGCCGCCGAAGAGCTTTGCCTGATCTTCCGAAATGAAGGACCAGTTGACGGCTTCCAGCATGCCGCGCGAGGCAAGCGCGCGCTTGGCGATGCGGGTGCGGATCTGCAGCGTCGTCAGGATCCTGCCGTTGACGGCCGCATGGCTTTCCAGCGGCGCCGGCTTGATGTTGTCGACGCCGTGGATGCGCATGACTTCCTCGACGAGGTCGGCCTTGCCGTCGACATCGGGACGCCAGGATGGAACGGCGACGGAAACGCGCTCGCCGGAACCGGTGACCTTGAAGCCGAGGCGGGTCAGGATTTCGACGCTCTCTTCGGTGGAGACTTCCAGGCCCGTCAGGCGCTTCACTTCCGAGAAGGGGAAGTCGACGGTCTTGGGCTCATAGCCCTTGTAGCCCACAATCTCGGCCTTGGCTGCCGTCCCGCCGCAGAATTCGAGAACCAGCTCGGTGGTGCGCTCGAGGCCGGGGACCATGTATTCGGGATCGACGCCGCGCTCGAAGCGGTAGCGGGCATCGGTGATGATGCCCAGGCCACGGCCGGACTTCGCGATGTTCATCGGATCCCACAGGGCCGATTCGATCAGCACGTCGGTCGTGTTTTCGTCGCAGCCGGAATGCTCCCCGCCCATAATGCCGCCGATCGACTCGATGCCGTTCTCGTCGGCAATGACGACGTTGTTCGGCCCGAGCTTGTATTCACGCTGGTCGAGCGCCAACACCGTCTCGCCGTCCTTGGCGCGGCGAACGGTGAGGTTGCCTTTCACCTTGGCGGCGTCGAAGACGTGCATCGGACGACCCTGGTCGAAGGTCATATAGTTGGTGATGTCGACGAGCGCGTTGATCGGGCGCAGGCCGATCGCCGTCAGGCGCTGCTGCACCCACTTGGGGCTCGGGCCGTTCTTAACGCCGCGCACGAGGCGCAGGCCGAAGCCCGGGCAGAGCTTGTCGTCATCGAGATCGAGCGTCAGCTTGACCGGCGTTTCGCCTTCGACGGCGAAGGACGGCGCGGGGCGTGTCTTCAGCGTGCCGAGGCCGGAGGCGGCGAGATCGCGGGCGATGCCGTAGATCGACGTGCAATCCGGACGGTTCGGCGTCAGGTTGATCTCGATCATCGGATCGTCGAGATGGGCGTAGGCAGCAAACGAGGTGCCGACCGGCGCATCCTCGGGCAGGTCGATGATGCCATCGTGGCTGTCGGAGATCTGCAGCTCTTTTTCGGAGCACATCATGCCGTGGCTTTCGACGCCGCGGATGTTGCCGACGGCAAGCGTCACGTCGATGCCGGGAACATAGGTGCCTGGAGCCGCGAACGCGCCGATCAGGCCGGCGCGCGCATTCGGAGCGCCGCAGACGACCTGGACGGGCGCGCCCTTGCCGGTATCAACAGAGAGAACCTTGAGGCGATCTGCCTGCGGATGCTTCTCGGCGGTCAGGATCTTGGCGATGACGAAGGGCTTGAACGCCGCCTTGTCGTCGACATCCTCGACCTCGAGGCCGATCTCGGTCAGGCGCTTGCAGATTTCATCGAGGGTTGCATCCGTTTCCAGATGATCCTTCAGCCAGGAAAGTGTGAACTTCATGATCTCTATCCTCCCTTACGCGCTCAGACCGCCGAACAGCGTCGGCATGTCGAGCGGGCGGAGGCCGTAATGGGTCATCCAGCGGACATCGGCGTTGAAGAAGTCGCGCAGGTCGGGCATGCCGTATTTCAGCATGGCGATGCGGTCGAGGCCCATGCCCCAGGCAAAACCCTGGTACTCGTCGGGATCGAGACCGCCCGCGCGGAGCACGTTCGGATGCACCATGCCGCAGCCGAGGATCTCCATCCAGTCGGTGCCTTCGCCGAACTTGACGATCGGGCCGGAGCGGTCGCACTGGATGTCGACCTCGAACGACGGTTCCGTGAACGGGAAGAACGACGGGCGGAAGCGCATGGTGACGCTGTCGACCTCGAAGAAGGTCTTGCAGAACTCTTCCAGAACCCAGCGGATATTGGCGACATTGGCCTTCTTGTCGACGACGAGGCCCTCGACCTGATGGAACATCGGCGAATGGGTGGCGTCACTGTCCTGGCGGTAGGTCTTACCGGGGATGATGATGCGGATCGGCGGCTTCTGCGCTTCCATCGTGCGCACCTGCACCGGCGAGGTGTGGGTGCGCAGCACCTTGCGCTCACCGTTCTCATCCGGATTGAAGAAGAAGGTATCGTGCATCTCGCGGGCCGGGTGGCCTTCGGGGAAGTTCAGCGCCGTGAAGTTATAGTAGTCAGTCTCGACGTCCGGACCTTCGGCGATCGAGAAGCCCATGTCGCCGAAGATCGCGGTGATCTCGTCGATGATCTGGCTGATCGGATGGATGCGGCCACGCTCGGCCGGCGACGAGCGGACCGGCAGGCTGACGTCGACCGTCTCGGCCTTCAGGCGGGCGTCGATCGCGGCCTTCTTCAGTTCCGCCTTGCGTTCCGTGATTGCGTCTGTGACGGCGTTCTTCAGCGCGTTGATCGCGGCACCGCGCGTCTGGCGCTCTTCCGGCGTCATCGAGCCGAGCGTCTTCAGGAGCTCGGAGACCGAACCCTTCTTGCCGAGTGCGCCAACACGCACGGCTTCGATCGCCGGCTCGTCGGCAGCGGCTGCCACATCAGACAGAAGTTGCTTTTCCAGGGTTTCGAGTTCGGTCATCTTTTCCTGCCTCACAGGGCGTCAGTCTTGTCGATAATTCACGAAACTTGCTTCAGATAGCTGGTCGCCACGATGAAACGTCGCAGATCACTACCCATGTGCACGCGGCCAATCAACCGGGCAGCGGATAAAAAGCCGCCCAGGAATCCGGTAAGCTTGCGCAGTTCGGCAATCGCCTCTGGCGGAGCCACATCCGCCCAGGCCTTGTAGGCCCGGTCATGGGTCTCCCGTCCAAGCTGCGCACGCGTCGCGACCTGAAGGAAGAGCAGCCAGATGTCGCGCGCCTGGGCGACTTCCAGCGGCATGACCGTATCGGGCTCTTCCTCGAAATCCATGAAGCCTATGCGGCCATCGGCAAGGAACATGTCTCGCGGATATGGGCGGCCGTGGCAGAGCCGCTTTGCATGCAGCGCCCCGAGTTCGGCGGCGCAGCGCACCAGCAATGCATCGTGGGCGGTAGCATCCGCCTTCGAGGCATGGAGGTACTGGTCGACGTTCTTGCCGACGTCGCTGAAGACGATGGCGGCACCCGAAGAATAGAGAACGCGCGCGGTCGGGACATTTTGGGCGGAAAACTGGGCAACACGGCGCATCTCGCGCGCCGCCATGCCCTCGTCGCCGAGAAGCGGCGACGGGCGAAGAAACGGCGCCTTGATCAGATTGGCGAGCATGCGCTGCAGGTTCACCCAGCGCGAGGCGCGCTCGGTGCCATAGCGCTTGATCCAGACGGCGCCGCTCGACAGCGCGACGCGCTCGACGCGTCGCGAACTGTTCAGCAGGGCTGCGAGCAGGACGGGCACGTCCGCTTCCTTCAGCCCGGCTTCCGCCGTCAGATTTTCGAGGTCGTTCGCCACGCCTTCTCGATGCCTTCATCCGGATTAAAACGAAAGAACCCGCGCAAGCCTTGCCAGCGCGGGTTCAAAATCATCGAAGCAAAAGCTTTGATAGCGCCGGCTTAGTTGACGGCTGCTTCAAACTCGTTCTTCGTGCCAGCGTCTTTCAGGTACTCGAGAGCCTTCTTGGAGGCTGCAACGAGTGCACCGAATGCTTCCGGCTCATGGATCGCCATGTCGGAGAGAACCTTACGGTCGACTTCGATGCCAGCCTTGTTCAGGCCGTCGATGAAGCGGCCGTAGGTCAGGCCGAATTCGCGGACAGCAGCGTTGATACGCTGGATCCAGAGAGCGCGGAAGTTGCGCTTGTTGACCTTGCGGTCGCGGTAAGCGTACTGCTTCGAACGATCAACAGCGGCCTTAGCGGCGCGGATGGTGTTCTTGCGACGACCGTAGAAGCCCTTAGCGGCCTTCAAAACCTTCTTGTGCTTGGCGTGGGCGGTAACGCCTCTTTTTACACGTGCCATTTCATGATCTCCTTAATCTAAAGCGTTCGCGGAATAGTCTTAGAGACCGTTCGGCAGGTAGTTCTTTACGACCTTGCGGCCATCCGGTTCTGCGAGAACCATGGTGCCACGTGCATCGCGGATGAACTTGTTGGTACGCTTGATCATGCCATGGCGCTTGCCAGCAGCTGCAGCCTTGACCTTGCCAGTTGCGGTGATCTTGAACCGCTTCTTGGCAGCAGACTTCGTCTTCATCTTGGGCATTTTGCTACTCCGTTTCTGATCCCCCTGCACGCTTCAAAAGAAGCCTTCTCGCGATGCCCGGTTTCCCCGGAGTCGCAACAAGTGCGGGAGCGTTTGTTGTTGATCTGCGGCTCCGGTGACGAACCGTTCCGCAAGCATTCGAAACTGCCACGGCATGCCCTGCCGGTCAGTTCGGACGCGCGCTTATAACCGCGACGTCATAAAAGTGCAACGGGGCGAGGCGAGGAATCTTCGGCAGACGAGCAGACGCCCGTGACCCAGTGGCAGAAGGCTCGCCAGAAATACAAAAGCCGCCCTTTCGGACGGCTTTGATACCGATAACGGTCGCGCACTTCACTTCGGCGCGAGTACCATCATCATCTGGCGGCCTTCGAGCTTGGGCTCAGCCTCGACCTTGGCGAACTCCAGCGTGTCGGCCTTGACCTGCTGCAGGAGCTTCATCCCGAGTTCCTGGTGGGCCATTTCGCGGCCGCGGAACTTCAGGGTCACCTTGACCTTGTCGCCTTCTTCGAAGAAACGACCCATCGCCTTCATCTTCACCTCATAGTCATGGGTGTCGATGTTCGGACGCATCTTGATTTCTTTGACTTCGACGATTTTCTGCTTCTTGCGAGCTTCTGCCGCCTTCTTCTGGTTCGCGTATTTCAGCTTGCCCAGATCGAGGATCTTGCATACCGGCGGCTCAGCATTTGGAGAGATTTCCACCAGATCGAGACCAGCTTCTTCAGCCATCCTCAGGGCCTGGTCTGTCTGGACGATACCCAGGTTCTGTCCTTCGGCGTCAATCAGCTGAACTCGGGGGATGCGGATTTCCCGGTTCGAACGCGGCCCTTCCTTTACGGGTGCGTCGGCTTTAAAGGGTCTGCGAATGGTCGTATTCTCCTCGCGTTGTTTCGGATCGCTGCGGCGCGGCGCCTTCAGTTAAGAGGGCACAAATCTAGTTTCGCCATCGCTGCAACGGAGTCAGTAGCATGCTTTAGCGGAAAAATCACCTGCTGTCAGCCTGTCAAGAATCTGTTTTATAGGCGAAAACAACCGGAGTTCCGCCATGTCTGATGCAATTTCCGCCTCTGCACCAAAATTCCTGGCCATCGGCGAAGGCGCCGCTGCCCGGGACATTGCCTATGTGGTGCGCCCGGCCCAGGAAAGCAATAATGGCCCTGCCCTCGTCTGGCTGTCCGGATACCGCTCCGACATGGAAGGCACGAAGGCGGTCGAGCTCGACCGATTGGCGGCCGAGAGCGGACTGTCTTGCATCCGCTTCGATTATTCAGGTCATGGCGTATCGAAAGGCGCGTTCACCGAAGGCACCATTTCGCGCTGGCTGGAAGAGGCGCTCGGCATCATCCTGCACACCAGGCCCGAGCGGGTCATCCTGGTCGGCTCGTCGATGGGTGGCTGGATCGCGCTCAGGCTCGCACAGGAATTCGCCAAGCAGACAGATGCGCCGAAGCTTCAGGGCATGGTGCTGATTGCTCCAGCACCGGACTTCACCTCCGATCTCATCGAACCGAACCTCACGAAGAAGGAGAAGGCCTCGCTTGCCGAACGCGGCTTCTTCGAAGAGCGCTCCGCCTACAGCCCGGAGCCCAATATCTATACCCGCGCCCTGATCGAGGACGGACGCGAAAACCAGGTTCTGACAGGCATCATCGAGGTCGGATGCCCGGTTCACATCCTGCAGGGAATGAAGGATCCCGACGTCCCGTTCCAGCACGCGATGAAGCTCGTCGAGCATCTGCCGGCCGACGATGTCGTACTGACCTTCATCCGAGATGGGGATCACCGCCTGTCCCGTCCACAGGACATAGAACGCATGCTATTTGCCGTTAAGGAATTGGCGGACTGATCGCCGCAAGTCCGGCACCGCGTCTCGGTCCATCGATATTCTTCATTGATATCAGATGCTTGAATGAGAATTGCCGCAGCGAATTGCTGCGGCAGCCCGGCAGCCATGTGCCAAATCCTAACGGATTTTAACCATGTCCGGCGCTTCTGACCCCCTCCCCAGAAGTAGCGATTGACTCCCCGCGCCTCTCTCAATTAACTTTTTGTTAAGAATTCAGGGGCGATGCAAGGAATATCGGGCGTGCAGATCAAGGGCTTCCTAGTGGCCATGATGGCCATGTGTGCAATGTCGACGGCCGCCATACCGGCCCCCACGAACAATCTTTCCATGGTCACGGGCGCTGCGACATCCCAGCCGATTGGCCATTACGAATTCTGTCAGACACATCGCGAAGAGTGTGGCCCGAACCGCAACTCGGCTGCCGCCGAGATGACCGATGACAAGTGGGCGCTCGTGCGCTCCGTCAATACCAAGGTCAACACCACGATCACCCCGATGACCGACAAGGAAATCTACGGCAAGGACGAAGTCTGGGCTTACCCGACCACCGCCGGCGATTGCGAGGACTTCGCGCTGCTGAAGCGCCGTATCCTGATCCAGCGCGGTTTCTCGGCTGCCAACCTTCTCATGACCGTCGTGCGCAAGCCCGACGGCGAAGGCCATGCTATCCTGACGCTGCGCACCACAAAGGGCGACTTCATTCTCGACAACCTGGCCTCGACGGTGAAGCCGTGGTTCGACACGCCCTATTCCTTCATCAAGCGCCAGTCGAGCGCCAACGCCGGTCGCTGGGTTACCATCGAGAACGGCCGCGACGTGCTGGTCGGCGCCTTGAAGTAATCACAGACACACTCGGAATTCGAAAAGGCCGGCTTGAAGCCGGCCTTTTTTGTTGCTCAGCTGTTGCCGATCAGAATACCGGCGCCGAGAACTAGTCCACCGCCGACGACGACTTGTAGCGCTGCCCGCAGAAACGGCGTCTCCATGTAGCGGTTCTGGATGAAGGCGATCGCCCACAACTCGAAGATCGCGATGATCACCGCCATCGTTGTCGCCGTCCAGAAATCCGGGATGAGATAGGGCAGCGTGTGTCCAAGGCCGCCGAGCGCGGTCATGATCCCGCACGAGAGACCCCGCTTGATCGGCGAGCCGCGTCCGGAGATCTTGCCGTCGTCATGCGCGGCTTCGGTGAAGCCCATCGAGATACCGGCGCCGACCGAGGCGGACATGCCGACGAGAAACGTCTGCCAGGTATCCTGCGTAGCGAACGCGGCGGCAAAGATCGGTGCCAGCGTCGACACCGATCCGTCCATCAACCCGGCAAGCCCCGGCTGCACATAGGTCAGCACGAACTGTCGCCGGACCGCCATGTCCTCCTCGCCTTTGACCTCCGCGGGCACATGCTTTTCGCTCAGCATGCGGGTGATGTCTTCGTGTCCCTGCTCGGCCAGCGCAAGGTCGCCCAGCAACTGGCGTGTCTTCGCATCGGAGACACGCCTGGTGGCCTCCACATAGAAGCGATAGGCCTGTTGCTCCATCGCCTCGGCCTCGCTGCGGATTTTCTCGAGCGAGAGATTGCGCCGCAGCCAGTCCGGCTTGCGCTCGTAGAACCCTCTGACATGTTCGCGACGGATCAGCGTGATCCGCTCTCCGAAACGTTCGCGGTAGATCGCGATCAGGGACTTGCGGTGTGTCTCCTCGACCTCGGCCATATCTTCGAAGACCTTGGCGGATGCGGGGGACTGGGGACGCAGCATTTCGGCATAGGAAAGATAGATTCGGGCGTCGTCCTCTTCGGAGCTGATCGCCAGAGCCAGGATTTCCTGCTCCGACAAGCTATCGAAGGACCGTTTCGACGACCGGAAAATGCGACTCAACATGATAACCTCTTTTAGAATTATTCTAAAATAGGCGTCGTGTGACAGGTGGTCAAGTCCGCACGCTGGCAGTTGTCTGGCCGATCGCGGGGTCGACTGGAGACGGATTCATCGTCGCTAGTAAAACGCCGTATCTTCCAGATAGTAGCATGTAAAATTTTTGCACCTTAAAGTCTATAAACGTATATCAACATGTCATTATTGGCCGAAATGAAGGAAAAGTTGGTTGAAATTTTCAACTTCCGGATTGCGATATTTCAAAACGTCGCCATAGTACAAGGCGCGATTTACTCGCTCATAAGGGAACACTCACGTGCCAGATCCGGTCGATATTATTGTCGGGCAGAATGTTAGGGCGCTTCGGGCGCAACGAAAGATTTCGCAGCTGGAACTGGGCGAAGCGCTGGGTCTGACCTTCCAGCAGATCCAGAAATACGAGAAGGGCACGAACCGCGTATCGGCGAGCAAGCTCCACCAGATCGCGGTCTTTCTCGATGTCGATATTTCGGCTCTTTTCGAGGGCGTCGAGACCAAGTCGCGTCCGGGCCTCAGCGCTGAGGCCTATGAATTAGCTGTCCATTACGACCGCATGCAATCGACCGCCGGCAAGCAGGCGGTCAAGACCATCCTGACCCTGATCAACGGCGACAACTACGCCTGAACCGCCGGAAGAATCCGGCGGCAAGAACGTTTCCCGGAGATTTGGTGCCAGAGTTTAATGAAGGTCGCGTTCGTGGAGCGCGACGAGAAGCGCATCCTGCGTATGATGGCCGGCATGATACAGATCGATCGCTATGCTTGCGATCGAAAGGCCCTGCTGGCTCCGAAGCTTGATGTTGCGTTCAGCGCACCAGGAATAAAGTGCGCCTGCGAGTACGTCGATATCATCCGACTGCAGAGATAAGGCGGCGGCTACCGTCATGGAGTTGCCCTTTGTTTGAAATTCCCCTGCGAGCATAGTGGCAACAAGACGTGCGGCTGAAAAGCGCGTTCACGGACCTGCGTTAACATAAGACACAACGCTGTCTCGCCCGGTTCCATTTTGAAACAGATCGCTACTCCGAAGCCACTCGGTAGCCATCCAGCGAGAAGGAACAGGCCTCGATCGCATCGAGCATCGCCTGGAAACGCGGATGATCGCGCACCGAATCCAGATCCGAATCATGCTTGAACCAGAGGATCTGGTAGCAGGACGACTGTGGCAACAGCGCCTCGAGCAGATCGAGGGCCGTTTCACGCTCATCGAGAAGCGCATAGACGCAGGCGATGTTGTACTGGGCGACGATGTCATCGGGGTCGATCGCCTGGGCGCGCTTCAGCCATTCCTTGGCGCGTTCGCTTTCACCCATATGGGCAAGCGCCAGCGCGCCGCGGTGGGCAGGCCCGGCATTCTCCGGATGGTCCTCCAGCGCACGCTCGGCACGCTCGATACCGATGCGCGCCCAACGCTCCCGTTCCGCCTGCAGCCCGAGCGAGCGGCAGGCGCTCATCAGGTGGATCGGCGACAGGTAATCGTCCGGGCGGATTTCAGACGCGCGGGTGAAGAAGGTGATGGCCCCTTCGAACTTGCCCTGCATGAAAAGGAAGCGTCCGTAGTGAAAGTTCACCTCGTAAAGATCGGGCTCCAGCTTCAACGCCTTTTCGAACTCCGCCAGCGCCTCGACGTCGCGACCGTCCTGATGCAGCGCCAGGCCCCGCGACGCGTGCGCCTCGGCAAGGTTCGGATCCAGTGCGAGCGCCTTTGCGGTCAGGCTCAGGATGCCCTCCAGCGTATATTCGCCGGCATGCCAGTCCCTGAGGGCGGATTCGCAGTCGGCTATGCCGGCATAGGCGCGCGCATAATCCGGATCGAGCGCAACCGCCGTCGAGAACATCCTGCGCGCCATGAGCAGGTAATGGCGGGTCCATGTGTGGGAGAACTGCCGTCCTCGCAGATAGTAGGTATAGGCCTCGACATTGTTGGTCGGATCGTTGGCGATCGCCCGCTTCTCTTCCGGCAGTAGCTTGATCTTCAACTGGTCGACGATCGCGTGGGTGATCTCGTCCTGGATGGCGAAGATGTCGGTGAGATCGCGGTCGAAGCGATCTGCCCAAAGGTGCGCGCCATTGCGCGCATCGATCAGTTGCCCGGTGATGCGGACACGCTGCCCGGCCTTGCGGACGCTGCCCTGCAGGACGAAATTGACGCCGAGTTCGGAGGCGACCTGCTTCACCTGAACGGATTTTCCCTTGTAGGTGAAGGCCGTGTTCCGCGCGACGACGTAGAGGTTCGATATCTTGGAGAGATCGGTAATGATGTCTTCCGTGATGCCGTCGGAAAAATACTCCTGTTCGGGATCGCCGCTCATATTCGTGAAGGGCAGCACCGCCACCAGCTGCTTGTGCTTTTCCCTGGCGGCCGCCAGCGCTGCCTCATTGACCTTTAGCGGCAGGCCGCGGCGCGGCGAAATGGCGTAGACCTTGACGGGGCGCTCGATGTTCTTAAGCCGGTGCTCGCCGCGATCCTCGAAAGGAAGGTCCAGCCTGGTGCCAACATGGTCCCGCGCCGTCGCGGACAAGGCGATCCCGCCGGGTTCGGCAATCGCTTCCAGCCGGGCCGCGACATTCACCCCATCGCCGAAGATATCGCCGTCCTCGACCAGCACGTCGCCGAGATGGATGCCGATGCGAAAATCGATCCTACGATTGGATTCGACCGCCCGGTTGCGCTCGGCCATGGCCTCCTGAATCTCGCTGGCGCAGGCCACGGCATTCACGATGCTCGAGAATTCGATGAGCATGCCGTCGCCGGTCAACTTGACGATGCGGCCCTTGCAGCGGGCAATGACAGGGTCGACAAGCTCAGCGCGGCAGAGCTTGACCGCATTCAGCGTCCCCTGTTCGTCTGAACCCATCAACCGGCTGTAGCCGACGATATCTGCTGCGAGAATAGCTGCGAGACGACGTTCCAATGGGACCTCGGCGCTGGCTGACCAATAAGGGATACAAGTCTAGCCTCCCACAAGAGGCTCATCGCGACATTTACTGTTCGGTAGTAAAGAAGCTAAAAATACAAAAGTCGAGTGCAATCGACGATCAAATCCGCGTTTATCAAATAATTTGACAAATAGAAAAGCCCGGCTGAAACAACCGGGCCTTGATAAACGCATTAAGGCTTGATCAGCCTTCGAAGAATTCCTTCATCCGGGCGAAGAAGCCGGTGGATTCGGGATTGTTTTCCTTCGACGACAGAGATTCGAACTCCTGCAGCAACTCGCGCTGACGCTTGGTGAGCTTCTGTGGTGTCTCGATCTGGATCTGGATATAAAGATCTCCCGTCTGCGAAGAGCGCAAAACGGGCATGCCCTTGCCCTTCAGGCGGAACTGCTTGCCGGCCTGCGTACCCTCGGGCACCGTCACCCGCGACTTGGTGCCGTCGAGCGTTGCCACATCGAAAGTGCCGCCGAGAGCCGCCGTCGTCATCGAGATCGGAATAGTGCAGTAGAGATCCGCCCCGTCACGCTGATAGAACTCATGCGGCTTGACCGAGAGGAAGATATAGAGATCGCCAGATGGTCCGCCGCGGGTGCCCGCTTCGCCTTCGCCCTGGAGACGAATGCGCGTGCCGTCCTCGATACCGGAGGGAATGTTCACGGAGAGCGAACGCTCTTCGGTGACACGGCCCTGGCCGTGGCACTTGGTGCAGGGATCAGGAATGATCGTGCCGCGGCCATGACAGGTCGGGCAGGTGCGCTCGATCGAGAAGAAGCCTTGTGCCGCGCGGACACGGCCGGAACCCTGACAGGTTCCGCAGGTCTTCGGCTGCGTGCCCGGCTTGGCGCCGGAGCCGGAGCAGACGTCGCAGGTGATCGACGTCGGGACGCGGATCTGAGCGGTCTTGCCGGAGAAGGATTCCTCCAGCGAAATTTCCATGTTGTAGCGAAGGTCGGCGCCGCGTTCGCGACCGCCGGAAGAGCGCTGCCGCTGACGGCCGCCGCCCATCATCTCGCCGAAGATGTCTTCGAAAATGTCGGAGAAGCCGCCGCCGGCAAAACCACCGCCACCGCCGCCCATGCCACCATGCTCGAAAGCCGCGTGGCCGTAACGGTCATAGGCCGCGCGCTTCTGCGGGTCCTTCAACGTCTCGTAGGCTTCGTTGATTTCCTTGAACTTCTGTTCGGCGGTATGATCGCCCGGATTCTTGTCCGGATGGAACTTCATCGCCAGCTTGCGGAAAGCGCTCTTCAGCTCTTTTTCGTCCGCCGTCTTGGCGACTCCAAGCGTTTCGTAAAAATCGGCTTTTGCCATTAAGGATCAGACCCCGGAAATGGATTTCCGGCTGCCACGAAGACAGCCGGAATGTCAGTTTCAAACGTGACCGTTCAGCCCAGCTTACGCGGACTTCTTGTGGTCGTCGTCCTTGACTTCTTCATAGTCGGCATCAACGACATTCTCGTCGCCACCGGCAGCAGAGGCATCCGCCGCACCGCCTTCAGCCTGCTGCGCTTCGTAGATCGCCTGACCGAGCTTCATGGAGGTTTCCATGAGGGTCTGGGTCTTCGCCTTGATGTCTTCGGCATCCGGTTCGGTTGCTTCGACAGCAGACTTCAGAGCGGCAATCGCGTCGGAGATCGCGGTACGATCGGCCTCGGTGACCTTGTCGCCGTAATCCTTCAGCGACTTTTCGGTCGAGTGGATCAGGCTTTCGGCCTGGTTCTTGGCTTCAACGGCATCGCGACGCTTCTTGTCGGCTTCAGCATTGGCTTCGGCGTCCTTGACCATCTTCTCGATGTCGGCGTCGGAGAGACCACCAGATGCCTGGATGCGGATCTGCTGTTCCTTGCCGGTGCCCTTGTCCTTGGCCGAAACCTGCACGATGCCGTTCGCGTCGATATCGAAGGTGACTTCGATCTGCGGAACGCCACGCGGTGCCGGCGGCAGGCCAACGAGGTCGAACTGGCCGAGCAGCTTGTTGTCGGCAGCCATTTCGCGCTCGCCCTGCGAAACGCGGATGGTGACGGCCTGCTGGTTGTCGTCGGCGGTCGAGAAGGTCTGCGACTTCTTCGTCGGGATCGTGGTGTTACGCTCGATCAGACGGGTGAAGACGCCACCCAGGGTTTCGATGCCGAGAGACAGCGGGGTTACGTCGAGGAGCAGAACGTCCTTGACGTCGCCCTGCAGAACGCCGGCCTGGATGGCGGCGCCGAGTGCGACGACTTCATCCGGGTTGACGCCCTTGTGCGGCTCCTTGCCGAACAGCTGCTTGACGACTTCCTGCACCTTCGGCATGCGGCTCATGCCGCCAACCAGAACGACTTCGTCGATTTCGGCCGGCGTTACGCCTGCATCCTTCAGAGCTGCCTTGCACGGCGCGATGGTGCGCTGGATCAGATCGTCAACCAGGCTTTCCAGCTTGGCGCGCGTCAGCTTCAGCGTCAGGTGCTTCGGACCGGTTGCATCGGCGGTGATGAACGGCAGGTTGATTTCGGTCTGCTGCGAGGACGAGAGTTCGATCTTAGCCTTTTCGGCAGCTTCCTTGAGGCGCTGCAGAGCAAGCTTGTCGCCCTTGAGGTCGATGCCGTTGTCCTTCTTGAATTCGGCAACGAGGTATTCGACGAGACGCATGTCGAAGTCTTCACCGCCGAGGAAGGTATCGCCGTTGGTGGACTTCACTTCGAAGACGCCGTCGCCGATCTCGAGGATCGAAATATCGAAGGTACCGCCACCCAAGTCGTAAACGGCAATCGTCTTGCCGTCCTTCTTGTCGAGACCGTAGGCGAGGGCTGCAGCGGTCGGCTCGTTGATGATGCGGAGAACTTCGAGGCCAGCGATCTTGCCGGCATCCTTGGTTGCCTGGCGCTGTGCGTCGTTGAAGTATGCGGGAACGGTGATGACGGCCTTCTCGACCTTTTCACCGAGGTAGGATTCAGCGGTTTCCTTCATCTTCTGAAGGATCATCGCGGAGATCTGGGCAGGCGAATAGCCGGTGCCGCGGGCCTTCACCCATGCGTCGCCGTTGTCGCCCTTGGTGATCTCGAAGGGAACGAGGCCCTTGTCCTTTTCAACCGTCGGATCGTCGTAGCGGCGGCCGATAAGGCGCTTCACTGCGAAAAGCGTATCCGTGGGGTTGGTAACTGCCTGGCGCTTGGCCGGCTGACCGACGAGGCGTTCGCCATCTTCGGAAAATGCTACGATCGAAGGCGTCGTGCGCGCACCTTCGGCGTTCTCAATGACCTTCGCGTCCTTGCCGTCCATGACAGCGACGCAGGAATTTGTCGTTCCAAGGTCGATACCAATTACTTTTGCCATGTCATTCTCTCCTTGAAGCAAGCTGTCGGAACCCCGAGAAGGCATTTCCCTGACAGCCCCTTACGGGATGGGTCTTTAAGATTAACGCAATCGTGATTGCGGTGATGCGGCGTATATAAGGAGCGGTTTTCGGGACTGCAAGGCGAGAAATGGCCTGAAAACCAGCAAAACGAGCCCGCGGCGATTAATTTTTATGACAGCCTGAATAGCGCATTTTACCGCGCCTATCGGGCCCGCTATTGCCCCATGATCAGATCAAGAAGCGTGGTTCTGCGCGGTCGTCCCGACGGCGCCTCCTCGACCTCTCCGATATCGCCCGGCGGGATGGCGCCGTCATAGCGGTAGCGGCCGCCCGCGACATCGGCGGGAGGCACCGGCCCACCGTCCATCGGCACCGGCGAACGGCGATTATCGGAACGCACCGGCGCCTGCGGATAACGCTCTTCCTCGCTGGAACCGCCGAAGACACCGGAGATGATGTTTCCGATCGTCGTCGGCTGTTCGGCTGACTGCGGCGGCATCGCCGGATCGGCGGAAGCCATCGGCTGGCCGCCGTTGTCGAGGACCGCGGGATCGTTGACGAACCGGCCGCTGCCGAAGAGCGGCGCAGGCGACAGGCCCTTGTGAGCCGCGGTCATATATTCCTGCCAGGCCTTGGCCGGCAATCCGCCACCCGTGACCTTCTTCATCGGCTTGCCGTCGTCGTTGCCGAACCAGACGCCCGTGGTCAGATTGCTGGTGAAGCCGACGAAGAGCGCGTCGCGCGAATTCTGCGTCGTGCCGGTCTTGCCCGCTGCCTGCCATCCAGCCAGCTTGGCGCTCTTGCCGGTGCCCTGGTCGATGACACCCATCATCATCGCATTCATGTTTGCAGCGACGGTTTCGGACAACACCCGCGGCGGGTTGTCATAGGTGTTTTCGTAAAGCACCTTGCTTCCGTCGGCGGTCGTGACGCGCCGGATGACATGCGGCGTTGCCTTGTATCCGCCATTCATGAATGCGGCATAGGCGCCGGTCAGTTCCATCAGCGTTACCTCTGATGTCCCGAGCGCGATCGAGGCATTCGGCTGCAGTTCCGACTCGATGCCGAGACGATGCGCCAGTTTGATGACCTGATCGGGGCCGTCATACATGACCAGTTGCGCGGCCACCGTGTTCAGTGACTTCGAGAGTGCCGTCGCCAACGTGACTTCGCCATTGTATTTCTTCTCGTAATTCTCAGGCGTCCAGTCGCCGATGCGGATTGGCGCATCATTGAAGACCGAGAACGGCGTCAGGCCCTTTTCAAGTGCTGCGGCATAAACGAAAGGCTTGAAGGACGAGCCCGGCTGACGCTTTGCCTTGACGGCACGGTTGAACTGGCTATCGGCATAGTCCCGACCGCCGACCAGCGCGCGGATCGCACCCGTCCCGTCAAGCGAGACAAGGGCTGCCTGCGACGCATCGAGCTTGGCGCCGTCCTTGGAAAGAACGTCGTCCAGCGATTGCTCGGCACGTTTCTCGAGTGTCTTGTCGATGGTCGTGTCGACGACAATGTCTTCCTTCACGTCCCCGATCAAAGCCGGAAGCTGATCCATGACCATATCAGCCACGTAGTGGCCGGCACCCGACCAGTAGCGCTTCGCCTTTGCCGGCGTCTGCGACATGGCGGTCTTCACTTCGTCATCGGTGATGTAGCCCTGGTCGCGCATCGCCTGCAGGACAACCTGCGCCCGGGCGTTTGCCGCTTCCGGGTCGCGCGCCGGCGACAGCCGCGACGGAGCCTTCACCAGGCCCGCAAGCAGCGCGGCTTCGCCAAGATTGACGTCACGCGCCGACTTGTTGAAGTAGCGACGCGACGCCGCCTCGACGCCATAGGCGTTGGAGCCGAAGAATACCCGGTTCAGATACATCGCAAGGATCTGGTCCTTGGTGTATTTCTGCTCTAGCCACAAGGCGAGGAGAACTTCCTGCACCTTGCGCTCCAGCGTCCGATCCGGAGACAGGAACATGTTCTTGGCCAGCTGCTGGGTCAGCGTCGAGCCGCCCTGGACCATGTGGCCGGTCGTCAGATTGACGACGAAGGCGCGGGCGAGACCGAGCGGATCCACGCCGAAATGCGAATAGAAGCGCCGGTCCTCGATCGCGACGATCGCTTCCGGGATGTACGGCGACATGTCCTCGAGCGCCAGCGCCTCTCCACCGGTCGTCCCGCGATTTGCCATGACGCTGCCGTCGACGGCGGTGATCTTGACGTTCGGGGGTCGTTCCGGAATGGCCCAGGTGGAGGCGCTCGGCATGCGCGAGCCGTAATAGACGACAAGCCCGGTTATGCCGATAGCGGCCCAGATGCCGAGAACGATGCACCAATAGACCATGCGGCGGATGAGGCCGAAGAAGCCTAGGCTTTCGCGTTCCGGCCGCCGGCGCTTGCTGCGACGGCGCCGTGGTTCGCGTGTGCGCGGCGGCTCGTCGTCCTCATAACGATCATCATAGTCGTCGCGGTCGTAATCGGGCTCGCGGCGGGCGGACCTGGCGGATGGGCGCTTGTCGGCGGAGCGGGCAGCGCCGCGTCCTCCGGCGACCCGGTCGCCGGCGCCGAGCGCGAAATCGTCCTCGTCGCGCCTGCTGTCGCGGCCATTGAAGGACGGTTCAATTCTATCGCCTGATCTGCCTCTGCCCGCCATTTACGCCCGATAAACCCCTATTCCTGACGCAGAGCCGAAGCCTGCGAATGCCCGCAAGCGCCTCTGGCCGCGGCGACGGCATCGCGCCGGTCGCATGTCTACCCGGTTGAACTTTAAATGCGGCGATTTAAGGGGTGGTTAATAACTCGTTAGGCACGCGCGATTGCTTTAGAATCAAGTGTTTCCGGCGCACAACAGCGACGGTTTTCTGCCGCAATAATGCCTCGTTTGGTTCAGCCTGCATTCACCTCGGCGGCTCTCTAATCGAGATGCAAGGGACTGCAGAACAGAGGTGCAGAAATGCGCATAACTACGATCGCACTGGCGATTGCGATGAGCGGCTTCGGTGTTTCGATGGCCGAAGCGATGCCGATGCCCGCCGTCGATAGCGGCACGGCGGCAGGAAATGTCGTCAAGGTCGATTACGCCTGCGGGCGCGGCTATCACCTGTCGCGCTGGGGCAATTGCCGGCCGAACTGGCGCCAGCCACCACCACCCCGCTACTATGGCGGCGGCTATGGCTACGGCCGGCCTCGTTGGGACCGTCCGCCACCGCCACGCTATGGCTGGGGCTACGAGCGCTCGTGGGGTTACCGCGGCCCGCCGCCGTGGGCTCGCGACCGTTACCGCTACTAACGGCAAGCCAACAATTCTTCCAGGCCCGGCCCCGAAAAGGCCGGGCTTCGTGTTTCCGGCCGAGCCTCGTCATTTTAGCATGGCTGCCATTCGTTGCGGCCGTCACAAATCTGACATATATCGCGGCGACTTGCGCCTAAGATTAGCGCAATGCGCGCAATATGTAGGCATAAATGAATATAAACCTGTCCAAATCCGAAGAATTCAAGCTGCGCGAAGTCTGGTGCGTGCACGAATTCGCGCGCCGTTATCGCTTGAGCAAGATGGAAGAGAGCCGGCTGAAGATGCTGCACGGTCCGTTCGCGGAAATGCGCGACCTGCTCGCCGGACGAGAAAGCTCCGTTACCGTCTGGTGACGGAACCTTTAGCAGCTGCGTGGGTTATCACTGCAGCGAGGCAACCCAAGCTTCGCGATTGGTCGGTCGTCTCCCTCAAACGTTCCGACCGAAATTAGGCCCGGCGTCTCCGAACGGAGCGTCGGGCTTTTCATTGCCACCCCATCCGTTTTCGTGCCGCCCCTTGAAACAGCAGTGCGGCATAACGATATTGGGTTCACAAGCTGCAGCGTTCGACCGTGAGCGCGTTTCGCGCCGTCGGTATCGACATTGTGGTCCGAAGTTCCGTTAACCCTTCGTTAACCTTTCGAGATCACTCTAGCTGCAGTGTTCGCTTCCTCCTTGACCACGGATGTACTGGCATCGACGCGAAGCGAATGACGAAAGGCCGGATCGATCCGGCCTTTTTGTTTTTTCAGCAATGATCAAGCGCCTCAGGCGGCAAGCGCGCTCAGGATGCGGATCCACGAGCGAATACCCTTGTGGTAGGACGTGAGCTCGTATTTCTCGTTCGGCGAATGGATGCGATCGTCGCTGAGGCCGAAGCCGACAAGCAGCGATTCCATTCCGAGCATCTTCTGGAAATCCCCGACGATCGGGATCGAACCACCCATGCCAATCACGACGGCGGGCTTCGGCCATTCGTCAGAGAGCGCCGTCTTCGCCTTGGTGAGCACAGGCGAATCGTAGGCCAGATGAATTGCAGGCGAACCGCCGTGCGGGTGGAACTCGACGGAGCAATCCGCCGGCACCTTCGAACGAACGAAGTTGCGGAAGCTCTGGCGGACGGCGTCCGGATCCTGCGTGCCGACGAGACGGAACGAAACCTTGGCGGATGCCTTGGCGGCAATCACGGTCTTGAAGCCCTCGCCGGTATAGCCGCCCCAGATGCCATTGACCTCAGCGGTCGGCCGCGCCCAGGTGAGCTCCAGCACAGACCGGCCCTTTTCGCCCGATGGAACGGACAGGCCAACTTCACCGAGGAAGCTTTCGGCAGTCTTTCCGAGCGTGTCCCAGGATGCCTTGATGTTCTCAGGGGTTTCCTCGACGCCGTCGTAAAAGCCATCAAGCGTGATGCGGCCGGTTTCGTCGTGCAGGCCGGCAAGCGCGGATGCCAGGATGTGGATCGGATTGGCGGCGGCGCCACCGAAGAGACCCGAATGCAGATCGCGATCCGCGGCGGTCACCACGATCTCCTCGCCGACAAGGCCGCGCAGGGCTCCGGCGATCGCCGGCGTCTCGCGATCCCACATGCTGGTGTCGCAGACCAGCGCATAGTCCGCTTTCAGCTCATCGGCATTCGCCTGCAGGAAGGGCTTCAGGGACGGCGAACCGGACTCTTCCTCGCCCTCGAAGAGAATGGTGATGCGGCAGGGGAGCGCGCCCTGCACTTCCTTGTAGGCGCGGCAGGCTTCGACGAAGGTCATCAGCTGGCCCTTGTCGTCGGCCGTGCCACGGCCAGTCAGGATCTTCCGGCCCTCGCCCACATCCTTGATCGACGGTTCGAACGGATCATTCTCCCACAGCTCGATCGGATCCACTGGCTGGACGTCATAATGGCCGTAGAAAAGCAGATGTGGCGCATCCGGAGTGGCGCCATCGTGATGGGCAACGACCATCGGATGTCCGGGGGTGTCGCGCACCGAAGCGTCAAATCCGATCGACTGGAGGTAGGCGACCAGCCACTCGGCGCCCTTCCGGCATTCGGCCTTGTAAGCCGGATCGGTCGAGATCGACTTGATCCGCAGCAGCTCAAAAAGCTTATCCAGACTCGAGGTGAGGTTCTGATCCGCACGCGCAAGTACCGGTACTATATCGGTCATTTTCGACTCCTTTGAAAATCCGGCGGGACGATAGACCAAAGAGGCGCTGCTTTCGAGGCGAAAAACCACACGAAGCGGAATGACACAAACGCACACGCCATAAAGGGGTGCAGCAATCGAAATACAATTTACAGTTATTTAGCAACTGCTTGATAATCTTGGTCCAGTCGTTGATCGAGGTGAACATGTTTTCCGTCATCACCTGCATTCGTGACAACCATGACTGGCGCCTGATCGTCGCCGCGGTTGTCGTCTGCCTTATCGGCAATCTCACCGCCATGCTGCTGCTCTTCAGGGCCCAGCACTATGACCGGATACAGCAGCGTCTCTGGATCATGGCTTCGGCATTCGCCTGCGGTATCGGGATATGGGCGACCCATTTCATCGCCATGCTGGCCTATGACGGCGGCTTCCCGATTACCTACGGTCTCGGCCTCACCGCCCTTTCCGTCATCATCGCGATCGGCATGTCGCTGATCGCAATCCTCGTGGCCTCGGAAGGAACAAGCAAGTATGCCTTCGCGTCAGGCGGCGTGCTGATGGCGCTTGGCATCGGTGCCATGCATCTGACCGGCATGCAGGCGATCGAAGCTCCCGTCGATATCGTCTATGATCTCCCTGCGACGCTTGTCGCACTCGTGATTGGCGCAACTTTGACCAGCACGGCCTTCCTTGCCTTCAACAAGCTGAAGGGGGCGCGAAGACTGATTGTTTCCGCCTTCGCGATGGTGCTTGCCATAGCGTTGATGCACTTCATTTCGATGAGTAGCATCACGCTCGTTCCGGTTGCCGGCCGCAGCGCCACGGCGATGGTGCTCGAGCCCAAATCGCTGGCGGCGATCGTCATGGGTATCTCGACCTCGCTTATTCTCCTCGCGCTCGGCGCCGTCTTCCTGGCAAGCCACCTGACGGACCTGCGCGGCCTCGCCAATGCCACGATGGAAGGATTGCTGATCCTTCACGAAGGCACGGTGGTCGATGCCAACGAGCGCATTCAGCAGCTGTCCGGCTGGCCGCTTGCCGATCTCGTCGGACGCCGGCCGGATGGGCTGCTGCTGACAACGGGCAGCGCGGCGGCCGGCAACATCGAGACGTTGCTTTCCACGCGCGACGAGCGGGAAATTCCGGTCGAGACCATGACGCGCCGGATGGTCTATCGCGGTCGCACCTGCGAAATCCTGACCGTGCGCGATCTGACGGAGCGGAAGCATGCGGAACAGATGATCGAGCATCTGGCGCAGCACGACGTCCTGACCGGCCTGCCGAACCGCTCGCTCTTCGACACGCGCATGCGCCAGGCGATCCAGGTTGCCAACCGGAAGCGGTCGCAGGTCGCCGTCTTCTATCTCGACCTCGATCGGTTCAAGGCGGTCAACGATATCTTCGGGCACGCCGAGGGTGACCGGATCCTGTGCAAGATCGCGGCGATCCTGCGCCGTGTCGTCGACGAAAGCGCAACCATTGCCCGCCTCGGCGGCGACGAGTTCGCCATCATACAGACCGGGCAGAGGCAGCCGGACGGCGGACGGCGGCTTGCCGACCAGATACTGGCGGGCGTGGCGGCCGAGATGGACATCGCTCGCGACCCGACAGCGGTGGGTGTCAGCATCGGGATTGCCGTCTATCCCGCCGACGGCGAGACGGTCGAGCAGCTTTGCGGCAACGCCGATACGGCGCTCTACCGCGCAAAACACGCCGGCCGCGGGAAAGCCTGCTTCTTCGACGCTGAAATGGACGCCTCGATCAAGGCACGTCGCGAGATCGAGAACGAGCTGCGGCATGCGATCACTCGCAACCAGCTTTATGTCCACTACCAACCGATCCTCGACAGCGCGAGCTCCACCGTCAGCGGCTACGAGGCATTGATGCGGTGGAACCGGCCGGGGCACGGCACGAGCGAGCCAAGCGTCTTCATCACCATCGCCGAGGAGAGCGGCACCATCATCCAGCTCGGCGAGTGGGTGCTGCGAGAGGCATGCGTCGAGGCCTCGCGATGGCCGCAGCCGCTTTCGATCGCGGTGAATGTCTCACCGGTGCAGTTCATGCTGCCGAACCTCTTCGACCGTATCGCCAGCATCCTGCACGAAACCGGCCTGGCGCCGGAGCGACTGGAGCTGGAGATCACCGAAGCCGCCTTCGTGCGCGACAGGAAAGGCACGATCTCGACGCTGATGCGGCTGCACGAACTCGGTGTCCGCATCGTCATGGACGATTTCGGCACCGGCTTCTCGTCGCTGTCGAACCTGCGCGCCCTGCCCTTCGACAAGATCAAGGTCGACCGTAGCTTTACCGGTATACTCGAGCATGACCCTGCCGCCCGCTCCATCGTCCGGGCCATCATCGGCCTCGGGCACAGCCTCGGCATCCAGGTCGTGACCGAGGGCGTCGAGACGGAGCTGCAGCGGCAGATCGTAACCAACGAAGGCTGCCAGCAGATCCAGGGCCTGCTGCTCGGGAAACCGGATATCGAACCAAGTGTGAAGATGGCGGCGCGCGAGAGCTACCTTGCCGCCAGGGCCGAACCGCGCACACCCGCTCCGAGGCACACGGCGGCGATCAAATAGGATAGGTCAGAGCTTCTTGGCGTTTTCCAGAAGCCGCCTGATGTATTCGAGGGTGAGCTCCCGCTCGAAGGTCTTGAAGCCGTCGAAAAGCGCAAGGTCGGCCTGCTGCGCGGCTTCCACGGCATCCTTTTCCATGCGCCGCGATTTCTCGGTCAGGAATATCAGCTGAGCCCGCTTGTCGGATGGATGGGGACGCCGCTCGATGAGGCCGTCGCGCTCCATCCTCGACAGGGTGTTGGCCATGGTCGCCTGCTCGATATCAACGCGCGCCAGCAACTGCTTCTGCGTCAGCCCGTCTTCGGCCCACAGTTCCAGAAGAATCGGAAACTGCCCGGGAGAGAAACCAAGCCTCGCCGCGCGCTGCTGCAGCGAGCGGGCAAAGCCTTTGGCCAATTGGCTGGCGAGATAAGCTCCCGAGTCCATTCGATCAAATCCCATTTTCTCACTTAGGCCCAAAAACCGACCCTGAGCAATGCAACAAATCGTATGCGATGCATCAAAAAAATATTCACTGCACTTCATACAGCTTGAGATAGTGCAGAAAAACAAAGCCGCCATAGCCTGGAGGTGTGGCTATGGCGGCTTGAAAATGGGGACAAAGGCCCGGAGAGGGGATTAGGCCTTTGTCCAAGTCCGACGCGGCGGGGGACAAGCCGGCTATCAGACCCGCGACGCGATCAGTGATCTGCCGTCGGTAAGGCTGATTTGTGATTCCGAATGTGGCTTTTCAAGGGAGAATTATCATTTGACTATTACATTTTGGTAACAGTTTGGTGAGTCAGAATCTTTTCGACGACCCAAGTTTATATGGACCTTGCAAAGGCGGCACGCTATCCATGCTGCCATGAAAAAAGGCGATCATCTTTTCCTTGTCGACGGTTCCGGCTTCATCTTTCGGGCCTTTCACGCTCTTCCGCCACTAACGCGCAAGTCCGACGGCCTGCCTGTCGGCGCCGTCTCCGGTTTCTGCAACATGCTGTGGAAATTGCTGACGGATGCACGCGACACATCTGTCGGCGTCACGCCGACGCACCTCGCTGTCATCTTCGATTACTCCTCGAAGACCTTCCGCAAGGATCTCTACGACGCCTACAAGGCAAACCGTTCAGCGCCGCCGGAAGAACTCATTCCGCAGTTCGGACTGATCCGACAGGCGACACGGGCGTTCAACCTGCCCTGCATCGAGGTTGAGGGTTTCGAGGCAGACGACATCATCGCCACCTATGCGCGCCAGGCCGAGGCAATCGGCGGCGACGTGACGATCGTTTCCTCCGACAAGGACCTGATGCAGCTCGTCACGCCCAACGTCCACATGTACGACAGCATGAAGGACAAGCAGATCGGCATCCCCGATGTGATCGAGAAGTGGGGCGTGCCGCCGGAGAAGATGATCGATCTCCAGGCGATGACCGGCGACTCCGTCGACAACGTGCCCGGCATTCCGGGCATCGGACCGAAAACGGCGGCCCAGTTGCTGGCCGAATATGGCGACCTCGATACGCTGCTCGACCGGGCAACCGAGATCAAGCAGGAGAAGCGCCGGCAGACCATCATCGAAAACGCCGACAAGGCGCGACTGTCACGCGAGCTCGTTCGCCTCAGGACCGATGTGCCGCTTGAGCTGGCGGTCCAGGATCTGGTGCTTGAGAAGCAGGATGGGCCGAAGCTGATCGGCTTCCTGAAGGCCATGCAGTTCACGTCGTTGACGCGACGGGTCGCGGATGCATGCGAATGCGACGCCAGTGTAATCGACGCGGTGGATGTTCCGGTTGAATGGGGTGCTGCGGCCCACGGGCCGGATCTCGACGTCGCCAAGCCGGCACCGGTTGCCGGCGGTGTTCCCGATGTCGTCGGTGACAGCGTTCAGGTTCCGGCCAAGGCGAAGGAAGCCAATGGCGAGGGCATGTTCCAGCCGGCATCGCTGGCACAGAGCCGCGCCGAGGCGTTCGCGTCGCTGCCGTTCGACCATTCCCGCTATGTGACGATCCGCGATCTCGCCACCCTCGACCAATGGATCGCCGATGCACGGCAGACAGGGCTCGTCGGCTTCGACACGGAAACCACCTCGCTCGACGCGATGCAGGCGGAACTCGTCGGCTTCTCGATGGCGATCGCCGATAACGCCAAGAATTCGACCGGGACCGTGATCCGCGCTGCCTATGTGCCGCTCACGCACAAGACCGGCTTCGGTGATCTTCTCGGCGGCGGTCTTGCGGAGAACCAGATTCCGATGCGCGACGCGCTGCCGCGCCTGAAAGCGCTGCTCGAAGACGCGTCCGTGCTGAAGGTCGCGCAGAACCTGAAATACGACTACCTGCTGATGAAGCGCTATGGCGTCGAGACCAGGAACTTCGACGACACCATGCTGATCTCCTATGTGCTCGATGCCGGAACCGGCGCCCACGGGATGGATCCGCTGTCGGAAAAATTCCTCGGACACAAGCCGATCGCCTACAAGGACGTCGCCGGCAGCGGCAAGTCGAACGTGACCTTCGACCTCGTCGACATCGACCGGGCCACCCACTATGCGGCCGAGGATGCCGACATCACGCTTCGCCTCTGGATGGTGCTAAAGCCACGGCTGGCCGCCGAAAAGCTGACGGCCGTGTACGAGCGGCTCGAGCGCCCGCTGCTGCCTGTCCTCGCGCATATGGAAGAGCGCGGCATAACGGTGGACCGGCAGATCCTGTCGCGTCTCTCCGGCGAGCTTGCACAAGGCGCGGCGGCGCTCGAGGACGAGATCTTCAAGCTTGCAGGCGAGCGCTTCACGATCGGCTCGCCGAAGCAGCTCGGCGACATCCTGTTCGGCAAGATGGGGCTCGAGGGCGGTACCAAGACGAAGACCGGGCAATGGTCCACTTCGGCCAGCGTTCTCGAGGATCTGGCGGCGGCCGGTTTCGAGCTGCCGCGCAAGATCGTCGACTGGCGCCAGCTTACCAAGCTGAAGTCGACCTACACCGACGCCCTGCCGGGATATATCCATCCGCAGACGAAGCGGGTGCACACTTCCTATTCCCTGGCATCGACCACGACAGGCCGCCTTTCCTCGTCGGAACCCAACCTGCAGAACATTCCGGTCCGCACCGCCGAAGGTCGCAAGATCCGCACGGCCTTCATCGCCGCGCCGGGACACAAGCTCATTTCCGCAGACTACAGCCAGATCGAATTGCGCGTGCTGGCGCATGTCGCGCACATTCCGCAGCTGACGCAGGCTTTTGCCGACGGCATCGACATTCATGCGATGACGGCCTCCGAAATGTTCGGCGTACCGGTCGAAGGCATGCCTTCGGAAGTCCGCCGCCGCGCCAAGGCGATCAACTTCGGCATCATCTACGGCATTTCGGCCTTCGGCCTTTCGAACCAGCTGTCGATCGAACGCTCGGAAGCAAGCGACTACATCAAGCGGTACTTCGAGCGCTTCCCCGGCATTCGCGACTACATGGACAGCCGCAAGCAGATGGCGCGCGACAAGGGCTATGTCGAGACCATCTTCGGGCGGCGAATCAACTATCCGGAGATTCGCTCCTCCAACCCGTCCGTACGCGCCTTCAACGAGCGTGCGGCCATCAATGCGCCGATCCAGGGCTCGGCCGCCGATATCATCCGCCGTGCGATGATCAAGATGGAACCGGCGCTCAGCGAGGCCGGAATTGGCGACCGCGTGCGCATGCTGTTGCAAGTGCACGACGAATTGATTTTCGAGGTCGAGGATGCGGATGTCGAGAAGGCCACGCCGATCATCGTTTCCGTGATGGAAAACGCCGCGATGCCCGCCTTGGAAATGCGCGTGCCGCTGAAGGTCGACGCGCGCGCCGCCAGCAACTGGGACGAAGCGCACTGAGCGCTTCGTCGAAAATCCCTTAAAATTTTATGCTTCACTCAAGCAATTGATATTGCGTCATTATCGACGATTTCAGGCTTCGCAGACGACTGTGTCGGAAGGAACTTATTAACCTTCATTTCCTAATCCGGAGGTGGGTAATAGTTGCTAATCATGAGTGAGTAGCGGTCGCATGCGCTTTCCTAGAAACAATCTGACGGACGCCGGGGACATTCAGACTGAGGTCGACGGCGAACAGCGACACGACGAGGTTGCCGGCGAGAAGCCGACGCCCCCGATCTGGCAGAGCAATTTCTCGCTGGCTCCGAACGTGCGCTTCACGCGGACGCCGGAGAGTCTGATCAATCCTCGCCGGGTCCAGGCAGAGGCTATCCAGAAGCCTCAGATCGACGTTGTGGCGCCGCCGGTATCCCATGCAGCGGCAGAAGCCGTGCAGGTGCAGCCGCGCGTCCAGGCGCAGCCGCAGGTGATCGTTCATACTCAGCCGCAGGCGCCTGTCGTGGTCGACGTGCCGTTCGACATCTACGTGCCCGAGGCGGCTCCCGCCCCGGCACACGTTGTGGTCAGACGGCTGCCGGTCGAGATCCCGACGGTCGCACCTGTGGAGACTGTCGCGAGCACGCTGAGCGCGTCGCCGCGCCTCGCAGGCATCTCCGATTTCGCCTTCTGGGAAGCCATGTCGTTCGACGAGGTCACGGCGATCCCCGCCCCTGCTCCCGTTCCGGTTCCGCCCGTCGTGATCCAGAAGCCCGAGATCAGCGCCGAAGCGATCATCAGCCGTTTCCGCATCATGGAATGGCGCCCCGGCAAGCAGCCGGTCGCAGCGCCGATCGCCATCGTGCCCGAGCCTCCGGTCGAGGTCGCAGTACCGACGCCAGCACCTGCCCCGGTCGCAGCCATCGAGCCGGAGCCTGCCCCGGCGCCGATCGTTCAGGTCGAGGCTCAGCAGGCCAAGTCGCAGCCGATTGCGCCATTGCCGGTTCGCACGCTGGCAGCGCAGCCGCTTGCGCCGCTGCCCCGTTTTGTCGCACCGAAGGTCGTGCCGCCGCGCGTCGATGCTTCCGGCTACGAGTTCCCATCGCACTCGCTGCTGCAGGAACCGCCGGAGCGCGTTGGCGAAATCATGTCGCAGGAGACGTTGGAGCAGAACGCCGGGCTTCTCGAAAGCGTGCTCGAGGATTTCGGCATCAAGGGCGAGATCATTCATGTCCGCCCCGGCCCAGTCGTCACGCTCTACGAATTCGAGCCGGCACCAGGGGTCAAGTCCTCCCGCGTCATCGGCCTTGCCGACGATATCGCCCGCTCGATGTCGGCACTGTCGGCGCGCGTCGCCGTGGTTCCCGGCCGTAACGTCATCGGCATTGAACTGCCGAACGCACTTCGCGAGACCGTCTATTTCCGCGAAATGATCGAAAGCCAGGACTTCGAGAAGAGCGGCTACAAGCTTGCGCTCGGCCTCGGCAAGACGATCGGCGGCGAGCCCGTCATCGCCGAGCTCGCAAAAATGCCGCACCTGCTTGTCGCCGGCACCACCGGCTCGGGCAAGTCCGTCGCCATCAACACGATGATCCTCTCGCTGCTTTACCGGATGTCGCCGGAACAGTGCCGCCTGATCATGGTCGATCCGAAGATGCTGGAACTGTCGGTCTATGACGGCATCCCGCACCTTCTGACCCCTGTCGTTACCGACCCCAAGAAGGCCGTCATGGCGCTCAAGTGGGCGGTGCGCGAGATGGAGGATCGCTATCGCAAGATGTCGCGCCTCGGCGTGCGCAATATCGACGGCTACAACAGCCGCGTGGCGCAGGCGCGCGACAAGGGCGAGACGATCCACGTCATGGTCCAGACCGGCTTCGACAGAAGCACCGGCGCTCCGATCGAGGAGAGCCAAGAGATGGACCTGACGCCGATGCCTTACATCGTCGTCATCGTTGACGAGATGGCCGACCTGATGATGGTTGCCGGCAAGGAAATCGAAGGCGCGATCCAGCGTCTGGCGCAGATGGCGCGTGCAGCCGGCATCCACCTGATCATGGCAACGCAGCGTCCTTCGGTCGACGTCATTACCGGCACGATCAAGGCAAACTTCCCGACGCGCATCTCGTTCCAGGTGACGTCGAAGATCGACAGCCGCACCATCCTTGGCGAACAGGGCGCCGAACAGCTGCTCGGCCAGGGCGACATGCTGCACATGCAGGGCGGCGGGCGGATTTCGCGCGTGCACGGCCCGTTCGTTTCGGATGCCGAAGTCGAGAAGGTCGTGGCACACCTGAAGACGCAGGGTCGCCCCGAATATCTCGATACCGTTACGGCGGACGAGGAAGACGAAGCCGGCGAGGAAGAGGACAGTGCGGTCTTCGACAAGAGCGCCATGGGCTCTGAGGACGGCGACGAACTCTACCAGCAGGCCGTCAAGGTCGTCCTGCGCGACAAGAAGTGCTCGACCTCCTACATCCAACGCCGCCTCGGCATCGGCTACAACCGTGCCGCCTCGCTCGTCGAGCGCATGGAGAAGGAAGGCCTCGTCGGGCCGGCAAACCATGTCGGCAAGCGCGAGATCGTGGCTGGACGCAGCGAGGGGGAGTGATCCCCCGGACAGAATAAACTGCTGGCGGGCGCCGTAGGTGACCGCCGGCTTGCTGAGTGAGGCCACAGCTCTTTCCCGCCAGCCGCCACAATGCGAAGTTCAGTCCTTGGCGAAATCCGCCGCCGTCAGCGGGACGGGCCTGTAGCCGTCGATATCAGCCATATCGTAGTCCCGACCAAGCCCGGCCGCGACCAGAACCTGTCCGGATTTCGACATCAGCGTGGGATCGCGCCAGAGCCCTGCGATAACGCGGCCGATGAACTGCGGGGATTCGGAATTGGAGAGGTCGAAATAGGCGGCGTTCTCCATAACGGCTTCGGTGCGGACAAGGCCTGGATAAAGGGCGACGGCGGCGACATCGTGCGGCCTCAGGTCATGGGCAAAATCGGCGGCCATTTTGTCGGCCGCCGCCTTGGAGATGCCGTAGATGGCATTGCCATCATAGAAGCGCGACGCCCAGAATGAGATGTTGACGATCAGGCCGCGGCGGTTGGCGACCATTATCGGCGCCATGGCGCGCGACATAAGGAAGGCAGCCTTCAGCGCGGTACCGATCATGGCGTCCCAGCGCCAGACTGGCTGCTCCCAAAAGGCGCGCGGCCAGGTGAAATCGCCATTCTCGACCATGTTCTCGTAGCCGGGCCAGGCATTGTTCACCAGGATATCCAGCCGACCGCCGGCCTTGACCGCTGCGGCCACGCGCTCAGTATCTGTATCGTTGGCATGGTCGCACTGGTGGATGACGATGCGACCGGGCAGCGCGGCAGCCTCAAGCGCGAGCCCTTCCAGCGAGCCCGGGCGCCTGCCCGGCGTCTTGGCCTCGTGTCGCGTCCTGCCCGTGACATGCACGGTGGCGCCCTCGGCAAGCAGGGCGAGCGCGATGCCGCGCCCAACACCGCGGCTTGCGCCGGTGACCAATGCGACGACATCCTTCATCCTGGCTCCTCCTAGACGATTTCGCCCGATACTGACGCTCCCTGATCGCTGACATCCACCTCACGAACCGCTACTCGATAAGCCGAAGGCGATCTGCCGTTCACCCGCTTGAAGGCGTTGCTGAAGGCGCTTTCGGAGGTGTAGCCCAGCGAGCGGGCGACGGAAGCGACGGGGGTGCGGGTTTCGCGCAGCGCCCGTTCGGCAAGGCGCATGCGCCACTCGGTGAGATAGGCGAGCGGAGCAACGCCCGAGACCGACTTGAAATGGACGGCGAAGGAGGTGCGCGACATGGCGCAGGCGCTCGCCAGCTCCTCCAGATGCCAGGCGCGCGCCGGTTCGCCATGCATCAGACGCAGCGCCGGGGCAATCCTGGGTTCGGCGAGCGCCCTCAGCCAGCCGGCGGGCATGCGGTCAGTGGCGCTCAAATGCGAGCGCAGGATCTCGATGAAGAGCAGCTGTGTCAGCTGCGCGGAGGCGAGTGCAGCACCCGGCTGGCCGATGTCGCGCTCCTCGATCAGCCGATCGAGCAGCCAGCGAAAGATGGCGGCCTGCGGCGAGGCCGCGCGGGTGTGGATCCAGGTGGGCAGGATATCGGACAGCAGGCCGCCCCTTAGCGGATCGAGCGCGACATGGCCGCCGATATGGGCGAAATCATTGCCGTCGCCGAGCGTTACCAACCGCCGCCCCGTGCCGGTGAAGATACTCATGGCGTCGATAGGCTGAAGCGAGGGATCGCTAGACAGCACGAAGCTGCGCTTTTTCGCCAAGAGGCCGACATCGCCTTCCTCGAAGCGGATGGGCTCCGCCTCTCCCTCGAGCGTCACCCAGCAGCCGCCCTTCACCACCGCGAAGAACTTGATCTTGTCGCGCCCCGGAAAGGCGATCGACCAGGGGCCGCCTGCGGTGAAGCCGCCGGTGACGATCGCCTCGGCTTTCGTCAGACTCAGGACATCGGAGAAGGGATCGGCTAGCATTGTCGAACTATCGCGCAAGTCATGCGGATTTTCAAGCATTCACAGTACGAACCGCTTTGCTTACCTTCCGGTCATCGAGTTCGCTGCGATCCGATGCGGCGGCATAAGCATGAGGCAAATTATGCAGACTGATAAGAAAGACGCCCTCGTTCTCGTCACCGGCGGCACCGGGTTCATCGCGCAATACTGCATGCTGGCGTTGCTGAAAGACAGCTACCGCATCCGCACCACCATCCGCTCGCCGGGACGAGAAGACGAGGTGCGCACGCATCTGAAGGTCGGCGGCGTCGAGGCCGGCGATCGGCTTTCCTTCGTGATCGCCGATCTCGACCACGACAAGGGCTGGGCGGAGGCGGCCGCCGGTTGCACTTATGTGATGCACGGCGCCTCGCCAACCCCATCGGGCGACCAGACGCGCGAGGAGGACTGGATCGAGCCCGCCGTCAACGGCAATCTCAGGGTGCTGCGAGCAGCGCGCGACGCCGGCGTCAGCCGCGTGGTGCTGACATCCGCCTTCGGCGCCATCGGCGTTGGCCATGGGCCGGACCATCGGCGGCCGTTCGACGAGACCGACTGGAGCAATCCTGAAGGCAATGTCGCGCCCTACCAGAAATCGAAGACGCTGTCGGAGCGCGCCGCCTGGGCGTTCATCGCCAGCGAGGGCCAAGGCATGGAGCTTTCGGCG
Source organism: Hyphomicrobiales bacterium (assembly GCA_900468535.1). GTDB lineage: Bacteria > Pseudomonadota > Alphaproteobacteria > Rhizobiales > Rhizobiaceae > Rhizobium. The sequence goes on along the minus strand of UBTY01000012.1, from coordinate 73,519 downwards.
GTCAATCCGGTCGCGGTCTACGGCCCGGTTCTCGGCGCCGACTATTCGCACTCGATCCGGCTGATCGCCAACATGATGAAGGGACAGCCGGGCTGCGTGAACGTCAACTCCTGCTGCGTGGACGTACGTGATGTGGCCGACCTGCACATGCGCGCCATGACCGACCCCGCGGCTGCTGGCGAGCGCTTCCTTGCCACCGTCGGAGACAGCCTATGGATGGTCGAAGTCGCGAAACTGCTGCGGCAGAGGCTGGGTGCTGCGGCCGCGAAGGTCTCGACCGATGTCTGGCCCGACGAGCAGGTGCGGATCGCAGGCGAGACGAACGCGCAGCTGAAGGCGGTGGTGCCGCTTCTCAACTACGACATGAACGCAACGGGCGAGAAGGCCGAACGCCTGCTCGGCTGGGCGCCGCGTTCGCGGGAAGAGGCGATCGTTGCCTGCGCCGAGAGCCTGGTTCGGCTTGGATTGGTGTAGGGAGAGCAGGAGCATCCAGGTGATCAGGAACGGTGCGCCGCAGCGCCTTTGGCATTTGCGGACGCCGCGGTTTCCAAATATAAGAAGTGCCGAGGCACCGTCCTTCCTGTCAAAACATTGAAGTGCCAGACGTTTTTCCGCACCGCCGGAGCCGTTGCCGCAGCTTCTCAGAAGGAGATTGAGCGATGAAAGAGATCGCTGATCACGGTGTTCGTTTCGGACGTATCGCCGCCATGCTTCCGGTCGCAGACATTGACCGTGCGTTTCGTTTCTATGCCACGGTTCTCGGTTTCACCAAGGTTTTCGAGAACGGCAACCCCGTCGGCTTCATGATCCTGAAGCGGGACGCCGGCGAATTGCACCTGACGCTGCAGCCCCAGCACAAGACCGCCAAATTCAACGTCGCCCATCTGCTGGTGGACGATGTCGACGCGCTTCACGCGCGCTGCAAGGAAAATGGCGTGCGGATCATAAAGGGATTGCAGGACAAAGACTACGGCTTGCGCGCCTTCGTCTTCGAGGACGTCGACGGCAACCGCATCGATGTCGGGCAGATCATCTAGCGGTCACCTCTGGAACCCGGGCTGCGTTGCATGCCCGGGTGCTTTCAATGCCGTAGTCCAGTTCACGCGGTCTTCTCGAACCGCAGCACCCCAGCGACCCGCGATCCGCCACCTGCATCGGACGGGTGGGCGACACCATCCATGACCTGCACTTCCGCGAAGTCGAAGGGGCTAACGCCTTCGATGACGGCGACGTTGACGCCAAACTGGCTGGTGTTGGAACGACGCTGGTGATGGGTGTAGATGCCGCAGGTCTTGCAGAAGTAGTGCTTCGCCGTGCCGGTGTGGAACTGGTAGAGCGTCAGATTGTCCTCACCCTCGACGAATTCGATGTCGGAGAGGTTGGCGGAGGCGGCAATAGCGCCGCGCATGCGGCAATAGGAGCAGGTGCAACGGCGGATCGTGTTGAACTCATCGGTGAGCCGGACGCGGAATTTCACCGTGCCGCAATGGCAGGCGGCGTTGTGCTGTGGTCTCTCATCGGTCATGGGCTGGGCTCCTCGCTTTGTCGCGCGGGACGGTAAGCAAGGTGTGTGTCGGCGGCAAGACAGCGGTGGTGGAGATAACACGAACGTCCGCGCCGGAAGTCGTTCCGCGACGGTGCAAACATGCTGGGATAGGCAGGCGGCAATGATGTTGATTGGGTTTGTCAGGCGGTGCAGCCTGCCCGATCGCATCGAGGTTCCGCTCTTCCAGGCCGACAGGAGCGTCTCTCGGCCTTTCCGATGCGGTGGATCGCCAATCCTGACGACGTGCGATCCCCTGCTGCAACCATCATCGAACGCCGGCTCTCGGCCAGTTTTGTCAGATCCGGTTCGCGACCCGGCTCCCTGTCCAATGACGCGATCAGTCTGCTGCAGATCTACCATGCGGGGATCGGCGAGGACGCGCCGCTCCTTCAATTCATTGAACGTCTTCAGAAATTATTTCGGCGCGGGACGCAATCATGCCCCTTCGACATCAATCCTGCCCGCCGCCGAGCGCAACGTCTCGCGTACGAAATCCGTCTTGCCGCCGGTGTAATAGGACCAGTCGTCGTTCGCCTCGCCCATCAGGCGAAGCTTGAGCGCCGCATAGGCTTGGGCTCTCTCCGGGTGCGCCCTCAGATAGTTGCGGAAAATAATACGATCGCGAAGCACTGTATTGTCGGATGTGCAGAGATAGAGCCGGGCGCCGTAGGAGCCCTTGCCGCTGGTGAAGGTCCAGCTCTGGTCGTTATACTTATCGCCGTGAAAGGTGTAGGCGGGCAGGCTCTTGATGCGCTCGATTGCGACCAGCAAGGCTCGCTGATCACTGAACGCGGCATGCAGATCGATCTTCGGCTTGGCGGCAAGGCCCGGAACGGATGTGCTGCCGACATGATGAAAGACCGGCGCCAGATCTGACAGCATCGGCTGCAGTTCCGCCTGGACCTCACTGAAAAGGCTCGGCCACCGGGGATCGTAGGGAACGACAACGATGGCCATCGCCCCTCCCCGATCTTATGCCACTTCCGCGAGGAAGCCGTTCAGCGCATCGACGATCCTGCGCTCGCCTTCTTCCAGCGAGCCGCTGTTGTCGAGGTCGATGACGTCGTAGTCGCCGCGCACGGTCAGGGGACCGCGGGCGAGACGCGCCATGATGTCCTCATGCGTCTCGCGACCGCGCGCCTCGAGGCGGGTCGCCAACACGTCGGCACGCGCCGTCACGTTGATGACCTTGAGCCGCGGGAACACCGCCTTGAAGTGATGCAGTGCCGAGCGGGAGCCGTTGGCGATAACAAGGTTTCCCTGTGCGAGCGAAACCGACACTTCGGCCGGAATGCCGTATTTCAAGCCGTGCGCTTCCCACCAGACCGCGAAGTTTCCGGCCTGCTCCATCGAGGCAAAGCCCTGGTTCGATACGGCGAGGTGATGTTCGCCGCCCGCCTCGCTGTCACGCGTGATGACGCGGCGGACGAAATGCACATCCTGGCGGCCCTGGAAATGCTTGGCGGCCAGCGCCATCAGCGTGTCCTTGCCCGCGCCGCTCGGGCCGACGACGACGACCATGATGCCGCGTTCGGTACCGGGGACAACGTGGGGTTCGTGCGACGGGTTCATGCGACACGGCGCCCTTCGCGCCAGACGGAGCGGCTAACCGGAACGCCCTCGTCACGGAAGACGCGAACGAGATCGGCACGCAGGCCGGTGGCGATGCGGCCGCGGTCGTTGAGGCTGACCGTGCGCGCCGGCGTCGACGTGACCATGGCGATCGCCTTCGGCAGCGAGATGCTTTCGACCTCATCGGCAATCAGGAAGGGTGCGTAGAGCAGGCTGAGCGGCACATAGTCCGAGGACAGGACATCGAGCACACCGCGCTCGGCGAGATCGCGGGCGGCGATGTTGCCGGAGTGCGACTTGCCGCGGACGATATTCGGCGCGCCCATCAGCACGCTCATGCCATGTTCGTGCGAGGCCTTGGCAGCGTCGAAGCTGGTCGGGAACTCGGCCAGGCGTACGCCGTTCTCGATCGCTTCGTCGACATGGGCAAGCGTTGCGTCGTCGTGGCTGGCGACAGTGATGCCGCGCTCGGCACAGACCTTAGCGATGGCGAGGCGGTGTGGCGTGGAGTTGCGTTCGGATTCCGAAACGCGGCGATCGACGAACTTGGCGAACTCGGCGTCGGAGAGGCCACGCTTCTTCTGGTAGTAGAAGATATACTGGTCCATTGTCTGGAACTGGCGCTGGCCGGGGGCGTGATCCATCAGCGAGACCAGACGGACATAGGGATCATTTTCGAAATCGGCGAAGTGCTGCAGCACGTTGTCAGCAGAGACTTCGCAGCGCAGGTGGATCAGGTGCTCGGCGCGCAGGCGACCTTCCTGCTCGGCCTTCTGGATCGCATCGGCCATCTCGCGCATTTCGCCATGCTCGAAGCCACCGTCTTCATCAGCACCCATGCGCAGGCAATCGAAGACCGTGGTGATGCCCGAGGTGACGATCTGGGCATCGTGCGCCTGGATTGCCGCCGTCTTGTGCCAGCGCAGGCCGGGGCGCGGCGAATAGTGACCCTCGAGATGGTCCGTATGCAGTTCGACGAGACCGGGGATCAGGTAATCGCCCTCGAAGTCTTCGCCGACATGAGAGCTGCCCGTCGAGATATCGGCAATCTTGCCATCGCGGACGAGGACCGATCCGTTGACGATCTCGTCTTCGAGGACGATACGCGCATTGGAAAAGACGGTTTCTTTGCTCATGGATCAGGTCTTTCAGCTTTCGGCGCCGGCAAGCGGCCACCAGGAATGAACTTTGAACTGGGCGCCGCGCGCCTCCTCGACGAATACGGCCAGGCCGGAGATTGCCAGCGGCCGGCCCGTGAAGGCCGAAAAGCGCTCGGCCAGGATTTCCTTCATCACGCCGGATCGCTCCGGGGGCACCTTGCCGGTCAGGGTCATGTGGAAGCCGAAGTCATCCATGACGTAGGGATAGCCCCAGCGCAGCAGATTGGCCCTCTGGCTTTCCGTCAGTTCCTCCGGCTTGCGGCGCGCCACATCGGCCTCCGATAGCGCGGCGCGAAACGGTTCGAAGGACCTTACCACCTTCGCGGCGAAATCCTGAAGCGGCGGATGCAGGAAACCGGGGATCAGCGCGAAAAAGCGACCCAGCTGGCCGAGCACAAGTTCCGGGATTTCGAAAGCAGGCGTGCGAGCGGCAAAATCCTCGACAACCGGGATCAGGTCCTTCTCGGTTACCGAGGCCGCCAGGCTGAACGGCGCCTTGATCGTCGCATGGAAGCCGTAACGGCGCGGATCGGCGGTCAGCTCGAACTGCTCGCCGGCCGGCATTTCCGGATATTCGGGAGCCGGATAAGTTTCGCCGGTGAAGGCATCACGACCCAGCCAGAGCGAGGCCGTGCCGTTCAGGGGATGATCCTTCGGCGGCGTGAAATAGAGTGCGTAGCGCAAGGCTCGTATCCTGGGAAATCGTTCTGAAAGCGGGCCGCAGTCTGCCGCGATTTGCGCGGCAACTGCAAGGCCGGTTTCCGGCTAAAAGATTTCCGTGACAGAATGATGATGGCCGAAGCCGATCCTCACATTTAATGCGTCTTCGTTCCCATCAGCCGGTGACGCAGGGCGTTCGAAGCCATGTCGAACAGGAACACCACCATCAGGATCAGAAGAACCATGTAGGCGACGTTTTCCCAGTTCGCGTTCGTGCGCATCGATTCCCAGAGCTTGAGGCCGATACCGCCCGCGCCGACCGCGCCGATGATCGTCGCACCGCGGACGTTCGATTCCCACTGGTAGAGCGTCTGGCTGACAAAGACAGGAACGATCTGCGGGATGATGCCGTAGCGGTGCGTGAGCATTGTCGAAGCACCCGTCGACTTGATGCCTTCGCGCGGCTTGTTATCGATATTCTCGAGGCCTTCGGAATAGAGTTTGCCGAGCGTACCGGTTTCCGTGAGGAAGATCGCGCCGGAGCCGGCGAGCGGGCCGGGGCCGAAAGCGCGGGTCAGGAACAGCGCCCAGATCAGCATGTCGACCGAGCGCAGGAAGTCGAAGGAGCGCTTCAGGACCTGATTCAACAGCCTGTTCGGCGTGATGTTGCGCGCCGCCAGGAACGCCAGCGGGAAGGCTGCCAGCGCACCAAGCAGGGTGCCGAGGAAGGCCATGACGATGGTCTGGAAAAGCTTGGTCCAGACATCGCCATGCTGCCAGGCGCTGTTGTGCCAGATATTGTCGAAAGCGAGCGACAGGTTGGATTGACCGGGCTTCAATTCCGGACCCGAAACGATCAGGCTCAGGACCTCGCCGGCCGGCTTGTCGAAGAAGGGCGATTGGGTGTCAAAGACGAAATTCGCCCAGCCGAGGAAGCGCTTGCGGATCTTTACGCGATCGGCGGAAATGCTGACATCGCCGGCGAAGCCGAGATCGGCAAGGACGTTGTCGTCATAGACGGTCATCCAGCTCGGCACGGGGCCCACGACCTTCGGCGCACCGCTCGACAGCTCGACCGGGACAGTGATGCCGTGGGCGGTAACGATCGCCTCGGTCTTTGAAACCGTCACCGTGCGGCTCTCACCACTCACCGAAACCGAGACGCTGCCATCCGGGTTGTTGACCACCCAATCGGGATGCGGGTTGTCGCCCAGCGGCGAGAAGCGCGGATACTTGACGGTGATGCCGGTATCGCCGATGCGGAATTCCGGCTGGACGTCGTAGCTCACCCACTGGCTGAGGTAGAGGCCGACACGCTCCCAATGCGCCTCGGCCAGCAGCTTCGGCAGGTCGAAGAACCAGGTGGCATAGACGCCGTAAAGCAGCGTCGCGATGACGATCATCAGGCCGCCGAACCGCTGACGGAAGGAACGTTTGAAGTAGTCCGGATAGCGGAGTTCGATTTCATGCATCCGGTTGGCGTCGATCACCGTCATGGCGGACCTCAATGCTGCAGAAGGAAGGCATGCTCGCCGACGAGGCGGCGGCGCAGCCATGCGGAGAACTGGTCAACCGCGACGATGGTGATGAAGAGCAACAGAACCAGTGCCACGGTCTTGGCACCGAAACCGCGCGAGATGGACAGCTTCAGCTCCTCGCCGATACCGCCGCCGCCGACGGCGCCGATGATGGTGGAGGCACGGACATTCACCTCAAGCCGAAGCAGCGCATAGGACATGAAGTTCGGCAGAACCTGCGGCATCGCGGCAAAGCGCACGCGCTCGGCCCAGCTGGCGCCAACGGCCTTCATGCCCTCATCCGGCTTCATGTCGATGTTTTCGACCACCTCGTAGAAGAGCTTTCCGAGCGCCCCGATCGTGTGAAGGCTGACGGCGATGATGGCGGCGACCGGACCGATCGAGAGGATCGCGGCAAAGAGGCCGGCGATGACGATCTCGGGAAAGGCGCGCAGGAATTCCATCAGGCGCTTGACGACGATGCGCAGCGGCGAAGAAGGCGAAAGGTTGCGGGCTGCGAGGAAGCTCATCGGCACGGCGAAGACAAAGCCGATGATGGTCGAGACCAGCGCGATGTTGATCGTGATGATCATCAGCTCGAAATATTCGGGGATATAGAAGCTGCCCCAGACGGGCACACGACCGAGCGCGAAATTATATTCTTCGCCGGTCTGGTGGCTCGGGCTTTCGATATCGAACAGCGCCCGCCAGACGTCGTTCCAGTCCTTGGGTACAAGCCAGCTCACGAAATCGAAGAGGTGCGGCAGGCGCTCGATGAAATGGCCGGCATTGCTTTCGTCGGCGAACTTCACCGAACTGACGAAAGCGACCAGCAGGATCACCAGGCCGAGACCGGTATAGAGGCGCCGGCGCGCCACCATCTTGCTCCACGCCTCGCCGATTTCATGGGCGCTCTGCTGCGGGTGCTGCGCGCTGTGCGTCTGAGAATGAGGATCGGCAAAAGTCATGAAACGATGTCCGCTTTCTTGGCAGGAAAAAGGGCGGCCACAAGGGCCGCCCCTCTCGATCTGGAGATCGATCAGCCGCCGATGGCAGCCTTACGAGCGTCGATGATCGCGTTGTAGAAGTCAGGCTTGACCTTGGAGTAGCCCTTGAAGTCGCCGCCTTCGATGGCTGCGAAGCACTTGGCGTCCTTTTCCGGGAGCTTCATGAAGAAGTCCGTGAGCTTGGCCTGCCATTCGGTGCCGAGTTCGTTGCGAACGACGAGCGGGCCGTTCGGGATCAGCGGCGAGCGCCATACTTCAACGAGCTTGTTCGGATCGACGGTGCCCTTGTCGACAGCCTTGCGGAAGGTGCCGGAGGTGTAGCCGTCCTTGAAGTCGCCGATACCGGAAGAGTCGTCAACAGCGATGTCGACCTTGCCGTCATAGGCGGCTAGAAGGTTGTTCTCGTGGCCGCCATTGAACTGCGTCGAAGCGAAGTACTTGTCGTTCGGAGCGCCGGTGTCCTTCGGGATCTGCGTCAGCGGGATCAGGTAGCCAGAGGTGGAGTCCGGATCAGCGTAGCCGAGCTTCTTTCCCTTGGCGTCCTTGATGTCCTTGATGCCGGCGGACTTCAGAGCAAGACCGATCGAGTAGTAACCCGTCGAGCCGTCTTCCTGCTGCGTCGTCAGGATCGGGGTTACAGCCTTCGGGTCCTTGATGTGGACGGCTGCATAGCCGGAAGCGCCGAGTTCAGCGAAGTCGAGCGTGCCGCCGAGGAGACCCTGGATAACGCCGTCATAGTCGGCAGCAGGGAACAGCGAAACCTTCTCGAAGCCGAATTCCTGCTTCAGGTGGTCGGAAAGGCAAGCGTAGTTGCGAAGACGATCGGCTTCGTTTTCGCCACCGAGGATACCGACGCGGAATTCCTTGAGGTCCGCAGCATGCGAAACGCCAGCGAGCGCAAACAGCGCCGTGGCGGCAAAAAGTGCTTTCTTCAACATGGTTCTCTCCTGATTGACCGGGGTCTCCGGCAATTCTGTTTAAGAAGAAGTGTGCCCATAACGCAGGCTTACGATCGAGGCCGCCCCTCTCAGAGACCGGCCAGCGCCAGCGGTTGCAAGCCGGCGGATTGTTGCGCGGCTGCGGCCGCGGGAATGTTGATCGAGGTCGACGTCATCGTTTCGTCGATGCCGGCGCCGTCCTTGTCGGTGCCGTAGATCTGCTTGACGGCATCAGCCGTCAGTTCGGACGGCTTGCCGTCGAAGACGACGCGGCCGGCCGACATGCCGACGATGCGCTCACAGTAATTGCGCGCGGTGTCGAGCGTATGCAGGTTGGTGACGACGGTGATGCCCTCGCGCTCGTTGATGTCACGCAGCGCGTCCATGACGATCTTGGCGTTCAGCGGATCGAGCGAGGCGATCGGCTCGTCGGCAAGCAGCATCTTGGGGTTCTGCATCAGGGCGCGGGCGATGGCGACGCGCTGCTGCTGGCCACCCGACAAGGTGCCGGCCATCTGCAGCGCCGTCTGCTCGATACCCAGGCGCTCGAGCGCGGCAATGGCATGGATGCGCTCTTCGCGGCTGAAAACGCCGAGCAGGCTCATCGTCGTCGAGCGATGATTGAGACGGCCGAGCATGACATTCGTCAGCACGTCGAGGCGCGGCACGAGATTGAACTGCTGAAAGATCATCGCGCAATCGCGCTGCCAGTTGCGCAGGGCATGGCCACGCAGACGCGAGACCTCGACGCCGGCGAAATGGATCGAGCCCGATGTCGGCTCCTGCAGGCGGTTGATCATGCGCAGCAGCGTGGACTTGCCGGCGCCGGAACGACCGATGATGCCGACCATCTGGCCCTGAGGAATGTCGAGCGTCACGGAATCGACGGCAGTCTTCGTTCCGAAACGGCGGGTGACATTCTTCAGTTCGAACATCATGCTCTTCCTCATAGTCCAGATGCGATATGGGGGAGTGCATTAGTCCCGGTTCATGAAGCTCCAATGTCAGTTTTATGTAACCTCTGTCACAATAGAGGTCGGGTGGATTCATTTGCGACAGTGCGGATCGCGGGCGTCGAGGCAGCCTTATGCCGCCTCGCGAACACGAGGTCGTCGCAAGAGCACGCCATGAGATTTAAGCGCTTCAACGTTTGAATGACGCCCGCCAGGTTGCGGCGCGGAGCATCACATCGGGGGCGTTGCGCCATCGAGACCGACGGAGACGCGATCGGCGGCGAGCGTGTTGTCACCGCTGATGGTTCCCTGGGCGGACACGAAGGCGCCAGGTTTGAAGTCGTCCCGCGTTGCCGCAGTGAGCGCGACGATTTTCGTGCCTTCAGGGATTTTGATCTTCCGCTCACCGCCCTTGTAGGCCAGTGTCACTGTTTGGCCGCTGACGTCCTTGACGGCGTTGGCCACCGTCGCATTGGTCATGGAGCCATTCGGCTTCACGCTCCAGGGCCGATCGCCTTCGCCGGTGCCCTTCATCGAGGCGGGAAAGATCACGACCTGGACCGCGCCGTTGATCCCGCTGGCGGTCGGCTGCGAGCCGATCCCGACGAAATCGCCGGCCTTTATGTCGGCGGTTGATGCATTCTTGACGCCAAGCACCTTCAAGCCGGATGCCATGGTAATGGCCATGTCGCGGCCATCCTGCTCCTTGATCTTCAGCGTGTCGCCGTCGAGATTTTCGACCGTGCCGTGAACGCGTATCCTGTCGTCCGCATTGGCACCGTGCAGCTCGGCCAGACCGACGATGGCGCCTGCGGCAAGCGAAAGAGCAGTCTTGGTGAGATGATTGCGCGTCATGGGACTCTCCCTCGCTCGATAAGCGATTGATGAAAACGGTGCGGACGGCATGCGATCTGGACTGCGCAAAACTTTATCGCCGGTGCGTTATCGCGGCCAATCAAACAACGGTGAGGCATCCCGCCGGGCTGGCGCTACTTGCCACATTTCGCATGAGCCTGCCGCCATTGACGGTTGACCCGACCGCCGGTCGATGGCAGGCAATCCGGACCGACGATAGCGGAGTAAAGCGATGGATCAGACACTCTTCAAAAGCCTGTGCAAAGACGGGAAGTTCAAAGAGGCACTCGCTCTCGCCATCCGTGGACATGAGGACGAGAAGTTCACGCCCAGCCGCTTCTCCATGGACAAGAAGACCGGACTGCCGATTTTCTACCGCGGCAACAAGCGCGTCGAGCCTGACGAGACCGGGGAATGGCAGCTGGCGAAGAACCCGTGGGCTTAACCCGACGCCGACGTTGACGACGCGACCGGCGATATACCGGGATCACATCGCTGGCGATCATTTGCCGCCATTCCCCTTCGCGCTCTTGCTGACACCGGTTCGGCAGTCGATGCATCCGAGAACCATTCAGCGGGCGCCTTTGCCACGCAGCGACAGGCGGCCGCGCTCGGCGAGTTCGTCGGCGCGCTCGTTGCCGGCAAGGCCCGAATGGCCTTTACACCAGGCGATGGTCAGCAGGCGGTTGCGCGACAGGTGAGCGTCGATCGCCTTCCAGAGATCGGGGTTCGCGATCGTGCGGCTTCGGACTTTCGCGTTGGCGCTTATCTTCTTCCAGCCGTTGTTTTTCCAGATGTGGCGCCATTGATTGCAGCCTCTGACGACGTAAACGGAGTCGGACCAGACCACGGCTGTTTCGCTGGCGGCATTGCTGTCGATCCACTCGACGGCCTTGAGGAGCGCGATCAGTTCCGTCGTATTGTTGGCGGTGTCCTCGACGCCGCCAAAACCGGAAGCGACTTCCGCATCGTCGCGATAGACCACAAAGGCCCAGCCGCCCTCCCCTGAATCGGGTTCGTAGCAACCGTCGGCGAAGACGTGGAGATCGTGGCTGGCGCCAATATTTTCGGGAAGGAGAATAGTGTCTGTCTTGTCGGTCATTTGCGCCTTGTCACATCCATCCGCGAGGACGGATCGCGGGAGGTTCGGTCTTATACCGAACCTCCGGGAGCGCCAGACTTATTCGGCAGCAGCCAGAAACACCGTGTTGTCAGACGAAGCCGCAAGGGCGCGAACCCTGGCTTCCGTCTTGGCGATCAACCGGTAGAACTCGTCCTGCGCGTCGACATCGAGCTGGATGACGGCATTGACCTCATCAGGCGTGTCGCAGACACAGGCGACCGCCGATATCGGACAGATGCCACCCGGATAGCGCTTGCCGGCTCCCGTGTAGGCACGGCGGCCCCACTGTTCGGAATAGACTGTTTCCTCACGATCCAGCTCCAGGATCGTGCCCTTGCAGGCCGTCACGATCGCAGCCTTGCCGTAAGCGAACCAATGATAGTTCAGCTTGCGCAGAATATACTTGCCAGTGATATCTTCGCCGGCCAATTCCGCCGGATCTTCAATCATTCTGATCATGATGACTTCCTCAAGATCAGTCTAATATCCATGAAGTACGATTATGAGACAAGCTGGAAAATTGTAGCTTTTGTAACGACTTAGTCACAATGTGTTTCCGATTCTTACAGGAACTGGCATTCGCGCAAGCTCATCCACGGCCAAGACGCATGGTTATCCTTGCGGTAAGCAGGGTCGTCTCCTGTTCTTTCCTAGCAGAGACAGACGCGACTATTATGACAATGGAGTGCGCCGATGCTTCGTCGGCTGCATGTTTTTAGCGCCCGGGCGAGCCGCGAGGAGCGGAGGTCGGTCGGCCGCTTTTTGGGCGACCAAGCTCCGGGGCTGGATGGGCGCCCCGGTTCGGGGCGCGTCCTTGTTGACAAAGCCTCGTCGCCTGCTGGAATGGCCGCCGTCATCCCCGTCGACGAGCTGGGTCCAGCGCGCGTAAGTCCTTGCGCGCAAAAGACTCTTTCGCACCGCAGACGCGGCGCTACTGGATGCCGGCTCGAGGCCGGCATGACGAGAAACGATCGTTCCGCAAGTCGGAAGACTTTGTCAGCAGACTGAGCGCCCCTCTTGGGGGGGCGCCCGATCATGCTTCGTAGCGGGCAAGGAAATCTTCGGCGCTCAGCGCGCGGAAATCGGCCAGGGCGACCCGCAGGCGGTCGTGCTCCCAATCCCACCAGGCGAGCTTGTCCATCCGTTCGCCGACCTCTTTCGGGAAGCGTTCGCGGATCAGCCTGGCCGGGACGCCGCCGACGATCGTGTAGGGCGCGACATCCTTGGAGACGACGGCACCGGCGCCGATGACGGCGCCATTACCGACAGTGACGCCGGGCAGGATGGTGGCGCCATGGCCGATCCAGACGTCGTGGCCGATGACGACGCGGTTGGAGCGACGCCATTCGAAGAAGTCGGTCTCCATATCGGCATCCGGCCAATAATCGGCGGCGCGATAGGTGAAGTGGTGCAGCGTTGCGCGCCAGGTCGGGTGGTTGGTGGCGTTGATGCGCACCGAGGCAGCGATGTTGACGAACTTGCCGATCGTCGCGCACCAGATGGCGCCATCCTGCATGACGTAGGAGTAATCGCCGAACTCGACTTCCTCGATGCGGCAACGCTCCGAGACTTCCGTGAAGCGGCCGAAGGTGGCGTTCTTCACGGATGCTGTTTCATGGAAATAGGGCTCAAGGCCAATCTTGCGGCTCATGCTGCGATTGCCTTTCGCGGCGAGAATTTCTGGACGTCGAGAATGCGGTCGGCGACAGCCTCGCGCACTTCCTCATCGTGGAAGATGCCGAGAAGCGCGACGCCCGCCTTCTTCTTCTCCTCGATCATGCCGACGACGACGGCGCGGTTCCTGGCGTCGAGCGAGGCGGTCGGTTCGTCGAGCAGCAGGACGGTGTGGTCGGTGATGAAGCCACGTGCGATGTTGACGCGCTGCTGCTCGCCGCCGGAGAAGGTGGCGGGCGGAAGCTGCCAGAGCGCTTCCGGCAGGTTCAGCTTCGAGAGAAGGTTTGCCGCCTTCTCGCGCGCCGTTTCCGCCTTCTCGCCACGGGCGACCAGCGGCTCGGCAACCACGTCGATGGCCGCGACGCGCGGCACGGTGCGCAGGAACTGGCTGACATAGCCAAGCGTATCGCGGCGCACAGCGATGACAGTGCGCGGGTCAGCCGTTGCCAGATCGACGATCTTGTCGTGATGCTTGATGAGGATCTGGCCGCTATCGACGGCGTAGTTGCCGTAGATCATCTTCAAGAGCGAGCTCTTGCCGATGCCCGACGGGCCGCCGAGCACGACGCATTCCCCGCAGGCTACGGAAAAGGATACATCCGAAACGACAGGCAGCTTGATACCGTCGCGCAGGTGCATGGTGAAGCTCTTGACGACTTCAGAAACAACGAGTGGCGTTGCCATGATTTCTTTCCTTAGTTTCACTTGCCGCGGACACCGGTAGCCGGAGTCTGAACGGCATTCGCGATCAGACCTGCAGGATGGAGGAAACGAGGAGCTGCGTGTACGGCTCGCGCGGATCGTCCAGCACGCGATCGGTCAGCCCGTGCTCGATGACATGGCCATCCTTCATCACCATCATGCGGTGCGACAGCAGACGCGCGACGGCGAGGTCGTGGGTGACGATGATCGCGGCAAGGCCGAGATCGTTGACGAGGCCACGAACAAGATCGAGCAGGCGGGCCTGCACCGACACGTCGAGGCCGCCGGTCGGCTCGTCCATGAAGACCAGGCGTGGGCCGGTCACCAGATTGCGGGCGATCTGCAGGCGCTGGCGCATGCCGCCGGAGAAGGCGCGCGGCTGGTCGTCGATACGGCTCTCGTCGATCTCGACGCGCTGCAGCCAGTCGACCGCGGTGGATCGAATGTTGCCGTAGTGGCGGTCGCCGATCGCCATCAGGCGTTCGCCGACATTGGCACCGGCCGAAACAGTCATGCGCAGACCGTCAGCCGGATTCTGATGCACGAAACCCCAGTCGGTGCGCATCAGGAAGCGGCGCTCGGCCTCGCTCATGCGGTAGAGGTCGCGATAGGCGCCGTCGCGCATGTGGTATTCGACGCTGCCTGTCGTCGGCATCAGGCGGGTCGAGATGCAGTTGAGCAGCGTCGTCTTGCCTGAGCCGGATTCACCGACGATGGCGAGCACTTCGCCGGGCCAGAGTTCGAAGGAGACATTCCGGCAGCCGATGCGGTTGCCGTAGAATTTCGAGACGTCATTGACTTTGAGAAGCGGGGTGTCGCTCATTCGGCGGCCTCCTGATTGGGTGCCAACATCTCGCCGGCATGCCCATGGGCGCGGCGGTCTTCGCAATGGTCGGTGTCCGAGCAGACGAACATGCGCCCGCCCTTGTCATCGAGGATGACCTCGTCGAGATAGACTTCTTCGGCGCCGCAGAGCGCGCAAGGCTTGCCGAAGCGCTGGATCTCGAAGGGGTAGTCGTCGAAATCGAGGCTGACGACTTCGGTATAGGGCGGAACGGCATAGATGCGCTTCTCGCGCCCTGCCCCGAAGAGCTGCAACGCGTCCGACATGTGCATTTTCGGATTGTCGAACTTCGGCGTCGGCGACGGGTCCATGACGTAGCGGCCGGCGACCTTGACCGGATAGGCATAGGTCTTCGAGATGCGGCCGTTGTGCGCGATGTCCTCATAGAGCTTCACATGCATGAGGCCGTATTCCTCAAGCGCGTGCATCTTGCGGGTTTCGGTCTCGCGCGGTTCGAGGAAACGGAGCGGTTCCGGGATCGGCACCTGGTAGACGAGCACTTGGTTGGGCCCAAGCTTTTCTTCCGGGATGCGGTGGCGGGTCTGGATGATCGTCGCGTCCTTGGTGTGCGTGGTCACCGCGACATTCGCGACCTTCTGGAAGAAGGCGCGGATCGAGACGGCGTTGGTCGTGTCGTCAGCACCCTGGTCGATGACCTTGAGCACATCATCCGGGCCGATGATCGAGGCTGTGACCTGCACGCCGCCGGTGCCCCAGCCGTATGGCATAGGCATTTCGCGGGAGGCGAAGGGCACCTGATAGCCGGGAATGGCAATCGCCTTCAGGATCGCGCGGCGGATCATGCGCTTCGTCTGCTCGTCCAAATAAGCGAAATTGTAGCTGGCTAGGTCGGTCATTCCGCAGCCTCCTTGATGCTGTCGTCGCCACCGATGCGGTTGGCTTCGAATTCGTTGCGCATGCGGCGGACCAGATCGAGTTCGGCCTGGAAGTCGACGTAGTGGGGCAGCTTCAGGTGCTCGACGAAACCGGTCGACTGGACGTTATCGGCATGCGAGATGACGAATTCCTCGTCCTGCGCCGGGGCAGTGATGTCCTCGCCGAGTTCTTCGGCGCGCAGTGCACGATCGACGAGCGACATGGACATTGCCTTGCGTTCGCTCTGGCCGAATACCAGGCCGTAGCCGCGAGTAAACTGCGGCGGCGCCTTGGACGAACCCTTGAACTGGTTGACCATCTGGCATTCGGTGACCTGGATGGTGCCGAGCGAGACGGCGAAGCCGAGTTCGGGAACATCGAATTCAACCTCGACTTCACCGATGCGGATTTCGCCGGTGAAGGGATGGTTGCGGCCGTAACCGCGCTGTGTGGAATAACCGAGCGCCAGCAGAAAGCCTTCGTCGCCGCGGGCGAGCGCCTGAAGGCGCAGATCGCGGGTCATCGGGAATTCCATCGGCTCGCGGGTGAGGTCGCCGATCTCGTGATCCTCCGGCATTTCGCCGTCGCCCTCGATCAGGCCTTCCTGCGCGAGGATTTCCGAAACGCGCATGACGCGGCCCGATTCGGCATCACGGAGTGTCGGCTCCTCGACGGCTTCGTCGGTCAGGAGCGACGGGTCGAGAAGGCGATGCGTGTAGTCGAAGGTCGGGCCGAGCAGCTGGCCGCCGGGCAGATCCTTGTAGGTGGCGGAGACGCGGCGCTCGATCTTCATTTTCGCTGTGTCGACGGGCTTGCTATAGCCGAAGCGCGGCAGCGTCGTGCGATAGGCACGAAGCAGGAATATCGCCTCGATCATGTCGCCGCGCGACTGGCGGACGGCGAGAGCGGCAAGCGTGCGATCGTAGAGCGAGGCTTCAGCCATGACGCGGTCGACCGCCAGCGCCAGCTGCGCGACGATCTGGTCGATACCGATAGCCGGCAACGAACGGTCACCGCGACGGCGATCCGCCAGCAGGCGATGGGCGTTGGCAATGGCGGCCTCGCCCCCTTTGACAGCAACATACATGGGTCACATCTCCGTTGCGGTGATCTTGGTGGTCCGCGGCAGGCAGACGAACCGGCTGCCCGAGGTCAGCACGATGTCGATGCCGCGCGGGAAGAGGGCGCGGTTCTCCGTCCAGAGGCGCAGGAAGGTGTCGGGCAGGCCGAGCGGCGCGATATCGGTGACAGTCTTGATACCCGGGCCCATAAGCGCCAGCTTGCGGCCGCCTTCAATATCCGCCAGTTCGATGACCAGTGTGGTCGAACGGTCCGGATATTCCTGCGTGCCAGCGGCAAAGAGACCGAAGGACGAGAGCGGCGTTCCAGCTTCGACGAAAGCGAAGCGCGCTTCGGCCTTCTCCGGCGTGACAGGCGCGCCAGTGTGGAAGCCGAGCCATTGCGGCACGGCGGATTTCGCGAGACCTGATGACAGCCAGACCGGGGTATCGTGATCGCAGAGCGTCAGAGCGATCGCGCCTGCCGCAACGCCGAGGGGGGCTGGCGGCAAAGCATCCGGGGAGACCGTCTGGATCGTGCCCGGACGCGCCATCGCATCCATCATCAGCTTGAACACGCTCTGGGCGTGGAAGACCGGCTCGGCGAAGCCTCCGGCCAACACGTCATTCTTGAGAACTTCCGTCTTGAGGCTCATCAGTCGTCTCCGCGAACCATGGTGAAGAAATCGACGCGGGTTGCTGCCGTCTCATCGGCCTTGCGGCGATCCGCATCGGCCACGCGTGCGGCGACCGGCTGCAGCAGCGCCTGCTCGACGAAGGATTGCGTCGCCTGCTCCTGCCAGAGGGCGTCGAAGATGGCGGAAAGCCTGGCCTTCTCACGATCGGTGCCGAGCGCCTGGGCGTGACCGACGGAGCCCGAGGCAAGGCGCACGGTGGCGCGTGTCACCGTCACTTCACCGAGGTTGAACGGCGCACCGCCGCCGCCCATCCGACCCCGGACCATGACGAGGCCCGTTTCCGGTCCGCGCACAGGCTGGACCGCCGGCTTTTCCGCCAGCTTGTCCCAAGCCGCGACCAGCTCCTGCCGCTCCGCACGCGCAAGCAGGTCGACGACGCGCTTGCGCCCACCTGCCCCCGGCTCATTCTTTTCCGCTAAGGTCATCGCCACATCCTTTAAATGTCTATTGATATAGACAACTATACAAGATATGGTTACGCTTAAATCGGCGACATGACAAGCGTGTGACATCAAGGGGTAAAATGGCTGGGCAGGTACAAAGACAGACGGGCGTCGCGCTGTGGCGGCAGATCGCCGACCGCATTCGCCAGGCGATCAGCGCAGGCGCCTATGACGAGACGGGCATGGTGCCGCCGGAGACGGTGCTGGCGCTGCAGTTCGGCGTCAACAGACATACGGTTAGAAGCGCGATCGCTGCCCTTGCCCAGGAGGGTATCGTGCGCGCCGTGCAGGGACGCGGCACGCTGATCGAGCGCAAGGAGCGGCTGAACTTTCCGATCACCAAGCGCACCCGGTTTACATCAGGCATCGGCGAGCAGGCGCGCGAGATGCGCGCACTGCTGCTTTCCCATTCGGAGGAGAAGGCCGACGCGGACGTGGCGCGCGGGCTGAAGATCCGGCCGGGCGAGCCTGTCGTGCGCATGGAAACGGTGCGCAAGGCGGATGGCCGCCCGGTCTCCTGCGCGACGGCGTGGTTTCCGGCCGCGCGCTTCGGCGGTATGCCGGACGTCTACAAGCGGACGGAATCGATCACCAAGGCCTTTGCCGAGCTTGGACTATCAGACTACGTGCGCTCTACCACCGAGATCACCGCCGTCCATGCCGACGAGGCGGATACCGCAGCACTCGAACTGGCCCCCGGTGCGATCCTGCTGATCACCAAGGCCGTCAACACCGACCTCGAGGGCGTGCCGGTGCAATATGCGATCAGCCGGTTTGCTGCGGATCGGGTGCAGTTCACGATCGAGAATTAAGGGCTGAAAGTATCCGTCATCCTGCTGCGGATGACGCCGAGTACGGATCTGCCTTATCGCAGAATCGAAAAGGCGCGGCCCATGAGACCGCGCCTTTTCAACTGTAAAACAATCGATATCAGTGGGCGCCGGACATGTCGCCAAGCACTTCCTTGGAAGCGACCGTCGAGTCGGCGTTGAGCTTGTAGACCATCGGCACGCCGGTCGCGAGGTTGACGCCGAGGATCTGTTCCTTGGTCAGGCGGTCAAGCACCATGACCAGCGAGCGCAGCGAGTTGCCGTGAGCGGCGACCAGCACCTTTTCGCCGCGCAGCACGCGGGGCAGGATTTCCGTCAGGTAGTACGGCCAGACACGGGCGCCGGTGTCGCGCAGGCTTTCGCCGCCCGGAGGCGGGACGTCGTAGGAACGGCGCCAGATATGGACCTGCTCCTCGCCCCACTTGGCGCGGGCGTCGTCCTTGTTGAGGCCGGAGAGATCGCCGTAGTCGCGCTCGTTCAGTGCCTGATCCTTGATCGTCTCCAGACCGGGCTGGCCGACGTTGTCGAGGATGATCTTCAGCGTGTCCTGGGCGCGCTTCAGATCAGAGGTGAAGGCGATGTCGAACTTGATGCCGTAATCGGCAAGCGCCTTGCCGCCGGTGTTGGCTTCCTGAACGCCGAGCTCGGTCAGCTCAGGGTTCTTCCAGCCGGTGAAAAGGTTCTTCAGGTTCCAGTCGCTCTGGCCGTGACGAACGAGGACGAGGGTACCGCTCATGAAAAATGCCTCCAAATAGATCAGTGTTGGGAAAGCCCGAGCACGTCGAGCATGGAATAGAGACCGGGTTTCTTGTCGCGCGCCCAAAGGGCAGCCTTGATGGCGCCGCGCGCGAAGATCGAACGATCGCCGGCGCTGTGCGACATGGTCACCAGCTCGCCTTCGCCGGCGAAAACGACGGAGTGTTCGCCGATGACCGAGCCGCCGCGCAGCGTGGCAAAACCGATCGTACCCGCTTCACGCGGGCCGGTGTGGCCATCGCGAACGCGCACCGAATGGGTGGCGAGATCGATGCCGCGCCCCTTGGCGGCAGCTTGCCCGAGCAACAGGGCGGTGCCCGAGGGCGCGTCGACCTTGCGCTTGTGGTGCATTTCGAGGACTTCGATATCCCAATCCGCGGGATCGAGCGCGCGGGCGGCCTGTTCGACCAGTACGCTCAGCAGATTGACGCCGAGGCCCATATTGCCCGACTTGACGATTCGGGCGTGGCGCGCAGCGGCGGCGATCTTCGTCTCATCCTCGACCGAGCAGCCGGTCGTGCCGATGATGTGGACGATGCGGGCTTGGGCGGCGAGCGCGGCAAATTCGTTGGTTGTATCAGGAGTGGTGAAATCCAGAACGCCGTCAGCATGCAGGAAAGCGGCCAACGGATCGTCGCCAATGATGATGCCGTTCGGGCCAAGACCTGCGATCTCGCCGGCATCCTTCCCGACGAAGGCAGAGCCCGGGCGAGCAACGGCGGCATGCAAGGTCACGCCATCGATCTCGTGGACCAACCGAATGAGCGCCTGCCCCATGCGACCTGCTGCACCAACCACCACCAGCTTCATCGCAGCATCGCTCATGTCACCACACCGTCCCGTATCAGTATAATTCCGAGGCTGCGGGCCTCTGGAGATTGTTGAGGCGAGCGTAGAGACCGTCGTCACGCTTCGCAAGCGCCTCGTGCGTGCCCTCTTCGACGACCCTGCCCTGCTGCATGACGACAATCTTGTCGGCGCGGACAACGGTCGAAAGGCGGTGCGCGATGACGACGACGGTGCGGCCGGTCATGGCCTCGTCGAGCGCCTTCTGAACGGCGGCTTCCGATTCCGTATCGAGAGCGGAGGTCGCTTCATCGAGCAAAAGGATCGGCGCATTGCGCACCAGCGCACGTGCGATCGACAGGCGCTGACGCTGGCCGCCGGACAGCGTGACACCGTTTTCGCCGACCGGCGTATCGTAGCCCTGCGGCTGGGCGAGGATGAAATCATGCGCGTAGGCGAGACGGGCGGCTTCCTCGATCTCGGCATCGGTGGCCTCCGGCCGGCCATATCTGATGTTATCGCGGATCGAGCCCTCGAAGAGATAGGGTTGCTGCGAAACGTAGGCCAGCTGGTGACGCAGCGACTGCTTCGTGACATGCGCGATGTCCTGGCCGTCGATCAGGATCGAGCCGGCCTTCGGATCGTAGAAGCGCGGAATGAGATTGATGATCGTCGACTTGCCGGCCCCCGACGGGCCGACCAGCGCCGTGGTCTTGCCGCCTTCGGCAACGAAGTTCAGGCCATTCAGGACGGTCTCATCGCCATAACCGAAGGCGACGTCGCGAAACTCGATGCGCGCGTCGGTGACGACAAGCGGCTTTGCATCCGGCAGATCGCGCTGTCTCGGCTCCATATCGAGGAGCTCATAGATCATGCGGGCGTTGACGGCCGCGCGCTCCATCTGCACCTGCAGCTTCGCCAGGCGACGCGCCGGGTCGTAGGCAAGCAGGAGCGCAGTGACGAAGGAGAAGAATGCGCCCGGAGGGGCATTGAAATAGATCGACCGGTAGGCGGCATAGGCCAGAACGCTTGCGACAGCGAGGCCAGCAAAGCTTTCCGTCATCGGCGCGTTGCGTTCCGAAAGGCGGGCGATCTTGTTGGCCCGGCTTTCCGCAGCCGTGATGATCTTGTTGATCTTGCCTTCAAGCTCGGCTTCCATCGTGAAGGCTTTCACGATGGAGATACCCTGGATAGTTTCCTGCATCGCGCCGAGCACGTGGCTGTTTAGGTCGATCGCCTCCTTCGTCGCTTGGCGCAGGCGACGGGACAGATAGCGCAGGGCGATCAGCAGCGGCGGCGCGAGAACCAGGACCGCCAGGCTGAGCAGGGGATCCTGGTAGACCATGACGCCGATCAGCGAAACGAAGGTCAGAAGATCGCGCGCGGTCGAGGTGACCGTCAGGTTCAGGACATCGCCGATACCGCTGACATTCTGGCTGACCTGGGCGGCGATGCGCGCGGAACGAGCCTCGTTGAAGAAGCCGACTGACAGCGTCATCAGATGCGAATAGAGGCGGCGCTGGTAGCGCGCCACGATGTTGTTGCTGACCTTCGAGAGGGCCACCGCCTGTCCGTAGCTCGCAAAACCGCGCAGCACGAAGGCAACGAAAATCGAAAGACAGATGACCCACACCACATCGGCGCGGCGATTGGCGAAGGCCTCATCGATGACCGACCGCATGATCCAGGCGGTAAAGGCCGTAGAAAGCGCGACGATCACGAGGCATGTGATCGCGATAGCATAGCCCCAGATATGCTCGCGCCCATTTTCGGCAATAATACGCTTCAGAACGGCGGTAACCGTGCTGCTGTCAACGGGTCGCTGCGAAGTATCTGGTGACGGCAAAAATCGGGCTTCCTGTCTCGGACCAGTGCGCCGCAGCTGCAGCGCACGCTCGGGCGGCTCTATAAAGAGTTGCCGCCCATTTGGCTAGAGCCGCCTAGCGCCGCCAGCGGCGACCATCGGTCGAAACACCGAAGCTCTCCGGCCTGCGGGCAAAGGACGACAATCCTGCCAGGGCCGCGAGCGGATGGGTCACGACGTAGGTGGGGATCTTCGTGAGCAGCCCGGAATGCGGCGCCTTGTCCTCGAAGGCAGCACGAAATTCCGGACGGCGGAGTGCCGGCAATATCTTCTGGGAGATGCCGCCCGACAGGAAGACGCCGCCGCGGGCCATGAAGACGAGCGCCATGTCGCCGGCAACCCGGCCAAGATAGGTCGAAAACAGCGAAACCGTCTCGACAGCGATCTTGTCGGTATCCGCCAGCGCATGCGAGGTGATATCGGCCGGATCGCTGTAGGCCGGCTCGATGCCATCGGCGGCGCAGATAGCCTTGTAGAGATGGACGATACCGCGGCCGCAGAGGATCTGCTCGGCCGACACGCGTCCCTCGATCGTCTCGACATGCGGAAAGATTTCGTAGTCACGCTTGCTGCGCGGGCCGAGATCGATGTGCCCACCCTCGCCAGGGACGGGAATCCAGGTGTTCTGCGCATGCAGCAGGCCGCCGACGCCAAGGCCGGTGCCCGGGCCGAGCACCACGCGGGAGGCGACGACGTCTCCGGATGCGTCGCCAAGGCGTTCCCGATGCTCGTCGGAAAGATGGGCAATCGCAAGTGCCTGCGCCTCGAAGTCGTTGACGACAAGCACATCCTCAAGCCCGAGGCCCTCGATCATCGTGCGCGGGCGCACCACCCAATCGCAGTTCGTCAGCGGGATTTCGTCTTCGCGGATCGGGCCGGCAACGGCCAGGATCGCGGAGCGCGGCTTGACGGCGCTCTTTTCCATGATCGCTGCACGGATGGCATCATCGATCGTCTCGAAATCCGCCGTCCGGACGTTCGGAAAATTGATCTGCTCCGCATCGGCATCAGCGATGATCGCGAAGCGGGCGTTGGTGCCGCCGATGTCGCCGATAAGGATCGGATAAGGCATTCTTGCTTCGTTGGTGTCGGACTGTAGCATCTCAGGTTCCGTGAATGCGCGCGTCTTGCGGATTAAAGGTGAAGGTCTGCTATCAGCCTGTCGGCCGTCGCCTCGTTGAGGGCCATCGGAATATCATAGACGATCGCAAGGCGCATCAAAGCCTTGACGTCGACATCGTGCGGCATCGGCGTCAGCGGATCGACAAAGAAGATGAGCGCATCCGCCTCGCCGGTCGCAATCAGCGCGCCGATCTGCTGATCGCCACCGAGAGGACCACTCTTCAGCCTGGTGACATCAAGCTCCGGCGCCGCCTCGAGGACGCGGCCACCGGTGGTGCCGGTGGCGACGATCCGCCAGTTCTTCAGCGCCTCTTTGTGACGGCGGGCAAACTCCGCCATGTCATCCTTCTTCTGGTCATGCGCAATCAATGCGAGGCACTTGCCGCCGGCCATGAAAAAAGACCTCCGCCCTAAAATTAAATCGATTTGGCGCTTCTATACGAAGAGTTTGCGATTTGAAAGACGGCCTGGTACCGGCTCACTGATCAGCAGGCTTGTCATCCGGCACCGGACCGAGAGGAGGCAGCGCTTCGCCCGTCGTTGCTGCCGGTTCCGCCGCCGGTGCGACGACCAGAGATTCCGCAGCCGACCCACCGCCATATGTCGCCGCACGGACGGACGTAACCGACGGCGCAGCAAGGATCGCCGCACAGGCCTTCGGCAGATCCGACACCATCACTTCGCGCGGCTTTACCGGCTTGGTGCCCGGCTTCGGCGGCTTCGGCGCCGCCCACGGCTCCTTGGTGAACCACCAGGCGAGCGACTTGTCGCAGCCATCACCGGCAACGACTGGCGCCTGCGGCTTGCAGCCGGCAGCGCCCGGAGGGCATTTGATGCGGATGTGGAAGTGCGAGTCGTGGCCATACTCCGGCCTCAGCTTGCCGAGATTGGTGCGGTCGCCCGTCCAGGTGTCGCACATCTTCTTCTTGATCGCCGGATTGACGAAGATGCGCTCGACCTGCGGATAGCTCGCGGCGCGCATCAGCAGGCGGGCGCGAGACTCGCTCCAGACGTTCGGATTGATCGTCAGGAAAGCGCCTTTCTGCAGCATCGTCGTGAACGGCAGCGTTTCCCGCTGCTCCGCCGTTAGATGACGGGAGGGCATCGGCGTCAGCCATACGTCGGCATCGAGCCCGATCTGGTGGGATGCGTGGCCGTTGAACATCGGGCCGCCGCGCGGCTGCGCGATGTCGCCGACCAGAAGGCCTGGCCAACCGTCGTATTTCGCTGCATCTCGGGAGAGCTGCTCAAGGAGAGCGATCATCGCCGGATTGCCCCAGCGTCGATTGCGGGAAAGACGCATCGCCTGCCAGGTCGGTCCATCCGTCGGCAGGGCGACCGCGCCGGTCATGCAGCCCTTGGCATAGAAGCCGTAGGGTTCGGCAGGGCCTTGGGTCGGCAGTTCGACCGAACCGAAAATAGCCTTGGCGCTGCCCGGACTGGGCTGCTTCTGCTGCGCGGCGACATCACCGGCGATGAGACCCGCACCGATCGTCCCAGCCAGGGTCAATTGAACGAAAGAGCGAAATACCTGCGCTATACGAAGTGCCATGCCATTTCCCGAACATCTGCCGATTTCAAATCAAGTGATTTGCCCTGAATTTAACGTGAAATCGAATTTTGGTGAATCGATGTTTCACAAAATCCGTTTCCACTGCCGGCTGGACAAAAACTCTGGGCTCACCTGTTTTTCGCCTGCTTTTCGCCTATTGTCGGCGAAAGCAGAAAACAATCGGGGTTGGCGAATGGCGCTTACGTGGTCGAAACTTGGTGTGGTCTTTTCTCTTTTCGGCACATTGGCGCTGCCGCTGGCCGCGGCGGCTCAGGACTTGGATTTCAAGATCGGCAGCTCCGTCATCAGCGAGCTGAAATACAAGCCGGGCTTCACCCACTTCGACTACGTGAACCCGGATGCGCCAAAGGGCGGCAATCTCAGGCTGTCGGCTTCCGGCACCTACGACACGTTCAACCCGCTGCTTTCGAAGGGCGAGGCCGCCGTTGGCCTGACGCTGCCGTTCGAGACACTGATGAAATCGGCCGACGACGAATTGCTGGCCTCCTATGGGCTGCTTGCGGAAGGGCTTTCCTATCCGGACGACGTCTCGAGTGCGACCTTCCGGCTGCGCGCGGAGGCGAAGTGGGCGGATGGCAAGCCCGTCACACCCGAAGACGTGATTTTCAGCTTCGACAAGGTCAAGGAGCTCAACCCGCTCGCCTCCAACTACTACAAGCATGTGGTCAAGGCCGAGAAATCGGGCGAGCGCGACGTGACCTTCACCTTCGACGAGAAGAACAACAAGGAGCTTCCCAATATCCTGGGTCAGCTCGTGGTGGTGCCGAAGCACTGGTGGGAAGGCACGGGGGCCGACGGCAAGCCGCGCGATATTGCCAAGACGACGCTGGAACCTGTCATGGGGTCTGGGCCCTACAAGATCGCCGCCTATTCGGCGGGTGCCACGATCCGCTACGAGCTGCGCGACGACTATTGGGGCAAGGATCTCAACGTGAATGTCGGGCAGAACAATTTCGGCTCGATCACCTACACCTATTACGCCGACCGCGACGTCGAGTTCGAGGCCTTCAGGGCCGGCAACAGCGACTTCTGGCAGGAGACACAGGCCGCGCGCTGGGCGACGGGCTATGATTTCCCCGCGGTCAAGGAAGGCCGCGTGAAGAAGGAGGAGGTGCCGAATGCGCTGCGCGCCACCGGCATCATGCAGGCGCTGGTGCCGAACACGCGGCGCGACATCTTCAAGGACGAGAAGGTGCGCGAGGCGCTGAATTACGGCTTCGATTTCGAAGAGCTGAACCGCACCGTCGCCTTCAACAGCTACAAGCGGATCGACAGCTACTTCTGGAACACCGAGCTCGCCTCTTCCGGCCTGCCTCAGGGTCGCGAACTCGAGATTCTCAATGGCCTCAAGGACAAGCTCTCGCCGTCCGTCTTCACCACCGCCTATTCGAACCCAGTTGGAGGCGACCCGCAGAAGAGCCGCGACAACCTGCGCACGGCGATCAAGTTGCTGAAGGAAGCCGGCTGGGAAATCAAGGGCAACCGCATGGTCAACACGCAGACCGGCAAGCCGCTGAGCTTCGAGATTCTGCTCTCGAGCCCGATGCTGGAGCGCTGGGCTGTTCCCTACACCAACAACCTCAAGAAGATCGGCATCGATGCGCGGGTGCGCACCGTGGACGCTTCGCAATACACCAACCGTGTGCGAAGCTTCGACTACGACATGATCTGGAACGTCTGGGCCGAGACGATGAACCCCGGCAACGAGCAGACCGACTACTGGGGTTCCGGTTCTGTCGACCAGCAGGGATCGCGCAATTATGCCGGCGTGCACGATCCGGCGGTCGACGCGCTGATCCGCATGGTGATCTTTGCGCCCAATCGCGACGAGCAGGTGGCCGCCATCAAGGCGCTCGACCGGGCGCTTCTGGCTGGGCACTATGTGGTGCCGCTTTTCTACCGCAACACACAGTCGATCACCTACTGGAACACGATCACACGGCCGGCCGAATATCCGACCTACGCCACGGGTTTCCCGGATGTCTGGTGGTCGTCTTCCGCCAAGAAATGAGCGGACTTGCATTGGCCTGACGGCTGGGCTCCAAATGGGCCAGCCGAATCACTTCGGACCATGATCAGCGCCGGACGAACCGGCAAAGGAAGGCTTGACGATTGAGCGGCGATAGACTGGACAGCCTACGACACAACTCCCCGGAGGCCGCTCGCTGATGGGAGCCTATATCCTTCGCCGCCTGCTTCTGATGATCCCGACAATCGTCGGCATCATGGCAATCTCCTTTACAGTCATCCAGTTCGCGCCTGGCGGTCCGGTCGAGCAGGTGATCGCGCAGCTGACCGGCGACGCGCAAGGCGCCGACTCGCGGCTATCGGGCGGTGGTGGCGATCTTCTCGGCGGCGGTGGCCTCGACGAAGGCGGCTCGAAGTACCGCGGCGCGCAGGGGCTTGATCCTGAACTGATCAAGAAGCTCGAAAAGCAGTTCGGCTTCGACAAGCCGCCGCTGACACGCTTCGGCGAGATGATGTGGAACTACATCCGCTTCGACTTCGGCGAGAGCTTCTTCCGCAACACCTCGGTACTAGAGCTGATCAAGGACAAGCTGCCGGTCTCGGCCTCGCTCGGCATCTGGATCATGATCTTTTCCTACGGTATCTCGATCCCGCTCGGCATCCGCAAGGCGGTCAAGGACGGCTCGACCTTCGACGTCTGGACCTCGGGTATCATCATCATCGGCTATGCCGTGCCGAGCTTCCTGTTCGGCATCCTGCTGATCGTGCTCTTTGCCGGCGGATCCTTCTATGACTGGTTTCCGCTGCGCGGCCTCGTCTCCGACAATTTCGACCAGCTCGCCTGGTGGCAGAAACCGCTCGACTACTTCTGGCACCTGACGCTGCCGCTGATCTCGCTGTCGCTGGCCGCCTTTGCGACGACGACGCTGCTCACCAAGAACTCCTTCATCGAGGAGATCAAGAAGCAGTATGTGGTGACCGCCCGGGCGAAGGGATTGAACGAACGGCAGGTGCTCTACGGCCATGTGTTCCGCAACGCCATGCTGATCATCATTGCGGGCTTCCCCGGCGCCTTCATCTCCGCTTTCTTCACCGGCTCACTGCTGATCGAGAACATCTTCTCGCTCGATGGTCTCGGACGGCTCGGCTATCTCTCTGTCGTCAACCGCGATTACCCGATCGTGTTCGCGACGCTCTACATCTTCTCGCTGCTCGGCCTGTTCGTCAGCCTGATATCGGACCTGATCTACACCTGGATCGATCCGCGCATCGACTTCGAGCGGAGGGACGTCTGATGGACACCGCCGCCAATCCGACGACCGCAACGCCGGTCAAGCCGCCGCGCAAGGGGCTGCTTTCACCGACCAACATCAGGCGCTGGAAGAACTTCAAGGCGAACAGGCGCGGCTACTGGTCGCTCTGGCTGTTCCTCGTTCTCTTCGTGCTCAGCCTGTTTGCCGAATTCATCGCCAACGACCGACCAATCGTCGCCTCCTACAAAGGCGAGATCCTGTTTCCCGTGCTGGTCAACTATCCGGAAGAGAAGTTCGGCGGGTTCCTCGCCGAGACCGACTACCGCTCCGACGTGATCTCGGACGAGATCAACGCCAATGGCTGGATGATCTGGCCGCCGATCCACTACTCCTACCGTTCCGTCAACTCCAACATCCCGCATTCGGCGCCGACCGCGCCATTCTGGATGATGAGCAAGGAGGAGCGCTGCTCGGGATACCCGCAGGGTGCTTCCGATCCCGGCTGCAACTTCGGCAATCTCAACTGGCTCGGCACGGACGATCAGGCGCGCGACGTGCTTGCCCGCGTCATCTACGGCTTCCGCATCTCCGTTCTCTTCGGCCTGGTGCTGACGATCTGCTCTGCCGTCATCGGCGTCACCGCCGGCGCGATCCAGGGCTATTTCGGCGGCTGGACGGACCTGCTGCTGCAGCGCTTCATTGAGATATGGTCGTCGATGCCGGTGCTCTACATTCTGCTGATCATCGCTGCGATCCTGCCGCCCGGCTTCTTCGTGCTACTCGGGATAATGCTGCTCTTTTCCTGGGTCGGTTTCGTCGGCGTCGTGCGCGCCGAGTTCCTGCGGGCGCGCAATTTCGAGTATGTCCGGGCGGCACGAGCCCTGGGCGTCGGCAACCGAACGATCATGTGGCGGCACCTGCTGCCAAACGCCATGGTCGCGACGCTGACTTTCCTGCCATTCATTCTGTCAGGCTCGATCACGACGCTGACCTCGCTCGACTTCCTCGGCTTCGGCATGCCACCGGGCTCGCCCTCGCTCGGCGAGATGATCGCACAGGGCAAGGCCAACCTGCAGGCGCCGTGGCTCGGGCTGACCGCGTTTTTCACCATGTCGATCATGCTGTC
Source organism: Hyphomicrobiales bacterium (assembly GCA_900468535.1). Lineage (GTDB taxonomy): Bacteria > Pseudomonadota > Alphaproteobacteria > Rhizobiales > Rhizobiaceae > Rhizobium. The sequence continues at coordinate 44,615 of UBTY01000012.1, read as the reverse complement.
GCTGTTGATCTTCATCGGCGAGGCGGTTCGTGACGCATTTGATCCCAGGAAGACGTTTCAATGAGTGACGCTGCCGAAACACTGCTGTCCGTTCGCGATCTCTCGGTGGCATTCCACCAGGGCGGCGAAACATCGCTGGCTGTCGATCGCGTCTCCTTCGATATCCGCAAGGGCGAGGTCGTAGCGCTGGTCGGCGAGTCCGGTTCGGGCAAATCGGTCTCCGCCAATTCGATCCTGCGGCTGCTCCCTTACCCCGCGGCCAGCCATCCCTCCGGCGAAATCCTGTTCAAGGGCAAGGACCTGTTGAAGGCATCCGACAAGGCGTTGCGCGAAGTGCGCGGCAACGACATCACGATGATCTTCCAGGAGCCGATGACCTCGCTCAACCCGCTGCACTCGATCGAGAAGCAGATCGCCGAGATTCTCGAACTGCATCAGGGACTGACGGGTCAGGCCGCTCGCAAGCGTATCCTCGAACTCCTGAACCAGGTCGGCATCCGCGAGCCGGAAAAGCGGCTGAAAGCCTATCCGCATGAGCTTTCCGGCGGCCAGCGGCAACGCGTGATGATCGCGATGGCGCTCGCCAACCGGCCGGAGCTTTTGATTGCCGACGAGCCGACAACCGCGCTCGATGTCACCGTGCAGGCGCAGATCCTCGAACTGCTGCGGCAGCTGAAGGGCGAGCACGGCATGTCGATGCTCTTCATCACCCACGACCTCGGCATCGTCCGCAAGTTCGCCGATCGGGTCTGCGTTATGACCAAGGGCAAGATCGTCGAGACCGGCACGGTGGAAGAGGTCTTCCGCAATCCCAAGCACGATTACACCCGGCATCTGCTCGCCTCCGAACCGCGCGGCGAGCCTCCGCTTGCGGACGCCTCGAAACCCATTGTGATGCAGGGATCCGACATTCGCGTCTGGTTCCCGATCAAGGCCGGGCTTATGCGCAAGGTCGTCGATCATGTGAAGGCCGTGGACGGCATCGACCTGCAGCTGCGCGCCGGGCAGACGCTCGGTGTCGTCGGTGAATCCGGTTCCGGTAAGACGACGCTCGGTCTGGCGCTGACGCGGCTGATCTCCTCGCAGGGCCGGATCAGCTTCGTCGGTAAAGATATAGCCAGCTATTCATTTACGGAGATGCGGCCGCTGCGCAACCAGTTGCAGGTGGTGTTCCAGGATCCCTACGGCTCGCTCAGCCCGCGCATGTCGGTCGGCGACATCATTGCCGAGGGGCTGAAGGTGCATGAACGATCACTCTCTTATGAAGAGCGCGACAGCCGGGTCTGCTGGGCGCTGGAAGAGGTCGGGCTCGATCCGCTGACCCGCTGGCGGTATCCGCACGAATTCTCCGGCGGGCAGCGTCAGCGCATCGCCATAGCCCGCGCCATGGTACTGAAACCACGCTTCGTGATGCTGGACGAGCCGACCTCGGCGCTCGACATGAGCGTCCAGGCGCAAGTCGTCGATCTCCTGCGCGATCTGCAGAAGAAGCACGATCTCGCCTACCTCTTCATCAGCCATGACCTGAAGGTGGTGAAGGCGCTGGCGAACGACGTCATCGTCATGCGCTTCGGCAAGGTCGTCGAACAGGGATCGTCCGCCGATATCTTCGGTGCGCCGAAGGATGACTATACCAAGGCGTTGATGGCTGCCGCCTTCAACATCGAGGCGGTGCCGACACCCGCCGTCCAACAGTAAAGACGATCATGCCCGCAAAACCGCCTATCCTCGTCGACCTGAAGTTCGACCCCGAAACCGTTGCCCGCATCCTGAAGACGGCCTTTGCCGATCGCGGCAGCATCAATCTCGCCGATCCCGCCAATAAGGATCGCGATCTGACCGGCATCGACTATGCGCTGCTCTGGAAGCCGGACGCGGATCTTTTCACCCGCGCCCCCAATCTGAAGGTCATCTTCTCCGGTGGCGCCGGCGTCGACAGCTTCATGAACCTGCCGGGGCTGCCCGACGTCCCGATCGTTCGCTTCTCCGACCGCAGCCTGACGACGCGAATGAGCGAATGGGTGGTGATGCAGTGCTTGATGCACCTGCGCCAGCAGCATCAGCACGACAAGGATCAGCGCTCACGCATCTGGGGCAAGCTGGTTCCGCCCGAGGCTGCCGAAATCACAGTCGGCATCATGGGCCTCGGCGTGCTAGGCCAGGATGCGGCCTACAAGCTGAAGGTCATGGGCTTCAACGTCATCGGCTGGTCGCGCAGCCGCAAGGAGATCGATGGCATCGAGACCTTCGATGCCGGGCAGCTCGATGAATTCCTCTCCAAGACCGATTTCCTCGTCGGCCTGCTGCCGCTGACACCGGAGACGACAGGCTTCTACAATGCCGCGCTGTTCTCGAAGCTGCGGCAGGGTGGTGCGCTCGGAAAGCCTGTGTTTATCAATGCCGGCCGCGGCAAGAGCCAGGTGCAATCGGACATCGTCGCGGCAATTAAGGGCGGCGTGCTCGGCGGCGCGTCGATCGACGTCTTCGCAGTCGAGCCGCTTGCCTCCGACGATCCGCTCTGGGGGCTCGAAAACGTGTTCATCACGCCGCACGATGCGGCAGTTTCCGATGAGACAGCGCTCTTCCGCCACGTGGAGCGCCAGATCGCCCGTTACGAGGGTGGTGAGCCGTTGCAGTTCGTCGTCGACCGGCAGCGCGGCTACTGACGGCGGAACCATGCTGCCCGCCGTTCGTTTTTTCCCCGAGATGAGGCGCCGGGCAGACACATCTGGCGCGACACCGGAAGGAGAAGCGCATGGTTCAACCGACGGGCACACATTGGAAAGATGCGGACCGCAAGCGTCCTGTCGAGGAGACGTTTTCGCCCGTTGAGGTGAAGCAGGGCCGAACCGGCAAACGAATACTGACTGTTCTGATTGCCGCGCTCGTGCTTGCATTCATCGTGTGGATTCCCGTCGAAATCTGGGGTGAGAAGCAATCGGACGGCACTGCTCCGCAGCAGCCGGGACAGCAGATGCAGTCGGAGAAGCCCGCGCCGGCATCATCGCCATCACGACAGAATGGCAGCGCCGAAACGCCGTCTCAGCCGGCAGGCACGAGCACTGCGCCGGCTATGCCGAAGACGACCGGACAATAGAACGGGCGGGTCGAGGCGGTCACCACCGAGCACCCTGTCGAACAGCCGGCAGGGTGCTTTTCTGTTTGCGCTGGACTTTGGCGGCTGATTTTTCGATAAGAAGCGCACCAGCTGGTCTTCTCGCGTCGGCTTATGTCGCGATTTTGTCCGGTCGGGGAATGGGCGGAGTTCATGGCCAAGACCGATATCGCACGGCGCGTTTATAACCACACCTGGAAGCTCGATCCGATTGTTCGCAGCCTGATCGACACGGATTTCTACAAGCTGCTCATGCTGCAGATGATCTGGAAGCTCTATCCGGATGCAAACGCGACCTTCACGGTCATCAACCGCACCAAGCGCGTCCGTCTCGCCGAAGAGATCGATGAGGGAGAACTGCGCGAGCAGCTCGACCACGCGCGCTCGCTGCGCCTCTCGAAGAAAGAGATGATCTGGCTGGCTGGTAACAGCTTCTATGGGCGCGCGCAGATCTTCGAGCCCGAGTTTCTCGCCTGGCTGTCGCACTTCCAGTTGCCCGAATACGAGCTGTCGAAGCGCGACGGCCAATATGTGCTCGACTTCCACGGCTCGTGGAAGGACACGACCATGTGGGAAATCCCGGCGCTCGCCATCATCAACGAGTTGCGCTCGCGCACCGCCATGAAGGCGCTCGGGCCGTTTACGCTCGACGTGCTCTATGCCCGCGCCAAGGCGCGGATGTGGGAGAAGGTTGAACGCCTGCGCGAACTGCCCGGTCTTCGCATCTCCGACTTCGGCACGCGCCGGCGTCACAGCTTCCTGTGGCAGCGCTGGTGCGTCGAGGCACTGAAGGAAGGCATCGGCCCTGCCTTCACCGGCACCAGCAATGTGCTGCTCGCGATGGATTCCGATCTCGAAGCGGTGGGTACCAATGCCCACGAGCTGCCGATGGTTGCCGCAGCGCTTGCCCAGACCGATGAGGAACTGCGCAATTCGCCCTACAAGGTGCTGCGCGACTGGAACAAGCTCTATGGCGGCAATCTGCTGATCGTCCTTCCCGACGCCTTCGGCACCGCCGCCTTCCTGCGCGACGCGCCCGAATGGGTCGCCGACTGGACCGGTTTCCGGCCGGACAGCGCACCGCCGATCGAGGGCGGCGAGAAGATCATCGAGTGGTGGAAGAAGATGGGACGCGATCCGCGCCAGAAGCTGCTGATCTTCTCCGACGGGCTCGACGTCGACGCCATCATCGACACCTACAAGCATTTCGAAGGCAAGGTGCGGATGAGCTTCGGCTGGGGCACCAACCTCACCAACGACTTTGCCGGCTGCGCACCGACCGAGATCTCCGGGCTGAACCCGATCTCCATCGTCTGCAAGGTCAGCGACGCCAACGGGCGGCCCGCGGTCAAGCTCTCGGACAATCCGCAAAAGGCGACCGGCGATCCGGCAGAGGTCCAGCGCTACCTGAAGTTCTTCGGAACGGAAGATCGCGTCGATCAGGCAGTGCTCGTCTAGACCGGGCCAAAGGTCCTACCCAGCAGCAGGTTTTCACATTGCCCCAATCTCGTCGGAGAGTGGTGGCAAAGCGTCGCGGTGTGCACGACTCACCGTCGGGCCGCTTATATCGTTCATGAGCCGTTAAGCGCAGCGATGCGATTATTCCTACCAACGGGTTGGGCCCTGGCTTAATCTCAACTGGAGACATGATGAAGAAGATACTGTTGTCCACGATTGCGGCTGCACTGGCTGCGAGCAGCCTCGTCGCAACGGCTGCGCCGGCCGCTGCACAAGAGTGGCGTCGTCCGCCCTACGGCGACTATCCTCCCCCGCCGCCCCCACGCAGACATCACCACGACAACACCGGCGCGGCAATCGCCGGCGGCCTGGCAGCAGGCGTCATCGGCGGACTGATCGCCGGCTCGATCGCCAATGATCGCGGGCCGCGCTACATCGATCCGCCGCCCCCTCCGCCTCCGCCGCCGCGCTGCTGGTTCGAGGATCGCCAGGTACCGAACGCCTATGACGGCGGCTGGCACATGGAAAGCATGCGCGTCTGCCGCTAACCCGGCACGCCAAGCGTATTTGAGACAATTCGATCTGAACCCGCCGTGCGCGACAGCATGCGGCGGGTTTTTTAATGGAAGCTAGCGCGGTCGCGGCAATGGAGGTGATTTTACGGCGCTTGGCACCGGGCACGGCCGGAAAGAAATTAGCATCATCTTGGTTTGGAAAATGGCGGACAAGGTGGGATTCGAACCCACGGTACGCTTTCACGTACACACGCGTTCCAGGCGTGCGCCTTAAACCACTCGGCCACCTGTCCTGCTTGCTTGATCTGCGTCGCGAAACGCAAATCGTTGGAACGGCGCGATATATACCGATGAATTTTCCGCGATCAACCTAAATCTAACAGTTTTTTGACTTCTTCCGGCAAAAGTGCGTGGAAGCCGCCGATTGCAGTTTCGCTTGCAGGCCTCCACGTCCTGTGCAAGCTGGAAAATCCTCGCTGAAGCAGGCGGCGTCGCGATGTTGAATGGCCGGAGTGATCGATGCGTTTCCTATTGCGTTTGGCAAGTCTTGTTGCCCTGGCCGTGGCCGTGATCGCCGGAACGATCGATTCCATCCAGTCCGTCGCCGCTTCGTCCGTTGTGATAACGTCGATGGGAGAGGCGTGGGAAGATCTCAACGCAACGTCGCTGCAGGATCTGCAGTCATCGATTTCCTACTATGTTCATCCGCGTTTCTATACGCTCGCCTTCCAATGGCTGATGCTCCAGCCGGCCTTCGCGGTGTTCCTGGTTCTGTCGCTGCTGTTGTGGATGATTGGCTACAAGAAGCCGCCGGTCGCGGGCCGTTTTGCTGCCTGACGAAGGCCGGTTCTCGCCCGGTTTTGCGTAATCTCGCCGAGCAGCTGCCTTCGCTAATATGTACAGAAAAACCGCAACCAGCTGGCGATTCTGATCAAAAATAAGCTCGTGTGAGACGATTTTCAGCATTCTCGGCAAATTTTTACCAGCCGAAAAATTTCTCGTGAAATTTTTTTTGAGCCATGCAAGGATGCGCCCAAGCCAGGCCTCGGGGGAGGTCGGCGGTTCCGCAGACATGCCTGAAAACGGGCTTGCGGGAGGACCCCAACAAATAGAAACAACAGGGCTGCAACTCATGAAAAAATCCCTTCTGACTCTCCTCGCCGTGGCTGCCATGTCCACGACGGCGCTGGCCGCCGACGTCAAGCCAGCTCTCGTCTATGGCACCGGCGGGAAGTTCGATAAGTCTTTCAACGAAGCCGCCTACAACGGCGCGGAAAAGTTCAAGAAGGAAACCGGTATCGCCTATCGCGATTTCGAGCCCACCGGTGATACGCAGGGCGAGCAGGCGATCCGCAACTTCGCAAGCCGCGGCTTCAACCCGGTTGTTGCCGTCTCATTCGCCTGGACCTCGGCGATCGAAAAGGTTGCCGCTGAATTCCCCGACACGAAGTTCATCATCGTTGACGCCGTCGTCGACAAGCCGAACGTTCGCTCGGTGGTCTACAAGGAAGAAGAAGGTTCCTACCTCGTCGGCGTTCTCGCCGGCATGGCCTCCAAGACCGGCAAGGTCGGCTTCGTCGGCGGCATGGACATTCCGTTGATCCGCAAGTTCGAGTGCGGCTACGAGCAGGGCGCACGCGCTGCAAATGCCAAGATGGAAGTGTTCCAGAACATGACCGGCACGACCGGTGCCGCCTGGAACGATCCGGTCCGTGGTGGCGAGCTCACCAAGAACCAGATCGATCAGGGCGCTGACGTGATCTACGCGGCAGCCGGCGCAACCGGTCTCGGCGTTCTGCAGACGGCAGCCGACAACAAGAAGTTCTCGATTGGCGTCGATTCGAACCAGAACTACCTGCATCCGGGCTCCGTCCTGACCTCGATGGTCAAGCGCGTCGACCTCGCTGTCTACAACGCCTACACCGACACCAAGGCCGACAAGTTCACCGGTGGCGTACAGTCGCTCGGCGTCAAGGAAGATGGCGTTTCGGCTGCTATCGACGAGCACAACAAGGCCCTCATCACGCCTGAAATGCTGGCAGCCGTCGAAAAGGCCAAGGCCGACATCATCGCAGGAACCGTCAAGGTTCACGATTACACATCGGACAACGCCTGCCCGAAGTGATCCGCGCCTGAAATTGGGCGTATGGCGGAACGTGTTTTTCGCCATACGCCCTTTTCGTATCTGGAGCCTGCTGTGACTGACACGCCCGCTATCGAACTTGTGGGCATCGACAAGAAATTCGGTGCCGTCCACGCCAACAAAGACATCAACCTCACCGTCGCCAAAGGCACGATCCACGGCATCATCGGAGAGAACGGGGCCGGAAAATCGACGCTGATGTCGATCATCTACGGTTTTTACCACGCCGACCAAGGCGAGATCCGGGTCAACGGCCAGGCCGTGACGATCAAGGACAGCCAGGCGGCGATCGCCACAGGCATCGGCATGGTGCACCAGCACTTCATGCTCGTTGATAATTTCACGGTGCTCGAGAACATCATGCTCGGCGCCGAGGGCGGAGCGCTGCTTGCCAGGGGCGTGGCATCGGCCCGCGCCGAACTGAAGCGGCTCGAGAAAGAATACGGCCTTGAGGTCAACCCGGATGCGCTGATCGAGCAGCTCCCTGTCGGCCTGCAGCAGCGCGTCGAAATCCTGAAGGCCATGTATCGCGGCGCCGAAATCCTCATCCTCGACGAGCCGACCGGCGTTCTGACCCCGGCGGAAGCCGACCATCTGTTCAAGATCCTCGGCGTGCTGCGCGATCAGGGCAAGACCGTCATTCTCATCACGCACAAGCTGCGCGAAATCATGGCGATTACCGATACGGTATCGGTGATGCGCCGCGGCGAGATGGTCGCGACCCGCAAGACGGCGGAAACGACCGTCGAAGAACTTGCCGAACTGATGGTCGGCCGCCGCGTCCTGCTGCGCGTCCAGAAGGGCGAGGCCAATCCGGGCAAAGTCATCCTCTCCGTGCGCAATCTGACGGTGAAGGATAACCGCGGCGTCGTCATGGTCGACAATGTGTCGTTCGACGTCAGGGCCGGCGAGATCGTCGGCGTTGCCGGGGTCGCCGGCAACGGACAGTCGGAGCTGCTGGAAGCCATTGCCGGTATCCGCAAGCCGCATTCCGGCGAGATCTTCCTCGACGGCCAGCCGATCGACAAGGCGGATCCCGCGCGCCTGCGCGAACTTGGCCTCGCGCACATCCCCGAGGACCGCCACCACATGGGCCTCGTGCTGAAGTTCGAGGAGTACGAGAACTCGGTGCTCGGCTACCATCGCAATTCCGCCTACAGCAAGGGACCGCTCCTCGATCTCGACGCGATCCGCAAGGACGCGATGGAGAAGATCGAGAAGTATGACATCCGGCCGCCGAACCCGCGCCTGAAGACGGCAAATTTCTCCGGCGGCAACCAGCAGAAGATCGTCGTCGCCCGCGAGATCGAACGCGATCCGACGGCGCTGATCATCGGTCAGCCGACGCGCGGCGTCGATATCGGCGCCATCGAGTTCATCCATCGCCGCATCATCGAGATGCGCGATGCGGGCAAGGCAATCCTGCTCGTCTCCGTCGAACTCGACGAAATCCGCGCCCTTTCCGACCGTATCCTTGTCATGTTTGCCGGCCACGTGGTCGGCGAGAAGACGCCCGATGCCGGTGAACAGACCCTCGGCCTGATGATGGCCGGCATTGCCGCGTGAGGACTTTATGAGCACTGCTTCCGTCCCACTTCCCAATTGGATCAATTACGGCCTCATTCCGCTTTTGAACCTTGTCGTTGCCTTCCTGATCTCGGGCTTTGTCGTCTGGCTGATCGGCGAAAGCCCGCTCGGCGCCCTGTCACTCCTGATCGAAGGAGCGCTTGGCAGCGGCGAAGGCATCGGCTTCACGCTGTACTATGCAACGAGCTTCATCTTCACGGGGCTCTCGGTCGCCGTTGCGATCCATGCCGGCCTCTTCAACATCGGCTCCGAAGGCCAGGCCTATCTCGGCGGCCTCGGCTGCGCGCTGGTGGCACTGACTCTCGACAATTATGTGCCGTGGTACGTCACGATGCCCATCGCCGTCATCGGCGCCGGGCTCTTCGGCGCGGCCTGGGCCCTCATTCCCGCATTCCTGCAGGCCAAGCGCGGCAGCCACATCGTCATCACGACGATCATGTTCAATTACATCGGCGCGGCGCTGATGGTGTACCTGCTCGTGCATGTCCTGATCGTGCCGGGCAAGATGGCGCCTGAGACCCGTACCTTCCTCGAAGGCGGCCAGCTGCCGAAGCTCGGCTGGCTGATGAACATGTTCGGGGCAAAGCTCGGTGCTGCGCCTTTCAACGTGTCGTTCATCATCGCGCTGGTTGCCTCCTATTTCGTCTGGCTGCTGATCTGGCGGACGAAGCTCGGCTTCGAGATGCGCACGCTCGGCGTCAGCCCCAGTGCAGCCTCCTATGCCGGTATTCCCTATGCACGGACCGTCATGATCGCCATGCTGCTGTCGGGCGCTCTCGCCGGCATGATGGCGCTCAACCCGGTCATGGGTTCGTCGGCACGCCTGCAGGTCGAGTTCGTCGGCGGTGCGGGCTTTGTCGGCATCGCCGTGTCGCTGATGGGGCGCAACCATCCTGTCGGCATCGTCTTTTCGGCGATCCTTTTCGGCATCCTCTATCAAGGCGGCGACTGGATCTCCTTCGAGATGCCCACCATCACGCGCGAGATGATCCTGGTCATTCAGGGTCTGGTGATCCTGTTCGCGGGTGCTCTGGAGTATATGTTCCGTCCGGCGCTCGTGCGCGTCTACCAGCAGTTCAAGGGCAAGTGAGGAGCGCGCGATGGACTATTATGACATATTCATCAGCGTTCTGAGCTCGACGATCCGCCTGTCGATCCCGCTGATATTCACCGCCCTTGCCGGGCTCTTCTCGGAGAGAGCCGGCGTTTTCGACATCGGCCTCGAAGGCAAGATGCTGGGATCGGCCTTCGCGGCCGCCTGCGTCGCCTACCTGACGGATTCGCCGTGGCTCGGCCTCGGCGCCGGCATCATCTGCTCGGTGGCTCTCAGCCTCGTGCACGGCTTCGCGTCGATTACCAACCGCGGCAACCAGATCATCTCGGGGGTGGCGATCAACTTCTTCATCGCCGGTATCACCATCGTTCTTGGTGGCGCCTGGTTTGGGCAGGGGGGACGAACCCCGCAGCTTCTCCCCGAGGCACGTTTTTCGCCGATCGTGCTGCCCGGCGCCGATGCAATGCGTGAGGTTCCGGTCATCGGGCCGCTCTATGCCAACGTCATCTCCGGCAACAATATCCTGACCTATCTGGCGTTTCTCGCCGTGCCGCTCTCCTGGTGGATCCTTTACCGGACCCGCTTCGGCCTTCGCCTGCGCGCGGTCGGCGAAAATCCGGGCGCGGTCGACACCGCCGGCATTTCGGTCAGCTGGCTGCGCTACCGCTCAGTCATGTGCGCGGGTATCCTCTGCGGGTTCTCCGGCACCTACCTCGCCATTGCGCAATCGGCTGCCTTCATCAAGGACATGTCGGCGGGCAAAGGTTACATCGCGCTTGCTGCCCTCGTCTTCGCCAAGTGGAAGCCGGTGCCCGTGATGTTCGCTTGCCTGCTGTTCGGCTTCCTCGACGCACTCGGCAATTTCATGCAGGGCAAGCCTATCCCCGGTATCGGCGAGGTGCCGGTGCAGATCTTCCAGGCCCTGCCCTATATCCTCACCTGCGTCCTGCTCGCCGGTTTCATCGGCAAAGCCATCCCGCCGAAGGCCGGCGGCGTCCCCTACACGAAGGAACGTTGAGAACATGTCGCACGATCTTTTCGAAGCCGCACGCGGCGCCATGGCCTTTGCCCATGCGCCCTACTCCAAGTTCCCCGTCGGCGCGGCGATCCGCGCCGAGGACGGCAAGGTCTATACCGGCGCCAACATCGAGAACCTGTCGTTCCCGCAGGGCTGGTGTGCGGAGCCGACCGCGATCAGCGCGATGATCATGGGCGGTGCCAAGAAGATCGTCGAGATGGCTGTCATCGCCGAAAAGCTGCCGCTCTGCCCGCCCTGTGGCGGCTGCCGCCAGAAGATCTCGGAGTTCGCGTCGAAGGAAACCCGCATTTATCTCTGTGACGAAGCCGGCGTGAAGAAGACCATGACGATGGACGAGCTTCTGCCCTTCAGCTTCGAAACGGAACTGGGATGAAGGCGGCGCTTGACCTGCTGAGCGGCAGACTGGGCAGCCATTCGCCGCGCTACGGCATCGTGCTGGGCTCCGGTCTCGGCTCGCTTGTCGATCAGCTGGAGGACGCGGTCCGCATACCGTACGGCGATCTTCCAAGCTTCCCCGTCAGCGCGGTTTCCGGTCATGCCGGCGAAGTGGTTATCGGCTCGCTCGGCGGCGTTTCCGTCTTCATGCTGTCCGGTCGCGTGCATTTCTACGAAAAGGGTGATGCCGCTGCCATGCGCGCGCCGCTAGAGGTGCTGAAGGCGCTTGGGGTCGATTCCCTGATCCTGACCAATTCGGCCGGCTCGCTGCGCGAAGACATGCCGCCCGGGTCGGTGATGCAGATCTCCGATCACATCAACTATTCCGGCATGAACCCGCTGATCGGCGAGGAAAGCGACAAGCGTTTCGTCGGGATGACAAATGCCTATGACGCCGAACTCGCCGCCGCGATGCAACGCGCGGCGGAACGGACCAACATCCCGCTCGCCAAGGGCGTCTACATGTGGTTCTCGGGTCCGAGCTTTGAAACTCCGGCCGAGATACGCATGGCGCGTATCCTCGGCGCCGATGCCGTCGGCATGTCGACCGTGCCCGAAGTCATCATCGCCAGAATGCTTGGCATAAGGGTTGCGGCTGCCTCCGTTATCACCAACTATGGTGCGGGCATGACCGGCTCCGAACTCAGCCACGACGAAACCAAGGACATGGCGCCTATTGGAGGCGCCCGTCTCGCTGCCATCCTCAAGGACATGATCGCAGCTGGAGGAAACGAATAATGAGCACCCATTCCCTCAGGGAAACCGCCGCGGTCGCACTGTCCCTTCTCGACTTGACGAACCTCAAGGATGATTGCACCGAAGCCCAGATCGATACCCTTTGCGCGCGGGCACAGACGCCCTACGGCAATACGGCTGCCATCTGCATCTGGCCACGTTTCGTCGCGCACGCCCGTGCCATTCTCGGCAGCGGGCATTCCGTGAAGATCGCGACGGTCGTCAATTTTCCATCGGGCGAGATGGAAGTGGCGGATGTCGCGGCCGAGACGCGCGAAGCGATTGCTGACGGTGCTGACGAGATCGACCTTGTGATCCCCTATCGCGCGTTCATGTCGGGCAGCGGCAAGGCCGTGACCGACATGGTGACGGCGGTGCGCGCGGAGTGCGTTGAGCCGGTGTTGCTAAAGGTCATCCTGGAGACCGGCGAGATCAAGGACCCGGCGCTGATCCGCCGCGCATCCGAACTGGCGATCGAGGCCGGTGCCGATTTCATCAAGACGTCGACGGGCAAGGTCTCGGTCAACGCGACGCTTGAAGCGGCTGATATCATGCTGCGTGCAATCCGCCACAGCGGCCGCAAGGTCGGCTTCAAGCCGGCCGGTGGTATCGGGTCGGTTGCGGATGCGGCCCTCTACCTCAGCCTCGCGGAGACGATCATGGCACCGGATTGGCCGATGCCGTCGACGTTCCGCTTCGGTGCATCGGGCCTGCTGGACGATATCCTTGCCGTTCTCAGCGGAACGCAATCCACGCAATCGGCGGCATCGAGCTACTGAGATGATCCCGCAGGAAATCATCAGGCGGAAGCGGGACGGCGGCACGCTATCGGCCGATGACCTCCGTGCGTTCATCTCCGCGCTTGCGGCGGGCGAACTTTCGGAAGGCCAGATCGGCGCCTTTGCGATGGCCGTCTGGTTCAAGGGAATGTCGCGCGACGAGGTGATTGCCCTGACGCAGGCGATGGCCGCCTCCGGCGACACCTTGAACTGGAGCGATATCGACCGACCGATTGCCGACAAGCATTCGACGGGCGGCGTGGGCGACAATGTCTCGCTGATGCTGGCGCCGATTGCGGCGGCCTGCGGGCTTGCGGTACCGATGATTTCCGGCCGCGGACTTGGCCATACCGGCGGCACGCTGGACAAGCTGGAGTCCATTCCCGGCTATAATATCACGCCCGATGCATCCCTCTTCCGCATGACGGTCAAGGAGGTCGGCTGCGCGATCATCGGGCAGACCAGCGCGCTGGCACCTGCCGACGGCAAGCTCTACGCGATCAGGGACGTGACGGCGACGGTCGATTCGATACCGCTGATCACGGCGTCCATCCTCTCCAAGAAGCTGGCGGCGGGCCTGCAGACGCTGGTGCTCGACGTCAAGGTCGGCAATGGCGCCTTCATGATGGAGCCTGAGGACGCGCGAGTTCTGGCGCGTTCGCTGGTCGAGGTGTCGAACGGCGCGGGCGTGAAGACCTCCGCATTGATTACCGACATGAACCAGCCGCTGGCAGACGCCGCCGGCAACGCGGTCGAGATCCGGAATTGCCTCGATTTTCTTGCCGGCCGGAAGAAGGGCACGCGGCTGGAAACAGTCGTTCTTGCTTTCGCCAGCGAAATGCTGATGGCCTCCGGCCTTGCCGCGACGCCTGACAGCGCGACCGCCAAGGCGCTGGACGCCCTCTCCTCGGGTGCAGCCGCCGAGATATTTGGCCGAATGGTGCACGCGCTCGGCGGACCGTCAGATCTGCTGGAGAGGCCCGATGCCTATCTGCAAAGCGCGCCTCATGTCGTTCCTGTTATCGCTCAGCAATCCGGGTGGCTGCATTCCTGCGATGCGCGTCAGATCGGCATGGCGGTGATCGATCTCGGGGGCGGACGACGGCATCCCCAGGACAAGATCGATAGCCGCGTCGGCTTCTCCGAACTGCCGCCCATCGGCACCTACATCGAGAAAGGCGCCCCGATCGGGTTCGTTCACGCAACGACGAGAGACGCGGCCACCGCCGCGGCGGCCGCGCTGAGGAACACGTACAGGATTTCCGACAGCGAGCCTGCGCTCACCGCCGTCATCTCGCAACGTATCTGATACGCTTTACTGCTTCAGGCTGAGCGATCCGTCAGCGACGGAATAGGATCCGAGCTTCTTGAGGAAGCTCATGCCGACAAGCGTCGAAGACAGGGCCTCGTCTCGCAGAACGAAGGCTTCGACGTCGCGAACGCGGATGCCACCGATCTCGACGCGATCCAGGGTGATGTGCGCGGCTTTCGTCTGGCCGTTGGCGGTGCTGACGGCGTAGCGGAAGTCCAGCTGGTTGGCGGTATAGCCGAGACGGCGCGCGAGGCTTTCGTTCAAGGCGACGTAGGTGGCGCCGGTATCGATCAACCCCTGCACCTGACGACCGTTTATCCTGAAATCGCCTGTATAGTGGCCCTGGGCATCGGCCTGCAGGCGCATCGCGCCCAGCGACGTGGATGCCTGGGACGGCTGGACCGTATCGACGGTGCCGGAAACGTAATTCGCGGAGACGGCAGGCTCTGGGCGGGAAACGCCGCCGGTAGCCCCGATCAAGGACGGAACCTGACTGGCAAGCACTGCGGCAATGCTTGCGAATATGATTGTACGCACGAGCATGGAGACAGAAATCCTTCCTGTATAAACCGCGCATCATGCGAGGCCATGTCTCTAGGTGCTACGCCGCAATTGCTGACAAGTTACTAATGCCTCAATGAAAATGCCCCGGAAGGTCGTTCCGGGGCATCAACCAACAATAACTGGTAAATGGCGCGTTAATTATTTCGTGCCGTACATCCGGTCGCCGGCATCGCCCAATCCCGGCACGATGTAGCCCTTGTCGTTCAGGTGGCTGTCGATCGACGCCGTGAAGACAGGCACGTCTGGATGCGCCTCGCGGAAGTTCTTGATACCTTCCGGCGCCGCCAGCAGGCAGAGGAAGCGGATGTTGTGTGCGCCGCGCTCCTTGAGCTTCTCGATCGCCGCGATCGACGAATTACCGGTGGCAAGCATCGGGTCGACGACGATGATCAGGCGCTCGGAAATGTCCTCCGGTGCCTTGAAGTAGTACTCGACGGGCTGCAGCGTATCGTGGTCGCGGTAGACGCCGATATGCGACACGCGGGCCGACGGAACCAGGTCCAGCATGCCTTCCAGAAGACCGTTACCGGCGCGCAGGATCGAGGCGAAAACGAGCTTCTTGCCTTCGAGGATCGGCGACTCCATGGTTTCCATGGGCGTCTCAATGGTTTCCATCGTCAGCTCGAGGTCGCGGGTCACCTCGTAGCACAGCAGCGTCGATATCTCGCGCAACAGGCGACGGAAACTTCCGGTCGATGTTTCCTTGCGCCGCATGATGGTGAGTTTGTGCTGCACAAGCGGATGATCGATGACCGTAACGCCGTCCATGGCCGAGCCCTTTCTTTAGCTATTCTTATCGGATGTTTCTTTCATGGAAATCGCGTCCGCTGCAAGAGCGGACGGCGATTTGCATTGCTGATCCCCAATCACGGACGCTCAGAGGCGTGCCAGGAGCATCTTTCGCGTCTCTTCGTCCACAAAGGCCGCTTCGAGGCCCGTGCGCGTCAGTTCGTTGATCTCGCTATCGGTGAAGCCGAAGGCGCTCGCCGCAAGCTCATACTCGCGCTCCAGCGACGTATGGAAGAAGGGCGGATCGTCGGAACTGATCGTCACGCGCACGCCGGCTTCCTTCAGCCGCCGCAGCGGGTGGGCGGCGAAATCCGGAAAGACCTTCAATGCGATATTCGAGCCGGGGCAGACTTCGAGAACAGTGCCCTCGTCTGCCAGGCGGCGCACCAGGGCCTCATCCTCGATTGCCCGCACGCCGTGCCCGATGCGGGACGGGCGCACGACATCGAGTGCGTCGGCGACACTGAACGGCCCACAGACTTCGCCCGCATGGATGGTCAGCCCAAGGCCGGCGTCGCGCGCGATATCGAAAGCCTGGGCGTAGTCCGCGACGCGGCCCATGCGCTCCTCGCCGGCAAGATTGAAACCCGTAATAAGCGGGTTGCGTGCCTTCGCGGCATATTCAGCGGCACCGACAACGCTGTCGGGGCCGAAATGCCGCTCGCCTGTGACGATCAGCCGGGCCACGATTCCGTTTGCAGCCTCTGCCCGACGGATGCCTTCGCAAACACCGGCGATGTAAGCGTCGGCGCCAAGGCCGATGCGTTTTCCGTGATCGGGCGAGACAATCAATTCGCTATAGATCGTACCAACCGAAGCGAGCTCGCCGAGATAGGTTTCCGTCAGCAGGGCATAGTCTTCCTCTGTCTTATAGACCTCGGAAATCTTGTCGTAGCACTGCAGGAAGCTTGCAAAGTCATGCCAGACATAAGCTGCGTCCTTCAGGTAGGCGCCGATGTCGATGTTGTATTTGCGGGCCTGGGCCAGCGTCAGGGACGGAGGGGCCGCCCCTTCCAGATGACAGTGCAGTTCGACTTTCTTCAAATGAGCAGTCATAGAAAGCTTCTCCCGTGCAGGCCGGTCGGAATGCGCAGATGCCGGGCGATCGTCTCGCCGATGTCGGCGTAGGTCGAGCGGATACCGATATCGCGGGGGCGCAAGCCCGGGCCATAGGCAATGATGGGCACCCGTTCGCGGGTGTGATCGGTGCCGCGCCATGTCGGGTCGCAGCCGTGATCGGCGGTCAGGATGACGAGGTCCCCGGGCTTCAGCTTGCCGCCGACCTCGGGCAGGCGGGCATCGAATGCCTCAAGAGCTGCCGCGTAGCCCGGAACATCGCGACGATGGCCGTAGAGCATGTCGAAATCGACGAAATTGGTGAAGACCAGATCGCCGTCTTCGGCGGTATCCATGGCTTGGAGCGTCGCATCCATCAGCGCTTGGTTACCGTTGGCCTTGATCACCCGCGACACGCCCTGATGGGCAAAGATGTCGCCGATCTTGCCGACGGCGTGGACGTTGCGCCCTTCCTTCACAAGCCGATCGAGCAGCGTCGGCTCCGGTGGCGGAACCGAAAAGTCGCGACGATTTCCGGTTCGCTCAAAGCTCGCCACTCGTTCGCCGACGAATGGACGGGCGATCACCCGTCCGATATTCATCGGGTCGAGCAGCGCACGCGCGATCGCGCAGAACGTCATCAGCCGGTCGAGACCGAAATGCGTCTCATGCGCGGCAACCTGGAACACTGAGTCCGTCGAAGTGTAGCAGATGGGCTTGCCCGTCCGTATATGCTCTTCACCGAAGCGGGAGATGATATCGGTCCCCGATGCGTGGCAGTTGCCGAGAATGCCGGGCACATCGGCCGCACGACAAAGCGACTCCAGAAAGTCGGGCGAGAATGCATCCCCCTCGGTGGGAAAATAGCCCCAGTCGAAGGTCACCGGCGTTCCGGCGATCTCCCAGTGGCCTGACGGCGTATCCTTGCCGCGCGAGACCTCGTTGGCGGAGCCGTAGGTCGCGTAGATCTTCTCGGGCACCGGCATTCCTGCCGGGAAGCGACCGGAAGCTGCCTTGGCGAGATGCAGCAACCCCAACGCCGACATGTTCGGAAGCTGTAGCGGACCAGCGCGCAGTCCTTCACGGTCCCCTGCCCCGGCGGCACAGAACTCCGCTATATGGCCGAGCGTATTGGCTCCCTCGTCGCCATAGGCCGTTGCATCCGGCGCACCACCTACTCCGAAGGAATCCAGAACGAACAGAAAAGCACGCGGCATGATTCACCCGATAGCAAAGCGCGCCCGGCGTCTGCAGGCTGCGAAACGCAAGCCTTATATCGGTCCTGATGACTTGGCAAATTTCGCCGGGAGCGGAGCCGTCAGCAATCGCTGCAGGCGACGTCATCGCCCTGACGCTGGCGATAATAGTAGGTCCGGCTGATCGTCAGCGTGCTCGTGTTCGACACGAGATTCGGCGCGAACGCGAAGAGGAAGAGCTGGTACGGCACGGTGATCTCGGCACGCACCAGGAAGCTGCTTGCCTTCTTGAGATCCGTCGGCACCGTCACCGCGGAATTTGCGGCATAGGGTGCGGAATTGTCCTGAGCCCAGGACCACTTGACCTTCGGATTGGCGGACGAGTCGATCGTGATGCCGGTAATCTTCAGCGTCATGCCCGTTGTCGGATACGGCGCAAAGATCGCGCTCGCGACCGAGGGCATATCGGCCAGCCAGGATTTCGTGACGCTCTGCTGCTGGGTTATGACGTCGGCAACCGATGCGGCCGATCGCGCGGCACGCTTGCTCATGCTCAACCCGATGGTAATCTCGAACGCGCCGACATAGAGCACGACGAGGACCGGGAAGAGGATTGCGAACTCGATTGCGCCGACGCCCTCGCGATCCCTCGCGAAACGGCCGGCCAGTCCTCTCAATTTCCGAAGTGCGTTGCGAAGGGCCATCACGGATACTGCTCGTTCTGGAAAGCCGCAGTCGCGACGATGAGGAAATAGGCCGCTGAGCCGTCCGTCGGCCGTACCCTGGAGATGTAAGGTCGGATGAGATCGGTCATGACCTGCCAGCGATAATAGGCCCTGACCATGTTGATCGTACCAGCCCCGCCCGGCGTGTATTGGAATGAGGAGGTCTTGATGTCTGCGTAAGCCGCCGTCGACACTCTCGGAATGGTGGTCGGGATGGAGGCGAAGGTCGAGAACTTCTGGACGTCGACATAGAGCTTGTCAGGCGTCGCCGCCTCGGTCGTCGAGCATTTGATCAGGATCGAGATCTCGTTGCAGAGCGCAGTGCGAAATGCGGTGCGGTCGGTGTTGGTAGGCGTGATCTGGCCCGTTCGCATCTTGCGGCTCAGCGTATCGACGGCGCTGGAAACGAGTTGCTCGCCCGCGAAGGCGACGAAGGTCTCGATGATCGCAAAGACAATCATGAAATAGGGAATGGCGAGCAGCGCAAACTCGATCGCTGCCGATCCATCGCGAGAACGCGCGAAAGCGGCAATTGACCGTCGACGTGTGCATCCGCGCCGTCCGGCCCCTTCCGCTGTCTGATCCAATTCCGTCATGGTCTTTGTCCGAACAGCTTCGATTGCGCAGTCTTAAGCGACGAGCGTTGATTTTTCGTTTCAGAGCGGCTCAGAAGTTTAACGAGCTTAGTTGGATGCTGCGGCCGAGGTTTCGTTCGAGGGCGCGCTGTGCTGCTCGCAATTCGGCGTGCAGGACAGGACCGTCCGTTCCGTCTGGCGGAAAACACGCACGGTGTTTGCTTCGTCGATGGAGACGAGGATGCTCTCGTCAAGAATTGCATTGCCGTCCGAATCGAGAAGCACAAGGTTGGTGCTGCCGAAGCTTCTGCCGGTCAGTACGATCGTCTTTGGATCGGCGACCGTTGCGTCCGCTACCTTGGCATTGCCGACGATAACCTTGCTGACTGGGCGATCGAGCTTCAGCACACGCGCCTGGTCCATATAGACCCGCAGCATTTCCGACTGCTGCGCGACAGCGGCTTGTGAGAACCCCGCGACAGCAAGAACGCTGGCGAGAAATATCCTTTTGCCGCTCGGTGACATCCACTTTTCTTTCGCGATCTTAATGGAACCTCTTGCAAGCATGGAAAAAAATGGTGAACGAAGATTTAACCGAGCGCAATTCATCTGATGGGGCGCGATTTGAAGCATCTGGCACGGAGCATTCCAGCACAGGCGGCAGCCTGAGCAAACGGCCAAAAGCCGCGGCTTCCAGAAACTCTGTCAGTATAAATAAGACGTTAGACTGCAAAATTTCAAATTTTAAGCTTCGCTCGAAGGCAACACTTACCATACTTTCACGGCCGAACTCATTTACGCATCGGTAACTCAATTCTTTAAGTTGATGGAAAGCGCCACTCGCTAGGGTAGGCCAATCCGATCAACGGCAACAGTTGGCGGACGTGCTGAACATCAACTGGAGTTAGGAGTTATCATGACCAAGCTTGTAAGCCGTTTTATCAAGGACGAATCCGGTGCGACCGCAATCGAATACGGCCTGATCGCAGCGCTCATTTCCGTAGCACTGATCACCGGTGCATCCGCTCTCGGCAACAAACTGAACCTTATGTTCAACAGCCTGTCGAACACGATCAGCGCCAAGACGCCGACCTGATAGCACTGGTCCGCATTTTGTTCTCAGAGGCTCACGGGCAAATGACCGTGAGCCTTTAGTGCTTGGGGAGTGACTATGACTGAAGCGGCAATTTTTCTGATTTTCCCGCTGTGCCTGGCGATCGCCGCACTGTCTGATCTTCTCACGATGACGATCCCGAACAGGGTGTCGATCATCCTCGCCGCAGCATTTGTCCCGATCGCTTTCATGGTGGGCTTGCCGCTGGCCACCATCGGCATGCACGTCGCTGCCGGTGCCGCCGTATTTGCCGCCTGCTTCGCGCTCTTTGCGCTGAACGTCATGGGCGGCGGCGATGCGAAACTGTTAACAGCCGCAGCACTCTGGTTCGGATACGATCCTTCGCTGGTCGCCTTCGTTGTTTATGTCGGCCTCATCGGCGGCGCCGTTACTCTCTTTATCCTTGGCGTCCGCATGTATTCGGATGTCATATTGGCGACCGGCCTGCCGGTTCCCCATTCCATCCTGACGGCCAAGAAGATCCCCTACGGTATCGCCATCGCGATCGGCGGCTTTCTTGCCTTCCCGCAAAGCCCGCTGTTTCTTGCGGCTCTGGAAGCCCTGAAATCCTAGGAATTAAGGTAGAATTAACCTAAATCCGAAGGCTTTCGTTAACTATAATTACACCAATTGAGGTCCATTCTCCGGGACGAATATCTCGAATCTCCGGGGAATGACCAATGAAACCCGCCCGAATTCTTATACTTGGAGTGGCCGTCGTGGCTGCCGGTCTTGCCGGCATACTTGCGATGAGCCTTGCCGGGCGCGGATCGGTCGTTACCCAGGTACAATCCGTTGTCGAGAAAGAACCGACGGTAAACGTGCTGGTTTCCAGCGCCAACCTGCCGGTTGGCGCGCGCCTTGACGACAAGGCCGTACACTGGATGCCGTGGCCACAGGGCGGCGTCGTTCAGGGCTTCATCACCGAGTCGGAAAAGCCGGATGCCATCAAGGACATGCAGGGCGCCGTCGTGCGCCTGCCGATCTTCGAAGGCGAACCGGTTCGCGCTGAGAAGATCGCCGATTCCAGCAGCAAGATCATGTCGTCGCTGCTGCCGTCAGGCAAGCGCGCGGTCGCGACCGAAATCTCTGTTGCGACAGGTGCGGGCGGTTTCATCCTGCCGAACGACCGCGTCGACGTGATCATGGTTCGCAAGGCCAAGAGCGGTGACAAGTATCTCACCGAAACAGTGCTGAGCAACGTGCGCATCCTCGCCATCGACCAGCAGATCCAGGAAAAGGACGACGGCTCGAAGTCCGTCGTCGGTACGACGGCAACGCTCGAACTCACCCCCGACCAGACGAAAGTGCTCGCGGTCGCGCAACAGATGGCGGACCGCCTTTCGCTGGCGCTTCGGTCCGTTGCGGATGCACGCGAGCAGGATACGACGGCAGCCGACTATCTGCTGAGCGGCGACAACGGCAGCTCGATCGTTCAGGTCATCAAATCCGGGGCGATTGTCACCGACAGCACCGGCACAGCGAAGGCCGAGTAGAGGAAACGCAAATGGGCAATTCAAAGCGGTACACAAAGCCTTTGCTGGCAGGCTGCCTCTCCTTCGGAATCGGCGTGACCGGCATGGCGCCTGGCTTCGTGCCCGGCGATTTCGGCGTGCGCGCGGCACTTGCGGATTCCGATGGCATGGTCACGATCACGCAGGCCGGCCCAGGCGCGCACCGCAGCCTGAAACTCGGCTTGAAGAAGGCGATCGTTGTCGATCTGCCTGTCGATGCACACGACATTCTCGTTTCCGACCCGTCGATGGCGGATGCAGTCACGCGTTCGTCGCGCCGCATCTACCTTTTCGGCAAGACCGTCGGACAGACCAACATCTTCATTTTCGGCGCCGACGGGCAGCAGATCGTCAGCCTCGACATCGCCATCGAGCGCGATGTCGCCGGGCTGGAAACAAATCTGCGCCGTTTCATTCCCGACTCCAACATCAACGTCGAGATCGTCTCCGACAACATCGTGCTCACAGGCACGGTGCGCACGCCGCAGGATGCAGCGCAGGCTGCCGACCTCGCCCAGGTCTTCCTGAAGGGCGGCGAAGCGACCACGCGAACAGAAACAGCAAGCGGCCAGGGCGGCGACAGCTCCGTCGCCCTCTTCGCCGAAGCCCGGCAGACCTCGCAGGTCATCAATCTCCTGAAGATTGAAGGCGAAGACCAGGTGACGCTCAAGGTGACGATCGCCGAAGTTCGTCGCGAGATTCTCAAGCAGCTCGGCTTCGACAACCTCGTATCCAACTCGAAGGGCCTGTCGGTCGCACAGCTCGGATCTCCGAACGTGGACAGCGCGACGGCAACCGTCGGCGGCGGTCTGGCGGCGCTCTTCAAGAGCTCGATCGGCAAATACGACATCTCGACCTATCTCAGCGCGCTCGAGCAGGCAAAGGTCGTCAAGACTCTGGCCGAACCGACACTGACGGCGATCTCCGGCCAGGCCGCGACGTTCAACTCCGGCGGTCAGGTTCTCTATTCGACAACCGACAACGACGGCAACGTCACGATCGTTCCTTACAACTACGGGATCAATCTCGCCTTCAAGCCGGTCGTGCTTTCCTCGGGCCGCATCAGCCTGCAGATCAAGACCAACGTGTCGGAACCGGCGCCGTCGGTTTCCGGCTCGACACCCACGTATCAGCGTCGTGCGGCCGAGACATCCGTCGAGCTTCCGTCGGGCGGCTCGATTGCGCTTGCCGGCCTGATCCGCGACAACGTCGCCCAGACGTCCAACGGCACGCCGGGCGTCAACAAGATCCCGCTGCTCGGCACGCTGTTTCGCCAGCGCACGGTCGAACGCGATGAAACCGAACTCGTTATCATCGCCACGCCCTATCTGGTGCGTCCGGTCGCGCGCAACCAACTCAACCGTCCGGACGACAATTTCAGCCCGGAGAACGACGGCGCAGCATTCTTCCTCAACCGCGTGAACAAGGTTTACGGGCGCCAGACGCCAGTTGCCGACGCGCAGTTCCACGGCTCGATCGGGTTCATCTACAAATGAGCGGAGCGGTAGCAATGACAAGAGATAGAGATCATTCGATGGCTCGCAACAGCACCACCCGCATCGCAAAATCCAGGGGCCTGGTTGCCTTTGCGGCGATCACCGCCGCCCTTCTCTCGGGCTGCGCTTCTCATGACGACCTGACCACCGGCGGTATTCCTGACGACTACCGCCAGCGGCATCCAATCGTCGTCACGGAAGCGGAGCAATCGGTCGACATTCCCGTCGCGTCGACGGATCGACGCCTCAACACGGCGCAACGCGACATGATCCGCGGCTTCGCCCAGAACTACGGTTCCAGAGCGACCGGGCCCGTCTATCTGATGACGCCCGAGGGCTCGCCGAACGCTGCGGCTGCACGCCAGCTGCGAGGACAGATCCGCGCCGAACTTTCCGCACGCGGCATAGCAAGCTCGAAGATCGTCAACAGCACTTACGGCGCCGGCGCCACGGGCGATTCCGCCCCTGTCCGGCTGACCTTCGTCGGCACCACCGCGATGACCTCGCAGTGCGGCCAGTGGCCGAAGGACATGATCAACGATTTCAGCAACCAGAACTACTACAACTTCGGTTGCGCGACGCAGAACAATCTCGCCGCACAAGTCGCAAACCCGGAAGATCTGGTCGCGCCGCGCGGCATGACCCCGATCGATGCGACACGCCGCAACGCCGCCATCAAGGAATATCGTGAAACGACAACGACGATCGATGATGTCGCGGCCTCCGGCTCGAGCACCTTTTGATCGGTAAGGATTGACGATGAGCACGGTCGAATACGAGATCAAGAATACCGCGGAGCTCCGGCACGCAGAGGACGCGCTGCGCATGGCGGAGCTCGAGGGAATGCGACCGCTGCCACGCATCTCCATTCACGCCTTCTGCGAAAGCGAAGAGCTGCAGCGGACGATGGAACGCTGCGGCAACGATCGCCGCATGGCAAAGGTCAGCCTGCGGGTGACGAGCGGCGGCATTGCCGCAGCGGCAAACATGTTCGCCGGTGCGCCGACACCGAACCTGATTATCCTCGAAACACGCGCAACGAGCGCCAGCCTGCTCAGCGAACTGGCGCCGCTCGCTTCGGTCTGCGACCCTTCGACGAAAGTCATTATCGTCGGCTATCACAACGATATCTCGCTCTACCGCGAGCTCATCCGCAACGGCATTTCCGAATACATGGTGCAGCCGGTCGGTATGGCCGACCTGATGACGGCGCTGGCGGCGATCTTCATCGATCCCGATGCCGAGCCGCTCGGCAAGAGCATCGCATTCATCGGCGCTAAGGGTGGGGTCGGCTCCTCGACCATCGCCCACAATTGCGCTTTCGGCATCTCGCGCCTGTTCTCGACCGAAACTATCCTTGCCGACCTCGACCTGCCCTATGGCACGGCGAACATCGACTTCGACCAGGATCCGACGCAGGGGATTGCCGAAGCGGTCTATGCGCCGGAGCGCCTCGACGAAGTCTTTCTCGACCGTCTGCTGACGAAATGCTCAGAGCATCTTTCGCTGCTCGCAGCGCCGTCCATCCTCGACCGCTCTTATGACTTCGAGGGGCAGGCTTTCCAGCCGGTTCTGGATGTCCTGCAGCGCAGCGCGCCGGTGACCGTTCTCGATGTCCCGCACGCATGGTCGGAATGGACACGCTCGGTCCTCGGCAGCGTCGACGAGGTCGTCATCTGCGCGTCCCCGGATCTCGCAAACCTGCGCAACACCAAGAACATGATGGATGCGCTGCGCAAGATGCGGCCGAACGACAAGCCGCCCCACCTCATCCTGAACCAGGTGGGCATGCCGAAGCGTCCGGAGATCACGCCATCCGACTTCTGCGAGCCGCTGGAGACCGATCCGATTGCGATCATCCCCTTCGACATCAACCTCTTCGGCACGGCCGCCAACAGCGGCCGGATGATATCGGAGATGGATGCGAAATCGCCGACGGCGGAGACCTTCTCGCAACTGGCGCACATCGTGACCGGCCGTATCGCGGTCAAGAAGGCAAAGAAGAGCGGTCTTCTCGGTCTGCTGAAGCGCAAATGAGCGGATTGGAATAGTTTATGTTCGGAAAACGCGGAAACGAGGGTTTTGGCAAGACAGGGGGCACGATCGCGCCCCCTGCGCCTGTTGCAACGCCATCGTCATCGGGGCCGGCAATTCTTGCCGAGCCTCAGCGCGAGCCCACGCGCCAGCAGGTCGCGCCTCCCCCGATGCAGACACCGCAGCGCAAGCGCCCCGCCCGCACGGATGAATATTACGATACGAAGGCGCAGGTCTTCTCGGCGCTGATCGACACGATCGATCTTTCCCAGCTCGCCAAGCTCGACGGAGAAAGCGCGCGCGAGGAAATTCGCGACATCGTCAACGACATCATCACGATCAAGAACTTCGCGATGTCGATCTCCGAGCAGGAAGAGCTGCTCGAGGACATCTGCAACGACGTTCTCGGCTACGGCCCGCTGGAACCGTTGCTCGCGCGTGACGATATCGCCGACATCATGGTCAACGGCGCCGGCCAGACCTTCATCGAAGTCGGCGGCAAGACCATCGAGTCCGAGATCCGGTTCCGCGACAATTCGCAGCTGCTCTCGATCTGCCAGCGCATCGTCAGCCAGGTTGGCCGACGCGTCGATGAATCAAGCCCGATCTGCGACGCTCGTCTCCCCGACGGCTCGCGTGTCAACGTCATCGCGCCGCCGCTTGCGATCGACGGCCCTGCGCTCACCATCCGTAAGTTCAAGAAGGACAAGCTGACTCTTGAGCAGCTGGTACGCTTCGGCGCGATCACCGCCGAGGGCGCGACGCTGCTGCAGATCATCGGCCGCGTCCGCTGCAATGTCGTCATTTCGGGCGGTACCGGTTCCGGCAAGACGACGCTTCTCAACTGCCTGACCAGATATATCGATACCGACGAGCGCGTCATCACCTGCGAAGACACGGCCGAACTGCAGCTGCAGCAGCCGCATGTCGTGCGCCTTGAAACCCGACCGCCGAATATCGAAGGCGAAGGCGAGATCACGATGCGCGACCTCGTGAAGAACTGCCTGCGTATGCGCCCGGAACGCATCATCGTCGGCGAAGTGCGCGGACCCGAGGTCTTCGACCTGCTGCAGGCGATGAACACCGGTCACGACGGCTCGATGGGGACGATCCACTCGAACTCGCCGCGCGAATGCCTCAGCCGTATCGAATCGATGATCGCGATGGGCGGTTTCACCCTGCCCGCCAAGACCGTGCGCGAAATCATCGCGGGATCGGTCGACGTGATCATCCAGGCCGCCCGTCTCCGTGACGGTTCGCGCCGCATCACGCAGATCACCGAGGTGATCGGCATGGAAGGCGACGTGATCATCACCCAGGATCTCATGCGCTATGAGATCGAAGGCGAAGATGCCGGCGGACGGCTGATCGGCCGTCACAAGTCGACCGGTATCGGCAAGCCACATTTCTGGGATCGCGCGCGCTATTTCAACGAGGAAAAGCGCCTCGCGGCCGCGCTCGACGAAATGGAAGAAAAGTCGAAGGATTAGTGAAATGTTCGGTCTCGATCCGACAGTGCTTGCAATCATCCTTCTCGCCGCCGTCGCAGCGGGAGGTGTCTGCTATGCGTTTCTGTTTTCGAGAATGGAGACCGAAAAGAAGGCTGCCAACCGCGTCAGCCGCGTAACGTCGGCGGATGCCGATCGCGCCAACGTCAAGGCGGCGCGCGACCGCGTGCAGGAAATGTCGAAACGGCGCAAGTCTGTTCAGGACAACCTGAAAGAACTCGAGAAGCGCCAACAGGAAAACGCCAAGAAGAAACTGACGCTGAAATCCAGGCTGACGCAGGCCGGCCTCGCGGTAACCCCGGGCCGTTTCTACATGTTCAGCGCGATCTTCGGTCTCGTCCTGATGTTCGTGGCCTTTCTTGCTGATGCGCCCTTGATGGTCGTTCTCGGCATTCCTGTCGTTGCCGGCCTCGGCCTGCCGCGCTGGATTCTCGGTTTCCTCATCAAGCGCCGCCAGAACAAGTTTCTCGACGAGTTTCCAAACGCGCTCGACGTCATCGTGCGCTCGATCAAATCCGGCCTTCCGCTCAACGACGCCATCCGGCTGATCGCCAGCGAGGGCAAGGAGCCGGTGCGAGGCGAATTTCGGCGGGTTGTCGAATCGCAGCAGGTCGGGCTCAGCGTGCCCGATGCATGCGGACGCATGGCCAATCACATGCCGCTTCAGGAAGTCAGCTTCTTCGCCATCGTGATCGCCATCCAGTCGCAGGCGGGCGGCAATCTCTCCGAAGCGATCGGGAACCTTGCGAAGGTTCTGCGCGAGCGCAAGAAGATGAAGGCGAAGGTGAAGGCGCTGTCGATGGAGGCCAAGGCCTCCGCCGTCATCATCGGGGCACTGCCGTTCATCGTGGCCCTGCTCGTCTACATGACATCACCGGCATACATGATGATCCTTTTCACGGATCCGCGTGGACACCTGATCATGGGCGTTTCGGGCGTGTGGATGTCGATCGGCATCTTCGTCATGCGCAACATGGTCAATTTCGATATCTAGCCGAGGAAGCGCGATGTCATCGGATCTCGCCAGCAAACTGACCGACCCCTCCATGCTGATCGCCGTGCTCGTCGCGGTCGCGGTATTTGCAAGTCTCTACACGCTTGCCATCCCCTTCTTCGAGCGTGGCGACCTTGCCAAGCGCATGAAAGAGGTCTCGACCGAGCGCGAGCAGATGCGCGCCCGCGAGCGCGCCCGCATGAATGCCGAGCAAGGCGGCAAGGCATCGCTTCGCACACAGAACAACCACTCGGTTCGCCAGATCGTCGAGCGCTTCAATCTGCGTGAGGCCCTGGTCGATCAGAATACCATGAACAAGCTTCGCGCCGCCGGATATCGCTCGGAGAATGCGCTGAACACCTTCCTGGTCGCGCGCTTTCTGCTGCCGTTCGTGTTTTTCGGAGTCGCGGTCTTCTGGATCTTCGGTCTCGACCACCTGGCCGACAAGCCGACGCCCATCCGCTTTCTCGCGACGCTCTGCTTCGCCTATCTCGGCTTCTATGCTCCGAATATCTTCATCTCCAACAAGATGAAAAAGCGACAGCATTCGATCAAGCGCGCATGGCCCGATGCGCTTGATCTGATGCTGATCTGCGTCGAATCCGGTATCTCGATCGAGGCCGCCATGCGGCGCGTCTCGGAAGAACTGGGCGAGGCTTCGCCGCCGCTCGCCGAAGAAATGGTGCTGACCACCGCTGAACTGTCATTCCTGCCGGACCGCCGCCAGGCGCTGGAAAACCTTGGCACCCGCACGCAGATTCCGATTGTCCAGTCGGTTGTGCAGGCGCTGATCCAGGCCGATCGCTACGGTACGCCCGTCTCGCAGGCCTTGCGCGTGCTGGCACAAGAAGGTCGTGACGAACGCATGAACGAAGCGGAAAAGAAGGCTGCGGCCCTGCCGCCGAAGCTTACGGTGCCGATGATCCTGTTCTTCCTGCCCGTTCTCGTCGCGGTTATTCTCGGGCCGGCCGGGATCCAGGTTTCGGACAAGTTCTAGTCGGACGGACGCGCGCGCGACGCTCGCACAAGCATCGACAACAGGGGTGAAGTGTGAGACGCACTGATGCTGTCTCGTCGCACTATCCCGGAGTTGCCGATGTCTTCCGCAAGCGTTTTTCTCAGCATCATTGCCGCCTTGTCGATCGGCGCCATGAGCCCTGGTCCGAGCTTCGTCATGGTGTCGCGGATCGCCGTGTCCCGCTCGCGTGTGGACGGCCTTGCGGCCGCCTTGGGGATGGGGATCGGGGGCGCCTTCTTCAGTATTCTCGCCCTGGCGGGCCTGACGGCGCTGCTCTCGCAGTTCGAATGGCTCTACATCGGGCTCAAAATCGCCGGCGGAACCTATCTTGCGTGGATCGCCCTGAATATCTGGCGCGGCGCGAGCAAGCCGCTCGACATCGGCGAGACCGCGGCCCTGAAACCCGCACCCGGCCGTAGCTTCATGACCGCGCTGCTGACGCAGATCAGCAACCCGAAGACTATCGTGGTTTACGCCGGCATTTTCGCCGCGCTGCTTCCGAAGACCGTGCCTGTCGGGCTGATGCTCGCCCTTCCCGTCGGTGTATTTGCAGTGGAAGCCGGATGGTATTCGATCGTGGCGCTGGCCTTCTCCGCACACCATCCACGGCAGATCTACCTCGCCGCGAAGGCGTGGATCGACCGTACGGCTGGCGCGGTCATGGCGGGCCTGGGATTGGAACTCGTCGTTTCAGGCGTCAGCGGCCGTTGAGGCCTCAGTTGGTGCCGGTGCTTTCGCTGGCATCCTTCGACGCAAGTTTCTGCCAGGAATTGCGCTGCGAAAGCATGCCCCGCAGATAGGCGACATTCGCCTCGGCCTGTTGCTGCGTGAGTTCGCGCCGTGCGATCTGCTCGGCTTCCGGGAAGCGTCCCTGCAAACCGACGGCAAGCGCGAGGTTCTGGCGGACGCGGCTGTCTGCCGATGGCTGCGCCGCAGCCTGGCGAAGATAGGTTTCGGCCGTGCGCAGGTCACCCGTCAGGACGTAGGACATGCCAAGGTTGGAGAGAATGGATGGTTCGTTCGGCTGGATGTCGAGAGCATCGCGATAGCGCTGCCGCGCTTCGGTCGAGCGGCCGAGCTGGTCGAGGATCGCGCCTTCCGCTGATATCAGCTTCCAGTCTGGGCGATCAGGCGTCTGTGCCCGTCCGATCGTATCGAGCGCCTGCTGCAGCTGGCCGGCGGCCGCCTGCGCCTTGCCATAAGCCGCCAGAACATTGCGGTCGGCGGGATTGGAGATGGCAACCTGCTGCATGACCGCCAGCGCCTGGGCGTCCCTGCCCTGCATGCGCAAAAGGTTGGCATAGTTGACGCCGTTTACCGGATCGCGCGGGTTTTTCTCATAGGCCTGCCCGACCCGATCCGTTGCGGAGCGAACCTCCTGGTCGTTCATCGTCTCGACCGGTTTGCTCAGCTGCGGCACTGAACCGGTCGTCATTCGGTCCTTGGTGGTGTTGCAGCCGCTCAAGGCGAGTACGGCGAGCACCGCGGCGGTACCCTGGAAAATGCGGGATTTGAAATGGGTGTTGGCCAAGGCAGGCATCGCGTTTTCCTGAAATCGGATATCGGCGCCGGACCTCAAAGCGGAACAGGGAAAGGCTTTGACGCAATCTTCACTCCAGCAATAGTCTGTTAACCCTAACAGACCGTTAAAAAGCGATTCCCGGACGCCCCCGAAGGATAATCATGGCCCCCTATCAGTTCATCGAGAGACCCACCCCCTTTAACACCAAGGGTGGCTCGACCTTGCCGATCTTCGCGGTCACCCCTGCCCATATCGAGACCGGAACGATCGATCCGATTGCACTCGATTGGGCGAAGAAGGCCGGCTACAAGGCGGAAAGCGGCTCGCTGCTCTTGATCCCCACCGCCGAAGGTCACCTCGGCGGCGCCCTCTTCGGTCTCGGCACCAATCCGTCAGAGCAGCCTTACATCACCGGCAAGCTGGCGCGCGCCCTGCCTGCCGGAGACTGGCACATCGAAACCGCTCCCTTGACCGCCAACCGCCTGTCGCTCGGTTTCGGTCTCGGCAGCTATCGGTTCGATCGCTATAAATCGGAAAAATCCCCGGCCGCCACGCTGATGATCCCGCGCGACGCCGACGGCGCCGATATCAAGCGACAGCTGGCCGGCGTGTTTCTTGCGCGCGACCTGATCAACATCCCGACCAACGACATGGGCCCGAACGAGCTCGAGGCCGCGTTCCGTGGCCTTGCCGCGCACTACAAGGCCGAGATCAACGTGGTAAGCGGCGACGATCTGCGGCAGAATTTTCCGCTCGTCCACACCGTCGGTCGCGCCAGCGCCGACGCGCCGCGGCTGCTCGAACTGCGCTGGGGCAAGAAAGGGCATCGCAAGATTACCCTCGTCGGCAAGGGTGTCTGCTTCGATACCGGTGGCCTCGACATCAAGCCTGCCGCCTCCATGGCACTGATGAAGAAGGATATGGGCGGCGCGGCAAACGTCATGGGCCTCGCGCTGATGATCATGGACGCGAAGCTGAAAGTCGATCTGCGCGTGATCGTTCCTGTTGTCGAAAACTCGATCTCGTCGAACGCCTTCCGCCCGGGCGACATCTATCGCAGCCGCAAGGGTCTGACGGTCCAGATCGACAACACCGACGCCGAAGGCAGGCTGATCCTCGCCGACGCCCTGTCATACGCCGACGAAGAAGCGCCTGACCTCTTGATCGACATGGCAACCTTGACCGGCGCAGCGCGCGTGGCTCTCGGCCCGGACCTGCCGCCATTCTTCACCGACGATGCCGATCTCGCCCAGGACCTGATGGAAGCAAGCTTCGAAACGGATGATCCGCTGTGGCGGTTGCCGCTCTATGCGGGCTATGAAAAGGATATCCGCAGCAAGTTCGCGGACATAACAAACGCACCGGCCGGCGGCATGGCGGGCGCCATCACCGCCGCGCTGTTCCTGAAGCGCTTCGTCAGCAACACGAAGAGCTGGGCGCACTTCGACATCTACGGATGGGCTCCTTCCGAGCGGCCGCACTCGCCTGGCGGCGGCGAAGCGCAGGCGATCCGGGC
Organism: Hyphomicrobiales bacterium; assembly: GCA_900468535.1. GTDB lineage: Bacteria > Pseudomonadota > Alphaproteobacteria > Rhizobiales > Rhizobiaceae > Rhizobium. The sequence goes on along the minus strand of UBTY01000012.1, from coordinate 12,822 downwards.
GCTCTACCACCACATTCGCCAGAGCCTGCGGTAAGCACATCGTTAAAATTTTATTCACCTTGCGGAGCGGCGGCGACGCCGCTCCCATTGCACTTGTGCCTCCTCTCTCCGAAAATGAAACGCATGCGTAACGTTTTTCGGGGGGATCGTGCCGATCGAACTCACAGCTTCCCAGGCACTCGGACTTTGGTACGGCGTATCGCTCGATCAGGTGCGGATGGACGGGCGCGATTTGACATTGCGCCAGATGGCCATCCTGCTGCATATCTATCTGGTACCGCCGCCGCACACAGTGCGTGGGCTGGCCGCAGAGCTCAACGTTACCAAACCCGTCATCACCAGAGCGCTGGATACGATGGGGGAACTCGGGCTTGTGGATCGCATCCGCGACGAGCGGGACCGCCGGAATGTCGTGATCAAACGAACGGTCGGCGGTGCGCTCTATCTGGAAAAGCTCGGCGACCGGGTGCGTGAGCAGGGTCGGCGCCTTTCGCCGTAAGAGGAATGACATGACTATTCTTGATCGCCGCCTGCATGCCTACCGCCCCGATCTCGCGGAGAGCGGTCTTCGCGGCCAGGTGGACGCCCCTCGTTTCGTCGACGGCACACCGGCACGCATCGCCATCCCGGTGGTCGGACTGCGCCCAAGACCCGATGACAGCATCGGCATAGATACGGAACTGCTGATGGGAGAGGATGTGACCGTCTTCGACCGTGCGGACGGCTGGTGCTGGATCAAGGCATCGTCGGATGGTTACGTCGGCTATCTGCCCGAAAGTGCGCTTTCCGAACAGAGAGAGGCCCCGACGCACATCGTCACCGTGCAGCGGACGTTTCTCTATCGTGAGCCAGAGCTGCGAAAGCCCTACGCGGCGATTCTATCGATGGGCAGCCGCGTTCGTATCGTCGGCGAGGCCGAAGCACGCGGCAATCACTATGCCGTGCTCGAGGACGGCACGGCGATCTTTGCCAAGCATGTGACACCCATCGGCACCGGCCATGGCGAGGATTACGTCGATGTCGCTGCCCGTTTCCTCGAAACTCCCTACCTCTGGGGAGGACGCTCCGGCCTTGGTATCGACTGTTCCGGCCTTATCCAGCTGTCGATGCTGATGACCGGGCGCGCTGCGCCGCGTGATACCGACATGCAGGCAGCGGGGTTGGGCGAACCTATCGACCGGGGCGAACTGCGACGCGGCGATCTCGTCTTCTGGAAGGGGCATGTCGCCGCCATGGAAGATCCCGAGACGATCATCCATGCCAATGGCCACACCATGACCGTTGCCCGCGAAAACTTCGAAGCGGCCATCAAACGGATCGGCTGGCTCTACGAACAGCCTACCGGCTACCGTCGCCCGATCAGCTGATCGGCGGCTGCGGCCAGGAGGTAACGCCTCCCGTCCACTCTTCGAACGCCTTCGAAAGACCGAGAACGCGCAGGTCGTCGAAACGTGGCCCGACGATCTGCAGGCCGATCGGCATGCCGGATTTCGAAAAGCCGCAATTGATGGAAGCGGCCGGTTGCTCGGACATGTTCCAGGGCACCGTGAAGCAGATGTGTTCGAATGGTTTGGCGGGGTCGTTCGTCGGCGAAGCCCAGTCCGCCGGATAGGACACGATCGGGTTGGTCGGCGAGAGCACCGCGTCCACTTCCGAGAACAGCCGTCCGCACGACTTGCGCATTTCGATCGTCTGATTGAAACCCCTTACCGCCTCGACGCCGCTGATCCCGGCTGCGCCGAGCGCCCAGCTGTAGATATAGGGAAGGATGCTCTTCCTGCGCTCCTCGTCGAGCGTCTCAATGTCACCCCAGAAGCGGGAGCGCCAGAACGCATCCAAACCATCCAGCATGGGGCGGCTGAGCACCGGCCCGACGGGAACGATCTTCGCGCCCGCCCGCTCGAAGCGAAACGCTGCCTGCTCGACGGCCGCAAGGACTTCATCGTCGACGGCAAGGCCGCAACTGGCGTCCAGCATGAGGCCGATCGTCAAGCCCTCGACACCAACAGGCAGCGATGTCCAATCCAGGTCGTTCGGCGGCAGGCTGGTGCCGTCGCGCCAGTCCGGACGCGAGAGCGTAGCCATCGCCAGCGCCGCATCGTCAACCGTGCGCGTCATTGGTCCGGCGCAGCGCCCAACATAGTAGGGATCCACCGGTATGCGCCCGTGGCTGGGCTTGAAGCCGAAAATTCCGGTCCATCCTGCCGGAAGACGAACGGAGCCGCCGATATCAGTCCCTATGTGCAGCGGACCATATCCGGCTGCGGCTGCGGCTGATGCGCCCGCACTCGATCCGCCGGGGTTCTGCGTGATATCCCACGGGTTGCGGGTCAAGTGATGAAAGCTCGACAGCCCAGACGACAGCATGCCGTAATCAGGGCACGTGGTCTTGGCGAAGATGACGGCGCCGTCCTCGCGAAGGCGCGCTGCGACCGGGGCATCCTCCGTTGCCGGCTTCAATTCGGTCGCTCTCGTTCCGAGCGGGACAGGCTGCCCCTTCGTCGCGATGAGCTCCTTCAAGGTCACCGGTATGCCGTCGAGCAAACCCAGGGTCTCACCACGCCACCAGCGGTCGGTCGAGGCCTGCGCCTGACGGCGGGCGGTGTCTCGATCGAAGGCGTAAAGCGCACAGATCGTCGGCTCCCAGCGATCGATATGCCTTTCAAGCGCAAGCCAGTATTCGAGGGGAGACAGGCTCTTTTTGGCGAAACGACGCCTCAATTCGCTGATCGTCAGATCCGTATCGCTCATTGCGCACCCCTGTCGTCGCTCGGTGTCATCGGCTTGCTTCCCTTGGATCAAGCAGATCCCGCAACCCGTCGCCGAGCAGGTTGAATCCCAGGACAGTCAGGGCAATTGCCAAGCCCGGCAGGATTGCCAGCCACGGCGCCAGCGCGAGATAGGTCTGCGCATCTGCGAGCATGCGACCCCAGGTCGGTGCCGGAGGCGCAAGACCCAAACCGAGGAAACTGAGCCCGGCTTCGGTCAGGACCGCAAGCCCAAGCTGGATTGTCGCCTGAACGATGATCTGGCCGGCAATGTTCGGCAATACATGGCGGACGGAGATCGCGAGGCGAGTATTGCCGATGGCACGGGCAGCAAGCACGTAGTCCCGGCTCCAGGCCTGCAGCGCGCTTGCCAGCGTGACGCGGGCGAAGACGGGAATCAGGAACGTGGCGATGGCCGCGATGGCGGTGAAGCGTCCCGGTCCAAGAAAGGCGCCGAGAATCATCGCCGACAGGATCGGCGGCAGCGCGAAAATCACGTCGCATATCCGCATCAGCATGCTCTCGAACGCACCGCGGAAAGCGGCGGCCGAAATGCCGGCAATCGAACCGATCGTGCCGCCAATGGCGACCGCCAGAACGGCAATCGACAGGGAGTTCCAGCAGCCGACCATCAGCATCGAAAGAACATCGCGGCCGAACTGATCGGTGCCGAGCAGGCCGAAGGAGAGCGGCGGCTGGAGCTTGTGAATGATCTGCATCTTGGCGGGGGGTACCGGTGTCCACAGAAGCGAGACGACAGCGACCAGCACAAGAAAGGCCACGATTGCGGCACCGGCCACGAGGTTGGTTCGCCGGCTCAATCTGCGTCGGCGACGGCTGACGGACGCTTCGGTCGAGACGATCGGCGCCATCTCAGAGCTCCTTTCGCAGCCGCGGATCGATCGCCAAATAGGAGAGATCGACAAGGAAGTTCATGATGATGACCAGTGCCGCGAAGAACAGGATGACATCCTGCATGACGACGATGTCGCGCTGCGACAGGGCCTGATAGGCGAGACGGCCGAGGCCGGGCAGGTTGAAGACATTTTCGACCAGCACCGCGCCGGCGACGAGAAAGGTGAACTGCAGTCCGAGGATCGTGAAGATCGGCACGAGGGCATTCGGCACGGAATGCCGCCACAGGACCTTTCGGGCCGACAGCCCCTTTGCCAGTGCCGTGCGCGTGAAATCCTCGTGGAGTGTTTCGAGCACGGCGGAACGTGTCACCCGCGTCAGCACAGCCGCTTGCGGCAAGGCCAGCGCGACCGCCGGCATCAGCAGCGCACGCAAGGCCGGCCAGAAACCACTGTTCCACCCGGGGAAACCTCCGGCCGGCATGAGGCCAAGCGTGGTCGAAAACAGGATGATGAGCAACAGGGCCATCCAGAAAGCCGGAACCGCGATGCCAAGCTGGGAAAAGACCGAAGCAATCACGTCGGCAATGCCACCGCGCCGGGATGCCGCGAGAACGCCCAGCGGAATGGCAATCAGCATCGACAGGGCGATTGCCAGCAGCGCCAGCGGCAGAGTGACGGCCAGCCGCTCGACGATCAATCCGGCAACCGGCACGCCGTAGGTATAGGACTGCCCGAGGTTACCCATGAAGACCCCCGCCAGCCAGCGGCCGTATCGCAGGATCAACGGCTGGTCCAAACCAAGGTCATGCCGAAGCGCAGCCAGTGTCTCCGGGGATGCCGAGGTGCCGAGCATGATCGAGGCGGGATCGCCGGGAAGAAGATCCATGACCGCGAAAATCAGCAGCGAGACGATGAGAAGGGTGACGACGAGCCCGACGAGGCGGCGCAAAAGCAGCGCGATCATGTCGCGATTCGGGGAGCGACCATGGCAAAGTCCCCCTCTGGCCTGCCGGCCATCTCCCCCACAAGGGGGGAGAAAATCCGCGGCAACCGCCAAGAAAGCCCCTCCCCCCTGTGGGGAGGGGTTGGGGAGGGGTGCTTGTCTTGCACGACGTCCATCCGCCTCACTCTTCCCAGGATACGCCGCTCAGCACGTTGGACGGAATCGGCTCATTTTCCCACAGGCCCTTCAGCTTCCGGTCCCAGACGCCAAGCTTAGGCATGACGAAAAGATAGAGGGCCGGAACATCCTCCGCCAGAATGGTCTGGGCTTCGCCATAAATCTTCGCCTGCGCAGCCGGATCGGTTGTTTCCTGAACCTTTTTCATCAAGGCATTGAAAGCCGGATTCTTGTAGTTGAAATAGTAGGGATCGCGCGCATAGATGTCGATGTCCATCGGTTCGGCATGAGCCACGATGGTCATTTCGAAATTGCGGTCCTTCATCACATCCTGGACCCACTTGGCGGGGAATTCAGTCGGCTCGATGTTCATGGTCACGCCGATCTCTGCCAGCATCGCCTGCATCACCTGTGCGCTGCGGGGTGCATAAGCCATCTGCGGAGACTTGATCGTGAAGGTAAAGCCGTCGGGATAGCCGGCTTCCGCCAGCAGCGCCTTGGCCTTCTCAGGGTCGTAGGGCAACTTTTCGGTGAGATCGACATAGCCGGGATCATTCGGCGTGTAGTGGCTGCCGATCGGTGTTCCAAGGCCCGACCAGGCGCCATCAACGACCGTCTTGCGGTCGATCGCCATCATCAGCGCCTGCCGCACACGCTTGTCGCTGAACGGCTTCGCGGCGTTGTTCATGCCCGCAACGACCTTCAACTCGGTGTTGCCGATCTTCGTGACCAACTTGGCGTCGTCGGTGAAGGAACTCATCAGCTCCGGCGCGCCGAATTCTGGAATCGCGTCGACGTCACCGGATCTCAATGCTGCAACCTGGGCCTGAGGATCGGCGATGAAGCGGAACGTCACCTTGTCGAGCTTCGGCGACACCGCCTTGTTCCAATAGGCCGCGTTCTTCTCCAGTTCGACCTTGTCGCCTTTGGCCCAGTTCACGAATTTGAACGGGCCGGTGCCAACCGGTTTTGTCTTGTCCTCGGCTGCCGAGTTCGGTGCAACCATCACCGATGCCGGCCAGCCAAGCCAGTAGAGGAGGCTGCCCGTCGGCTCGGAGAGATGCAGGATCAGCGTTTCCGGATCAGGCGTGTCGATCGACGCGATGGACGCAAAGAAGCGCTTCTGCGGATTGACCGAGTCGGCACCCCGTGCGCGGTCGAGGGCGAACTTCGCCGCGGCCGAGTCAAAGGCTTCGCCGTCGTGAAACGATACGCCGGTCTGAAGCTTGAACGTGTAGGTCAGGCCGTCGGGCGAGATCTCCCAGCTCTTGGCGAGCTGCGGCTGCACCTTGCCGCTCTCGTCGATGCTGACCAAACCCTCGAAGACGTTCTGCCAGGTCACCTGACCGATCGCCACAGGCGCGGCGATCGTTGGATCAAGGCCTGTCGGCTCCACCGTCATGCCGAGGCTCAGAGTCGTCTTTGCGGCTTCGGCGGGTGTGAGGCCGAGAAAGGCCGTTGCCAAGCCGAAGGCCGTCGCCAAAGAGATGTGCCGAACAAGACGCGCAGGGCGCGCGCATGAAACCTTGATCATCATGTTCCCCTGTCTCGGGCCGCTCGGCAGCCGGACGTTTGCGGTAAGAGTGACATTGACCCCGTGCACACACAATGTCGTTATTGTGTGCTCAGTGTTGCCGAAACAGCTACACCGGAATTTGGTTCATCGCGCAAGGCATAAGATCAGCTCCTGCGTTCGCCGCCTTGGCGTTCCCGCATGAAGCGTTCGATGAAATCGAGCAGCTTGGTCGCTGCGAAGGAGAGCTGGCGGTCGGGTGCCACACATAGATCGACATGCGTTCGTATGGCGCTTCTTGCCGCGAGCGGCACCGCGATCAACTGCCCCGCCTCGATCTCGCGTCGCACAGTCAGCGCCGGCAGCAACGTGACCGCCGCGCCGCTCAGGACGAGCTCCTTCAGCATCTCCAGGGAACTGGTAACAAAAACCGGCTCGGGCGACAGGCCCGCCTTTTCCAGAAGCGCATCGAGCGCCTGACGGAATCCGAAAGACTGATCCGGCAGCGCCAATGCATAGTCGGCTATATCCTTGAGATGCGCTTCGCCGTTGCCTGCTGCAGCATGTTCGGGGGAGACGATCAGGTCATAGTGGATTTCCGAGCGAAGACGGACCTTCGTGCCGGAGACCGGCGGCGCAAACAGAATCATCGCGATATCGGCCTCGGCCGCATTGACCGCCTCTACCGCCTGCCGAGCGCTTGCGATCGTCACCTCGAACCGAAGCTTCGGGTATTTCAGGCTGAACTCCGCCAAGGCCGGGGCCAGCAGGTTTGCGACGGTGGCACCGTTCGCATAGATGCTGACGCGCCCGCGCTGCAGGCCCTTTAGATCCTCTATCAGCTGTCCGACATGATCGAGCTCCCGCAAGGTGCGGCCGGCGCGAGCGGCAAGCAACTCGCCGGCTGCGGTCAGCTTCACACCGCGCGCGCTGCGCTCCACCAGCGGAGCCCCGAAATGATATTCCAGATTCTCGATCTGCCGGCTGATTGCCGTCGGCGCCACATTCAGATTCTCCGCCGCCTGGCGCATGGAATTCGTGCGCACCAGCTCGTCGAAATACATCAAGGCCCGAATCTGCATCTCACCCTCTCCGCCAGCAGGCAATGCCGCCCTATTTAGGCGATCCCTTCAGATTGCGATAGCGGCTGCTCCAGGCTTCCTGCGCGCCCGTGACGGGCAGAGCCGTCGCCTCATAGACGCCGCGTGCAATGGCGCGGGCCATGACCAGAGTGGCGAGATGGCAGAGCTCGAGAAAATCGCCCAGCCCCCGATACGGTCTGGCGCCTGTCGATGCGGCGAAGACCGTATCGCCATCGAGCGGGAGATGCGCCGGCAACAGGGAACGCGCAAGCCCGTCATGCGCCATGATCGCCAGGCGATGTGCCTCGGCCTTGGTGATGACAGCATCGGTGACGATTGCGCCAATTGTCGTGGCCGTCGTGTTCATTCCCTTGAGACGCATCGCGACATCGCCCTGCTCGATAACGGGAGGATGGCCCAATCCGCCGAACTCTCCGTTTCGCTCGAATGGGGTCGCCCAGAAATGCGGGCCATCGCCAACAGTGGCGGAGCCGAGCGCATTGACGGCAACGATCGCGGCGACGCGAAGCCCGCTGCTCGTTTCGGCGCTCGCCGAGCCGAGGCCGCCCTTGAAGGTTGCTGTCGTGGCGCCGGTGCCGGCACCCACTGTTCCGAGCGCGAAGGCTCCCGGAGCGGCAGCGCGAAACGCATCGTAACCCATATCCCGGTATGGAGAATGCGTGCCCCAGTCCTTGTCGCCGCCATTCAGCAGATCCATCAGAATTGCCTGCGGCACGATCGGCACGCGCACATTGCCGACCGGAAATCCCCTGCCCGCCTCGCGCAAGCCCGCCTGCACGCCGCCGGCGGCATCGAGACCGAATGCGGAGCCGCCTGAGAGTACGAAGGCATCGACTTCACCGACCGTCATGGAGGGATCAAGGAGCGCGGTGTCGCGCCCGCCCGGAGCGCCGCCGAGCACAACGCCTGACGCCACCACGGGCTTGTCGAAGACGATGGCGGTTACGCCCGAACCGAGACGCAGATCGGTCGCGTGGCCGACGGAAACGCCATCGATGTCTGTCAGAAGATTGAGCACGCGCAGCATCCTTGATGTGGCCGGAAGCGCGCGATAGGAGCCCAACGGGCCCCAAAACACAAGACCGGCCCTGCATATGCGGGACCGGTCGCTAAATCTCGAAACTCTTAAGAGTGGCGCAGGCCTGTTTCTCAGGCATGCAGCGGTTTTGGATGGCGGCGCGTCATCAGATCATGGATCGCAAGCTTCACCTCGGCAGGCGAGCTGAAATGCTGTTCGTCCAGATCGTGCACGTGAAACTTCACGGCGATAAACTTGAGCCGGTTCTCATCCGGGATGACGATGCCGACGGGAACGCCCGCATACTCGATAACTTCTTTTTTCATGCATAGAACTCCTGCCGCGCTGAATGCGCCGGCGATGGCGAATTGACTGTCTTGAACCGTTGAGGGGGACTTAGGTCACATTCGACAGTTCGGGCGGGAGAGGGCGCCCGGACGGTCATTTCCAAGCACGCAACGCCCCGGAAGCGCGGCAAGAATATCGATTTCCATCATGTCTCGTTCCTTTCGTTTGGCGTTGTGCTTGCGGTTGGCCCCGGCGTGCCGGGACCGGCGATGACTGTCTTTCTTAATCTACATGATTAGTAGACAATACCGGACAGTCTGTCGGAAACATATTCCGAAACGTGTCAAAATGTCGGCGATTGGGAAAAAATCATTCCGCCACACCTGAACTGACTAGAAGACGTGTACCATGTCTTTATGCAATTCGTGTGACGACAGACGCTTCCGTCGCTCGCAGCCAGACATAGGAACAGCGTCCGATTCCGGCAATGGGGTACTTGATTAAAAATCGGAAAGACTCAGAATGACCTAAATGGTTAACGCCGCGCGGAAACCATCAAAGGCCCTCCGTCAGAACGGTTTCCAGGGTGTCCACGAAGAAATCGGCGCTTTCCATCGACAGGCAAAGCGGCGGCTTGATCTTCAACACATTCAGGTGATCGCCCGTCGGCTGCATGATGACACCAAGATCGAGCAGGCGAGAGCATATCGCCGCCGTTTCGCGGGTGGCGGGTTCAAGCGTCGTCCGATCGCGGACGAATTCGACTCCGAGATAAAGTCCCATGCCGTGAACCGCGCCGATCAGGGGATGGCGATCGATCAGGGCCGCCAGGCGGCTCTTCAGATGGTCGCCTACCTCGCGCGCGTTCCGCTGTAATTCCTCGTCGGCCATGATGTCGAGGACCGTCATGCCAACCACGGAGCTGACAGGACTGCCGCCCGTCGACGAGAAGAAATAGCCTTCCTTCTCGAGCGAATCGGCAATGGCTCGGGTCGTGATCACGGCACCCAGCGGATGGCCGCTTCCCATGCCTTTGGCGATGGTGATGATGTCGGGCACGACGCCTTGCTGCTCGAAGCCCCAGAAGTGATGGCCCAACCGGCCATAGCCAACCTGGACCTCGTCGGCGATGCACACCCCTCCCCTGGCCCTTACCTGCGCGTAGACGGCTGCGAGATAGCCATCCGGCAGCGCGATGCCACCGGCATTGCCGTAGACCGGCTCGGCGATGAAGCCGGCCAATCCCTCGCCCCTCGACTCGATGTCTCCGAGGTTATCCAGGACGTCCCGAAGGTAGTCGCCGGCTGTATCCGGCCCACGAAACGCACCACGATAGGTGTTTGGTGCCGCGACCGGGTGCACCCAGGCAGGCCTTGTCGTCAGAGCCTGCGGATTGTCGGCGATCGAGGTCGAAACGGCGTCGCTCGCCACCGACCAGCCGTGATAGGCCTCCAGCAGGCACAGCACATTGCGGGCGCCGGTATGGGCCCATGCGAGCCGAAGCGCCAGATCGTTGGCCTCTGAACCACTGTTGACCAGAAAGACGGTATCCAGTCCCTCCGGTGCCACCGATGCGAGCCGTTCGGAGAAATCCGCGACGGCAGCGTAATGGAAGCGGGAATTGGTGTTCAGTTTCAGCCACTGCTCACTAACCGCCTCCGCGAGGCGCGGATGCCCGTGGCCGAGGATGCTCACATTGTTGACCATGTCGAGATAGGCGCGGCCCTCGACATCGAACATATGCTCGCGCCAGCCGCGCTCCATTTCGGGCGGCGCCACATAATAATGCTTCTGCGTCCTTGCGAAATGCGCCTGGCGCTTGGCGAGAAGACTTGGCGCAGCCGGTTTCGGTGCTTCGACACCCTCGCCCAGCAAGGCGGCCGGAGATGGGCAAAGTGCCGACCAGGCGAACGCCTCGGACGCCGTGCAGAACAGCGGCACGTCGCCTCCCTGAAGAGTCGAGAGCTGAACCCGGAGCCCTCCGAGCGAAGACGCCTCACCGGAAACTGTGCCCATCACGTCGCCAGCCTGGACCGTGCTTCCGGCTTCGACATCCAGTTCCAGACCGTCGAGATGCAGGGAAACACCCTCGCCCACCAGGGTCAGGTGGTGATTCTGCCAATCGATGCTGCCGGAAAACGGCGCTGCGACGGCCATTCCGGCAGGCAAGCAGATATCCGAGTGCAGAGCGCAGGTGGCTGGTGTTTCCTTGGAAAGGAGCGTGGCGCGCGAAAGACGGTATTCACCGTAGCGCGTTGCGGCGGCACCAGCATTCGCCGCGCAACGGGCGAGAATGCGCCAATCCATATCCGCCTGCATCCAGTTGCCCGCTGCAAAGTGGGGGCTCTCGACGCCGAGGTCGACGTAATCGATCTGTTCAATGTCGAGCTCAGGCAGGAGCGGACGCCAATCGGCGGTCGAGACCGCGGCAAGCTCGATACCCGCCGCTTTCAAAACGGCGGCTTCCATGAGATCGAACGGCCGCGAAGTCGCCGTATCCAGTATACGCTGCTCCAATTCGAGGTTGGTGCGGACGTAGTCATTGTCAGGATCGATCGAAATCTGCTGCTCGCTGCTCGCGACTAGGATCACGGCGCGCGCGACCACCAGCGGCCAAAGGGCCCTTAGTTCTTCGACCTTGAGTGGATAGATCGCCTGATATGCGCTGACGGCAGGCAGCACATTCAGCGGATTTCCTTTCGCCTGATGGAGCAGCGACGCGCAGGTGACGGCAAGGTCGCCGACCAGCCAGCCGCGAATGATGTCGCCGAAATCGATCACACCGTCAGGGATCGGCCGCCCCTGTTCGTCGCGATGGCAGACGACGTTATCGCCGGTCACGTCGTGATGCACGGCCTGCAGGCGAAGTGCTGGCGCAAAGGGCTGTATGCGGCGCACCGCCGACACCATCGTCTTGGCGATGCGGTCTCGTGCCGCGCTGTCGGTTATCGCGGACAGGAGCTGGACCGCGACCGGACCTGCCCGGCGCAAATCCCATTGCAGATTGCGATCAAGGCCGGGATGGTCGAAGTCCGCGAGCGATCTTGCCAGCCGGGCGCAGACGGCGCCAAGTGCTGAAATCGAGGTTTCCGGCAGATGGCTGTGGCCGGTCAGGCCTTCGCCATCCAGATATTCCAGCAGCCGAACCTGGAACGTCTGCTCGCGCACGGTAACGGCGACGATATCCTGGCCGTCGGCAGAGGGAACGACCTGCGGAACGCGCGGCGCGTCCGCCTGCTCTGCGATGTGCCTTATCGCTGCGTTCTGCGCCTCGAGCTCCAGCGTCTCATAGGCCATATGGCAGATCTTCAGGACATAACGGCGATCGTCGTTTTCGACCCGATAATTCCGATCCTGCTGGCTTCCGAGTTCGGTGATGACGCCTAACAGGCCGTATCGCGACAGGAGAATATCCGACGCTTCCGCGGCCGTTACATCAGGACGCGGAAGCTCAAGACGCCGAGCAAGCGTTTCATCAGTCATGCGATCCCCCGCGCGATTCGATTCGCAACGATAAGCAGATAATCAAATGCTTACCATCGGCAAGATCGAATGCCCGCGGGAGCGATGCCTGTCCGGTTCAGCCCATGCGCTCGGACGCGTAGCTACCCGGGCTTGCCGGGAAGACGACGGTGCGATTGCCGTTCAGGAAGGAGCGGCGGTGGATATGGGCATGGATGGCACGTGCCAGCACCTGGCTTTCGACATCGCGGCCGATCGAGACATAGTCTTCGGCGCTCTGCGCATGCGTGATGCGGGCCGTGTCCTGCTCGATGATCGGACCCTCGTCGAGGTCGGCGGTAACATAGTGGGCCGTCGCGCCGATCAGCTTCACGCCCCGCTCGTAGGCCTGCTTGTAGGGGTTGGCGCCCTTGAAGCTCGGCAGGAACGAGTGATGGATGTTGATGATCCGGCCGGACATCTTGCGGCACATCGCATCCGACAGAACCTGCATGTAGCGGGCAAGAACCACCAGTTCCGTTCCCGTCTGCTCGACGAGATCGAGCAGCTGCGCTTCCGCCTGCGGCTTGTTTTCCTTCGTCACCTTGATGTGGTGGAAGGGGATGTCGTGATTGACGACCACCTTCTGGTAGTCGAAGTGATTGGAGACGACGCCGACGATCTCGATCGGCAGAGCGCCGATCTTCCAGCGAT